>NZ_PYUC01000010.1:0-290923 GCF_003028655.1 Trinickia symbiotica
GCCAGAGCGGTTATAGCGTTCACCGACGCAAACGAGCTGCCGGCCGCTAAACGGATGGAAGGGATGGGTTATGCGGACAAGCTGCGTCGAGGCCGCGGAAAGGCCTGCATTCCGAGGTGAGTTACAAGCGGCTCGAACAGGATCGCTTCGTGTGGCCGCGTAAAGAAGCCGTGCTCAAGCTGCGAACCGAACAACTGCACTGGTTGCTCGACGGTATCGACATCGAAGCGATGCGCGCACACCCGACACGCTATTATCAGCGCGTGACCTGAAACGCGAACCAGCATCGCTGGTCTAATCCGGCGATGCCGCCACCACCCTCATCTCCCACCGACGAGCTGCAAGCGCTACGCACCGAACTCGCTGCCATGAAGAGCGAGTTGCGCGTGGTGACGGTCGAGCGTGATTTGCTACGCGAGAAGCTCAAGGCCTTCCAGCGACAGCTCTTTGCAGCCAAGAGCGAAGCGCGCGGGAGCGAGCAACGCGACCTCTTCTTAAACGAAGCGGAGGCGGCCGCAACGGGATCTGAACCGGCGCAGGAGACGGAAGCAGAACAGAGCATCGAGGTTGGCGCGCATGAACGCAAGAAGCGTGGACGCAAGCCGTTGGACCCGATGCTCCCTCGAGAGATCGTGCGTCACGAGTTGCCAGAATCCGAACGCGTTTGCGCGCATGACGGACATACGCTCGTCGAGATCGGCGCCGAGATCAGTGAGCAGCTCGATATCGTGCCGCAGCAGGTTCGCGTCATTCAGCATCAGCGCGTCAAATACGCGTGCCCTTGTTGCGATCTCGGCATCAAGGTCACGCCGGCACCGGCGCGCATCATCCCGAAGGGCTTATTCACGGAATCGGCGCTTGCATGGGTGGTCGTCAGCAAGTTCGCCGACGCGCTGCCGTTGTATCGCATCGCTGCGCTGCTGCATCGTTTCGGCGGGGATCTCTCGCGTGGCACGCTCGCTGCCAGCGTGGTGCGCGTCGGTACGGCGGTGCAGCCGCTGATCAACTTGATGCGCGATCATCTGCTCGACGCCGACATCGTCTATGGCGATGAAACCACCGTGCAGGTGCTGAAGGAGCCCGGGCGCGCGGCGCAGCGCAAGAGCTACATGTGGGCGCAGATGAGCGGCACCGGTCCGCCGGTTCGATTGTTCAGCTACAGCCCGACGCGCAGCGCGGCGCAAGCCGCGGCGCTCTATGCTGGCATCAAGCCAGGCGCGGCATTGATGACTGACGGCTATGAGCCGTACAACGATGTCGCCGACAAGAACCAGCTCGTTCATTTGGGCTGTTGGGCGCACGCGCGTCGTTACATGATCGAGGCCGAAGAGAATCTGCCGAAGGCACAACGTGGACGCGACCATCCCGTCAGCGAATTCATTCGATTGATCGGGACGCTGTTTGCTATCGAATCGCGTTGCGAAGGCATGGCGCCGGCGGATCGGCTGCTCGATCGTCAACGCGAGAGTCGCTCGGTGCTGGAGCAAATCGAGGCACTGCTTCTTAGACAGTTGAACGTCGTGTTGCCGCAAAGCGCGTTTGGCAAAGCGTTGAGCTACCTGAAGGGCCAGTGGCCGAAGCTGATTCGCTACGTCGAAAACGGCGCATGGCCGATCTCGAACAACGCCTGCGAGAACGCGATTCGGCCATTTACAGTCGGCCGCAAAAACTGGCTCTTCTACGACACAGTCGCCGGCGCGAATGCGGCAGCCAACCTGTATTCGCTGATCGAAACCTGCAAGGCAAACAGCGTGGAGCCGTATGGCTACCTGCTCGGGTTGTTCAAGGCGCTGCCAACTGCTCAGAGCGCGGACGATTACGAGGCGCTGCTTCCATGGCGGCTCAGCCCGCCGGCCGCCTGACGCACTGCCGGCCTCCTCGCGCAAGCCACGTGGTTTATTGCGCGCTTACTGACGACGGCGTCGTGATGTTCAGTTGGCGTTGCGGAGTTGATCCGTGACGGCCCACGGCATGAGCTGGTCGACGCGGTTGATCGGGTGATCCGCGATGCGGGCAAATACGAAGCGCGGATAGGCTTTCGGGATCGATGTCGTTGAACTTTGCCGTCCCTATGAGGCTGTAAATCGCGGCAGCACGTTCGCCGCCGGAGTCCGGGCCGGCAAAGAGGTAATTCCGCCTTCCGATGGCCACTCCTCGCAACGCGCGCTCGACCGGCAGGTTATCGATCTCCAGCCGGCCATCGTCGCAATAGCGCGTGAGCGCCAACCATCGGTTCAGCGCATAGAGAATCGCCTGATTCGCGTGCGAGAGCAACCCCGGGCCCGCCAGGCCGCGTTCGATTGGTCGGCTTGGCGCTGCTCGAGTGTTGCCCACGTTAATCTCGATGGCGCCCACCGCCGCAGCTCTGACGGCCGGCGTAGCGGCCGGGCCGGGGTAGGCCGCGCGATCTCTTGCGTCGGTGCTTCCAACGTGACCGGCACCAATCCGACCGATCGTAGTCGCCTGCCGCAGGAGTGACGTGCAGTTCCACCGCGGCCGCCGAAAAGCCCTGGTGGCGCGCGCTGGCCTCGAATGCACGCAATGCGTTTAGATGAACGGGTGTTTTCACGGGAAGAAAGTTTTTCTTTCAATGAGCAACACTTTATCTCGTTTGGCAGTGAGACAAAATCGGAGAAGAATCCCGTCGAATCCGAAGGTCGACGATAGCTCTTCCTCGTGACATCAGATGGGGGGTGGGCGCCATCGATGCTGCCAGCAGGGGGTAAGGACGATAGTTGCGCAGCGGTGCCGGGAAACCACTGGAAGCCGGAACGCTGCCGGAAGGCAGCATGCGATCTTTATCCCTATGACTGACTTTGTGACCGATGAGCATGAGAAAAACGTATCGAGCCATGCAGGCGACGAAACCTGGCATGTTGGAACTGGTTGAGCGCGCGACCCCGTCGCCGGGCGCGGGCGAAGTGTTGATCGAGGTCGAAGCCTGCGGCATTTGCGGTGCCGATGCCGGCACGATTGAAAATGTTGATCCGGCAGTGCTGCCTCCCCGGGTGCCTGGCCACGAGGTGGTCGGCCGAATCGCTGCAGTCGGTCCGGGAACTCCGGCGCGCTGGACGGTCGGGCAACGAGTTGGTGTGGGTCGGCTCGGCGGCCATTGCAACGCATGTGAGCAATGTCGGCGCGGGCAATTTCAGTTGTGCACGAACCAGCCCATCGTAGGCTCCAGTTGCGACGGCGGCTACGCGGAAATGATGGTGGCGCGCAGCACGGGCCTCGTCTCCATCCCCGACGAGTTGAGTTCCGAGGAGGCCGCGCCGATCCTGTGCGCCGGCATCGCCACCTTCAATGCGCTGAAAAAGTCGGGCGCCGAGCCCGGAGATCTCGTGGCCGTTTTAGGGATCGGCGGCTTGGGCCATATGGCGTTGCAGTACGCACGTAAGATGGGCTTCAAGATCGCGGCGGTCGGCAGGGGGCAGGACATTGCGGAAGACGCGCTGGCACTGGGCGCGCATGTCTACATTGACACCCATCTCGAGGACGCTGCCGCGAGGCTCAAGGCCATGGGGGGCGCGCAAGCGCTCGTGACCACGATCGGCAATGCCGAGACAGTATCAGCGCTGATGGGCGGCCTGGCGCCGCAAGGCCGGCTAATCGTGCTGGGCGTGGCCAAGGACCCGCTGTCGATCTCGACTGGCCAGCTCGTCGTCGGCGAAAAGAGTGTCGCGGGATCGATGACCGGCACGCCCTACGAGAGCGAAAGAACGCTGGACTTCAGCGTGCTGACCAGCGTGCGCCCGATGATCGAGACCATGCCGCTGGAAAACGCGCTCGCGGCCTACCAGAAAGTAAAGTCCGGCGACGTCCGGTTCCGGATGGTCCTCGTCATGGGGAAGGCGGACAGCGCGCGCTTATCAGGTTGAATCCCATGTCAGAGGTCAATGCCGGCACTTTGAGTGAGGTGCCATCGTCGTCCCTTTACGCTCATGCGAAGGGCAACGTCGCCAGGCTCACCATCGCTCAGGCGCTGGCGGGCGGGAACTCGACCGTCATATACGCGACGGGCGCGATTGTCGGAAACGCGCTAGCGCCGAGCCCTGCGCCGGCGACCTTGCCGATCTCGACCTTTGTCGTCGGGATGGCGGCGTCATCCCTGCCGGCCGGGGCAATTACCCTACGCCGGGGCCGCCGCACCGCCTTCTTGACCGGAACCGGATGCGGTGTGCTGGCTGGTCTGCTTGCGGCCTGGGCTGGGCGGAGCTTGCCGTCGGCCGCACGATCGCCATCGTCGTCCGCCAGCCTCGGTTCGTGACCGCGGTGATTTGCGCGGTAGTCTCTTACTTGCCCATGAACTTTCATAGAACCTCGGGTTCGCCCCTCGGCGTGACTCTCACCTCTTCAACGAAAATTCGCGCAGTCCACTCCACGCATTTTCTTTTCGGAGATTTAATAATGAAAAAGCTCGTCCTCGCCGCTGCTCTCGCGATCGCATCAACGGCCGCTCTGGCCGACCTGGCCTCAACTGAGGCGAACCAGCACTTTCAGGCCATCGCGTCGGGCGACGTCGCGCAACTGATGCGCGGCTATGCCGACAATGCGCAATTCAATTGGGTTGGTGGCCCGCTGGACGGTACGTACGCGGGAATCGACGCCATTCGCAGCGTCTGGGAGAAATTCACGAAGGCTCAGGGGCCGATGAAGGTGTCGGTCGATGGGATCGAGGAGGCAGCAAATCCTAAGGGCACCAGCGTGACGGCCAATGTCGTGTTCGAGGGCAAGCAGCCGATCCGCGTGCGTTATGTCCTGACGTATCGCGACGCGCGGATCGTCAGCGAAACATGGCAGATCGATGCAAAACCCGCGAAGAGCGGCTATTGAATCTCAGCGGAATCGAGCACAAACCGCGGTAGAGTTTCCGAGCGATAGTAAGCGCGATTCGCATCCGTATGCCAGAGCCACGAGCCTACAGGATAGGTTCGTGGCATCGACAGAAGGATTGCCGGATACGCTGCCGCGAGCCAGCTTGGTTGGCGACGATTCAGTGCACGGCAGCTGTTCTGAGTGCGTGCTCTAGGTTGGGGACTTGGAGCTGACCTGCCGGCGTACCTCGTCGGCGATGGGGTGCAGCAGACTAGGCGCTTCGGTGCCAACCACGCTGTAGCCAAGTCCCCGAGCCGCCCAGGTGACACCTCCGACGTTCCCCGTGGTCTGCTCCATCATGGGCGCCTCCTTCTCATGGATCATCGGCCTGATCATGACGGCCATGCGTGTCCCATCAGCGCTATCGTAGAAGAACAAACCGGCTGAACCGTGACCTGTTGCGACCAACCTACCGCCCACATACCGGTAGCCCGCTCGACTGAGGTCCGGAATCTCGACCGGCCGCCGCAGTTTGTCCGACACCAACTTGAGCAATTCCGCCTTATCGGTGTCCTCGGAGGGATCGGTTGCATACGCCATGTAGCTGCTTCGCGCCTCGCCTGCAAGCACCGCAACACCGCCGTTGGGTACCAGTGCCCCGCGCATATGCCAGCCGCCGACGGTCCCGGTCGCGAGTGCAAGCACGACTGTAGCGGCCGTTCGCCAAGGAGCAGGGCTTGCGCTGCGCCGATGCTTGAGTAGCGAGTGCACTCGCAACCGTTCCGGAATAGGTTCGTCCGCAATGGGTGTAAGCGCGGACCTCAAGAGTTGCCGCTGAGCAGCGAACATTGCGACGGTGGCCGCGGCCTCCGGATTACGATCTAGATAGTCCTGAACTTCCTTGCGACGACCGGCATCAAGCGCTTGGTCAATGAAAGCATGGAGATCTTCCTCCACGATAGGAGCTGGGGTCCGAGGTTTGTCCACTTACTTCATCCTCCGCAAGAGCGGTTCGCCTCGAGGGCTTGCTTCCCGCGTCTGGTCGCCGTCGAGTGCGCGTTGAAGGCGCTCCCTTCCTCGGGCGAGACGGGACATCACGGTTCCGATCGGGATGTTTAGTGTCTTGGCAGCCTCCGCATAGGTAAGGTCCTCCACCGATACCAGCAATAGCACGTTGCGCTGATCCTCGGGTAGGGCGGCCAATGCCTTCATCAGTTCGCGATGGCGGACTCGGTGCTCCTGGGGTGCAGGGGTGGCGAGGGCTTCTTCATCGACGTCCGAGATGTCGAGATGGAGCCCACGCCGCGCGCGCTGCCGCAACTTGTTGACGATGAGATTGTGCGCGATAGCGAAAACCCACTGCCGAGTGTTCTCCGCTCGCCGCCGCGTATCCCAATTGCTTATGGCCCGCTCCAAGCAGTCTTGAACGAGATCGTCAGCGAGATCGCGGTCACGCACCATTGCACTGGCATAGCGACGCAACGCTGGAATCAGCGGCTCGAGTTCCGCGATGAGAGCCATGCCAGCGCTGCCGATCATTGCGTGGCGACCTGCAATTGAACTGGCGCGCCCGGTTTACCGTCAACGATGGGCGCAACCACCAGATACCGTCGGGTGTCGGCTGCCTGAGCCTGGACGATCTGGCGGATCGGACCGACTGCGTTGACGACGGCGGAACCTGCTGGGTTGGTCACGAAGTTCGCCAGGGGTTCCAGTGCGCCGGAGCCGTCAGCCTTCTTGGCCAACGCGATGACATAGGGCTGCTTTCGTTTCAACCCCGTGACGGATGCTTGCATGACCTGGGACAACCCCTGATCGAACAGCGCAACGCTGGTGCGAGTCGCGCCACTGCCCACGTCGGCCAGCGACAGTGAGGCCGCTTTGCCCGCCACGCCTAGCTCCTGAAGGTTGTGCATACCGTCGTCGCCGCTAGGCACTGCATTAGGAACGTAGATGACGGCTTGCGGCGCCTGACCAATCGGTACGTTGCCGATAACCGTGTTCGACGCCGTGTCGATGACGGCGAGAGCGTCGGCGTTTTCGAGGCCGACGTAGATGCGGCTACCGTCCCCGGAAGGCCACACTCCATGCGGGAGGTTGCCGACAGGGATGGTCGCAACTTGGGAGAAATCATCCGTGCGGAAGACCTTCACTTGGTTCAGCCCGCCCACAGTCACATATGCGAACGTTCCGTTACTTGTTTTGGCGAAGTTAACATGGTTCGTAATCGGGCCGGTCTCGAACGACTTGATGACACCAAATGGGGGGCGCGCATCGAAGACTGTCGTCGTGCCAATGTCCTTGAGTGTGAACCAAACCTGCTTGCCGTCTGGCGACGCTGCGATGTTCGGGCAGAATGGACTGTCCTGTTTCACCTTCGCGATGATCTTGTGAGACGCGACCTCTACGATGGCGGTCTCGGGATTGAAGGATGAACAAACATATGCGTATTTTCCATCGGGCGAGAAGATCTGCATCCCTGGGCCGGCAGCCGTCGTGATACGTGTTTTTTCTTCGAAGGTTGCAGCGTCGATCACCGAGACATAGTTTTCGCCTCGAACAGTCACCCAGACTTCCTTGCCATCTGGTGTGAAAAACGCCTCATGGGGAGAGCGGCCAAGGTAGGTCGTGTGCTTCACGGTGTTGGTGGCCGAGTCGATGAACGTCACCGAGTTCGAGCCAATCGATACCACCGCGAGCGTTCGATGGTCGGGCGAAAAGCCGAGGCCGTGGACCAGCACCTGGCCATGATAGAGCGGGCTAAAGCTGCTGGGCGCGGGGTCGCCCAGACGGATGACGCCAAGCAGCCGATTGTCGGCCGGGTCTGTCACCGATACGGTATTCGAAAATTGCTCGGCCGCGTAGATACGGTCTCCGTGACTGACGGCGATATCCGCATCGCTCTCTCGGCCTGGCACCTGGCCAGCAACGGTAAGGGTCGAGAAAAGTGCGGATGAAACGAGCGACGAGAGCAAGAGTTTCTTGAGCATTTGGGCTCCTAGTGCGTGTGATCGTGGTGTTCGGGCGTAGAGGCCCGAGGCGCGGGTACACCGACTTGGGTCGGCGACGGTACGGAAGGTGGAAGTGGTTCGCCCAAAGCGAATCGCATTGCAGCGATCTCTTGCTGCTGTTCCACAATGATTTCCTGGGCAATGCGCCGCAACTGCTCGTTGCTTCCGTAGCGCAACTCCGCCAAAGCCATATCGATAGCACCTTGGTGATGCGGAATCATCATGGCCGCAAAATCTCGATCGATGTCGCCAGAGGGCTTGACAGCCATCGCGGTCATCATCTTGTCCATCGCTGCGTCGTTTTCCGCGCGGAACGCCTCTTTAGGCGTCAATGCTCCAGCTGCCGTTGCCATTGCTGTGGCAACCAGAAGCATGGGCCAACGAAGCGCGCGCCATCGATTGGCTGCGGTGGTCTTGGTTTTGATCCAGCTCATCCTTACTCCGTGTAACGGGGCACATCCCCGTCTTCCGGTGGACGCTGCAGGACCGGATTTATTCCCTTCAATGCGATCCGATGGAACTTGCTCGATATTCAGTCATTGCCGCTGTGATGAGGCCCAACTTGTGACCAACAGATGCGCCGTGCGTATTGCGAGGTATCCGATAAATAGGTTGGCGCCGACGAATACCGGTAGCGCCAATACTTGCGCCGAGCGCACGCCTGACTGAGCGAGCTTCAGACTGCAGACCGTCGCGGCCCCGACGCCGAACGTGTAGGCCCAGTAGGCAGGGCTGAAGCGCTGGGCGCCCAGCCAGGGTCCGAGGCGTAGGCCAAGCGCCAACTGGAACAGACCGTAGCCCCATAGCATGAGCGGCCAGTGGTCAGTGCTGCCTGGAGACAATGCCAACCAAGCCATGGCGCAAACGACCGCCGGGGAGAACTGAATGCCGAGCAAGGGGCGCTGATGCGCGGGTAGCGCCGTCGAATGACATAGCCGCTGAATGATTAGCGATTCGAGGGCCAACCACGAAAACAGCCCCACCCCGAGGAACGGCCAGCCCCAATCTGGGCGGCCTAACGTGGCGAGTGTCGCCGCGCTGAGGAAGTTGCCGCCAACGGTCGGCAGGTACAGCGTTGGCACCATATCCATCGAGCTCTTCCCGCCTTGCCACAGCGTGCCCGTGTGCCATAGGCTGAAGGCGACGTGCCACATGATGCCGCTAATGGCTAGAAACCACGCCGCGGTCATCGAATACGGAAGGACTGCCATGGCGACGAGCAAAGTGGAAACCGCCACCAATGCAGGCGTACCGCCCTGCACGGGATGCAGAAACTCAGCTCTTACCAACTCCAAGTGACGGATGGCTTGCCACGAGTAACCGACGATGAGTATCGCCCAGACCAGCACGGCGATCGCCAAGACAGATTCACCCGCCGCCGGCGGCAGCTGCCATAGAGGCGCCGCCGCGCGCCACGCCTGCCCTAGACCGACGAGGCCTAGGACGATTCCGAAGTACGATGCCGGAATCGTAGCTTGTGTCGTGCGCATCATGCGCGTTCCCGACGGCGCCGCAGTGGAGCAGTGACGGTGTTCATCGCGAGCCGGCGCCGCCGCGGGCGAGCAAGCCTTAGTGCTGTTGTCCACAGCAGCTCGTCGCTTGAGCAGATACGTTGGCAGTACCGTCCTCGACTCGCACGGGCGTGTAACCGGCATCCACAATGGCGTCGCGCAATTTATCCGGATCGGCATCGGTCGACTCGATTGTTACAAGATGATTGGCCGAGTCGACGGTGAACTTCGCGTGGCTGTCGACTGCATTCAGCGCTTCGGTAATGGAGCGGACGCAGTGGCCGCAAGTCATGTCATTCACTTCAAAGGCAATCATGAGGTTTCTCCTAAAGGGGTTTGTCGATGAGACGTTGGAACTATCCAGCTTCCCATCGTCGGAATGTCAAGAGGCTTGCTGCAGTTAATACCAAGTGCGAATACCGGCAACCCATTGCTGGTCGAAGACGGCTTGATGATCGTTGCGGGCGAAACCGGCGGTGCCGCCGAAGCGGCGCTTTCACTCCACGCCGATGTAAGGGGCGACACGCCGACTAATCTCATAACGCGAACGCAGGCCCAGCTGGGCGTCGGAGATTCCCCTGCCGACGCGCCGAGCGGGATCCGAGCGGCCATACGCGTTGATCTCGAGATCCGGTTGCAAGATCAGCCGCTGCGTGAAGCGCATGTCGTACTCCGCGCGCACGCGGGCCGCGGTTCGGCCGGAAGGGGCGACGTAGCCGGTGGCTTCGAGATCGAAGTTGTACGGCACGATGACGAGACTGTCGTGCTTCCTATCGTTGGAATGTCAATAGAGCTGCTGTAAACGCGATCGACGTAACCGAGAATTTTTTTGCATGCCCCGATTGACCTTCCAATGATGGAAAGGATCAAGCTGCTCTCCATCGAACGAGCAACGAATTGGAGATCACCCTCATGAGTACGATCGCTTCACCGTCCGAATCCCTGCAATTCAAGCTGCCTATCGAAGGCATGACTTGCGCGAGCTGCGTCTCGCGCATAGAGAAGGCGCTCCAGGCACTGCCGGGCGTCGAAAGCACCGCAGTTAACCTCGCGACCGAGGAAGCCACCGTTCGGGCCTCTGCGGAAGTGGATGCGGGGACGCTCGCCGACGCCGTCCGCAAGGCCGGTTACGACGTGCGCTCCCGCCCGATCGAGATCGGGATCGAAGGCATGACCTGTGCATCGTGCGTGGGCCGGGTGGAAAAGACGTTGCTGAAAGTCCCCGGCGTCTCGGCCGCATCGGCGAACCTGGCGACCGAAAAGGCGACAGTTACGGTGCATGCCGACGTGTCGTTCGCGACGCTGGCCGCGGCTGTCGACAAGGCGGGCTACGTGGCTAAGCCGGTCGTGGCCGCATCAGCGGCATCCACCGCACCGGCTGCAGGAGGTCTTCCGCAGTGGGGGCCGGTGCTCGCCGGTACGCTGCTGACGCTTCCGCTGCTGCTGCCGATGGTGCTGCAGTTGTTCGGCATGGAGTGGGAGCTGGGGGGCTGGGCGCAATTGGCGCTGGCGACGCCGGTGCAGTTCTGGCTTGGTACGCGTTTCTACCGCGCCGGCTGGAAGGCCGTGAAGGCGGGCAGCGGCAACATGGACCTGCTGGTCGCGCTGGGCACGAGCGCGGCGTACGGGCTTTCGGTTTTCCTGTTGTGGCAGCACCGCAACGGCGATACGCCAGATCTGTATTTCGAGGCGTCGGCCGCAGTCATCACGCTGGTGCTGCTTGGCAAATGGCTCGAATCTCGTGCCAAGCGGCAGACCGCTGATGCAATCCGCTCGCTCAATGCTTTGCGGCCGACTGTTGCGCGGGTCCTGGTGGGTAACGTTGAAGTTTCCACGCCGGTCGAGCAGGTCGCCGTGGGCGACATCGTCGTCATTCGTCCCGGAGAGCGCGTGCCGGTGGATGGGGAAGTCATCGACGGCCGCAGCCACATCAACGAGTCGCTCATCACCGGCGAGAGCCTGCCGGTAGCGAAGGCTGTCGGCGACAAGGTGACCGGCGGTTCGGTCAACGAGGAGGGCGTATTACAGGTCCGCACGCTGGCCATTGGCACCGAGACGACGCTTGCCAGAATCATCCGCATGGTGGAGTCGGCGCAGGCGGCCAAGGCGCCGATTCAGCGCATCGTCGACCGAGTGAGTGCGGTCTTCGTCCCAGTCGTCCTCGGGCTTGCACTGTTGACCTTCCTCGGCTGGTTCATGTACAGCGGCAATGCGGAGCACGCTTTGATCAGCGCGGTGGCGGTGCTCGTGATCGCTTGCCCCTGTGCGCTCGGGCTCGCCACACCGACGGCCATCATGGCAGGCACCGGTGTTGCCGCCCGCCAGGGGATCCTGATCAAGGATGCGGAAGCACTCGAAGTGGCGCACTCGGTGACCGTCGTGGCGTTCGACAAGACGGGCACGCTGACTGAAGGCAAGCCGTCTTTGGTTGCAATCGAGGCAGCCGACTCCCGCGGTTCGAATGAGGTGCTTCAGCTCGCGGCCGCGCTGCAAAAGACCAGTGACCATCCGCTCGCGCATGCGGTGATGGAGAAGGTGCGCGACGATCGTATCGCCGTGCCGCCGGCGCAGGACGCTCAGGCCCTGCCAGGCCGAGGCGTGCAGGCCGTCGTGCGAGGCCGGCAGCTGCTGTTGGGCAGCACGCGGTTGATGAACGAGGCTGGCGCTGATCCGGGCGTGCTGCTGGCTACGGCCGAGCGCCTTGAAGGCGAGGGACGCACTATCTCCTGGCTGCTGGCGCAGGAGGGCAATCGGACTCGCGTGCTGGGGTTGTTGGCCTTCGGCGACACGGTCAAGCCCGCGTCGTACTCCGCCGTCGCGCGCCTGCGCGAACTTGGCATTCGGACGGTGATGCTGACGGGTGACAACCAGGGCAGTGCCAATGCTGTGGCGCGGGAGTTGCGCATCGATGAAGTTCGTGCGGAACTATTGCCTGGTGACAAGGCGTCCTTCGTTGAGGGACTGCGTAAGCAAAGGCACATCGTGGCGATGGTCGGCGACGGATTGAACGATGCCCCGTCGCTGGTGGCTGCGGACGTTGGCTTGTCGATGTCGACGGGCACCGACGTGGCGATGGAAGCGGCGGGCATTACGCTGATGCGTGGCGATCCGCGCCTGGTGGCGGATTCATTCGATGTCTCGCGTCGTACTTACTCGAAAATCAAACAGGGCTTGTTCTGGGCGTTCGCGTATAACGTGCTGGGCATTCCGTTGGCGGCTTTGGGCCTGTTGAATCCGGTCATTGCCGGTGCTGCCATGGCCTTCAGTAGCGTGAGCGTTGTCACCAATGCACTGATGCTGCGCCGCTGGAAAGGTGCGGCGACCGCTGTCAGCGCGGCCGGCCCGATTCAAGGAGCTTGACCATGAACATCGGCGAAGCAGCCTCCGTCTCCGGGGTCTCAACGAAAATGATTCGGCACTATGAGAGCCTCGGGCTGTTGCCGCAGGCGAGCCGCACGAGCAGCGGCTATCGACAGTACAGCGACAAGGATGTGAGCCGGCTGCGGTTTATCCGCCACTGTCGGGACCTCGGTTTTTCACTGGACCGGATCGGTGAACTGCTCGACCTATGGCAGAACCGCGAGCGCTCCAGCCGGCAGGTTAAGACACTGGCCCAGGCGCACATCGCGGAGCTAGACGAAAAACTGAAGGAGCTCCAGGAGATGAGGGGTGCGCTTGAATCTCTGGTGCAGTGCTGCAATGGTGACGACCGGCCCGACTGCCCCATCATCGAGACGCTCGCGTCCGAAGCAGCCGTGCGAAGCTGCGCCACCACCGCACAGGCCCGAAAGAAAGCTGCCTGACAAGCGCTGGCAGCTCACCGGTCAGCCCAGGTCCTTCATGAATCGGTGCGGTGGGCAATGGCTGTGCGGCAGATTTCCAGAGCGAATATTTCTCTCGACGGGCGAGTCGGAACGGTACGACCGTACATCCGGAATCATGGGAAATGGATATGGCTATCGATAAACAAGTGGAAATATTGGTGATAGGGAGTGGTTTTGGTGGGGCGGTTGCGGCGCGTCGCCTTGCTGAAGCTGGGCGAAATGTTCTGATGCTCGAGCGTGGTCCGTGGAGAAATACGGTTCCAATTCGATCGACGGGCATCGAGGATTTGGCGCCGCTCCCGCAAGGATCTCAAGCCTTCACTTACAGCTTGAGATCGATCAGGGCACATTTCATAAAAGACGAGTTCCTCCTCAATAAAAAGGGATTCGTCGAAGTGTATTTGGGCGACGGCATCAATGTGATCTGCTCTTCGAATGTGGGAGGTGGCAGTCACATATATGCGGGGATGCTGGGCAGGCCGTCCGATCCGAATTACTGGGATGATCGTCATCCGGGCATTTCGCGAGAGCATATGGATAAGTATTACGATGAAATTCTCACGTTGCTCGCTGCAAGATCCATATCGCCTGACGATAGGGTCCCGAATGGCATCGATCAAACCAACTACAACGGCGAGCTATCGAGCGCTGGGATGATGAGTCCGCCCGTTGGGTTTTTGTTGCCGAAGAAACCGGGCCTGGCTGCAAAGGTAGTCGATCGGTACGGGGTCGAGAGATGGGAATGCGACATGCGAAACAATAGTTTTCTCGGGTCCCCGTCTGGCGGCAAGACGACTTTGGATTTTTCTTTCGTTTGGCCGGCGATGCAGCATGGCCTGGTTGTGCGCGACCTATGCGAGGTAAAGTCGATTCGCAAGCTGAACACACGGGATGCGGTCGGCATGCGATATGAAGTTCGCTATCGTAATCAGCGAAGCGGGCAGGACGAAACGGTGCTCGCGAGACACGTTGTCCTGGCTGCGGGTGGCTTGAATACCGTTCGATTGTTATTGAGAAGTCGTGATGTCGAGCATGGATTGGACGGGATGCCGCGGCTGGGTTACCAATTCGGCACCAATGGAGGCTTCTTTGGGTTTTGGAAAGAGAACAGCAAGCAAGACATTGCTGATGGCATGCCGCTTTCAGCTCCATTCCGATCGAGAGACTCGACGAATAAATCCGTCAAGATGCTTCGTGCGAGTGTTCAGGGATTCGACCGCATACCGATGCCCGCGCCGGTGAGGCGGTGGCTGTGCAAGAATTCATTCATGGTTGCTTTTGGTCGCGATGACAGCAATGGGTCGATGGAAATTGTCCGCGGTAAGTTCAAGATAAGGTACAGAAAGAGCGAGAACAGTATTTATCAGGAAATTGACTGGGAAGTCACGACTATAGAGCGCAAGACCAATACAAAGGTGTATGCGCCTTCTGCGCCTGTCACTGTTCAGCCGATTGGGGGCGCTTGTCTGGGCACGTCAAATTCGAACGGCGTCATAGGCGCGAATGGCGAGATTTTCGATCATCCCGGACTCTATGTGGTAGATGCCTCGGCCCTCCCGGAGTCTCCCGGAGCGCCGCCGAGTCTGTCGATAGCGGCATGGTCTGCTCATGTCGCCGACAGGCTGCTGGAATCGCTGGAATGCCGCGGAGCGCAGCCTTGAACGGGGCTGTTTCGACGCGGTGATGGCGATGCCGGCCGCCCTGCAGGCAGGCGCGATGGTCGGCGGCGTTGTGCTGGCGCGACTTACTCCCCAAGATACGCGGCACGCACCTTCGGATCGTCGAGCATCTCTTTGGCGTTGCCGAAATGGTGATGGACCCGGAGTCCATGACGTAACCCCGGTTGGCGGCCTGCAGCGCGAGCCGTGCGTTCTGCTCGACGAGCAGCATCGTGATACCCTCCCTCGCGATCTCGCGTACCACCTTGAAGATCTTCTCGAATGGTCGTGGTCTTTCCCGCGCCGTTGGCGCCGATCAGCGTGACGAGCTCGCCCTGCTGGACTTCCATATCGACGCCCTTGACTGCCTGGATGCCGCCGCAATTGACCTGCAGGCCCTTGATTTTCAACATTGCCGTAGCCATCAGTGGACCGCCGCACCCAGATAAGCCTCGATCACCTTCGGGTTGCGCTGCACGTCGTGCGTAAGCGCTCCATTATCGCCGTCCCTCTGAGTAGTGGATGGGCGCGTTGATTCGTGGAGTGGATATGCTGCGAATCAGTTCCAGGGGGACGGCATGAGGCGTAGGCCTGTCGTGTCTGAGCAGCCTAGGGTAAGCCGGGATGTTTGGATATTTTTGTATCCGGAAGATGCGTCCGACGGATCTTAAATGGCGTCTTTTTGTATTCAGAAGTGCTCCGTGGAAATGCAAGACGACCCGCTTCGCGATCTCGTTCGTCAACGGAATCGCGATCGCAAGATCAGTTTCGAGTGATGTTCTCGATCGCATCCATCGCTTAGGGCGAAGATTGAAGGCGAGCAGGGCTGGAGGCGATTTTTAGGAACCGACATGCAGTGAAGTCATCTGCCGCTCGCCGATGCAGCGGTTACTGGATATTAGGTCGACGACACGGGAAGGAGCGGGCGTCATGAGTCAGGTTACTGCTGTAGGTAGTGCAGGCGAGCAGCGTTTAGGGGACGAACTGTACAACGAAGATCTCGCACCGACAGGTGCCGGTCAGCGCACCTGGAAATGGCAGCACTTCGCCGCACTGTGGGTCGGGATGGTGATGAACGTTGCGTCATACATGCTCGCATCCGGTCTGACCGGGCAGGGCATGTCACCGTGGCAGGCGGTATTCACTGTCCTGCTCGGCAACATGATTGTGCTTCTGCCGATGTTGCTCATTGGTCATGCCGGCGCAAAATACGGCATCCCGTTCGCCGTGCTGGTGCGCTCGTCGTTCGGCACGCAGGGGGCCAAATTGCCGGCGGTTTTGCGCGCGGTAATCGCTTGCGGTTGGTACGGCATCCACACCTGGCTTGGCGGAAGTGCGATGTACTCGCTGGCGAATATTCTCACTGGAAATGCGTTGACCGGGGCGGTATTGCCGTTGCTCGGCATTTCGGCGGGTCAACTTGGTTGTTTTCTCGCCTTCTGGTCCTTGCAGCTCTACTTCATTCTCCACGGTACCGAGTCGATCCGCCGACTCGAGAGTTTGTCGGCCCCAGTCAAGATTGCAATGTGTGTTGCCCTCGTCTGGTGGGCAACTTCAAAGGCAGGTGGTGTCGGTGCGATGCTCTCGGCGCCGTCTGCCTTTGTGAAGGGTGGGGCGAAAGAGGGTTTGTTCTGGGTGACGTTTTGGCCGAATCTCACCGCTATGGTCGGTTTCTGGGCGACCCTTGCGCTCAACATCCCTGACTTCACGCGCTTTGCGAAATCACAGCGGGATCAGGTCCTGGGCCAGACAGTTGGCTTACCGATACCGATGGCCTTGCTCTCCCTGATGTCTGTTGTCGTCACTTCTGCGACCGTCGTGATCTATGGTAAGGCCGTCTGGGACCCGATCGACCTAACCGGCCGGATGACGGGCGTCGGCGTTGGGATAGCACTGGTAATCCTGACGCTGGACACGATGTGCTGCAATTTGGCCGCCAATCTAGTTGGGCCTGCTTATGATTTTGCAAGTCTGTCTCCAAGTCGTATCTCCTACCGCATGGGAGGTATGATCACGGCCACCATTGCTATCGCGATGATGCCGTGGAAGATTCTTTCGAGCACGCAGGGCTATATTTTCACTTGGCTGGTCGGCTATTCGGCATTGCTTGGGCCGGTAGCGGGGGTAATGATCGTTGATTACTTTCTTGTGCGGCGTACGAAGCTAGATTCGGCGCAGCTCTTCGAGCCGGACGGCATCTATGCATACAAGAACGGATGGAATCCGATTGCGGTCGTCGCTTTTGCGTGCGGGGCGATTCCCAATCTTCCGGGTTTTCTGAAGACTGCCTTTCCGTCGGCGTTCCCGTCGGTACCGGACGTATTCATGCAAATCTATACGTATGCGTGGTTTGTCGGTCTTATTATCGCCTCGGTTGTGTACTCCGTCGGCATGGGAGTAGGGCGTCAGCGAGCGTAAGAGAGGTGCAATGCGCCCCCACGGCGGAACTCCAGCCGCTGCTCGCGAATGGTCACCTGGATCTTGCTGTTCTCTCAGCGGAAACCGATACGCAGAAGGTCTTATTTTGCTAAGCGAATGACTTGTGTGGACGGCATCAGGCCAACACGACAACGTCGCGGATCTGGAGTGTCTGCCACCCAAGCTGTTTCGTGATGTTGCATCTTCCTGAAACGGGCGTTGAAACAGCTGCGCACCCGCGGACGGAACCACAGCATCGTGCGTACTAGCCGTAGCATGTCGGCCATTCAGGCACGCGTTGCCTGCGGGGTTCGTTGCGTTGGTGGTCGCTGAAAGTTGTGCCCCGCACGGCGCCATCGTTGTTATCAAGAAGACTTTCCGGCGCTTCCGCCGTTGTCGGCCATCCTTGATGCTTCGCCGACCATTGACCCGTTTCCGGTTCAACGAGTCGGCGACCAGGTGCGCGCAAAACTGCACCGGTTACAGTGCCGCGACCCGACCGACACTGCCGTGAGGCGATGCGTTACGCCGTTTCGCGCGACTCCAATCGGACTGCAACGTATCAACGCGGCGATTTTTCACTTGCCTCTTACCGAGCATGGATGCCGTTCCATTTCGGCCGCCTCCGACGGACGTCCCTTGATGCGACGAGGCGGTCGTGCTTCTCGTGCTTCTAGCGCCGTCAGGGATGTTTCCTTGCGCATCGCCAAGCGTATCGAGCCGCTCGACGATCCGCGATTCTAGAGCATCAGAGTGTGCTGCCGTGAGGGCCGTCCCGCGCGATCCTTTGGCCTCACCTTGCATTGCAGCAACCTTCAGTTGCCAGCCCAACCGGAAGATCGTTAAAAAAACCCTTGCTTTGTATTTTGAACGCATATCATTAGTACACAACAGCATTCCATCCGAATACAAACGTACTATCTTTTCCATCGCTTGGGCGAAATGAGGGAGGAAACTATGAGCGGGGCTGTAGACATCGATGCAGGCGTCCGGCGCGGAGCAGGGTTCGAAGAGCAGACGTATCGGAAGGTGACGCTTCGGCTCATCCCCTTCCTGGTGTTGTGCTATGTGGCGGCATATCTCGACCGGGTAAACGTCGGTTTCGCCAAGCTGCAAATGTTAGGTGATCTTCATTTCAGCGAAACCGCGTACGGGCTGGGGGCAGGCGTATTCTTCATCGGATATTTCCTATTCGAAGTGCCGAGCAACCTCATGTTGCAGCGTGTGGGTGCCCGGGCGTGGATAGCCCGCATTATGGTGACATGGGCACTCGTCTCCGGGGCCTTCTTCTTCGTGCAGACGACAACCGAGTACTACGTGTTGCGGTTCTTTCTCGGCGCTGCGGAAGCTGGCTTTTATCCTGGAATCGTGTTGTATCTGATGCAGTGGTACCCGGCGCATCGGCGCTCGCACGTCCTGGCCATTTTCATGGTCGGTATTCCGTTGGCCGGTATCGTTGGGGGCCCGCTCTCAGGTTTCCTGCTGGAAGCTTTCAAAGGCGTGCACGGATATGCGGGTTGGCGCTGGCTGTTTTTGATCGAAGCTGCTCCATCTCTCGTTCTTGGTGTGGCCGCATTCTTCTATCTGGCCAATCGCCCTGGAGACGCGAAATGGCTCACAGTTGAGGAGGCCGAGCTTCTGACGAACGCGCTGGATGGTACGAGCGCGCACCAGACGCGTGTTGCAAGTACGGTTGGACAGGTATTTTGCGACGCCCGCATCTTGCTGATGGCATTGATTTACTTCTGCGTGATCATGGGGCAGTACGGGCTGACCTTCTGGATGCCAACGTTGATTCGCGGATCGGGCGTACGGGACCCGATCATGATTGGCCTGCTTTCCGCAATTCCGTTTGTCGTCGGCGCAGTGAGCATGATTTCGTTCGGCAAGAACTCTGACCGCACGGGTGAGCGCCGATGGCACCTCATCATTCCGATGTCGATGGGCGCGATCGGTTATCTGATCACAGTGTGGGCAGGGTCCAACGTGCCACTGTCGATGCTCGGGTTGTCGTTGGCAGCCGCAGGAGTACTAACACCGGGGCCGCTTTTCTGGGCCCTGCCAACGGCAATTTCGAGCGGAACGGGAGCTGCCACCGGTATCGCAGCCATCAACGCGTTCGCGGGGTTGGCTGGCTTCGTGAGCCCTTACCTGATTGGCTGGCTTCGCGATCTCACGCATTCCGCGACGATCGCGATGTACGTGTCCGCCGGCGTCGTGACCTTAGGCGCCGCGATGATCCTGCTGGTTCCGGCGAAGCTCGTGAACCGTTAATTGGTCGCGCTACCTGAGCCGCGACGTTATCAACTCTCTGCTGTTCCGACAGGGGGCACGAGCGCCTCCATAAATCCGCCCCAAGAGCCCCCGACCGTGTGGTCGGGCTTGCTAACTGGCGCGGAGCGCTGTCTCGTCGAACATGAGACGCGGACCATATCGCGCGCGAGCATCCCATCTCTTGTGCGCCGCGCCGCAGTCATTGCATGGCGGCGCACGCACGCGCCGACTTGCAGAAGAGCAACGTGTGAATGGGCACTTAGGGAAGACCATAGGCCTCGATGTATTCAAACGGCTGGCCTAGTAAATACAAGAAGAGTATATTTGCATTCGTACGGTGCGCTGCTGTTCGAGCTGGAGGTGGCGTACCGATGTCTGGCGGGCCATGGTGGACTCAGCCAGGATGGGCCGAGGTGCCAGAGATCTGTGTCGACAGGACCGCGGCCTCAGTGCGATGAAGGGGAAGTCGATGGCGAGTGGGCAAAACTCGTTGCGTTTGATGGTCGAGCACTGGCTCGCTCCCGATCCCGCGATGGGCGTTTGGGTCACGAAGTTCATAAACAGGCGATCCAAACGTGAATGCTATGTATGCGTTGAGACACTACGGACGGACGGTCCCGTTGCCATCTTCTTTTTTCGTCACCAAGACGGAGCATGGCACGTTTTCCCGCCGGCTCCGGAGCGACTTGCAATGCTAGCGGTTTAAATATCGACGAACTTCCAACTTGTCACAGAGTGGTGGCGACGGGCCGATTTCTGTTGCCGAGGCGGAGGCCTCCTCGTGCGGTCAACTGGATCCAGGGAACAAATGAGCATGCTCAGACGACGCGTTGCAAGGTGTCGGCATGTCACTTTCCTCCCAGAGCAGACGGTTTCGACTATGGGGGAACATGGCCACATCATCGCAGCGATCCAGTGGCAGGTTCACAAGCGCGCAGCGCTGCTCCATCGGCGCACACGAGCTTTTAGGCAGTGACATTGTCGGCTTGATTGCACGCTTACCCAACTTTCAGAAATTGGTTCAGTAGACAGACGAAGACGAAAATCATGCCGCTTGAGAATATTCTTCCCGAGGCCAAAAACGGTCACCATGTGTTTTACGATGGCCGCTTCCAAGAGATCATCGGATCGGGGCGATTGCCTGTGCGCAGCCCCGCGAGCAACGAGGTAATCGCCTATATGGCGATTGCCGAAGTGGATGATGTTGCGAAAGCGACCCGTGCCGCCGCTGCGGCGCAGGAGGGGTGGGCCACCCTCGACGCGCTGGATCGCGCTCGCCTCCTTCGAAGTCTCGCCGAACTGGTTCGCCGCAGAATCAAGGATCTGGCAAGTTGGGAATCTGCGATCACGGGTCGTCCACTGCGCGAAATGCAGGCGCAGATGTCACGGATTCCCGAGTGGATCGAGTACTTTGCCGGTATTGCACCCGGCCTCGAAGGCGAGTCAAATCGGTTGCGCGGTGGATTTGCCTCCACGACGAGTTGGCAACCGTACGGCGTTTGTGCACTGCTGACTCCGTGGAATCATCCCGTTCTGATCCTCGTTAAGAAAATGGCGGCGGCGCTGGCTGTGGGCAACACCGTCGTGATCAAACCATCGGAACTCGCACCCTGCACGGCTCTTGTCCTCGCGGCATGGTGTACGGAAGCTGGCATTCCTCCCGGCGTCGTCAATGTTGTGACAGGCGAGGGCGCAACTGGCGCAGCGCTGTGTGCGGCGTCAGAGGTAAGACGGATTGACCTCACGGGCGGAACGGCCACAGGCCGTCGTGTTGCTGCCGCGGCGGCTGAGCGTCTGGTTCCCTGCACCCTGGAGTTGGGCGGGAAGACGCCGGTGGTGGTCTTTGAAGACTCCGATATCGAAGAAGCAGCGGCTGGCGCGGTTTTCGCAGCGTTCATCGCAGCCGGGCAAACGTGTGTCTCCGCGAGCCGTTTCCTCGTTCAGCGTAGCATCTATAACAAATTTATCGCCGCGTTCGCTCAGCGAGTCCGCGCGCTGCGCATTGGTGATCCGGCCGACCTCGGCACCGACGTTGGTCCTGTAATTTCGCAGACGTCATTTCGGCAAAGTCAACGATTTATCGCATTGGCTAAGGCGGAGGGTGCACGGCTCGTGATTGGTGGCGAGCCGCTTCTGCTAGATGCTCCATTGAACGCTGGCAACTTCGTTGCACCCACGATTTTTGCGGATGTCAGTCCTTCGATGGAACTCTTTCGTGAGGAAGTTTTCGGTCCGGTGGTGGCTGTCACTCCCTTCGAAGACGAAGCCGATGCGTTGCGACTCGCCAATGATTCACCGTACGCGTTGGGTGCTTCAATCTGGACCCGGGATGTTTCGCGCGCGAATCGGGTTGCCGGCAAGATTAAGGCGGGAATGATCTGGATTAACGACCACCACAAGAACGATCCTCGATCAATATGGGGCGGCTATGGCGATAGCGGCTACGGTTATGAGAATGGCTGGGACGCGTTGAAGTCATACCTGATCAAACGCAACGTGATCGTTTCGACGAACACGAGGTTCGACGATTGGTTCGCGGGCGGCGGTCGCTACGGCTGATCAGTTTGAATTGTACTCGGTTGGTCGCAACCATTTTTCAGCGAGCACTTTCATGAACATCGGTTTTATTGGTATCGGTGCGATGGGCGCAGGAATCGTCCGGAATTTCTTGAAGGCAGGGCACCAGGTCGCCATTTGGGATCGCTTTCAGGAGCCGATGAACGAACTTGCTGAGCTCGGCGCACATGTCGCGGCGAGTCCCGTCGAGGCAGCGCAGGACGCTATCGTCTTTTCGATGCTGGCACACGATGACGCGATCCAAGACACCCTGATCGATAGGGGGTGGCTCGGGGGCGTCAACAAGCCGCTGTTGCACGTCAACATGGCAACGATCTCGGTCCGCTACGCGAGGAAGCTCACAGAACTACACGCTGCCGCCGGTATCGAGTATGTGGGTTCGCCCGTCTTCGGACGGCCAGATGCGGCGGCGGCGCGTACCCTCAATCTCATCGTGGGCGGGACAAAGTCAGCGGTCGAGCGACTCACGCCATTGTTCGACGCAATCAGCAGTAAGGCATGGCATGTGGGCGAGGAACCCTTTCAGGCGAACCTGGTGAAGCTGGCGGGCAACATGATGATCGCCTCGGCGATCGAAGCCATGGCCGAAGCAACGGCCCTCGGTACTGCGCATGGCGTGGATCGCAACGTCATGCTCGACGTTTACCTCGAGGCGCTTTTCCCTTGCGCCGTCTACCGCGGCTACGGCTCGTTCATCCGCAAGCGCGAATACGAACCGGTGGGCTTCAAGCTGCCGCTCGGTTCCAAGGATATTCGTCTCGCCCTGGAGGCGGGCGAGTCAGCGCGCGTGCCGCTTCCCTTAGCAGGTGTCGTTCGGGACAGCTTGCTTCAGGCCCTCGCCAACGGCTATGAGCAGAGCGACTGGTCGTCGCTAGCTGAAGCGTCGTATATGCGAGCTGGACTGCGCCCGAACAAATGAAATTCCTAAACGGAGGACCACGCTGTCTTCCGATACCTCAACCTCATCACTATCGCTGGAAGAAATCATGGATTTGCAACTATCGGGAAAAAAAGTTCTTATCACCGGCGCCTCGCAGGGTATCGGTGAGGGCTTGGCCTACTCGTTCGCGCAGGAAGGCTGCGACCTTCATCTGACGGCCCGTTCGCAGGAAAAGCTAAACGAAATCGCGTTAAACATACGCGAAGACTTCAAGGTCGAGGTAAGCGTCACGGCGGTCGACATGACGCAAACGGGCGCTTGCGAGCGCATCGCGGAGGAAGCGGGCGATATCGACATTCTTGTCAACAATGCCGGCGTGATTCCTAGCGGTACCCTCTTTGACATCGACGCGCAGAAATGGCGTGACGGCTGGGCACTGAAGGGCTTCGGCTATGCTGACATGATCCGCCTCATCTACCCGAAGATGAAGCAGCGCGGTGGCGGCGTGATTCTTAACAACATCGGCAATGGCGGCGAAATCTGCGACCCGAACTACATCGAAGGTGCTGCGGGCAACGCATCGATCATGGCGATGACGCGTGCAATCGGCGGCCGCAGCCTCGATGACAACATTCGCGTTGTCGGTGTGAACCCCGGTCCGGTCGACACGACGCGCATCTACAACATGCTGAAAAAATTCGCCGAGAACAAGCTCGGCAGCGCCGAGCGTTATGACGAGCTGCTCGAAAAGTACCCGCTAAAGCGACCGGCGAAGGTCCACGAAATTACCGACCTCTTCTTGTTTCTCGCGTCGTTTCGATCAGGCTATACGTCGGGTACCGTGTTCACAGTCGACGGCGGCATTGCGTCGCGCCGCACGGTGGTGTAACCGAACCGCATCCACTGAAACCAAAATTTGTAGTTCGTTAAGAACGAATTATTTTTCTGCTGGACAACGTGTAGGTCGATATATCGCCCCAGCAGTGGCTGGGCCCTGGTCGCCCCGCGGCCGGAGTCTCTGAAGGATCAATCATGAAGAACTTTGAAATTCGCAACCTCTATTTCGACAAGCTATGCAATACGCCGGGGCTTATGTGGCTCGGCCAGAACACTAACCACTATGAGCCGCACGAGTCGGTCCGCGAAGCCGTAATCAAGGCGATGGAGAGCGGCGAATATCACGCTTACGCCCCCCCCGCCGGCTTCGAAGAGCTGCGCAAACTGATCCGCGAAGACATGGGTATTCCCGATGCATCGGTGTTGGTGACGGACGGGGCCGTCGAGGCGCTCTATAACGTGTGCGCGAACATCTGCGAATCTGGTACGGACTTCGTTACGACGGACCCGAGTTGGGCATGGCCGATGGCGTTCGCCCGCAGGGCGGGTTCGAACGTGGTGGAACTGCCTATCTACAATGCCGAGCAGGGTTACAAGCTGACTGTCGAGCAACTGCGAAAGGCGGTGTCGGACAAGACGCGGGTGATCTATCTTGTCGATCCGAACAACCCGCTCGGCACGTGCCATACCGAAGACGAGATTCGCGCGATCGCAGATATCGCACGGTCGGTCGGCGCATACCTGATCCACGACGCGACTTACTGCCACTTCGCCGAAAAATTCACACCGGCATACAAGTTCTACCCTGAAAAGACGATCGTCACCTACAGCTTCTCGAAGTGGCTCGGCCTTGCCGGCATGCGTCTTGGAGCCGTTCTGGCTAGCCCCGACATCATCGAGAAGCTCGCGACGGCATCGCCAAACAACCTCGGCAGTAATGTGCTGTCGCAGCGCGCTGCGATCGCTGGCCTCAAGACGAAGTCGCAATGGTTTCCGGAAATCTGGGGACGTCAGCGTCGTAATCAGTCGGTGGTCGCAGAAACTGCAAAGGCGATCGAAGGGCTCGCAATACCGGTCTTTCCATCAAACGCTAACCTGCTCGTGATCGAGACCATCGATGCGGGCGTCAATCCGGAAGCGCTGGTGGCAGCCTATCAGGAAAAGGGTGTGATGATCCGTCAGGGCACATATCACACGAAACGCTTCGGTGAGCGCTTCGTGAAGGTGAGCTTGACGGTCCCGGAGCTATGGGCTGATCGGTTTTGCGACCTGCTGCCGGTCATGGTGGAACGCGCTCGCAAGATCGAAGTTCCGCCGAGCTTGTTCTGATCGGGGGAAGCGATGCCGTACATCAAGACATCCGACGGGATCAACCTCTACTACGAGGAAGCAGGCGAAGGCGATCCCATCGTCTTCGTGCATGAGTTCGGTGGGGATATGCGCGGCTGGGAGCCGCAGATGCGCTACTTCTCACGACGCAATCGGTGCATCGCCTTCAACGCAAGAGGCTATCCTCCATCCGATGTACCTGAATCGCTCGATGCATACAGCCAGGAGCGCGCAGCACTCGACATCGGATGCGTGCTCGATGAACTCGGTGTGCAGAAAGCGCATATCGTCGGTTTGTCGATGGGAGGCTTCGCCACACTGCACTTCGGTCTGCTGCGTCCTTCGCGCGCGCTGTCGCTCGTTGTCGCGGGAGCCGGTTATGGCGCGGAAAAGCAGCACGAGGCGTACTTTCGGGGCGTCTCAAACGAGGTGGCGAACCAGTTTTTGGCACAGGGCTCTGAGCAGTACTCGAAAACGTACGGTCTGGCGGCGTCACGCATCGCTTTTCTGGTGAAGGATCCGCGTGGCTGGGCGGAGTTTCAAGCCCACCTTGGCGAGCACTCCGCTGTGGGCGCAGCGATGACGATGCGTGGGGTGCAGGCGCGTCGACCGTCGCTCTATGACCTCGAAGACCGGCTGAAGGACATGCAGGTTCCGACCTTGGTGATTGTGGGCGATGAGGATGACCACTGCCTGCAGCCGGGAATCTTTCTGAAACGGACGATTCCTGCTTCGGGCCTCGCCGTCCTGCCTAAGGCTGGGCATACGTTGAACCTGGAAGAGCCGGCCCTCTTCAATCAACTGGTCGCAGAGTTCCACGCGACGGTTGGGCAAGGGCGGTGGCTGCCGCGGGATCCGCGAGCCGTGCCAACTCAGATCATGAAGACATCATGAGCAACCCATTTTCCGACAACGTTTCGAAGGAGCGACTGTGGGAGCGCCATCAAGCGCTTGCGCGTATTGGCGCCACAGTCACCGGCGGTGTCAATCGTCTAGCGTTGTCCGACGAAGACTTTGCCGCGTGTCGACGTTTGATCGAATGGGGAAGATCATTCGGAATGCTCGAGTCGCGAGACGAGGTTGGTAACTTGTTTTTGCGGCTCTGCGGCACTGACTCATCTGCTGCTCCGGTCGTCTCGGGCTCTCACCTGGACAGCCAGCCGACCGGCGGAAAGTATGATGGTGTGTATGGCGTCCTGGCAGCACTCGAAGCATGCGAATCGATTGCGGCGTCGCGTGTTCCCCTGAGGCGCTCCATCGACGTCGTCGCGTGGATGAACGAGGAAGGCTCCCGTTTTGCGCCTGGCATGATGGGTTCGGCGGTGTTCGCTGGCGCCCGTAGCCTGGCCGAGGTCAAGGCGGTGAAGGACGCCACGGGCGTCTCAGTCGCGGAGGCGCTCGATAAGGCCGCCACCGCGCTCGCTGACGTACCCCTGCGCGCACTGGGCGGCGTGCCGTTCGCCTATGTGGAGGCGCATATCGAGCAGGGGCCTGTGCTGGAACGTCTCGGAAAGACTATTGGCGTGGTCAGCGGCATCCAGGGCAAGCGTACGTTTCGCGTCGTCGTAGAAGGCGAAGCGGCCCATGCTGGCACCTCCTTGCGAAGCGAAAGAAAAGATGCGCTGCTTGCGGCTACGGCTATGGTCGGTGCACTGATCGAGCATATTCACGACGACGAAGATGTCGTGAAGTTCACCATCGGGCAGTTTACTGTAACGCCGAACGCACCCTCGGTGGTTCCGAGTGGCGTGACATTCTCCATCGATCTCCGTCACCCTGACTCGGACGTGCTAAGGAAACTGGGGGACGCCATTGACGGTATCTGCCAGCAGAATGCGGCTCCCTGCCGCGTCGACGTGAAGGAGCTGTCGACGGCCATGTCGCTCGACTTTCCCGATCACATGCGGCAGCGCATCGACTCAGCTGCGGCCCGCATCGGAATCAGCAAATTCGAGCTCTACTCCGCAGCGGGGCATGACGCGAGATACCTCCACGGTGTCTGTCCATCAGGGATGGTCTTTATACCGTGCCATCTTGGCATTACGCACAACGAGGCAGAGTCGATTACTCCCGACGATGCGTTCGCTGGGGCACGGGTGTTGGCAGAAGTGCTGAGTGAACTGGCACAGCTCGAGAGCTGACATCGTGTGCTGCCGGATGTCATACATCGTCGGTGCTTTTGGGTGTTGCCCGAGCGCGGAGACGGCGAGGGTGTCGTCTATCTCGAACCTGCGTTGCAACCACAAAAAAAGAAAATGAATTGTTCTTGAAGAGTTGATCCCTTCATACGGTCTGGAAACTCATGAATATCCGGACGATTTTCTTAGGAGGAGCTCATGCAAATTGGCGTACCCGCCGAGACGGTAGCGGGCGAGTCGCGCGTTGCCGTCACACCGGAAACTGCGAAGAAACTCGTTGCGCTTGGACACTCTGTTCTTGTGCAGAGCGGGGCAGGATTGGCTGCCGCTGCAGATGATGCGGCCTACGAGGCCGCGGGAGCGCAGATCACTGACGTTGCTGGTGTCTTCGGCTGCGGCCTGATTTTGAAAGTGCGCGCCCCTTCAGCTCGGGAACTGGAAATGATGAGGCCGGGCTCTGCGCTCGTAGGCATGCTCAATCCCTTTGACTCCGCGGGAGTCGGGAAGCTCGCGGCTGCCGGTATTACCGCATTCGCGCTGGAGGCTGTGCCACGGACGACGCGCGCCCAGAGCATGGACGTTCTCTCGAGCCAGGCGAACATTGCAGGCTACAAGGCAGTCATGATCGCTGCCGACAGATACCAGCGGTTCTTTCCGATGCTGATGACTGCCGCCGGAACGGTGAAGGCGGCGCGTGTGGTCATTCTCGGTGTTGGTGTTGCTGGCCTGCAGGCGATTGCAACGGCGAAGCGACTTGGCGCGTCGATCGAGGCTTCCGACGTTCGGCCTTCGGTGAAGGAGCAAGCGGAATCGCTGGGCGCGAAGTTCATCGATGTTCCCTACGAAACGGATGAAGAGCGGGAAATTGCGGAGGGCGTCGGCGGCTATGCGCGTCCGATGCCGCAGAGCTGGCTTGATCGTCAAAAGGCGGCTGTTGCCAAACGCGTCGCTCAGGCAGATATCGCGATTACTACTGCGCTAATTCCGGGACGCGCGGCGCCCACGCTCATCACTGAGGAAATGGTTCGTTCCATGAAGCCAGGTTCGGTGATCGTCGACCTCGCTGCTGGAAAGGGACCAGATGGCGCCGGTGGCAACTGCCCGCTCACCGAAGCGGACCGCACGGTGGTGAAGCATGGCGTAACACTTGTCGGCGAAACAAACCTTCCTGCGCTGGTTGCTGCCGATGCATCGGCCCTGTACGCAAGGAACGTTCTGGACTTCGTCAAGCTGGTTTTGCCGAAGGATGCCGATGCAATCAGTATCCCCGACGATGACGAAATTGTTGCGGCTTGCCTGATCGCGCCACAGCGTGAAACGGAGGAGATTTGAAGTGGAACTGGTATCGCATCTGATCATCAACATGATTATCCTGGTGCTGGCAATCTACGTCGGCTACCACGTCGTGTGGAATGTCACCCCGGCACTCCACACGCCGCTGATGGCGGTAACAAACGCTGTATCAGCAATCGTCATCGTGGGTGCAATGTTCGCGGCAGCTCTGACCGTCACTCCGCTTGGCAAAACGATGGGCGTGCTCGCAGTGGCTTTGGCATCGGTGAACATGTTCGGTGGATTCCTCGTAACTCGGCGCATGCTCGAGATGTTTAAGAAGAAAGAGCGAAAGACGGTAACGAGAGAAGAGGAGAACTAAGAGATGTCAATGAACCTTGTCACATTGCTCTACCTTTTGGCCAGCGTTTGCCTCATCCATGCCCTCAAAGGTCTGTCGCATCCCAGAACATCGGTACGCGGGAATCTCTTCGGCATGGCAGGCATGGCAATCGCAGTCGTCACGACGGCTGCCCTGATAACGTCGATCGCTGGCTCAGCACTGGGACTAGGGTGGGTAATGATCGGCATGCTTGTCGGGGGCGGGATCGGCTCCGTTATTGCATATCGTGTCGAGATGACGAAAATGCCGGAACTCGTTGCATTCATGCACAGCATGATCGGACTTGTAGCGGTATTCATTGCTGTGGCCGCGACCGAAGAGCCTTGGGCGTTTCAGATCACTGCACACGGGGCACCGATTCCTGGCGGAAACCGAGTGGAGTTGGCGATCGGGGCATTCATCGGTGCTGCCACGTTCACCGGTTCGATCATCGCATTTGGAAAACTCTCCGGAAAATTTAGATCTCGGCTTTTTCAAGGTGCGCCGGTGCAATTTAACGGGCAGCATACGCTCAATCTACTCCTTGGCCTCATCTCGATAGCTTTTGTCGTCAGTTTTTGGGACACGCAAAGTTGGGCGGATATTTTTCTTGTGATCAGTCTTGGCTTGCTGATGGGCGTAATGTTGATCATCCCCATCGGCGGGGCAGATATGCCCGTTGTTGTGTCAATGTTGAATAGCTATTCGGGCTGGGCGGCCGTCGGCATTGGCTTCTCGCTCAACAATAGCATGCTCATCATTGCCGGCTCGCTTGTGGGAAGCTCCGGTGCGATCCTCTCCTACATTATGTGTAGGGCCATGAATCGTTCGTTTGTTAGTGTGATTCTTGGTGGCCTAGGCGGTGGCGGGGGTAGCGATGTTGCTGGCGCGAAAGCTCAACGCAACGTCAAGACCGGGAGCGCAGACGATGCGGCATTCGTGCTGAGCAACGCTGAATCGGTGATCATTGTTCCAGGCTACGGTCTGGCGGTTGCACGGGCGCAGCATGCCGTCAAGGAACTAGCGCAAAAGCTTGTCTCGATGGGCGTTCAGGTCAAGTACGCCATTCACCCGGTTGCAGGGCGGATGCCTGGGCATATGAACGTGCTGCTTGCAGAAGCAGAAGTGCCATACGATCAGGTCTTCGAGATGGAAGACATCAACAGCGAGTTCGCCCAAGCAGATGTCGCGATCGTTCTTGGCGCGAATGATGTCGTGAACCCCGCGGCATATACCAAAGGAAGCCCGATCTTCGGGATGCCGATCCTCGAGGCGTTCAAGGCGAAAACTGTGATCGTCAACAAGCGCTCGCTCGCGTCGGGTTATGCCGGCCTCGACAACGAGCTCTTCTACATGGAAAAGACGATGATGGTCTTTGGGGATGCCAAGAAGGTTGTCGAGGACATGGGTAAGACGCTCGATTGAAGTGGCGAACCGGCTGCGCGGAGCGACCAGATCCCGAATTCCCATTCAGTAATGCGGTTTTGCGACGGCATGCCGATCAATCAGGCAGGCTCATACCCAACTGTTATCAAGAGCAACTCTAAGCATGCAATTCTGGCGCAAACTTTCTATTCAGAACAAGCTGGTTGTCAGCATGGCGAGTTGTCTGCTCGTATTCGTCGCTATTTCGAGCGGCCTGAGCGTCTGTTTGATCAGCGGTGCGGTACGCGATCGCGTAATTCGCGAGGAATTGCCCAGTGCCGTCAATGGCATTCGCTCTGACGTACAGCGTCAGATGGCCGGGCCGATCGCGGCAGTGCGTACTTTGGCGCGCGATGCGTTCCTGCTTCAATGGGAAGCCGACGGGGAACCCAACGCCGGCGCACGCAACTGGATCGAACTCGCGCGGAATGTGAAGGACGAGCAGAAGGCGACATCCGTGGGCTGGGCGTCGGTGAAGAGCGGCAACTACTACAACGAGGCCGGCCTGCAGCAGAAGCTTACCGATAAAGATCAGTGGCTGCCGCGCTTCCTATCGTCCCGCAAGCCATTCGAAGTGAACATGGATCACGAGGGGACTGTCGACCTCATGTTCATCAACAGTCGCGTCGAGCTTAACGGCACGCCCATCGGCGCCGCCAGTATTGCCTTTTCCGCGGAGGAGCTGGCGAAGGCGATCAAGGGCTATGGAATCGGCGAAACCGGATTGGCGTATCTCGTGCGTTCAGACGGGACGATTATCATGCACCGTGAAACTTCGCTAATGGACGGCAAGCATTTCCTGAAGGATGAGCGAGGGCTGCCCCACGATGTGTCGTCGGTGCTTCTGGCCGGCAAGCCCTATGCGTACCTGAGCTATGTGGGCGACCGCGGATCCCGCTTCATCGCGACGTCGTTCGTTCCTGAGCTGGATTCGTATGTGGTGGTTGAGGTGCCGCAGGCTGAATTGCTCGGGCCGGTGACGCGGGCGATCCTGAGTGCGACGTTGGTAGCGGCGGTGGCGGGAGTGAGTGTCTCGCTGATCGTGATCTGGCTGGTCGGGCGCGCGGTGGCCGCGCCGATCCGGCGCGCGGCGATGCTGCTGTCGGAGATCGCCAGCGGGCAGGGCGACTTGACGCGCCGCATGACAGTTGATAGCCAGGACGAGATCGGGCAGTTGTCCGAAGCATTCAACCGATTCGTATCGTCGTTGTCCAGGCTCGTGCACCGGATTCGCGCGTCTTCTGCGGCGATCGCGACAGGGGCGACGCAGATCGCGTCGGGCAATGCGGACCTCAGCCAACGGACGGAAGAGCAGTCAAGCAATCTCGAGCGGACCGCGTCGTCGATGGAGCAGATCACGGCGGTCGTGCGAAACAATACCGAGAGGGCTACGACCGCCGCCGAGTCGATCAGCGGCGCGTCGGATGCTGCGGAGCGTGGTGGACAGATTGTCGGCGATGTCGTTAGCACGATGGAGCAGATCAGCGCGGCGTCGCAGCGGATCTCTGAGATCATCGCCATGATGGACAGTATTTCGTTTCAGACAAACATTCTCGCATTGAATGCGGCGGTGGAAGCGGCCAGGGCCGGGGAGCAGGGGCGGGGGTTCGCTGTCGTTGCGGCGGAGGTGCGAAATCTGGCGCAACGAAGTGCACAGGCGGCCAAGGAGATCAAGACACTAATCGAGCACAGCGCGGGAACAGTGAGCGACGGATCGGTGCTCGTCAGCGAGGCCGGCAAGGTGATGGGTGACGTTGTTGCGCAAGTGCAAGGCGTGAGTGCGATGATGCGCGAGATTGCCGAGGCGAGCCTAGAGCAGAGCGCGGGCATCGATCAAATCCAATATGCCGTGCAGTCGCTGGATCAGACAACCCAGCAAAATGCAGCTTTGGTGGAAGAAAGCGCGGCGGCTGCGGATAGTTTGAAACAGCAGGCGGCGGAACTGACGAGACTGGTTTCGGCGTTCAAAGTCGACGATCGCGTTTAGGCAACGTTTTGTGCGGATGCCTACGGCTTCATCGGCAGCATAACCTCATTCGCCAGCGAAAACGAATTGGGCCGACTGCAGTGTTCGCGATTGAAGGAGTGCCGGGCACACGTGTGCCCGGCACTTCTCATACTTTCCTTAATTGCGAGGTAGCCTGGCCGGCCTACGGCGTATTGTAGAGAGCCGTATCAATGATTCGCAGCGAGTAACTACCGGAGCGAGAGGGATGCCGCGGCCATCGACGCGACAGTGCAGGCAGGAAGGACTGCGGTGTCGACTTCGAGCCGTTCATTAGTAACCCGGTTAGAACCGACCACGCAGACGCTTCCGGTTCGAAGTCCGAAGAGCGAGCCGAGTACGAAGAGCGTCGCCGCTTCCATTTCAAACGTCGCAACCTTTCGGGACCGTAGATACTCTGCAGGGCCTGTGAGGTCAGTCATCGAATGTCCACCTGGCAGGGGATTGCCTTGCCCGCCATAAAAGGAATCCACGCTAGCCGTCATGCCCACGTGGTATTTGATGCCAAGCTCATTGCACGCTGCGATGAGCGCGTTCGTAACCTGGAGATCGGCAACCGAAGGAAAATCGCGGTTGACGTACGCGTCGACTGTACCGGTAAGTCTGACTGCGGAGTGCTGAATGACTAAGTCCCCCGGCCTGATATGTTCTTGGAGGGCCGCGCAGGTGCCGACCCTGATGAACGTATCTGGACCAGCCTCAGCAAGCTCTAGCACCGCAATTTCCGTGGAGGGGCCACCGATGCCGGTCGAACACGCGGCGACGGATATGCCGCCGATGGCACCAACGCCGAGTCGATATTCGCGAACGAAAGAGACGTCCTCGTACCTATCCCATGTACTGCCGATTACTGGAACTCGCGCTGGATCGCCTGGTAGTAATACGCAGCGCGGTAGTGCTGTCGCACCGATCTCGACGTGTCGCTTCTTGCGACCGATAACAGATTCGGTTTCGTTCATATATGCCTCTGTTTGACGATTGGAGTACCTCGCAGGAACTGACGCGCGAGCGAACACGAGCCGGCGTGCGGCCGCTCAACGTTAGGGGCGAGGAGAAGTTGGGTACCTAGGCCCCGATGTCCCCACTCACGCCCTACCGGTTAAAAACGAGCGGCGGTCGGGAAAGGCGGGCAGACCGAACCACACCGCGAGACTCTGCCCGATATCAGCGAAGGACTCCCGCACGCCGAGGTTTTGACAAGGGACTCTCGGGCCGGAGACCAGCACGGGAACATGTTCTCGCGTGTGATCGCTGCCGGGCCAGGTCGGGTCACAGCCATGATCGGCGGTGAGTATCAGGACATCGTCATCTCGCAGCAGCGCTCTAAGATCAGGCAACCGCCGGTCGAATTGCTCGAGGGCAGTTGCATACCCGACCACATCACGGCGGTGACCAAAACTTTGATCGAAGTCGACGAAGTTTGTCATCACGATGCTGAATTCGGGTGCGTCGCGGACGGCATTCAACGTGACTTCCCAGAGTTCGTCGATCCCATGCGCGAACAGTTTCTGCGTCACCCCGACGCCTGCGAAAATGTCGGAGATCTTGCCGATAGCAATGACCTGGCCGCCAGCGAAATGGAGCTTTTCAAGCACCGTGGGTGCCGGGGGCGGCACTGCCAGATCCTTTCGGTTACCCGTTCGGCGGAAATTTTCTGCCGTCTCGCCGTTGAAAGGTCGTGCGATGACCCGGCAAATGTTGTACGGGTCGACTTCCTCGCGGGCGATCTCACATAAGCGATATAGCTGCTCCAAGCCGAAACGGTCTTCGTGGCAAGCGATCTGAAAAACAGAGTCTGCAGAGGCGTAGAAAATCGGCTTTCCCGTTCGTAAGTGTTCCTCGCCGAGGGCAAAGATGATTTCCGTACCCGATGCGTGGCAGTTGCCGAGGTAGCCCGGAAGCTGCGCTCGGCTCACGATCTTCTCAAGCAACTCATGCGGAAAGGTGTTCGTCGGGGCACTGAAATATCCCCAGTCGAACGTCACCGGGACGCCTGCCATTTCCCAGTGACCTGATGGCGTGTCCTTGCCAGTAGAGCGTTCGCATGCAGCGCCATAGGCACCAGATAGAGCGGGGGCGACCTGGAAACCATCGGGGATACGGCCGGAAGCAAGTTGGGTCGCAAGGCCCAGACCCAGTGCTTCGAGGTTAGGGAGGTGCAATGGACCTTTTCGGCCGCCGGTGACGTCACAATGACCACCGGCACAACGCTCTGCAATATGGCCGAGAGTATTGGCACCGAGGTCACCGAAGCGATCGGCATCTGGTGTTGCGCCAATACCTAGTGAATCCAAAACTAGAACGATTGCTCGCATGGCTGCTCACTCCTCAAGCATCTATTGGCACATAAGCCCATGAATGGTTGGCGGCTCCAGCTCGCGTTCGTCGCCGAGCCTATACGCGCTCTGCAAGTCTGCAACGGCACGTGCCGCGGCAGCCTCATCGCGCGCATGGACGTAACCGAGCGGATATCCGGCCTCAACCAATTGCCCCAACTCTGCAAGTCCCGAAAGACCAACGGTCGGGTCGATCACATCTTCCGCTCGCATGCGCCCGCCGCCCAAAGCGACCACAGCCATCCCTACGGCCCGGCAATCGACACGTTGAACCCAACCGGTTCTCGGTGCGGGAACCGGTACTTTTACCGGCGCATCCGGAAGATGCCGATCGACGGCGTTAATGAAGTCTGTGGGACCACCGAGAGCGTTGACCATTTTTTCGAACCGCTCTGCAGCGGCACCGGAGTCAAGCGCGCGGTTCAGCATTGCGCTCGCAGCCGGCTCGTCAGGAGCGAGGCCGCTAACCTGGAGCATCTGAGATGCAAGCGTCATAGTGACGTCGTGCAGGCGCTTTGGGCGGGTTTTCCCGGTGAGATAGTCAATAGCGCATCGCACCTCGGTCGCGTTGCCGGCAACCGGCGCGAGAGGCTGGTTCATGTCGCTCAGGACCGCCGTCGTTTTCATTCCGGCGCCATTACCTACGTCGACGATGCTCGCTGCAAGTTCTACGGACTTTTCGAACGTAGGCATTACTGCACCGGAACCGACTTTCACGTCCATGACCAAACCTGTGAGGCCGGCCGAGAGCTTTTTCGACAAGATCGATGCGGTGATCAGCGAAATCGATTCGACGGTCGCCGTTACGTCACGTACCGAATAGATGCGCTGGTCCGCAGGCGCGAGTTGAAGAGTCTGGCCGATAATCGCGACACCAATTTCGCGCACGATACGTTGGAAAGTCTGGGTATCGGGGGTGATGTTGTATCCCGGAATCGATTGGAGTTTGTCGAGCGTCCCTCCAGTGTGACCAAGACCGCGACCAGAGATCATCGGTACGTAGCCGCCGCACGCAGCCACCATCGGTCCCAGCATCAGCGAGACCACGTCGCCGACGCCACCGGTCGAGTGCTTGTCGACGATCGGTCCGTTGAGATCGAACGAAGACCAATCGAGTACGGTACCGGAATCGCGCTGTGCCAACGTCAATGCTACCCGCTCGTTGACATTAAGTTCATTGAAGAACACCGTCATCGCGAAAGCCGCGATCTGTCCTTCCGAAATGCTTCCGTCGGTGATCCCTTGGATGAAAGCGGTGACGTCTTCCGGACTCACCGTCAGACCATCTCGCTTTTTCCGAATGAATTCTTGAGCAAGGAACATCTGATACTCCCTCCTTTAGTACACGTTGTTTTGAGTCGGCGCGTTGCCATGACCAAGAGTCGCCAGCAGGTTCGCGAGCAGACTTGAGGCGCCAAAGCGGAACCTTGCCGGCGTAACCCATGTCGGGCCGAGAATCCTCTCGGCGAGCTTGAGATAGGCCGCGGCTTCATCGGCGGTTCGCACGCCGCCTGCCGCCTTGAATCCAACGATCCGGCCCGATCCGCGGATCGCCCCGAGCATGATTTGTGCAGCCTCCAGGGTTGCATTCACAGGGACTTTGCCCGTCGAGGTCTTAAGGAAATCGGCGCCGCCCTCGATGCAAATCTCGCTCGCCAGCCGGATCAGTTGCGGATCCTTGAGTTCGCCCGATTCGATGATGACCTTCAGACACTTTCCGCCTGCCGCCGCACGGCTTTGGCCGATCAATTCGCGGCCAACTTGGGCATCTCCATCGATCAGCGCTCGGTAGGGAAAGACAACGTCGATCTCGTCTGCGCCCAAGGCCACCGCCTCAGCGATCTCCCGCGCGGCAACGCCCGGTACCGGATTACCTTGCGGAAAATTGATGACGGTTGCAATCGGCATCTTCAGACCGCGCGCGAGCAATGCCTTACGCGCGGTGCCGATGAAGCGTGGGTAAATGCATAGGGCTGCGGGCGTGCCCACGGGAGTATCTGCCGATGCGACCAGGGCCTCGATCCGCTGGTCGGTGTCGTCCGAGTTCAGCGACGTGAGGTCGATCAAATGCAACGCCTTGAGGGCCAATTCCGTCAATTCATTGCGTGCAGGAGCTTGGGCGAGTTCTGAGGTCATCCGGGTAAGGTCTACGTTCGATGTGGAGGGGAGACATTAAAGAGCGAGCCGGGGCACGAAAATCAACCTTCGTGACGGCAGCCAAATGACAATTGGACGCGGCACTCACGCGTCCAATTGGTGCAGGCCTTTGTTTACTTACATTGCAGCGAGCGAGACGAATAGACCGGCGATTGTCGCGCTCATCAAATTCGACAAAGTGGCCGACGCGAGTGCTCGAAGCCCATATTTGGCGACGCGTCCCCGCACCTCTGGGTCAATCGCACCGAAGCTGCCGGTCAAAATTGCGATCGACGAAAAGTTGGCGAAGCCACAAAGAGCGAATGAGACAATCGTCAAAGTTTTCGGCGAGAGCACCTGGAGACCGCTTGCGATGACCTGCGTGGTGGCTTGTAGGTATGGCGCCAGGCCGGTGTAGGCGACGTACTCGTTCAAGATGAGCTTCACACCGATGAAGTTGCCGGCAATGGATGCGTCGTGCCACGGCACGCCGATCAACCACGCAATGGGCGAAAAGATTATGCCGAGCAAGTACTGCAAAGTCACGTCGTGGAATCCGAAGTATCCCGTAATGCCCGATACCATGTTATTGAGCAGCGCGATCAGGCCGATGAAAGTAATCAACATCGCGGCCACGTACACTGCGATCTTCATTCCCACGGCTCCGCCCGCTGCAGCCGCTTCGATCACGTTGGCGGCCCGCTTTTCGTCGAACTCAAGAGAGTCGACCTCGATCTGATTCGGCTCGGTAACCGGACAGATGATTTTGCCGAAGAGAATGCCACCAGGCACGGCCATGAACGACGCCGCGATCAGGTATTCCATCTTTACTCCGAGCATGGCATAGCCTGCCAACGCGGCCCCAGCAACTGACGCCATGCCGCTGCTCATGACCGCAAAGATTTGCGGTCCCGAGAGCTTCTTGATAAATGGCTTCACCAGCGCGGGGATTTCTTGTTGGCCGAGAAAGATGGTGGCAACCGCCGAGTAGGCTTCGATCGAGCTGATGCCCATGATCTTCGCGAGCAGGCTACCAATGACCTTGATTATCCATTTCATCACGTGCAGGTAATACAACACGGCGATCAATGCGGTCACGAAAATGATCAGCGGCAGGACGCGGAGGGCGTAGGAAAAGCCGTCCCTGCCGAATACCTCGAACATTTTTGGACCGACCAGACCGCCAAACATGAACGCGATCCCGCTCTCGCCGTTCTGAAGTACGTTGCCCACGCCGCGGGCTATAGCGCCGAGCGCGTCGCGCCCGAGCGGGACGAACAGCGCGAACGCGCCGATCGCGAGCTGCAGCGCGAGCGCTGCTAGCACCGTACGAGGGTTGATTGCCCTGCGATTGTTGGAGATCGCGAAAGCGATCACGAGCAAAGCAATGATGCCGAATACACTGCGCAAAGCTTCCACAATGCGTCCTTCAAAGATGAGTGAATTTAGAATCGGTATCCAACGTAGGCATACCAGCCCCAGCCCGTGGAGGCATTCGCGAACGGACCGTCGCCAAAGTCGAGTGTCTTGCCAGCCCACTGTCCGCCGTTATGAAAGTAGCGGGCTGCGGTCCAGAAGCGCAGGTGTTTGAACTCGTAGTTCAGCACGTTCGTAGCGACAAAAGCGTTGTCGCTCCGAACGCCCTGTGTTTGCTCGGCGAGGCGTGAACCGAAGTCGTAGTTGAAGAAACCGAAATAGGACAGATTGCCTCCCCAGTAGGTCCCGAGGGGATAGCCGTATTTCATCTGGAAGCGGAATCCGTCGAAGGAGTTTGCGTTCGGCGCGCCGTAGTTTTCGAATTGCCGGCGTGCGTAGAAGTTCGCTGAAAGAAACATCTTTCCAGGTGCCGCCAGATCGGTGCCAAGACCTGCATATAGCGTGTTCTGCCGGCCAGCCGTGTTGTGACCTTGATCGTAAATCCAGTCAAAGGCGACGTACCATTCCTTCACCGGGCCGATAGCGAGGCTACGGCCGACAAGATGGTCGATTGAGATGCGTGGTTCCTGCTCCGTGAAGAGAGGCGAGCCCTTGTTCGTGTAGCCACCGTCGTGCGAGTTGCCCACACCGAAAGTGCGCGGAACATCAACGTAACCGTACAGATCAAAAGGTCCCTTTCGGCCCCAGTACTCGTACTCGGCATAGACATCATTAACCTTGTATGGGCCGAAGCGGATGTCCTTCGAGCCGACCACGCCGATGCTCTGATGAATCCAGTCGGACAGGTAGGGACTGGCAGCGGGCGCACTTGTCGTAGGCTCTGCTCCCTCGTCAGCCCGAGTCGTGGACGGTATCCCCGTCAGTCCGGCGATGCAAATGGCGCTCGCTGACAAAGCGAGCTTCGTGCGGCGCGCGGCCATTCTTTTCGTGTAGGGAAAAACATTGTTCATCTGGTCCAAACCTTGTCTTCTGCGCCGCGCTTGAGCGGCTTATCTCCTCATACCGCGAATGTGGGCGGCGACGAACGCCGACCCATCGCGGCCGCATTGCCGTGCGTGTCATCTGACTTCACGGCGTGCCTGCTTCGGTCTCGCCGGGGGCGCCCCGTGAATGCCGATCGCTGGCCGAAGCTGCGTCGCCACAGTGACGTTAGTGCATTCACATGTCGATGCAACGTATCTAACATTACCCACATGTGTCGACAGAGTCCACTGATAAAAATACAACAAGAGGCATCGGTGAATTCTAACCGAGGGTCAGCGCGTCACGGCAAGGTCCTCGCCGGTCCCAAGAATTCGTAAGGTTCGCCGCGAAAAGGTCCCGAGTTCCTTGTCAGGCAAGGACGTTTCCTTACAGTCCCCAGGGGCATCAGCCTTCCAGCGCTCAATGTCAGGGCGTCACACGGATGTGCAGGAAGGAGAGGGGGTAGGTGAAAACCATGAAGTGAGATCGGGCAGCGAAAAGGTTGTCCAGGGGAGGCACCAGCTTTGGCCAAGTTATTCGCCATGAATCGTTGCGGCCGCATAGGTTTTGAGGCGTCCTCTCAAATCGTGCGACAATGAAGGCTGCCTAACCGCATACAGACTTGCGCTGAGAGAACACAATGACCCGCGCTGATGAAATCCTGACAACCTTGGAGGGCGAGATTCTGTCGGGGGCGCTGCCTCCTGGATCACGTCTGGAAGAGACTGAACTGTCGGAACGTTTTGACTGTTCGCGCACGCCCATTCGGGAAGCGCTGCGGCAACTCGCTTCAGAGGGGCTGATTACGATGAGGCCCCGCCAACCGGCAATGGTTGCCGCGCTGTCGGCTCGTAAGCTCCTCGAGATGTTTCAAGTGATGGCCGAGCTCGAAGGTTTGTGCGCCCGCCTCGCAGCACGGAGAGCTACGCGTGAGCAGATCGAACGGATGAGGGCGACGCAACTGGAGTTGAAACCAATCGTCCATTCCGACGAAATCGATAGGTTCTACGAGGTTAATCGACGCTTCCACGAGGTCATCTATGAAGCCAGCCAGAACGAGTTTCTGGCCGAACAGACTCGAAGCTTGCGCAACAGGGTCTCGACCTATCGCAAGCTCGTCACGCAGAAAACGCGTCGACGGATCGATACTATCGACGAACATGAGGAGGTCATTGCGGCGATAGAGCGCGGAGACGGAGACGCTGCGGACAAGGCCATGTCAGCGCATGTGAATTTGCTTGGCGAGCAGATGCTTGACTTCATTGCACTCTTCCCGGAAGAAGCCGGAGCCAACGTCTAATGTGTCACCCTGTGAGGTGCGTTCGTTCGCATCGCTGGCCCAACCAAACATCCGATAGGCGGCGCATCTTCTCGAAGCTGTGTCGATGTTTGACTTAGGTGACGAATACGCCTGCTGAGCCGCCGCTTGCGCCAGCGAGCGGGCAGAAGATCGGACGCTTGGCGCTGGTGCATCGCGCGGTTGCCTGAAGGGCATATCCGGGCATTCGCAATCACCCGTCTCGGCCCGAAAACACCATGCACACAGGACTGCCGCAATTAGTCGTGCATCCGGTGTATGCGAGGCGGCCTGTCGCGTCGTCAATCGCAAAGGCAACGATGCTGTCGCTGTCTTCGTTGAGCGCATACATCACGCGGCCGTCGGGCGTGCTCGTTATATAGCGCGGCGTGTGTCCCCGCGTCGATTCCGCATCGACGAAGCTCAGACGACCGGATGCTTGGTCGATCGCGAAAATCGCAATGCTGTCGTGCCCGCGATTCGACGCATATACGTAACGCCCGTTTCTCGCGACCTCTATCTCCGACGCGCGGCTATTGCCCGTATAGGTATCGGGAAGCGTCGACAATATCTGCAACGGGATAAGTGCGCCGCTGTCTGCTGCGTATCGGTAACTGGTAACCGTGGAATCCAGTTCGTTGACGCAGTACATATATGCGTTTTGGGGATGAAAGGCGACATGTCGCGGGCCGGCCGTTTCGCGCGTGACGATAAACGCGTGTTCCGTCGGCGTGAGCTTTCCACCCTCGAACCGAAAAACGAAGATACGGTCCAATCCCTTGTCCGGCACCACGACGAAGCGACCCGTGGGGTCGAGCAGATTGAAGTGCGGTTTGGCTTGCGTCTGCTCAATTCGATGCGGACCGATCGGCCCTTCGAGTGGCAAGAGTTGCGAGACAGCCTCGAGTGAGCCGTCCGGCGCGATCGGCAACACCGCGAGGCTGGCTCCGATGTGATTGGACACGATCACGTATTTCCCGGTCGGGTCGAGTGCCAGATGCACAGGGTTTTTACCCCGCGTGCTCTGCGTGTTCATCGACGTCAGCTTTCCAGAGTGCGGATCGATCGCAAATGAGGTGATGTCCGCCATGTCACCGTGCACCGCGTAAAGCCTGCGCCCGTCGACGCTCCGTGCGAGGAAGGACGGGTTGATCAGATCGGTGACGAGTTGAACGAGTTCGAGCGCGCTGTCGGGATGCACTCGATAGACGCTAATCCCTTCGCCTCGTGCGTTGCGCTCGACGGTCGTACGTGAGCCCACGTATGCAAACATTCCTGGCTTCCTCTTGCGGTCGAGCTGCGGCAGATTGCACGGTTCCATGCGATCGCGATCTGCACGCCCCTCGCGGGTTTATACGGCATTGTATTTCATTGTCAAAAAATACAAAATATAGCCCATGGAAAACACCTACGCTCCTTCGCCGGCCGTGCTGGTCGTGAACGGCAAGTCGTATCGCTTCGTCGATCTGCCCGCCATGTTCGGACAGGGCCTATTCCGGCTGCCTGTCGTGCTGCGGCTGCTGCTCGAGAACGTCGTGCGCAATACCGCGGGCGACGAACGCCGGCGAGCGGTCGAGGCCATCTTAGGGTGGTGCGACAGTGGCAGCAGCGAATATGAGATCGCGTTTCAACCGGGGCGTGTCCTCATGCATGACACGACGAGCACGCCGGCCCTCGTGGATATCGCTGCCATGCGCGATGCGCTCGCCGAGGCGGGAGCCGATCCGGCGGTGCTCAATCCGGTCATGCCTGTTGACTCATCGGTCGATCATTCGCTTGCAGTGGAGTACTTCGCGCAGCCTGACGCTGCACGCGGCAATCTTCAACTGGAGTTTCGGCGAAACGGCGAACGATATCGGTTCCTGCGCTGGGCATCGAAGGCCTTGAACGGCGTGCGTATTCATCCGCCCGGTACCGGCATCATGCATACGATCAACCTCGAGCAGCTCGCCACCGTGGTCACTACGGAGGAGCGCGCAGGTGAGATATGGGCGGTCCCCGACATGATGATCGGCACGGACAGCCATACCCCCATGATCAACGGCATTGGCGTGCTGGGATGGGGCGTCGGTGGGCTCGAGGCGCAAACGGTAATGTTCGGCATGCCGGTCATGCAACGCATTCCGGATGTGATCGGCGTGAAGCTCTCGGGCGCGGTTCGCCCCGGCGTGCTCGCCACGGATGTTGCGTTGACCGTTACTAAGCGACTGCGCGATATCGGCGTCTCGGGTGAGTTTGTCGAATTTTACGGCCCTGGCGTTTCGACGCTCACGGCCGGACAACGCGCCGTGGTCGCCAACATGGCGCCCGAATACGGCGCGTCGACTGCGTTTTTCACTGTCGATGCGAATACCGTCGAATACCTGCGGGGCACTGGCCGCAGCGTCGAGAATGTCGAGCTGGTCGAGGCGCTTTGTACCCGTGCGGGCTTCTGGTTCGATCCTCAGGCCGAGCCCATCTATACGCGCGTGATCGAGATCGACCTGGATGCAGTCGGCATGCATGTGGCGGGTCCGCGTCGGCCTCAGGATCTTTTGAGCTATGCGCACACCGGCAGGGCGCTCGCGCAATTCCCTTGCACTTCGCAGACAGCTCTCCGTGGTATGCCGACTCATCCGGTTGCCATCGCTGCCATCACGAGCTGTACGAACACCACGGATCCTGCACTCCTGATTGCCGCCGGATTGATTGCAAGCAAGGCGCGGCGCCTGGGGCTGAAAGTTCCACGATGGGTAAAGACTTCATTGGCCCCCGGCTCTCCTGCCGCGAGTGCCTACCTCGGGCGAGCCGGACTCTTGTCGGAGCTGGCTGCAGTCGGGTTCGACATCGTCGGCTATGGCTGTACCACGTGCATCGGAAACTCCGGCCCTTTGACAGACGTGATTGAGGAAGGAATTTCAGCCAACGCCATCCGGCCGGTGGCCATTCTGTCGGGGAACCGGAATTTCCCGGGCCGCGTCCACCCTGACTTGGATCTCGCCTTCATCATGTCGCCGCCCCTGGTGGTGGCGTTTGCGTTGGCCGGCGATGCGGCATTGGATTTGAGCCATGATGCATTGCAGACGGCGCCGGACGGCAGGGCGGTCCGGCTGGCCGATCTTTGGCCTTCGAAAGAAGAGGTGGACGCTGCCTTGCGTCTCGCGGCCGATCCAAGCGACTATCGAAAGTCCTTCGCTGCAGCGGCCGACAACCCGGCATGGCGCGAGCTGGAGTCGCCGGATAGCGCGCGCTATCCGTGGGACCCCGATTCGACGATATTGCGGCGTCCTCCGTTTGCCTCGCTGGATGAAGCGGGGCAGCTTGGCAGCTACCGCGCGTATCCGTTGCTGGTGGTGGGGGACGACGTCACGACCGATCATATTTCACCGGCAAGCGCGATTCCGAAGGATAGTTTCGTCGCCGATTTTTTGGTGGAACGAGGCGACGATCGCGATGACTTGAACGTATTCGCTTCCCGACGCGGCAATTGGGAGGTGATGGTGCGCGGAGCGTTCTACAACAAGACGCTCGTGAATCTCCTGAAGCCCGACGCACCTGTAGCCCATACGCTTCACATTCCGAGCGGGGCCGTGATGCCGATTTTCGAAGCGGCGCAACGCTACCGAGAGGCTGGGCACTCGGTCGTGCTCGTCGCGGGCGAGCGGTACGGAATGGGCTCATCGAGGGACTGGGCGGCTAAGGGGCAGCGCCTGCTCGGGGTACGGGCCGTGCTCGCTGTCAGCTTCGAACGCATTCACCGATCCAACCTGATCGGCATGGGCATCCTGCCGTTACGCCTGCCCGCTGGCGTCAGTCCTTCAACACTGCACATCGCTCCTGGCGACATGATCGAGGTCGATGTAGAGCCGGACGCACTGTTTCCTAGATGCTCGGTCGGCGTGAAGATCGCTCGCGCGAATGGTCGCGGTGACACGATAACGGCGATAGCCGCCGTCGAGACGTCGCTCGAAGTCGATTTGTTGCGCGCAGGCGGCGTAATTCCACTTATTCTCCAAAAGGCGATCGCCGGCACGCTGGCGCACCGGTGACGCGACGACTCTTCTATGAATATCGACCCATCTATCATTCGTGCGTTTGCTCCGACCGGAAGATTGCGTGCGTCCATCAATCTCGGCAACCCGGTTCTTGCAAGCCGGCAATCGGCCGACGCCCCGCCGACCGGCATATCTGTCGATCTTGCACACGAACTTGCCCGACGGCTGCAACTCGAGCTCGAATTCGCGATATTCGAAACGGCGAGAAAGTCCGTAGAGGCAGTGACCGAGGGGCGGGCCGACATTGGTTTTTTTGCGATCGACCCGGTTCGCGGCGCCGGGATCGCGTTCACGGCGCCCTATATCCTGATCGAGGGCCGCTACCTCGTTCGTCAGGAATCGCCAATCACGCGCAATGATCAGGTTGACGTTGCGTCGAATCGCATCGCAGTGGGGCAGGGGACTGCCTATGATCTGTTCCTGACCCGCGAAATTCAAGCTGCAAAGCTGGTACGCGCGGCGTCGTCACAAGTTGTGGTCAAGACCTTTCTCGATAACGGACTCGAGGTCGCGGCCGGCGTGAAGCAGGTGCTCGAGATGGAGACCCGGAATGTTACCGGTCTGCGCTTGCTGGATGAGCCGTTTATGGTGATTCAACAGGCGATGGGCATCCCCAAGGACCGGGGTTCGGTCGCAGCACGCTTCCTTGGAGACTTCATCGAAGAAATGAAGGCGAGCGGTTTTATAGGCGAAGCTATGACCCGCCATGGCGTTGCTGGCGCCTCCGTTGCGCCGCCTGCCTGACCAAGTCTCACAACTGGAGAGCGAAGAGGAGAGCGTGATGGTCATCGAGATGGCTCACATCTAGATCTTGCCGGGCAAAGCCGCAGAGTTCGAAGTGGGTCGCGCACTGAGGCCCGTGAAACACGCGCCCCACTCCCCATGTTTCGCGGACGCGCATGTGGTCACGACCTCACGCTGGGGGACGGCTCTCGCGGGCAGTGGCGAGGCCGGATGTCGAGCTTTCTGCATCGGAGTCGACCGCACCTTGGGCCCGGTGAAACAGTGCGTCGCGCATCTTCTGTGGATCGAACGCCTTTTCCCATTTCGCGACTACGACGGCCGCGACAGCGTTACCGATAATCGACGTGATCGCACGTGCCTCGCCCATGAATCGATCGATACCGACCAGAAGCGCTATCGCGCTCAGAGGAAGCACATGGACTGCGGAAAGCGTTGCGGCGAGCGCGACGAATCCCCCTCCAGGTACGCCACTCATACCCTTCGATGTAACGAGCCCCATCGCGAGTATCACCAACTCCTGACCTAGCGTCAGATGGGTATTCGTCGCCTGGGCGATGAAGATCACGGCCATGGTCAGGTAGATGCAGACGCCGTCGAGATTGAATGCATAGCCTGTCGGTACGACGAGACCGACAACGGACTTTTCGCAGCCCATCCGCTCGAGCTTTTCGAGAAGTCGCGGCAGCGCGGGCTCCGCGCTCGCCGTGCCTAGGGTGATGAGAATTTCGGTCTTGAGGTAGGCAATGAATCGAAACAGGTTGACGCCGCAAAGCTTGAGGATGAAGCCGAGCACGAGCAGCACGAACAATAGGCACGTTGCATAGAACGCCATCATCAGCTGACCCAGCGCGAGCAGGCTCGACACGCCGTACTTGCCGACAGTGAAGGCAATTGCGCCAAACGCACCGATCGGCGCGAATTTCATGACGAACGTCACGACGCCGAACATCGTATAGAGAAACTCGTCCACGATTTTGATCAGCGTGGCGGCGCGTGGCCCGGCGTGGGCGAGGGCAAGGCCAAATAGGACGGCGATGAAGACGACCGGAAGGATGTCACCATGCACGAATGCACCCACGAAGCTTTCGGGGATGATGTGCATGAAGAAATCCTTGAGCGACAATTCCTGCGCGACCTTCGCGTAGCCGGCGACCGACGCCAGATTGAGTGTAGCCGGATCGACGTTCATCCCTTTGCCAGGCGCCAGCAAATGCGCGACGGTGAGACCGATGGCGAGCGCGCCCGTGGTGACAACCTCGAAGTAGATGAGCGCCTTGAGGCCGACGCGCCCGACTGCCTTGATGTCACCCATCTTGGCAATTCCGGTCACCACGGTGGCGAACACGATAGGCGCCACCAGCATCTTGACGAGTTTGATGAAGGCATCGCCAAGCGTTTTCATGTCCGTGCCGAGCGCAGGCTCGGCCGCTCCGAATGCAATGCCCAGTGCCACGCCGATCAGAACCTGGACGTAGAGCGGCTTGATAACCTTGCCGATCGAAAATCGCACAATGTGTCTCCTGATGATGCGGCGTGCCCGCAAACGAAGGTATGGCGATCTTTTTGTCGCCAATCGTTGGAATGACTAACGGGAAAGGAGCGCTTTCAGCTTCTTCACCGCGCTGTCTGTCGTGGTCAGTGTTGGACGTCGAGACGCCGCCTCGGCTGCCGCATGCGCGCTCGTCATCGAGAATTGGGCGAAGCAGACCACGTCATGGTCAGACAGACGGGCACACACCTCCGCTATCAGCCGGTCATGGGTGGACTTATCGCCGGATTGCAGGGCTGGCCACGCGCCCTCGACGAAACAGGACGTGACCTGAAGGTCCGTTTTGTTTCCCGCGGCGAAGTCGTGGAACTGCCGAGCAATTGGGGCGAGCGCGGGCTGGAACGTCGCAACAAGCGCGATCTTGCGCCCCAATCCGAGGGCTTCTTCGATCATCGCTTCATTGGGCTTGAGGATAGGCACGTCGATCCCACGTCGGGCTGATTCGATGGCCGGGCCGAAGGCCGAGCACGTGAACAAAACCCCGTCGGCGCCGGTACGCAGCGAATAACCGACGAGCGCCGAGAAACGCGAGGTCATTGCGTCGACGTTGCCATCTGCGCGCTTCAGGTCCGCCGCCAGCGAATCGTCCAGGAGGTTGTACACCGTCGCATCGGGCCACCAACGCGTAAAGCTTTCAGTGATCGGCTGAATGGCAAGTGGTGTCGCATGGACGAGGCTGATTCGAGGGGCGCGAGTCATGGGTTGCGGCTCAAATTGTATTTAAGCGCAATATAGTACAGTTTGACGAAGAGGCCTGTTCGGGAAGACCCGTACCGGACTCCATGCAGTTGGCGAACGAAGTGCCGGCGCCGAATGCACCCAGTGTCCTATCTTTCATCACGCAACAATTTGTGGTATCAACAGGCATCACCAGATCGTTGACTATGAAAACTGAGACAACCGGGGCGCTGGCCGACCAGGTCGCGGCCAAGATCATCGACATTGCACGGACGCGTTCACTGCCGGCAGGGGAACATCTGCGCGAGGAAGCGTTGGCTGCCGAGCTCGGCCTATCCCGATCGCCGATCCGGCGCGGATTGGCGTTGCTTGCCGAGCACGGCCTCGTGGTGAAGGAACCCAACCGCGGGATCTTTCTGGCCGTCGATGCGCATGGCATCGACATCGCCAAGTTGCCGTTCGGTGTCGACCCGCTCGAGGATCTCTATCTTCGGATCGCCGATGACTGCCTCAGCGGAGAAATCGCGGAGGAGTTTTACGAGGCCGAACTGCTTCGGCGCTTCGATGTGCCGCGCGGTCAGCTGCTCAAGGTGCTCACCCGCCTCGCCAACGAGGGCATGATTTCCCGCAAGCCCGGCCAGGGGTGGCGCATCAATCCTTTTCTGCACGATCGCGAGGCGCATATCCAGAGCTACCGGTTCCGCATGGCGATCGAGCCCGCCGCCTTGCTGGAGCCGACCTTTCGTATCGACAAAGCTGCATTCGCGAAAGCCCGGAAGATTCAGACCGAAATGCTCGAAGGCGACATCTTCAAGCTGCCTCGTTCGATGCTGTTCAAGAACGGCTCGGAGTTTCACGAAATGCTCGTGCGCTGCTCCGGCAACCGCTTTTTCATCGAGGCTCTCGAACGTCAAAACCAGCTTCGTCGGTTCATGGAGTACAAGGCCGCGACGGACCGGACCCGACTCATCCGTCAATGCAAGGAACATCTCGAGATGCTCGACCTGATCGAGAGCGGCGGCCGCGAACACGCGGCTGCGTTCATGCGCAAGCATCTCGATGTGGTCAGCAAGATCAAGGCGCAGGCCGAAGAAAAAGAAGAACAGCAGGCGGCGCGCATCGTACCCGAGGCGCACCTCTGATTTGACTTGCCCCTGTGCATCGGGGCAAAGGTCGATGTTCCACGCGCGCCGTCCGGCGCGAATGCCGATACCGTTCGAGTCCGCCCACAGGTGGGGTTTACGTGGGTGCAAAGGCAGATGTCATTTGCATTACATTGTATCCCGATGCGATATAGTACATATGACGGATACGTGACCCCTAAACGCTTGCCGCGCAGAAGGCGTCGCGAGGGCCTGCATCGTTCGGGCGTTTGCACGCCATGAATTGTACGTAGTTGCTACGTAGAACAAAATAGAGGACACAGGAGATTTGGAGATGCGGCACTTGCTGATCGGTTTGGGCGCAACCGCGGGATGTCTGTTTGCGAATGGCGCATACGCACAAAGCAGCGTCACGCTGTACGGCATCATCGATATCGGGATTCAGCGCGCCAGTAACGCCGGGGGACACGCTCAGACGCAGGAAACGAGTGGCATGTTCAACGGCAATCGCTTTGGTCTTCGTGGCAATGAGGACCTGGGCGGCGGTTGGCAAGCCGTGTTTCAGCTCGAGAACGGTTTCAACGGGAACAACGGTACGTTCGGGCAAGGAACGAATGCGTCGGGGACGACTGCCGCCGTCACGCGCATCTTCGGCCGCATGGCGTGGGTCGGCGTCAAATCGCCGTGGGCGACGCTGAGCATGGGGCGTCAGTACGATTTCATGTACGACTTTGCCTCCATCGCGGTCTCCAACTACGTGGGATCGTTCATGCACCGTCCCGGCACCGCGAACGCACTGCTCGGCAACAATGGCAGCACGACGGACTTCGATCGCATCGGCGGGGCCCGCGTCGACAATTCGGCAAAACTCACCAGTGCGCCGCTTGCCGGCTTCACACTGGGCGCGTTGTACGGTTTCGGAGGTCAGGCCGGTGCGTTTTCCAACGGGAGCACGGAAAGCTTCGGATTGAAGTACGAGAACGGCGGACTGCTCGCGAACGCCGTTTGGACGAATCTCAAGGAAGCCAACTCTCTCAGCAGCTATCGGACGTATGGCGCGGGCGCGCGCTACCAGTTCGGGCCGGTTCGCGTGTCGACCATGTACACGAACGCCCGATGGACTGCGACCGGCGATCGAGTCGATACGATCGAGTTCGGCGCTCAATACCTGATCACGCCCGCGTTTTCGGTTGCAGCCGGGTACTTCTATTCGAAGCCGAACAACGAAAAGAAGAACGTGATCATGCAGGGCACGCGCAATCAGGTTGGCTTCACGACGCTCTATGCGCTCTCGAAGGCGACGAACGTCTACGCGACGGTCGACTACCAGCGCGCGAAGCACGGCTATTCGGCACAGATCTACACCCTTTCTCCTACGGATGCCAAAACCAACCATCAAACGATGGTGGGCGTCGGCTTGCAGCACTTCTTTTAATCCGCGGCCGGGACAGGGCATAAAACAAAACACTGGAGGCTAGGCTTATGAAATCCGTAATTCACGCCCGAACGATGGCGAAAGTTTCGAGACGCTTGATTCCCTTCATGATCGTGATGTTCCTGATCAACTTTCTCGATCGGGTCAACATCGGATTTGCCGCGCTCGAGATGAACAAGGATCTCGGCCTGTCTCCGAGCACATATGGATTCGCGGCCGGGATTCTCTTCGTGGGATACGTCGCGTTCGAAGTGCCGAGCAACCTGATACTGCAACGAGTCGGTGCACGCATCTGGCTTGCCCGCATCATGATCACCTGGGGCATCTTGGCTACGCTCATGGCGTTTGTATTCAATGAGGCTTCGCTGTTCACGCTGCGCGCGCTCATTGGGGTAGCGGAGGCGGGCTTCTTCCCAGGCCTGGTCTTCTACATGATGCGCTGGTTCCCGGCCGAGGAGCGAGCGAAGGCGATTACCGTGTTCATGTTGGGCAATCCCATTTCCGTGATCATCGGTGGTCCGCTGTCGACGGCCATCCTCCATTTTGCTCACCATTTCGGTGGATTGGCCGGTTGGCAGTGGCTCTTCATCATCGAGGGCGTTCCGGCGATCATTATTGGCGCGATCACCCTGGTCTGGCTGACGGAGAGGCCGGAAGACGCCAAATGGCTAGAGCCCGACGAACGTGAGTGGCTGATCGCCAGGACCCAAGAGGAGGCCCGCGCGAAAGAAAGCCGCGGCCATAGCCCCGCGCGTGTACGCGACGTTTTCGTGCATGGGAAGACCCTTGCTTTTGCTTTTTGCAAGTTCTGCGTGCTGCTGGCGTTTTTCGGCATCACATTGTGGTTGCCGCAAATCGTGAAAAGCCTCGGTAATCTCACCACCTTCGAGGTCGGCGTAGTCTCCGCGATTCCCTACGTGTTCTCCGCTATTGCAAGCGTGCTCATCGGCCGTCACTCGGACAAGACAGGGGAAAGGAAGTGGCATATCGCGCTGCCGGCGTTCTTGGGCGCAGTCGGCTTCGTCGTGGCAAGCCTCGCGGCTAACCCCTGGAGCGCGATGATTGCGCTATGCGTGGCCGCTACCGGCCTCTGGGTGTCCAACACCATTTTCTGGACGCTGCCTGCGAGCATGCTCGCCGGTACGACTGCTGCGGCAGGCATCGCATTTATCAACGCCTTCGGCAATCTTGGCGGCTTCGTGGGCCCGTATCTGACGGGCTGGATTCGGCAGGCGACCCATTCATACGTGTGGGCGCTCGTCATGCTGGGTGGGTTCCTCGCCCTGAGCGGCATCATGGTGTTGATCGTCGGCCGATCGGAAATGAGGCCGGACAGTCGCGAGAATTCGGCGTCGCGACAACCCGCTGTCGACAAGGGGTAAGGCTGATAGGTCAGGCCGAGCGGGCGCGCCGAGCGTGGTACGGGTGCGCTCATTAGGCCGCGGGACGCAGCGGTGCGCCGCTTTGGCTCAGTCGAATCGTGGTGCTTCCTGGAACAAACAAACCAGCATTGTACTAACGTTTAATGAAGTACAATTACTGGCGACTTTTTGGCGCACAGCGCGCCACCTTATGGAGATTTGCGATGCGTATCTTGGTGTTGCCGTGTGACGGCATTGGCCCCGAAATCACGGCTGCTTCGATGGCGGTGCTGCAGGCGGCAGACAAGAAGTTCGGCCTGAAGCTCTCGTTCGATTACGACGACGTCGGGTTCGTGAGCCTCGAGAAGCATGGCACGACGCTGCGCGATGAAGTGCTGGAGAAGGCCAAGACCTACGACGGGATCATTCTTGGGACCCAATCGCATGCGGATTATCCCGCGCCGGAAAAGGGCGGACGCAACGTGTCGGCCGGGTTTCGCATCGGGCTCGACCTGTATGCCAATGTCCGGCCTGCGCGCACGCGCCCGTTCCTGACGTCCAACATGCGCGAGGGCAAGACGATGGACCTCGTGATCATGCGTGAGGCGACGGAAGGCTTCTATCCGGATCGCAACATGACGAAAGGGTGGGCGGAGCTGATGCCGAGCCCGGATATGGCCATCTCGCTGCGCAAGATCACACGGCATTGCAGCGAGCGCATTGCCCGTCGTGCATTCGAGCTGGCAATGACGCGCAAGAAGAAGGTCACCGCGATTCACAAGGCGAACAGCTTCCATATGACGGACGGACTGTTTCTCGAATGCGTGCGCGACGTGGCGAAGGACTTCCCGGAGGTGCAGCTCGACGATCTGCTCGTCGACGCTTCGACGGCACATCTCGTTCGCTCGCCGGAGCGTTTCGACGTGCTGGTGGCGACCAACTTCTATGGCGACATCATCAGCGATCTAGCGAGCGAGCTATCGGGCAGCCTCGGGCTCGCCGGCTCGATGATGGCAAGCGATACCCACTGCTGTGCGCAGGCCCAGCATGGTTCGGCACCCGATATCGCCGGTCAGGACAAGGCCAATCCCGTTTCGATGATCCTGTCGGTGGCCATGCTGATCCAATGGATGGGGGAACACCATGGCAATCCGAGCTACATCGAGGCGGGCAAGGCGATGGAAGTGGCTGTCGACAAGGTGCTCGAGAACCCGGCCACGCGTACGCCGGATCTCGGCGGCACGTTCGGCTGCAAGGCCTTCGGTAGCGAAGTCGCGCGCGTGCTGGCTGGTTGACGGATCGACGCGCGGGCACATGACGCACCCGCGCGTCGCCCACGGATGCGCTTATAAAAACGAAGGAGACAGCAACATGGTCAATCGCAGGCAGATGCTGGTCGCAACCGGCGCCGCGCTGGGAGGTGCATCTCTCATTGGTTTCGGAAAGGTAATGGGCAAGGAGTTGGGGCACATGTCTCCGATCGGCTTTTCTGTGCCGACGGGCGTGGTGGATTCGCATTGTCATATCTTCAATCCCGAGAAGTTCCCCTATTCGGCGAAGCGCAAGTACACGCCGCCTCCTGCCACGGTGCAGGATCTACGGCGATTTCACTCCGCCATTCATGTGCGCCGCACTGTGCTCGTACAGCCGAGCGTCTATGGAACGGACAACGCATGTCTGATCGACGCGCTGGGACAACTCGGCCGAGACGCCCGCGGCATTGCCGTGATCGACCCGAGCTTTTCGAGCCAGCAGCTAGACGATTTGGCAGGCGCGGGCGTGGTGGGCGTGCGTATCAATCTCGAAGTTGGCAAGAACCACGATTCGAATCTTGCCGTCGAGCGCCTGGAGCAAACGGTGGAGACGCTGCGCGGCAAGCCGTTCATCGTTCAAATCTATGCGGCCTTGCCGGTGCTCGCCGACCTCGCGCCACGTATCCAGGCGCAGCCTCATCCGGTTGTGATCGATCATTTCGGCTTGGCAAAAGCCGCCGATGGACCGGAACAGCCCGGGATGTCCGCGCTAATCGGCATGATGCAGTCGAAGAAGGTCTTCGTGAAACTATCCGGGCCGTACCAGATCTCGTTGCAAAAGCCGCTCTACGCCGATACCGCGCAGATCGGCAGCGCGCTTGTCGAGGCGGCACCGGATCAGGTCATCTGGGGAAGCGATTGGCCGCACACGGGTGGCAGCGAGCGCAAGGCCGACGCGAAGCCTACTGACATAGAGCCTTTCCGTGATGAGGACGAGGGGCGTAACTTCTCGTTGGTGAAGACGTGGGCACCGGCGCCGATCGAGCGGCGCAAGTTGCTCGCTGACAACGCCAGCCGCCTGTTCGGCTTTGTCGACAGCGCGGTGTAATTGCATTGGGAGCATGGCATTGAGCAGACCTCTCCTCGGCTGTATTGCCGATGATTTCACGGGCGGCACGGATCTGGCCAGCACGCTGGTGCGCGGCGGCATGCGCACGGTCCAAACGATCGGTGTCCCCGCGCAGGCCGAGTTGCACGATGCGGACGCGATCGTCATCGCATTGAAAACGCGAACAGTCGAGCCGGAGCAGGCCGTACGTGAGTCGCTGGCGGCGCTGGAGTGGCTCAGAAAAGCCGGCTGCAAGCAGTTCTTCTTCAAGTATTGCTCTACCTTCGACTCGACGCCGAAGGGCAATATCGGCCCGGTCGCCGATGCGCTGGCCGATGCGCTCGGCGTCGACCTCGCAGCTGCCTGTCCGGCGTTTCCCGAGAATGGCAGGACGATTTACAGGAGCCACCTCTTCGTCGGCGATGTGTTGCTCAGCGAATCCGGCATGCGGGACCACCCGCTGACCCCAATGACGGATTCCAATCTGGTGCGTGTATTGCAATCGCAAACCAGGCGCAAAGTGGGGGCGGTCAAGCTCGATGCCGTTTCTCGTGGCCCTGATGCGATCGCCGCGGCGTTCGATTCGCTGCGCAGCGAAGGCGCGCGATATGCCATCGTCGATGCGGTAGCCGACCGCGATCTGATTAGTATCGGCGCCGCGTTGTCGGGCCATCGACTCGTGACGGGAGGATCGGGCATCGCCATGGGCCTGCCGGAGAATTTCCGGCGAGCCGGCAAATTGAAGGCGGCCGTGTCGGCGGCGGCGGATCTTCCGAACGTCGTCGGGGCGGGCCTGATTCTCTCGGGAAGCTGCTCAGTGGCGACAAATGCCCAGGTGGAACACTGGAAGCGTTCGCGCCCGGCATTTCGGCTCGACGCGCTGCAGCTTGCCGAGGGGGACAGGCAAATCGAAGACGCTGTCGCCTGGTGTGCCGAGCGGCTTTCCGGCGGGCCCGTGCTCATCTACGGAAGCGCGGCGCCCAACGTAGTAAGAGCCGCACAGCAGAAGCTCGGTGCGGATCGTGCCGGCGCGCTGATGGAACGCGCATTGGCCACGCTCGCGAGCGAGCTGGTTCTACACCATGGCGTGCGCAAGCTGGTTGTTGCCGGTGGAGAGACGTCAGGTTCCGTCGTCAAGGCGCTCGGCGTCCGCGCCTTGCGCATCGGCGCACCCATTGACCCGGGCGTGCCCTGGACGACAAGCAGCGGCAGTGAGCCGCTAGCGCTCGCGCTGAAGTCCGGCAATTTCGGCACTGTCGATTTCTTCGAGAAGGCGCTATCGACAGCACCTTGATGCAACGCCCGCCGAAGCGGCGCTATTCCGCTTCGGTATTTTTCGCGACGCGCTGAGCAGTTCGCGCGTGTCCACTCGCCAGTTCTCGTCCGTGCTCACGCATCGGATCGTTCCAGCATCCACTCCCTGTGCTTGAGTAGCGTCCGGCCGAGCACGTCGAATGCCGCCTTCGGCAAGTCCTGCAATCGTTCGACGACCGCGCTTGTGGGATAGAACGTTTCGACTGCGTCAGTGAGAATGCCCACGCCGACCAGTTCGACGCCTCGCTCGCGCAGTTCGGTTATTCGTGCCTGCAGGTCGGCACGCAGGACGTCGGGATTGCCGTCGCCGGTTGCGGGATATCCATCGGAAAGCACCATCAAAATGTGACGATGTGCGCGGCGAGCGAGCAGCCTGGATGCGGCCCAACTCAGCGCTTCGCCGTCGGGGTTCTCGTGCCCGCATTCGACGCAGGTCAGACCGACCAGATTGTCGGAATCGAAACGTTTGTAGATCTGTAAATCCAGCCGTTCGACGAAGCGGTTGAAACCGGATGAGGCGTGGCCGGCCGCGAGCCAGCGTTCGTAGTATTCGCGCATCTCAACGTCTTCGATCGAACTGTAGCCGAGTACCTCCAACGGAAAGCTCAATTGGCTCAATGCGTCGCTCAACGCCGCGGCGCACAGGGTGGCGAGTTCGATCTTCTGCCCGGCCATCGAGCCGCTGCGGTCGATCAGGAGCGTGACGGCCGCGTCGCGGCCCGGTTTCACGAGCCGCGTGCGAAACGGCGTTCGGTAGCCCGGTGCGACGGCGAGCCTGACAAGGGAAGGGCGGTCCAGTTCACCGCGCTCCTGTTCGCGCCTCCAATGGGTCTGCTCGTCGGCCTTAAGCGCGCGTTCGAGCCTTGCCTTGAGCGATTCCGTTTGCGCGCGCGCGGTACTTCTCAGCTTTCTCCATCGGATAGCGTCGCCTTTGCCTGTGAAGTCGGCCTCGCGGTCGAATTGCGTCGTGATCGGGACGGATAGCGCAGCCCGACTCATCGCAGGACGATGTGGCTGCTTGCCGGCGTCGCCCGATGGCTGTTGAGCTGCATCGGACGCGGATCGGGTGAGGCCGCCACCCGTGGTCAACGCCGATGTTTGCGAAGAAGGTGGAGCATCCCCTGTGTCCGAGCCGTCCGACTCGAACTCGTTTCTGGTGGCAGGGGAATCGAGCGTGTCCTGTGCGTCGGCGGTGAACATCATGTTGTTCACGTCGCCCGCTGAGAGCTCGCGAATCCGTTCGATGAGTCGCAGCGCGATACGCATGCTGTCGGCCGTCGAGGCCGACCGGCTCGCTTCCTCGAGTAGATCGATACTCGCATGGACTGCCGCATTCAGCGAGGGACTGGACTCGATCGCTGTGGACTGCTCGTTCCACACATAGCGTTCGACATGCCAGGCGAGCTTTTCAGCCCAACTCAGCGTTGTCCATTGTGCGGCCGCTACGCGTGCCGTTTCGGCACGCAGCCTGGTGAGGAAAGGCGCCACGCCGGGATAGGCGTGCGCCAGCTCGCAGCACGCGCGCCGGTCGTCGATTGCCTGCGCGAGTCGGCGCGCAACGGGCGAGCCAACGCGCTCGACCGCATCCTGAGTTGCAAAACGCGCGCGGGCGGCCAGCAGATCGACATAGCCGGTCATCAATTCCTGCGAGACATCCATGCCAGCAACGGCCGGCGGAAGCACCAATTGTTCGTCGCGCAGACACGGGCCGTCGTCCGCGATCACGACCGTCAGGCGGTCCTGTCCTGTCAACGTCCGCGCAAGGCGAGACAGATGGGCGAGCGTATCGTCGACAGATTCCGTCAGCCCGTGGTCCATTCGCTCACCCATGCAGATCGATATGGTGCTGGATGATGCTACGGATCAGCGCGACATCTTCCGCGCCGACTTTCGAGTAGATGGTCGGACCGGCGGCGACCTCCGGATCTCCGGTGCGCAGCATGAGCTCGGTCCAATCGAGCAACCTTCGGGTCGAGAACGCGCTGGCCAAGTCTTCTCGCATGAAGGCCTCGCGGCAGTCCGCCGCGATCGCGGCCAGTGTTTGCGCCATTTGCGCGGACACGCGCCGACCAAAAGTGCGCAACAGCACCTGTGCCTCTTCTTCCCGCGAGAGATAGTCGATGCGATAGACGCGCCATCGGTCCAAAAACGCCTCGTTCATGACATTGGCGCCCTGATAGAGGTGGCGATATTGCCCCATGGACCCGACGGCATTGGCTGTTGCAAAGAGCCGGAACGACGGATGCGGCGCAACGATTTCGTTGCCTTTTTCCTTGAGCAGCAGGCGGCCGCCCGGCTCGAGCACGGCAGTCAGAACCGCGAGGATCGCAGGCTCCGCAAAGTCGACTTCGTCTACGATCAGCCAAAGACCTTCGCGCATGGCCGTCGGCAATACGCCGTCGACCCAGAGGGTCTCGCCTCCTTTCACGGTCCAGAACCCGACGAAATCGCCGACCGTTGTCTGCCCGTTCATGTTCGAGCGCAGAACGCCCTGATTGGTGTGCGCGGCGACCTGCTCGATGAGACTGGTCTTGCCGCTGCCGGTGTGACCGATCAGCAGAATACGGCGATTTTCAACGATGTCCCGCAGAACGTTGTCAAACCGCGGGGCGAAGAGGTAGGCGCGATTCACGGCCGGCACGAATGGCCCACCATTTCCGTGCGGCATCGCTACATTACCGACACGTGTGCCGGCGAGCGAACCGTCGCGCTCGCCGGGCGTTTGTCCAGCACTCTCGAGCAGGTCCCGCATGAACGTCGATCGATGGATGGGCTTCTCGTCAGGTCCCGCATGCTCGCGGCGGACGAATCCTTCACGATCCCACTTCAGCAGCTTGGCCTTGAGGTTGTCGTAGTCGACCACCGTATCGATGTGCTGCTCGCCATTGGCACGGCGATGCCGGATTCGGTACAGATGCGGCCGCTCGGACGGACTCACGGTCCACTGACCCGCGGTCACGTCCGTCGGGTGATGGTAGGTACCGGTCGGGTCGTCGTCTTTAATGCTGTTCGCCGCTGGGACTTTCATGGCTAGATGCGGGACGTGTTGAGCGTCGTTGCGCGCTACCAACGGGCGCCAAATGTATTGCGCAGCTCGTCGATGGCGTCCGTTGACATCGGCGTGGCAGAGCGCGCGAGCGACATCCACAGCAACGCCGTTTCCTCGAGCTCTTCCAAAGCGAACGATGCGGCCGCGACGGTTTTTTCCCAAACGACCGGACCCAGTCGCTCGAGCAACACCGCGCGCACTTTCGGCGCGAGTACGGCGACCTGGTCGGCAACCTCCGGTGCGCCTGGCCGATGATACGGGATGAGCGGCACGTGGCCGACCTTCATCACGTAGTACGGCGTGATTGGCGGGATGACGTCGTCGGTGCTCCAGACGCCAGCCAACGTGAGCGCGACCAGATTCGTCGAATGCGTGTGTACGACTCCGCGCGTTTCCGGTGAATTCTCGTAGATCCTGCGGTGAAGCGCGAGCGTTTTGGAGGGACGCCCGCCTGATAGGTGCTGCCCATCACAGCCTACTTTGGCGATATCGTTGGGATCGAGTCGGCCAAGGCATGCGTCGGTTGGTGTGATCAGCCAACCATCATCAAGGCGCGCGCTGATATTGCCGGCGCTCCCCACTGTGTATCGGCGGGAGTAAAGACTCGCGCCGACCGCGCAGATCTCCTCGCGGATTTCGGATTCAGCAACTCCCACAGTTCCTCCAGCAGAGCATAGGTGGCCAAGACCGTACGCGTCGCGCATTCGGCCCTTCGCCGTCGGTAGCCCGGCAGCGATCGATAAATTGTACTGTTTTGCAATGGCATACATTGTCGCTCAGAATGCCGTCCAACGCGCGGATATGTCAAAGGCCGGCTTCGGTCGCCTCCGTATGAAAGACCTCGGGCGGTCGAGCAAAATGAGAGCCGACGAGTTGACGCCACGTCTGAAAATCCTGGGATTGGCGAAATCCGATCATGTGGTCGTCGACGGTTTCCCAGCGAACGAGAAGGACATATCGGTTCTCGGTTTCTATCACGCGATGAAGCTCAGCGCCGCCGCAACCCTGGGCGCGGGCGAAGAGGGGAAGTGCTTGCGCGACACCGGCCTCGAAACCTGCCGCATGGCCGGGCAGGACTTCGATGTGCGCCATTTCAAAGATCATGTGGTACTCCTGGTCGGAAAATGTTTGATCGACGCCCGGCGAAACGCCGTGGCGTCGACCCTCGCGGGAATTTGATGGGTTTACTCTTGGCGCGCAAGTACCGGGAGGGTGGCGGCCAGCGCCGCGGAAACGCCGAGAATGGCCGCCATCGCCCAGATGCCGGCGGAAAACGTGCCGGTCGTCTGCTTCAGAAAGCCTACCAGATAGGGGCCGGCAAATCCGCCGAGCGTCCCGAGCGAGTTGATGAAGGCCAGGCCGCCGGCTGCCGCGACACCGGTCAGAAAGCGAGTCGGGATCGTCCAGAAAATCGCGCGGGCGGAACTGACCGCCACCACGGCCAAACTCAATCCGATCATTTCGACCACGATGCCATTGGCGCATGCCGACAGCGCCAGACCCGCGGCGCCTACCGCGCATGAAGCGACGAGGTGGAAGACGCGTCGGCCGCTGCGATCGACGGCGCGCGCCCAAATCAGCATGCCGATCACGGCGGCAATATAAGGCACGGTCGAAAAAAGCCCGACGTTGACGACGCTGAACCCGTGACCTCTGAGAATCAGCGGCAGCCAGATACCGACGCCATACGAGCCGAGAACGAAGCCGAACTGGGTCGCCGCCAGAAGCAGCACGCGGCCGTCCTTGAGCGCGGCAAACAATGCGGTTCTGGGCTGGCGCCGCGGTTCTTCCGCGAGCATCCGGACGAGTTCCGTGCGCTCGTCGTGCGTGAGCCAGTGAGCGTCGTTCGGGTCATCGCGCAGCAGCGCGTAGACCGCGAAGCCGATCAGCACGGCCGGAAGCCCCTGGATCAGGAACATCCACTGCCAGCCATGCAGTCCCGCGATACCGTTCATTTCCAGCAGCAGCGCGGACATCGGGCCGCCGATAATCGACGACACCGGTACACCGAGCATGAAGAAAGCGAGGACGCGGACGCGATATTGGGCGGGAAACCAGCACGCCAGGAAGAACGTCACCCCGGGAAAAAAGCCGGCTTCCGCAACGCCGAGCAGCAAGCGCAACACGAAGAAGCTTGTCGGTCCCTGAACGAACGCGGTCGCCGCCGAGGCAAGTCCCCAAGTGATCATGATGCGCGTGAGCCAGCGGCGCGCACCATACCTGTACAGCGCGAGGTTGCTTGGAATCTCGCAGAGACAGTAGCCGGCGAACAGGACGCCCGCGCCCCAGCCGAATTGCATCGGCGTGAGACCGATATCCTTGTTCATCGTCAGCGCCGCAAAGCCGACGCTCGTGCGGTCGATGTAGTTGAAGATGAAGGCGAGCGTCAGCAGCGGTAGCAGTCGCCAAGCATTCTTTCGCAGCACGCACTGCCGGATCGCCATGTCGGCGGGACGGTTTTCGGGCGGCACGTCCATTGCCATTGATTCGGAATGCATATTGAATCCTTCGGTGGTGGCTCTCGACAAGGAAGCCGTAGTCGTCTTGACCGGCTGGCTTACTTGCCCAACGCGCGCGAATTCCACGCTGCCATCATCGAACGTCTCCTTGATGGTTGTAGTGTTCCGACAGAGGGGACTGCTCCGTCGGACGGATCGCAACTCAGGCCTTTTGGACCGACGCGGCGACATGCTCGGCGAAAGCCGTGCAGCCCATGGTTCCACCCAGATCGGCCGTACGGGTTTCGGGATTTGCCAGCACTGCGTCGATCGCCGCGTCGATTGCATCCGCTGCGCGGACGAAGTTCGATTTGTGGCGATGTTCGCCAATCCAGCGCACCAACATGCTCACCGAAAGAATCATCGACGTTGGGTTTGCCTTGTCCTGATTCTGGATATCGGGCGCCGAACCGTGTTGCGCCTGTGCGCAGCACAGGGCGTCGCCTGCCATCACCGAACCGCCGAGACCCAGACTGCCCGAAAGTTCCGCGGCCAGATCGCTGATGATGTCGCCGTAGAAATTGGTCGCGACGAGCACGTCGAACGTTTCGGGGTTGCGAACGAGGTGCGCGGTCGACGCGTCGACGAGGAGGTCGTTCAGTTCGACTTCCGGAAAATCCTTGGCCACATTGCGCACGCACTCGAGGAACAGGCCGTCCGTCATGTGGAAGCTGTTCGCCTTGTGAATCGCGGTCACCTTCTTCCTGCGCTTCATCGCGAGTTCGAAAGCACGGCGCGCGATGCGCTCGCTGCAATGTCGCGTGATCTTGCGCACTGAAAGCGCCATGTCCTTCGACGGCATCATTTCGCCCCAGCCCAGCGCCATGTTTCGGTCCGGGTAGAAGCCTTCCGTCGCCTCGCGCATGATGACGAGGTCCATGCTCTTGCCTTCGCGCATGTTCGATGTCAGGAACGGACGTGTACGGGACGGGCGCACGTTCGCATACAAATCGAGCTCGCAGCGAAACGCCGCGGACACGTTGCGGCCGCCTTTGTCGGGGGGCGGGTAGTCCGCATGCGAAATGGTGCCGAGAATGAGGCCGTCGAAGGTGGGCGCCTTTTTCAGCACTTCCGGGCGCAGCGTCGTGCCGTACTTCTCGAGGCTTGCGAAGCCGATGTCTTCGTAGTGATATTCCAAGCCGAGGTCAAAGAGCTGGTCGGCTTTGCCGAGAACGTGGATGGATGCGGCGGTGATTTCTGGGCCAATGCCGTCGCCCGGACAAACGAGGATACGCATGATGATTGATCGGGTTAATTCGAAGAAGGGCTTTGATGCTCCGCGGAGACGGGGCGGGTCTCACCGGTGTCTGCGAGCGTGCGCGTCGCGTCCTGACGCGCATAGATCCACAGGATCTTCATCGGTTCGGTCTCCGAAATATTGCGGAATCGATGCGGCACGTTCGGTGGAATGAACGTCGTGTCGAGCGGCTTGAGTTCATATTCGAGGCCGTCGATATCGAGAATCGCATGCCCTTGGACGAGCACCACGCTTTCCTGGCAGTTATGGCTGTGGAACGGAATCTTCACGCCGGGTGCGAACGACGTATAACCGGTGATGAAGCTGTCCGAGCCGACCGACTTGCCGACGAGCGGTGTGGTGCTGGCGCCGCCGCCGCGATCGTAGGTCGTCAGTTGGTCGGGTTTCAGGAGGGCGGCTCCCGAGGGGGTCTTGATGGTCATGGCGGGTTCCTTTGGCGAAGGTCGAGGGTGCGGAGTCAGGCGGCGGGGCCAATCCAGACTGTTTTGACGTTGGTGAATTCGCGGATGCCGGCGGCGCCGAGTTCTCGGCCATAGCCCGATTGCTTGATGCCGCCAAAAGGCAAACGGGCGTCCGACGCGACGAGGCCGTTGACGAATACGGCTCCAGCTTCGATTTGGCGCACGAGCGTCCTCGCCTTTTGCAGGTCGGCAGTCCACAGCGCTGCGCCCAGGCCGAACTCCGTCGCGTTCGCGAGCGCGACGGCTTTTTCAGTGCTGCTGACGCGCAGAATGGCCGCGACCGGGCCGAACGTTTCCTCGACCGCCGCCGCCATATCGGGCGCGACATGGTCCAGCACGGTCGGCGCGTAGAAGAAGCCCGGACCGGGGATGGCATGGCCACCAGCCTTGAGGACAGCGCCGGCTTCGACCGTGCGCTCGACTTGACGATGCAGTTCGTCGCGTAGATTCGCGCGCGCCATCGGGCCGATCGTCGTGTCACGCCGTGTAGGGTCGCCGACTTTGAGCTGCGCGACGCCTTGGCAGAACAGCTCGACGAAGCGATCCGCGACCGTCTCGTCGACGATGAAGCGCTTCGCCGAAATGCAGCTCTGGCCGGTGTTCGAAAAGCGTGCCTTGACGGCGGCCTTCGCGGCGGCTTCCACGTCCGCGTCGGCCAGTACGATGAATGGGTCCGAACCGCCCAGTTCGAGCACCTGCTTCTTCATCGCACGGCCCGCCTGCGAGGCGACCAGCTTGCCGACGGCGGTCGAGCCGGTCAGCGTCACGGCCGCAATGCGTGGGTCGTCGATGAGTGCCGCGACGTTTTCCGGTTCGATGAGCAGCGATGCGATGAGTCCATCGGGCACTTCCGCTTCGGCGAAAAGATTGTTAATGACGAGCGCGCATTGCGGCACGTTACCCGCATGCTTGAGAATCGCGCCGTTGCCTGCGCAGAGTGCGGGCGCAGCGAAGCGGATGAACTGCCACAGCGGGTAGTTCCACGGCATGATAGCCAGCACGACACCGAGCGGGTCATACGCGATGTAGCTTTCGGTTGCGTTGCTCGACACGGCTTCGTCGCCGAGATAGCGGCCCGCGTTCTCCGCATAGAAGCGGCAGGTCCATGCGGACTTCTCGACTTCCGCTTCCGCTTCGGCGATGGGCTTGCCCATTTCCAGCGTGATCAGCGCCGCGAGCGCCGCCTTGCGACGTTGCAGGACTTCACCGATGCGCGCGACGGCGGCGGTGCGAACATTCAGCGGCTGTTTCGCCCATGCGCGCTGGGCAATCTGCGCGTTCGCGAGCGCCTGCTCGATGCGCTCGGGTGTATCGGAGCCGAAGGTTGCGACAACTTGTTCGGTGGCGGGGTTAAGGGTGCGAAACATGAAAAAATCCTCGGTGGGCAGCGGGTGGGTCAGCTTGCCTCGGCGGCAAAGCCATAAAGTCGTGCGGGGTTGTCGACCAGAATCTGTTGCAGTACAGCGGCGGTTTCCGCCCATGCGAGCATCTGATTGAGCGCGCGGCCGGCGTCTTCCTTGCGGAATGGCTCGATGCGCGCGAGGTCACCGTCGCGATGACTCGCGCTGCCCGTATGTGGCCAGTCCGACGCCCACAGCATGCGGTCCGGCCGGCTTTGGACGAGCCGCTGCGCGAACGGGGCGATATCGGCGTAGTCGGGCGCCTGCCGCGATGCACGATAGGGGGCGGAGAGCTTCACGTAGACATTGCCGGCCTTTACTAGCTGCAGAACCGTCTCGAATGCATCCCGCTGCTCGGGCTGTCTGGCGATGCGCACGCCGGCAAAATGGTCCAGTACGACCGGAACCGAGAGCTCGGCAATCGCGGGCGAGAGCGCGGCAACGACATCCACATCGGCATAAATCTGGATCGACCACCCCAGTGGGGCGACAGTCCGTGCCGCACGCTTGAGCTGCGAGAGGGCCACTGTCTCGTCGCGCACGCCCTTTACCTCGAGATTGAGGCGAACGCCGCGTACGCCACCGTCATGCAACGCGCTCAGTTCCGCCGCGGTGATCGAGTACGGATCGATGACCGCGATGCCGCGCGCGCGCCATGTTCCCAACTCCTTCAGCGCGGCGAGCATAGCGGCGTTGTCGGTACCGTACACGCTTGGCTGCACAACGACGACGCGCTCAATGCCGAGGCGATTTTCAAACTGAAGCAGATCCGAAATCAGCGCGGGGCCGGGCGTGTACGAGCGTTTTGCCGCGAACGGATACCGCTCGGCATCGAACACGTGAATGTGACAGTCGCAGCTTCCGCGCGGGAGTGCGAACGCTGGCGGGCTAGGGTTGTTGCACGGCGCCGGCACGGCGGAACTGCCCGGAGCGCCGGATGGGGACGCATCCGCGCATGCCGGCGGCACCCGGCCGCCGGCCGCTGCAAAGCCTGCTGCAGGAAGGTTGCTGCGATACATATGACTCTCGCACGATCGAAACTGGCTTGTATTTTATGTTTACAAGATACGATGTAAAGGTTTTTTGTTCGTTTTTGGTACCACACAGGGTAAACCACAGTGCCGGCGCACGTGTCAGGCAGATCGCTAGAAGCGGAACCATCCGCTAGAGGATGGTGGGCGAGCGCGCCTTCGGGTGGTTGCCGATGGATGGTCGGGCGGCATGCGATAAGGTTCTGTGTACTATCAAAAAACCGTTAAACGAAATGTGATAGCATGACCAGGATTCCACCATTTCGACTGCCATGCCCCGCGCTTTAGCCGACGTGCTCGCGACGAACATCCACCAGCACATCACCCAGTCTGGTATGGCTCCTGGTACGCGGTTGCCGGAGCGCGCGCTCGCGGAGCAGTTCAACGTATCGCGCTCACCGGTGCGCGAGGCGCTCAAACGGCTCGCTGCCCAATCAGTCGTCGCCGCACATCCGGACGGCGGTTATGCGGTAGCGGAGGGCATTGCGCCCGCAAGCGGCGCGGGCGTCATCGAGATCGAAACCGTCGATGCCGACGAGCAGACCTATCTTGCGATTGCCGAAGATCGTCTCGCGGGGCGCCTGGAAGACCGCATAACGGAAAACGAACTGATGCGGCGGTACGGCATCACGCGTGCGCAACTCCATGCGGTGCTGCGGCGGATGGCGCAGGAAGGATGGATCGAAAGACGGCCGGGGCATGGCTGGATGTTCCAGTCCGTGCTGACGTCTGCGGAGACCTATCGACAGGGTTACCGGTATCGGCTGCTGATTGAGGCGGCCGGGATACTCGAGCCGACATTCCGGCTGGATCGCGACGCGCTGATGCGCTGCCGTATCGAGCAGGAGGGGCTCGCGAACGGCGGTGTGCGAACGGCGTCGCCGGCGGCGCTCTTCGACGCGAATAGCCGGCTGCATGAAACGATCGCCGCCTGCTCGGGCAATGTCTTTATTCTCGACGGCTTGCGTCGTCTCGATCGCTTACGCCGGCTGATGGAGTATCGAAAGGCCGTAGACCGCGATCAGGCAGAACGGCGCTGCCGCGAACATCTCACGCTGATCGATCTTCTTCTCGAGGATCAGCGCGAGGCCGCAGCGGATTTCATGAAGCTCCATCTGCGTAACGCGGTGCGCGAAAAGACATCGGACTGAATCGGCCTCCGCGTGCCGCTATGCATCGGCTTGCGGAGAACCCGTTCAGCTGGCCGATATGAGAATGCAAGAACATTGCATATCGAACCCCGAGATTGCGCGCAGATACCGGGCCGTCTGAAATAACATTCTCCTCGATGAGCTCGGGCACTCGCCCGAACGCTTCCTTCATGGAGCAGGGATGCTCGCCTCGGCACCGCGATCTGCATCGCTGCCGTACCCCCGCGAGAACTGGCCGCTTGGCGTGGTCCTCAACCACCGTGCGGTGGGCGGATGGTGGTATCCCTGTCCGGCTCTTATCTCACGTACATCTCCGTTGGAATCCCACGACCATGCTGATCGCCAATCCCCGCGCCACGCGCACCCCGTATCCCGAGGAACTCAAGCGCATCCTGAGCATCGAGAAAGCGGAGCAGAGCCGCTCATGGCTGTCTTGCTGGGACAAGATATCGCCGCCCGCGACGCCACTGCGCGAGCTTCCCGGGCTGGCAGCCGAGCTTGGCATCGGCGGCCTGAGCCTCAAGGACGAGTCTATGCGTTCCGTTCTCGGCAGCTTCAAGGCGTTGGGCGCACCAATCGCGTTGGTACGTCTGATTATCCGGTTGTGGCCTGATCATGGTCTGGATCCGCGTGCGTTGTTCCAAGGGCGCTATCGGGATTTGCTGACGCACTTCACGGTTATCAGCGCGACGGACGGTAACCACGGTAAAGCACTGGCGGCCGCTGCGCAGACGATTGGTTGCCGATGCGTCATCGTGCTGCATGCAAACGTGAGCGTCGAGCGGGAAGCGGCGATTGCGGCGTACGGTGCAGAGATCGTCCGAATCGCCGGCAACTATGACGAGTCAGTCGAAGAGGCCGCGCGACTCGCGTCGGTCAACGGCTGGCACGTCGTTTCGGATACGTCGTACGACGGCTATGAGGACATTCCACGCGATGTGATGCAAGGCTATGGCACGGTGGCCGCGGAGGTCGTCTCGCAGAGCAACGGTCGACCCGATGCGCCTGCATTCACGCACGTTTTCCTTCAGGGTGGCGTGGGCGGGTTGGCCGCGGGACTGATCAGCTACATGTGGGAGTTCCATGGAGCACATCGTCCCCGGTTCATCGTGGTCGAGCCGCAGCAGGCGGATTGCCTATATCAGAGTGCCTTGGCCGGGCAGCCCTCCCGGGCAACAGGTTCGGTGGATTCCGTTATGGCGGGTCTCGCCTGCGGCGAGACGTCGCCGCTCGCATGGAAGTTTCTGCAACCCGCTGTCGACGAGTTCATGACGATCCGCGACATCGATGCGATCGACGCGATGCGTGTACTGGCATCGGGCAGCGAAGGCGATATACCGGTCGTGGGCGGCGAGTCGGGCGTCGCGGGGCTGGCTGGACTTGCCGTCTTGCTGCGGCAGCCGGAATTGGCCAGCCAGGCCGGGCTCGATCACCGTTCTCGCGTACTCGTGATTAATACGGAGGGGGCCACCGCGCCTGCGGCCTATGAGGAACTGGTCGGCGAGACGGCCGAATCGGTGCTCGCTCGCCAAACGATGTGGCGCGCCGACGCCCCCGCCAGGCAACTCTGAGCCATCGCCGCGATGGCGATGACGGTATTCCTATCTCGCTCACACGCAAGGATTCCTCGTTTCGGCCGCCTCGAATGCGTGCAAATTCCCTTTCGGCTCCGATAGCCAATATTGGCGATCGAGGCCATTCCGTAGCATTGATCCAGCCGGCGCGCACGTGCCGGACTGCAGCGGAAGCAACGGCCGCTCATTTGCCACGCGAGTACTTCACCATGCGAGTTCCGATCATGAACATCTCAAAAGTTTTCCCCGCGATGCTTGGCGTCGCACTGGCCCTCCAGACGATATCGGCTCAGGCCGACGTCACCGTGAAAATTGGGCAGGTCTCGCCACTGACCGGTGAACTCTCACACATCGGAAAGGATGATGAGAATGGCGTACGCCTCGCGATCGAGGATCTGAACGCGAAACGGTTGAGAATCGGTGGACAGGCCGTCACGTTCGTGCTCGATTCGCAGGACGATGCGGCCGATCCAAAAACAGCCATGGTCGTGGGCCAGAAGTTGGTGGACGATCGTGTGGCGGGCGTGATAGGTCACGCGAACTCGGGGACGTCGATTCCCGCTTCAAAAATCTATGCCGATGCCGGTATTCCAATGATTTCCGAGTCCGCGACAAATCCGAAGCTGACTCAGCAGGGCTATCGGAACGTGTTTCGGATGGTGGCGAATGATGTTCGGCAAGGCAACGTGATCGGCACTTACGTTGTGAAAGATCTGAAGGCGACAAAGGTAGCGATCGTCGACGATCGGACTGCTTATGGCCAAGGCTTGGCCGATGAAGTAGAAAAGGCCGTCAAAGCGGCAGGCGGCACGGTCGTGGATCGCGAATATGGGACGGACAAGACCACCAACTGGATGGCCGTGCTCACCACCATCAAGAACCATGCGCCGTCGGCCATCATGTTCTCAGGGGGAGACACGCAGGCCGCTGCGTTCGCTCAACAGGCGCGCAAGCTGGGAATCAACGCGAAGCTGATTGCCGGGGATGAGGCCTGCACACCGCAGTTTATCGCGCTTGCAGGCGCGTCGATGAATGACGACATGTATTGCACTCTGGCAGGTGTGCCGCGCGCACGCATGCCGCAGGGGGAGGCGTTTTTCAAGCGCTACCAGCAGCGTTTCGGGGTGCCGGTTCAGCTGTACGCGCCATATTCCTACGATGCCACGATGGCGCTCGCGAATGCAATGCAGTTGGCTCAGTCGACTGACCCAAAGGTGTATCTGCCCAAGCTTCGTGAACTCCGGATGGAGGGCGTCACTGGAGTCATTCAATTCGACGAGAACGGCGATATTCGCAATGGTGCCATCACCGTGCGCCGATATGGCGGTGGCGAGTGGCACGACCAGAGCGTCGTGAGGTAAGGCTCGATCCCGAGCATCGGAATCGTTGAACGGGGGGATCGTGTGCGCTTGCCGGAGGCTCACGATCGTCGCTGGTTCGTCGCATTTCTTGCTGAGACTTCACGCTGACGGCGCGACCGGTATGTCAAGTCCGGCCTTGACGCGGCTCATCGTGACGAGCGTCTTGAATCGCTTGACGTTGTTGTTGGCGAAGAAGAGCTGCCGCGTGAGGTCGTTGTATTCCTCCATATGGCGGACGGAGAAAATCAGCACGAAGTCCCACTCGCCAGCCACGTAGTAGCACTGCTGGATTTGCGGGCATGCCTCGAAAGTGCGTTTCATCGCGTCGAGCAGGTCGATTTGCTCGCTTTCGACTTCGATCATGCTCACGATCGTTAGAGGATAGCCGACCTTCTCCGGGGCCAGAATAGCCGTGTAGCGGTCAATGACTCCCTCGTCAGCCAATCGGCGGAGCCGGCGGTTGACGGCCGCCGGCGAAAGATTGATGCGGCTCGCCAGTTCGCTTTGGGGCGTATCGGCGTTGCGCTGGATCTCGCTCAGCAACTTGAGATCGTAGTTGTCTAGCATGGTCATGGGGGGCAAGCGCTGAAATTTTATTGCAAAGCTGCGGGGCGGAACGCATCCGAATTGAGCATGTTTTGAAATATTATTTTCGCCTTGGCATCGCGTCAATGGAACGCTGCAGCGGCTGGAGGAATTCGTCCGCAGGCACTGCCTGCAGGACCCTCCCGCCATCCACGGGGCGGTGCGGCGGGGGATCGCCGTTTTTCCTGAAGCTGCGGCGAGCCGTTGCAGGCGCGACTTTTATGTCGATTTTGAGGGATATCGCGAGCATGGAAAGCACACTGCAATCGAAGTTGAAGCATTGGCGGCATCACTTTCACCGCAACCCCGAGACCGGGTTCGAAGAAGTCGCGACATCCGACTACGTCGCCACGGTTCTCGAGAGCTTTGGCTTGGAGGTCCATCGGGGCATTGGCGGGACAGGTGTCGTGGCGAATCTCAAGGTCGGTGATGGGACGCGCGCCATCGGCCTTCGAGCGGATATGGATGCGCTGAACATTTCGGAGGATGCGCCCGGGCGTGCCTATGCGTCATGCACGGCTGGAAAGATGCACGCGTGCGGGCACGACGGGCATATGGCGATGGTGCTTGGAGCGGCGCGCTTGCTCTCGGAAGCGCGCGACTTTAACGGTACCGTGCGGTTTATCTTCCAGCCGGCGGAGGAGCACGGACGCGGCGCGAAGGCCATGATGGCAGACGGCCTGTTCGAGCGTTTCCCCGTCGATGCGATCTTCGGCGCACACAACATGCCGGGCATGCCCGCAGGATCGTTTTCGACGCGGCCGGGCGGCATCATGGCGAGCGAAGACAACTTCGTCATCCATATCAAGGCGAGAGGCACGCACGCGGCGCGTCCGCATATGGGAGTCGATCCGATCGTGATCGCCTCGCAGATCGTGCTCGGTCTGCAGACGATCATTTCGCGTAACCTTGATCCGAGCCTGCCGGCGGTGATCTCGTGCACGGAGATCATCACAGACGGTCTGCGTAACGTGATTCCATCGAATGTGACCATCAAGGGCGACACGCGCAGCTATTCGCCGGAAGTGCAGAAGCTGCTCGCCACGCGCATGCGCGAGGTCAGTGAGGGCATCTGCCGGATGCATGGAGTCGAATGCGACTTCGAATACACGCACGAATTCGCGCCGACAGTGAATTCACCCGAATACGTCGATCTCGCCGTGGCCGCGGCGACGAAAGTCGCCGGTGCACAAGGTGTCGATGCTAACGTTCAGCCGATGATGATCTCGGAGGACTTCGGCGCATTCCTTCAGGCCGTTCCGGGCAACTTCATTTTTATCGGTAACGGCGATGTCCGCGAAAAGGGTGGCGTGCCGTTGCACAACGCGGCATACGACTTCAACGACGACATACTCCCGCTGGGCGCCCGTTATTTTGCGGAAGTTGCGCGCCTGGCGCTCGCGAGCGCCTGCCTGACGACTGACTGATGCTAACCGGGCGCAATAGGACTGCGCCGGCTACGCTGGCAATGCCCGGCGCGCACGATTTCTCGAACGAAGCGCAATTCGGCGGGAGCTTGGAAGTGGTCGAACGTCTGGCGACGTCAATCTCCGACGGCAGCGTTCATGCCGCGGTCGCGGCCACTTTGGCGTCGTAGCTCACACGCAGTTCATCGGCCCGTCACACAAATCGTGCAGCTTGCTGGATTTTGCCAGCCATGCCCTGTTTGCGACTAATGACACGTCCGACTGCAACCTTGAGCGCACATACGAGAAGTTTTTTTACAGCCATCATGCTTGGATGGCTCGTGTCCCCGTTCGGCGCAGGCTATGCGCAGGCAGCCGACGATGCGCTCGTGCTCTATACCAGCCAACCGACCGCCGATGCGCAAACAACGGTGGACGCCTTTAGAAAAGTCCATCCGGAAGTACGGGTGGAATGGGTGCGAGACGGCACGTCTCAGTTGATGACACGCCTCGAGGCTGAGATTGCCGCGGGCGTGACGAAACCCGATGTCCTGTTGATCGCCGATAGCCTCACCATGCAAGCCCTCAAGCAGAAGGGCCTGCTTCAACCGTATCTGAGCGACGAGCGCGGACAATACGCCCCGACTTTGTACGACAAAGAGGGCTACTACTACGGGACGAAGTTGATTACGACCGGCATCGCGTACAACACGGGCAGCCCATTCAAACCTTCCAGCTGGAACGACTTGACGCGGCCTGAGGTGAAGAACCAGGTCACGCTGCCCAGCCCCCTGTATTCGGGCGCGGCGATGATTCATCTCGCTGCGCTGAGCGCAAATCCGCAGCTTGGCTGGGCGTATTACGAGAAGCTCAAAGCTAACGGGGCGAGCGCGCAAGGCGGTAATGGCGGTGTACTCAGCGCGATTGCGAGCGGCGCGAAGATCTGCGGCATGCTGGTTGACTTCATGGCGATTCGTGAAAAGGCAAAAGGTGCCCCGATCGAGTTCGTATTCCCGAAAGAGGGTGTGAGTGTGGTCACCGAGCCGGTCGCGATCCTCAAACAGGCGCGACATGTTCAGGCGGCGCGGGCATTCGTCGATTTCCTGCTGTCCAAGGACGGTCAGAAGCTCGTGCTTTCTCAGGGCTATATTCCCGCGCTCGCTTCGCTGCCGGTTCCACCCGGTTTCCCGAGTCGCGACCAGATTAAACCGTTGCCGGTCGATCCTGCCCGGGCGCTTGCGGCTGCCGAAACCAACAAGGCGCGTTTCAACGCCCTGTTTGGGACGGCTAAATGACGCGCTCACGTGCGGCCCGCGCGGCGGGCTCCACGCAAATGGGTGATCGAGCGTTCCTGCTACCGGTGTTGGCCGTGGCGGCGCTCACCGTCGCGCCAACCGCGCGTTTAGTATGGGAAGCGTTGAGCCCGCGGCAATGGTCGACCCATCCGTCAGGGTTGGATGTGCTGACCGAGCCCTCCACCTGGCAGGCGCTGAGCCACAGCGTCTATACGTGCGCTTTGGGTACGATCGTCGGACTCCTGCTGGGCGGTTTCATTGCGTTCGCGCTGACGCTGACCGACTTGCGCGCAAAGGGCGTCTTTGCCTTTTGCTTCGTCCTGCCGATGATGATTCCTCCGCAAGTGACGGCGCTCGCATGGCTTCAATTGACGGGCCCGTCCAGTCCATTATTGAAGACGCTGGGTCTCGCACCGCCTCTCGGCAGTCCCCAGCCGCTCTATTCGCCCGGCGGTATCGCGCTGTTGTTGGGAATCCAGTACGCGCCAATGGTATTTCTGTCGTTGCGGGCGAGCCTGGTGGCGTTGCCCGGGGACCTTATCGAGGCGGCGCTGCTGGCGGGCGCCAGCCGGGTGAGCGTGTGGCGCGACATCGTCGTCCCGCTGGTGCGCCCTGGTCTTCTTGCCGCTGCTGCGCTGGTGTTCGTGTCCGCGCTCGGCAACTTCGGCATTCCTGCACTGCTAGGCATCCCAGCCAGCTATTACGTGCTGCCTACGCTGATCTATCAGAAGATGGTGAGCTTCGGCAACGCGACGCTGCCCCAGGTCGCGGTGCTATCGATGTTGATCGGCGCGGTCGCCCTGGCTGGCATCGGGTTGCAGTCTCGACTACTGGCGCGCCCCGCGCATCGGCTTTCCGGCCAGAGCGCTCGCGTCATGCTGCATCTGGGCCGGGCGCGCGGGCTCGTCGAAGCGGTGATGGCGTTGATACTTGCGGCGATCTTGTTTGCCCCGCTGTTGGCGCTGGTCGCGAGCTCGCTGGTGCCTGCAATGGGTGTCGCGCTCAACGCTCATACGTTGACCTTGCAGGCCTATGGCGAAATGCTTGGCCGGCAGGGCGTGACTTTGCGTGCGCTGCGCAACAGTACGACGCTTGCCGTTACGGCCGCGGTCCTGTTGCCTTTGTTGATCGTGCCCGTGGCATGGCGATTGGTGCGCCGTCCCGGGCGGTTAGGCGCGTGGCTCGCTGCAGCCATCGAGATCCCCTACGCGGTGCCGGGCGTCGTGCTGGCGATTGCCTGCATCTTGCTGTTCGCCCGTCCATTGCCGTTCATCGAAATGAGTCTTTACGGCAGCCTGATCATCATTCTCCTCGCCTATTTGGCGCGCTTCATGGTTGTCGCGCTCAAGCCGGTGCAAACCAGCATCGCCCAGCTCGACCTGTCGCTCGAGGAGGCGGCGCGGCTTGCCGGCGCCAATCACCGGCGAAGTCTCGGCGATATTGTGTTGCCGCTCGTGGCGCCGTCGGCGCTTGCCGGAGCCGTTCTGGTGTTTCTCATGGCGTTCAGCGAATTGACGGTCTCGGCATTGCTATGGAGCGCCGGCAACGAAACGCTGGGTGTGCTGATTTTCAATCTGAACGAAAGCGGCGAGAACGCACTTGCGGCCGCGGTGGCCGTAGCAATCGTCTTGTTGGTCGGGACGCTGATGGGACTACTCGGCCTCTTTTCGCACCGTCTGCCAAAAGGGGTGATTCCGTGGCGGACCTGATATTACGGGGCGTGGGCAAGCGATATCCCGATGCATTGGCGGTGGATGGGTTGGACTTGGCGATACCGGCTGGCGCCTTCGTTGCGTTGCTCGGCCCGAGCGGCTGCGGCAAGACGACGACGCTACGCATGCTCGCCGGTTTCGAAAACGTCGATGCCGGGCAGATCGTACTCGGCAATCAGGTGTTATCGAGCCCCGACACACACGTTCCGCCGGAGCATCGGCGGATGGGGATGGTCTTTCAGTCCTACGCGCTCTGGCCGCATATGAGCGTCGCGCAAAACGTCGGTTACGCGTTGAAACTACGCGGCGTGCGCGCAGCGGAATATGAGCGGCGCGTGCGCGAGGCGCTCGAATCGGTGCACCTCGCCGAATACGCCGATGCCGCACCGCAAGCCCTCTCGGGCGGCCAGCGCCAGCGCGTGGCGTTGGCGCGCTGTCTCGCGAGCGAAGCGAGAGTCGTGCTGCTCGACGAGCCGCTTGCCAACCTTGATCGTCATCTGCGCGCGTCGATGGAGCAGGCTTTTCGGGAGTTCCACCGGCGCACCGGTGCCACTTTCGTCTATGTCACCCATGACCAGGCTGAAGCGATGGCGCTCGCGGATCGCGTTGCAGTGATGCACCGGGGGCGTCTGGTCCAATGGGCGACGCCTGAGGAACTCTATCAACGTCCGCGTACCGAGTGGCTCGCGCGGTTCATCGGGAACGGGAGCGTGCTCGAGGTAGTCGGACAACCGCTCGGGCCTATCGATGGGCAGCTGTTGATGAACGCACTCGGCTGCGCAGAGGGGCAACGCGTGCCGGTACTCGTTCGCCCGCAACACGTTCAGTTGGATGAGAGCGGGGTGGTAGGCGAAGTGCGGGACTGTGTGTTCCGCGGCGAGCGTTACGAGGTGCTGATCGCGTTACCAGACCATCAGCAGCTGTTAACTTATCACAACTGCCATGTGGCGATCGGGCAGCGCGTGACGGCTCGGATCAGTCAAGCCTGGGGCCTTGAGCGAGGTTGAGGCTCAGGCCGCGTTTGTCCTTCGCGCGCAATCGAGGTCTCGGGCGGGACGAGGCGGCATGCCAACGCCGATGCACCATTCGGATTCGATGGTTGACGCTTACTCGCTGCCGAAGTACATTTTTACGATCGTCGTTCTATTTATTGAATGACGTTGGTGACAATCGGCGAGATTGGCTGCGGGGACAACCGTTAGGCGAGCTTCGTCACTATTGTTAAACAGATAGCGGACGATCAATGACGAAATCGCAACCGCGGCGTTTTGGAGATGTTGACTATCGTCTAGAAGATGCGGTGGCCGTCGTCACGATGAGTCATCCGCCGGTCAACGGTCTGGGCCTCGATGTCCGCCGTGGCCTCATCGCTGCGTTCGAAGAGGCGCGGCGCGACTCGAGGGTTGCCGCGATCGTGCTCAACGGCAGTGGGCCCGGCTTTTCCGCAGGTGGGGACATTCGCGAATTCGGCACGCAAGCCGCAACGGCAGAGCCGGCGCTCTCGTTGCATGTCCACCCGGTGATCGAGGCGAGTGATAAGCCGGTTGTTGCCGCAATCCATGGGTTTGCCATTGGCGGAGGTCTCGAAACCGCGCTCGTGTGCCACTATCGGCTCGTGGCGGACAGCGCGCGGATCGGTCTGCCCGAACGCAAGCTCGGGGTGATCCCTTTGTCCGGCACTCAGCGTCTGCCACGGGTGCTCGGCCTCGAAAAGTCGATCGAAGTTATTCTGGGTGCGCAAATCGTGCCCGCAAAAACGTTCTCCGGCACCGCGTTGTTTGACCAGATCGAAGAGGGCGACGATCAGCAGGTGTTGCGACTTGCGATCGAACTGGCTCGAGAGAAAATCGGAACCCGATCGTTGCCGCTGATTCGCAGACTGCCGTTGCCGGATCGCGATCCCATTGCAATTGTCGCCGAGGCACGCGCACGCCTCGCGTCCAGCGAGGCAATGGCGAACGAGTGTCTCAATGCGATCGCTGCTGCCGCCGAGTCGGCTGACTTCGAGGCAGGCCTCGCCGCCGCGCGCGCCATCTACGACCGTCTGATTGTGTCCGATGAGGTGTCGAGGCAACGAGATCGCTTCTTTAAATCTCAAAGCGACGTCGCTCGATAAACTCCAGTGCGTCGAATGCTCGGTCAGTCCTTATGCGCGTGTTCCCGCCGGCACGATTAGGATGGCACGCATATCGCGATTCACGCCAGCAATGCTCTTAGAAGACTGACTAGCGCGAGCGGCTGGTCAAGCATCATGTGATGGCCTGCGTGCGGCATCGTGATGGGCCCTTTCGCGCCGGGTATCGCGGCAACGATGCGGCGTGCGCGATCTGCGCTGACCACACTGCTGCACTCCGCATGGACGTAGCTGAGCGGAACCGCGATGTCATGCAGCAATTCTTCCTCGCCTTCAACTGGCTGCAGGGCCCGGAGCTTTGGGTCGAAGCGCCATACCCAGCCGTCGGTTGTTTGACGAAGCGATGTCTGCGAGAGATGGTCGAGGAGCCACGGCTCGCAATCCTGTTCGGGTACGAGGCGGAACCGACTGACCGCTGTGCGCCAGTCACGATAAGGTCGCGGTGGCGGCCGCCTTTCCGCGGCGGGCAGCGTATCGCCGCGCAACATGAAAAACGAATCGAGCACGATAGCATGCGAAAAGCGATCGGGCGCAGTCGCGCAAGCGTGGAGCAGACGCGATCCACCGAAGCTGTGACCGACCGCGACGCAAGGTCCCGAGCCGATTGCGTCCACGACAGTAGCGAGGTCGCGCACGAAAATGCCAGCGCCATATTCCTGCCTGTAGCCGCTGTCGCCCATGCCGCTGAAATCCAGAGCGAAGACGCGAAATCGTTCCGTGAAGAACGGTGCAATGAAGTCCCACCAGTGCGTATGGCCCAGAAAGCCGTGCGCGAACAGCAGCGGGGGCTTGCTTGTATCACCCGCGTTCCAGGAGACATAGTGCACGGCGGCGCCGCTTGCTTCGGTGAAGTGTGAGCGGCGCGGTTGGTTTAACGCCCAGTCGAACCACGAGGGGCGCTTGCCTTCATTGCAGCCTTTCATTGCTGGAGCCAGCATGGGTCAGCTATTCCTATTCACATGCGCCGGCGAAAGAGTCAATGCTGCGGCCGCATCGTCTGAACGACGTCGCCGTCATACGCAACGATGACCTCGCAGCCCGGCTGATAGATTTCGAGGATCTGTTCGCCGCGCACTCGGTTCCCCTGTAAGCCGCGCAGATAACTCATTTCATCCAACCGCAAGACGTGCTCGCCTTGTCCATCGCGCAAGACGATCCCGTTCGGCGTGATCGACGTCAGGGTGCCGACGTAGGGCAAGCGCGGCGCAAACGGGAACGTGCCGCCGTGCGGCAGAATGCGCGTATCGAGCGAAAGCCGGAAGCGATCCGAGTGATTGCTCAGACCCGAGTGCGGCGTATATCGGCTCATCAGGAGGACGTCGCCCAAGCGGTAGTTCGTGCGTCGCCATGCGTCTCGCGGCACTTGCGATAGCTGGATCGGGTTGATCTTGTCGCCGTCCTTCGTGTGCAGAGAGGGAAGGTTGTGCAAGCCCTCGGCGACGGCCAGCCCGCCCACCTGCGCGTCGATATCACTGAGCGGAATCCAGCAGATGATGAAGTCAAGCCGGTCACTGTAGATTGCGTCTGCGTGAATGAAGTCAAAGCGCGTGCGGCTTTTGTCGATGGCGGGAGGCGAAGTGCGATATTCCGTAAACGGCACCCAATAGAGCGGTACGCCGAAGAGGCGTCGAAAGAACGCGCGAACAGCGGGATCTTCCATCACGATGCGCGCAGCGCGCTGCTCGTTCATTTCCTTGACGGGAAAGAAGCTGAAGTTTTCGCGTTCCTTACCGGTCCATCGCACGTCACGATCTTGCCGGCGCGCAAATCCATGACGGTCCAGGTGATCGACGAGCAGGCCGCGCATCCGTTCCAGCGGCCCGTGGTCCAGTACGTCGCGAAAAAACAAATAACCGTCTTCGTCCCATCGCGCTTGCAGCGCGGCCTGATTGCCGAGCAAATCGTTCGATACGTTGAGCTCGCGCATCGTCGGCACGATATCCACGATAGTGGTTTCCACGGTGTTCTCCTCGGGAGATGTGCGAGCGAATGCCGCTTTACAGCAGGCCGCGTTCTTCCGAAGTTCGGGTGGTGGTGTCGATACCGAGCTCCCTCAGCGTCTCGAGAACGGCCGTGGTGGCCGAGGCGATTGCCGGGAATCCGACATAGGGGAGCGCCTGAATCAGCACGCCTTCCAGCTCGCGTGCGCTCAATCCGTTGCGCACCGCGATGCGGACGTGGTTCTTGAGCTCGAGCGTCTGGCGGCTGGCGATGAGGATGCCGAGCGTGACGAGACTGCGCTGCTTGCGCTCGAGCTTGTCGTCGCCCCATACATCCGCGAACGCATAGTTGATGGCAAGTCGTGAAATGTCAGCACCAAAACCGCTGGACTCGCTTGCGGCGCGCAAGCCGGCTGCCTTTTCTTCGCCCATGATTTCGCCGAATACCTTCAGGCCATAGGCGTGCTTTTCTTCGAGGGTTTTCATCAGATTTGGCTCCGAGAAACCTCGGACTTCAGTCCGAGGAGGAAAGGAGCGCCGCCGAAAGGCGGCATTCCCGGGTTAGCATCGTTGGCATGATGTTCGTCTACCGCTACCGCGTGAAATCCCTCAATGGCTTGCTGATCCGGCAAAGCCGTGTGGTCAGCCACGCTCCCCGTGGCGCGGGCATGTACCGATATCAGGTCAGTCTTGCATTCGGAATTCGGAACGTTATTCAACTAAATCTATTGCGAATGCTGTACGCAGTCAAGCGCGGACAGACCCGCGGACAGACCTGCGGGCAGACTTGCGGGCAGACTTGCGGACGGGCTGGGCATGGCTTCACCCCAACGTGCGCTTCGGCGCGTTCACTCAAATTGTGATCAGGGTTCGCCCTTGGTGAGCCACAGCAGGGGATGGCGATATGCTGGCGGCACTCGATATCGAAGTCATATCACGCCATGGAATTGCGTCACCTGAGACACTTTGTTGCAGTCGCCGAGACCCAGCACTTTGGGCGCGCGGCCGCGCGGCTCGGCATGGCGCAGCCGCCGCTCAGCCAATCGATCATGCGCCTCGAGGAGCAGCTTGGCATCAAGCTCCTCGAACGCACGCCACGCGGCGTGTCGCTCACGCCTGCTGGCGCCGCGCTGCTGACAGAAGCGAAGCCGCTCATTGCACAAGCGGAATTGGCCGAGCGGCGTGTCAGGCAAGCGGCCGACGAGCTGGCGAGCTTAAGCATCGCGTTCGTGCCCATGTGTGCAATGCGCATCATGCCGCTCGCCATTCAAGCCTTGCGCAAGCAATGGCCTGGCGTGGACGTCCGGTTGATCGAGCGCGGCAGCGCCTTGACGGTCGCGAGCGTCAAGAATGGCAGTATCGATTTGGGCGTGGTGGTCACGAGTTTGGCGGATGTCTCGGGACTGGAAAGCGTCGTGATCGAGCGTTTGCGTGTGGTGGCGGCAGTGCCTGCGGCATGGCCGGTAGCGACACAACGCTCGATCGGTATCGTCGATCTTGCGCAATATCCCCTTATCATGTTCCCGCAGCAGATGTCCCAGCCCGTGTTTGCAGCGTTCGAAGCGGCGCGCCGCGAGGCCAATCTCTCTCCTCGGCTCACTCAGCAAGCCCGGCACCCTTACACGATGCTCAATCTCGTCGCGAATGAGCTAGGCATTGGGCTCATGCTCGATTCGGGCCGCCACTTGCCCGTTGAGGGCGTCTCGTTCGTCGACATCGAGGATGTGCCTGGATCTTGCGAAACCGAAGTGTCGTTGGTTTGGGCAGATCGCCCTCATAAGCCCTATCACCGATCGATGCTCGAGATCATGCGGGAAATCGCATCGCCGGATGCGGCATAGCACGCGCTGCGGCGTTGCGCATCCGGCCCCTTCGCGCTGCTCCTTCCGTTGTTCGCCTCGTCCTTGACACTCCAGGGCGGGGCGTTTATTTTTACGAATGGCGTTCATAAAATAAACCCGCTCGCGCGGCGAGCCAAAGGAGGAGCAGTGAGCACGTTGAATCTGGCGAATCTATTCAGTCTCGATCAGAAGGTGGCCGTCGTAACGGGGGCAGGCTCAGGCATCGGCCGTGAGACGGCGCTGCTGCTCGCGTCGGCGGGCGCGGCGGTGGTGGCTGCCGATCTGAACGAGGAAGCGGCGCGGCAGACCGTCAACCAAATCGAAAGCGCATCGGGTAAGGCGATTGCCGTTCAGGTCGATATCGGCGATGAAGGTTCGGTTCTCGCGATGTTCGAAACCGTGCAGGCCAAGCTCGGGCGTCTCGACGTCCTCGTCAACAACGCTGGCATCTACCCGAAGACGCATTTCGTCGAGACGTCAGCCGAGAAGTGGGACAAGGTTCTCGGCGTCAATCTGCGTGGCACTTTCCTTTGCATGCGTGAAGGGATTAAGCGCATGCGTGCGGCGAAGTCCGGGGGCTCGATCGTCAACATTTCCTCGGTGGCTTCGCTGCAGCCGGTGATTTTTGACAACGGCGACTACGGCGCATCGAAGGCAGGTGTCAACAACCTGACCAAGGTTGCCGCGCTCGAATTCGCCGCGGACGGGATTCGCGTGAATGCGGTCCTGCCCGGCGGCGTGGCAACAGAAGGCGCAGCCGCGTCGACCAAGGTGCACCAGGCGAGCGGGCCGATTACTCAGCCCGGCCGCATGCCGCTCGGGCGCATTGGCGTCGCTTCCGATATCGCGAAAGCGGTGCTCTTCTTTGCTTCGCCCGCGTCTGACTATGTCACCGGCCAGTTGCTGGCTGTCGACGGCGGCTTCCAGGTTTCCTGATCGCCTCCACGCCTTCCGCCTTCGCATACCGGAGCCGCATCAGCACTGCGGCTTCCGGTTGTGGACGGCTTCTCGCCTGACTGCTCGCCGGTTGCACGTCCGTGCACGCCTGACGCATGCGCGCGTCACGCGAGCGTTCGCGCGCCTCAAACCGCGCACTTGCGGGTAGTGAAAACACCGACGCGATTAATTGAACGAGTAGTTGCATAACGGTTTTGCGTCGCCTAGGATGTCCATCAAGAGGCGCCACACAGGCGCCCGCAAGGCAAAGGCCTGATTGGAGACATGCGATGTTCTTTCTCGACAGCGATTTGCGCGGTCCTCTCGCGGACTACACGTTTCACTATGGTCGCCAGCCCGTCGACAAGGGTCCCCCCTCAACGGGCCGGCCGGCTCGCGTAAAGCGATCGAAATGGGTGGCCCGCGTGCTGGGGGCCATGGCACTCAATATCTTCGAGCTGACGCAGCACGAAGGAGAGCCGCGATGAAAGCGCTGACGCAAGAGAGCGCCCGCGAAGCCCGGCGGGTATGGCTACCGCTCGTTCTGCTGTCGATCTCCGCGGTTGCGGTGTGGCAGTTGCTCAGTGACGTCCGCATCGAAGAACTGGGTCGCTCTGCGATCTTCGACATTGTGATGACGATTGCCGTCCTGGGCGCCGCGGCGCTCGCCGGTATCGTCGGATGTGCGATTGCGAGCCATGCACGCGCGCAGGAAACCGATCTGTCGGCAGGCGAGGGGTACTGTTTCGTCGGCGCGGTGATCGGCGCGGTGATCTTCTTTTTCGCCATGACTATCTAACGGCGGAAGCCATGAGCGAAGCGTTGAACCCACGCATTCAAGCGCTGCTGGACAAACAGGCCATACTCGAATGCGTGCATCGGTATTGCCGCGGGATCGATCGCATGGACCGCGAGTTGACGTTGTCGGCATACCATCCCGACGCGATCGACGATCACGGCGCGTTCGTGGGGAACGCCGAGGAATTCGTCGATTGGGCGTTCGCGTACCACGCCGAGCATCAACTGTCTCACCATCACATGGTGTTCAATCATAGCGTCGAGTTGCACGGCGACACGGCCCACGCGGAAACCTATTGGCTCTTCTTCGGCGACAATCGCGTCAAACCGAATACGCTGGCGGTCGGGCGTTATATCGACCGCTTCGAAAAACGCGAGGGGGTATGGGCTATCGCGGCTCGCGTGTGCATTTCGGAAGCGATCAACGACCTGACGCCCAGTGACGTGCCTGCTGCCTGGCGTGAAGTTCTGATGAGCAACGGTATCAGTGCGCGCAATCGCGAGGACGTCTCTTATGAGCGGCCTCTGACGACGCGTGAGCGCAGCCAAGTTTCGGGCCTTGCGCATTCGTAGCGCGGCGTTCGAACGGGTACTGGTGTTGCCATGCCATGAAGGCCGATGTCGGCGGAGCCGACGCCGGCCTTCAGCTATTTGGCAAAGGCATGATGGTGCCGTTGCCGACGATAGCAAGAAACTCTCGCCGCGTGGACGGATCATCGCGAAACGCGCCCAGCATTCGGCTCGTCACGAGCGATGCGCCGGGCTTATGCACGCCTCGCGTGCTCATGCACTGATGCGCGGCTTCGAGGATCACGGCGACGCCCTTGGGCTGCAGAACGGTATTCAACGCGTCAGCAATTTGAACCGTCATCTTCTCCTGGATCTGCAACCGTTTCGCATAGACATCGACGAGGCGGGCGAGTTTTGAAATGCCGACTACGCGATGTTCGGGCAAATAGGCAACATGTGCGCGCCCGATGATGGGCACCATGTGGTGTTCGCAGTAGCTTTCGAAGCGGATGTCCTTGAGCACCACCATCTCGTCGTAGCCGTCCACCTCTGAAAAGGTCGTGGCGAGAATCTGCATTGGGTCCGACTGGTACCCCGAGAAGAACTCGCGATACGCACGGACGACGCGCGCGGGCGTTTGTATCAGGCCTTCTCTGTCGGGGTCGTCGCCGGCCCACCGGATCAGCGTTCGCACGGCTTCTTCCGCATCCATCCGGGTTGGACGGGCCGACGCTTCCTCCGGGGCTAAATCGTTGTCCCGCTTGTTCATCCACACTCCTGATCGTTCATGCCTGGTGCGTGCCGCGTGCCGGCGTGCGTGTGCTGCAAACCGACGTCGGCAACTCGAACTAAGTGTATATAATTGCACGGTGTTCGTAAATACAAACGATGATTTGCTGTTGCCCGACGGCGGCGCAGAGCGAGGTCGGCATACATCAGAGGAGCGCAGATGAAAACACGCATTACAGAGTTGCTTGGAATTCGATATCCCATTGTGCAAGGCGGCATGATGTGGGTGGGACGCGCGGAACTGGCTGCTGCAGTTTCGAACGCGGGGGCGCTCGGCACCATCACAGCGCTCACGCAGCCCACGCCGGAGGCGCTGCGCATCGAGATCGAACGGGTGCGGTCGATGACGGATCAACCCTTCGCCGTGAACCTGACCATTCTGCCGACGATCAAGCCGGTGCCCTATGACGAGTACGTGCAAGCCATCGTCGAGAGCGGCGTCAATATCGTCGAGACGGCGGGGCGCAATCCGGAACCCTATATGCCGACGTTCAAGGCCAGGGGAGTCAAGGTCATCCACAAATGCACATCGGTGCGGCACGCACTCAAAGCGGAGTCATTGGGCTGCGATGCCGTAAGCGTGGACGGCTTCGAATGCGCCGGCCATCCGGGCGAAGACGACGTGCCCAATCTCATCTTGTTGCCAGCTGCCGCTGCGAAACTGCGCATTCCAATGCTTGCTTCGGGCGGTATTGCCGATGCGCGCGGCATGGTCGCGGCGCTCGCGCTCGGCGCCGATGGCGTCAACATGGGTACGCGATTCATGGCCACGCAAGAAGCGCCGATACACGAGAATGTCAAGCGTAAGCTCGTGGAGCATGACGAGCTCAATACCGCGCTGATCTTTCGCACACTGAAGAACACGTCGCGCATTTTCAGGAATTCGGTCGCGGAGCAGGTGTTGGAACTGGAACAGAAGGAAGGTGCGACGTTCGCCGATCTGAAGCCGCTCGTGAGCGGAGAGCGCGGCAAGCGGATGTATGAGACGGGCGACACGGATGACGGTACGTTCCCGGCCGGTCTTGCGATCGGCCTGATCGACGATATCCCGACCTGCGCGGAACTCGTGAACCGAATGGTTGCGCAGGCCCGTGCACTCATTCAGGGCCGGCTCGCTGCGCTCGCCGATGAGGGTTGAGCAAGCAGGCTCACGCGGCGCCGGCGATTGAATACCGCTGCCGCGCCGCACTGCAAGGGGCGGACAAATTCCCGCCGGCAAGAGCTAAATGCGCTCGAAGACAGCCGCGATGCCTTGGCCTCCGCCGATGCACATTGTCACCAATGCATAGCGCCCACCGCATCGTTGCAATTCGTGGATGGCTTTCACTGTGATCGCCGCGCCTGTTGCGCCGATCGGATGCCCGAGCGAAATCCCCGAGCCGTTCGGGTTGACCTTGGCGCTGTCGAATTCGAGTTCTTTCGCTACCGCGCAAGCCTGGGCAGCGAATGCTTCATTCGCCTCGATGACGTCGATGTCCGCCACGCTCAGGCCTGCGCGCAGCAGGGCTTTGCGCGCTGCGGGCACTGGGCCGATTCCCATGTATTGCGGGTCGACGCCAGCTTGAGCATAAGAGACTAGGCGCGCAAGCGGGCGAATGCCGCGTTGCTCCGCACTGCGTCGTGTCATCAGGAGGACTGCCGCGGCACCGTCATTGAGACCGGAAGCATTGCCGGCCGTCACCGTGCCATCTTTCTGGAATGCCGGACGCAGCTTGGCCAGATCCTCGATCGTCGTGCCGGCCCGCACGTGCTCATCCGTGTCGAAGACGCTCTCGCCTTTTTTCGTACGCAGCGTGACCGGCACGATCTGTTCCTGAAAACGGCCGTCACGGATTGCATCCGCGGCGCGCCGATGCGATTCCACAGCGAGTCTGTCCTGATCGTCGCGTGAAATGCCCCACTTTTTTGCGACGTTCTCGGCGGTCACGCCCATGTGGCAATCACTGAACGGATCAGTGAGCGCACCGACCATCATATCGATCAGGCGAATATCGCCCATGCGCGAACCCCATCGTGCGCTAGTCGCGACGTATGCTGCACGCGACATGTTTTCCGCGCCGCCGCCGATGGCGACTTCCGTGTCGCCGAGCGCGATGGCTTGCGCAGCGGAGATGATCGCCTGTAGGCCCGAGCCGCACAGACGATTGAGCGTCAGCGCCGGCGCGTCGGCGCTGACGCCGCCTTCGAGCGCTGCAACGCGCGACAGATACATGTCACGAGGCTCGGTATGGATCACATTGCCGAACACAACATGACCGACTTCGCTGCCCTGCAGACTGGTGCGGTCGAGCAACGCACGCACGACAGTGGCGCCCAACTGCGTGGGCGGAACGCTCGCGAGCGCCCCCCCAAAATCTCCAATGGCCGTGCGAACGGCAGCGGTGACTACAACTTCATCTTGCATGACGGCTCCTAGGACTCGGCAGATGGCTACTCATCTGAGCAGAGTTTATAAATACGAACGACGTTCATAAAATAGTCCATTTTTTTCTTGCTGTCCACGTTCTCGCGCCGGCGCCGGATCGTCACGACGACGCACACGTTGCGCACGGCAGGCTCGCTCCGCGTGTGATTTGTCGACAGTCCAATGTGGGTGACGCCTGATAGACGGGCGTTCGATTTCGCGCTATGCTAAATTCGTATAAGTGATCAACGTTCAATTATTGGTTTCGTTGCGGACTGGGCCGTGGAGACCGATGGATGCGCGGTAGCGTTGCAATGGCTCGCAGGCCCTGTCTAACCGGATAACAACAGGATGATCCAGATGGATGCTGGTTCCGCTTCGCACGATGCGCTGATGGATGTACCGTTCCGCCCGATTCGCCTCGGCAGCATGGAAGCGCTCGTCGAACGGCGTCCGGACGGAAGCGTGGTGTATGAACTCAAGGAACCGCTCCAACCGTATCCGACGCGTTTGACGGAGCGGCTCGAACATTGGGCGAACGTTGCGCCCGATCGCGGACTGCTCGCGAGGCGCACGCGCGACGGCAAGTCTTGGGAATACCTCACCTACAGGCAGGCATTGGACGGCGCGCGCGCGCTCGGTCAGGCGCTGCTAGATCGAGGGCTGTCCGCCTCACGTCCGCTGATGATTCTTTCGGATCGAAGCTTCGAGCACGCATTGTTTGCGCTTGCGGCGCTACACGTCGGCGTTCCCTATGTCCCGGTGACGCCCGCCTATTCGCTGCTCTCTGAAGATTTCGTGAAGCTCAGGCATCTTGCTGCCGTGTGCAAGCCGGGTCTTGTATTCGCCGAGTGCGGTGTGCAGTACGGTCGCGCATTGCGTGAGGTGTTCGGAGACGTCGAGTGTGTCGTCGCCGGCTCGCTGCCCGAGGGACGCGATGCGTCGCGCGTCTCGGACTGGTTGACAACGCCGGTCACGGTCGAGGTCGACACGGCGTTCAGCGCGGTCGGTCCCGACACAATCGGCAAAATCATGTTTACCTCGGGGACGACAGGCGCGCCAAAGGGCGTCATCTATTCGCAGCGGATGCTGTGCAGCAATCGACAGCAGGTCGCGCAGGTGTTCGCGTTCCTTCAGGATGGGCCGCCGGATCTGGTGGACTGGCTGCCTTGGCATCACACGTTCGGCGGCACGCACAACTTCGGCATGGTGCTCTATGGCGGCGGGACCTACTACATGGACCCGGGCAAGCCGGCGCCGGAGGCGATTGGCCCGACCGTGCAGGCGTTGCGTGAAATCGCGCCGGTTATCTACCTCAACACGCCTCAGGGGCTGACCTCGCTCATTCCGCATCTCAAAGCGGACAAGGTGTTGCGCGAGAAGTTTTTCAGCAAGCTTGCGTTGATCTACTACGGTGGCGCGAGCCTGCCCGGATACATCTGGGCGGAGTTCGACGAGCTCGCGGTGCGTACCATCGGGCAGCGCGTGTTGATCATGTCGGGGCTCGGCTGTACGGAGGCGGGGCCAACGCCGATGTCGGCGGCCTGGGACCCGCGCCGCGAGGCGATCGCGGGATTGCCCGTGCCCGGCACGAAGGTGAAGGTGGTGCCGGTCGGCGCGAAGTGGGAGATCCGCTATTTCGGGGATTGCGTCACGCCAGGCTACTGGAAAGATCCCGAGCGCACCGCGGCGTCCTTCGACGAAGAAGGCTATTTCTGCTCCGGCGACGCGGGCAAATTCATCGACCCGCAGCGCCTCGAACTCGGACTGCGCTTCGACGGACGCATTGCCGAGAACTTCAAGCTGTCCACGGGAACGTGGGTCAATGTAGCGGAATTGCGCCTGCATGCGCTCGACGTATTCGGCGCCTACGCGCGAGACATCGTCATTGCGGGGCACGACCGGGACTGTCTGACCGCGCTCGTCTTCCCCGACATCCAGGCGTGTCGCGCCCTTTGCGACGACCTTCATGACCCGGCGGCGGGCGCCGAGCAAGTCGTCAATAGCCGGGGTGTGCGTGCGTTCTTCCAGCAGGGCGTCGACAAGCTTTCCGCGCGTCCGGGCGGCAGCTCGGCGCGCATTGTGCGCATCGTGCTTGAAACCGAGCAGCCCACGATCGACAACGGCGAGCTGAGCGCGAAGAGCGCGATCAGCCAGCGCAACGTGCTCGACCGGCGGCGCAGCGTCGTGGAGGAGCTGTATCGCGTGCCGCCCACGCCGCGCACGCTGGTCGGCAATCCCACTTCGGGCGCAGCTTAGACGGAGTGAGTTCAACGTACCGAAACACTGGACGCTAAAAACAATGGATTTTCGCGTAGACCCGGCGGACATCGAATTCCGTGAAGAAGTGCGGGCGTTCCTCAAGGAACATTTGCCGGCGGACCTGGCGTTTCGCGGGCAGCAAGGTTTCCTCGCCGGCGACGACGATTCGCAGCGCTGGACCCGCATCCTGCACGAGACGCGCGGGTGGTCGGTGCCGCATTGGCCCATTGCCGACGGCGGCACGGGCTGGACCGCCATGCAGCGCTACATCTTTGAAGAGGAGTGCTATCTGGCAGGCGCGCCCGCGCAGAATCAGGCCGGCGTCTCGCTCGTCGGGCCGGTGATCTGCGAGTTCGGCAACGAAGAGCAGAAGCGGCGCTTTCTGCCGCCTATTCAGCGCGGCGAAGTGTTCTGGGTACAGGGCTTTTCGGAACCGGGATCGGGTTCCGATCTCGCATCGCTGCGGACGACGGCGGCGCGCGAGGGAGACCACTACATCGTCAATGGACAGAAGATCTGGACGAGCTTCGGCAGCTACGGCCAATGGAACTTCGTGCTGGTCCGCACCGATACTGAGGCGAAGCCGCAAAAGGGCATCTCCTTCTTGTTGCTCGACATGTCCTCGCCGGGCGTCACCGTGCGGCCCATCGGCACACTGGATGGCTGCCACCATCTCGCCGAAGTCTTTTACGACAACGTGCGCGTGCCGGCAGAGAACCTCATCGGCGAGGTGAACAAGGGCTGGGGATACACGAAGTTTCTGCTTTTCAACGAGCGCGCGTTCCTCGGCGCCGAAGCGCCCGCGCTCAAGCGCTATCTGCGCAAGATCCGGCACTACGCGTCGCGTGAACGCGCGGCCGGCAAGCCGCTCATCGCGGATCCGACGTTTGCCGCGCGGCTTGCGCAGCATGAACTGGAGGTCCGCGCAATCGACATGGCCGTGCAAAAGATTCTGCACCAGGGAATCGACGAGCGCAGCGGCGGCATGGCGATCGGGTCGATGCTCAAAGTGCGCGGATCGGAACTCCATCAGAAGCTCACGGAGATGCTGCTCGAGGTGATCGGAGACTATGGCGCCGTGTTCTATGCCGATCCGAACGAAGAGCGTGAACTGCGCGGCGCTTCGTTCCCTGGACCTGAGTACGCGCCGGGGCTGGCGGCGGAGGTCTTCTATCGCCGCGCCTGCACGATCTATGGGGGGACGGCCGAAATCCAGCGGAACATCATCGCCAAGGCGATGTTTGGCCTGTGACGCCGTGCCGACGGGGCAGAAAACTTGGGGCGGCCCGGCGTTTACTAGAGAGGATGCAGCATGGACTTTGAGTTGAGCGACGAACAGCGCATGTTGCAGGAAAGCGCGCAGCGCTTATTGCAAAAGAGCTATACGTTCGAGCATCGCAGCAAACTGGCGTCGCAAGGGGGCGGCTTTTCGCGCGAGACATGGCGCGCGTTCGGCGAGATGGGCTGGCTCGGTATTGCCGTTCCGGAAAACATGGGCGGCATGGGTTTTTCGCCCGTCGAAAGCGCGATCGTGGCGGAGCAGTTCGGCCGCGCACTCGTGCTGGAGCCTTATGTGATGTGCGGCGTGTTTCCGGCGTCGCTCGTTGCCCGCAATGGCCGCGAAGGGCAGCGCGAGACATGGCTCGGCGAGATCGTGACAGGCGAAATCATCTATGCCGTCGCCCACAGCGAGCGAGAGGCGCGCGGACAGGTGCACTACGTGAGCACCACGGCGAAGCGAACCGTGGACAACACGTGGCGTCTGGATGGATATAAGACGCTCGTCGTGGGTGCGCCCGTTGCGGACGTGTTGCTCGTCGTCGCGCGCACAGCGGGCGCGGCCGACGAGAAAGGCGGTATCGGCGTGTTCCGTGTCGATCCGAAGCAGGCGGGCGTATCGCTCAAGACCTGCGCGTTGCTCGACGGCACGCCGTCCGCCGACGTACAACTCGATGGAGTCATCGTTGCCGAAGCGGACGTGCTTGGCGAAGCAGGGAATGCGTTCGATGGGCTGCAGGCTGCCATGGACGAAGCGATCGTCGCAATCTGCGCCGAGCTCGTCGGCGACATCGAAGACGTGATCGAGCTCGCCGCGGAATACCTCAAGACGCGAAAGCAATTCGGCGTCGCCATCGGAAGTTTCCAGGCGCTGCAGCACCGCATGGCCGACATGGCGATCGATGCGATGCAGGCGCGGGCGACCTTGCACCGCGCGTTGCTCGCGCTCAGCGAAGACGGCGCACACCGCAGCGTGGAGATTTCGGGCTGCAAGGCGCAGGCCACGCGCAGCGCGAAGTTCGTCACGCAGCAGGGTATTCAACTGCACGGCGGCTACGGCATCACCAACGAATACAAGGTCGGCCATCATTATCGCCGGCATCTGGTGCTCGATGTGTTGTTCGGCAACATGGAACATCACCTGAATCGCTACGCATGCCGCATTCAGGACGAGGCGTTGGCTGCGGCAGCTTGAACATGCATGAGGTGTCGTCATGACCGTAAAACAAACGGATTGGCTCGGCCTGCAACGTGAGGGCGCCGTTCTCACGCTTACCCTGAACCGGCCCGATGCGCGAAACGCACTGAACCTTGCGCTGACCGACGCGCTCGTCGATGCGTTGCGCGACTTCGAAGCCGACGAGAGCCTGCGGGTGCTGATCGTGACGGGCGCCGATCCGGCATTTTGCGCGGGACTCGACTTGAATGATTTTTCCGCGCCCGATGCGCCGCGGGCGCGCGTAGCGGAAATGATCGACATGTGGCCGCGCCTTTCGAAGCCCGCCATCGCGGCAGTCAATGGCGCTGCCGTCACTGGGGGACTCGAGCTTGCGATGGGATGCGATTTCATCATCGCTTCCGAGCGAGCGCGCTTCGCCGATACGCATACGAAAATCGGCGCGCTTGCCGGCGGCGGCATGACCGCGAGGCTCCCGTATATCGTCGGGCCGAGGTGGGCCAAGCAGATCAGCTTCACGAGCGATCCGCTCGACGCGGCCACGGCATTGCGCATCGGCCTCGTCAACGAGGTCGTCGCGCACGATCAGCTGATGGAGCGTGTTGGGGCCCTCGCGAGGACGATCGCGAGCCGCCGTCCGGATCTCGTCGCTACCGTCAAGCGCGTGATCGATCAAGGCGCGCTGACGTCGCTGCACGAGGCGTTGCGCATCGAGAAGGATGCGTTGGCGGAAAGAAAGCAGAACGGCGGCATGGCGTGGCAAGCGGGGCAATAGCCGACTGGGACTCGCATGCCAAAGCGCTACAGCAATGGACAAACCAGCGCAGTGGGCGGCGGCCACACCGTCTCATTCAACTGAATTGCACGAAGGAAACGCACGGTGCGCCCACAATTGTTGAAGACGCGGATCACCGATCTGCTCGGCATCCGTCACCCGATCCTTTGCGGCGGTCTCGGGCCGCGCGTGTCAGACGCACGGTACGTCGCGGCCGTCGTCAATGCGGGCGGCATGGGATTCATTGTGGGGGCCGGTTTTCCCGACGCCGACGAATTCCGCAACGAGTTGCGGACCTGCCGCGAACTCACCGGTGGGGAGAACTTCGGCGTCAATCTCTACCTATCGCGGCAAGCGGGCGGTGTGGAGCGAGTCAAGGAGCAGATCCGCATCCTGATCGACGAGAAGGTTGCTTGTGTCGAGACGGCCGGCGCAAGCCCCGAAGCGGTCGTGCCGCTGCTGAAGGAAGCGGGCATCAAGGTTTTGCACAAGGTGCCCGCTGTGCGCTATGCGCATACGGCGGTGCGGATGGGTGTCGATGGCGTGATCGTCGTCGGCAATGAATGCGGCGGCCATCCCGGCATCTACCAGATCGGCAGCATTGTGCAGGCGGCGCAGGCGCCCCGGGAAATCGGCTTGCCCGTTGTGATCGGCGGCGGCATCGGCACCGGGCGGCAACTTGCGGGCGTCCTGGCGATGGGTGCGGACGCCGTGATCATGGGCACGCGCATGATGGTTGCCGATGAACTGTGGATTCATCGCGACGTGAAGGCGAAGGTGGTGGCGGGCGACGGCAGCGAAAGCGTCGTCGTCAAGTCTGCGATTCGCGATCACCACCGCGTGCTGCGCAACGAGAGCGCAGAGGCGGTCATGGAACTGGATCGTGCGCAGGTGACTGAGTTCGAGCAGTTCCGTCCTCACGTCATGGGCGCACTTGCGCACGAGGCCTACGTGACCGGCGATACGCGCAAGGGCATGATCGACTATGGCCATGCGGCGATCTTTGCCGATGCAATCAAACGAGTCGAGGCGATTTTCGACGAGATCATCGACGATGCCGCGCTCGCAATGAACCGGTTAAATGCGCTAGTGACGTAGGGCGACGACAAGGGTGAAAACAATGCGCACAACCTCGGGGCGGCTCGTCATCCCGCAGATTGCCCCGAAAGCGCGCGCACCTGCTTACTTCACATACTTGCGAAACTCCGGCTTGCGCTTCTCACGGAATGCGTTGCCGCCTTCCTTCGATTCATCCGTCTCATAGTAAAGCGCGAGCGCCTGCATCGCAAACGCGCCGATGCCGCGGATGTTCTCCGTGTCGATATTGAACGAGCGCTTCGCGAGTGCGATGGCGGTCGGGCTCATCTGCAGAATTTCATCGCACCACTTCTTCGTTTCCGCATCGAGTTGCTCGGGCGGCACGACCGCATTGATGAGACCCCAGTCGAGCGCCTGTTTCGCGCTGTATTTGCGGCACAGGTACCAGATTTCGCGCGCGCGCTTCTCGCCGATGATGCGCGCGAGGTACGCCGTGCCGAAGCCGGGATCGACCGAGCCCACCTTCGGGCCGACCTGGCCGAAGATCGCTGTCTCGGACGCGATGGCGAGATCGCAGATCGTCACGAGCACGTTTCCGCCGCCGATCGCATAGCCGTTCACGCGCGCGATCACGGGCTTCGGAATGTCGCGAATGATGCTTTGCAGTTCCTCGATCGGCAGGCCGACGGTGCCGCGCCCGTTGTAGCCGTCGCCGGACTGGTCGCCGCCCGTGCAGAACGCCTTGTCGCCGGCGCCCGTGAGCACCACGACGCCGATATCTTTGTTCCACCCCGCAAGCCCGAAAGCCTTGATGAGCTCTTCACAGGTGTTGGCGTCGAATGCGTTGTAGACCTTCGGGCGATTGATGGTGATCGTGGCGATCCCATCGGCCTCCTGATAAACAATGTCCTTGAATTCCATGTCGTATTCCGATGTGATTGTTGGATGTCGCTGGCTGGCCGTTTAGCCGGCCATGGTCAGGCCGCCGGACACGCTGATGACCTGGCCGCTGATGAAGGCTGCATCGTCGCTTGCGAGGAAGGCGACCATGCCGCAGATGTCCCCAGGCTCGCCCATCCGCCCGAATGGCACGGCCTTGACGAGGGCGGCCTTGATGCGCTCGCCTTTTTCGCCTTGCGCGAGGTTGTCGAGAAGCGGCGTCGCGGTGGGGCCGGGGCATATGACATTGACGGGGATCTGCTGGCGCGCCATTTCGCGCGCCATCGTCTTCGTGAATGCGATCAAGCCGCCTTTGCAGAACGAGTACACCGCTTCCATCGATGAACCTACGCGTCCCGCGTCCGAGGAAATGTTGACGACGCGGCCCCGGCCGCGTTCGGCCATGCGCTTCAGCACGGCGTGGTGCATGTTGAGCGGTCCATACAGATTGATGGCGACGACCTTGTCCCAGAACGGCTTTTCGGTCTGCAGAAAGAAGGCGCCCATGTCCCAGCCGGCGTTGTTCACGAGCACTTCGATCGGTCCGAGCTCTTCCTCGACCTTGGCGACGGCAGCATGGACGCCTTCGTGATCCGTGATGTCGACGCGATACGCGCGCGCATTTCCGCCTGCCGCCTCGATTTCGGCCGCGACACGTTCGGCGCCTTCTTGGTTGAGGTCGAACAGGGCGACGGTGGACCCTTCTTCGCCGAACCGCTTGCTGATTGCCGTTCCGATCCCGCCGGCGGCGCCTGTGACGACGACGACCTTATCCTTGAGCCCCTTCATTGATTCCCTCCGTGATGTGCCAGGCGCTCGCGCGCCGATTAGTCCTTGCTGAGCGCTTCCGAAACCGCCTCGCCTTTCCCTGTGGCCCGCGCAACGAGCGCGCGCGCCTCTTCCGCGCCGTAGCCCGCTTCGATCAGAACCTCGACGCTGTGCTCGCCGAGATTCGGCGGCAGATAGCGCACATTGCCCGGAGACTCGGAAAAGTGAACCGGAATCGAGGTCATCACCATCTCGCCTTCCGTCGGGTGCTCGAATCGCTGGAAGAAGCCGGTCTCCTTCAGGTACGCGTCCAGCATCAGGTCTTTCAGGTCGCGCACGGGACCATGAGGCACGTCGGCCGAGGCGAAAATGGCGTTCCATTCCTCGGTGGTCTTGGTGAGGATGGCGTCGCCGACGATGCGGTAAAGCTCGTTGATGTTGCGCATGCGTTCCGCCATGTGGCAGAAACGCGGATCGTCGAGAAGGTGAGCCGCATCGATCGCGCGCAGCACGCGGCGCCATTGTTCGTTGTTCACCGCGAGCAGGCAGATGTGACCGTTCTTGGTCGCATAGGGCCGGCGATGCGGCGAGAACATGCGCGGATAGCCGAGACCGGTCCCATCGTTCGACCCGAGCGCGCCTTCCCACAGATGCTCGAACAGATTGAACTGCAGCATCGTCTCGAACATCGGCACGTGAACGAGCTGACCCAATCCAGTGCGCTCGCGGTGATAAAGCGCCATGCCGATCGACGACGCCAGCACATAGCCGCAGAACTTGTCGACGATTACCGTCGGGAAGTAGCGTGGCGATCCGTCCGCATCGCGGTTCATCGCGGCGATGCCGCTTTCGCCCTGGATCACGTCGTCGAAAGCGGGGCGGTCCTTGTAGGGACCATCGATGCGATAGCCCGCGCCCGATGCGTACACGATGCGGGGGTTGCGCGCTTTCACGCTGTCATAGTCGATACCGAGCCGCTCGGCCGCGCTCGGGCGCATGCTGTGCACGATGACATCGGCCGTCTCGACGAGCTTGAGCAACGCCTCGCGGCATTCGGCCTGCTTGAGGTTCAGGATCACGCTCCGCTTGTTGCGGTTCATGATCGTATAGAAGACGGCCATGTCCGGGTTACGGCCGGGACCGTTCTTGCGGTTCTGGTCGCCTTCGGGCGGTTCGACCTTGATGACATCCGCACCCATGTCGCCCAAAAGCTGCGTCGCGACGGGGCCGAGCACATTGATGGTCAGATCGATCACGCGGACGCCGGCCAACGGTCCGGTCGCCCGTTGCAGCGGTTGTTGGGGATTCTGCATGCTCAGGCCTTGTATTCCTTGCCCTTCACGAGTCTGAGCGGCGTATAGACCATCACTTCCGTGCCGTCCTGCTTGATCACACGATTGCGCGTGCGCACGAGTCCAAGCCCGGGTCGTCCCTTGCTTGGCCGGCATTCGGTCACTTCGCATTCCACATGAATCGTGTCGCCGACATAGGTCGGACCTTTGATGTCGAGTTCCATGTTCAGGAACGCAAAGCCGACGCCCTGCATGGTGGCCTGCGTGAGCAGCCCTTCCATGAGCGTAAACACCAGCGCGCCCGGCGCGACGCGCCCCTTGATGGCCGATTGCTCCCGGAGAAATTCAGTGTTAGTGAACAGCACCTCCAGCATGCCGGTCACGGAAACGAAGTTGACGACATCCGTCTCGGTGACCGTGCGGCCCACGGTCTTGAACTTGCGTCCAATGGGCAGGTCCTCCCAGTGAATCCCCAAGCCAACCGTTTCGATTTCTTCCATTTGCCTGTCCTCTTTATTGTCGCTTGCCGATGTGCCGAACTGTCTTGTCAGTTCTTGTTGACGCGGCCAAGCACGTTGTCCGCGATGATGTTTCGCTGGATCTGGTTGGTGCCTTCGATGATTTGCACCACCTTTGCGTCACGGAAATAGCGGTTGATCGGATATTCGTTCGAGATGCCCGCCGCGCCGAAGAGCTGCACGGCGTCGGTCGCGACTTTCATGGCGACGTCTGAAGCGAACATCTTCGCCATCGCGGCCATCGGGGCCAGTTCCCGGCCACGCACCCCGGCGTCGACGAGCGACGCGGTGCGGTAGACCAGCTGGCGCGCGGCTTCGGTTTGCGTCACCATGTCGGCGATCATCCAGCGCACGCCCTGGAAGTTGCTGATGGTCTGACCGAACGCCACGCGGTCCTGAATGAATTTGACGGTGTGATCGATCGCGCCCTGCGCGATGCCGACCGCGCGCGCGGCCACAATGGGGCGGCTCGTGTTGAGCGCCTCCATGGCCACCTTGAATCCTTGCCCGCCTTCCGGGCCGAGACGGTCTTCGGAACGGATGAAGGCGTCGTCGAAGTAGAGCGGGCACGACGCTACGCCGCGGGCACCCATCTTGTCTTCCTCATTGCCGATCGTGAGGCCGGGCGTGCTCCGCTCGACGATGAAGAGGTTGATCCCCAGCGGCTGGCCTTGCTCATCGAGCGTCCTCGCCGCGACGAGGATGAAGTCGGCGATATGCGAATTCGTGCACCAGATCTTCGATCCATTCAGCACATAGCCGCCCTCTGTGCGCCGCGCTGTGGTGCGGATGCCGGAAACGTCCGAGCCGCTTTGTGCTTCGGTGATCGAAAGCGCGCCGCGCAGCTCGCCCGAGGCCAGGCCCGGTAGCAGGCGCGCCTTCTGTGCTTCCGTGCCGCCTTCGAGAATGGCGCCGAACGGCGTCCACTGCACGACTAGAAGATAGCCGGTGTTGTAGCAAACGCGTCCGAACTCCTCGACAGCGATACAGGCCGACATGACGCTCCCAGCGCCGCCGTACGCGTCGGGAAACGGCAGCGTGAAGAGACCCAGTTCCTTAAGTAGTGCGTACATGTCATGCGGATACTCGGCCGTGCGGTCGATCTCGTCGGCCCGCGGCGCCACGCGCTCCCTCGCGACGCGCCGGATGAGATCGCGAATCTGAACCTGGTCGTCTGTTAGTTCGTATGTCACTTCGGGCTCTCTTGCTAGCGGTGTTCCAGGCCGGGATTCGCGTCCGGAGTGGGGAAACCTTCCCCCGCTGGCCACTCCTGAACATCGCTCGGCATCAGTCTTCGAAAACATGAACAATGTTCGATAACGTAAACGAATCGTCCGGGAGACGTCAAGCCCGGAAACAAGCCGCCACGGGTTTGTCCGGGGTAGGTTCGGCATTTCCCGCGAGGTAGTGTCAGCCTTGCGCGGCGGGGCATGACAGCGCTTTCCCGCCGTTGACAGGGCGCTTCCAGTGCGTTTAGTATTTGGAACGTCGTTCGTGTATACGCTTTACGTTCACCCGATATAGCGGCTATGTTCGGCGTGAGCCTGTGGCAAAACGATTTGGAGGAGCGGGGAATGGACTCTCTTTGTCCTGAAGTCGACTATCAGAAGTTTCTGGCCGAGGGCCGCTTGATGATCCAGCGCAGCCGCGGCAGCGGCCGCTACGTCTTCTACCCGCGCGTGGCCGAGCCCGTTACCGGGGCGCGCGACCTGGAGTGGGTCGAGGCTTCCGGCAAGGGGACGGTTTATTCCACCACGGTCGTGCGCCAGAAAGCGCCCACGCCGAGTTACAACGTTGCAGTGATCGATCTGGAAGAGGGTGTGCGCATGCTCAGCTGCGTGGAGGGCATCGAGCCGGAGGCCGTACGCATCGGCATGCCGGTGCAGGCGAAGGTGGTGTACCGGGGGGACGCGGCATTGCTTGTATTCGAGCCGGCCTGATGCCCGCTAACCCCGCAACCGACCGTCAAGACCCGGTCGCACCGATAAAAGGTAGATCGAATGGACTTTAACTTGCGCGGGCGTACCGCACTGGTGGCAGGCGCCACATATGGGATTGGGGAAGCACCCGGCCTGTCGTCGATGGACCTTGCGGCGCGCGCGTCCGTCGACGCACTGGCCAAGGTGGGCCTCACGCCCGGCGACGTGGACGGACTCTTTGTCTGCACGCCGGACGATATGCTCTCCGGGCTTACGTTTGCCGAATACCTCGGGATTAACCCGAAGTTCACCGACAACAACCGCAGCGGCGGCTCGGCGTTCGAGATCTACGCCCACACGGCGGCCATGGCGTTGCTGACGGGACAGATCGACGTTGCGTTGATCGCCTACGGGAGCAACCAGCGCAGCGCGGCCGGCAAGCTCGTGCAGTCGTCGCGGCCTTCGCCCTGGGAGAGCCCGTACAAGCCGATGAACCCCGTATCGTCCTATGCGCTTGCGGCAGCGCGTCATATGCACCAATACGGCACCCAGCGCGAGCATCTCGCCGAGGTCGCGTTGGCCGCGCGCAAGTGGGCGCAGTTGAATCCGGAGGCGTACGTGCGCGCGCCGCTGTCGATCGACGATGTGCTGGGCGCGCGTCTGGTATCGGACCCGCTCTCGGTGCGCGACTGCTGCCTCGTGACCGACGGCGCGGCGGCCGTCGTCATGGTGCGGGCCGACCGGGCGCGCGATTTGACCGACAAGCCGGTGTATCTGCTCGGCGCGGCTTCGGCCACTTCGCACCGCGAAATCGCGAGCATGCCGGATCTGACTGTGACCGCCGCGGCCGAATCAGGCCGGCGCGCGTATGAAATGGCGGGCGTCAAGGCAAGCGATATCGACGTCGCCATGCTCTACGACGCATTCACGATCAACACCGTTCTTTTCCTCGAGGATCTCGGCTTCTGCCCGAAAGGGGAAGGCGGCCGCTTCGTGTCGGACGGCGCCATTGCGCCGGGTGGTCGTCTCGCCGTGAATACCAACGGCGGCGGTTTGTCCTGCGTTCATCCCGGCATGTATGGACTGTTTCTGATCGAAGAATCGATGCGGCAATTGACGGGCCGCGCGGGCGACCGCCAGATTGCCGGCGCGAAGCTCGCGATCGCGCACGGCAACGGTGGCGTGCTGTCGAGCCAGGCCACCGTCATTCTCGGAACGCAGGAAACGCTCTGATGGCAGACATCGTAGAGGTCCGGCAAGACGGCGCAATCGCGGTCGTCACATTGAATTATGTTCAACGGCGTAATGCGTTCTCGCTGAAAATGCGCGAGGCGTTGTACGCGGAACTTGATCGCCTGATGCATCGCGAGGACAGTTGCCGCGCGATTGTCCTGACCGGCGCGGGTAATACGTTTTGCGCGGGCGGCGACATTTCCGAGATGCAGACGCGCAAGGTACTGGAATATCGTCAGCGCAATCAATTGCCGCTCGATATTTTCAAGCTGATGATCGAAGGTCCGAAAGCCGTTGTCGGCGCAGTGGAAGGGTTTGCGTTTGGCGCGGGTCTTTCACTGGCTGCCGCGTGCGACTACGTCGTCACGTCTTCGGCCGCGCGATATGCGAGTGCGTTCGTCAAGGTGGGACTGCTGCCCGACACGGGGCTCTTCTGGTCGCTCTCGCAACGTGTAGGCGGCGGCCTCGCGCGCGAGCTGATGCTGAGCGCGCGAGAGTTCGACGGCATCGAAGCGGGCGAGACCGGCTTTGCCAATCAGGTTGTCGAGCCCGGCGAGGCGCTGAATGCCGCCATGGAAGTGGCTCAACGGTACGCGGAACTACCCTCGGTGGCCACGGCGCACCTGAAGAGCGCGCTCGCCACGGGCATTCGCACGCTTGAAGACGCGATCGAAACCGAAGTCAATCTGCAGCCCATCCTGCGCCGCAGCCGCGAACATCAGGAAGCCGTGAGCGCCTTCATGGAAAAGCGCAAGCCTGTCTTCGTGGCCGACTGAAGGAAGCCATCATGAGCGAAAAGCAAACGGCAGGCACCGACGTCGCGCCGCTGATCGAGGTGACGCGCGAGGGGCACGTCGCGATCGTGACCTTGAATAATCCTCGGCGTCGCAACGCCATGGGCCGGCAGATGCGCCAGATGCTGCGCGACGCGATGCATCGCCTCATGGTCAATGACGCCGAGTCGCGTGCGATCGTCCTGGCCGGCGCGGGTGAACACTTTTGCGCGGGCGCCGACATCTCTGAAATGACGAAGCGCACGATTTTACAAAGCCGCGAGATCCTGGCCGAATCGTGCGTCGTGGTGCGCGAAATGCTGGCCGGCCCCAAGCCCGTTGTGGCAGCCGTCGAAGGCGTCGCCTTCGGCGCAGGACTCTCGCTCGCGGTCGCGACCGACTATGTCGTTGCGGCATCGAATGCGCGTTTCTGCGCGGCTTTTCTGCGCGTCGGTCTGATTCCGGATACCGGCATTTTATGGACGCTTCCCAAGCGCATCGGGATGGCCCGTGCCAGGGAGATGCTGTCGCTCGCCACGGAGATCGACGGTAACAAGGCTGGCGCCATTCGCCTCGCGAACGAAGTGGTCGAGCCCGGCGCCGCACGCGCAAAAGCAATCGATGTTGCGCGTGGCCTGGCCGATCTGCCGCCGCTCGGCGTGGCACTTCTCAAGGAAGCGCTCACGAATGCCGCGACGACGATGGATGGCGCGCTGCGAGCCGAGATCGACTATCAGCCCATCCTGCGACGGTCGAAGGATCATCAGGCTGCCTGCAAGGCGTTTTTTGAACACACCGCGCCGGTTTTCACTGGCGAGTGACGGCGGGGGAGTGATGCGATGAGTATCGAACAAGAGCAAATGGCAGCGGGCAGCGACCCAATCGTTCACGTGCGTCGCGAAGGCGAGGTGACCGTTGTCACGATGAACTATCTCGAGCGACGCAATGCATTCTCGATGAAGATGCGTCTCGCGTTGACCGAGGTGTTCCAGCGGCTCATGCATGACGACCCGGACACCCGGGCAATCGTGCTGACGGGCGCCGGCGGTCATTTTTGCGCGGGCGGCGACTTGTCGGAAATGCAGGAGGCCACGCCATCACTGCTGGCGCTGCGCGAACGCATCGCGGTGGGCGTACGTCTTTTCAAGCTGATTTACACGGGCACGAAGCCGGTCGTCGCAGCGGTAGAGGGAGCGTGTTATGGCGCAGGCCTCTCGCTCGCCGCGGCTTGCGATCTCGTGGTCAGTGCCGAGACGGCGAAATATTCGTGCGCGTTCGGCAAGGTCGGATTGCTGCCCGATACGGGGATTCTCTGGACGTTGCCGCAGAAGGTCGGCGGGGGGAAGGCACGGGAACTGATGCTGAAAGGCGACGTGATCGAGGCAGCCGAGGCGCGCCGTATCGGCCTGGTCAGCGAGGTTGCCGCGAGCGGGAGCGCGCTCGATGCGGCGATCGCGGCCGCGTCTCGCTTTGCGAGCTATCCACCCGTGACGCTGGCGCTCCTGAAGGCGAGTCTCGTCAACGCGGGCAATTCGATCGAAGACGCGTGCCGCCTCGAGACCGACCTCAATCCGCTGACGCGTCAGACCAACGATCACACGGAAGCCGTGAACGCCTTCATGGAAAAGCGCAAGCCGGTATTTACCGGCGCTTGAAGCTGCCGTTCTCCGTTGCTGTTTCTACTGGACATTCAACGCCTATGTTTACGCCTGACCTGCTGAAGCACAAAAGAATTCTGATCACCGGCGGCGGCACCGGTCTCGGCAAGAGCATCGGCCGGCGCTATGTCGAACTGGGCGCCGATCTCGTCATCTGCGGTCGCCGCAAGGAGGTGCTCGATGCGACGGCCGATGAATTCCGCGCATCAATGCCTGGCGCGCGCATCACGACCGTATCGGCAGACGTGCGCAGCGCGGAGTCGGTCGAGTCGATGATGGACATCATCTGGCAGGACGGCCCGCTCGACGTGTTGCTGAACAACGCGGCGGCGAACTTCATCGCGCGCACGGAAAGCCTCTCGTCGCGTGCTGTGGATGCGGTCCTCGACATCGTGCTGCATGGCAGCTTTTATTGCACGATCGCCGCGGGCAGGCGCTGGATCGACGCGGGCCACAAGGGCAACGTGATCAGCACCGTGTCGACGCCCACGATGACCGGCTCGGCTTTTACGGTGCCCTCCGCGGCGGCCAAGGCCGGTGTGCTCGCAATGACGCGCAGCCTCGCCGTCGAGTGGGGGCCGAAGGGCATTCGGCTGAACGCGGTGGCCCCTGGCCTCTTTCCGACGCCGGGAGCCTGGGAGCAACTGTATCCGCCCGGCTCGCAGGTCGAACCGCAGGAACGATCGGTGCCGCTGCGGCGCTTCGGCGATCACAGCGAACTTGCCGACCTCTATGCGTACCTGGCATCGGAGGGTTCGGGCTATATCACTGGCGACATGATCGTGATCGACGGCGGCCGCTGGATGCAGGGCGTTGGCGGCCCGACATTCCGCGCCATGCAGGACTGGACCGACGAACAATGGGATGCCATGCGCGCCCATGCTCGCAAGGGTTGACCGATGGGACCGCTTGAAGGAATCCGAATCATCGAGCTGGCCGGTATCGGACCAGGACCGATGGCGGCGATGTTGCTCGCCGATTTGGGCGCGACGGTGCTGCGCATCGAGCGGCGCCAGCCGGTCAAGCTCGGCATCGAGCGGCCGTTGCGCTACAACCTGTTGCTGCGCAACCGAAAGACGATCGCACTGGATCTGAAAGACGCGAAGGCGGTCGAGCTCATGCTGTCGCTCGTAGAGCGCGCCGACGCCTTGATCGAGGGTTTCCGCCCTGGCGTAACCGAGCGCCTTGGTATCGGCCCGCAGGCTGCCCTCGAGCGCAATCCGCAGCTCGTCTACGGACGTATCACGGGGTGGGGGCAGGACGGTCCGCTTTCCGATTACGCAGGACACGACCTGAATTACATCGCGATCACCGGCGTGCTCAATGCAATCGGCCGCCGCGATCAGCCTGCGTCGATACCGCTGAATCTGATCGGCGACTATGCGGGCGGTTCGCTGTACCTCGTAATGGGGCTGCTTTCCGCCATCCTGCATGCGCGCAACGGTGGCAAAGGCCAGGTCGTGGACGCCGCCATCGTCGACGGCACGGCCAACCTTGCCACGACCTTCTTTGGGATGCAGGCGGCCGGCATCTGGCGCGACGGACGCGGGACGAATATCACGGACTCCGGCTCGCACTTCTACGACGTCTATGAATGCGCGGACGGCAACTGGATTTCGGTGGGCCCAATCGAAGAGAAGTTCTACCTCGAACTGCTCCGCCTGCTCGACATCGATCCACAAACGCTCGGCGCGCAGCTCGACGAGCGCAACTGGCCTGCGGCTCGCGCGTTGTTCGCGCTGAAGTTCAAAAGCCGCACACGCGAGCAATGGACAACGCTGCTCGAGCACACGGACGCGTGCTTCGCGCCCGTGCTGTCGTGGAGCGAGGCACCCGAGCACCCGCACCTCAAAGCGCGCGGGACGTTTATCGACATCGACGGCATCGTTCAGCCCGCTCCGGCGCCACGTTTCTCGGTCACGGTACCCGAGAAGCCGACCGCGCCCGAAGCGCCGGACGCGGCGACGATCGATGCCGCGCTCGCCGCATGGCTCGCGCCGGAGCGCATCGGCGAGCTGAAAGAAGCGGGAACGCTGGCCTGAGCCGCACGCGGCAGTCGACCCATAAAAGAGGAACGAGACACTCATGGACCTGCGATATACCGACGAAGAACTGGCATTCCGCAATGAGGTGAGAGCCTTTTTCAAGGAGGCGCTGCCCGCCGACATTCGACGCAAGGCCGTGATGGGGCAGCGCTATTCGGCGGCCGATCTGCGCCGCTGGCAACGCATCCTCTACGAGCGCGGCTGGGCTACGCCAGCGTGGGACAAGGCGTGGGGCGGTACCGGCTGGAGCGCCGTGCAGCAATACATCTTCAAGGAAGAGCTGCATATGGCCCCCGCGCCGGAGACACTGTCGTTCAACGTCAACATGATCGGTCCGGTGCTGATCGCGTTCGGCAGCGAAGAGCAGAAGCGTCATTTCCTTCCCCGCATCGCCAGCCTGGAGTACTGGTTCTGCCAGGGCTTCTCCGAACCGGGTGCCGGTTCCGATCTGGCCGCGCTGCGAACGCAGGCCGCGCGCGACGACGATCACTATGTCATCAACGGGCAGAAGCTCTGGACGTCGACGGCGCATCACGCCGACTGGATGTTCTGCCTGGTGCGAACGGACTCGAGCGGCAAAAAGCAACAGGGCATCACGTACTTGCTCATCGATATGAAAACGCCGGGCCTGACGGTGCGGCCCATTATCACGATCGACGGCCACCATGAGACCAACGAGGTGTTTTTCGACAACGTGCGGGTGCCGGTTGCCAACCGCATCGGTGAAGAGAACAAGGGCTGGGACTACGCCAAGTATCTGCTCGGCAACGAGCGCAGCGGCATCGCTCGTGTGGGTGTGTCGAAGATGCGTGTTCGCCATGCGAAAGATCTCGCCAAGCGCGTTCCCTGCGGTGACGGCGTGCTGTGGGACGATCCGCGCTTTCGCGAACGCGTTGCCGATGTCGAGGTTGAATTGAAGGCGCTGGAGATGACGCAGATGCGCGTGATCGCCGAGACGAGTGCGCAAGACAGCCACGTGCCGGACCCAAAGACTTCGATCCTGAAGATCAAGGGCTCGGAGCTCCAACAACGCTCGGCTGAGCTGCTGCTCGAGGTGGCGGGCCCCGATGCGCTGCCGCTCGATATCGACTTCTTGCGGGGTCTCGGCGATGCGGTCCGCGAACCTGACTGGGCACTGACGATTGCGCCGAACCACTATTTCGCGCGCCACGTATCGATCGTCGGCGGCTCCAACGAAATTCAGAAGAACATTCTCGCCAAGTCGGTACTGGGGCTCTGAGCGACGTCGAACTGCGGAGAAGTATGGGTTATGGACTTCGATTTCACCGATGAGCAACGCATGCTCAAGGACAGCGTCGAGCGGCTCGTGAAAGACGAGTACGGCTTCGAGCAGCGTGCGAAATACCTCGCGGAGCCGGACGGCTTCAGCCGCGCGCAATGGACGCGCTACGCCGAAATGGGGCTTCTGGGCCTGACGTTCGACGAGCAGTACGGGGGCAGCGGCTGCGCCTCCGTCGAAACGATGATCGTCATGGAGGCGCTGGGGCGCGGGCTCGTAGTCGAACCCTATCTGTCGACGGTCGTGCTGGGCGGTGGCCTCGTGCGGCTTGGCGGAAACGAGGCGCAGCGCGCCGCGATTTTGCCGCGAATTGCGCAAGGCGAGCTGCTGATGGCGTTCGCGCATGGTGAGGCGCAGTCGCGCTACGACCTTGCAGATGTTGCGACAACCGCGCGACGCGAAGGAGACGGATGGGTCCTCGACGGGGCAAAGCGCGTGGTGCTTCACGGCGGCAGTGCGGATAAGCTCGTCCTGTCCGCGCGAGTGTCGGGCGGAAGACGCGAGCGTGATGGGATTGGGCTCTTTTTGGTCGAAGCGAATGCGGCCGGCGTGACGCGACATGCCTATCCGACGCAAGATCGTCTGCGAGCGGCGGACATCGAGTTGTCCGCTGTCCGCGTCGCGCAGAGCGACGTTCTCGGCGTTGCGGGCAGCGCGTTGCCGCTGATCGAAACGGTGGTGGCGCAGGCGATCGCGGCCGTGAGCGCGGAAGCCGTAGGAGCGATGGCCGCCGCCCACGAGGAAACCGTGGAGTACCTTAAGGTCCGAAAGCAGTTCGGCGTGCCCATCGGCTCGTTCCAGACACTGCAGCATCGCGCGGTCGACATGCTGGTCATGCTCGAACAGGCGCGCAGCATGGCGCTTTTCGCGACCATGATGAGCGAAGAGCCGGACACCGAAGAGCGTGATCGCAGCATCTCCGCGGCCAAAGTCCAGATCGGACGCTCGGGCCGCTTCATCGGCCAGCAGGGCGTGCAACTGCACGGCGGCATCGGCATGACCGAGGAATGCAAGGTCGGTCATTACCTTCGGCGCCTGAGCGCGATCGATATCCAGTTCGGTTCGACCGAGCATCATCTGGCCCAGCTCGCCGATGCAGGCGGGCTGATCGATTCAGCAGCCTGAGCCGCGCGCGTTCAGCCAAGCAAACGGAAACCATTCATGAGCCGAAATTCCACCCTTGACCCGTATCGGGAACTGCGCGACGCCTTGCGCGATCTGTCGAAGGAATATCCCGACGAGTACTGGCGCCGTATCGATCACGAGCGTGTCTATCCGGAGGCATTTGTCGATGCATTGACGAAGGCCGGCTGGATGGCGGCATTGATTCCGCAGGAATACGGCGGTTCGGGTCTCGGGCTGACCGAGGCGTCCGTGATCATGGAGGAGATCAACCGCAACGGCGGAAACTCCGGGTTTTGCCACGGCCAGATGTACAACATGAACACGCTGTTGCGCAACGGCTCGGAGGCGCAAAAGCGCAAATACCTGCCGAAGATCGCGAGCGGCGAATTGCGCTTGCAGTCGATGGCCGTGACCGAACCGACGACGGGCACGGACACCACCAAGCTGAAAACCACGGCCGTGAAGAAGGACGGCCGCTATGTGGTGAACGGCCAGAAGGTATGGATTTCCCGCGTGCAGCACTCGGACATGATGATTCTGCTGGCGCGCACCACGCCTTTGTCGGACGTGAAGAAGAAGTCGGAGGGGCTGTCGTGCTTTCTCGTGGATCTGCATCAGGCTATTGGCAACGGCCTGACCGTGCGGCCCATTCCCAATATGGTCAACCACGAGACCAACGAGCTGTTCTTCGACAACCTGGAGATTCCCGAAGAGAATCTGATCGGCGAGGAAGGCAAGGGTTTCAAGTACATCCTCGATGGCCTCAACGCCGAGCGCGCGCTGATTGCGGCGGAGTGCATCGGCGACGGCTACTGGTTCGTCGATCGCGCGTCGAAGTACGCGAACGAGCGAGTGGTATTCGACCGGCCCATCGGCATGAATCAGGGCATCCAGTTTCCGATTGCCGAAGCGTACATCGACGTGCGCGCGGCGGACCTCATGCGCTACAAGGCCTGCGAGCTGTTCGACAATCATCAGCCCTGCGGCGCCGAAGCGAACATGGCCAAGCATCTCGCGGCCACGGCTTCATGGAAGGCGGCGAACGCGTGTCTGCAGACGCATGGCGGCTTCGGTTTCGCGTGCGAGTACGATGTCGAGCGCAAGTTCCGCGAAACGCGCCTCTATCAGGTCGCGCCTATCTCGACGAATCTGATCCTGTCCTACGTGGCCGAGCACGTGCTCGACCTGCCGCGTTCATTCTAAGCATCGAGGGGATCTCATGCGCTTCGAGACCATTCTGTACGACGTCAAGGACCGTATCGCGACCATCACCCTGAACCGCCCCGAACACATGAACACCTGGAACGACCAGGTGGCGACGGAGGTGTACGAGGCGATGCAGGCAGCAGGCGCGGACCGTGGCGTGCGCGTCATCGTTTTTACCGGCGCGGGCAAGGCGTTTTGCGCGGGCGGCGATATTCACAGCTTCGGCGGCGATCCTGCCGCGCTCATGACGAAGCTCCCGCGTCCTTTCGATATGCGCAAGCGCGCGGACTGGCAAACGCGCTGCTCCTACTATCCGTCGATTCCGAAGCCCGTGATTGCGATGCTCAACGGCGCGACCGTCGGCATCGGCCTGATTCACGCGCTCTTTTGCGACATCCGCTTTGCCTCCGAGGACGCCACCATTACAACGGCGTTTGCGCGCCGCGGTCTGACTGCCGAATACGGCATGGCGTGGATCCTCGCGCGTCACGTGGGCCAGGCGCATGCGCTCGACCTGCTGCTCTCCGGACGCAAGATCAAGGGCCGCGAAGCGGAGCGCATGGGCCTCGTGAATCGTGCGATTCCGGCAGAGAGGCTGGCCGAGGAGACCTACGAATATGCGCGCGAAATGGCCGAGTACTGCTCGCCGCGCTCGATGCGCATCATGAAGGAGCAGGTCTGGGAAGTGCCGTTCCAGACGCCGCACGAGGCGGTGATGTACGCCGGGTTGGACATGCCGATCGCAAACCAGTGCGACGACTACAAGGAAGGCATGGCGAGCTTCCTGGAGAAGCGCAAACCCAACTTCACGGACTATTGACCGCCCAGACCTGGAGCTTCACTGCAGGCCCCGGGTTGGGAAACTTCGGCCGGCCCGGCGTTTCCTTTTGAGCACTGAGAGGACACACCCTCATGTTGAACTACGAAGTCGTCAAGAACTGGCCAATCGAAGACGTCACGCAGACCTACACCGAGCGCGACGTGATGTTGTATTCGCTCGGCCTCGGCCTGGGCTCGGATCCGCTCGACGCCGCGCAACTGCGCTACGTCTATGAAAAAGACCTGCAGGCGATGCCGACCTGCGCTGCGGCGTTCGCGTGGCCGAAGTCGTGGATGCGCGATCCCCGCACGGGCATCGACTACGTGAAGCTCGTGCACGGCGAGCAGGACGTGCGCTTTCTGCGCCCCATGCCTGTCGCCGCGACCATCGTCAGCAAGACGCGCGTGAGCCGGATCACGGACAAGGGCGCAGGCAAAGGCGCAATCGTCGAGTTGTTGCGGGACATCATCGATGCCTCGAATGGCGATCGGCTCGCCGAGGTCCGGCAGGTGTCCTTCCTACGTGGCGACGGTGGCTTCAGCGTTGAGTCCGGGGTGAGCGATCCGCCGCCCGAACCGCTGCCGGCCGTGCCGGAGCGCGCTCCGGACGCGGACTACGTCTTCTCGACCGGCGCTCATGCCGCATTGATCTATCGTCTCTCGGGCGACGCGAACCCGCTGCACGCCGATCCTGAGGTGGCGTCGAAGGCCGGATTTAGCCGCCCCATTCTTCACGGCCTCGCGACCTACGGCATGGCGGGTTACGCCGCGATCCGCACGTTCGCGGCCAATGATGCGACGCGGCTGAAGCGACTGGCGCTGCGTCTGACGTCGCCGGTCTACCCGGGCGAGGAAGTGCGCTTCCAGTTCTGGCGCGAGAGCGACACGCGTTTGCACCTGCGCGCGCGCGTCGACGCCCGCGATGCCGTGGTGCTCAATAACGGAATCGTGGAAATCGCCTGAAAGCAGCGACTGGAGTCTGACGATGGATCTGACAGAGAGCCCCGCCGAAAAGGAATTCCGCGCGACGGTGCGCGAATTCGTGGCGACGCATTTGCCCAACGATATCCGCGACCGCGTGCTGAATTTCCGCCACGTGCCGCGAGAAGATTACGTTCGCTGGCAACGTATTCTCACTGCGCGAGGATGGGGTGCGCCGGCATGGCCCGCGGAATATGGCGGCGCCGCCTGGAACGCCGCGGAGCGCAACATCTTCGACGAGGAATGCTTTACCGCTGGCGCGCCGCGCCAGATGCCGTTCGGGCTTTCGATGGTTGGACCGGTCATCCAGAAGTTCGGTACCGACGCGCAGCGCGAGCGCTTTCTGCCGCGCATCATCTCGATGGAAGACTGGTGGTGCCAGGGCTATTCCGAGCCAGGGGCGGGTTCGGATCTGGCGTCGCTCAAGACCCGTGCGGAACGCATCGAGCGGGACGGTCAGGCCTGCTACCTCGTCAACGGCCAGAAGATCTGGACGTCGTTTGCGCAATGGGCGAACTGGATCTTCTGCCTCGTGCGCACGGATGCCAGCGGACGCCCGCAGGAAGGCATCTCGTTCCTCCTCATCGACATGGCGACGCCTGGCATCACCGTGAGGCCCATCCGCACGCTGGATGGCGGCCACGACGTCAATGAAGTGTTCTTTGACAACGTGGTGGTTCCGGTGAGCAATTTGGTCGGCGAAGAGCATCGCGGCTGGTCGATCGCGAAGTATCTGCTTGGTCATGAGCGGACCAATATTGCCGGCCTTGGTAACTGCAAGCGCTTCATGCGCCGTCTCAAGGAAATTGCGAGCGTCGAACGCAAGCATGGCAAGCCGCTGATCGAGGACATCCGCTTTCGCGACCGGATCGCCAGCGTGGAAATCGACCTCATTGCACATGAATGGTCGCTCTTGCGTGTCGTCTCGGCCGAGACGGCAGGGCGCTCCATCGGACCGGAAGCGTCCGTGCTGAAGATTCGCGGCTCAGAGATTCAGCAGCAACTGACCGAGCTGATCATGGAGTGCGCGGGCCCTTACGCGGTGCCTTTCGTCAGCGAAGCGCTGGAGGCGGACTGGCAGGGCGAGACGGCCAACGGCGAACTGCTCAACTCGCTCGCCGCGCACTATCTGGACTGGCGCAAGATCTCGATCTACGGCGGTTCGACGGAAGTGCAGAAAAACATCATCGCCAAGCAGGCGCTGGGCATCTGAGGGCACGCCATGGACTTCACGCTGGTTGAAGAAGAACAGATGCTGGCCGATGTGGTCGGCCGTTTCGTCGAGAAGGAGTACGACTTCGAGGCGAGGCGCCGTCTGGCGGCTACTCCGCGGGGCTGGTCGGACGCGCACTGGTCCACGCTGGCCGAGATGGGCGTACTGGCGCTGAACATACCGCCGGAGCACGGCGGCCTCGGGGCCGGGCCGGTCGAGACGATGCTCGTGGCGGAAGCGTTTGGGCGCGGACTGGTGCTGGAACCGTTTCTGTCGTCGGCGGTGATCGGGGCGAAGCTGATCGGGCGTGCCGGGCACGAGGCGCGCAAAGCGCAGATGCTCGAGGGGCTCGCGGACGGCAGCCTGAAGACGGCGTTGGCGACGCTCGAGCCTGGCGCGCGTTTCGATTTGTGGAGCGTCGCGACCACGGCCCAGCCAACGAGTGGCGGGTTCGCCCTGACTGGGCGAAAGGGCGTCGTGCTGCACGGCGACAGCGCAGACATCTTGCTGGTATCCGCGCGCACCTCGGGCGAGCAGACGGACAAGCATGGCATCACGCTCTTCGCGGTCGATGCGCGCACGCCCGGTGTGAGCGTAAAGGGTTTTCCGGCGCTCGACGGGCAGCGTGTGGCCGAGATCGGTTTCGACGGTGTACGCGTCGACGCACAGGCGGTAATCGGCGCCGTCGATCACGGCTACCCCTTGCTCGAATGGACCGTCGATCAGGGCATTTTCGCGCTCTGCGCAGAAGCGGTGGGGGCGATGTCGCGGCTGACCGATCTCACGTTCGACTATCTGCGCACGCGCAAGCAGTTCGGTTCGCCGATCGGCAAATTCCAGGCGTTGCAGCATCGTGCCGCGGACATGCTGAGCGCAGTCGAGCAGGCCAAATCGATCGTCTATTTTGCGGCAGCGAAGCTAGGCGATGACGATGAGCAGGCGGCGCACCGTGCGGTGACCGCTGCAAAGGCGCTGATCGGCAAGAGCGCCCGATACGTTGCACAGCAGGCAGTCCAGCTTCATGGGGGGATGGGCATGACAGACGAACTCGCGGTCGGCTGGTACGTGAAGCGTCTCACCTGCATCGACATGACGTGGGGTAACACGGAACATCACGTCGAGTTATACGGCGCCTTCCTCTAAGCGCGGTTCACGAATGGTCTGATCGATCCAAAAAAGGAGACACCCTATGTCAGCAGCCAGTCACGCCAGCACGTCAGAACGGGCACCGATCCCCGCACACGTGTCACCCGAACGGGTGGTCGATGTGGATATCTACGATCCGCCGGGCGCCGCGGACGACTATCACCTCTCGCTGAAGAAGCTGCACGCGGAGGGCATCCCCGACATCTTCTGGACGCCGCGCAACGGCGGTCACTGGATCGCGACGCGCGGCGACGATATCTATCACATCCTGAAAGACTACGAGAACTTCTCATCGAAGCAGCTGACCGTGCCGCTCGTGGAGCATCAGCCGCTGGCGCCCATCTTCTTCGATCCGCCGCAGCACACGGCCTATCGCTCGCTGATTGCACCCGCCTTCATGCCTCAAGCGATCAGCAAGCTCGAAGAGAAGGCGCGGGAAATGGCGATCGAACTGATCGAGGATTTCTACCCGAAGGGCGAGGTCGAGTTCGTTTCGGGCTTTGCGCAGCATTTGCCGATCGGCATCTTCATGAACATGGTGGCGCTGCCGCCTGAAGATCGTGAATACCTGTTGAGCCTGGCGGACAAGATGGTGCGGCCGTCCGATGCCAACGAGAAGCTCGCCGCGCTTGGTGCGATCTTCCAGTATTTGGGGGTGAAGATCGCCGAACGGCGCGCGAATCCGGGCGACGACCTTATCAGCAAGATCGTCCACTCGAAGATCGACGGGCGCCCGTTGACCGACGAAGAAGTGAGAGGCCTGTGCGGGCTCGTGCTGATCGGCGGGCTGGACACGGTCGCCTCCGCAATGGGCTTCATCGCACGCTTCCTCGCCGGTAGCCCCGCGCACCGCAAGCAGCTCGTCGACAATCCCGCACTGACGCAAAAAGCCGTCGACGAGCTTCTGCGGCGTTTCCCGGTGGTGAACCAAGGACGGCGCATCACTCACGATTTCGAATATAAGGGCGTGCAGCTCAAAGAGGGCGACATGATCGTCATGCCGACCACGCTGCATGGCCTCGACGAAAGGAAGTTCGACGACCCGCTCACCGTGGACTTCTCTCGTCCCACGCCGATTCATTCGACCTTCGGCAACGGTCCGCATCGCTGCCCGGGTTCGTTCCTGGCCCGAGTGGAACTGAAGGTCTTCCTGCAGGAATGGCTCAAGCGCATTCCTGATTTCCAGATCAAGCCAGGCGAGAAGGCAGGGGTTCACGGCGGCGTGAACGGCACGCTCTATCACCTGCCGCTGGTCTGGGAGGTGAAATAGCGTTAGCGCGGCGAGCCGTTTCGCGCGCCGGGCGAGGCGCGCTTAAGGCGCGCTCGAGCCGCGCCGTGCCGCTCTCGCTCACCGCTTTCTTTCGGTGCCCTGTTTGGGGGCCCCGCTTAGTGCGCAGCACGCGCACTCCCGGTATCGCAGCGCTTCCACTGACCAAGCCACAGTCGCAAAGGCCTGCGCTGCGAAGCTCGCTTGCTGCCCGCGCGACGAGGGTTCTCTACTGGAAAACACTATTGACACCCCCTCGACGGCGCATTTACGATGCTGAACAACATTCTAAAAGACGCACCGATTGAAACGCTTCGGTCAGATGCGCGGGAAAGAGAGTGACGCGTCCGAGTGGATTCCGAATCAGAGGAGACAAGATGAAATCGACTGTGAAAGGCGGCGTTGCGCTTAGGCGCAGCCTTGAAGCGATGCTGCTGGCTGGCCTGTGCGGGGGCTTCGCAAGCACGGCGCATGCGTTTACGATCACCACGCCGAATCCGGACATCCAGATGGACTTGGACACCACGCTGCGCGCCAACTATGGTGTGCGGCTACAGGGGCTCAATCCGACGATCGCGAACAACCCGAGTTACGACGAAGGCGACAACACCTTCAAGCGTTACCAGACCATGCTCGCGCGGCTCGACATCACGAGCGAATTCGACTTCAAGTACAAGGACACGACCGGCTTCCGCTTCAGCATCGCGGGCTGGTATGACGCCGCTTATTCGGGCAAGGACAAGAGCGCGCCGGGTCTGCAGAATGTCGCGAATTATCCGGGGAACAACTACACCGGCTACATCAAGAAGTACTACATCGGGCCGTCTGCGGAAGTGCGCGACGCGTTCGTCTTCACCACCGTCAACGCGGGTCACGTGCCGATCGACATCAAGGTAGGCCGTCTCGCGCAAATCTGGGGGCAGTCGCTCATCGGCAGTGTCGGCGGTGTGAACTCGGTCGCCGTGTCGCAGGCGCCGCAAAACCTGATCGCGGCGACGCAAAGCCCTGGGGCATCGCTGAAGGAATTATCACTGCCCACGGGGCAAGTGGCCGCCTCCGCTCAGGTGACGAACAAGTTGCAGTTGAGCGGCTACTACTCATTCGAATGGCTGCCGGACCGGTATCCTGAAGGCGGCACCTATTTCGGTGGGTCGGATTCGATCAACTATGGTCCGCCGATCTCGGCGTACGCGGGGACCTTTCCCATCTTCAACCGCAAAGGACCGCAAGGCGACATAGGCGACATCGGTGTGGAGGCCAAATACCGCCTCGAAAAATTTTCGAGCACCGTTGAATTGACCTACCGACGGTTCACTTACAAGACGCCGTGGTTCGATCAATTCAATCTGGCCAATTTCACCACCGAGGATATCTACGCGAACAAGGTCCAACTGCTCGGCATCGGCGTCAACAGTCAGATTGCGGGCACGGCGGTCGGCGCCGAAGTCTCGTATCGCCGCAATACGCCTTTGTCGTCGGCCGGCAGTGCCTCGCCGGGCTCGCTCGAAGGGGCGCGTGGCGATACCCTGCACGCGCTGCTCAATACGACGACCTACCTGGGCAAGTCCTTCCTTTGGAACGAGGCGCCGCTTGCGATGGAAATTGCTGCGGCGCACCTGATCAAGGTAACCTCCGGTGCGCAGAACTTCAACGCGCCGGGTTACTCCGCGGCGTGCACGTCAGCGTCCGACGCGGTAGCACTCGGTTGCGCGACGAGGAATTTCTATACGTTCGGTGTTTCGTTCACACCCCACTGGAATCAGGTGTTCCCCGGTGTGGATCTCGACCTGCCGCTCTTCGTACAATGGAACATTCATGGCAATACGCCGACTGTCGATGGCGGCAACCAGGGCAGCAACATCTACCAGGTGGGTCTGCAATTCACCATCTACAACAAGCACATCGTGAATTTGACCTACACCGGTTACACGAACTGGAAGCGCACGGCGACCAATGTCAACGGTGCGCCCTATTCGGATAAAGGCTGGTTCGGCATCACTTACCAGACCACGCTCTGAACAAATGCTGATCACCCGGGACTTCACAGGAAATTCGCACATGAAGATCGCAAAGTTACTGGCGGCTGCGTCGATCGCCGTCACCTATGGTTGCCATGTCTACGCGGCGGTATCGGCGGAAGAAGCGGCGAAACTCGGCACTGAACTCACGGTTTTCGGCGCAGAGGCGGCGGGCAGCGCGGACGGCCAGATTCCGGCGTATACGGGCGGCATCTCCCAGCCTCCGGCGGACTTCAAACCGAATAGCGGCAAATGGGCCGATCCATTTGCCGGCGAAAAGCCGATTTTGACGATCACCGCTCAGAACTGGCAGCAGTACGCGGACAAGCTGAGCGAGTCCTCCAAGGAACTCTTCAAGCGCTATCCCGATTACAAGATGCTTGTCTATCCGACGCACCGTAGTGTGTCGTTTCCCGCCTGGTTCGGTGAGAATTGCAAGATCAATGCAGTCAAGGCGAAGCTGGTGGATGGTGGACAGGAGATCGAGGACGCCTTTGGCTGCGTTCCATTCCCGATCCCAAAGACGGGCGAGGAAGCGCTCTACAACTACATCATGCGGTTCGTCGGCACGAAGCATAAGAACTTCGTCAACACTTGGCTGATGGACAGTTCAGGCAATCCTGTGCTGACGGGCTCGTTCAAGAGCAGCCTTTATTTTCCGTACTACGATCCGGCGTTGGGTCGGGATGGGTTCAAGAAAACGGACGGTGTCTGGTACCAGGTCGAGAATGACTACGCCGCACCCGCGCGCCTGAAGGGCGATACGACGCTCTTTTGGAACTACATGTCGAGTTCGCGCGACTGGCCGGGGTGGGAATATGCGCCGGGGCAGCGGCGCACCCGCGTTGCCCCCGACCTCGCCTATGACACTCCCAATCCCGGCTACTCGGGCGTGATCACCATGGACGACATCCAGTTGATGTACGGCAAGCTGGATCGCTGGAAGGCCAAATTGCTGGGTACGCGGGAAATGTATATTCCGTATAACGGGTACAAGTGGGAATACACGGTCCCGGACAAGGAAATGCTGACGCCGCATTTCCCGAACGCCAATCAGATCCGTTGGGAGCTGCATCGAGTCCGCGTGATCGAATTGACGCTCAAACCCGGCGCGCGGCATCTCTATAGCAAGAAGATCCTCTATACGGACGAGGATCTGGGTGGCGGCATGATGGACGCGTACGACCAGGCAGGCAAGCTGTATCGAGGCGGATTCGAGGACACGGTGCCGGCTTATGACATGAAGGTCCCGTATTCGCTCGGCAACTGGTTCTTCGACTTTAACAGCGGCGTCTATCTGCTGGGCAGTCATCCCTCGGACACCGCCGGTATCTTCTTCAATGTCGATTTTTCGAGCGGCTTGTTCACTCCTGAACGGATGCAATCCACCGGCATTCGTTGATTCGGATCGGCTCGACTCACTCCCGTTCAGCTGAGCGAGTCGTCGACAGCAGAACCCACGACGGGCGGTATGCAACGGTTTTTTCCCGCTGCTCACCGCCTGTGCCGAGATGGGCGCCAGCTTTGCATGGGACCAGAGTCAGCGCTAAAGCTAACTTTGATCGACAGGAGACATGATGCGCCGTATCTGTTTGAACGCGGCACTGCTCGCGCTCGCGCTGGCTGTCGCCGAGCCGTCGCTGGCGGCATTCGCCGATCCGATCGACACGCCGGCTGCGGCCAACCCGCGTGCCGGAACGGCGCCTTTGCTTGCGGTTGCGCATGCCGGGAGCCGGCTGGTTGCTGTCGGCTTGCGTGGACTGATCGTCTTGTCCGATGACAATGGCGCGAGCTGGCGCCAAGCCCCCGCACCGGTGAGTTCCGACCTGGTGGCCGTGTACTTCGCTTCGCCAAGCTCAGGCTGGGCGACGGGTCAGGACGGCATCGTATTGCATACCGCGGACGGCGGGGCATCCTGGGTCAAACAACTCGACGGCAGATCGGCGGCTGCTCTGATGTTGGCCTACTACGAAAAGCAGGACCCCTCGAACCCCAAGATCGCTGCCGCACTCGAAGAAGCCAAACGCTTTGTCAATGACGGCCCCGGACGCCCCTTCCTGTCGGTTTGGTTCGACAACGAGCGCACCGGCTACATCATCGGCTCGTTCAACGTTATTTTCAGAACTGACGATGGCGGCGCGAGCTGGACGCCCTGGTTCGACCGCACCGAAAACGAACAGGATGCCCTGAACCTGCACGCGATACGCAGGATCGGCAGCACGTTGTATATCGTCGGCGAGCAGGGTCTCGTCATGCGCTTCGATGCGGCCGCGCAGCAGTTCGTGAAGCTCACCGTGCCTTACAAGGGCAGCTTTTTCGGCATCTTCGGTACACCTGAGGACATGATTCTCTACGGTTTGCGCGGCAATGCGCTGCGCAGCGTCGACGGCGGGCAGACCTGGACGAAAGTTGGGATTCCTGACGAATCGAGTCTGCTCGGCGGCGTGCGGCTCGCGGATGGTCGGCTTGCGCTGCTCGGCCAGGACGGCCGTATCTTGGTCAGCACGGACGGCGGCGCGAACTTCAGCGCGGCAGACGTGCCGGGTCCGCCGTGGTCACTGTGGGACGGTACGAGCCTCGAGCGTGGCGGCCTGGTCGCCGTCGGTTCAGGCGGGGTGAAAAACATTGCTGTACTCAAGTGAACCGCGGGAGAGGGGAGCGCAAGATGGCCGGCAACAGCAGTGAGCAGATCAATTCCATGCCCGTAGTCCGGGACCTCGCCGCGTTCGACGCCAACTCCGGCAATGCGCTGGAGCGGCTGGTGTTCAATCATCGGTTCGCGCTGATCCTGTTGTGTGCTGTGCTGTCGGTGTTTTTTGGGTTCAAGGTGGCGACCGGCCTGCAGATCAACGCCAGCTTCGAAAAAATGATCCCGCAGTCCAGCCCGTATATCCGGAACTACGTGGCAAACAAGGGCGATTTGAAAGGGCTAGGCAATAGCCTGCGCATCGTGGTCGAGAACACGCACGGAGACATTTACGATCCCGCCTATCTCGAGGCATTGAGGAAAATCAACGATACAGTTTTCCTAATGCCCGGGGTTGACCGGCCGTGGGTGAAATCGATCTGGATGCCGGCGGTGCGCTGGAATATCGTGACTGAAAAAGGCTATGCAGGTGGCCCGGTCATGCCGTCGACGTACAACGGCTCTGCCGCGTCGATCGACGCGCTGCGAAGCAACGTCGCGCGTGCCGGCATCACCGGCTCGCTCGTCGCCAATGACCTCAAGTCCAGCATGATCGTGGTGCCGCTGCTCGAGCGGGACGCGGCGGGCCAGCCCATCAACTATGCACATCTCTCGCACCTGCTCGACGACATGGTGCGCGCCCAGCAAAACGGCAACGTCCGCATCCACATAGTCGGCTTTGCCAAATTGATCGGCGACCTGATCGATGGCCTGAAGCAAGTGATGACCTACTTTGGCGTCGCGGCGGCTATCGCGCTTTGCGTGATCTTCTTCTATACGCGTTGCCCGCGCAGCACGTTTCTGGTGGTCGCATGCTCGCTCGTCGCCGTGCTCTGGCAGCTTGGCATTGTCACGGCGCTGGGGCTTGTCATCGATCCGTACTCGGTCCTGGTGCCATTCCTGGTGTTTGCCATCGGTGTGTCGCACGGCGCCCAGAAAATGAATGGCATCTTGCAGGATGTCGGGCGTGGCACCCATAAGTACGTAGCAGCACGATACACCTTCCGGCGGCTTTTCCTCGCCGGCCTGACGGCACTCATGGCCGATATGGTGGGCTTTGCCGTGCTGACCATCATCGATATCCCGGTCATCAAGGACTTGGCCTTGACCGCCAGTATCGGCGTAGGTGTGCTCGTCTTCACGAATCTTCTGTTGTTGCCGGTATTGCTCTCGTATTTTGGCGTCAGCCCGGCGGCCGCGCAGCGCACGCTGATCGAAGAGGCCGACGAGCAAGGCGGCCGCTCGCGTATCGCGAGACTATGGAGTGTGCTGGATCGCTTCACCGAACGGCGTTGGGCTTTGGGGGCGATTGTGGTGGCACTGCTGTTGGCGGGAGCAGGTTTCGCCGTCAGTGAGCGCTTGCAAATCGGCGATCTGGATGCGGGGGCGCCGGAATTGCGGGCCGATTCGCTTTACAACCGTGATAATGCGTTCATCAATGGCCACTACGGCCTGTCGAGCGATATGTTCGTCGTGATCGGCAAATCGTCGTTGACCAATTGCGATGCGGATCACTATCAGATGCTGGCCGATGTCGATCGTCTCGAGATGGCACTGCAAGATGTGCGCGGCGTGCAAACCACGAGTTCGGCCGCATCGCTCACTCGGCTGATCACGTCCGGCGCTTACGAGGGCTATCCGAAGTGGTACACGATCAACCGGACGCCCGCGATCCTCAATCGCTCTCTCTTCCAGGTGCTGCTCGATCGCCCCGATCTCATCAGCCCGGCTTGTAACACGATGCCCGTCATCGCATACCTGACTGACCACAAGGCGGCGACGCTCAACCGGGTGCTCGACGCGGCACAGCGTTTCGCGGATTCGCACAAGAACCCGACTCATCAGTTCCTGCTGGCCGCGGGCTCCGCAGGCATCGATGCGGCGACGAACATCGTCGTCAAGGAAGCGAATCAACGCATGTTGCTGCTGGTCTATGCGGCTGTCATCCTGCTTTGCTTGATCACGTTCCGTAGCTGGCGTGCCGCCGTGGTGGCACTGGTGCCGCTCGTCATTACATCGGTCATGTGCGAAGCACTGATGGTCATGCTGGGCATTGGCGTCAAGGTCGCGACATTGCCCGTGATCGCCCTGGGGGTTGGGATCGGCGTCGACTACGCACTCTATCTGTTGTCCGTGCAGCTCAACTATCAGCGCGCCGGGTTGCCGCTGCGCGAGGCATACCGTCGAGCCGTGCAGTTCACAGGCAAGGTCGTGGCGCTGGTGGGCGTCACGCTGGCCGCGGGTGTCGTTACCTGGGCGTGGTCGCCCATCAAGTTCCAGGCTGACATGGGAATCTTGCTGACCTTCATGTTCGTCGGAAACATGATCGGCGCGCTGGTCCTGATCCCGTCGCTGTCGCACTTCTTGCTGCGCACGGCCTCGGCCAGGCCCGAACGGGCCGCAGTCGGAAACAGCATGGCGCTCGCCGCCGAGAAATCGAAGGGTGTGTAATCGGCCCGCGCTAATGTGCTAATGCGCTAAGCAAAGCACTTTGCTGTCGAGGCAGCGCGTCACAGCTATACGACCGACATCGAAAAGCTGAGGATCTCCGAGACCCCGCCGTCGATCATCAGCATGTGGCCGTTCATATAGGAGCTCGCTTCGGAGGCGAGGAATACCGCCGCGCCCCCGAGTTCGTCGGGGCGTCCCCAGCGTCCGACGGAAACATGCGAGCGGACGATTTCTTTCATCTGCGCATTCGAGGTGACGGGTTCAGCCATATCGGTCATGAAGTAGCCGGGGCAGATGCCATTGCAGAGGATTCCGTGGCGTCCGAGCTCCGCGCCGAGCGATTTGGTGAGACCCGCCAGCGCATGTTTGCTGGCAACATAGGCCTGCAATTTCTCGCGCCCAAGCACCGAGACGTACGAGCCCACATTGATGATGCGACCTCGCCCGCGTTCGATCATCGGCCCCGACACGGCCTGCGCGAGCAGGTAGGCTGCCGTGACGTTGATCTGCATGGTGCGTTGCCACATTTCGAGCGTGGATTGCTGGAAATCGCTCCATTCGCAAATGCCTGCGTTGTTGAGCAACACATCGATGCGCCCGTGACGCGCGAGAACGTTGCGCACGCCGTTGCCGATCGCGGCTTGATCGGTCAGGTCGAAGGGCTCGATGTCGACGTTGCCGCCCGCCTCGCGGATCGACGCCTCGGCGGCTTCGAGATTGGCGCGTGAGCGTGCACAGAGGACGACCGTTGCCCCTGCGGATGACAGCGCGCTCGACATCGCAAACCCAAGACCGCGTGATGCACCGGTGACGAGGGCGACTTGTCCTTCGAGTGAAAACATCTTCATGACTGCCTCTGCGAATTGTGAAAAACCGCCTATCGGTGGCGAATGACGATCTTGCCGAAATGCTGCTGACTTTCGAGGTGGCGCAGCGCGGCTGGCACGTCGGCAAAGCCGTAGACGGAGTCGATGACTGGCCTGAGTTTGTGCAGGCCGATGGCGCGGTTCATGGTCTCGAAGTCCTGGCGCGAGCCCACGCGAATCGTTGCAATGGACAACCCCCGCATGAAGAATCCGTCGCCGGGCGAGGGAGCGCCGCTCAGCATGCCCACGACGCTGATTCGCCCGCTGTCCCGCGTTGCCGCGACGGATTGCGCGAACGTCGCGGCGCCGCCCACCTCCACGACGAGGTCGACGCCCTGGCCTGCGGTGAGCGCGAGCACGGCCTCATCCCATCGCGGCGTCTTGCGATAGTTGATCGTGGCGTCGGCGCCCAGTTCGACGAGGCGCTTCAACTTGGCATCGCTCGACGATGTGGCGATCACGCGCGCACCGAACAGACGCGCGAGTTTCAACGCAAAGATCGATACGCCGCCCGTGCCTTGTACGAGCACGCTCTGGCCGGGCAGCAACGGCGCGTGCTGGCAGAGCGCGTTCCACGCGGTGAGCGCCGCGCAAGGCAGCGTAGCGGCCTCCTCGTCGGAGAGGTGATCCGGCACGGCGACCAGTTCTTCCTCGCTCAGCACGACCTTCTCTCGAAGCATGCCTTCGACGATAGCGCCGCGGCCCAATGTGTCTGCGTGCCGCGGACGCGCGCCGCCGTGCCAGTTCTCGGCAAAGTTGGCCATGACGCGGTCCCCTGGCCGGAAGCGCCGCACGTGTTCGCCAATGGCAATCACGACGCCCGCGCCATCTGATGCCGGGATGAAGTTCGGCGCCATCCAGTCGCGGAACGCGCCGTTCATCAGCAGCAGCTCGCGAAAATTCAGCGAACTGGCATTCACCTGAATCAGCACCTGATGATCACGGGGCGGCGGGGGATCGGGCTCCTCGCATAACGCGAGACCCGCAATGCCTTCAAAACGCTCGCATCGATAAAGCTTCACCTGTTGCCTCCTTGGTGTTGACCGAGGGCGTCGAATCCTCTGGCGCGCGACACCTTTCTCTTTCTTCTCGTTGACAGCGGTAAAAAGATAAGTTCAGAATACCGAACATTGTTCAGTAAATCGTTCGGAGCGTCAAATTGAAGATACTGGTCGCGGTGAAGCGCGTCATTGACTACAACGTGAAGCCTCGGGTGAAGTCCGATGGTTCGGGCGTCGATCTGGCCAACGTCAAAATGGCCATGAATCCGTTCGACGAGATTGCCGTGGAAGAGGCGGTGCGCCTCAAGGAAGCGGGGATTGCGAGCGAGGTCGTCGTGGTCTCCGCGGGAACGGCGCAATCGCAGGAAGTCTTGCGCACGGCACTCGCCATGGGGGCGGATCGCGCCGTGCTGGTGCAAAGCGAGGCAGAACTACAGCCGCTCGCCGTCGCCAAGCTGCTGGCCGCCGTGGCCGCGCGCGAAAACCCGCAACTGGTGCTGCTCGGCAAGCAGGCCATCGACAACGACGCCGGCCAGACCGGCCAAAAACTCGCCGCGCTGCTCGGCTGGCCGCAAGCAACCTTTGCGTTCAAGGTGGAAGTGGACGGTCAGCAACTGGCCGTCACGCGTGAAATCGACGGCGGGTTAGAGCGCGTCGCGCTCGATCTGCCGGCCGTTGTCACGACGGATTTGCGCCTGAATAGCCCGCGCTATGTGACGCTGCCCAACATCATGAAAGCAAAGAAAAAACCGATGGAGACGCTGAGCCCCGAAGCACTGGCTGTCGACGTCGCGCCTCGTCTGAAGGTTTTGGAAGTGACCGAACCGCCGGCGCGCAAGGGCGGCATGATGGTTCCGGACGTTGCCGCACTGATTGAAAAGCTTCGAAACGAAGCGAAGGTGATCTGATCATGACTATTCTCGTTATCGCGGAACATGACCACGCAAGCCTCAACCGCTCCACGTTGAGCGCCATTACGGCCGCGGGCGCAGTGAGCGGCGACATTCACGTGCTGATCGCCGGCCACGGCGCATCGGCCGTGGTGGCGCAAGCCGCGAATATCGCCGGCGTCGCGGAAGTGCTCGTCGCGGATGCGCCCCACTATGCGCACGCACTGCCTGAGAACCTGGCCTCGCTCGTCGTTTCGCTGGCCAACGGCTATACGCACGTCATCGCCGCGTCCACTGCGGTGGGCAAGAACTTCATGCCGCGTGTGGCGGCGCTGCTCGATAGCGCGCAGATCTCCGATGTGGTCGCCATCAAGGCGCCCGATGTCTTCGTGCGGCCCATCTACGCCGGCAACGCACTCGCGACGGTTCAATCCGCCGACGTAATCAAGGTCGTCACGATTCGCCCGACGGCTTTCGAGGCGGCGGCCACGGGCGCCGCGGCCGCGCCGTCACGGGCGGTTGCACCCGCGCCGGCGTTCGACAGGGCCCGTTTTATCGGCCACGAACTGACGAAGTCGACCCGTCCCGAGCTGTCGGCGGCCAGCATCGTGGTCTCGGGCGGCCGGGGCATGGGCAACGGCGAAAACTTCAAGCTGCTGGACGCGCTCGCGGACAAGCTCGGCGCTGCGGTCGGCGCGTCACGCGCGGCCGTGGACGCCGGCTTCGTGCCGAACGATTATCAGGTGGGTCAAACCGGCAAGATCGTCGCGCCGCAGTTGTATATCGCCGTGGGCATCTCCGGGGCCATTCAGCACCTCGCCGGCATGAAGGATTCGAAGGTCATTGTCGCGATCAACAAGGACAGCGAGGCGCCGATCTTTCAGGTAGCCGACTACGGACTGGCGGCCGACCTTTTCGAAGCCGTGCCGGCGCTGACCGCGGCGCTCGATTGACGTTCGCACGGATTGACATCGCTCCGAGGGGAAGCCTAGCATCTGAACGCCGTTCATGCAAATTGGACCGATAGTTGCATATTGGCTCCGATCTCGGTCAGCACATAACAAGTCGGAACTGGCGCGTACGCCGGCCATATCACGAAGGAGATATCAATGGGTAACAGAGGTCCCAACCCGGGGGAGCACACGGTCCGCGTCGATTTTGTCCCGAAGGACAGTTACCTGTCGAAGTCATTCCTCGAGCGGGAGAACGCGCGCCTGTGGCCGCGCGTTTGGCAAGTCGCCTGCCGTCTCGAGGAAATTCCGAACACCGGGGACTACGTCACCTTCGATGTGGCCGGCGAGTCGATCATCGTGGTGCGCACGGCGGCGGACGAAATCAAGGCTCATTTCAACGTCTGCCAACATCGTGGGCGCCGTTTGACGAACGGTTGCGGCAAGGCGGCAAAGTTCCACTGCGCCTATCACGGCTGGCAGTGGAATCTCGACGGCAGCGTGGCGCGCGTGCTCGACCGCGACGACTGGGCCGGTTGCCCCGAGATGACCGATGGCGACTTGCGGCTCACGCCCGTCCTGGTGGACACATGGGGTGGCTTCGTGTTCATCAACATGGACCCCGGCGCCGAGCCGCTCGCGAAATTTCTCGACCCGGTGCCCGAAATCACGAACTGCTTCGAGTTCGAGAAGATGCGTTACCGCTGGTACAAGTCGATTCGCCTGCCTTGCAACTGGAAGGTCGCGCTCGAAGCGTTCAACGAGGGCTATCACGTCGCGGCAACGCATCCGCAACTGCTCGACGTGGCGGGCGACGACGTGACGCGAAGCTTCGCCTATGGCCGCCATGGGATGTTCGGCTATTCGACGGCTACGCGCATGATCGGCGCGCCGTCGCCCCGAACCGGTAAGCCCATGCCGGAAGATGTGCGCCAGGGGCTCGTGAACTTCTTCCGTGTCATGGAAGAGACGCTGAAGGCCATCAACACCGCGCGCGACTGCGAAGCGGCGAAGCGCTTGATGCACGAGATGTCGCCGTCGGGCAACCAGTTCGAAGTGCTCGCGAAAGCGATGGAATTCCAGCGCGAAGCGGCCGTTGCCGAGGGCGCTGGCTGGCCCGAAATCTCCTTCGAGCAACTGGGCCGCGCGGGCGCGGACTGGCACGTCTTCCCGAACCTCGTGTTTCTGCCGTACCCGGACGGCGCGCTCTTCTATCGCGCGCGGCCGGATGGCGACAATCCTGATTCCTGCATCTACGACATATGGTCGCTGCAGCGTTTCGCGCCGGGCGCGGAGCCCCCGCTCACGCGTGAGTTCTACTACGGCGTGGACGACTGGAAGCAAAACGCGCTCGAAAACTTCGGTCTGATTCTGTGGCAGGACTTCCAGAACATGACGAACGTGCAGCAGGGTATGAAGTCGCGCGGCTTCAAGGGATCGCGCACGAATCCGTTGCAGGAAACGTCGGTGTCGAACTTCCATCGCGCGCTGCGCGAATTCATCGCGCAGGAGGAGTGATGTCGGCAACCTGGGACGCAACCTACGATTTCGTGGTGGTCGGCAGCGGTGGCGGTTCGATGTGTGCGGCGCTCGCCTGCAGGTCGGCCGGCAAGGAAGCGCTCATCATCGAGAAGCAGGCAAAGGTGGGCGGCTCGACCGGTTATTCGGGGGGTGTCTGGTGGCTGCCGAACAATCACGTGATGAAGCGGCACGGCGTGAGCGATTCGTATGAGCGCGCGCGCCAGTACTTCGATGCCGCGGTGACGTATCGAGGTCCGGGCACCTCCGAAGCGCGGCGTGAAGCATATTTGCGCACCGGCCCAATCATGGCCGAGTTTCTCGAACAGCACGGCATGCAGTTCGAATACGCCGATGGCTGGTCGGACTACTACGACACGCTGCCGGGCGGCGAACCGCGTGGCCGTTCTTTGCTGGCGAAGCTCTTCGACCTGAAAGAGCTGGGCGAGTGGGGGCCGCGCCTGTCGCGCTACAAAGGCCCGGCGATGCCGGCCAACTCGAACGAGTACCCGCAGCTCTTTCTCATGAAGCGCACGTGGGGGGGCAAGCGCAAGGCCATGCAACTGGGCGGGCGCATGCTCTATCAGAAGCTCACCGGCAAGGAGCTCGTCTCGAACGGCGCCGCGATTCAAGGGCGCATGCTGCAGATGGCGCTGCGCGCGAACGTGCCGATTTGGACAGATACGCCCGTGCGCGAGCTCATCGTCGAGGACGGGCGAGTGACGGGCGTCATTGCCGTCCGCAGCGGCCGCGAATTGCGGGTGCGCGCGCGTGAGGGCGTGCTCCTCAACACGGGCGGCTTTTCGCGCAACGCGGAAATGCGGCGCAAATATCAGCCGCAGCCGTCGTCGGCGGACTGGACGAATGCGAATCCGGGCGACACCGGCGAAATCCTCGAAGCCGCCATCGCCCTCGGCGGGGCGGTGGATTGCATGGAGGAAGCGTGGTGGGTCGTGACGTCGCTCGGACCCAACGAGGAGCTGCCGGAAGGCGCACGCGCGCCCGATGGCTCTCCGCTGCCGTTCATGCATCACCTCGATCTCTCCCTGCCGTTTTCGATCATGGTCGATCAAGACGGCAAGCGCTTCTGCGACGAGGCGGGCGCCTATATGGAAATCGGCCAACGCATGTACCAGCGCCACAAGGAGACCGGCAAGGCGGTGCCGGCATGGGTCGTCATGGACAGCCGCCAGCGCAAGTACTACCCGTGGGGCACGGCGATGCCGGGCCAGGTCCCGCAGCAATGGCTCGACAGCGGCTACATGATCAAGGCCGATACCCTCGACGAACTCGCGGCGAAATGCGATATCGACCGTGCCGGTCTGCTTCAAACGGTCGATCGCTTCAACGGTTTTTGCAAGACCGGCGTCGATGAAGACTACGGCCGCGGCTCGCGAGCCTTCGACCGCTGTCACGGCGATCCGACGATCAAGCCGAACCCTAACCTCGGGCCGATCGAGGAGGGCCCCTTCTACGCCGTACGCATGTACCCCGGCGACGTCGGGACGGCAGGCGGTCTGGTGACCGACGAATTCGCCCGCGTGCTCAAAGAGGACGGTTCGCACATTCCGGGGTTGTACGCCACCGGTAACTGCACAGCGTCCGTGGTCGGACGTTGCTACCCCGGTGCCGGCAGCAGCATCGGCGCGTCGTTCGTGTTCGGTTACATCGCGGCGCTCCATGCGAGCGGCGCGCACAAGATCTGGTGACAGAGGAGAGTGACGAATGAACGCCTATGAGCCGCCCAGCAGGGAAGTCCTGATCGACATGTACCGGCGGATGGCACTCATCAAGCAGAACGATGAGCGCTTTCGTGCCGTCATCAAGTCCGGCAAGCTCGTGATGCCGTATTACTCGCCGCGGGGCCAGGAAGTGATCCCTTCGGCCATGTCGGTGTGTCTCACCGACGACGACTACATTTGCACGATTTACCGCGGTGTTCACGACATGATCGCCAAGGGCGTGCCGCTCAAGCAACTCTGGGCCGAGCTCGGAGGGCGCGTGACGGGCACCTGCAAGGGCAAAGGCGGCCCGATGCACGTGACTCATCCCGCCTCCGGCGTCATGGTCACCACGGGCATCGTGGGCAGTTCGATGCCGATCGCGAACGGTCTTGCGCTCGCGGCGCAAATTCGAGGCGAGCCGCGCGTGGCCGTGGCCTATTTCGGCGATGGCGCGTCGAATATCGGCGCCTTCCATGAATCGCTGAACATGGCCTCGATCTGGAAACTGCCGGTGATTTTCGTATGCCAGAACAACGGCTATGCCGAGCACACCAAATACGCCTATGGCACCGCCGTCTCCAATATCGCCCAGCGCGCCGTCGCGTACCAGATGCCGGGCATGACTGTGAACGGCAACGATCCGATCGCGATGCACAAGGCGGCGCGCGATGCCGTCGAGCGCGCGCGCAACGGAGGCGGCCCGACGCTCATCGAAGCGAACACGTTCCGCTTTCACGGCCACGTGTTCGGCGATGCCGACGCATATATGGACAAGCACGAGAAGGCGGCCTGGATTGCCAAGGATCCGGTGCCGCTGTTCCGACAGTGGCTCATCGACGCAAAACATGCAACCGAAGCGCAACTGGCGGCGATCGAAGCGGATCACGAAGCGCAGATCGACGCCGCAGTCGAATTCACGCTGTCGAGCGAATATCCCGATGTTGCGGAGCTTCGGCGCGACATCTTTAAGGACGAGGTGCTCGCATGACCCAGATGCCCACCAACATCAACACGATCCAGGCCGTCAATTACGCGCTCGACGACGCCATGGCCGCGGACGCCGACGTCATCGTGCTGGGTGAAGACATCGCCGACGGTCAGGAAGGCGGCATTGTCGGCGTGACGAAGGGACTGTCGACGAAGTATGGGACGTCGCGCGTGCGTTCGACACCGATCTCGGAGCAGGCGATTATCGGTGCAGCGATCGGCGCGTCGATGGTCGGCCTGCGTCCCGTGGCCGAAATCATGTTGATGAACTTCACGACCGTTGCAATGGACATGATCGTGAATCACGCCGCGAAACTCCGCTTCATGTCGGGCGGCCAGACAAACGTACCCATCGTCATTCGCACGATGACGGGCGCGGGATTCGGCACTGGGGGGCAGCACGCGGATTACCTCGAGGCCTGGTTCGCGCATATCGCCGGCATCAAGGTCGTTGCGCCGTCGAACCCGGCCGACGCCTATGGCCTGATGCTGTCGTGCATCCGGGACGACGATCCGTGTCTCTTCATCGAGAACATGCCGACCTACTGGAACCCAGGCAACGCGCCGGAGCGCGGCGTCGCGATTCCGCTCGGCAAGGCCAACGTCGTGCGCGCGGGCACCGACGTGACGGTGATCAGCTACAGCCGTCGCGTGCAGGAAGTTATGGCGGCCGCCGAGGCGCTTGCCCAGGACGGCATCGCCTGCGAAGTCATCGATTTGCGCACCATCGCGCCTTTGGACACCGAAACAATCCTGACCTCGGTCGCGAAGACAGGGCGCGCCGTTGTCGTGCACGAGGCAGTCAAGCCGTTCGGTGTGGGCGCGGAAATCGCGTCGCGCGTTTACGAAGCCCTTTTCCGCGAGCTGAAGGCGCCCGTGCAGCGCGTGGGCGCACAGTTCTGCCCGGTGCCGTTCTCCAAGCCGCTCGAAGACGCCTTCGTTCCGGGCGTGGCGGACATCGAGGCGGCCGTGCGAGCCACGCTGAAATGAGCGCGGCGTGCAGCCAACGTTTTCATTGTCAATAGGGCAAGGTCATGACCACACAAGTTCTGCTTCCGAAACTGGGCTTTTCGATGAACGAAGGAACGCTGGCCGAATGGCTGGCGGAAGACGGCGCAACCGTCAGTGAAGGGCAGATTCTCTACGCGCTCGAAAGCGATAAATCGATTCAGGAAGTGGAATCGCCGGCGTCGGGCACGCTGCGGATCGTTGCTCAAGTTGGCGAGGTGTATCCCGTCGGCACGCTGCTGGCGGAAATCGTCTGACCGGCCACGGGCCGTCATCCTAGTCAACCGTTGTTCGAAGAGGCATCCGCAATGAATGTCGAACCCATTGCCAACCGGCAGCAGGCCGATGCGAATGCCGGACCCGGCGAGCCCGCGCCCCCCGCAATCGGCGCGAATTTGCCGCCTTGGCCGCAGGTCGATTTCGCCGAATATGGCGAGATCGAGGTCAAGCCGGTGTCGCGCATTCAAAAGCTGACCGGGGCTTTCCTGTCGCGCAACTGGCTGACGATTCCGCATGTCACCCACCACGACGACGCGGATATCACGACGCTCGAAAGCTATCGAAAAGCGCGCAATGAGGCGAACGCGGCCGTAAAGCTCACGCCGCTCGTTTTCCTCATCAAGGCCGTCGTGCGCGCGTTGCGGGAGTTTCCGCAATTCAACGCGTCGCTCGACGGCAACGGCAAAAACCTCGTGCTCAAGAAGTACTTCCACATCGGAGTCGCGGTGGATACCCGCTTTGGATTGCTCGTGCCGGTCCTGCGCGATTGCGACAAAAAGAGTGTCGAAGACCTCGCGGCCGAACTCGCGGCGATTTCGCTGAAAGCGCGCGAAAAGGGACTATCGATGGCGGAAATGTCGGGCGGCTGCTTTTCGATCAGTTCGCTGGGGGGCTTCGGCGGTACCGGCTTTACGCCTATCGTCAATGCGCCGGAAGTGGCGATTCTCGGTGTGACCAAGACGCGGCTCGCGGCCGCGCCGGCGGAAGACGGCGGCGTCAGCTGGCGCAAGATGCTTCCTCTTTCACTCAGCTATGACCATCGGGTCATCAACGGCGCGGACGCGGCGCGTTTCACCGCGTTCATTGGAACCGCGCTGGCGGACCCGCAGGCGCTCGCAGGCTGAGGCGGTCCAATGCGCGGTGTGAAAAACACAACGACGGGATTGAGATGAAACGACCCCCACGCTCACTTTGTTCGCTGCCCCCCGAGGGGGCGCTCAGCCTCCTTGGGGCGGCCCGGCGGAGGCTGAGATGAAACGACCCCCACGCTCACTTTGTTCGCTGCCCCCCAGGGGGGCGCTCAGCCTCCTTGGGGCGGCCCGGCGGAGGCTGAGATGAGAACCCTTGGCGAGATGATCGAGCGAAACGCTCGCTTGCATACCGACCATACGGCGCTGGTATACGGCGAGCGCCGTTTGACTCACGGTCAGCTGGCGGAACGCGCGCGCCGTTTTTCGGGGGCGCTCTACGGGCGTGGTCTGCGGCGCCAGGACCGGGTCGCGATCCTCGCGATGAACTGCGCGGAGTATTACGAGGCTTATCGCGCGTGCGAGTGGGCCGGCTTTATTCTTGCGACCGTCAATTTTCGGCTCGCGCCGGCGGAGATTCTTTACATCCTGAAGGATGCGGCGCCTAAAGCGATCGTCTTCGAGGCACAGTATGCCGATGTCGTGGATGGGCTGCGTTCGCAGCTTCCCGATATTGACCAGTTCATCTGCATCGGCGATACGCCCCCGGATTGGGCCGTTGCGTTCGAGGCGATCATGCAAGACGGCCCGGCGGACGGGCCGCCGATCCGCTCGAATCCGGAAGACTACGCATATCTCATGTACACGAGCGGGACCACTGGGCGTCCCAAGGGCGTCGTTCGTACGCACCACGCCATGTGCGTCACCGCGGAAAGCTGCGCGCTTGTCACGGAGTTCTCGGGCAAATCCCGCGTGCTGCAAACGACGCCCGCATTCCATGTTGGGGGCATCGGATTCGTCAACGCGGTGGCGTGGATGGGCGGCACCACGGTCGTTCATCGAGGCTTCGAGCCGAAGCAGATGCTCGAGACGATCGCGCAAGAGCGCATCACGTTCACGTTCATGGTGGCCGCCATGCTGCAGGCGGTGCTCGACGTGCCTGAGCTGTCGAGCTACGACGTATCGAGCGTCGAGAACATCGTGACGGCGGCGGCGCCCGTGCCGCCGCCGCTGCTTGCACGCGGGATCGAGGTGCTCGGCCCCGTGTTTTCGGTGCAGTACGGCATGACCGAAAGCAACGCGTGCTGGCTGCCCGCGCACGAAGTCAAGCCGCATGGTTCTACGGACGAGGTGCGCCGCCTCGCTTCGGTGGGTCGGCCTTGTCCCGGCATCGAACTGCGCATCGTCGACGACAACGGTAACGATTTGCCGCAAGGCCAGACCGGCGAAGTCTGGCTGCGCTCGCAGACGCAGCTGAGCGGCTACTGGAACAACAGCGTCGCCACGGTGGAAGCGCTGCGCGACGGCTGGTACCGCTCGGGCGATATGGGCTACCAGGACAAAGACGGTTATATCTTTCTCGTCGACCGCAAGAAGGACATGATCATTTCCGGTGGCGAGAATATTTACAGCCGTGAAGTCGAGGATGCGCTGGGACAGCACCCGGCGGTCGTCGACGTGGCCGTGATCGGCGTGCCGCACGAAAAGTGGGGCGAGTGCGTCAAGGCGGTCGTGGTGCTGCGCCGCGGCGAGCATGCGACTGAAGGCGAGCTGATCGAGTTCTGCCGCGAGCGCATTGCCAGCTACAAATGCCCGAAAACCATCGCTTTTGTCGAAGAACTGCCGAGGCTGCCGACCGGCAAGATCAGCAAGGTGATGCTGCGCAAGCAGTTTGCCCAGTGAAGCGGCAATGCAATTGCCCTGGCGTTATTGAGAGAGAATCGATCATGGCCAAATGGCTCAAGAGTGCGGAGTGTGTGCAGTTCGAAGTGGCGGAGCGTATCGCGCGCATCACGCTGAATCGCCCCGACAAGCGCAACGCCATCAACAATCCGCTTCTGCAGGAACTCAAGGCGGCATTGCTCGAAGCCGACGATCTGAAGTCGGTCAACGTGATCGTGCTGTCGGGAGCGGGTCGAGACTTCTGCGCGGGCTACGATCTCGTGACGACGTATTCGGATCGGGCCGCCGAAGCCGTCGACCCCGGTGACTATCGCGGCACGAGTCGCAGCTTCGACGACGACTGCTGGTCAATGGAGCGCCAAGCCGAAACGGTCAATCTGATGGCCGAAATTCACAAGCCGATCATCGCGCAGGTCCATGGCAACTGTCTTGCCGGCGGCACGGATCTCGCGCTGGCGTGCGATATGGTGATCGCCGCCGACGACGCGAGAATTGGATTTCCCGCCACGCGCGCCAACGGGTCCCCGCCCGCGCAGATGTGGTTCTATCACGTCGGTCCGCAATGGGCGAAGCGTCTCCTGCTGTCCGGTGACTCACTGACCGGCCGCGATGCGGCGAAGATCGGCCTCGTCATGGACGCCGTGCCGGCGGAGCAGCTGGAAGCGGAAGTGGGCGAGCTGGCGCGCCGTCTGTCGTTTGTCGATGCCGACTTGCTGGCGGCGAACAAGCGCATCGTCAACCTCGGGCTCGAGCTGGCCGGTTCGCGCACGCTTCAGCGGCTTGCCGTGGAGAACGACGCGCGGGCGCACCAGAGTCAAGGGCCGCGCCGCGCGCAGTTCAAGGCGGACATGGAAGCGATGGGCCTCAAGGAAGCGCTCAAGCGCCGCGACGAGCCCTTCGGCGATGGCATGATCCGCCTGCATGCTCGCGGAAGCTGACCCGTCCGTCGATGCGACGAATCAAACCCAAATGTAGATCGGAACATCATGGACGTTGAACTCACATTGAACGGCGCGGTTGCGACGCTGTGCCTGAACCGGCCCGAGAAGCTCAATGCACTGACGCCGGAGATGCTCGGGCTGATTCTCGGCCACCTTGATCGCATCGACCGTGATCCCGAGATTCGCGCGGTGATCCTCACCGGTGCGGGCCGCGCTTTTTGCGCTGGCGCCGATATTAAAGGCAGCGGGGCCGCGCCGCCGCAGATGAGCGTGACGCATGCGCGCGCTTCGATGGCTGTATATCAGAAGATCGCGCTTCGGCTCTATAACCTCGACAAGCCGATGGTTGCGGCAGTGCGGGGCGTTGCCGTCGGAATCGCATGGAGCTTCGCGCTGTGCGCGGACCAGCTGATCGTTTCGGATACGGCGCAGTTCATTCCCGCATTCCTGATGCGTGCCACGTTGCCCGAAGGGGGCATGGTGCATCTGCTCGCGCGTCATTGCGGCGAATTTCGCGCCAAGGAAATCATGTATCTGAATCGCAAGCTGACTGGCAAGGAAGCGCTCGATATGGGCCTCGCAAGTCAGCTTGTCGAAGACGAAAACCTCGATGTGGCTGCGCGAAATCTGGCCGGCAAGCTTGCCGCGGGGCCGACCTTTTCGCTTGGCTTGACGAAGCAGCTGTTTCGCTTGAACACCGGCAGTATGGAAGATTTTCTCGCCCAAGAGCTCAACGCGGTCGCGCTCGCCGTGAATTCGGAGGACGCGGCGGAAGGCAGGCTGGCTGCGAGAGAAAAGCGCGCACCGGCTTTCAAGGGTCGATGACAGGCGGGTGCACCCGCGCGAAAAAGCTTCAGGAGCCAAGCCGTGCATTTCGAATATAGTCAGGAAGATGAAGCGTTTCGTCAGGAAGTCAGACAGTTCTTCAAGGAACATGCGCCTGCCGACATTTCCCGCCGGTGGCGTGTCGGCGTGCATCCCCCGGCGCGCGACGATATCCGCAGGTGGCAACGCATTCTGTACGAACGCGGCTGGGGCGCGCCGCATTGGCCGCTCGAGCATGGCGGCACCGGCTGGAGCGCGCTTCGCAAGCACATTTTCATGGAAGAGCTGTATAACGCCGACGCCATGGATTACGGCTGGCAGTCCACGCAGATGGTCGCGCCCGTCATCATCGCGTTTGGCTCGGATTGGCAGAAGCAGCGTTTTCTGCAGCCGATTTTGCGCGGCGACGAGTTCTGGTGCCAGGGCTTTTCCGAGCCTAACGCAGGCTCCGATCTGGCCGGCTTGCGGACCACGGCCGTTCTCGACGGTGATGAGTACGTCGTCAACGGTCAGAAGATCTGGACCAGCGACGCCACGATCGCCGATTGGGGCTTCTTTCTCGTCAAGACCGATACGACAGTCAAGCCGCAGCGGGGCATTTCGTTCCTGCTCGTCAAGATGGACACGCCGGGCATCACCGTGCGCCCGATCGTCTCGATCGAGGGCGGCCGGGGCTTGAACGAGGTGTTCCTCGAAAACGTGCGTGTGCCGAAGTCGCATCTCGTCGGCGAGGCCGGCATGGGCTGGACCTACGCGAAGTACCTGCTCGAAAAGGAGCGCACGACCAGCGCATTCCTGTACTTCAACAAGCGCGAGCTGCAGCGCGCGAAGGATATCGCGGCCCAGGAAACGGTGGACGGTGTCCCGCTCATCGCTACGCCCGAATTCGCGCGCAAGATCGCAGAGGTCGAGGCCGACCTGCTGGCGCTCGAATGGTCCGTGCTACGTATCCTCGCCGAGGAAAAGAGCGAGCGCAATCTTGATGCCGTCGTGTCGGCGCTGAAGATCTGCGGATCGGAAATGCAACAGCGCGTGACGCAACTGCAAATCGACGCGCTAGGGCCGCGCGCCATGCGCTTCGACGATCATGGTGACGACGGCGGGGGCTTGCCTGTCGATCCCAACTGGCCCGACTACGTGGGCGGCCGAGCGTCGGGTTACCTCATCGCGCGCGCGTCCACCGTCTATGGCGGTACGCGCGAAGTGCAGAAGAACATCATTGCGAAGCTGGCATTCGGACTCTAGCCATGGACTTCAATTTCTCCGAAGAACAATCGATGCTGAAGGATGGCGTCGATCGCTACCTCCAGCAAGAGTATGGATTCGAAGCGCGGCGGCGGATCGCCGCGGGCGAAGAGGGTTTTAGCCGCGAGCGCTGGCGCGACTACGCCGAGCTCGGCTGGCTCGGGCTGACATTGCCCGAAGACGTCGGCGGCCTCGGCTGCTCATTTGTGGAAGTCGCCATCCTGATGGAGGCATTCGGGCGCGCCATGGTGCTCGAGCCGGTCGTGCAAACGGCGCTGCTATGCGCCACGATTCTCGAGCGCGGCGATGCGAAGGAAAAACGGGAGGCGCTGCTACCCGCGGTGATCGAAGGAAAATTGCTGCTTTCTCTCGCGGATAGTGAAGCGGGCAGCCGTTACAAGCTGGGCGCCCATGCGCAGACGCACGCACGCAAGACGGGCTCCGGTTATCTGATCAACGGGGCGAAGACGCTGGTTGTCGCCGGCGCCTCGGCCGACTATCTGCTCGTTACCGCGCAAATCGAAGGCATGCCACAAGGCGCGGGGGTCTTCCTCATCGAGCGTCGCGCCGCGGGGGTGACGTGCCGGCCGTACCGTCTGCTCGACGGATCGCGCGCGGCCGATATCGACCTGCGCAATGTCGAACTGGCCGACGATGCGCTGATCGTCGGCCCCGAGCGCGCGCTCGATGTGCTCAAGCAGGCGACGCAGTTAGCCATCCTCGCGAGCGTTGCCGAGAGCCTCGGCATGATGGAAGCCGTGATGGCCATCACGTCCGACTACATCAAGGGGCGTTCGCAGTTCGGACAACCGATCGGCAAGTTTCAGGCATTGCAGCACCGCATGGCGGAGATGTTCGTTGCGACCCAGGAAGCGCGCTCGATGCTCTATTGCGGCATTGCTCATCTCGACCGGCCGGCGGATGAACGCGGCCGTGTCGTCTCCGCGGCCAAGGCGGTTGCCGGACGCGCGAACCGTTTCGTCTGCGCGCAAGGAATCCAGTTGCACGGCGGCATGGGGCTCACCGAGGAATATCCCGTTGGCCACTATTTCCGCAAGATGACGATGATGGAAAAGATGTTCGGTGACATCGACTTCCATCTGGGCCGGTTGGCGGCAAGCAGCCGGACTCGATAACAATCTGATACGGAGCGAAACGGACGTGGAGCGTGTCAAGGACAAAATAGCGATCGTGACCGGGGCCGCGTCCGGCATCGGCGCCGCATGTGCCGCGATGCTTGCGGACGAGGGCGCACTGCTGGTGGTCGCCGATCTCAATCTGGAAGGCGCGCAGGCACAGGCCGGCCGCATCAGGGACGCGGGGGGGGAAGCGGTGGCCGCGCAAGTCGACATCGGCGACGAAAACTCGATCGAGGCACTGTTCGATCTCACGCTGAGGACCTGGGGCGGGCTCGACATCCTGCACAACAATGCCGCCGCTACGTCGCTCTCCACTACCGTCGATGCGGCGGTCGAAGCTGTGGACGTCGGGGTGTGGGACGACACGATGCGGATCAACCTGCGCGGCACGATGCTCGCGGCGCGCCGTGCGTTGCCGCTCATGCGCGCTCGCGGCGGCGGATCGATCATCAACACGTCGTCAGGCGCGGCCCAAGCTGGCGCGCTCGGATACAGCGCCTACGGCGTCTGCAAGGCCGGCATCGAGGCGCTGACGCGCTACATCGCCACGCAACACGGCAAGGAGGGCATACGCTGCAACGCGATCGCGCCGGGCCTGATCGTGACGCCGGTCACCCGCGCGTACTTTGCGGGGGAAACCGGCGAGATGATGTTGAGCCACCATCTCACGCCGCGCCTGGGACAGCCCGAAGACATCGCCCATGCGGTGGTCTATCTCGCGTCGGACGAGGCGGCATTCGTCACGGGCCAGGTGTTCAACGTCGATGGCGGGCTGCTGTCGCACCAGCCCTACTATGCGGACGAAATCCGTGCGCGTTCAGCCGCGGCCGCCGTTAGCAACACGGAGGGGCACGCATGACGACCGATCCCGGACTGATTGCTCGGATCGAGCGCATCGAGGCCCAGCTCGCGATTCAACAACTGCCGATGCGATACGCGCTCGCCGTCGATTCGCGGGACGTCGACAGCCTCGTGCAGTTGTTTACCGAGGACGTCGATTGCGGCCGGTGGGGCGTCGGACGCGCGGCGCTGAAGACCTTCTACAGTTCCGAACACATCCTGCGCAGCTTTTATCGAAGCATCCATCAGATCTGCGGTCAGGCGATCGAGTTCATCGATGCCGATCGCGCCACCGGCAGCGTCTATTGCCGCGCGGAGCATGAGGACAACGGCGCCTGGGTGGTGATGGCGATCTGTTACTTCGACCATTATGTGCGCCGCGATGGACAGTGGTACTTCGAGCGACGCGATGAGCAGCACTGGTATTCGACGGACTGGCTGGCTCGTCCCGGCGCGCCGCGCTTCCAAAACTGGCCGGGCAAGTATGAGGGCGAGCGCTACCAGCCGCGTCTTCCGCACCGCTTCCCGACGTGGACGACATTCTGGAGCGCGAGTGAGCAGCGCGCGATCGATGCATTGACGAGCACGCCGTAAGCGGGTTTTTTCGCTCGTCAACGACGCTGTCCGATCCGCCTGCGATCGGCACGGCGGTGACAGCCCAGCCGCGCTGAAGCCTTCCAAACGGAGCGCGCGCCCGCCGCTATGCGGTCGAACCGGGAAGACGCACCACTAGCCCATCCAGTTCCGGCGTCACGAAGACCTGGCACGTCAGGCGGCTATTTTCACGCACGTCCATCGCGCAGGTGAGCATGTCGAGCTCATAGGATTCGGCCGCCGGCATATTCCCGGCCCACGCCTCGTCGACATAGGCGTGACAGGTCGCGCAACTGCAACTGCCGCCGCAATCGCCGAGAATGCCGGGGATCTGGTTGTTCACGGCGGTCTGCATGACCGAATCGCCGATGTTGGCGGTCACGCTGGCTTCGTTCCCGTCCGGCTGTATGAATCGAATGAGCGGCATGGCTTTTGACTCTTTGGAAGTTAGTTGGACTGGGGCAGCAGACTCTTCAACGGAATCGATTCGTCGGCGAGATCGGCCGCGCGGACCGGAATTTTCTCGGCGACGAACCGCTTGGCCAGCATGAATTCCGGCGCGCGGCTCACGGTATCGGCGGCCAGCATCACGCCGTCCTTGAGATAAAACGCCGAGAACGAGCGGGTTTCGGGACTGCCGCGCAAGACGAAGTCGTCATAGCCCTGGGATAAGCCCACCATCTTGAGCTTAAGATCGTATTGATCGGACCAGAACCACGGCACGGTGTTGTAAACACGCTCCTTGCCGCACAACGACGCAGCCGCGGTGCGTGCCTGCTCCAGCGCATTGGGCACCGATTCAAGACGCAAACGGCGGCCGAGCGACGGGTTGGGGTGATTCGTGCAGTCTCCGACGGCGAAAATATCCGGATCGGAAGTACGCGTGTATTCGTCGACCACAATGCCGTTGTCGACGGCGAGACCCGCTTGCTGCGCGAGCTCGGTGGCGGGTTCCAGTCCCACGCCGACGATCACCAGATCCGCGGCGACGCGCGCGCCGTCCGCGCAGCGCACCGCGGCCACCGCGTCGCCGGACGCGTCGACTTCGAATCCGCTCACGATCGCATTCGTGCGGATGTCGACACCCGCCTCGCGGTGCACCTTCTCGTAGAAAGCGGAAAGCTCGGGCGCCGTCACGCGCGCGAGCACGCGCGGCAATGCTTCGAGCACGGTGACCTGAAGGCCGCGCTTCACCGCGACAGCCGCCACTTCCAGCCCCACGTATCCTCCGCCGATGATCACCAGGCGCGAGCCTGCATGGAACTGAGTCCGAATGCGCGAGACGTGATCGAGCGTACGAAGGTAGTGAAAGTTTTGCAGCTTCTCGATGGCTTCAATACCCGGCAAGGTAAGCCGCCGTGCCCGGCCGCCTGTCGCAAGCACGAGCTTCGTATAGCCGATTTCGCTGCCGTTGGAGAGCGTCACGCGCTTCGCGATACGGTCGATGCACTGTGCGCGCGTGCTCGGGATGAACTCGACGCGCGCCTTGTCGTATGTCGCCCGCGGTTTCAAATAAAGCTGCTCGACGGTCGATTCGCCCGACAAGAATGCCTTGGACAAAGGGGGGCGCTGATACGGCAAATGCGGTTCTTCTCCCACCATGACGATGCGGCCCGCCCATCCTTGCTCGCGGATTGCGGTCGCGCATTCGCCGGCCGCGTGCCCCGCGCCGATGATCAGCGCGGTGTTTTCTGCGTCTTCATCTGTCATGAAGCGGAACTCCGTCTCGCACGACCATGGGCACGACACACCATGGTTCTCAGTTGTTATGAATGATGTTCTATATTTTGAACGACCATCGGCTCCACTGTCAATGCTCACGAACCCGGTCGGGTTGATCCGGAGCCGACCATCCCCTCAATGCCGCCAACCGCGAAGCGGATCAAGTAGGTGCGCATGCGCTCGATATGCGACGCCGCGAGTGCGCGCGTTCCGGAACGTGCTTCTTGCGCGTACAGCTCGTTGAGTACCAGATGAAACACGGATTCGACGAAATGCTGCACCAGTTCGACGGTTTCCCGCGTCGCGCCGGGAAGGGCCTTGGCGAAGGCGTCACGGTAGCGCGCGGCGGCTGGCCCGTACTGGTCATAGAACGGTGCAGTGAGGTCGGGGCGCTCCAGAAGGCAGCCAATCTGGGTCAGCAGACGCAGGTAATTTCGCCACCCGGGGTCGCCGCTTTTCAGATGCGCAAAGGCCGGCGCGCAAAGCGCGATCACAATGGCCTCGACATGGGGCCGCTCGCCATGCGACGCAGCGAGCGCGGCGTCGAGCGATTCGATCACCTGCTGGCTGATGACGGCCGCGCGGCGGCCGATCGCCCGCTGGAACAGAGCGTCCTTGCTGCCGAAGTGGTAGCGCGCGAGGCTGAACTCCATGCCGCAGGTCTGCATGATGTCGCGAATCGACGTGCCGAAGTAGCCGTGCATCGCGAACAGCCTCTCGGCTGTGTCGAGAATGCGCTCGGGCGTCATGCTCCGTGTCGAAGCGCTCGGCTCCTCGATGGCGATCGCCGGACGACGAGCGGCGCGCGTGTTCGTGGGCGGCATGGTTTCCTTTTCATAGGGGGCGCGAACAGGAAAGTGGTTACGTTCCAGCGCATGATAAAACTTTCTTGCACAATCGTGCAAATTCGAACATAGTTCAGTTATTGGCACTTCCGAGCGAAGCCGGGGTGCTTGCTAACGAACGACTGATGGAGACACGAACTATGGCTCTCGCGCTGCGACTCGAGGACTTCGACGATCCCACGTTCAACCCGTTTTTCGAAGATTCGCTCGCGTATGGCGCCGATGCGGACCCGTATCCGCGCATTGCCGAGCTGCGCGAGAAGGCCACGGTGCAGCAAGGCGATTATCGTGTGCTGATGGGCGGGGCGGCGGACCTGACGATGTCCGATGTCGCGCACTATTCCGTATTCGGATACGACGAAGTCGCGAAGGTACTAGGCGACCCGGCCACGTTCTCGAACAAATCTTACGAGCGCAATCTCGGCATCAGCTTCGGACGCAGCATCTCGACGATGGACGCGCCTGAGCACCCGCGTTACCGCCGCATTTTCCAGAAGGCTTTTTTGCCGCATACCGTCGCGGCGTGGGGCGATACGCTGGTCGATCCGGTCGTGAGCGAGCTGATGTCGAAGTTCGTCGATCGAGGACAGGCGGATCTTGTTAACGAGTTCACCCTGCACTATCCGTTCAACATCATCTACCGGCAGCTGGCGTTGCCGCTGGAAGACGTAAAGGTATTTCACAAGCTGGCAATCGCACAGACGCTCGTGTCGATCGACGTCGAGCACGGCGTGGAGGCGTCGACTAAGCTGGGCGCCTATTTCGCGCGACTCGTCGAGGAGCGCCGCAGCAATCCGGGCGACGATCTCGTGAGTTCGCTGGCAACCGCGGAAGCGGAAGGCGAGCGGCTGCCCGATGAAGTCGTCATTTCATTCCTTCGCCAACTGGTGAATGCGGGCGGCGATACCACCTACCGCGCGACCAGTGTGCTGCTCCTTGCCCTGCTGCGCGAGCCCGCGCAGCTCGAAGCGGTCCGCCAGGATCGCTCGCTCGTCGCACCGGCGATCGAAGAAGCGCTGCGCTGGGACGGCCCGGTGCTGATGCAGTCGCGCATGGCGACGCGTGACGTCACGCTGGGCGGAGTCGATATTCCGGCGGGCGCATTTCTCGACGTCGTGGCGGGCAGCGCCAACCGCGACCCTGGCCGCTTTCCCGATCCGGACAAGTTCGATATCTACCGCAAGCCCGCCCATCGCCATTTTGCGTTTGCCTATGGGCCGCACGTGTGCATTGGCCAGCATCTCGCGCGGGTGGAGATGACGCGTGCGCTCAATGCCATTCTCGACCGCTTGCCCAATCTTCGTCTCGATCCGCACGCGCCGGCGCCGCGGATCAACGGCATCATGATGCGTGTTCCGCACGCGATTCCCGTCGTCTTCGGCTGATGAGAACGGTGCCGACTTCGAGCGAGGTCGGCCAACAAAGGACGGTGGAGACCGCATCGATGACCGAATTCGACTATATCGTCGTGGGCGCGGGCGCGGCCGGTTGCGTGCTCGCCAATCGTCTTTCGGAGAGTGGGCGCCATACGGTGCTGCTCGTCGAAGCAGGGCCCGAGGACCGCCATCCGCTGATCAGGATGCCCAAAGGCTTCGGAAAGTTGCTGGGCGACCCGGCCCACGCCTGGTTCATTCCGGTGCAGCCCGATCATGGCAACGGACACCGCAACGAAATCTGGCTGCGCGGCAAGATGCTCGGCGGCTCGAGCAGCATCAACGGCATGGTGTATATGCGCGGACATCCCGAGGACTACGACGGATGGGCCGCACTCGGCATCGAAGGCTGGGGCTGGCAGAACCTGGCGCCATGCTTCCGCCGGATCGAAGATCATGCGCTCGGCGCCGATGACTTGCGGGGCGCGGGCGGCCCGCTCAAGGTGTCGCCGCACGCACAGCGCAACCGTATCGGCGACGCCGTTCTCGAGGCGTGCCGGTCGCTCGGCGTACGACGGGTCGAGGATATCAACCGGCTCGATCACGAGGGCGTGGCTTACCTGATCTACACGATCCGCAACGGCAAGCGGCAAAGCTCGGCCGAAGCCTTTCTGAAGCCCGCGCGGGCGCGCAAGAATCTGACGGTGGTCACGGGGGCCGAAGTCACGCGCATCACGTTCGCGGGTAACCGTGCAGTCGGCGTGCAATGCAATCGCGCCGGACAGCAAGTCGCTCACCGGGCGCGCCGCGAGGTCGTGCTCTCGGCCGGCGCAATCGAGTCGCCGCGCCTTTTGCAACTGTCGGGTATCGGCGACGCCGACCATCTGCAGTCGCTTGGCGTTCCAGTCGTCGCGGCGAGCCCTGGCGTCGGGTTGAACCTGCGCGAGCACTATCTGTACATGCTTCAGGCGCGTCTGAAGCATTGGCGCGATTCGCAGAACCGGCAGTTCGGCGGCCTGCGTCTATGGCGCAATGCGATGCAGTATGCGCTGTTCCGCCGCGGCGTGATGTCGCTCGGCTCGTATCCGGTAGGCGGATTCATCAAGACGGCGCCGGATGCGACCCGCCCCGATGTTCAACTGATGATGGCGCCTTTCTCGATGGATTTCGGCGCGGCGGGCTACGCTTTTGAAGCGTTCCCGGGCATGCAGTTCTTCAGTTATCCGCTGCGTCCGCGTAGCGAGGGGTACGTGAAGATCCGATCGGCGGACCGGCAGGTGCCGCCCGAGGTCGTCGCAAACTACCTTGCGGATCCGTACGACCGGCAACTGTCCGTCAATTCGTTCAGGCTCATGCGCGGTCTGCTGTCGGCAGAGCCGCTCGCGAGCCTGGTGGCCGGCGAGACGCGCCCGGGCGCCGCGGTCCAGACCGATGACGAAATACTCGATCTCTTTCGGCGCGAAGGTCAATCCGGTTTTCACGCTTGCGGCACCTGCAAGATGGGCTCGGACCGGCTGGCGGTGCTGGACTCGCGGCTGCGGGTGCGGGGCGTCGAAGGACTGCGCGTGATGGATCTTTCCGTCACGCCGACGATGATTTCCGGCAACACCAATGGCCCCATGATGGCAATGGCTTGGCGCGCCGCCGATCTAATCCTGGAGGACGCGCGGTGAACCGTTTTGGAGACACAGATATGAACCTGGCAGTCCGAGCTTCCACCGAGCAAAATGCGATCGTACAAGAGGCGCTGGACCGGGCCACGCGGGAAGGCGGCGAAATCGGCGTGCAGGTGGCGGCCTATCTGAACGGCAAGCTCGTGATCGACGCATGGAGCGGCGTGGCCGATCCGGTCACCGGCCGCCTTGTCGATGGCGACACGCTTTTTAACGTCTACTCGGTGACGAAAGCCGTTGCGGCCACAGCGCTGCACATCCTGGCGGATCGTGGGCTCATCGAATACAGCGCGCCAGTGACGCGCTACTGGCCCGAATACGGCGCGCACGGCAAGGAGAAAACCACGGTGCGCGACGTGCTGACTCACCGAGCGTGCGTGCCGCAGATGCCCGATGGCGTGACGCCTGAGCTGATGTGCGATTGGCACTGGATGACACGTGCCATCGCGAACCTCGAGCCGCTTGCCGAGCCAGGTACAAAGACACTTTACCTTTCCATGACTTTCGGCTGGATCGTCGGCGAACTCGTTCGACGTGCCGATCCCAATAAGCGCTCGCTGGGCCGCTTCGTTCGGGAGGAGATCGCGAAGCCGCTCGGCATCGAGGATCTCTGGATCGGCATTCCTGATGAAGTCGAATCGCGCATCGCGCGCCTCACCGATGCGATGGTGCCGGTTCCACCGGAATACCTGCCGCCGCTGTTCTTGCGTTCGATGCCGAACGAGGTTGCGTTGACCCCTCGAGTCTTCGAGCGCCCGGACGTGCGTCGCGCGGAGGTGGCTGGCGTTGGCGGGATCTTCAATGCACGAAGCGAGGCGCGCTTCTGGGCGATGCTTGCATGCGGCGGCGAACTGGACGGCGTAAGGATACTATCGAAGGAACTCGTCGCCACGCTGAATACGCCTCGACCCAACAGTGAAGAGCCCGACCCGGTGATGTTCGGCTTTCCGATTCCGATCACGATCGGCGGCTTCTGGTTTGGCGGCAACCATCCGCCAGTGACGGCCGTGCATTCGCCGCGCGCATTGTGCCATCCGGGGCAGGGCAATTCGATCGGCTGGGCGGATCCGGATACCGGGCTTGCCGTCGCGATTTGCCATAACAAGCTCTTCAACCCGACCACGCCGGAAGAGGATCCGCTGCTGCCGATTGCGCTGGCGATTCGCAAGGCACTGGATCTCGAGTGATGGGAGCAAGGGTCATGGACATCGCATATTTGCAGGAATGGACCGGTCGCACGGAGACAGCGCGAGACGAGATCACCCTCACGCCGATGGCAGCGCTCGCCGCCACGCTTGACCGCGACGACCCGCCTCCTGCCCTGGGCGATGAATTGCCTCCCTTGTGGCATTGGCTCTATTTTCTGCCCGTTCATCGCCAGTCGATGGTGGGTCCGGACGGCCATCCGAAGCGTGGAGGCTTCTTGCCCCCGGTCGATTTGCCTCGTCGTATGTGGGCAGGCAGCCAACTCGAGTTTCTTCGTCCACTAAAAGCGCGTAGTGAGATTACGCGTCTTTCCTTGATCGAAAGCGTGGCGCATAAGCACGGGCGGACCGGCGATCTCGTGTTCGTCAAGGTCAAGCACGAAATCGGCGATGCTGCCGGTGTCGCGATCGTCGAACGCCAGGATATCGTCTATCGCGATCATCCGGCTGGCGGCGATCGGCCGCCGGCGCCCCAAGCCGCGCCTGCCGGTGCGCAATGGGCACGCGGGATCGCTCCCGATCCCGTGCTGTTGTTCCGCTATTCGGCGCTTACCTTGAACGGCCATCGAATTCACTACGATCGCCCCTATGCAACCAACGAGGAAGGCTATGAGGGGCTCGTCGTGCATGGCCCCCTTCTGGCGACGCTTCTGTTGGACTCCGTAAGATCGGAATTACCCAATGCACGCGTGCGATCGTTTTCGTTCCGCGCGGTCAAGCCAGTGGTGGACACCGCTCCGTTCTACGTTTGCGGCAAGCGAGAGGAGTCGGACCCAAGCACGGTGAGCTTGTGGATCGCCGGCAGTGACGGATCGTTGCGCATGGAAGCATCGGCCATTCTCGCGTAGTCGTGCTGACATTGGAGTTTTATGCGTTCCTTTTTATTTGTGCCGGCAAGCAAGCCTGAGCGATTCGGCAAGGCGCTCGATGCAGCCGCCGACGCGGTGATCGTTGACCTGGAGGATGCCGTTGCGCAGGCAGACAAAGCGTCGGCGCGTGCGCATGTCGCTCGAGCCGCGGGGACCTTTGCGGCATCGCCGGTGCGCGTACTGCTACGCGTCAATGCCGCAGGTACGGACTGGTTTGAGCGCGACCTCGAGCTTATGGCGTTGGACGGCATCGATGGCGTTGTATTGCCGAAGTCCGACAATGCCGCTGCATTGACCGCTGTTGCGGCGGCAACGACGAAACCGATTTTGCCGATCATCGAATCCGCCGAGGGCGTGTGGAATGCGTTGGACGTGGCGCGGATGCCGGGCGTCGAGCGACTTATCTTCGGCTCTGTCGACTTCGAGCTGGATCTCGATTGTGACGGCTCATGGGATGCGTTGCTGCACGCGCGCTCGCGCATCGTGCTGGCTTCGCGTGTCGCCGGTATTCAGTCGCCGGTGGATGGCGTAACCGTTGCGCTTGACGATGCGCGGCAACTCGCCGAGGACGCATCGAAAGCGCGATCGTTGGGCTTCGGCGGCAAGCTCTGCATTCATCCGCGGCAAGTCGGAGCGGTCAATGCTGCGTTCAGCCCGAGCGCGGATGAAATTGCCATGGCGCGTCGAATAGTCGAGGCGTATGAGCGCGCAGAGGGTGGTGCGGTATCCGTGGACGGGCGGATGGTGGATTTGCCGGTGTTGCTCAAGGCGAGACGCATCGTCGGTCTGTCCGATAGCGTGCGCGGCGCCGTAGAGCGGTAACGGGCTGAAGCGGCTTGCGTGGTGAACAGAGCGGGGGTTATAAGTTATCGCTTGCATCACTCCCGCGCCAAAAGCGAATGCCGTGTGGCGCGGGCGTAGTCCGGATTTGTTTAGACGGGATCCCAAGGCGTGAGTGTCATGGACGGCACGTTCGGGAAGAAGCTCGATTCGAACGCCGGCATGACCTGCTCGGCAATCGCTTCGGGCGTCCAGCCGCCGTCGCGGTGCAGCGAGCGGATCATGCGGATCTGATTGAAGAAGTAGATCTCGTTGGCGCGCACGCCGAAAATCTGGCCCGACACTTTGGCGGCCTGATCCGAGGCGAGATAGACAGCGAGCGGCGCAACCTTGCGCGACTCCATCCGCTTGAGAATCTCGACGCGTGCCTTTTGCTCGGGGGTCTCGGAAGGGATCGACGCCGTCATCGCGGTCCATGCCCAAGGTGCGATGCAGTTCGAGCGTACGTTGAATTTCGCCATGTCGAGGGCAATCGACTTCGACAGGCCGACGATACCCATCTTGGCTGCCGAGTAGTTGGCCTGCCCGATGTTGCCGATCAGCCCCGACGTGGAGGTCATATGAACGAAGCTGCCGCGATTTTGTGCCTTGAAATGGGGAGCGGCCGCGCGGGCAACGAAGAAAGAGCCGTTCAGATGAACATCGACCACCGCTTTCCACTCTTCGAGACTCATGTTGAAGAACATGCGGTCGCGCACGATGCCGGCGTTGTTCACGACGCAGTCGACGCGGCCAAAGGTATCCAGCGCGGCCTGCACGATCTTCTGTGCGCTATCCCATTCGGCGACGCTATCCGTCGAGGCGACGGCCTGCCCACCGGCTTCCTTGATCTCCGCGACGACTTTCGCGGCGGCGAATTCGCCGGTCTCGGCATGGCGGCCGAGATCGTTGACAACGACCTTGGCGCCGTTCGCCGCGAATTGCAGCGCGAAATCGCGCCCGATACCGGCTCCCGCGCCCGTTACCACTACCACCTTGTCCTTCACGAAATCGCTCACGCTTGTCTCCGTTCGATGCAGGCATTGATGTAGAAAAACTCGCCTCGGTATAATAGCAAAACTGAACGACGTTGCATAATATGAACGAAGTGCGCTCGCTGGAAATGGGCGCTTTAAATCCGGTCTCGAAGTGCTGGCCGAGTTTTGACAATTCATCCGACCGAAGACGGCGGAACAACAGGAGACGCTAGGTGAACGATACGAAAGACTGGACCGTGCCGGACCATGTTCCGCGGGAACTCGTGGTGGATTTCGACTACATGAATCCGCCCGGCGCGCAAGAAGACGTCCATCTGGCCTGGAAGACGCTGCATGCGGGGCCCGACATCGTCTGGTCGCCATACTACGGCGGACACTGGATCGCCACGCGAGGCGAGGACATCGAGGCCATGCAGAAGGATCACACCCGCTTCTCGCATCGCAGTGTCAATATTCCGCCAATCAACGAAACGCAGCTCGTGCCGCTGGAACTCGACCCGCCTGAGCACACCGCGTACCGCAACCTGATCACGCCCGCTTTCCTGCCGCAGGCGATCGCCTCGCTCGAAAACGACGTGCGCGCTCTCGCAACGGAGCTCATCGAAAAGCTCGCTCCGCGAGGCGAATGCGAGTTCGTTTCGGAGTTCGCCAAGATTCTACCGATCGTGATTTTCCTGCGTCTCGCGGATCTTCCGACGACCGATCGCGAACAGTTGCTCGAATGGGCCGAATGGGCGGTGCGCGGCAACCTCGAAGAGCGCAACGAATCGCAGCACCGGCTCATCGGTTATATCTCTACATGGGTGGAGAAACGCAAGTCCGAGGCGGGCGGCGACCTCGTGAGCCTCATCGCCAACGCGCAGATCGACGGCAATCCGATCAGCCCCGAGCGCATGTTCGGAATGTTTATCGTCGTGCTGTTCGGCGGCCTCGACACGGTCGCCTCGATGATGGGTTTCATCGCGCGCTTCCTTGCCGAAAATCCGGTTCACCGGCGTCAACTCATCGACCGTCCCGATCTGATGATTTCGTCCGTCGACGAGTTGATCCGGCGCTTTGGCGTAGCGAATACCGCGCGGCTGATCACAGAGGACATGGTCTACAAGGGCATCCAGTTTAAAAAGGGTGACCAGATCCAATTGCCGAACGCTCTTTTCGGACTCGACGACCGGAAGTTCAGCAATCCGCTTGCAGTCGACCTCACGCGTAAGCCCGTGATCCATGCGGCGTTCGGCAATGGGCCGCATCGCTGCCCAGGTTCTTTCCTCGCGCGCACGGAGATCAAGGTCTTTCTGCAGGAGTGGCTCAAGCGCATTCCCGAGTTCCGCATTCGTGAGGGCGACAAGCCGCGCTGCGGCTCGGGCTCTGTCAATGGGATGCTTTATCTGCCGCTCGCCTGGGACGTTGCGCCCTGATTCAACCCAACCATCAACGAATCATCGACGATCATGAAGAAATGGCAATGCATTTTTTGCGGGTTTTACTACGATGAGGAAGCGGGACTTCCGGCAGAGGGTATTGCGCCGGGCACCCGCTGGGAAGACGTTCCCGACGACTGGGCGTGTCCCGAGTGCGGCGCGACCAAGGCCGATTTCGTGATGATCGAGGTCGAGGCCTGATTGTCTGACTGCATGACTGTCTGAGTACTCGGGCAAGCGCACGGTGCAAAGCCGTGCGCCTCGTCGCCGGAGATCAGGCGCGCTCGAAGATGGCGGCGATACCCTGACCGCCGCCGATGCACATTGTCTCGAGCGCGTAGCGTCCCTTTCGGCGCGCAAGTTCGTGCAGGAGCGTCGTCATGATCCGCACGCCCGTCGCACCGATGGGGTGGCCGAGCGATATGCCGGAGCCGTTGACGTTGAGTCGGTCCATATCGTTCCAGTTCCAGGCTTTGAGAACGGCCAATACCTGACAGGCAAACGCTTCGTTCACCTCGACGAGATCCATCCGATCGAGTGTGAGGCCCGTGTGCGCCATGAGCTTGCGAACCGCGGGCACGGGGCCGATGCCCATACGTGACGGCTCGCACCCAGCCGCGGCCCAGCCGGTGAGCCAGGCCATCGGCTCGAGGCCCAGCGCTTCAAGGCGGTCTTCGGCGACTACAAGGCATGCGGCGGCTGCGTCGTTTTGCTGGCTCGAGTTGCCCGCTGTGACCGTGCCGCCGGATGTCAGTGCGCGGAGCTTGCCTAAGCTTTCCATGCTGGCATCAGCACGGAATCCTTCATCCTTCGCGAAAAGAAGCGGCTCGCCCTTTTTCTGAGGAATGCTGACTGAAACCACCTCTTCCGCCATCTTGCCCGATTCCCACGCCGCCGCCGCGCGTTGATGGCTGCGCAACGCATACTCGTCGGCGGCCTCGCGGCTGATGTCATAGTCGGTCGCGAGGTTTTCCGCTGTCTCGATCATGCCGGAGATATAGCCGAAGCGCGATTCCGGTTGCGAGCGCTCACGGCCGCGCGCGAGCCGATCATGGAACTGAACGGAGCCGGAGCGGGCGCCCCAGCGCATGTCCGTGCTGTAGTACTCGATGTTGCTCATGCTTTCCACGCCGCCCGCGAGCACCACGTCGGCGGCGCCGGTCTGTACCATCATCGCGGCTGTGACGAGCGCCTGCAGGCCGCCGCCGCAGCGGCGGTCCAGCTGCATGCCCGGCACTTCGACAGGCAGCCCGGCCTGCAGTGCAATCCAGCGGCCCACGCAAGGCGTTTCGCTATTCGCGTACGATTGCGCGAAGACGACGTCGTCAATGCGGGCGGGATCGACGCCTGAGCGGCGTATCGTTTCATTCGCAACGAGCGCGCCGAGCGCTTCGACGGACACGCCCCGCAGGCTACCGCCAAAGGTGCCCACAGGCGTTCGTACCGGGGAGACAATTGCTGCGCGTTTCATTGGATATTCCCTGCAGAGTGGCTGAGGCCTTTCATACGTTGCGTGGCGGCGCCCGTGTCTTCTTCGAGAGCGCGGCGGTAATCGGGGTGTGCGATGGCGAGCATGCGTTCGCGCCGTTGCCGCAGCGTCAGTCCGCGCAGATCGGCAACGCCGTATTCGGTCACGATGATGCCGGCGTCGCTGCGCGGCGTGCTGACGGGTCCGCTCAGCGAGGAGACGATTCGACTTGCGCCTTTACCCGCTGTCGACGGCAGCGCGATGATAGGAAGGCCACCGTGAGAGCGCCGAGCGCCGCGAAGAAAGTCCAGTGCACCACCCACCGCGCCTACATACATGCCGCCCGCGATTTCCGCATTGATCTGCCCGCTAACGTCGACCTCCACGGCCGAATTGATGGCGACAAAGCGATCGATGCTCGCGAGGACGTTCGCGTCGTGCGTGTAGCGCGTCGAACGAAATTGGATGGCGTCGTTGCGGTGCGCGAAGTCGTGAATGCGACGGCTGCCCATCATGACGCCGGCAACCGTTTTGCCCGTATCGACGGTTTTGCGTGCATTGTTGATGACGCCGCTTTCCATGAGATCGGCGACTTTATCGCCGATCGTCCCCGAATGAATGCCCAGGTCCCGGCGATCGGTGAGGCAAGCCAGAATCGCCTCTGGAATGGCGCCGAGGCCGAGCTGGAGGGTGGCGCCGTCTTCAATGAGGCTGGCCACGTGACGCGCGATGGCTAAATCAGTTTCGCCAGCTGCGCTGGGCGGACTGTCGGTCAGGGCTCGCGACGTGGGGAGGATGAAGTCGATATCTTCGTCGCGAAGATATCGCTCGCCATAGGTCCATGGCGCTTGCTCGTTGACTTCCGCAACGATGACGCGCGCGTGCTCGATCGCCGGAATCAGATACTCGTGCGCGATCGACAGGCTATAGCGGCCTTGCCCATCGGGCGGGGCGAGTTGAAGCAGCAGGACGTCGATGGGAAACTGGCCCGACTCCATCATCTGCGGAAACTGCGAGTAATGGCACGGGAGGATATCGAGCGCGCCCGCCTTGGCTAGCGCGCGGTTCGCGCCGGTGCCGCAGTAAGAAACGAAATCAATGCAGTCGGCGTGTTCGGGGCGGCAGGTATCGTGAGTGGCGGCGCCGAGGAAGACTCGGAACGGCCCGATGTCATGGCGCTGCTCGAGCAGCTTTCGCGTAAGCGGAAGCGGCTCGGCGTTCGATTGACCCCATGCGACGGTATCGCCCGGACGAACGACCGATGCGAAGTCGATGGCATGCGCTTCCAGCATTAAGGGCATGATGTGGGCGGGCTCAAGTGGCGCGTGCCGCAACGAGGTCGGCTTTGTTGAGTTGTCCATGCACGACTCCTGATGAGAAGAGCGCTGCAATTCGTTCTTCGCTGTAGCCGATGCTCCGCAGCACGACTTCCGTATGCTCGCCCAGTCGCGGAACGCAGAGCGGCGTCGACCCGGGCTCCCTGCGGAAATGAATCGGGTTCGCCACATGAGCGCGTCCTGATGGATCGGTCTGAATCATCTGGCGTTCGTGGGCGTGGGGATGAGCGAGCGCTTCGGCGAGCGAGAGTACCGGCGCGACGCTGATGTGACGGCCATCGAACCAGGTGAGCCATTCGTCGAGCGTGCGCGTCAAAAACGTTTCGGTCAGGAACGCGCGCACGCGCAATTGACCTTCACCGGCCGGGCCGACGGCGTCGTCAATGAGATCCGCACGGCCAAGCGGCGTGAGCAGGTTCGTGGCGAAAGCCCGTTCCCGACCGCCGAGGCAGAGCCATTTCGAATCGGCGGTCTCGTACGCGCCGAGCAACGCGAGACCGCTGTCGCCCGCGCTCTCCTCCTGCGATTGACCGCCCGATGCGTTGAGCAAGCGACCGCTAAGATAGGGCTGGGCAGTGAGCGCTGCATCGAAAAGCGAGACGTCGATATAGTCACCGCATCCCGTTTCACGCGCCCGCAGCAGCGCCATCAATACGGCTGATAGCGCCGTCAACGAACCGGCCAGGGCGGCGAGCGACGGCCCGCTGGTAATGGGCGTTCCTCGGCTATCGCGTGGCAGCGTTCCTGCCAGCGATTGAACCACCGGATCGTGCGCAGGCAGCGAGGCAAGCGGTCCCGTTTGTCCGAATGCCGTCAGCGCGCAATAGACGAGCCGCGGGTTGGTCCGGCTCACCGTCTCATAATCGATTCCGAGGCGGGCAGCCACGCCCGGCCTCGACGATTCGATGACGACGTCGGCCTCGTTCATCAGCTTCAACGCGATTCCGCGCCCTTCCGGATGCTTCAGGTCCAGTGCAATGCTGTGCTTGCCCCGGTTGATCGCCGCGAAGAACGCGCCATGCGAGCCTGGGGCGCCGCGCGTCGGGTCGCCCGTGAGCGGCTCGATCTTGATCACTTGCGCCCCGTGTTCCGCGAGATGGGCGGCGAGGAACGGACCTGGCATGAACTGCGACAAGTCGACGACGCGAAGACCTGTCAGTTTCACGAGAGAGAAGCGCTGAAGCCGAGTGGCCGGTGCGCGATGGCGACGGCTTCGTTCACGATGCGGCCGATCAATTCCGCGCAGCTCGGCAGATCGTGAATGAGGCCGGTCACGATACCCGCAGGGAAGGCGCCGCCTTCGGTTGCTCCGCTGGCGAACGCGTCCATCCAGCGGCGTGCTCCAGTCAGCGCGTAGAGGTCCGCGGGCGTGGCATTGCCACCGCGTTCCAGTTCGAGTGCGGCGAGGCTGACGCTGTTTTTGACGACACGGCTCGAATCGCCGATCGACCGGCCAACCAGAACCGTATCGCGCTCGGTTGCTTCAAGAAGACGCTGCTTGATCGCGGGATGAACCGGGGATTCCTGGGTGAGCATAAAGCGCGTGCCCATGTTGATGCCTTCGGCGCCGAGCGCGAGGGCCGCCATGAGTCCTCGCCCGTCGGCGAATCCGCCGGAAGCAAGGATGGGCACTTTTAGCTTGTCGGCCGCGGCCGGGATCAGGATCAAACCCGGGATATCGTCTTCGCCCGGGTGGCCGGCGCATTCGAAGCCGTCGATGCTGACGGCATCCGCGCCCAGCGATTCGGCCTTTACCGCGTGGCGCACGGTGACGCACTTGTGGACGACCTTGATATCGTGGGCCTTGAACTCGGCGATATATTTCGCGGGGTTGCTGCCGGCGGTCTCCACGACCTGAACACCCTGGGACACGATCGTACGAACATAGCCGTCGTAGTCGAGGCCGGCGTTGGCGCCGAGCACGGTCAGATTGACGCCGAAGGGCTTGCCCGTGAGTGAGCGCACCTTGTCGATTTCACGTGCCAGCGCATCGGCGTTCGCATGAGTGTGGGCGGAGATGAAACCCAGACCGCCTGCATTGCCAACCGCGGCCGCCAGTTCGGCCCGCGCCACCCAACGCATGCCGCCTTGAATGATGGGATATCGAATGCCGAGCAATTCGGTAATGCGATTGACATGAGGTTTCATCGCGCTTTTTATCCGGGTAAACAGTGGGGGTGCCAGAAGAACCTTCAGCAATCGCGAAACTGCGGTTTGCGTTTTTCGGCAAAGGCCGCCATGCCTTCCTTGCGGTCCTCGGTCGCGAACGTCGAGTACGCCATGCGCCGCTCGAACAGAATGCCCTCGGCGAGGCTCGACTCGTACGCGCGGTTCACACACTCTTTCGCCATGGCGACGACCGGTTGCGAGAATCGCGCGATCTCATCGGCCGATTTGAGCGCTTCTTCGACGAGTGTATCGACGGGCACGACGCGGCTCACGAGCCCGCAGCGTTCCGCTTCGACAGCATCCATCCTGCGGCCGGTGAGAATCATCTCCATCGCTTTCGACTTGCCGAGCGCACGCGTGAGACGCTGCGTCCCGCCCGCGCCCGGAATGGTCGCGAGCGTGATTTCCGGCAGGGCGAAGCGGGCGTTATCGGCCGCGAGAATGAAGTCGCACATCATGGCGAGTTCGCAGCCCCCGCCGAGCGCAAGACCCGCGACAGCCGCGATGACCGGCTTGCGGCAACGCGACGTGCGTTCCCAGTTCGAGGTGATGAACTGATTCTTGAAGACGTCCATGTACGTCCATTCGTTCATCATCTTGATGTCGGCGCCGGCGGCAAACGCTTTTTCGCTGCCGGTCAGCACGATCGCGCCGATGGCAGGATCGGATTCGAGGCGGTCGAGTGCGGCCGTCAGCTCGTCCATCAGCTGATTGTTCAACGCGTTGTAGGCTTGCGGACGATTCAGCTTGATCAAGCCGGTCTTGCCGTGAATTTCGACGATGATCGTCTCATACGCCATGGTCTTTCCTCGCGGATCAGGGTGAGCACTCGAGCCGGCATCCGGGGCGGCATCGCACGCAACCGATGCCGCTGCGGTGTGCCGTTCACGCTGCGAACGCCACGGTGCAAGTTGCCAATTAACTGAACGACGTTTATCATTCTGAATGCGAGGTCCGGCTTTGTCAAATCCAGCCTGAAGTCGGATTGCTAACGGAAAACACCGCGAGGAGACAGTGCATGACGACTCGTCACGAAGACGGACAGATTCGCGTTGAACAGCGCGGGAACCTGCTCCTGATTGGAATCGACCGGCCGGAAAAACGCAACGGTTTCACCCCGAAGATGTTCAGTGAGCTGGCAAAGGCGTACACGCAGCTCGAGAAGAGTCCCGATCTTTTCTGCGGCCTGGTCTACGCAGAGGGCGATCATTTCACGGCAGGACTGGATATGCCCAAGATTGCCCCGTTGCGCCGCGAGGGGAAACCCTTGCTTCCGGAGGGCGAGGTCGATCCGTTCAACCTGCGTGCGCCGCTGCGCACCAAGCCAGTCGTTATCGCACTCAAAGGAATCTGCTTTACCGTCGCCGTCGAATTGATGCTCGCTTCGGAGGTGGCCGTGGCGGCGGACAACTGCCGTTTCTCCCAGCTTGAAGTGAAGCGGGGGATCATGGCAGGTTGTGGTGCGACATTCCGCATGGTCCAGCGCGCCGGGTGGGGCAACGCAATGAAGGTGCTGCTTACCGGAGACGAATTTACGGCGGAAGAAGCGCGACACATGAACTTCGTGCAAGACGTCGTGCCTGCCGGTCAAGAGTTCGAGCGAGCGCTCGCTATCGCGGAGCGAATCGCGGCGCAGGCGCCTCTCGCCGTGCAGGCTACGATGAACAACGCACGCATTTCGCTGGGACAGGGCTGGCAGGAGGCCTATGCAAAGATTCAGTCGACCCAGCAGTTTCTCTACAACACGGAAGATGCGAAGGAAGGCGTTCAGTCTTTCATCGAAAAGCGTACGGCGAAGTTCGTTGGGCGCTAAAGCACGGCGGCCGGCGCGGCCGATTTGAATTCAAGGGGCGATTCGATATGACAAAAGGCGCGTTGGCGGGGGTTCGCGTACTCGACTTGAGCCGTATTCTCGCGGGGCCTTGGGGCGCGCAGATGCTCGCTGATCTCGGCGCAGAGGTCATCAAGGTCGAGCGGCCGGGCAAAGGGGACGATTCCCGACAATTCGGTCCCCCGTTTCTCATGGATCGAGAGGGAAGCGTCACGCGTGAGTCGACGTTTTTCATCAGCGCGAACCGCGGCAAGAAATCGATCACGTGCGATATCTCCACGTCCGATGGTCAAGCCCTGATCCGCTCGCTTGTCGCGCACTGCGATGTGCTGCTCGAGAACTATAAGGTCGGTGATTTGAAGCGCTACAGTCTCGATTACGAGAGCCTCAAGCTTGTCAATCCGCGCCTGATTTACTGCTCGATTACGGGATTCGGGCAGACCGGACCCTACAGCCCCCGGCCGGGCTACGACTCGATTTTTCAGGCGATGGGCGGCCTGATGAGCATCACCGGCAACAGCGACGACGTGCCGGGGGGCGGCCCCATGAAAACGGGGCCTAGCCTTGCAGACATCTTGTGCGGTCAGTATGCGGCGTCGGCCATCATCGCTGCGCTCTATCATCGCGACGCGGCGCAAGGCGGTAGTGGAGAGGGGCAGTACATCGACTTGGCGTTGCTCGATTCGATGATCGCCGCCACCTCGCACTATGCGAGTCAGTATCTCGTGTCGGGCGAAATTCCAATCCGGCGCGGCACGGAAGGCAACGGTGGCATGCCGTCTCGCATGTTCCGCTGTGCCGATCGCGACATCATGATCGTTGCCGGCAACAATGAGCAATACGCTCGGATGTGCAACGTCCTCGGGCATCCCGAGCTTGCAAGCGATCCGCGATTCAGTGAGATAGCGCTACGCGTCAAGAATCGTCGCGCGCTCGGCGAGGTGTTCGAGCCGCTGATCGCCAAATGGCGGAGCGATGAACTGCTCCGGGCGCTCGACGCCGCGGGCGTCCCGGCTGGCCCGATCAACGACCTGCAACAGGTGTTTGCCGATCCGCATGTGCAGGCGCGCGCCATGTGCGTCGAAGTTGCGCATCCGCTCACTGACGAGCCCGTTCGCATGGTTGCCAATCCGGTCAAGATGTCGGGCACGCCGATCGATTCCTATGCGCCGCCGCCGATGCTGGGACAGCATACGAACGACGTGCTGCGCGACCTGTTAGGTATGTCCGAATCTGACATCGATAGCCTGCGCGAGAAAAAGGTTCTGTAGTTGACGGAAGTCCAACGCGGGGGATTCCTTGCGGATCCGCCCATTTATGTGCCGTGACTCTCAGTAAGGAATGCGAATGGACAATCAGGAACCGGAGAATATCAGCGTGAGTGACAATCACGAAGTCGCCGCCGCCAATTCACATTGGCAAAACGTGCATGAAGGACAGGGTTCCCGCGCCCCCGCGAAACTACCTCCTGCGAACTGGGCGTGGGCCGCGAACAATACAAGCTTCGATTGGATGGACTGGCATTTGCCGGAGTTCGAGCCGATCTGACTGGAGTCCGGGGCGCCAGCCTCAATAGGGCGTCGCGCGACTCGCACAACCCGACACGTCGGCTCCGACTCGCATTAATGCAACTATTAGTTCGATTTAATGCTTTGCGGCGCTCGATTCTTAGAAATGCAACTAGTCGTTTCATATTTCGCACCGCGTTCAAATAACTGGCGCTAAAGCATTGACTGCCCGCCGTCGACGCTGATAGTCTGCCCCGTGATGAAATTAGCGTCGTCACTACACAAGAATGCAACAGCTCGACCAATATCGCGCTGCGGATCGCCAAACCGGCCCAGCGCAATTTCGGACAGATAGCGGGTCCGCTCTTGCGGATTGGCTTCCAGGTAGGCATCGGCGGCAGGCGTGAGGGCTGCCGGGCAAATGACGTTGACGGTAATGCCATGAGCGCCCCATTCGCGAGCGGCGACACGCGAAAGGCCTCGAATGCCCTCCTTTGCCGCGGCGTAGGCGCCAAAGCCCTTCAAACCTTCGATACCGGTACGCGAAGCGAAGTTGATAATGGCGCCGCGGCCTTGCAACTTCATCTGGGGCAATACGGCTTGCATGAAATACAGCGTGCCGTAGAGGCCGGATTCGAGCGTGGTGCGCCAGTCTTCGTCGGTGACGGATTCGAGCGGTACACCGGGGCTGCTGCTTTGCGCATTGTTGACGAGCGCGTCGACACGCTCGAACCGCTCGACGGTAAGCTCGACTGTGCGAACGGCGTCCGCACGATTGCGTGTATCGCCTGGTACGACGAGCACTTGCGCACCGAGGTCGCGCAGTTCGTCAGCCGCCCGAGTGAGCTTGGCCTCCGTGCGGCCGGTCAAAACGAGATTCGCGCCTTCGTCTGCCAGTGCTTTGGCCACGCCGAGGCCGACGCCTTGCCCGCCTCCGGTCACGATGACGACCTTTTCCGCCAGCTTTTTCGTATGCATGAATGGTCCCAGGTGGAAGGGTTGATGACGCTATGGGATGCGTCAGCGCAGCGCGCGGACCGTTGCGGAGGGTACGCTCCCGCATTCCATAAATTGAACGTCGTTCGACTATAGCGCAACTTGGATCGAGCGCGCCCCTAGCGTATTCCCGAATCCGGAGGGCGCGGCGATGTGCCAGCTTATGATCGTTGTAAAACTATGTGAATAGTTCCCGTATAATCGATACCATCAATTCATGGGGAAAATCATGTTGAAAGAGATCTCAGCGCCGGCGGACCGGGATGTCAGCGGGCCGCGCTCGCTGACGCGGCTCCTCGGAATTTTCGATGTGCTGGCGAAGTCTCCCGACGGCATGTCGCTGGCAGAACTGAATGTCGCCCTCGAGTCGCCGAAGAGCAGTCTGCTCAACCTGCTGAGGCCACTCGTGGCGGAGGGGTATTTGATACATGACTCAGGCCGCTATCGCCTCGGGCCATCCATCTTCCGGCTCTCGGCGGGCGTCATGGCGGCATGGAACTTCTCGAAGCTGCTGCGCCCGTACCTGGTGGATCTCTCGAAGAGCACCAATGAAACGGTGTATATCGGTGTCCTCGACGTCGAGCATAAAGAGATCACCTACGTCGACGTGATCGAAAGCGAGCAGTCCGTTCGTTATTCGATGCACGTGGGCTTGCGCCGTCCGCTCTATTGCACGGCCGCGGGGCGCGTGCTGCTGGCCCATGCGCCGGAAGCTTTCGTCTCGGACTACATGAGGACGGTCAAGCTCGAGCGCCGCACACCGCAAACGGTCGCGACGAAGAAGGCGTTGCGCGACGAGCTCGATCGCATCCGCGAAACCGGCCTGTCGGTGAGCCGAGGCGAGTTGCTGCCGGATTCGGCAGGCGTGTCGTCGCCGGTTTTCGGGCCGAACGGGAATGTGATCGCTGCGATGGCCATCGGTGCGCCGCTCGAGCGCTTCGATCGCGAACGCCCGCAACTCGAGGAACAAATGATCCGGGTGGCCAAGCGGGCATCCGCGCAGGGCGAAGCCGACGAGGAGTGATCAGGTGCGAAGATCCACTGCGGAGTAAAGCAGGCGCGGTTGCTGTATGGGAGGCCCGCGTCCCAGTTGAAAATGCGCTACGCCCGCGCGCAACGGATCGGTCGCAATGCCGATTACTGGGCGCGGCGTTTCGGCAGCGTATAAGCGATCAGCAGTCCGGCAATCGAGCTGCACGCAATATAGGCAAACACTGAAACATAGCCACTATCGGCGGCAAACCATCCACCGTCGTATTTCGCCGACGCGCTACGCAGCAGCGAAAAGACAGCTTGAGCGCCCACGGCGAAGAAGCACGAGAAGAACACGTAGAGCATGCCCGTTGCCTCGCCGGTCTGATGGGCAGGCGCCGCCTCGACGATCTGGTTATACAGCGCCGTGTTTGCGAAAGCGAGACCGAACGAGCACAGCGCCGCGCCCGGAACGAAGAGGGGCAGACTTCGATGAAGCACGATCAGCGAGGCCCAGGCAACGACCAGGATGGCCATGCCGATCAAGGCGGCGCTGCGGGCCTTGTACCGGGCGGCTACGCGGCCGCTCCACGGACTCGCGACCAGCGCGACAATGTTGACGCTGAACATCAGCAAGCCGGCGGCCGTTGCGCTCAGTCCGAATCCGGCGTGCGTTCCCGCCGGTTGCTGAGCGAGCAGCGAGAACACCTGCCCCAATTGCATGCCCCCCGCGGCGACGAATGCCATGCATGCATTGGCCAATACGATCTGACGCGCCTTGAGCAGGCGCACATTGATAAGCGGATGCGCCGCCTCGTGCTGGTGCCGTGCCCACATGACGAGCACGACGATCCCCACACCGATCAAGCCCCATAGACGCGCATCGCCCAGCCCCCATACACGGCTCTGCTGCACCGCGAACAGGATGGCGCAGAGCGCGGGCGCAAAAGCGAGGCCGCGCAAGTAATCGATCCGCGCGCTGGGGCGCTTCGGCGAAGGCGGAGTCCACAGGCGCACGGCACCCACCGCCACCAGGCAAAGCGCTACCTTGAACCAGAAGCCGCCTTGCCACGAATAGCGATCCACGACGACGCCGGCGCAGATGTAGATCAGTCCCGCCGATACCATTCCTGCCGCACTGATCACGCCCACGGCGGCCGGCACCCTGCCGGGCGGCAGGTTCTCGCGCACGAGCCCGATGGAAAGCGGCGTGATCCCTGCCGCGACCGATTGCATCGCGCAGCCCGCGATCAGCATGGCGACATCGGTTGCGCACGCGGCGACGACGGCGCCCACTGACGCAATCATCATGACCAGGAGCAGGATGCGACGATAGCCGAGCAGGTCGCCCAAGCGGCCGCTCACCGCGGCAAAGACGGCTGAGCCGAGCCAGTATGCCGTGACGGTCCAGCTCACGGAATCGGACGCGGGGAAAGCCTTGTAAAGCGTCACCAACACGGTGTAGATGACGGTGATGCCCGACGACGCTGCCACCGCGGCCAGCAGTATCGCTATCATGAAACCGCGTGGCGGCCCGGCCAGCCGTTGCGTTTTATGTGCTTGTGCCAGTGCTTCGGCTTGCATACACGTCTCCGGTTGCTTGTATCGCTGCAACTATGCTTATATACGAACAGCGTTCGCATTATCTACCGTTGCGACCCGTACTGGCGCGCGAAGGTCGGCACGATGCGCGGATCGATATCGAATCGATATCGCCACTTTTGACTTCGATATGAGAGTTTTTCGGTCGAGACCTTGCGCCGATACTTCTCTCAAGGGCGCACGTTTGGCAGCGCTCCCCCACAACCAGGAGACGCTTCATGCAACCGTATCAAGGGAAGATCTACGATGCCGACACGCACTTCTACGAAGTGGAGGACGCGTTCAGCCGCTACTTGCCCGAGCAGTTCAAGAAAGACTGGTCCTTTACCAGCCGCACCACGGCAGACGGCAACCGCTGCATGTATGTCGGCGAGCGCAAGGTGGAAATCAGCGAGGGCTACACGTCGGCAGAGGGGCATGTGCCGCCGCCCGGCAAGCTGCACGAATGGCTGCGCGCGATGAAGGACGGCAAGGACAACGTCGATATGCGCGTTCCCCCGACGCCGGACATGTTCAATCGCGACGCGCGCCTTGCGAAGATGGACGAATTCGGCGTCGAGGCTTGCACGATGTACATCGGCGAGATGGTCGCCTGCATTTCGTACTTGAATGAGCCCGTTGCTGCGAATGCAGTCCTCCATGCGTACAACCGCTGGATGCTGGAAGACTGGGGCTTCAACTACAAGGACCGCATCTACACGACGCCGGTCGTCACGCTCGACGATCTCGACGCGGCCGTTGCGGAAGCCAAATGGCTCGTTGCGAACGGGGTGCGCGTGGTCCTGATGCCGATGGGCCCTTTCAATGGCCGTGCGCCTGCGGATCCGTACTTCGATCCGTTCTGGTCGATCCTCAACGAAGCGGGCGTGCGTGTCACGTTCCATGTGTCGGAAGCGATCTACATGAAGGACCATATGGCGGTTTGGGGCGAGCCGGTGCAGCAGTCGCGCCAGCGTCAGACGGCATTCGTCTGGATGCACGGTTACGGCGAGCGTCCGGTGATCGAAACGCTGTCGTCGTTCATCTTCTACAACTTCTTCGAGCGTTTCCCCCGCGTTAAGCTGTGCAGTGCCGAAAACGGCGCCGAATGGGTCCCTTCGATGCTCGTGAAAATGGACAAGTGCCGGGGGATGGCGAAGAATGGCTACTGGCCGTGCGGACAGCTGAAGATGCGCCCCAGCCAGATCTTCAAGGAGAATGTTTTCGTGGTCGCCTATCCGGAGGACGACATCGCCCAGATCATCGCTCAAACCGGTTCGTCGGACTTTCTGTTGATGGGCTCGGACTATCCGCACGCGGAAGGGGTGCCGGAACCGAAGGACTTCGCGTCGGAGGCATGTGGCTCGCTATCCGAAGAAGACACGCGCAAGATCATGTACGACAACGGTCGCCGATTCGTTCCGCTGCACGTGTAACCGATATGGATACTTTCGACTATAAGGCGTTATTGCTAAAACGCGACGGCGGCATCCTGACCGTCACGCTCAACCGCCCAGAAACGCTGAACGCGTTCGACGAGCAGATGGACATCGAGATGTCGCGGCTGTTCCTCGATGTGGCCGAGGATGCAGAGACTCGTGTCGTCGTGTTGACGGGTGCCGGGCGCGCCTTCAGCGCGGGCGGCGATATCGAGCATATGCAGCATGTCATTGACAATCCGGCGCTGTTTCTCGAAGGAATGCAGCGTGCGAAGAAAATCGTCTTCTCGATGCTCGATTGCCCCAAGCCGGTCATCGCGAAGATCAACGGACATGCGATCGGCCTCGGTGCGACGATCGCGCTGTTTTCGGATCTGAGCTATGCCGCCGATCACGCGAAGATCGGCGATCCGCATGTGAAGGTCGGCTTCGTGGCGGGCGATGGCGGCGCAGTGATCTGGCCGCAGCTCGTGGGTTACGCGAAGGCCAAGGAGTACCTCTTGACCGGCGATTTGCTCAGCGCAGGCGAAGCGGCGCGACTGGGGCTGATCAATCATGCAGTCCCGGCCGATGAGCTCGATGCGGTCGTCGATGCGATGGCCAACCGTCTGGCGAACGGTGCCGCGCGTGCTATTCAATGGACAAAGGCGTCGATCAACATCGGACTGAAGCAACTGGCACATTCCATTCTCGATGCTTCGATTGCCTACGAGGCGCTCTCTAATTTGACCGAAGACCATCAAGAGGCGGTCAACGCATTTCGCGAGAAACGAGAGCCGGTGTTCAAGGGACGTTGACATTTTTTGCGCTCTACGCAGGCAGGGCGGCGGCGCAGGGCAAGGGAGTGATTGCACATGCAACGGGTAGTGGTGGTGACCGGTGGATTCGGCACATTGGGACGCGCAGTGGGTCGCGTGTTTGCCGACAATGGCTGGAAGGTCGCGCTGATCGACAAAGCTCCTGCGCCAGAAAACGCGAGCGCGGCGCAGCTGCAAGCCGCGTGGTGGCGTGGCGGTGTCGAGCTGACCGATCTCGAGGCGGCGCGATCCGCTATATCGGCGGCGGTCGATCAGATCGGCAAGCTGGATGCCATCGTCAATGTGGCGGGGGGCTTTCGCTGGGAAACGCTGGCGGACGGCAGCCTCGACACATGGGATTTGATGTACCAGATGAACGTGCGCACGGCGGCGACGGCATCGAAAGCCGCGCTCGACTATTTCGCCGGTAGCGCGGAGGGTGGGCGCATCATCAATATCGGCGCCGGTGCCGCGCTCAAAGCAGGCGCAGGCATGGGCGCTTATGCGGCCTCGAAATCAGGCGTCATGCGTTTGACGGAGGCACTGGCCGAAGAGCTGAAGGGCCGTTCCATTACAGTCAACGCGATTCTGCCGGGCATCATCGATACGCCGCAAAACCGCAAGGACATGCCCGACGCCGATTTTTCGCGCTGGGTGCGGCCCGAAGAAATCGCCAATGTGATTCTCTTTCTCGCGTCTGGCGCCGCATCGGGAGTGACCGGTGCGCTGATTCCGGTGACGGGGCGCATGTAAGAAAACGTGCGTAGCCGGCCGCGGTTGACGCCGGCTACGAGCGCGTCGATCGCGAAACGAAACCTCATCAGGTGAGTCGAGCAAGCGAATCCGTGCTGAATCCGAGAAAAGGCTCGCCAAGGCGCGCGCGCCGCGCCCAGTTCGGATCGTGCAGGAGCGAGCGCCCCACGCCGACGAGATCGAATTCATTGCGCGCGAAGCGCTCGACGAGAGGCGTCAGATCGGCTTGCGCAACCGTATCCGCGCCGGCCATCGAATCGTAGTACCCCTTGTTGATGCCGATTCCGCCTACGGCCATCGAAAACTTACCCGTGACCTTTTTTACCCAGCCGGCGAGGTTCATCTCCGAGCCCGGGAATTCCGCGCGATTGAAATAACGCGTGCTCGCCTCGAAGATATCGACACCCGCGTCCGCGAGCGGTGTGAGGATCTGCTCGAGCTCGTGCGGATCGTTGGCGAGACGCGCGCGGAAGTCCTGCTGTTTCCACTGCGAAAAGCGGAAGGTGACCGGCATGGTGTCGCCGATGCTCGCCCGGATTTCACGGACGACTTCGGCGGCGAAGCGGCTGCGCGCCCTGAGGTCTTTACCCCACTCGTCCGCACGCTGATTGGTTTCGGCCCACAAGAAGGCATCGATCAGATAGCCGTGGCCTCCATGAATAGCGATGCCGTCGAATCCGGCGGCCCGCGCATAGCGCGCGCTTCGCCCATAAGCGGCAATGACGTCGGCGATTTCGGCGTCGGTCATCGGGCGCGTTGGCGGCATGACACGCTCCATATAGCCTGCGTCCAGCGATGTCGCGCGTCCGGCCGGCCCCCATACGCCGGAGGGACGCAGCGGTTGCGCCTCGGGAACGGGGCCCGTATTCGCCTCTTTCATCGGCCCCATATGCCACAACTGCGGAAAGATGACGCCGCCGCTCGCATGTACCGCGTCTGTCACGCGTCGCCAGGCCGCAACCGACGCCTCGCAGGCCAACACCGGAATCGAATTCTCGCCGAGACCGGCTTCTCCAAGCGCAGCCGGATGATCGATGCCGACACCTTCCGTGATGATGAGCCCGGTCTCGCCCTGCGCCCGCCGCTTGTAGTAAGCGGCCACGTCATCGCCGGGCAGTCCGTTGGGCGAGAAGCCGCGGGTCATGGGCGACATGACGATACGGTTGGCGAGCGTGACGCCTCGAACCGTGAGGGGGGCAAAAAGCGGGCTGGCATCCATTTCTATCGGTTCATATAGTTGACTCTTGTGCGAATAATGATACGCTATGTTCTATCGACGAAAAAGGAGTTTTGGCGCTGTGTGACTTGTGGCGCCGAAAAGGAGAATTGCATTGGAGCAGACACATGCACTGGCGGCGGCTGGTGTCGAGCAGGACGACGAAAGGGCGATTCCGCACGGCTTTAGCTTGATGCCGGCGTTTGGGCCGTATCACCGGATGTTCGGCCCTACGTACTTTCGGAAGACCGAGCGCGGGTACGTCGTCGGCATGCACGTGCGGGAAGCGCATCGTAACCTCGGCCAGATGATGCACGGCGGAGCGATTTGCATGCTGGCGGACACGGCCATTACTTGGGCGAGCAAGTATTCACGCCAGCCGGCGGTCAAGGTGTTGACGACGGGCTTGACGGTCAACTTTATGGGGAACGCGGAGCCGGGTGACTGGATAGAGGCCCATGTCGACGTCCTCCGTTCGGGAAAACGTGTGATCTTTTCGGACTGCCGGATCTGGGCGAACGCCAAGTGCATCGCCCAGGCATCGGGACAATTTCAGGTAATGGGCGAGGTTGAAGGCTAGTCGGTCGACGAGGCGAGCGGAGCGGCAGTGGACGTTATGGCGCCGGCTTGGCCCGAGCCTTGGACTGCTGCGTGGCACGATACTTCCACGCGTTCAACAAAAGCCGGTGAATCCGCTCGGCCCGACGTTTGCGCTCGGCACGGGTGCTCTGTATCGCCAGGTGCACTTCGGGGGCACCGGTCACGAGCGTCAGCAGATCGCTCGCCGCGTTCGCCGGGTTGTCGATGTCGATCATTCCCCTGGCGGCTGCAGCCTCCAGCACGCTCGTTAGCGGCTCGAGCATCGTGTTCACGAACTGCAGGAACTGCTTGGCGATGTCCGGAAAGCGAACGGCTTCGCCGATGACCAGCCGGGATGTATGTACGCTGTCCGGTATCGCCATGTGTTCGACCAGCGCATCGATAAGGGATGCCAAGTTTGCCGAAAAATCGCCGGCGGGTTCGAGTTCGAGAGCGATCTTGCCGCGCAGATCGGCCATCCCCCGCCAGACAATGGAGCGAAAGAGTTCTTCTTTCGTGCCGAACTGCCGATAAACGGTCGTCTTGCTGACGCCAGCCAGCGATGCGATTTCCTCAACGCGCGCGGCGCCGAAGCCTTCCCTCATGAAAACGGCTTTGGCTGCGTCGAGCACGTGCTCTCGCAGTTCGACCGCGTCGTCGTGCGCCGGTCGGCCGGCCGTTCGTGGTTTGCCCGCCGCAGCGAGCCTCGAGGCTCCGGCGGGAGCCTGAACTGCCATTGGTTTGGACATCGGTGAGCGTTGAATAACGGAATTAGGGCACCAGTATACTCACGAGCGACAAGCGGGCGCCAGCAACGGCGCACTCGTGCCCGCGCCACTTGCAGCAGCGGCACGCGAGGTGCGCTTCAGACGTTGATCATTCCGCGGACATACGACTCCATCGTACCGGCACATGAGAGCTTGTCTTCGCCCTCTTCGAGGTCGGCATAACGGCCGACCTGTCGAACCAGCGGCCCTTGCAGCCCGTCGGTGTCTCCCGCCGGTGAAAAATCGATCGTGACTTTGTCGCCGGTGATGAATCCGCCCCAGTACCCTTCGGCCAACAGATCGAAGAACGCGAAGCGTCCCTCGACGACGCCCTTGCCGTCCGAAGGATTCAGCAGTTGCTCTCCGGTCTTGTCGAGGACGAACGGCACGATCCAAGGGCAGATCGCATAGCCTTGCGCAGTGTCCGACCATGGGCCTGCCCCGATCATCTCGGACATGCCATAGCTGTTCTGGATGTTTTCCTCACGAATTCCATAGAAGCGGATGATCTGCTCCCGATAATCAGCGGGCGCCGAGGTGCCCTTCAACCCACCACCGGTCGTGATGACCGTATCGGGGTGGCAGATACCGTCGGCTATGCCGCGTTGGCGCGCGCGGTCAACGAGCGTCCAGTGCAGCGACCAATTGCCCTGCACGAGGACGGGAACATCGCGCCGCGCGGCGAGCTTGTCGAGAAACCGGTCGATCATTGCGCCGGTGTGGCGCTGGCGCGCCACCGCGTGCTCCTGGAATGCCGCGACTTCGCTCGGCTTGGCGGACCCATCTGCGATTGCGCGGCGCATGCGGCCCATCGAAATCGTTGCGGAAGCAAGCGCCGGTTCGTCGAACATCAGGGTGCTTTCAGCACCGAGCCGTTTCGCCGCATTCAGTATGGGCTCGATATGGCGATGGGCGCCGGCCGGCGGCATCATCAGAAATACCGGGCGCTTGCCGAAGTCTCGTTGGATCAATGCGTTGCCGTAGACGCCGAGCTTCACGCAGGACTCGGTGACGTTCTCGAGATCGCTTCGCGTCTGGCTGATGAAGCTGCATTTTCCGGACGTGCCGCTCGAGCTGAACACGTAGTGTCCCGCTTCGCGCAAACGGTCCATCCATGCGTCGACGTTGTGCACGCCGTTCAGGTCGACCTCACCGACCGGTTTGCTGGAGAGCGTTTGCAGCCATGCCGCCAGGTGCTGCCAGCGACCATTGTCGATCAATGACTCAGGGTAACTCTTGTAGATCTGATGCGCGAACAGCAGAGGCACCATGTCCGCGTCACGGTTGACGTCGTGCACGCCGACATCGTCCGCTCTGCGACGCAAGAGCCTGATGTGCTCGCGGCGCTCGGCGAAGCGCTCTTTCATTGCCGCGAGTTGAAGCTCACGAAGATTCCCCGGGTGATGACGGAAAGGATCGCCGTCACGGCGAAGCATTGCGTAGAACGGGTCCAGAGCAGACATGTCGTCTCCAGAGCAACGAGTTGCGTTAGCGTGAGTGTTAGTGATCGAAGTCGGTGGAGCTCGATACGTCGAGCCACGCTTCGAGGTTCTCGTGCACGGCCGCTAGCTTCTTGCGGACGACGTCGACGGCGTCCGGCCCGAGCGGCAGACGAAGCGGCGGTGTGTCGGCGGACACCGCACGCACAATGGCGTCGGCGGCTTTCGCGGGATCGCCTGTCTGCGTGCCGTGGTAGCTGCTCATGAACCGGCGCATGTTGCCCACGGTCTCTGCGTAGTCGGGTGATTCGACCTGGCTCCACTTCATCGAGCCCCCCGCGAAATTCGTGCGGAAGCCACCCGGCTCGACGATGGTCACATGGATACCGAACGGTTTCAGTTCTCGTGCGAGCGATTCCGAAAGCCCTTCGACGGCGTGCTTCGACGCGCAATAGAAGCTGCAGCCGGTGATGCCGATCATGCCCGCCACCGACGAAAAGTTCACGATATGGCCGCGCTTTCGCTCACGAAAATGCGGCAGCACGGCGCGAATGACGTTGACTGTGCCGAACACATTCGTATCGAATAGCTGACGTGCTTCCGCGTCGGAGACCTCTTCAAGGGCGCCGAATAGACCGTAACCGGCATTGTTGACGAGCACATCGATCGTGCCGGCTCGGCTCAAAGCCTGCTCGACGGCCCGAGGCACCGATGCGGCGTCGGTTACGTCCAGCAGCACGCCGTGGGCGCGACCGGACGCGAGATCTTCGAACTCCGCGATCTGCGCGTCCTTGCGCAGCGTGCCGACGACCTGGTCGCCGCGGGCGAGGACCGCTTGCGCCAGGGAACGGCCGAAGCCGGAAGAGACGCCGGTAATGAACCACACGGCTGGGTTTGTCGATTGCTCGTTGATCGTTGTCATGGCTCTTCCAATATGGAGGACGATTGATTTAGTTAGCGCTGCGGGCTTCGGTCATGTCTGCGATTTCTCCGCGGACATAGGCGTCGATCGTTCCGGCGCATGACAGCTTGTCGTCGCCGCCCGGCAGGTCCTTGTAGCGCACCACGTCGCGGATGATGGGCGTGCGCACACCGTCTATGCCGTGACCGAACTCCACGATGACCTTGTCCCCACTGATCACGCCAGCCCAGCGGCCGTCGGCAATCAGATCGATCATCGCTAGCCGACCTTCGACGATGCCTTTCCCGTCAGGCGGATTCAGCAGTCGTTCGCCGGTCGAGTCGAGCACGAGCGGAACGAGCCACGGCGGCACCGCCCATGCCTTCGCTTCGTGAAACCATGGGCAAAATCCCGACACTTCGCCCATGCCGTAGCCGTCGTTGAAGTTCGTCGTATTGAAGTTGAAGAAGCGTTCGCACTGTTGCTGGAAATCCTCGGGTAAGTTCGCCCCCTTCTTGCCGCCGCCGATGCTGATGATCGTATCGGGGTGAAAATCACCGTCCGGAATGCCCCGTTCGCGTGCCGTGGCGACGATTTGGTAAAGCATGCCCATCATGCCCATGATGAACATAGGTTCACGACGCCGCTCGAGTAGCTGATCGATGAAGCGCCGGAAATCCGCTTGCACGCGTTCACTGCGTTCACGGTTCTCCTTTTGGAACGCTTCGATTTCACTGGGCAGCGCGGTGCCGTCCGAGATCGCCCGTCGCATGCGTGCCATGCGCGTAGTGTGGGCAGCGCTTTGCGGTACGTCCGACATGTAGTGAATGTCGCCGGGCTGCGCGATCGACTCGCCGAACTTCGCCATGCGCTCGGTGCCGGTGTAGGAGCCGGAAGAGGGAGTCAAGAGGAACACCGGGTAGCGGCGTGACGGGTCGCGCATGCCGGTTGCCGCCCAGCGAATGCCCTGCGCAAGCAGACGCCATCCAAGCTCACGATCCGCTTCGCTCTGGTAGATGAATGACTGCTTGCCCGACGTGCCGCTCGAGCTCATCACGTAGTGGCCGTTGCGGCGCAATTCGTTGATCCAATCGTCGAGATCGGCGATCTTCTCGTAGTCGAGTCCGTCGATCTTGTGCGTCGCGAGGGTTTGAAGCCATGCCGTGAGATGGCGCCATTTGCCTTGCTCGATGAACGAATCGGGATAGCTCTTGAAGACTGCGTCGGCGAATAGCAACGGCACCGCGTCGCTCAGCGTCCTCAATTCGGTGACGCCCGCTTCGTTGGCCCGTTTGTCGAGAATGCGAATCTGTTGCCGGCGTTGCGTGAACCGCTCGCGCACGGCCTGCAGTTGCGCGGCAGCGAGGTTCTCAGGGGCGTTGCGGAAGGGATCCGAAACCTCGGTGAGTTGCAATAGGGCAGAAAGGGCTTGCGTCATCGCGTCTCGTCCTGGTTCGGGCCCGATTCCTCCGAGACCCATTTCATGAATCGATGGATCGGGAACATGCCATCATGCGGATAGCCGCCGACTCCATCCGAAATCGATTCGCCCAATGCCACGATGCGCTGCACGCCCGCACATGCGAGCGCATCGCGCACCTCGATCACGCGGTGAGGCGGATAGATGCCGACCGTCTGTGTGGCGACGGTCGCGTAGCGGGCCCCGTCTCGGAGGCTGGCTACCGGAACGACGTTCACGGTCTTGCAAATGGGATGAAAGTCGACCATTTCATCCGAGCGAATGACGAGCCCCTTGCCGTCGTAGCCGCCGAACACGCGGTAGAGCGGCTCCATCTCGCGCAGCACGTCCACGGCTTCGCGGATGTCGCTCGGCACGAGCGGGCCCTGCCCGTCGCCATAGCGGTAGTCTTCGCCGAGGGCGAGCGCAAGTCGCTCGCAATAGCGGTCGGCGTCGTCTTCGTTCCCTTCGATGAACTGATACCGGCTTGCGTTGCACGCATCCTGGTTGAACGAAAGCACATCGGCGGCGCCGGCGCGCGCAACTTCGCGCAGAACTTCCTCCGAGCTGAAGGCTTCACGGCCGATCAGCGAGATGGAGACCTTGGGATCGAACGCGACCAGCTCCAGGCCGGGGCCCGCGTACCGCATTGCATGGCGCACCGCGCTTTCGCCGCCCCACACGACGATCTTGTCGAAGTACTGCGGGCGATACAGGATGGACTCGATGTTCTCGTCGCCGCCTCTCCAATAAGCAGCCGAAAAGGATTGCGTGACCGGATGGTGCGGGTCGATCTCCGCCATCGTGCGCAAGATGGCAGTGGCCGTGAAGAGATCGTTGGACGGCAGCTTGAGCAAATGCACGCCCTTCGTCAGCGCGGCTCGCATGACGCTCATGGCGGCGACCATCGGCGAGTTGCCCGCCAGGATATGCACCAGACGCGGTGGAAATGCCCGCAGACGGCTCGGCCGGCCGCGCAGCGTTCGCGCAACCCAGCCGTCGACGAGGCTCGCATCGCCGAGACTCACACGCAGCTCGTCTTCGATGACCCCACGAGCGAAAAGATTGGGAATATCCCGGTAGCAGTTCTCTAGAATCCGGCGCCCCAGCGGGCTTACCTGAATCATCGATTCGAGCGCGGCCTGCATGAGCGGATTGACGTCGAGATGAAGACGTGGGCCGAGCTCGACGAGGAAGTCGATGATCTGCGCAATGGGGACGTCGAATGCCGGACCGGCCTCGGCGCGCGGCCAGACCAGATCGTCCAGCTCGACTTTAGGCGTGCAAAAACCCTGACCCAGATCGCGCGACACATGCCTGACCGCGTTTCCGATCACCGTGCGGCCGCGGTACACATGGGGAACCGGCAGCGGGGCGGGACTTGATGCCTGCGTCGGCGTCTCGCTTTGCCCTGCGAGGGTTTCGGTTTGCTCCATGGACTGCTCCTTTTTTAATAGGGGTACGCGTTGAGCTTCAGCGGAATCGCGGATCAGTTCGGGCATGGTCGTCGCCGGTCAGCTCAGGTTGACGATCAACTATATGCACGGCATTCAAGTTACGCAACGAGCGATGAGGCGTGGTTTTCCCCATGTCGCGACGGAATGCGCTGTCGGCGATAATGCAACCACCTGTTGCAATTTGTGCGAGCGAGGGCTAAGCTGGTCCGTCGGAAAGCGTCACTGGCCGCGGTGTTGGCGCGCGAGAGCGAACGCTTGCCTGCGTCAGGGTTCCGCGTGACGATCGATTTACGCCAATCGACTACAGCATGCCTTCTCCAAAAGTCTTTCATGGACGCCTAAGCGGCAAGGTCGCGATCGTGACCGGGGCCGGGTCGCTCGGCCACGGGTTCGGCACGGGCAAGGCAATTGCCTGCCTCTTTGCGGCGGAGGGCGCGTCAGTCTGCCTCGTCGATCAGCAACACGCACGGGCCGCCGAGACGCTGACGTTGATTACGGAGGCAGGTGGCCAAGCCTTCATTTCGACTGGCGACATCACCGATGGCGCCGTATGTACGCGCATCGTCGATGAAACCATTGAGCGATATGGCGGCCTCGACATTCTCGTGAACAACGTCGGGATATCGGGTGCGCCGGGGCTGTTGGACGATATCGACGAAGCGTCGTGGGATCGCGTGATCGATGTGAATTTGAAAAGCGCGTTCCTGATGAGCCGCAGCGCAGTGCCTAAGATCGTGGCGCGCGGAGGCGGAGCCATCGTCAACATTAGCTCCGTTGCCGGCATCCGCAGTCATGGCTCCGCCGCGTATGGCTCGTCGAAGGCCGGTATGGTCGCTTTTACGCGCGAGCTTGCGGTGATGTACGGCCGCAATTTCGTTCGCGCGAATGCCATCGCGCCGGGGCACATCTTCACGCCCATGGTGGAAAGCATGCTCAACGAAAAAGCGCGCGAGCGCCGGCGCAAGATCGCACCGCTTCCATTGGAAGGAGATGCGTGGGACGTTGCGGCCGCCGCGCTGTTTCTCGCCAGCGATGAATCGCGATTCATTACCGGCACGTGCTTGCCCGTGGATGGCGGCGTAACGGAGATAGCTGCACTGGCTGCTTACGATCTAGTTCAGCAATAGTGGCTGCGTCGACGCAGCAAACGGTCGGTTGGTGCTGGACGCAAGACGGGTCTCTCTTTAGACGCTGAACAGCGGCGTTCATATTGTTATACGTCATTCATTTTTATATACTTCTCCTCGTCGTCGACTTAAGGAAATGCCAAATGGCAAATCCGCTCTTGACGGCGCCCTCGACGGGCGACGGTCCAACGAGCATGGCGACGACGTCAAGAGACTAAGGAGTGAGTGGGGATGGCGGAAGTAAATCAACAAGGGTACGGCCCGCGCGAGTCGATGGAGTATGACGTCGTGATCGTCGGCGGCGGCCCCGCGGGCCTGTCGGCCGCGATCCGGCTCAAGCAGCTCGCGCAGGAAAAAGGCGCCGAGCTCGGCGTATGCGTGCTCGAAAAGGGGTCCGAAATCGGTGCGCATATTTTGTCGGGCGCGGTCATGGACCCGCGCGCCATTACCGAGCTCATTCCCGACTGGAAGGACAAAGGCGCGCCGCTGACCGTGCCCGTAACGGAAGACCGTTTCCTCTTCCTCTCCGAGAAAGGCGCCTTCAAGACGCCGAACTGGGCGCTGCCCGACAACTTCAAGAATCACGGCAACTACGTGATCAGCCTCGGCAACGTCACGCGCTGGCTGGGGCAGCAGGCCGAGGCGCTCGGCGTGGAGATCTTCCCGGGCTTTGCGGCCGCCGAGGTGCTCTACAACGAAGACGGCTCGGTAAAAGGCGTCGCCACCGGCAATATGGGCATCGGCAAAGACGGCGAGCCGACCGAGAACTTCCAGCTCGGCATGGAGCTGCACGCGAAGTACACGCTCTTTTGCGAAGGCGCGCGCGGACACCTCGGCCGGCAACTGAACGACAAATTCAAGCTTGACGGAGATGCCGATCCGCAGGTCTACGGCATCGGCATCAAGGAACTGTGGGAGATCGATCCGGCGAAGCACCAGCCCGGGCTCGTGATCCATACGGCAGGCTGGCCGCTCGATACCCAGACGTACGGCGGCTCGTTTCTTTATCACGCGGACAACAACCAGGTGGTCGTGGGCTTCGTCGTCGGCCTCGGCTATTCGAACCCGTACCTCTCGCCGTTCGAGGAGTTCCAGCGCTACAAGACGCATCCGGAGATCCGCAAGGTGCTCGAAGGCGGCAAGCGCATTTCGTATGGGGCGCGTGCGATTACGGCGGGCGGTCTCATGTCGCTGCCGAAGCTCGTGTTTCCGGGTGGCGCACTCGTCGGCGACGACGCCGGTTTCCTCAATGCTTCGCGCATCAAGGGGTCGCATGCGGCCATCAAGACCGGCATGCTGGCCGCCGTTGCCGCATTTGAAGCCGCGCAAGGCGGCCGACAGCATGATGAACTCACGGCGTATCCCGAAGCGTTCGAGCAGTCCTGGCTGCACGATGAACTCTATAAGGCACGCAATTTTAAGCAATGGATGAGCAAGGGCCTGTATCTCGGCACGCTGATGGTCGGCATCGAACAGAAGCTGCTTGGCGGCAAGGTACCCTGGACGCTGCACCATCAGCATCGTGATCACGAGATGCTCGAGCCCGCGTCGAACAGCAAGCCGATCGAGTATCCGAAGCCCGATGGCAAGCTCACGTTCGATCGTCTTTCTTCCGTATTCCTCTCCAATACGAATCATGAGGAAAATCAGCCGGCCCACCTGACGCTCCAGGACGTGAGGGTGCCCGTCGACGTGAACCTGCGAACCTACGCGGGCCCGGAAGCGCGCTTCTGTCCGGCCGGAGTGTACGAATTCGTGAAGAAAGATGACGGCGGCGACCGCCTGCAGATCAACGCGCAGAACTGCGTGCACTGCAAGACTTGCGATATCAAGGACCCGACGCAGAACATCGTCTGGGTCACGCCGGAGGGCGGCGGCGGTCCGAACTATCCGAACATGTGACGTCGCTTGATGCCGGGCAGCGACCAAAAGGCAGGCAGCGTGTAGCTTCGGCGATCGCAGGCGTTATCTCCGGCCTATAGCTGCGGGCGGAAATGCATGCCAAAGGCCATGGCGCGGGGCCTTACCGCGGCGCCGCGAGTTTTGCTGCGGCATCCCGGAGCGCCGTCCGCAGCCCCTCTTCAACCACGGGGTGATAGAACGGCATGGCCAGCATTGCATCGACGGTCAGCCGCATCTGCAAGCTCCATGCGAGCAGGTGGCCGATATGCTCCGCCGAGGGGCCCAGCATCTCCGCGCCCACTAATCGGCGCGTTGCGCGATCCACGTAGATGTGCGCACGCCCCTGGTTTTTGAGCATCACACGACTGCGGCCCTGGTCCTCGAAGCTCACTTCGCCGGTCACGAAACTGTCCGCGGGCAACTCGCGATGGCGTGCGCCCACGAGCGCAATCTGAGGATCGGAGAACACGATCGCGAGCGGCGCCCGCCTTTCGATTTTTGCCACGTCGGGATATTGCGCCGCGTTGCGGCCGGCCGCGCGGCCTTCGTCGGCCGCTTCGTGTAGCAGCGGCAGGATGCCGTTCGAATCACCCGCGATAAACACCGGGTGTCGGTCTACTTGCAGCGAATGCGGATCGAACCGAGGTACGCCGTGCTCACCGAGTTCGATCGTTGTGTTCTCGAGTCCGAGATTCCCGACATCGGGGTGCCTGCCGGTCGCCGCGAGCACGTATTCGTACGTATCCTCAGTAGTCGTTCCATCTGCGCGGCGATAGCGCAGCCTCACGCCGTCGTCGACGCGCGTTGCACTCAGCATCGTGCCGCGCGGTTCGAAATGGAATGCTTCGCCGAAGATCGTGCGGGCGGCGTCCACGAGCTTCGGGTCGGTCAATGGTCCGATGCTGCCGCGCCCGCCGTATACGCTTACGCGTACACCGAGCCGCGCGAGCGCCTGCCCGAGCTCGAGGCCGATCACGCCAGGGCCCATCACTGCGACACTGCGTGGTAGGGTCGTCCATTCGAACACGTCATCGTTCACCACCACACGATCGCCAAGCCCGTTCAGCACCTCCGGTACGATGGGCTTCGAGCCAGTTGCAATCACTACACTCGCGGCATGCACCCGGGTGTTGTCACCCACCTGCAGCAGGCCGTCATCGACGAAACGCGCGTGTCCCAACAGTCGGTCCTCTGGCGGTAGCGCTTCCAGGCCATCGATCACGAAGCCGACAAAACGGTCGCGTTCGCGTCGGACACGCGCCATCACCGCTTCGCCATCGACTTGCACGCTACCCACGCTGATGCCGAAAGGTGCCGCATGGTTTGCTGCGTGCGCGGCCTCGGCCGCCGCGATCAGAAGCTTCGACGGCATGCAGCCTACGCGTGCACACGTCGTGCCGTACTGGCCGCCTTCGATGATTACGGCGGTGGCGCCCTCTGCGCGAGCCGCGCGATAGGCGGCCAGCCCCGCAGTACCCGCGCCTATGATCGCGACGTTCGTGTTGATGGTGCGCATTCCAGACTCCTCATCGAGTGGAAGAATGTGACGGATCATCTCGTGCGTTTCCGCAGCAAGTCATCCGTTACGGCTCGGGCTTAGTGTAGGGAAGGCGCATCCGCTCGTGAATGCTTCGACGGCTCAATATGCTGCTCAATCGTCTCGTCCAGCCATATTCTTGGCTGGGCGATCCCACATTCGCGGGCAATGGACCGCTTTGCCGTTTGATCCTTTCAGGCATTTTGTTGAGCAAAAGTAGTCTCGAAATCAGTATCAGGTAACCCTAAAGTGGAGGCTCCCAACGAACTGATGAACGAGTCGCGCCATGAGCCGCATCGCTTTTCCCGCAATCGAGTCAGTCGCCGCAGATATCTACGAGCGGGTCAGGCAGATCGCAGAGCGTGTATCCAATGCGTTCGCTGCCTCGGGCGTTTGAACCGGCAAATCCAGGAAGAACCAAGTGATAGTCAATCATCCAATTTTCACGCGCTGGCCGGCGCGATACCCCGATCGGCTCCAGCTCTTTTCTTTGCCGACGCCCAACGGCGTGAAGGTCGGCATCATGCTGGAAGAGACAGGCCTCGCCTATGAGCCGCACCGTATCGACATCATGGCAAACGAGCACCGCGATCCGGCCTTCGTCGCGCTCAACCCCAATGGCAAGATCCCGGCGATATACGATCCCGACGGGCCGAGCGGCCGGCCGCTGGCGTTGTTCGAATCGGGAGCGATTCTGGTTTATCTCGCTGACAAGACCGGGCAATTCCTCTCGACCGAGCCCAACACGCGCTACGAAACACTCCAGTGGTTGATGTGGCAGATGGGCGGCGTCGGGCCGATGTTCGGCCAGGTCGGTTTCTTCAACAAATTCGGCGGCAAAGCCTACGAAGACAAGCGCCCGCTGAACCGCTATGCAACGGAGTCAGCGCGGCTGCTCGATGTCCTCAATGACCGCCTCGCGGGTCGCGACTGGGTGATGGGCGCCGACTACAGCGTCGCGGATATTTCGTTGCTTGGTTGGGTGCGCAACCTGATCGGCTTTTACGAAGCGCGCGAGCTGGTGGGCTTCGACCGCTTTCTTCGCGTGAAGGCGTGGCTCGAACGCGGCCTCGCGCGACCGGCGGTGCAGCGCGGTCTGCAAGTGACGGCCGCCGGATAGAACAATTGGGATCGATCGCACGAACATTCTCCATATTGATTTCAGTCTACGATCCGGATCGCACAGCCGCCAGCTTTCGGCAGCGGTCGTCAAAAAGCTCCTCGAGGTCGCGCCCGGCGCAAGCATCAGCCGGCGAGACTTTGGCAACTGCCCCTATGCCGCACGCTACGCCCGACTACGCGATGGCACTGTCAACTCCGGCTACGTTGGCGGCCCCCCCGAAGGGCGCGCTGAAGCCTTCCGAAGCGCTTATTCAAGAAGTCGAGCGGCCGATGTGATCGTCATCGGCACGCCGATGAACAACTTCAGCGTTCTCTCAGTCTTCAAGGCGTGGATCGACCACATTCCGCGCGTCGGTCAGGCGGCGCATAAGGAAACCTTAAGGTACGGCGCCTACGGTTGACCTAAGCCCTCGGAAAGCGGGCCCCACGCGCAAAGCACCTGGGACGGCGAGCCGAGGGCGAGCACGTCCCAGTGGAGGGTTGTGATGAAATCGATGTTCGTTATCGGCAGCGCACTCATTGCCGCTGCTGCTTCCATACCTGCGTGCGCAAAACCGCCGGCGAATCCCACGGCGGGCATGCCATTCGAATCTCAGGTCCAACCTAACAGTGCCGAGCCGTCGGACGAGACCCATGATTCGATGAGCAATCCCGCGAAAGCCACTTCCGGCTATGGAGGCGTAGCGGAGACCGGGCAACACGCCGCGGTCAAGCCGTGGGTTCCATCAACGCACGCGCTGTACGCGCACCACTAACTAGACTGGACTGGAGGGCGGGTCGCGCTGCAGCATCACCGCCGTCGATAGTTCCATTAAGGGAGGCGCAATTATGTTACCGAAGTGGTCGTTTCATCTACTCGCCCTGACAGGGTTTCTGCTCGCCTCATCGCTTGCGGTGGCGAGCGAGCCTGCCAAGGTCGTTGTCAGGCTCTCAGATGGCAGCAATGGACGCATGTCGTTGACGTTGAGTCCGTGGAAGGTTCCGTCAGGGCCCGTCGAATTCACGATCAAGAACGAATCCCGCAATATGGAGCACGAGTTTCTCTTCGCGCCATGGTCGGGGCCCGATAGCGCACTGCCGTACGATGGGAAGACTCAGCAGGTCAAAGAGGACAAGGTGAACGGGCTGCAGGGCGTGGAGGACCTTCGCCCACGCCAAACCGTCACCGCGCGGTTCACGCTGGCCGAAGGCCGGTATGTCTTGTTTTGCAACGAGCCCGGCCATTATCACGACGACATGCGGGCGAATCTCATTGTCGGTGCGGCCAAATAGAGCTCAACGGCTGGTGCCGTTTTTGCGGCGGCATACCAGGCCGCTCATCGGCGAGGCCGCCTAGCGGGCTCGCCGCAACCGATGGCGGACGCACGTCGGCGATCTTGCTGCACAACGCGGGGAGAAATTGCCGCAACCGAGCCGCACATTTCATTCACCATTGATGGGTATCAACCGCTGGCGCGTACGAATAGCCTAGGGTGGCATTATCGACAAGTCGGAGTGCGACTTCGTTGACGAAGCTGCGTTAGTAGGAGAAGCATTCGTGAGCGCCCCTCTGTTGTTGACGTTTAATCCCGGCTCTTCGACGATCAAGCTCGGCTTGTTTCGAGTGACCGATGGCGGGCCCGTGCGTTTCGGTGCGGGCAGCATCGACTTCGGCCGCGTACCGCTGGCGCTCGAGATCTCGAACGCTGGGCAGTCGGCGACGATCGAGTTGAGCGCCGCGCTCACGGAGGATCTTCATGATGCGATCGACGAGACCCTCGATTGGCTCTCCACGCATTTCGCGTTCAATGATTTCGCGTCGGTCGGGCATCGCGTCGTGCACGGCGGTGATCGTTTCTCAGGCCCCGTCGCGATAGACGGTGAGACGCTCGCCGCCATCGAGGCCCTTACTCCGCTGGCCCCTCTGCATCAACCGGAGAGCGTGCGGCTGATCCGCGCGATACGCGAGTTGCGCCCGCACTTGCTGCAAGTCGCATCGTTCGATACCGCGTTTCATCGCACGCAGGCCGACATCGTCCGTCGCTTCGCGATTCCCCGGCACTACTTCGACGAAGGAATCAAACGATATGGCTTTCACGGGCTTTCCTATCAGTACATAGCGACGCGGCTTGCCCGAGAGTTCCCGAAGCTGGCGGCGGGGAAGGTCGTCGTTGCGCATTTGGGCGGAGGAGCCAGCCTGTGCGCACTCGATGCATGCGTGAGTCGAGACACGAGCATGGGCTTCTCGACACTCGATGGCGTTCCGATGGGGACCCGTTGCGGCGCGCTCGATCCGGGCGTCGTACTGCATCTTTTCGAGCGCAGAGGACTTAGCCCCCGCGAAATCGAGGACACCTTATATCGTCAATCCGGCTTACTCGGCCTATCCGGTATAAGTGCTGACATGCGCGAATTGAACGCCTGCGGTCTCCCGCACGCTCGCGAAGCAATCGATCTGTTCTCGCTCCGTATTGCCGGAGAGATCGCCCGGTTGACCGCAACCCTTGGCGGGCTCGATGGATTGGTATTTACGGCGGGGATAGGTGAACACCAACCCGATGTTCGGGCATCGATATGCGAGCACCTCCGGTGGCTCGGCGTCGATCTCAATGCGCGGCTCAACGAGGATAACGCACGCATCATCAGCAATGAGGGGAACCCTGTGACGGTGCTCGTATTGGCCACCGACGAAGAATCCGTCATCGCTCGAGAAACGGCATCGGTGCTTCGTCGTGGGGAGCGCCTTCCGGCCGGAGTCTAAATGGATGCGCGCAACGGTGCACGGTTGATACGTGTCAATCGACATGCGCAGCGCACGTCTAAAGTGAACGAGAAGCTCATTTTCCCTTCAGGAGAATCACCATGAAAGCACTCGTTTACCACGGCCCGGGCCGTAAGTCGCTCGATGAACGGCCGATACCGGAGCTTGCCGAACCGACCGACGCCATCGTCAGGGTGACGCGCACCACGATTTGCGGAACCGACTTGCACATTCTGAAGGGCGATGTGCCCAGTTGTGAGCCGGGCCGCATTCTCGGTCACGAAGGGGTAGGCATCGTGCAACGCGTTGGGAGCGCAATATCGTCGCTATCCGAAGGCGATCACGTCTTGATCTCATGCATTTCCGCCTGCGGACGATGCGATTACTGCCGCTGCGGCATGTATTCGCATTGCGCGACGGGCGGGTGGATTCTGGGCAATCGCATCGACGGCACACAGGCAGAATATGTGCGGATTCCGCACGCCGAGACGAGCCTCTACCGAATTCCGCAAGGGCTGGACGAAGAAGCGCTCGTCATGTTGTCCGACATCCTGCCCACCGGGTTCGAATGCGGTGTACTGAACGGCAAGGTACAGCCGGGCTGCACGGTCGCGATCGTCGGCGCCGGGCCGATCGGGCTTGCATCGCTGCTCACCGCGCAGTTTTATTCGCCGGGGCAGATCATCATGATCGATCAGGACCCGAACAGGCTAGAGGTGGCACATCGCTTCGGTGCGACAGCATGCATCGACGGCGGCCGTACGGACGCGGTCGCCGAAGTGATGAGGCTCACCGATTCCGTCGGTGTGGATTGTGCGATCGAGGCCGTCGGCATTCCGGCGACGTTCGAGTTATGCGAATCGCTCGTTGCACCCGGTGGCGTCATCGCCAATATAGGCGTGCACGGCGTGAAGGCCGATCTGCACCTGGAGAAGTTGTGGGATCGCAATATCGCCATTACGACTCGCCTCGTCGACACCGCCAGCACTCCGATGCTGCTGAAAACGGTCCGCTCTGGCAAGCTCGATCCGAAGCGATTGATCACACATCGGTTCCCGCTCAGCGAGATCGCAGCGGCCTATGATACGTTTGGCCATGCCGCCGAGACTCGCGCATTGAAAGTGATCATCGAAGTCTCGTGAAGGTTCGATGGATGACGCGTCGCGGCGCGGCACCGGCATGAGCCGGCCGGCGCCGCGGTGTGCGATTCAAATGCGTGAGAGCCGTTCGAAATCGAGGATGCGGATTTGCTTCTCGCAGGCGTGCACGATGCCGTCCCTTCTGAATTTCGAGAGCATGCGGCTGACGGTCTCGAGCTTCATCCCCAGATAGCTACCCATCTCTTCACGCGTCATTCGTAAGTTGAATTCAGCGCTCGAATAACCTCGCATTTTCAAGCGCTGCGATAAGTTCAACAAAAAAGCCGCGACGCGCTGCTCGGCGCTCATTGTCCCAAGGAGCATCATGATCTGCGATTCGCGGACGATCTCGCTGCTCATCATTCTATGCACGTGGCGCTGCATCGATTCTTTGGTGCGGCACATTTCCTCCAGTAAGCAGAAGGGAATAATGCAGACGTAGCTATCTTCCAACGCGATTGCGTCGCAGCTGTGTTGACCAGTGCAGACACCATCGAATCCGAGCGTTTCCCCGAGCAACTGAAACCCGGTGACCTGTTCGCGCCCGTCTGCCATTCTGATCACGGTCTTGAATGAGCCGGTGCGCACTGCATAGATGCTCTGAAACTTGTCGTCGGCGCGATAGAGTGCCTCGCCGGTCTTGACTTTCCGCTTCGCCTGGATCAGCGAATCCAACTGATAGAGCTCGCGCAGGGAAAGCTCGACAGGCATGCAAATGGAGCGCAAGGTGCACGCCGAGCAGCTCGGCGACTTCTGCAAGCCAGGCTCGCCAAGCGGGCGCGCGTTGTCCAATGCGGCGGCGCCACCACAACCGTCTCGCGCGTACTGCATCTCGTTGTACATCGCAGCCCCCAGGTCGAGCTGTAGTCGGACCGTTCGCGAGGCGAACCATTCACCCGACCACCACTGAAGTATTCCCCAGTTTGCAATGAATCGATATCGGCGCTGTACGAAGCTGCGGTAGGAACAGCGGAAGGCGTGTAGGAGATCTCCTACGTAGGGGTAAATGGTCATACAAGCTTCATCGGCAACTAGTCGCTGAAGCGCTGTTGGCAAGAGACAGATCGTCGCGGGCAAGCGATCGCTTGGCGGGTTGATAAGCGGCGTGCAGTGCGACTGCATGCCGCATCCCTCTTGTGTTTCTGCGGGCCGGCATGGCAAAAAACGACCGCCCGTCGCCAAGTAGGCGCGCAACGAAGCCACCGCCCGTCTTTAAGCGGGCGCAGAAAGAAACCAGCCGTGGTGGTTGCGCGAAACCGACGAATTCAGTTTCGCGCGAACGGTGGTCAATGCGACATCAATACGGGTACTGTCATCGTTCGGAGCAGGGCATGCGTGACGCCGCCCAGGACTCTTTCGCGTGCACGCGCGTGGCCATATGCCCCCATGACAAGCAGATCGGCGTGCGTATCGCTGATCTGATTGAGAAGCGTTTCCCCTGTGCCTACTCCGGAAATGCGGGGTATCGATTTGAACGCGGCGCGCACCCCATGCCGCTCCAGATAGCCGGCAACATCGAAGCCCGCGGGCGCTTCCCGGTCCGGGTGTTTCTCGACGGTGCAAATGGTCACGAAGCGCGCGCGTTTCAGGATCGGCATCGAATCGGCGAGCGCCCGAGCGGCTTCGCGGCTGCCGTCCCATGCCACGACGACGTTCTCGCCAAACGTCGCAACGTGCCCTGCGTACGGCAAAACGATCACCGGCCGTCCCACGTTCATCACCACGTCTTCGACGAAGTCGCGAGCAACATACGAATCCTGATCTTCCGGATCTTCTTGCCCGAGTATGACGAGGTCGGCGTGGCGCGCATGGAGGACTGCCTCGTCGAGCGCCGGCCCCGGCGGTGCACGCCATTAGAACGAGCATCCCGCCTGCTCGGCCGCGGTGATGAAACGATCATGCGCGCGATTCGCTCGCTCAGCGTGCTGCGCTTCGAGTGCCGCTGGAATGAGACTGTCGTCGCGTTTCAGCAGCGGACGAAACAGATCCTGGCAAATCACGTACAGGCCGATCAAACAGGCGTCGTACTTGAGAGCAAGGTCGAGTGCGAAGCTTACGCGCTCATGGCTTTTTCGGCTGTCGTCGATATGCACGAGCAATGTCTTGTAAGTCATGGTGATTCCTTTTCGGGTTGGCACGTTGCCAGGTGTGGCGTTTCCTGTCGTCGATGCTTGGCGGGACTAGAACGACAGCACGGCTCGTTGTCCGTCTGAGCCGATCAGTGCGACATCAGCACAGGTACGGTCATCGCTTTTAGAATGGCGCGCGTTGCGCCCCCCAACACGACTTCGCGCCAGCGCGAGTGGCCATAGCCACCCATTACGATGAGATCCGTGCCAAAGTCAGCGGCACGCGAAAGCAGCAGTTCGCCTATCGGGACGTCTCTCACGCCCTCCATCTGCTCTGTGACCACGTTGACGCCGTGCCGCGCAATGACGTTGGCGATATCCGATCCGGGAATTCGGCTTGTCGGTGCCTCGGCCTTCAGCGCATTGACCGTCAGTACCACGACTTGCTTCGCGCGAGTCAGGAAGGGAAGAGCGTCTTGCAGCGCGCGCGTCGCTTCGCGACTTCCGTCCCATGCGAGCAGGACATTCTCGCCGACGCTCGCGGATTCGACCGAATACGGTAGGACCAATACGGGGCGGCCTGCGGAGAGCAGGAGATTTTCGATGAACTGTTCGGCGACAAACGATTCGGCGTCTTCCGGATTGCGCTGGCCGACGATTGTCAGATCCGCGAGCCGAGCTGCTGCCGGAACGAGACGATTGGCGTATCCCTCCGAAAACTTCCATTCGCCGACAACTTTCTCGCGTGCGATTGCCGCTTTGAAGAACCGTTCGAGCGCCGCTTGGCGTTCGGTGCGCATCGCTTCGACCTCGGCGAAGTAATCGGCCGTGCCTGCCATAACGTAAAACGATCCGGGCTCCGGTCTGAAGACTGTCAGGAGGCCAGTCAGGTGTGCGTCGAACCGCTTGGCAAGATGCAGCGCGAACTCGAGGCGCGGCCGCGCGGATTCACTCAAGTCTAGATGCACGAGGATGCTCTTGTAACTCATTGCGATAGCTCCCGGAGAAAGGGACGCGGAATTCGGCCCTGCTTTGCAGTCTACGAGCGCATGCAGCGCAAGGGTTGATTGCGATCAAGCGATGCATGAGCGTTTTGCGGTGCTTCGCGTTAGTTTCCGCGCGGTTGATTGATGTCAAGCGCCGGCGAATGCAGCCACCTAGAGTCGACTACGTCACGTGGCTGCATGGCACACGCGGCGCTTGCCTGGAAAGTGACGAATACAAGCCGCGCAATTCTTCGAACTGGAGCACAAAATGTCAGGCAAACGCGTTGCCTTCGTGACAGGAGGCATGGGAGGACTCGGCGCGGCGATCTGCCGCCGTCTTCACGCGATGGGAATGACGGTCGCGATCACGCACACGCCGCGCAACGACCATGTGACGACATGGTTGATGCGCGAGCGCGATGCTGGCCGTCAGTACCACGCCTATGAGGCGGACGTGTCGGAATACGACTCCTGCGCGCATTGCGCCAAGCGCGTGCTCGATCACCATGGCACGGTCGATATCCTCATCAATAACGCAGGCATTACGCGCGATGCCACCTTCGCGAAGATGACCAAGACCGATTGGGACGCCGTGCTTCGCACCGATCTCGATGCGCTGTTCAACATGACCAAGCCGTTTATTGGTGGAATGATCGAGCGCGGGTTCGGCCGAATCGTCAACATCGGTTCGGTGAACGGATCGCGAGGGGCATTCGGGCAGACGAATTACTCGGCGGCCAAAGCCGGCGTCCATGGCTTCACGAAGGCGCTCGCGCTCGAAGTCGCCAGGCATGGCGTGACGGTGAATACTGTCTCGCCGGGATACCTCGATACGGCGATGATCGCTTCGGTGCCGGCGGAAGTCATGGATAAAAGAATACTGCCGCAAATTCCTGTCGGTCGCCTCGGTCGCCCAGACGAAGTGGCAGCGCTCGTCGCGTTTCTCTGCTCGGACGATGCAGCGTTTATTACCGGTGCGGACCTCGCGATCAATGGCGGAATGCACATGCGATGAGCTACGCGGCAGGCCGTGATGCCGGGCGAACGCCCCCGCCCGAGAGCATCGCTTGACCGGCATCAACCACGTCCCTGCGGCTTTCCATAATCTAGAGACTGCGGAATCCAATAAGAAAGAGGGCGACGTATCAGCGCTCCAGCCGCAACGACGTTTCAGTATTCAACCCGAGGAACCATGATGTTGAAAGTTCGTACTCAAAAATCGCGATTGGCTCGACTGCCTGTTGCATTGGTAGCCGGTCTCACGATAGCCAGCGCCGTTGCACTCGCGCAAGAGATGGCGACGATTCGGCCCGTCACCGAACATGGCATCACCTATGTGAGCGGTGGCGTGGGCGAGGAGGAGGTCTCGGCGATGCGTGCGATGGCGCCAAAATTCAATTTGCACCTGGTATTCGCGCAAAAGAGCGGCGTCTACCTCGCCGACGTCGATGTGGTCATCTTCTCTCCATCGGGACAGCAAGTGGCCGCAATGAAATCCGAAGGGCCTTTGTTGTTCGTTAGCCTGCCGCCGGGACGATACCGCGTTACCGCGACATCGGATACGGTCAACATGACGCATTGGGTTACGGTGCCGGCCCATGGTGGCGCCGACATCAATTTCTACTGGGGATGAGCCTCTTTCGCGGATGCGGTGGACCGTACTCAACGAAATGGAACAGGAGACAGAAGTGAATGTGAATGAGATTTTTACCCGCGGTACGGTTCACGTCGCGGCATCGTGCACGCTGCAGCAGGCTGCGTCCCAGATGGGCGATCAGCATGTCGGTGCGCTGGTTGTGACCGAAGACGGCGTGAGTAATCGCATCGTCGGCATCGTGACCGATAGAGACATCGTGATCAAGGCCACGGCATCCGGCGCTTCGCCCAGAGAGATGCTCGTTACCGATATCATGTCGGAGCACGTCGTGACCGTTCGTGAGGACGCGGACGTTGGCGACGCGATGCAGATGATGTCCAGCCACGGCGTACGAAGATTGGCCGTCACGAATGACAACGAGGATATCGTCGGTGTCCTATCCCTCGATGATGTAATCGAGGCGCTCAGCAGGGAGTGGTCGCAGCTGTCCAGTATCATCCGATACGGTCAGCATCGAGAGTGGTCTGGAGCGATCCAGTCGCCGTTGCATTTGTGAAGGGATGGCGCGCAGGAATGTCGGGGAGCGCGCCTCTGAACGTCAAAGCGTTTCGTCGTCGTCGAAGAGATTGTGCTCAACCGCATAGCGAACGAGCGTCGCTTCGTTATGCATCCCCATCTTCTCGAGAATACGAGTTTTGTAAGTGCTGACTGTCTTTGTGCTTACGCCGAGGCGACTGGCGATTTCGCCGATCGACTGCCCCGCGGCGAGGCACCGGAAGACTTCGAACTCTCGGTCCGAGAGCCGCTGATGAGGTAGCGCGTCGACCGGCTCGTTCAGACTCTGAGCGAAGCGCTCCGCCATCGAAACGCTCACGTAGGCGCCCCCCGAGGCGACTTTCGTTACGGCGGCGACCAGCTCGTTGGTCGCGCTCTCCTTCGTCAAATAGCCCGATGCACCAGCCTTGAAGGCACGCACTGCATATTGCCGCTCCGCATGCATCGTGAGGACCAGAATTCGCAGCGCCGGGATTTCCTCCTTGATCTGCGTAACGAGCTCGATTCCTGTGCGCGCGCCCGGCATTGTCAGGTCCATGACGAGTACGTCGGCAGGCGTGCCGCGCACGAGTGCGATCGTACTGGGCCCGTCGTGCGCTTCCCCCGCGACCTCGAAGGCGCTCGTGCTCTGAAGGATATACCGGAGCCCCTCGCGAACAAGCGTGTGGTCGTCAGCCAAAAGTACTCTTGTCATGGAGGATTCCTTCCCCCATCCTCGTGCACGGACGCGAAGGGTGACCGCAATCGAAACACCCGCAAGACGCCGATCGTGCTGTTTGGGATGGAAAAATCTCTGATGCGCTTTCCCGGTGCGATAAGAAACCGACAAATTCATGACCGACGGTCGCCACCGTGGGCCGAAGCTTCTGTTTGATTGTCGCCTATTGGCGCTATGGTGCCAATGGCGAATCGTCTGTGTATGAGCGTGACCCCACGATTGCTCCGACTATTCGAGTGCGAGTACGTGAGCGATCCGCACCGACGCCACCGGATCAAGCCGCTTTTTGGCTCGTGCGGTAAATGGCCGAGCGTAAGCCGAGGCGAGTGCGCTTGCGCTTGACGCAGGTCAGATGAGGGTCCTCATGGCGGCGGCAGTATGAACCACGGACTCGTCAGGGTGACGATGTCTCGATGAGCCAGGAGAATGCAATGAAGACGGACAAGCAATTGAAGCAGGAAATCGAAGAAGAGCTTGAATACGATCCTGCGGTCAACTCGGCCGATATCGGCGTCGAGGTGAGCGGTCGCGTCGTGACCTTGTCGGGCCACCCGACGAACTACGCTGAAAAGCTCGCCGCGGAGAAGGCGGCCCAACGCGTGGCGGGCGTCAAGGCTGTCGTCGTCGAGATGGAAGTGAGACTGCCGCGTGCCGACGTACGGAGCGACGAAGACACGGCCAATGCGGTGCGTTCGATGCTGCACTGGACGGTCGGCCTTTCGGAAGAGGCTGTGAAGGTACAGGTCGAAAAGGGGTGGGTTACGCTGAGCGGTGCCGTGCCGAATGCTCATCTGTCCCACCTCGCGACGCGCACGGTCAGTCATATGCGCGGGGTGACCGGCGTGTCGAACCTCATCGATGTGAGCAGTGGGGAGTCGGTCAACAACATCGCGGAGAAAATCGGCCGGGCATTGCAACGTCATGCAGAGCGTGAAGCGAAGCACATCCAGATCAATGTGCGCGACGGCTCGGTTACGCTGACTGGAAAAGTAGGCTCATATGCCGAGCGCTCGGCCGTCCGCGGTGCCGCTTGGTCGGCACCTGGCGTGCGCGCCGTCATAGACGATCTCGATATCGAATGAACAGATGATTCAGCCAGCTACGGCTGGCCGCTGAGACGGCGCTGCGGCTTGGCGTGTGCGTTCGGCGAGGAGCTTTGCGAGTGCGGCGGAAGCGAGGCGCACTCGCAATGAGTCGGCGCGGCTCGTCAGAATGATCGGCAAGCGTGCGCCCAATACGAGCCCTGCCGCGTCGGCGCCGGCGAAGTACATCAACTGCTTGCAAAGCATATTGCCGGCTTCCAGGTCCGGCACGAGCAGAATGTCGGCCCGTCCGGCAACGGGCGAGACGATCCCTTTGATCTGGGCCGCGGCGACGCTGATTGCATTGTCGAAGGCGAGCGGACCGTCGACGAGCCCGCCGGTGATTTGCCCGCGTGCCGCCATCACCGTGAGCGCGGCCGCATCGAGCGTCGCGGGCATTTTCGCACTCACTGTTTCGACGGCGGCCAAGACGGCGACGCGCGGTTCGGGGATGCCCATCAACTTCAGCAAGTCGATGGCGTTCTGGCAGATGTCGCGCTTATCGTCGAGGGTCGGCGCGATGTTGATTGCGGCATCGGTAATGACGAGAGGCTTCGGATATCCCGGGATATCCATGGCATAGACGTGGCTCACGCGCCGCCCGGTGCGCAATCCCGATGCCGGTGCGAGCACGGCGTGGAGCAGCTCGTCCGTGTGCAGACTCCCTTTCATCAGCGCCTCGACCCGACCTGAGGCGCCGAGCTCCACTGCCCGCGCGGCGGCTGCATGACTATGCTCCGCGGGTTCGATCGGGATTCCGTCGAGACTGACGTGAGCCGCCTCCGCCGCTGCGCGGATCTTCGCCTCGGGGCCGACCAAGACAGGGGCGAGCAAATTTTCGTCGCGTGCTTCGACCGCCGCTTGGATCGCCTCGGGCGAGCATGGATGAACGATCGCTGTACGCAGAGCCGGTTGAATGCGCGCCTCGCGAATGAATGCTTCATAGCGGCCATGACGGCGAGTCACCGCTTCGGAGTGAGGGACGCGTGGCCAGACTATCGGACGTGTCGGCGCGATCACCGTTGCTGTTCCGGTCATCACGACATCGTCCCTTTGATTCGCGCATCGTATGTCGAGCAGCACGGCATGCGTTTGCGGAAGCTTCTCCTTGACGGTTACGGTGGCGGTGATCGTATCGCCTGGCGCGATCGGATGCTGGAATTCGAACGCCTGGTCCAAATAGAGGGTGCCGGGGCCCGGCAGCTTTGAGGCGAGGACCGCGGACACGAGCGCCACCGTCCAAGTCCCATACACGACGACGTGGCCCGAAGAATTATCGGCGGCGTGAGCAGCGTCGAGATGTGCCGGATCGAGATCGCCCGATATAGTCGTAAAGAGGGCAATGTCATCGCGCGCGGCGGTGCGCGTGAGCGTCGCCGATTCGCCGATCGTCAGATCGTCGAACGGCCGGTTATGGATGAGATGATCGTCCACGGCTGTCGCTTCATTTTTGAAAGATGTAGGTGCCCGGCGCGTCGCCAAGCGGGGGCAAGCCGGGCGAGCCCGTGGGCGGCGGCGCGACGTGTACGTCGGACGAATGCGCGGCGAGCCATTCGTGCCATGCGGGCCACCAGGAGCCGTCGAAACGCTCGGCCGCGGCGACCCATTCCTGCGGCCCGACATTCATATCGGTGGCGGGCGTGCGCTTCATGCGGAACTCGCGGTGCGCGTGCCCGGGTTCGCTGACGATGCCGGCGTTATGTCCGCCGCTTGCGAGCACGAACGTCACATCGGTATCGGACAGGTAATGGATCTTGTAGACCGAGCGCCACGGCGCGATGTGGTCACGCTCCGTCCCCACGACGAAGAGCGGCATTCGAAGGTTGCTTAGTGCAATCGGCCGGCCGTCGACTTCATAGCGAGCGCTCGCAAGATCATTGTCGAGAAAGAGCTTGCGCAGGTACTCGGAATGCATCCGGTATGGCATACGCGTCGTATCGGTGTTCCACGCCATCAGGTCGGTCATCGGCGAGCGTGTGCCCAGCAGGTAGTCATGGACAACGCGCGACCAAATCAAGTCGCTCGATTGCAGAAGTCGAAACGAGCTCGCCATCTGATTGGCGCCAAGATAGCCACGGTCCCACATCATGCTTTCGAGAAAATAGACCTGGCTGTCATCGATGAACAGTTGAAGCTCGCCTGGTTCCGTGAAATCGGTTTGTGCTGCCAAGAGCGTCACCGACGCGAGCCGATCGTCATGGTCGTTTGCCATCGCGGCCGCTGCGATGGCCAAGATCGTTCCGCCGAGACAGTAGCCGGTTGCGTGGATCTTCCGATCCGGCATGATGCTCGAGACGCTATCGAGTGCTGCCATGACGCCACTTTCGCGGTAGTCGTCGAGCCCGAGATTGCGGTCTTTCTCTTCGACATTGCGCCAGGAAATGCAGAAAACCGTATGTCCGGCATCGACGAGATAGCGGATCAGCGAGTTGTGCGGCGATAGGTCGAGGATGTAGTACTTCATGATCCAGGCCGGCACGATCAGGATCGGCTCGGCCGCCACCGTAGCCGTCGTCGGCTGATACTGGATCAGCTCGATCAGATGGTTGCGAAAGACCACGCTGCCAGGCGTGGTCGCGACGTCGAGGCCGGCCCTGAATGTTTCGGCGCCTACCGGTGGGTTTCGTGCCGCGATACGCTCGGCATCCTCGATCGCGTTGCAAGCGCCTTGCACCAGATTGGCGCCGCACGTGGCGAGCGTATGGAGCAACACTTCGGGGTTGGACAATATGAAGTTTGCTGGCGCGAGGATGTCGAGCCATTGTCTCGCGACGAAGGAAACGACATCTTCATGATGGCGGGTCGTGCCGGGAACCTCATGGGTTGCTGCGCTCCACCATTGCTCAGTCAGCAAGAACGCCTGTTTCCAGAAGCGAAAGGGCTCAATTTGCCATGCAGGGGCAAAGAAGCGGTCATCGCTTTGTAGCGTCGGCGCATGCGAAGGCGGAGGTTCGCACGCCGGTGCTTCCGTCGCCTCTACGATCAGTCGCGCGGCGTTGCTCGCGGCCAGCGAGGCAAGCTCCAGTCGCTTGCCGGGGGCGGCAATCATATGGATGAACCAATCGGCAAAAGCAAGGGTGAGTGCCGCCGGCGAAAACCCGGCAGTGACGCGTGCAATGAACGCCTGCTTCGCATGATCGAGTTCACGAAACGGGCTATCCGACACGCGTCCGGGCTTGGGTTCCCTCGTTGTGTCGCCGCCGCGAGCCAGTGCGGGCTTCAGTCGAGTGTCCATCGGGCTCCTTAGCTGGAAATGGGCTTCGATGACAGTAGGTTCCCCAGCGTGAGCGAACCGATCGTTTCTTTCTGCCAGGCAGCCATATGTGAGCGGGGCGCTCGGAGTCAATTTACCTAGCCAGTGAGACAAGTCGTCTGATTTGCGTCAATCGCGATGCCCTTCGTTGACTTTGGTCGCTTCGAGCGGACAAGGAGGATGGCATTTTTTCAAAGCGGGAGACAGACATCCGATGAAAGCTCGAGCGCTTGACGTCGATCAAGCCGCCGCCTGGTTCACTTGCGAAGATCTCGCTAGGCGAGGCATGAATCCGCGTCCGGATTTCGCGCGAAGCAATCGTTTCCGATCAGGGGGAACCATTCGTGTTGCAAGTTGGTACGACGGCCGTTAGTGCGGTGCGCTCGAATGCGGGTGGGGGCCGCGTCATCGCTGTGCGGGGCGCAGTGATCGATATTGACTTCGCCGGCCATCCGCTTCCTGCGATCGACGACGCACTGATCATTGGTCCTGACAGCGACACGCCCGTGCTCGCCGAAGTGCAGGCTCACTTGAGCGACACTGCAGCTCGTGCGCTTGCCATCCGTTCCACGGCTGGCTTGTGCCGAGGCGCGCAGGCTCGTGCACTCGGCGGACCGATCCGGGTACCCGTGGGCGAGCCGGTCCTCGGGCGTTTGATCGACGTGACGGGCACGACGCGCGACGGCGGTCCGTCGCTGAGCGATGATGTCGACAAGAGGCCGATTCATCGTCCGGCACCGCCTATCGCCGCACGGGGACGGGCCAGCACCATTTTTTCGACGGGCATCAAGGTCATCGATCTGCTCGCCCCGCTGGCTCAGGGCAGCAAGGCGGCGATGTTCGGAGGCGCCGGCGTGGGCAAGACGGTCCTCGTGATGGAACTCATCCATGCCATGGTCGAACGTTATCAGGGTATTTCGGTGTTTGCCGGCGTGGGCGAACGTTCGCGCGAAGGGCATGAAATGCTGCTCGACATGCGCAGCTCCGGGGTGCTCGGCCGCGCGGTGCTCGTCTATGGGCAAATGAACGAGCCGCCCGGCGCCCGATGGCGCGTGCCTTTGACTGCGTTGACGATCGCCGAGTACTTCCGCGACGAACGCGAGCAGAATGTGCTTCTCTTGATGGACAACGTATTTCGATTCGTGCAGGCCGGTGCCGAGGTCTCGGGGCTGCTCGGACGGCTTCCTTCTCGCGTCGGTTATCAGCCGACACTCGCGAGCGAGGTAGCGGCCTTGCAGGAGCGGATCGTCTCCGTCGGCGATGTCGCCGTGACGGCAATCGAAGCTGTCTATGTCCCCGCGGACGATTTCACGGATCCGGCTGTTACGACGATCGCTGCGCACGTCGACAGTATGATCGTTTTGTCGCGCGCGATGGCCGCCGAGGGCATCTATCCTGCAATCGACCCTATCGCTTCGTCGTCGATCCTGCTTGATCCCCTGGTCGTCGGCGCCGAACATGTGGCGGTGGCAAACGAGGTGCGGCGCGCTGTGGCGCACTACCGGGAACTGCAGGACGTCATCGCATTGCTCGGGATCGAGGAACTCGGTGCCGACGATCGGCGCACGGTCGAACGCGCGCGCCGCCTGCAGCGTTTCCTCACGCAGCCTTTCGCCGTCACGGAGGCGTTCACGGGGCAAGCCGGCTGTTCCGTCTCGATTGACGAAACGATCGCAGGATGCAAGGCGATCCTGAACGGCGAGTGCGACGATTGGCAGGAAAGCTCGCTTTACATGGTGGGCGCGCTGAGCGAAGCGCGGGCGAAAGAAGAAGCGACGCGAGACGCGCATGCAGCGGCCCGTCGAGCCGCCGGCGCATAAGGAGGCGAATGATGCGCTCCGACCTCCATCTGACACTGACGACGCCTTCTTGCGTCGTCGTCAAGGACCTCGATATTGTCTCTCTGCGTGCCGAGGATGATAGCGGGTCGTTCGGGATTCGACCCGGCCATGCGGATTTTGTCACGCTGCTTGGTGCCTGCGTCGTGCGTTGGCGCACTTCGGACGGATCGATCCATTTTTGCGCCGTGGACGGAGGCGTATTGCGTGTGTCGCGCGGCAGCCATATCACGATTGCGTGTCGCCAGGCCATTGAGGGTGAATCGCTCGAACGACTCGAAGCGGATGTGCGGCGCGCCCGCGCGGCGCAAGCCGATGCGGAGCGCCGTGCGCGAGTCGAGCAAACCCGATTACATGCGCACGCGATACGGCAACTCATGCGGTATTTGAGGCCGGCCAAGGCAGGCCAGAGCCAAGGTCCTCAGGAACGTTCGGAGCTGCCGCCATGACCGACGATCAGCGCTCACGAGCGAAGCGCGCCATCGACGATCTCGAAGCGGCCGCGCGTCGAGCATCCAAGCGTCACGAACGGGGAGAGCGAGATCCCGAGCCCTCGATCGGTAGCCGTCTTGCGCAGATCGGAATCCTGGGCTGGACGATCGTTGTGCCGACGCTTGCAGGGCTCGCGCTCGGGCGTTGGCTCGATCACGTATCGGGCAACCGCATTCTCTTTTCCGCGCCGCTTTTGATGATAGGCGCGGCACTCGGATTCTGGTTTGCCTGGAAATGGATGCATCGCCAACAGCAGAACGATCATGACTAGCATCTCGGGCGTCGGCTGGCTACATGCCGCATCCTCGCTATTCGCCGGGCTGCTCGTAGGTGGCGGCCACTTCTTATTGCTGCGCTTTAACGGCTCGCTGTTTGGCCGAGGCTGCATGCGATGGGCGCTTGCGCTTCAAGTTGCGCGCGTTGCTGCGACCTCGGCTGCGCTCTTCGCGCTCGCGCGATTTGGCGCGTTTCCGCTCCTCGCGGGCCTGACCGGTATCTTGCTTGCGCGCCGGGCGGTGCTACGCGCGACGCTGCGTTTTTCGGATCCGCGAACATGAGCCGCTCACCGCTCGAAACGACGCCGCTCTGGCACATTTGGGCGTTACCCATCTCGGTCCCGGTCGTCGTGACATGGACGATCATGGCGTTGCTCGTGTGCGTCGCCTGGCGGGTTCGCCGACGACTTAGCATCGAAGAGCCGTCAAAGTTGCAATGTGTGCTCGAGCTCTTCGTCGGCACGATCGACGAGCAGATTCGGGACACGATGCAGACTAATCCGGCGCCATACCGCGCGCTCATCGGAACGCTATTCGTTTTCATTCTCGTTGCGAACTGGTCCTCCCTTCTGCCCGGCGTCGAACCACCAACGGCGCGCTTGGAGACCGACGCGGCGCTTGCGCTCGTGGTTCTAGGTGCCACCGTGTACCACGGCATCAGGACACGTGGCATAGGCGGTTACCTCGGGACGTTTGCGAAGCCCTCCTGGATCATGATCCCGTTGAACGTCATCGAGCAGATCACGCGCACATTCTCGCTTGTCGTGCGTCTGTTCGGCAACGTGATGAGCGGCGTATTCGTGATCGGCATCGTGCTGTCGCTTGCCGGTCTTATCGTGCCGATTCCGCTCATGGCGCTCGAATTGTTGACCGGGGCGGTGCAGGCCTACATCTTTACCGTGCTTGCGATGGTCTTCATCGGTGCCGCCATCGACGAGACCCGCGATACCACCGACACCATTCAGGTCAATCCTCACGACGACACGCGGAAAACGACATGAGTAATCTGATCGAGATCATCAGCATCGCGGCGGCCGCGCTCGCCGTCTCATTCGGTGCGATCGGACCGGCGCTCGCGGAAGGTCGCGCGGTTGCCGCGGCAATGGATGCAATTGCCCGCCAGCCGGACTCGGCCGGCACGCTGTCACGTACGTTGTTTGTCGGCCTCGCGATGATCGAAACAATGGCCATCTACTGCCTGGTCGTCGCCTTGCTGCTGCTTTTTGCCAACCCGTTCGTGAAGTGAGTGGGCGATGCGCATCGACTGGTCCACGCTCGCGCTGCAAACGTTCAATGCGCTCCTGCTCGTCTGGCTGCTCGCGCGGTTTTTGTTCCGGCCGATTGCTGAGATCGTCACCAAGCGTCAGGATGCTGCGCGCAAGCTCCTCCAGGATGCGCAGGCTATACGCGTTGCCGCCGAAGCCGAGCGTAAGGCCGCAATGCAAGAGGCTGAGCGGCTGGCTAGTGGCCGGAACGAGGCGTTGCGGCGGGTTCAGGTTGATGTTGAAGCGGAACGGGCCGCGCTATTGGCGAGTGCTCGGGAAGAAGTCGACGCGCTGCGCCAAACGGCGACAGCAGAGATCGAGGCGAGCCGCGCGACGCGCGCACGCAGCGTTGGCATACGCGCGACGCGGCTGGCAGTCGATATCGCGGAAAAGCTGCTTGATCGGCTGCCGGAAAGTGCGCGCGTCGATGGTTTCATCGACGGATTGATCGATGGTATCGGGCACCTGCCCGACGAAGCACGCGCGGAACTGGGTGCCGGCGCCGCGGCGCTAAGACTCACCGTGGCGCGCGCGCTAAGCGAGCGCGAGGAGCAGGCGTGCCGTGCCACGCTCGCGGCATGCCTGGCCCGGCCGGTGACGCTTGACGTTCATATCGACCCTTCCTTGATTGCTGGCGTGGAACTGGATGGTTCTTGTTTGCATGTACGAAACAGTTTTCGCCATGACATCGAGCAGATCGAGGCAACACTGACGAACGACGATGGAGCAGACGCCTGAAATGGACGATGCCGTCTGGCTGTCTCGCCAGCGGGAAAGGCTCGCGCGCATAGCGTTGGCGCCGGCAGTGCAGACGGTTGGCCGCGTCGAACGTTTCGCCGATGGCATTGCGTACGTCTCGGGCTTGCCCGATGCGATGCTCGACGAAGTGCTGCGCTTTCGGAGCGGCGCGGTCGGCTTCGCGCATACGCTCGATGAAAAGACGATCAGCGTTGTACTGCTCGATGAGGATGGTGCAATCGACGCGGGTTCGCTCGTGACGAGGACCGGTAAAACGCTTCAGGTTCCGGTCGGGCCGCAGTTGCTCGGGCGCGTCGTCGACGCATTGGGCCGTCCGCTCGATCGCGCCGAAGCGGTAAGTCCGGTGGAAATATCGCCGATCGAGCGTCCGGCACCGGCGATCGTTGACCGAGATCTGGTCGCCGAATCGCTTGAAACCGGCGTATTGGTGGTCGACGCGCTTTTTGCGATCGGGCGCGGACAGCGCGAACTCATCATCGGCGATCGCGCGACTGGAAAGACCTCGCTCGCCGTGGATACGATCATCAATCAAAAGACCTCGGACGTCGTTTGCGTCTACGTCGCGGTGGGACAACGTGCAACTGCCGTCGAGCGCGTGATCGAGGCGGTGCGCGAGCACGGAGCGCCCGAGCGATGCGTCTTCGTCGTGGCATCGGCCGCTTCAGCACCGGGCATGCAATGGATCGCACCATTCGCCGGCATGACGATCGCGGAATATTTCCGCGACCGAGGACAGCATGCCCTCATCGTGATCGACGATCTAACCAAGCATGCAGCGACGCACCGAGAGCTCGCGTTGCTCACGCGCGAGCCACCGGGTCGAGAGGCGTACCCCGGCGACATTTTTCATGTTCACGCACGTCTGCTCGAACGCGCCGCGAAGCTATCGGCGAAGCTAGGCGGCGGCTCGCTTACCGCGCTTCCGATCGCCGAGACCGATGCGGGCAATTTATCCGGATATATTCCGACCAACTTGATATCGATAGCCGATGGCCAGATCGTTCTCGACGCTGCCTTGTTCGCGGCGAATCAGCGCCCGGCGGTCGACGTCGGTCTCAGCGTGAGCCGTGTGGGCGGCAAGGCTCAGCCTCGCGCACTCCATGAGGTGTCGGGGCGCTTGCGGCTCGAGTACGCGCAGTTTCTCGAACTGGAGATGTTTACTCGCTTCGGCGGTCTGACCGATGCGCGCGTAAAGGCGAGAATCGCGAGAGGCGAACGTATTCGAGCATTGATCACGCAGCCGCGGTTTCAGGGGCTGCGAACGATGGACCAAGTCGTATTGCTTGCAGCTCTGATCCATGGCGCGTTCGATGAAGTTTCAGCCGAAGTCGCCCAACGCGTACGGGAGCAGTTGCGCGCGTGGCTCACCGCGCAAGTCGCGTTGCTGCCTGACGGCGCGGCGCTCTCCATGGAGAGCGCCGACGCCGCGCCGCTTGCCCGGCTGGCCGACTCGGTGACTGAACTCGTCAAGCAGGTCGCGAGCGTCGACACCACGGATTCCGTCGTCGATCCGCGGACGTTCGAGCAAATCGCGCCGTCAACCGATTTGCCGCCGAGTGTGGCCGGAAAATGAGCGAGAAACCCACAGAGATCGCCGCTCGCGTTGCAACCGCGCGCCAGTTGGAGGCGGTCGTCACTGCAATGCGCGGTGTTGCCGCCGCTCGCGCGAACGAGGCGCAGGCCCAACTGGCCGGAATACGAGAGGCCGCGGCGACCGTCGGCGCCGCGATCGGCGATGCGCTGGCGATCGGTGGCCATGAGCGCAGCGGCGAGCGCGATGTGCCCGTGTCCGCAGGGGGGCGGCACATCGTCATCGTACTTAGTGCTGAGCAAGGATTCGTCGGCGCATTCAACGAGCTGATCGTCGAGCGCGCCGCCCGTTGCGCAATCGCCCCCGTACCACCGTGCGAATTCCTGATTGCGGGCACGCGCGGCGCAATGCTCGGCGAGCAGTACGGCTTGCCCGTTGCGTGGTCCACGGCCATGGCCTCACGAGCGGACGACGTGCCGCGTCTCGCCAGGCACATCACCGACGCGCTATATGAGTGCCTCGAGGCGGGGTCCAGTAGTGAGGTGAAGTACGTATCGCTGGTTCATGCAGCGCCGGGTTTCGCGTCGCGTCTCGAGATCGTCGAGCACAGACTCCTGCCGTTCGATTATGGACGCTTCAAAACGGCGCCTCGCGCGCTGCCACCGCTTCACACTCTGCCAGCGATGCGTTTGTTGACAGGGCTTGCCCAGTGGTATGTATTCGTCGAGCTATGCGAAGCGGCGATGCTTTCGTTTGCCGCGGAAAACGAAGCTCGTGTGAAGGCGATGACGGCAGCTCGATCGAATATCGCCACGAAGATCGATGAGCTTTCTGGAAGCTACCGTCGCGCGCGGCAGGACGAGATCACGTCCGACATTTTGGAGCTCGCAACGGGTACCCTGTGTACCCTGTAGCATCCCGATCCGCAGTCAGTCCGATTTCACGCGCCAGGCGTGCGGAAGCATCTCCAATGCAATTCATAACATCTGCATCAGCATCACCGTGATGCGCTGTCGCTTGCTAGCTCGTCGAATCCGGCCGGAGCGAGGCGGTCCTGCGCTCTGGCGCTCTTACTGGCTCAGTACCCATTGCACGAGCTTGTGCGCGTCCTGCCGAGAGATCGGGCCGCCACGTTCCGCGGGTAATGGCATCTGGGTGTCGCCCCAATGAGCCCTCCCGCCCTTGCGTAGCTTGTTCTCGAGCATCACGCTCGCGTTCGGTTGATCACGATAGCGATCGGCAATCTGTCGGAACGACGGTGCGAGAAACGGCGCGTCGATCGTATGGCAGAACATGCAGTGCTGCTCATCGATCAGGTCGGTGGGCTCCGGCTTTGCCAATGCCGTCCAACAGTGCAAGCCAGCCAGTAGGCCGGCCATTCCGATCATCCATCCTTTGTGCAAGCCGTTCATCGCAAGTACCTGAGTGCGCCATTTGCATTCGCTTCAGTCTACGGCTGCGGCTGCATTTCGCGTTGACGCGCGTCAAGCGGGGCGCGCACAGGCACGCAGCCGCCGTTGTCGTCACGTCCGACCTCGCCTTGGCGACGGGGCGACGCTCAGCGACGGAAGTAACGCGCATCCGAGACGCCCGGCGTATATCGATTCGGCGATGAGTTGATGCGCATCAACCGGGCCGTCTCGGCGCTGTCTAGAGTGGTCTTACTCCGTCTCGTGCCGACCGACCGCGAGTCTGAACCGGGGTTGCAACTGGAGCGACGGAATAGTCCGATGCGTGAGCGTCGTCTTGTTGGGAGCATGAGCGAACCACTCAACTCATATCAGCTCGAGGAGTGAATGCAATGAGCAATTTGACACGTTATGACCCATTTTCGATGGAACCGTTCTCCGATCTGTTCCAGGGCTTCTTCCGCCCGATGCGGAATTTGACGTTCGATGGTGACCTGCCGCTTTCCGATATCAAGATCGATGTTGCCGAGAGCGACGGTGCCTATACGGTGAAAGCCGAACTGCCGGGCGTCGACAAGAAGGACATCGACGTCAAGATCGACGGCAACGTCGTTTCGATCAGCGCGAAAGCGGATCGTCAAAAAGAGTCGAGAGATGGTGAGCAAGTGATCCGCCGCGAACGCTATTCCGGTCTCATCAGCCGCTCATTCTCGCTTGGCACGGACATCGATGAAGGCGCATCGTCTGCTCAGTATCAGGACGGCGTGTTGTCCCTGACGCTGACAAAGAAGAAGGATGCACCCCAAAAGCGCCTGCAGATCAACTGAGCGGAGAGCGCCATGTCTTCGGGCTCGGCGGTGCGTGAACTGCCGAGCACTTCTCGCGGCTCAGGGGAATTCGCTTGACACCACAAGACTACGGGCACCAACGAGGCATTCATCATGACGATGTCGGGAAAGGTCAGCGACAGCGATTGGGCGGTTTCCGCCAGGGTCGATCAGGTACCCGGTGGTTTCACATGCGCGATCGAGGTTGAGCACAACGATGAAACGCGGAAATTCGCGCACCAATTCAAGCATCACCGGGTCTTCGAGACGGAGCGGGAAGCGGTGCTGGATGGCTTGCGCGAGGGATTGGTCTGGATCGAACGGAAAATGGCGCACTCGATCCTTTGTAGCGGAGAGGGGTGATGAAATCTGACGGAGATCGTGCATGAGCCATTTCCTGGACCGCCTGCGCTATTTCACGACATCGAGACCGCAGTTCTCGGACGGTCACGGTGCCGTAACCGACGAGGACCGGAAATGGGAGGACGGCTATCGCAAGCGCTGGCAGCATGACAAGGTCGTCCGTTCAACGCATGGCGTGAACTGCACCGGCTCATGCTCGTGGAAGGTCTATGTGAAGGGCGGCATCGTTACCTGGGAGACACAGCAGACCGATTATCCACGCACGCGTCCGGATATGCCGAACCACGAGCCGCGTGGCTGCTCGCGGGGCGCATCTTATTCCTGGTATCTGTACAGCGCGAATCGCCTCAAGTATCCGCTCGTGCGCAGCGCACTGGTACGGCAGTGGCGCGAGCACCGCCGGACGCTCGCGCCCGTCGACGCGTGGCGCTCGATCGTCGAGGATGCCGATGCGCGCCGCGAATACCAGAGCCGGCGCGGCCTGGGCGGCTTCGTACGTTCGACCTGGGACGAGGTGAACGAGATCGTCGCGGCGGCCAACGTGTACACGGTCGCGCACTATGGCCCGGACCGAGTCGTGGGCTTTTCGCCGATTCCTGCGATGTCGATGGTGTCGTATGCGGCGGGCTCGCGCTATCTTTCGTTGATCGGCGGTGTGTGCCTAAGCTTTTACGATTGGTATTGCGATCTGCCACCCGCGTCTCCACAGACGTGGGGCGAACAGACGGACGTACCGGAATCCGCCGACTGGTATAACTCGACGTTCATCATCATGTGGGGCTCCAATGTCCCGCAGACGCGCACGCCAGACGCGCACTTCCTCGTCGAGGCGCGATATCGCGGCACGAAGGTCGTTTCGGTATTCCCCGATTATGCCGAAGGCGCGAAGTTCGGCGATCTATGGCTGCATCCGAAACAGGGAACGGACGCGGCGCTCGCGCTCGCAATGGGCCATGTGATCCTGAAGGAATTCCATTTGGCCGGAAAGAGCGACTATTTCATCGACTATTGCAAGCGTTACACGGACATGCCGTGCATCGTGCGGCTCCTGCCGCACGGTGACGGCTACGTCCCTGACCGCCTCGTGCGCGCCTCGGATTTCGACGACGCGCTCGGCGAAACGGCGCATCCCGACTGGAAGACGGTGATGATCGACGATGCGACGGGCGACTACGTGGTGCCGCTCGGCTCGGTCGGGTTTCGTTGGGGACAGCAAAACGACGCGGACAACGGCAAGTGGAATCTCCGGTCCAGGACCTCAGGCGGCGCCGCGCTCGCGCCTCGGCTCTCCTGCAAGGACGCTCACGAAGCGGTGGTCGACGTGCTGTTTCCGTACTTCGGCAATCAGCCGCACGCACACTTCAATCACACATCGCATCGATCGGAGCTGTCGCGTAAGGTAGGGGTTCGTCGCGTCGCCACACGTGACGGTGAGATGCTCGTCGCGACCGTGTACGACCTGTTCGTCGCCAACTATGGGCTCGACCAAGGCCTTGGCGGTCGGGACATTGCGGCGAGCTACGACGACGATCAGCCCTACACGCCGGCGTGGCAGGAAGCGATCACCGGCGTGAAGCGCGCCGACGTCATCGCGGTGGCACGGCAGTTCGCGGAGAACGCCGAAAAGACACGCGGCAAATCGATGGTGATCATCGGCGCGGGCATCAACCACTGGTTCCATATGGACATGGCCTACCGCGCGATCATCAACATGCTGATCATGTGCGGCTGCGTGGGTAAGCCGGGCGGCGGCTGGTCACACTATGTGGGCCAGGAGAAGCTGCGTCCGCAAACGGGTTGGACCGCGCTCGCGTTCGCGCTGGACTGGAACCGGCCGCCACGGCAGATGAACGCGACGTCGTTCTTCTATGCGCACACCGATCAGTGGCGCTACGACCCGATGAATCCTGGCTCTTTGCTGTCGCCGCTTGCCGACAAGACGCGCTACCACGGCCGGCCTATCGACTACAACATCCGCGCTGAGCGCATGGGGTGGCTGCCGTCCGCGCCACAACTGGGTGGGAATCCCCTGAGAATCGGTGCGAGCCTGACTGATCCGACACACGCGGCGCCCGAGGTCGCGAAGCGGCTCGTGTCCGGCGAGTTGAAGATGGCTTGCGAGGACCCTGATGCGCCGGACAACTTTCCGCGCAACCTGTTCGTCTGGCGCTCGAACCTGCTCGGCTCGTCCGGCAAGGGCCACGAATACTTCCTCAAACACCTGCTCGGCACGACGCATGGCGTGCAGGGCGATGATCTCGGCAAGACGGGCGCGTCGCGTCCGGAAGAGGTGATTTGGCGCGATGACGCGCCGCGCGGCAAGCTCGACCTGCTCGTCACGCTGGACTTCCGCATGTCAACGACGTGCATGTACTCGGACATCGTGCTGCCGACGGCGACATGGTACGAGAAGGACGACATGAACACGTCCGACATGCATCCGTTCGTTCACCCGCTATCGGCCGCGGTCGATCCGGCGTGGCAGTCGAAAAGCGACTGGGAGATCTTCAAGGGGATCGCTAAACGCTTTTCCGAATTGAGCGAGGGGCATCTCGGCGTCGAGCGCGACGTCGTGCTGGCGCCGATCGCGCACGACACACCGGGCGAGCTCGCGCAGCCATTCGATGTACGGGATTGGAAGCGCGGTGAGTGTGAAGCGATTCCGGGCCGAACGATGCCGTCAGTGACGGTTGTCGAGCGTGACTACCCGAACGCGTACCGGCGTTTCACATCGCTCGGTCCGCTGATGGATCGGCTTGGCAACGGCGGAAAGGGGATCGGCTGGGACACGAAGGAAGAAGTCGAGCTTCTCGCCGAGCTCAACTATCGGGTGGCGGAGGAGGGGGCAACGCAAGGCCGTCCGCGCATCGATACGGCGCTCGACGCGGCCGAGGTAATCCTGTCGCTTGCGCCCGAAACCAACGGCGAAGTTGCGGTGAAGGCGTGGCGCGCGTTGTCGGACATCACCGGCATCGACCACACCCATCTAGCCGAGGCGCGCGCCGACGAGAAGATCCGCTTTCGCGACCTTCAAGCGCAGCCTCGCAAGATCATCTCATCGCCGACCTGGAGCGGGATCGAGTCCGAGCAGGTCTCGTATAACGCGGGATACGTCAATGTCCACGAACTGGTGCCGTGGCGCACACTGAGCGGGCGCCAGCAACTCTATCAGGACCATCCGTGGATGCGCGCATTTGGTGAGTCGCTTTGTGTCTACAAGCCGCCCGTCGACACCGGCAGCTACGCTCAGATGCTCGGCACGCGGTCGAACGGCAATCCGGAGCGGGTCTTGAACTTCCTCACACCGCATCAGAAGTGGGGGATTCACAGTACGTACACCGATAACTTGCTGATGCTGACGCTATCGCGCGGCGGACCGATCGTCTGGATTTCCGAAGACGATGCGAAGGCGATCGGCGCCGTCGATAACGACTGGATCGAATGCTACAACTCGAACGGCGCGCTGTGCGCGCGGGCTGTCGTCAGTCAGCGGGTGCCATCCGGCATGGCGATGATGTATCACGCCCAGGAGAAGATCGTGAACACGCCCGGCTCGGAAATCACCGGCACGCGTGGCGGCATCCACAACTCGGTGACGCGCGTCGCGCTCAAGCCGACGCATATGATCGGCGGCTATGCACAGCTCTCGTACGGCTTCAACTACTACGGAACGGTCGGCTCGAATCGCGATGAGTTCCTGATCGTCCGCAAGATGAACCGGGTCGATTGGCTCGATGGGGAAGCCGATCAAGGAGAGAAGTCATGAAGGTGCGCGCGCAGATCGCGATGGTGCTGAATCTCGACAAGTGCATTGGCTGTCATACATGCTCCGTGACTTGCAAGAACGTCTGGACGAGCCGCGAAGGCATGGAGTACGCGTGGTTCAACAACGTCGAGACGAAGCCGGGCATCGGCTATCCCAAGGAGTGGGAGAACCAGGATCGCTGGCACGGTGGCTGGACGCGCCGCGCCAACGGCACGATCGAGCCGCGAGTCGGTGGCAAATGGCGAGTGCTCGCGAAGATCTTCGCGAATCCCCATTTGCCGGAGATCGACGACTACTACGAACCGTTTACGTTCGACTACGCACATCTGCAGCAGGCAGGCGACGCGCGCGCGATGCCAGTGGCGCGGCCACGTTCGCTCGTGAGTGGCGAGCGGCTCGAGAAGATCGAATGGGGGCCGAACTGGGAGGAGATCCTCGGCGGCGAGTTTGAAAAGCGCGCCAAGGACTACAACTTCGAAGCGGTGCAGAAGGAAATCTACGGGCAGTTCGAGAACACCTTCATGATGTATTTGCCGCGGCTATGCGAGCACTGCCTGAATCCGGCGTGCGTCGCCGCGTGTCCATCCGGCTCGATCTACAAGCGCGAGGAAGACGGCATCGTGCTGATCGACCAGGACAAATGTCGCGGTTGGCGGATGTGCGTATCGGGCTGTCCCTACAAGAAGATCTATTACAACTGGCAAAGCGGCAAGGCCGAGAAGTGCATTTTCTGTTATCCGCGCATCGAGGCTGGCCAGCCGACCGTCTGTTCGGAGACCTGCGTTGGGCGGATTCGCTACCTGGGCGTGCTGCTATACGACGCCGACCGGATTGCCGAGACGGCCAGTGTCGAGCAGGAAACCGATCTGTACGATGCCCAGCTCTCGCTGTTCCTCGATCCGAACGACCCTGAAGTGGTCCGTCAGGCGGAACGCGATGGCGTGCCGGCCGCTTGGCTCGACGCGGCCCGACGTTCTCCCGCGTACAAGATGGCGATCGAGTGGCGGATCGCATTTCCGCTGCATCCGGAATACAGGACGCTGCCGATGGTCTGGTACGTGCCGCCACTGTCGCCGATCAACGCGGCGGCGACGAGTGGCACGCTCGGAATGAACGGCTATCTGCCCGATGTCGAATCGTTGCGAATCCCGCTGCGCTACTTGGCGAACCTGCTGACCGCGGGCGATGAGGCACCGGTGAAACTCGCGCTTGAGCGGCTGCTCGCTATGCGTGCCTTCATGCGCGCTCGACATGTCGACGGCGTCGATGCGCCCGGTGTACTCGAGCAGGTGGGCTTGTCGCGAGGGCAGGCCGAGCAGATGTACCGCTATCTGGCAATCGCCAACTACGAAGACCGGTTCGTGATTCCGACGACTCATCGCGAGTACGCGGAGGACGCGTTCGAGCTGCGCTCGTCGTGCGGCTTCTCGTTCGGCAATGGCTGCTCGGACGGGCGCTCCGAGGCCAGCCTGTTCAGCCCGAGGAAAGGCGCGAAGACGATTACGATTCGGCAGGAGTCCTGAGATGAGTACGGCACCCGACGCGACCTATGCGGCATTTTCCGCGCTGCTCGATTACCCGGACGAAGCGCTGCTCGATGCGCTCGATTCAATCGAAGTTCAAATGCGCGATGTGGCGCGTTCCCTGCAGACTAAGCAGGCCGGGCTCGAGCGCTTCTTCGAGTATTTGCGCGAGCGGGACCTGCTGACCCTTCAGGAGAATTACGTCGCACTGTTCGATCGCGGCCGGTCCACGTCGCTGCACCTGTTCGAGCACATCCATGGCGAATCGCGCGACCGCGGCCAGACGATGGTGGACCTGCTGCGGATGTATGAACAGCACGGCCTCTTTCTGAAGCCCGGCGAGTTGCCCGATTACCTGCCGGTGTTCCTGGAGTACTTGTCCCGGCTACCTGGGCCCGACGCGCGTGCGTTGCTCGGCGAGACAGGCGAGATTCTTCGCGCGATCGCGGAGCAGCTCGCCAGGCGTGGCAGTCATTACAGCTTCCTCGTCGGCGCGCTATTGCCGCTGATGGGTGCCGAGGCTATCGAGGCGCCGACATTTCCGGACGACGACGCTGAGGCCGAGCGACCCAGCGCGGCCGACTATCGCGCGCTTGACGCCGCCTATGGAGATGAACCGGTGCGCTTCGTGGGCGCAACGGCGCCCGCCGAAGAAACGATACGGTTCTACGACAAACGGCCCGGCCGGCAGCCGTAGGCACGGTCAGCCCATAGAGGGAAAGTCATGAACGACTACTTGCATCAGTTTCTTTTCGGCATCTATCCGTACGTTTGTCTCGCCGTCCTGATCATTGGCAGCCTGATCCGCTTCGATCGAGAGCAGTACACATGGAAGAGCGATTCGTCGCAGCTGTTGCGGCGTCGTGCGCTGCGGGTCGGCAGCAATCTGTTCCATTGGGGCGTGCTCGTCGTTGTGCTCGGACATTTCGCGGGGTTTCTCGCGCCGAACTGGCTCGTGTCGCCGTTCCTTTCGTCGTCGGGGCACCAGTTGGTCGCGATGGTCGCGGGTGGCGCGGCGGGCGCCGTGGCGATCGTCGGCCTGACGATTCTGATCGTGCGGCGGCTCGGCGATCCGCGCATCAGGCGCAACAGCCGGAATTCCGACATCGCGATTGTGCTGATGCTGTGGGCCCAGCTCGCGCTCGGGCTCGGAACGGTCGTCCTGTCGACGCGCCATATGGACGGCGCCCTGTTTGAGCAGCTGACAGACTACGTGAAGGGCATCGTCACGTTTCGACCGGATGTCGCGAGCTTGCTCGCGGGCGTGCCGCTGACGTACCGGCTGCATATCCTGCTCGGCTTCACGATTTTTCTCGTGTCGCCTTTTACGCGGATGGTGCACATCTGGAGCGGCATAGCGTCGCTTGCCTACGTCATTCGCCCGTACCAGATAGTGCGTAAGCGTTGAGAGGATGACGATGACCGACGAGCTTGGAACCCAATCGAGGCTGGCTGCGGGATGCATGCGCATCAACGGTGTCGAATTCGACGCCGATACGATCGCGGCTGAAAGCGCTTATCACGCTCATGCGCCCGATCCGCTCGACGCGGCCCGACGGGCACTGGCCGTGCGCGAGCTGCTCAGGCAGCGCGCCGTCGCACTGGGGATCATCGGCGAAGATGCGCCCATCGGCGACGATACGATCGATGCTCTGCTCGCACTCGAATTGACGCATGTGCCGGACGCAGACCCCGAGGAGTGTGAGCGCTACTACGAGCGTCATGCGGCGCGATTTCGCCGAAACGAGATCGTCTATGCGAGTCACATCCTGTTCGCCGTGACGAACGGCGTGCCGCTTGCCCCGTTGCGGCGACGTGCCGAAGCCGCCCTCGCGGCTGTGCTTGCCTCGCCGACGACGTTCGAGGCCGTGGCGCGGGAGATGTCGAATTGCCCATCCGCCGGCGTGGGGGGCAGCCTGGGGCAATTGATGCGCGGTGACGCCGTGCCCGAGTTCGAGTCGGCCGTGTTTGACACGCGGGACGTTGGCGTGCTGCGCCGTCTCGTCAACACGCGATTCGGTTTTCATATCGTGCGCGTGGATCGCCGGGTGGAAGGTGACACGATCTCGTTTGCCGAAATTGCCAGCGCAATTGCCGCCTTCCTGTCGGAGCAAGTAAGGCGCAACGCGATGCGGCAATACCTGTCTGTCCTCGCCGGCGGCGCGCGCCTTGACGGCGTCGAGTTGGGCGGCGCGACCAACCCACTGGTGCAATGATTGGGAGAACGGGGATGGCTTTTCAGAGCGATGCGGTGGTGGGCGTAAATGGACATGCTGTGACGACGCGCGCATGGAGTGTGCTGTTCGCGAGCACGCTTGCCTTCATGATGTGCTTCATAGTCTGGATGATGTTCGGTGTTCTCGGCGTGCAGCTTCGCGAGGACCTGCATCTGAACGGCACGGAATTCGGTCTGTTGACATCGACCCCTGTGCTTACGGGCGCTTTGATGCGGCTCCCGCTTGGCGCCTGGACGGATCGCTTCGGCGGCCGAATCGTGATGACGACGCTGCTGTTGGTCTGCGCAGTGCCGGTGTTCGCGGTGAGCTATGCAACGCAGTTCTGGCAATTCCTGCTGATCGGCCTCTTCCTCGGCTGCGTCGGCGCATCATTCGCGGTCGGCACGCCCTACGTCGCACGGTTCTTTCCGCCAGAGCGCCGCGGCTTTGCAATGGGCGTGTTCGGCGCGGGCACTGTCGGCGCGGCGATCAACCTCTTCGTTACGCCGTCGCTGCAGGCGGCGTATGGCTGGCGCTTCGTGCCGAAAGCGTATGCTGTCGCGCTCGTCGCTACGGCCGTGATCTTTTGGCTGGCCTCGGCGCCCGATCCGGGCGCCGGCAAGGCCAAGGGATCGTGGCTCGATTCGTTCCGCGTGATTCGCGACCCGCGCGTGTGGCGCCTGTGCCAGTATTACTCGATCACTTTCGGCGGGTTCACCGCGCTGTCGTTGTGGATCCCTCAGTACCTGAAAAGCGAATACGGCATGACACTTGTCGCCGCGTCGGCGTTTGCAGCCGGATTCTCATTGCCCGGCTCGGTGCTGCGCGCGCTCGGCGGTGCGCTGGCCGATCGGTTCGGTGCGCATGCGGTGACATGGTGGGGGCTCTGGATCGCTTGGGTGTGTCTGTTCGTGCTCTCCTATCCGGCCACCGACCTTGTCATTCATACGATCGACGGTGCGGCCACACTGCGCATTGCCATGCCGGTCGGCGGATTCGTCGCCATATCGTTCATGCTGGGCATCGTGTTCGCGTTCGGTATGGCATCGACATTCAAGTACGTCGCGGATGAGTTTCCGGAGAACATGGGGGTCGTGACCGGCGTCGTGGGACTTGCTGGAGGCCTTGGCGGATTCCTGTTGCCGATCTTCTTCGGCGCGTTGCTCGATGTGTTTCGCGTGCGGTCGACTTGCTTCATGTTCCTTTACGGAATCGTCTGGGTGTCGCTCACTTTGATCTATCTGTCAGAGGTAAGGCGCATGCGGGTCATCGCATAGGTTCCACAGTCTCGTTGCATCGCCTGACGCCATTGATTCCGCGCGAAAGAGGAAGAAGGCGCGGGCGATATGCACCGAGACATCGCATCAGGGAAGGATTTTGACGATCATCTCGAACAGCCGCTCGAGGTCGTCCTCGAGCTCGGTTCCTTCGAACGGGTCGCGATTCGTGCCGAAGCCGGTGTCGATCCTTTCCCACTCCGCGTTCGTCAGTAGCCGGCGCGCGGCTGGTAGAACGACTTCTTCCTCGAGACGCATATGCTCGAAGTAGAATTCGGCGAACGCTCGAACGAGATCGCGCAATTCGGCGAATGCCGGCTCGCCTTTGAGCTCGTAGCGCGTCAACGCGTCCTCGAGCGCGCGCACGAGCCTCTCGTCCTCGGCATGTTGAGATCGGAGCTTCCCGATGACGGCATCGAGTTCGGACGAGCGACCGGACAGCGGTGGAAAAAGATAGCAGTCCTCCTTCGGATGATGGACTTGCTCGGGGTACTCGCGAATGTAGTAAAGCATCGCGCGTAGCACCATGATGCCTGGGACCTGTTCTCCGCCCTCGACTCGCTCGACGAAGCGCAGCATCCCGCCGATGACGGCCGATAGTTGCCCGTGTTCGTTGAGAATGACCTGAGTGGCATTGCGGGGCATGATCGCTTGCATGGATGACTCCGAGAATTGGAACCGGTGAATCAGCTCCATGGCATCCTCGTTCGAGGTGCTTCAACTTCACAGTATTTGAAGCAAAAGTGTGTTGCTTTGACACACGTCAAGCGGCTCGATGTCGGCCACCGCCAATCGGCCATGCGGATCGATCGACGCTGTCCCGCCGGCGAGCGAATCGGCCTCGACATGATCGGCGTCAATGCGAAGCGCGAAGCATTGCGCGATGCTGACATTTGAGGCGGCGCCGTTGCGAATTGGTGGCGAACCGTCCGGTACCCTTCGTGGCGAGGAACATCATGGCTTATCGAAGAATCATGCTTGCCGTGGACGGCAGCGCGTCATCGAAACGGGCCACGCTGGAAGCGACGCGAATCGCCGCGCTTGCGCAAGCGTCGGTGCTCGCGGTCCACGTCGTCGACCTGAAGTCGCTTCTTGCATCCGGCGAGGCTTATGCGCAGACCTTGAAGGGCAACAAGGCGGGGCACATTATCCTTGCGGAAGCGCGCGACGTCCTTCGATCGGCCGGAATCGCAAGCGAGGAAGAACTCGTCGAGACCAACGGGACAGGCGATGACATAGCGAGTTGTCTGGAGCGCTGTGCATCGCGTTGCGCGGCTGATCTCGTCGTCATGGGGACGCACGGCCGGCGCGGCGTCAATCGGTTGATGCATGGCAGTGTCGCAGCGCGATTTCTGACCTTTGCGACTCGTCCTGTCCTGGTCGTGCGGGCTGACAACGACGAGGAAAGCATGTAACGCCAACCGGAAGGCGAAGCGACTGGGCTGCCGCCCATTGAGGGTGATCAGCCGTCGGCCGTTCGCCGCGAGTTGACACGCGCCGCGAGTTGACGAACGCCGTTCGTCAGATGCCGTCCTCGTCAGCGAAAACGCTCGATTCGGCCCGAGTCGAGGTGTCGTCGATACATTGCACGTGCCAGGAACCCGTCTTGGCGGCCAATCCGTTACGCTCGTACCAAAGGGCGCATCCTGTTTCACCCTCGAAGGGTCCACCGTGCCGGCGCAACCGAAGACCTTGCAACACGCACCGCGGCCAGCCATCGTGTACTCCACAGAGCACGGTGCTTTCGGCGTTAAGCCGCAGGTTTCCCCATCCAGGCAGTTGCAAACCCATGTGGGATTCTCGCGACCACCTGAGTGAATCGTCATCGAGCCAGATGATGGCATAGCTCGTCGGGTCGATACGATCGAACATCCCGAGATGGATGGTAATTCGCATGATGTTGCCCTCCTGCACGCACGAGCTGCGATCCCGCCGATTCAGCGCGCGTATTGACTCGAGGCCTGGTCGGCCAGCGGATGCGCGTCATTCGGAGTAACTGTCGCCGCTTCGCTTCGCCCAATCGGCATTGGCATGTCGCACGATTCAGTTTAGGGGCGGCCATCTCGATCGGATTGACCGGCGTCAATCAACGTTTGGGGCGCGTCGTGTCTGCTGAAAGCGGGCGGGGGCATCAGCGGACGCGTCTAGGGCTGTTCGTCATACTTAAGCCGTCGCCTTCCTACGTGGATGGCGGGTTCTGTACGAGTCAGCACACCGCTGCGTTTAGCGCGGTTATAAAATCGCGTGACAGCGTCAATCGTGCTCAGCTGAGAATTGCGGACTGTGCGTTACGACGGTCGAGCCGAATACAAATCGCCGGAGACTGAATTGGAGCCCCGCAAGCCGCTGGGCGGCCTGCCCCAGCAACTCTTCCAACAGGTGGTGGAAGCGGCACCCAACGCAATGGTGATGGTGGACCGCGAGGGGCGGATCGTGCTGGTCAATTCGCAGACGGAAAAGCTGTTCGCCTATTCCCGCGAGGAGCTCTTCGGGAAGTCTATCGAAACACTGGTACCGGAGCGCTTGCGCGGCGGGCATCACAGCTATCGCGAAGCGTATTTCGACGAGTTGCAGCCTCGGCCGATGGGCTCGGGCCGCGATCTTTACGGACGTCGCAAGGATGGTTCGGAATTTCCGGTCGAAATCGGGCTCAATCCCGTGCGGACTTCGGAGGAGGTGTTCGTCCTTGCTGCCATCGTGGACATCACGCAGCGAAAGAGCGCGGAGCATGAACTGCTGAGACGGACCGAGGAGCTGGCCCGCTCCAATCACGACCTCGAACAGTTTGCGTACGTGGCCTCGCACGATCTCCAGGAACCGCTGCGCGCCGTCGCGGGGCCTTTGCAACTTCTGCAACGCCGATATCAAGGGCAACTTGATGCGCGTGCCGACGAATTCATTGCGCACGCGGTGGATGGCGCGGCGCGCATGCAGAAGCTCATCGACGACCTGCTCGCCTATTCGCGCGTAGGCCGAACCGACACCGCGCACCAGTTGACTGACTGCGGGGAGGCCCTGGATCAGGCGCTCAAGAGCTTGAGCGTCGTTCTCCAGGAGTCGGGCGCCACAATCAATCGGGGGGAGCTTCCTACCGTAATGGCCATCCCCACACAGCTCACGCTGCTCTTTCAGAATCTGGTGGGAAATGCGCTCAAATTTCGATATGAGGACCGCCCAGTGCAAATCGACATCGGCGCGCAGCGTCAAGGCGACGATTGGGTGATCACGGTGAGAGACAACGGGATCGGAATCGATCCTCAATACTTCGAGCGGATATTTCTCATTTTCCAGCGCCTGCATTCGCGGGCCCAATATCCGGGCACGGGATTAGGACTAGCGTTGTGCAAGCGAATCGTCGAGCAGCATGGTGGCCGCATCTGGGTCGAGTCAGCGCCTGGCAGTGGTACCACGTTCTTTTTTACGCTGAGTGCCAAGGCGGGCCGGAACATTTGAGCTCGATACAACCTGCGGGAGAAACCCATGCCTTCCGAAGTCACGGACAGTCTGATCCCTATCCTCCTGGTCGAGGACAGTCCCACGGACGTCATGATGACACGTGAGGCCCTCGAGTACTATAAGGTGCGCAATCCGTTGCACGTCGTTGAAGATGGTGTGGCAGCGATGGAATACCTGCGGCGGGAAGGCAAGCATCGCGATGCGCCACGGCCGGGCCTCGTCATGCTCGATCTCAATCTGCCAAGAAAGAGCGGGCGCGAAGTACTCGAGGAACTGAAGGAGGATCCCGAGCTCAGGAGCATTCCCGTGGTCGTGCTGAGTACGTCCAAATCGGAGGAGGATGTGGCGAAATCATATGTTCTGCACGCCAACTGCTACATCACGAAGCCCGTTGACTTCAGCAGTTTCGTCGAGGTCGTGCGCAGTATCAACGACTTCTGGTTTGGCGTCGTGACGTTGCCTCGCGTGTAATCATGGACACCGTGCAGCAGCTTCGGACCCTGCTGGTCGAGGACAATCCGACCGATGCGCTGGTGATCGGCGAGGTGCTCGCGGACGTGCCGGATTTTCAGCACCGGCTCGTTCACGCTCAATCGTTGTCGGAGGCGCTTGCGCGGGTCCGGGCGGTGCCATTCGACGTCGTGCTCCTCGACTTGGGCTTACCCGATGCGCAGGGCCTCGACACATTCAAAGCGTTTCATCGGCAGGCACCGGAGTTGCCGGTGCTCGTGCTCACCGGTCTCGATGACTCGTCGGTGGGCCTGCAAGCGATCCACCACGGCGCGCAAGACTATCTGCAGAAGCGGGATATTCGCCCTTCCGAGTTGAGCCGCGCGATTCGCTATGCGATCGAGCGTCATCGTGAGGCCGTGGCGCTCAAGGAGTCGCGCGGGGAACTGCAGCGCCTTTCCGCGAACATTCAGCATGTACGGGAAGAAGAAAAGGCACGCGTCGCTCGCGAGCTGCATGACGACCTCGGCCAACAACTGGCCGCGCTCAAGATCGAGGTCGGCAAGATTGAAAACCGTGCCGAAGGCGCGAGGACCGCGATGAGCGGAGCCGACCTTGGCAATATCCACGATTTGCTCGATCGGCTTATCGTATCCGTCAGGCGCATCGCAGCCGATTTGCGCCCTGCCATTCTCGACGAGCTGGGTCTGCTTCCGGCAATCGAATGGTTCACAGACGAGTTCTCGGCACGGCATCGCGTGCGCGTCATCCGACGTATCGCAGCCGACGATATCGAGTTCAACCGCAGGAGCGCGACTGCGATATTCCGGATCGTTCAGGAATCGATGATGAACGTCGTTCGGCATGCCGGCGCGACCGAGGTGACACTCGAAATCGAGTGCAAGGGAGGGAACTGTGTCGTGACCATCTCGGACAATGGTCATGGCTGTCCGGGCGATGAGCGCCCGTCGTCCAATTCGTTCGGCCTGCTGGGCATGCGTGAACGCGCGGCAGGGCTCAACGGCGAGCTATCGATCCGGACCTCGCCTGGCCACGGCTTTAGGTTATCGGTTTCATTGCCCCTCGCGGCGATAGTAGGCCCGGAGTGAAGTCCGAGGGCGCCCGACCAGCGGCGCCGATTCGTTTGTACGGTAACCATCCGGATCGACCCGAAGTGTCGACGGTCATTTCCCGGGTCAAGCCGTGACCGTTTGCGCATGCTTCGACGCTGTCAATCTCGGTTGATGCGCGTCAATGTCTCCGTCGTCGTCGGATGTAGCCTCGACTCGCGACTGCCTTTGTTACCGTCGGCTTGGCGGCAAAATTCCACGAGAGGCGTGCGCCGCTCGAGCGGATCGCGAAGAGATTGCTCGAGAAGGAGGTGCTCGACCACGAAGCGCTGCTCCAGTTGATGGAGGAGCCGGTCGCGGGAAAGGTAGTTGAGGTCAGCAGTGCCGGCTAGCTAGTAAAGCAAAGCAAAACAAAACAGTTCAGTTCGGTGCGTCATGCCTTCATGCCGTTTGCATGGGGAGCGCAGTGGGCTCCTGAACGGCGAATCTCACGCCGTCATGCCGGCATAGATGCCGAACCGCCTGCCGTGCCGTGATCAAGCCGGAGGGCAGCCCGCCGCCCGGCATCACCCATTGGCCCGCCATGACGAACCCGTGCAATCCCGCCAGTGTCGATGCCAATGGCCGAAAACCGGTCTCGGGCGTCGGCAGCCATCCCTCCATACTTCCTTTCCAGTTGCCCGTGTGGCGAATCACGGTGGCGGGCGTCGAAACATCGACGACTTCAACTGCATGGCGAAGCGGTTCGGTGCTCCTTTCGATGATCGCGATCACTGCGTCCGCGATGCGGTTTTTCTCCGCTTTATACCTTGCTGGATCTTGCGCCTGAAGCGCGGCCCAGAATTCGACGTTGCGCGTCGGCAGCGTGCAGGTGAGAGCCGTTTTTCCGGGAGGTGAGAAATGAGGATCGAAGTGGAAAACGCGGAACGAAACCTGGCGTAGACGGGTGCCGGGATCGACCGTCAACGGATGATCGAGCACCCGGGTGATGTACCCGCAGTATTGGGAGAGGTCGAGCGCGACGCCGAGCGAGACTTGGATCCATGACGGAAACGGCTCGAGTGTGCGATAGAGGTGCCTCGTCGCCTCGTCGACGTATTTTCCGTCGAGAAGATCGAAAATCGTAGCGTGCCCATCCGCCGCAGAGATCACCCAGTCGGCCAGCATGCGCTCGCCGTCCTCCAACTGGATGCCGACCGCGGCATTGTGTTCGACAAGGATCTTGCACACTTTCTCACCCAGCTGCAGTCGCCCGCCCATCGAAACAAAGCGGTCGGCAATGCGTCCGATCACGGCTTTTGATCCGCCGATCGGATAGCCTGCGTTGCGATTGCTGACCCAGGCCATCGAAAAAACCAGCGCGAGGGCCGACAGGTGTGACATTTCACCGTCGCCGAAGAAGGCGCGCAAGAGCGGGGAGTGGTAGCGTGTGCCGTATTCACCGGCACTCACGCGGCCCCACTTCCGCAAAAGCGGGAAATAGGGAAGCAAGCGGAGGCGAGTCGCACAATCGCGAATCCAGGAGTTCCCGGGCTGCGGCAACGGACAGTGACGCAAGCCCCGCGCGGCGGCGGCGAGCCGGCGGATTTCGAGTTCGTCCTGTGGCGATTGCCGGAGGAGTTCTCCTTCCATCTGGTCGACATCCGAATAAATGTCGAGATGATCTCCGCGTTCGTTCACGATCGTCATCCACTTTTCCGGGTAGAAGAACCCGACGCGATCGATATCGAAAACCTCATGCCATTGCTCGTACATGGGATCGTCCGAATTGGAGCCGAGCAGCCAATGCAGGCATCCTTCAAACGTGTAATCGCCGCGCCGCCAGCTCGTTGCAAGTCCGCCCGGCCGCTCGTGTTGCTCGACGATATCGACTTCGTAGCCGCATTTTCGGGCGAGCACGCCCGCGCACAAGCCGGCGATGCCAGCCCCGATGATGATGACTTTACGACCGTTCGGGGTCATGTTTTCGCTCTCAATCCGCAATCCGGAATCCGACCGTCTGAGCAAGAATCGGCAGTTCGTCTTCGTTGAGGCTCAGTGCATCGCCGAGCAGGTGATGATTGATCCAACCGCGCACTACCGTCGCGAGCCCTGCCGATGCGCAAAAGAGCGATACGTTTTGCGAAATTGCCCCCGCCGTCACCGCGGAGAACGTGTCACGCTGCGAAGCAGGGACAGTCAGCAGCTTCGATGTACGAACGACGTAGACGAGATCGAGGGGGGCGGTGCCGACGAAGTCCTGATACCCGGCCATGTTGCGCGCGTCGATAGCGTGCTTGAGTATCAGCCGATTCGTTGGTGGATCGTAGCGGTAGACGCCGTTGGGCAGCGCGGCATAGATGTCGACTTCCTGAAAGCCGTACGGCGAAGGTGCGGTACGCCCGCCCGAAATCGAACGGTTGACGCCGTCGGCCGCCCAAAGCAATGCTCCGAGCGTGTCGATGGGGATCGGCGTCGCCGCGAATTCCCGCGTGCTCGCGCGAAGTGAAAGGGCCGCCATCAACGGTACGCCCGCCAGCAAATCCGGTCGAGGCAGCTTGATGACCTGGGGCACGTCGCCGCGCACCGGTTTGGGAGCAAGGCCGGCTAGAGTCTGATAGGCCAAGGATTGCATCTGCGTCATTTTGATCTCCCGTCATCGATTGCAAAGAAAGGGTCGCCGCCGCGCGCCCGGAACCATGCGCTGTGCTGCTTATTTGCCCTGGAGTAGATCCATGAAGGGCGGGAATGTCAGCAAGACGCTGAGCGTCAGCAGAATGAAGGCGATCGTCGTTACGCCTCCGAGCGCGACCGTTTTCGCATGCCATTTGCGTGCGAGGGCGAACCAAGACAGTAGCCACACGACGATTGCGCTTGTGGTGACACCGGAGAGCGGCCCTGTGGGGGTGCAAAAGGTCAACAGTCGTGCGACTGCAGGGAGAGCATCGCCTGCAAGCGCAAACATGCCCACCGCGAAGCAGCCGATACCGGCCGCGAGGATCGCGGCCGCTGCCGGGCCACTCGGGAGCGTATCGGGTTTCTTGGCCGGCGTCGCGTGCGGCTTGCCGGTCACTTCGCTCGTAGATACGCTGGTTTCCTGTTCCTGCTGCGCAGCGCTACCCTGCGACGATGACCTGATCTGAGAGCTCATTTCTACTCTCCTCGCATGAGGTGGATCTCTACGCCGCCGCGAACCGGGGCATACTTGTTCAAGAAGGCGCCGAATGCACCGGCGACCGCAGTAGCGGCGAACGCGACGACCGTAAAGGCAAGGACGGCGCTGCGAATCTGACGCTGCCGTGTCAGCGTGGGTCCGTACTTCGCGAATACGTACGCCACCATCGTCATCGCTATCGGCGCGAGCCAGGCAACATGCTCTTTCCATTCCATGCCGATGCTGTGCCACCCTGATGTTTTGGGGCTCGCCGTCAAAAGCTGCCGCGGATAGTCGGACAAATGAAAGAGGCCGTTGGGCGGCGCGGCGCGGTACCACGGGTAGACGATGTACGCACCCGACAGCACGGTGGCCCACGCGAGGATCACCATTGCGGACAGATAGGCGACGAGCAGCTTGTGTTCTCTCGCTGTTGCCGCGACGGGGACGCCGGGCGTCGACATTCGATAGAGCTCGGCAAGGGCTCCCGAGAAAGCGAGCATGAATAGCGCGCCGAATCCCATCCCGTGCAGGACGGTCATGAAATCTCTAAACGTAATCTCCATGGCGGGCCTCCTCGATGCGACCATTTCCACGCTTGCATGGTCGTACGCGCCACGTGCGTCATGTTGAGCTGGATCAACGGATACGATCGCCTGTAACCAGTTGATCGACGTCAAGGCCCAAAGCGCTGCCGCGAAGGAGACTAACTGCTATATGCGAGAAACCGTCGCGATCTTTTCGCGGGCGATTGCTCGCGCACGGGGCATCGCCATCCGCCGATGCCTGGCAACGTCAGCAACGAAGCGCGGATGAGCGCACCGAGAGGAGGCCATTCATGGCCGAGATCGTCACTATCACGCCCAATCCCAGCATCGACCTTTCGTTTTCAGTCGAGCGTCTCGTCGACACGGTGAAGCTGCGGTGCGGTGAGCCCCGAAAGGATGCAGGCGGAGGCGGGATCAACGTTGCGCGCGTCTTGCGACGCCTTGGGAGCGAGTGCCTGGCCATTCATCTTGCAGGTGGACACACCGGCTTGGCCCTGGATGCGCTGCTCGACGCTGAGCGCGTGCCCTACAAGTGCATTTTTATCGGCAACGATACAAGAGAGAACGTCACGGTGCTCGAGACGTCGAGTCGCCGCGAGTTTCGGTTCATCATGCCGGGCCCGACCGTGACGGAGGCGGAATGGCGACGCTGCCTCCGTTACCTCGACGTGCTCGACCCGCAGCCCCGGTACGTCGTCGCAAGCGGTAGCCTGGCTCAGGGCATGCCGCACGACTTCTATGCACGAATTGCGCGGTGGGCGCAAACCAACTGTGTCCGAATGGTCCTGGATGCGTCGGGCGATGCGCTCGCGGCGGCACTCGAGGTCGGGGTGTTTATGGTCAAGCCGAGCCTCGATGAGCTGCGCGAGCTTACCGGTGCGCCGCTCGCGGACGCCTCGGAGTGGCGCGACGCGGCGCGGCATCTCGTGGGGCGCGGCCGCGCGCGCAACGTGGCGCTTACGCTTGGCGGGCGTGGCGCCATCCTCGCCACGGAGGATCGAATTGTCAGCCTGCCAGCCATACCCGTGAACGTCGTCAGCGCCGTCGGCGCGGGCGACAGCTTCCTTGCCGCAATGGTTTGGGCGCTCGACCATGACGCGAATGCGGAAGAGGCGTTGCGCTACGCGATAGCCGCGGGTTGCGCCGCGGTGCTGAGGCCCGGGACGGCGCTTTGCCATCCCGCTGACGTGATTCACATGTATCGGGAGTCGTATGGTGTGATGCCGTGCGAGGTCGGTTTATGAACAAGTGGCAAACTCGTGGTCTGACGAGACTGCGAGTTGCTTGTCGCCCTTCAGGCTGAAAATTCCTCGAACGCTTCGAGGGCATGCGTCGCATACATCATCGACGGCCCACCTCCCATGTATACCGCGGTGCCGAGTACGTCTTCGATTTCGGCTCTGGTAGCGCCTAGCTTTGCCAGCGCGCGGGTGTGAAAGCCGATGCAATCGTCGCAGCGACACGCAACGGCGATTCCGAGCGCCACCAGTTCTCGCACTTTTCTATCCAGAGCGCCGTCCCTGGTACCGGCTGCTGACAATTGGCTAAACGCGGTCATCAAATCCGGCTGTGTTTGGCGCATTGCGCGCATTTGGCCGGACACCGCGCTTACCGCGTCTTTGAATTTTCCGCTCATCTTCGCCTCGACTAACTGAAATCGAACCACGCGCTACTGCTTAAGCGGCTATCACTTCGTGCTTCGGCGTGGCCACCTCAACACCACCGGGAATCAGCAACACGGGGCAGCACGACATCCGCACGAGCCGTTCGGCAACGCTGCCGAGCAGGAATCGCTTGACGCCGCGACGCCCATGCGTGCCCATGACGATAAGGTCGCAGCCGGTCGTGCGCGCCTCTTCGAGAATGCGCTCGGCGACGTTGCCCCCCGGCGCATCGACTTCGACGACGCGCGCGATACCCCTGACCTTCTCGCGCTGCATCAGCGCTTGCGACTCGGCTTTCAGTTGTTCGCCTTGTTGTTGAAGCGCGTCGCGCACGATCGATGGATCGAAGCCCGGGGCTTCATAAGCCGCGATCGGCACGTCGATGACGAACAGCGGTATCAGTTCGGCCCCGATTTCGCGTGCGAGCGAGAGTGCGAAGCCGAGGGCACGCTGCGCGGTTTCGCTGCCATCGATCGGCGCGAGGATGCGTTGGTACATGATCGATCCTACCTGTGCAGACGTTGAGAACGGCGCAACCGGAGCGCTGCGCTTGATTGCAGTGTAGGAGCGGCATCTGTTTGCAGTTTGACGCCAATCAAGTGAGCGCTCTTCGAGATGCGCCATTTCGGACGCGCCGTACAGCCTACGCGCGTGCGGATCGCTCCATGAAGATTCTCTGGCGAGATTCTTTGTTGATGGGCATCAACCGCTGCCATGCGGACGCTTGCAATCATTCAGGCATGGAAAGCCTTTCCCCAATGAGGTGACACCATGTTCAAGAGAGCGCTGTTCATCGTTCTATTGACGCTGCCAGGATCGTTCGTCGTTCTGGGCATTGCCTGCGTTCACCCGTGGGTGCGAAGGGAACTCGTGCAACTGGCAGGTATATCGGGCTCGCTCGAACGTGTCGGAAGCGCATATGCTGCTGCGAAGCGATGGACTCGAGCAGAGGGAGACAGTCGTGCCTGACATTGTTCAATATCGAGCATATGAAATTGTCTGGATGAATAACGATTGACCTCGGTCAATGCAGTCGAGGCAATGCAGCGTAGCGTGACAGACATAGTCCATGCAACGCGCTCAAGGTGAAAGGAGACGGCCATGCAAGCGATCGATGTCATGACTCCCTATATCGTGTCGGTCAAGCCAGACATGACCGTGCGTGATGCAGCGGCTCTACTCCTGGAACACGGCATCAGCGGCGCGCCGGTCATCGATTCTGAGGGACATCTGGCCGGCATGATCAGCGATGGCGATTTACTGCATCGGGTCGAAATCGACACTGAAATGCCCCGTCGCCCCTGGTGGTCCGAAATACTGTTGAGCGGCCGTGACGCCGCGGACTACGTCAAGGCGCATGCGCGTCTGGTGCGGGATGTCATGACCGAGCATGTGATCACGGTCGACGAGACGACGCCGCTCGATCAAGTCGCGAATCTGCTGGAAACGCACCGCATCCGGCGAGTGCCGGTAATGCGTGAAGATAAGGTCGTCGGCATCGTCAGTCGCGCCAATCTCGTTCAGGCGCTGGCAATCTCACCGCTGGAGCCCAGCCCGGAGCAAGCCGCGAGTGATCGCGAGATTCGGGCCATGCTGATGGGCGAGACTGCCGGCCGTCAATGGGCCCTCCCGGGGCATAACGTCACGGTCCAAAATGGTGTCGTGCACCTGTGGGGCTACTATGTCTGGTCTCACGACCAAGTGGAAGCGATGCGTGTTGCGGCCGAAGGTATTCCGGGAGTGAGAGCGGTCGAGGACCATACTTGTGCCCTGCCTCCGATGATCGGCGCGTAGAGACGCGTCATCATCCCTGAAACCGCGCATCTCCCGGCCGAAACCGGCACCCGAGCCGATATCTCGAACCCGGATGCACGAAACGCGCGAACGTCACTGCCGCGCCGTTCATCCACGTACGTCTCACGAGCGCGAGGCACGGCTCATCGGGGCCGATTTCGAGCAGCGTCGCTTCGGCGCGCGTCGGCAGGCACGCATCGACGACGTGCTCGATCTCGTGCGCGGGCAGGGTCGCGGCGAGGTACTCCGATGGCTGCACCGCATTGAAGTCTTGCTCCAGAAAATCCGGCACGGCGGCTGGGTTCACATAGCGATCCTCGAGCCGCACCGGCACGCCATTCTCGCGATGAACGCCGATCAGATGAAACACGGATGAGCTGGGCGGCAAGCCGAGTGCGTTGGAGACGGCGAGCGGTGCGCTCTCGCGTTGCGCGAGCACGGTCTGGTAGTCGTATTCATGCCCCCGCGCGCGAATTTCCTCGCCGATATGCGCGATCATCAGCAGCGTCGACTGCGGCTTTGCTTCGGCAACGAAAGTGCCCACGCCCGAATGCCGCGTGATCCATCCTTCCCCGGTCAGCTCGCGCAGCGCGCGGTTGATCGTCATGCGCGAGACGCCGAGCGATTCCACGAGGTTCAGCTCGGAGGGAATGCGGTCGCCGGGCTGCCAGGCACCCGATTCGATCTTTCCGCGAATGAAGCTTTTGACCTGCGCGTAGCGCGCAATCGGCATGTCCGACTCGCCCGCGTTGTCCGCAGTGGGGGTGGGCTTCGCCGACGTCGGTGCCGGCATGCCTGGTCTCCTCGCTCTTCGGGGTAGCGTGGCAGACATCATCAAGCGGGCTCGTCTTGCGCGCCCCGCGACCAGAACGCATTGCGATCGAAGTAGTTCTGCAGAAACTGGCGCAGGCGCGGATGCTTCGCATCATGGAAGACTTCGCGCGGCTTGCCTTGCACCGCGATGCGCCCTTGATCGATGAATACGACCTTGTCCGCCACCTGCGCCGCAAAACCCATTTCGTGCGTGACGACGGCCATTGTCATGCCATCGCGCGCGAGCTGCTTCATCACCTGTAAAACTTCACCGACGAGCTCGGGATCGAGCGCCGAAGTCGGTTCATCGAAGAGCATAATGTGCGGCTCCATGGCGAGCGCGCGCGCGATCGCCACGCGCTGCTGTTGGCCGCCGGACAGCTTCGCCGGATAAGCATCGCCCTTTTGCGACAGGCCGACCGTCTCCAGCATCACGCCGGCCCGCGCACGCGCCTCGTGGCTCGAAAAACGCCGCACGCGCAGCAGCGCCTCCATCACATTGTCCAGAGCGCTCATGTGAGGCCACAGGTTGAACTGCTGAAACACCATGCCGACATTGCGCCGAACGCGATTGATCTCGGCGCTCGATGCGCGTACGCGCCGCCCCTGTCGCTCGCGGTACCCGAGCAGTTCGCCTTCTATGCGCACTTCGCCTTCATCATAGGTTTCGAGTCCGGCGAGACAGCGCAGCAGCGTGCTCTTGCCCGAGCCCGAAGGGCCGATCACGCAGACCACTTCCGACTTGCCGATGTCGAGATCAATGCCGCGCAGTACTTCCGTTTCGTTGAATCGCTTATGCAAGCCGCGCACTTCCACGAGCGGCGCGACGGACGCATTCACGAAGATCGGCCCCTCGTTGACTTCGGACGGAGAAAGCGGGGAATCGATCATGGCAGGCGAGTCCGATACGTTCAGGCAAGATAGCGGGTCACGCGTGCTTCGACCCACATCCCGGCGCGCGATGCGAGCTCGACGAGCACGAGATAGCAGACGCACAGCGCAAGCAAGGTCTCGACGAACGCGAACGTCGCCGAGCCGATGCCCGTCAGCACGAACGTCAGCTCCGGCACTGTGACGATGGAGAGCACCGCCGTTTCCTTGCTGAGCACGATGATGAGGTTGATCAACGCGGGCACGATCAGCACCAGCATCTGCGGAATCTGGATGCGCCGGACGGTCTGCCAGCGCGTGAGGCCGAGACACGACGCCGCTTCCAGATGGCCACGCGGCACCGCCCCGAAGCCCGAGCGGAAGGCCTCGGCGAAATACGCGCTGCCATAAAGCCCGAGGCCGAGAACGCCCGCGGTGAGCGGCTCGAGCGTAAGGCCGAACGAGGGCCCGCCGTAATAGAGCAGAAAGAGCTGCACGAGAAACGGCGTGCCGCGAAAGAGCTCGATATAGAGGCGCAGCGCACCGCGAACCCATCGTCCGCAAAAGAGGTGCGCCAGCGCGATCAAGAAACCGATGACGATGCCGAGCGCGACACCGGCGACCCATGTGCCGAGCGTCGTCGCGAATCCCGCGCCGATGGCGGGCAGATTGTGCGTGAGGATGGTGGGATCGAATTGCTGCATGGCGACCGTCTCAGGCGTGCTGCAAGCGTAATTCGGCGGCGTGCGCGGCGAAGGAAAGCGCGCCGCAGATCACGAAGTAGATGAGGCCCGCCGCCGCATACGCTTCGAGCGGACGATAGCTGCTCGCTGCGATGTTCTGCGCGGTGCGCGTGATTTCGGCCACGCCTACGACGGAAATCAGCGACGACGCCTTGATGAGCAGCACCATCTCGTTGACGAGCGAGGGGAGCGTGAGCCGGAACGCCTGCGGCACCTGAATACGGCGCAACATGTCGAACGGCGAAAGCCCCAGCATCTGAGCGGCTTCGAGCTGTCCCGGCGGAATACTCAGGAAACCGCCGCGCAGGATTTCAGCAACATAGGAAGCCGAGCAGAGCGCCACCGTGCTGATAGCTGCGACGAGCGGCGGCACATTGATGCCCACGAACGGAAGCAGGTAATACACGAGCAGCAGTTGCACGAGCATCGGCACGCCACGAAAGAAGAACACGTAAGCGCCGCCCGCCATCTGCCATGTCTTGCTGGAAGATAGCCGCGCGCTACACACCGCAACGGCGACGAAGAAACCGATCAGCAGGCCCGCGAGCGAAATGCCAACCGTGGCGAGCGCCGCGTGCAACAAGAGTGGCATGCCTTGAACGAACACACTCAGGCTGAACATGGCATCGGCTTCCCTGAAAAAATCCGGGAACGTGCTTCAGTAGTTCGGGACCGGCATCGTGGAAGGTACGTCCATCGCTACGCCGAACCACTTCTTCTGCAGCGTGGCGAGACGGCCGTCCTTGTTCAGCTTCACGAGGGCGGCGTTGAAAGCATCGAGGAGCGGCTTGCTGTCCGCATCCTTGCGCAGGCAGTAGGCGAAATACACCTTCGCACCGAAGGGCGGCTGCACCACTGCGAACGTTTCGGGCCGCTGCTTGGCCACGTAGGCGATGTTGGTCATCGAGTTCGCCACAGCCACGATACGGCCGGCCGCGAGATCCGCATATGCCTGATTGTTGTCGATGTACTCACGCACTTCCGGCGGCTTCGGCAGGGTGGCGACGTAGGCCTTCAGCTGATCGAGCTGCGCCGAACCCTTGCCGCCGCCCACCACCTTGCCCGAGACATCAGACGATTGCTTGATGGTCGAATCGTTGGCGCGCTTGAGGAAGGCATCGGTGGCATCGGCGATGGGCAGTGTGTACGCATAGCGCTCCATGCGCGCCTTCGTCACGGTAAGCGGGCCGCCAACCATGTCGAACTTTCCCGCTTCAAGGCCGGGCAGAACGCTCGGCCAGGGCAGGTCGATGAAGCGCACCTTTACACCGAGTTCCTTGCCGATCTCCGCGAACAGATCCTTGTTGAAGCCCGCTTGCTGGCCGTTCTCCAAAAAGTCGAACGGCGCGAACTGCATTTCCGTGCCGACGACGAGTTCGCCTGCCTTCTTTACCTTCGTGAGCTGATCCTCAGCGTAGGCGCAGGCACTCGCGGCACACAGCGCGACCATCAGTACATATCGTTTCCAGCCTGCAAGCATCTTCATGAGACGTCTCCGAGGTGGCGCGCGAGAGGGCGCGGTGGTCGAGCGTTGGCTCAGTATATACCGCGAAAATTTGCGTACGGGAACAAAAAAACGATGCTCGGTTTCACTGATGCGGGCTCATCCGCCGATCAACGAAAAGGCCGACGAAAACGCCTTGCATTGCAGCTTGCATGTGCTGTTTTGGCGGTATATACAACGTAAGAAGCGTGCGTCCAGCACGCGCCACCCGCGAGGAACCGCCGATGCCCGCTGCCCGAATTCCCGTGATCGACTTCGCCGGCGTGATCGAGGGCGATGCCGCCGCGCTTGCCCGCGCGGGGCGTGAAATCCATCAGGCGTGCACCACGATCGGCTTTTTCTACATTGTGAACCACGGCGTGCCGCAAACCGTCATCGACGCGGCGGCCGAGGCGGCGCGCACGTTCTTCGCGTTTCCGGTGGAAACGAAGCGGCGCGCAGCGGTAAATCAACGTCATCGCGGCTTCAACTCGCTCGGCGATGCGACCATGTATCAGGCGAAGAAGCCCGATTACAAGGAATTCTTCAGCATCGGCCTGGAATTGCCGGAAGACGATCCCGACGTGCTGGCGGGCCAGGCGCTGCGTGGACCGAACAATTGGCCGGACTTCATGCCCGCGTTGCGCCCGGTGCTCTACGGCTATTACGAAGCGATCGGCGCATGCGGCGCGCATCTGCTGCGCGCCGTGGCGGCGAGCCTCGGCATCGACGAACAGTTTTTCGCGGCACGTTATGGCAAGCGGATGCAGCGCACGCAGATGGTCTACTATCCGCCGCAACCTCCCCAGTCCGATGCCGACCAGTTCGGCGTCGCGCCGCACACGGACTACGGCTGTATTACGCTCTTGTGGCAGGACGACGTGGGCGGCCTGCAGGTGCGCGAAATAGCCAGCGATACATGGATCGATGCGCCGCCCATGCCGGGTAGCTTCGTTGTAAACGTAGGCGACTTGCTCGCGCGTTGGACGAACGATCGCTTCAGATCGACGTTGCATCGCGTCATCAACGCATCGGGCCGCGAACGGTATTCGATCGCGACGTTCTATGACCCGACTTACGACGCCATCGTCGATCCGGTCGATCTCCGCACGCCTGCCTCCGAGTCGCGCTATGCGCCGGTCGCCGCAGGCGACTATATTCTCGGGCGCATCAACGACTCCATGGGCTACCGCAAGAAGCGCGCGGCAGAACAGGGCACGGGAGCATGAGCGGCGCACCGTCGAAGTCGCTCGAGCGCGTCATCGCCGCGCTGCGCGGCGCACTGGGCAATGACGGCGTGCGCACCGGTCACGCGATACCGGAGCAGGCGATGACCGACTGGACCGGCCATGCGCCCATGCGTCCCGCCGCGCTCCTGCTGCCTCGCTCGACTGACGCCGTTGCGCGCGCGCTTGCCATCTGCAACGAAGCAGGCCAACCCGTGGTGCCGCAAGGCGGCATGACCGGGCTCGCGGGCGGCGCGATCGCTCGTGCCGATGATATTGCGCTGTCGCTTTCGCGCTTCGCGGGCATCGACGAAATCGATCCGGCCTCGGCCACGATGACCGTGCGCGCGGGTACGACGCTACAGGCCGCTCAGGACGCCGCGAGCGCGGCGGGTTTCGAGCTTGGGCTCGATCTCGGCGCGCGCGGCTCGTGTCAGATCGGCGGCAATCTCGCGACGAATGCCGGCGGCAATCGCGTCATCCAGTCGGGGACGGCGCGCGATCAGGTGCTCGGTCTCGAAGTGGTGCTCGCGAGCGGCGCGGTGCTGAGCTCGATGACCAAGATGACGAAGAACAACACCGGTTGCGACCTGAAGCACCTTTTCATCGGCTCTGAAGGGACGCTCGGCATCATCACGCGGGCCGTGCTGCGTCTCAATCCGCCGCGCGGGCGGCGCCATACGGCGCTCGTCGCGGTCGATGGTTACGATGCGGTGGTGAAGTTGTTGCGGTCCTTGTCGGCGCGCTTCGGCAACGACATCGGCGCGTTCGAGATCATGTGGCCGGACTTCTTCGATTTCGGCGTCGCGCTGACGGCGCACGCGCGCTCGCCGTTCGCGGCGGCGCATCCGCTCTATGCCCTGATCGAGCACGCCGGACTCGATGCGTCAGACGAGGGTGAAGCGTTTTTTGCCGTGCTGGCAGAGGCGCTCGATGCCGGTCTCGTGCGCGACGCAGTGCTGGCGCAGTCGGTCGCCGATGCACGCGCACTCTGGGCCGTGCGCGAATGCACCGCCGAGTTTCCCGCGCGCATGGACCCGGTGAACTTCGACGTGAGCGTACCCATCGGTGTCATCGGCGAGTTCGTCGATGTGTGCCGCGCGGCACTGGATAAGCGCTGGCCTTCGAACCGCAGCTACTTCTTCGGGCATATTGGCGACTCGAATCTGCATGTCACCGTGGACGGGCATTCCATACCGGGCGTCGCGCACGACGACGTCTACGCCTTTGTCTACGAGATGCTCGCGCCGTATGGCGGATCGGTTTCGGCCGAGCATGGCATCGGATTGCTCAAGCGCGCCTACTTGCCGTTCTCGCGTTCGCCCGAAGAGCTTGCGACCATGCGCGCGATCAAGGCGGCGCTCGATCCCAAGGGCATTCTCAATCCGGGCAAGGTGATCTGAGCTGCCGTATCCAAGCGCATAGCCGCTTGCAAGGCTTTACGGTAGCATCCGCACCGACGACATGGAGCAACTGGACATGTATGCCCGTCGTCCGAATGCCATATGGATGGCGTTCGAACTGAGCAGGAAACGCATTAACCAAAATGAAGACGATCTCGATTGCTGTTCTCGCAACCGCGAGCTTGCTGTGTGCGAACGCACACGCCACCCGTAACGCTGGCGGTGTGGATGATGCCGAGGGGGCTTACGCCGTGTTGTTCCCCCTGGCGCAGGCGGTACCTCAGCCGCGATTGACGCCGGGCGCACTGAATCCCGATGTGACACAGGCGACGATACATTCTACGATCTGCGTGAAGGGCTATACGCGCACCATTCGGCCAGAGGAAGGTTACACGCAGCGCCTTAAGCGAGAGCAGATCGCGGCATACGGCTATAGCGACCGACGGCTGCGTGACTACGAGGAAGATCATCTCGTGAGCCTCGAACTCGGCGGCTCGCCGACGGATCCGCGCAACCTTTGGCCCCAACCGCATCACGTCGTCGGAGGATGGGGCTCGTACGCGAAGGACCGCCTCGAAAACAAGCTCAAAAGTCTGGTATGCAAAGGGCGTCTGCCGCTGGCCGATGCGCAGAGCGCAATCGCGAGCGACTGGATCGGCGCCTATAAACGGTTTGTCGGCCCGGCGGCGGACGACACGCGCGAGCGCAGGTACGGAGACTGACGCAAACTGCTGCTTGCGAACGAAAGCGCTCCGTCGTTGGGCTCAACGTGTTCCGAATGCCGGCGGCATCGCTTACCGATGAAAATAGTCGGGCAGGCGAAAGCCGTCAAAAGCGTGATTGTCGAGAATCGCATGGCGGAATTCATCCGACTGGTAAGCGGCCACGATATCGGCCGTCGCGCGCGAATTGCGGTTGGCCGCCTTGACGACGACCTGATTCACATACGGCGATGTCATCTGCTCCAGCGCAAGTGCGTCGACGAGGCGATGACCGCTCGCAATCGCGAAGTTGCCCTGGATCGCCGCATAGTCGACGTCCTCGAGCGCGCGCGGCGCCTGCGCGGATTCGAGCGGCACGATGCGGATGCCGGCCGGATTCGCGATGACATCGTGCTCGGTCACATCGACAGGATTGGGATTCGGCCGGATGCGAATCCAGCCGATGTTCTGCAGGATCTTTAGCGCACGCTCCATGTTGACGGGATCGTTCGGCACAGCGATCGTCGCGCCGCGCTTTACCTCGGCGAGCGAACGATGCTTCGTCGAGTAAAGGCCCATCGGCGGTGTCGGCACCTGCACGACAGGGACGAGATCGGTGCCGTTGCGATCGTTGTACGACTTGAGGTACACGCTGTGCTGCATCACGTCAGCGGTGATTTCGCCACTATAGACGGCGTGATTCGCTTCCAGGCCGGTGCTGAATTCAACGTACTGCACTTTATAGCCCTTGCGTAGAAGTTGCGGCTCGATACCCTGACGAAATTCGTCGGCATACGGGCCGGGAACGAAGCCAATGCGCAGCGTTTGATGCGTTGTCGCTCCCGGGTCGTCGGCGGCATTTGTTGCGTTCGAGGACAAAAAAAGGATCGCACTGACTGCAATCGTGGCGAGGCGAGTGAAAGCGGTGGGGCTGTGCATGAAGACGTTCCTCATCATTTTGATGTGATGCCGATTATCGTGAAGCGTGTTTGCTGTGGTCAAAGAACGAATCCATCAATCGATAGCCGTCTTAGTGTTATCGGGCTCGCTGACTGCTGCACGTATTGAACGTGCTCGCGCCAATTCTTCCACGCGAATAACGTAAGCCAAAATCCGTTGTTACTTGAGCGAAGGCGCGTCCCTATACTCGAAGGCTTGTCTGCCGTCGAACCTTTGCTGTCCGGTGCGCGTGCCGGCCTGCATGTCACAAAACGAGGAACAACGAATGCTCGCTCAAGACCTCTCGAATTCCGCCGTGCATGCGCCGCTCCGGGCAGCGCTCGCCGGACTGCCGGCGCTCGCAACAACCATCGGCGAAGGCGCCGCGGCGCGCGAGGCACGGCGCGAACTGCCGTTCGATGCCTTCGCGCTTTTCCGCCAATCGGGCCTCGGGCGTTTGCGCCTTCCTGTGGAATGGGGAGGCCTCGGCGGCTCGCTCGAAGACGAGTTCCATGTGATTGCCATGCTCGCCGCGCACGAGAGCAACCTTGCGCACGCTTTGCGCATTCATTTCGACCAGACTGAGACGTTGCTTCTTTCGCCGCGCACACCGTTCAACGAGGCGCAGATCAAGAGGATCGCGGACGGCGCAATTTTCGGCGGCGCATCGACAGAACTCGGGACGTCGCGCCCCGGTGAAATCACGACGCAACTGCGTCGCGACGGCCAGCATTTTCGGCTGAGCGGCCGCAAATACTATGCAACGGGCACGGCGTTTTCCGACTTCGCACGCCTGAACCTGCACGATGAGAACGGCAACGCCGTGATCGCCATCGTCCCCGTCAAACGTGAAGGCTTTCGCGTGCTTGACGACTGGGACGGAATGGGCCAGAGGATGACGGCAAGCGGCAGCCTTGAATTCGACAACCTGCTCGTTCGCGAGGAAGAGGTGACGCCTCGCGTGCAGACGTCACTGGTTGGTCGCCACTGCAGCGCGCTGCGACAGTTGCACCTCGTGGCGGTGGGCGCGGGGATCGTGCGCAATGTGGTGACGGATGCCAAAACCTACGTACTGCGGCATGGCCGCCCCGTGCTGCACAGCCCTGCGCCGTCCGCGCGCGAAGACGCGTTCATCCAGCAGGTCATCGGCGAGCTGACGGCTCACAGCCATACAATCGACGCACTCGTGCGCGACAACGCCCGCGTGCTGGAGCGCTCTTCGCAGGCGATCCGCAACGGCGATCCGGGTGCGGAAGCGCTCGTGCTCGAAGGCGCGCTCGCGACGGCACGCACGCAGCTGGTCGTCAGCAAACTCGCGCTGTATGCGGCCGAGCGCATGTTCGAAGCAGGCGGTGCATCGGCAACCTCGCGCGCGCACAACTTCGACCGTCACTGGCGCAACCTGCGTACGATCTTTAGCCACAATCCGCTGACGCATAAAGCGCGCGTGATCGGCGAGTACGAGCTGAACGGCGTGACGACGCATCTGACGGAAGGCCGGGTTTTTTAAAGAAGTACGTTACGCGCGGCGAGGCATCACACGATGCATAGCGCGCAACGACATATCGATGTGCCGATTTCTTCGTGGCGGCGGGTGGACTGGCATTCGACAATATCCGCGTTACGTTCAACCGGGGTTTGCTAGACGATGAGCCGTGTTACGACAGAGGCAGTGCCGCGTCGCCTGCATCTCAATGTCAACATCCTTCACTCGGGCTTTGTCCCTTCGGCGTGGCGGCTCGACGATGCGGACCCGCGCGCATTCGTTGACGTGAATCACTACGTGCGCGTCGCGCAGATCGCCGAGGAGGGCAAATTCGATGCGGTCTTTCTTGCGGACAACGCGGCGATTGTCGACCAGATCGATTTCCGCCCGATCACCGCGCTCGAGCCGACAGTGCTGCTCGCCAGCGTTGCGGCCGCGACAACGCGCATTGGCGTGATCGGGACAGCATCGACCAGCTACAACGAGCCATACAACATCGCACGGCGATTCGCGACGCTCGATCACGTGAGCAATGGGCGAGCGGGATGGAACGTCGTAACGACGGCGGACTTGGCGTCCGCGCGCAACTTCGGCCGCGATGCCGTACCCGATCATGCGGAGCGTTACGAGCGTGCCGCCGAATTCACTGAGCTCGTGAAGGCGCTTTGGGACAGCTGGGAGGATGATGCGTTCGTGGGTGACAAGGCGGGGGGCCGTTTCATCGACGTGTCCAAAGTGCACCCGGTTGCATATCGGGGGCGGTACTTCGATGTTCAAGGACCGCTCAATCTGCCGCGCTCGCCCCAAGGGCATCCTGTCGTGGTGCAGGCGGGCGGCTCACCGGATGGACGCGATCTGGCCGCACGGCATGCGGAAGCCGTGTTTTCGGCTTCGCAGTCCTTCGAGGAATCAGCGGCGTACCGGCGAGATCTCAATGCACGCGCTGCTGCATACGGTCGGAAGGGCGTGAAAGTGCTGGCCGGTCTGACGACGATTATTGGCTCGACTGAAGCCGAAGCTATGCGCCGCCGTGATGAATTGATTGACCAGATTCCATGGCGCTACAGCCTCAACCGCCTGGCCGGCACACTCGGTATCGACGTGGAGCGGCTGAAGCTCGACCAGCCGTTGCCCGACGATCTCGCACTGCCCGCGGGCGGCAATGGGAACCATACGTTTTTTCACGCGACCATCGCCCAGGGGCGCCGCCATGGCTATACAGTGCGCGAATTGATTCGCTCGCTTGCGGGCGGAACCGGCCATCGTGTGCTCGTCGGTTCGACCGAGCAGATCGCCGACGACATCGAGCGATGGTTCAATGGCGGCGCGGCCGACGGCTTCAATCTGATGCCGGACGCTCTGCCGAGCGGCCTGCGCGATTTCGTGGACGGCGTCGTGCCGATCTTGCGGAAACGCGGCATTTTCCGCAGCGAATACGAAGGTGCGACGCTGCGCGAGCACCTTGGGCTGGCGCGTCCCGACCATCGGCAATCATGGCGCAAGCGCGCCTAGCCCACTCCGCGGTACCGATGTGCAGATCGAGCAGAGGTCCCATCGGCAGGCGCTACCCTCGTGAGTAACTCACCTAGCGGATCGCCCGCAGGGCCCGCTTCGCGCTCAGCATCATCAACAGGCTCGAGAGGGCGTTGAAGACAAAGAGCCCGCTCGGGCCGATGACAGTCATCAGCAGGGAAGCGATAGCGGGGCCGATCAGGCCGCCGACCGAAAACAGCAACAGAAGCGTGGCGGAGACCGCCACGCGCAGGTGTGGTTCGGTGCGGTCGTTGACGTGCGAGACGATCAAACCATATTGCGTGAACGTCACCGCGACAAACGCGAGCATGGCAACCCAGACGATCGCGGGCACATGAAGAACAACGAGCACGAGGCTAAGACCCGCGGATATCTGCGCCGTCGTATAGACGAGCCGCCGCCTGTCGATGCGGTCGGACAGCCGTCCCATCGGCCACTGCGGAATGAGTGCACCGATTAGCGCCACGCCCATGAACGTCGATAGCTCGGAAGTCGAGAACCCCGTGCGCGCGAGGAACACGGGCGTCATCGAATAGAACGTGCTGTAAAGAAAGCCGGCCAGTATGCAGCCCGGTATCGCAAGCGGCGTCGCGTGCGCCATCGAGCGAAGACTATTGCGCCAGCTATGGGCGGGCAAGCGATCGAGGCTTTCGTCGGCCACGCGGACTGGCCACCCTTCGAACAGCGAAACGGGCATGACCGCGGCGGCGAACAGGGCGGCAACGAGCGAGAACAGGCGGCCGTCGGGACCGTCGCCGAGGTGCAGCAGGAATTGCCCTGTTCCGACAGCCAGATAGTTGAGGCCCGCGTATAAGCCAAAGATTTGTCCCCGGTTCTCGTTCCGGGATGTTCCGCTGAGCCAGCTCTCGATCGACGTATACAGTCCCATGAACGCAAAACCGGTCAGCGACCGGATCAGGGCCCATGCCAAGGGCGACTCGAAGACGTTGAACGCGAGGGCAAGGATGGCCACGGCCGCTGAAAAAGCAACGAACGTCCGGTGCTGGCCGATCCTGTCGATGAGCCGGCGGTTGCATACCGCACCGACCACGAATCCTCCGTAGTAGCACGACTGCACCAGCCCGACGACGAACGTTGGTACGTCAGCATGCAGCATCCGCAACGGAATGAGTGTCTGGAAAAGCCCGTTGCCGACGATGAGCAACGCGTAACCGCTAAGCAGCCCGGCGAGCGATTGATAGCCGCCGAGAGCTTGCGCGGCGGGCCGGTGTGTCGTCGCGGCGGCGGGTGGCGTTCGCCGCCCGAGAAGCTTGGCCTCGGAGAGTGGCCCGGTTCGCACGGGCTCCTGGGGGGCCCGATCCATCTGCTCCCGGCTGGTGCCGGGCTCTGAAATTGATTCCTCGCGAAACTCTGACATGACACCTTCTTGGTCACCGCCGTCTTTGCGACACCGGGCTTGCTCTGTTCAAGGGGCGTTCGATCCGCGCAGCGCGAAGAGGCAGCATCTCCCCCGGAGCGGGCGCAAAGTCATCAGGATAACGGGCTCTTACCGAGATGGTAAGAGACAGTGAGCGTGCGCCAACATATAGCCGCGGCTCTGCATGGTCGCGAAAAATGGGGTGCGAAGTCGTGAGGCGAATGGAGAGTGGGCTGCCCGAGCCCGGTGTGAATGCGGTGCAGCTCGAATGTGTCAGTCGATCTACATGGACGAAACCGCGCCGTTCGATTACCGGCCGGACCTTGCTCAGCGTGCCCAGCCCGTGGTCGAACGTATGGTATCCGCGGCGTTGCAGGCAGTGCGCGCACTGCCGCGGTGATGCGATTGCGCCTGCCCGATCAGAGCGATTTCGTCAGTTCGGGTACGACTTCGAAGAGGTCGGCCACGAGACCATAATCGGCGACGCCGAAGATGGGCGCTTCCGCATCCTTGTTGATCGCGACGATGACCTTCGAGTCCTTCATGCCCGCCAGATGCTGGATGGCGCCTGAGATGCCCACCGCCACGTAGAGTTCGGGCGCCACGATCTTGCCGGTTTGGCCGACCTGCAGATCGTTGGGCGCATAGCCCGAGTCCACGGCGGCGCGCGAGGCCCCGATCGCCGCGCCGAGCTTCTCCGCGAGCGGATCGAGCAGAGCGAAGCTCTCCGCACTGCCAAGGCCACGGCCGCCCGAAACGACGACGCGCGCCGCCGTCAGATCCGGTCGGTCGTTCGCGGCAATCTCGCGGCGCACGAACGTCGACAAGCCCGTGTCGGCCACGGCGGCGACTTCCTCGAGTTCAGCATTGCCGCCTTCCTTGGCCGCTGCTTCAAAAGCGGTGGTGCGAATCGTCGCGACCTTGATGGGGTCCGGCGACTGCACGGTCGCAATGACGTTGCCGGCGTAGATCGGGCGCTGCAACGTATCGGCCGAGTCGATCGCGATGACGTCCGAAATCTGCGACGCGTCGAGCTTCGCGGCAACACGCGGTGCCGTGTTCTTGCCCGAGGCCGTGGCGGGAAAGAAGATATGCGTGTAGTCCTTCGCAAGGGCGATCACCTGTGCGGCGAGGTTTTCGGCGAGGCCGTCGGCAAGATGCGGAGCATCGACGAGGATGACCTTGTCCACGCCCTCGGTCTTTGTCGCCGCCTCGGCTACGGTGCGCGCGCCGCTGCCCGCAACCAGCACATGAATGCCGTTCGTCAGCGTTCGAGCGGCCGAAATCGCATGCAGCGTCGAGATCTTCAGTTGGACGTTATCGTGTTCCGCAATGACGAGGGTAGGCATTCAGATCACCTTTGCTTCGGTTTTCAATTTCTCGACGAGCGCGGCTACGTTCGCAACGATGGCACCCGTCTTGCGAACCGGCGGCTCGACGACCTTGAGCGTCTTCAGACGTGGTGCCGGATCGACGCCGAGATCCGCGGGCTTGATCGTTTCGATCGGCTTCTTCTTCGCCTTCATGATGTTCGGCAGCGTGACGTAGCGCGGCTCGTTCAAGCGAAGATCGGTCGTGACGATGGCGGGAAGACGCAGAGAGACGACCTCGAGTCCGCCGTCCACTTCGCGCGTGACCGTTGCCGTGCCGTCGCCGATTTCGACGTTGCTGGCGAACGTGGCTTGCGGCCAGTCGAGCAGGGCGGCGAGCAGTTGGCCCGTTTGTCCCGCGTCGTCATCGATTGCCTGCTTGCCGAGAATGACGAGCTGAGGACGCTCGCGATCGATGACCGCCTTGAGCAGTTTCGCCACGGAGAGCGGCTGCAGCTCCACATCGGTCTCGACCAGGATGCCCCGGTCGGCGCCGATCGCCAGCGCCGTGCGCAGCGTTTCCTGGCTTTGCGCGATGCCGCACGAGACGGCGACGACCTCCGTCGCCTTGCCCGCTTCCTTGAGGCGGGTCGCCGCTTCGGTGGCGATCTCATCGAAAGGGTTCATCGACATTTTTACGTTGCCGATATCGACGCCGCTTTGATCTGACTTGATGCGAACCTTGACGTTGTAATCGACAACGCGCTTGACTGCCGTAATCACCTTCATTTTTGCAATCCCCACTATTTCAATCGTTCAGCGAATGACGGCCCGCTCGATGACGACGAGCACAGGCGGCCTGATCTCATGAGCTGGCACTGACGCGCACACGGCAGGCGTAAGGCGCAGAGGCCCATCGACTAGATTCACGACCATCGCGTGCCCCGGCTCGACGGTGCCGGCCGTCGAGGTCGGCTCATCGCTATAGCTGCACGCGCTGTCGAGCGCAATTACGACGGCGGCACAACCGGGCGGAACGATCGTCGCCTCGCCGATCGCAAGAACTTTCGCGCGATACCGGCCAGACGCACTCATGACGTTCAATACTGTGACCGGTCCATTCGCGAGGCTTGCATGCCATGTCGTTCCGCCGTCATACTCGGCGGCCTCGAACGGCTTCAGCACGACGGCCGACGCTTCATGACGCAGCGTCACGCCGCTGCCGCGCACGACGAAAGAAACGCGCGTGATGCCGTCGAAGCGGGAGTAAGGGCCATCGCGCTCGACCTCGGCGAGACTGATTCGCCACTCGCCATCTTTTGCCGCGAGGGTTCTCGTGATTCCGCCGCCGTTTCGCCATGGTTCGGCAGGCACTGCGTAGAGCGGACGGATCTCGATCGCAGACATCGTTCGCCTCTCAAGACACGGCGCCCAGGCCGTACTTACCCGTCAACAATTCGCCCGTCGTAAAGCGTTCGATCGAGTACGGCTTCAGCGAAACGTCAGTGGGCAGGCCGAGCGCTTCTTGCGCGAGAACCCGGCCAACCGTTGGCGAGAGCTTGAAACCGTGACCGGAAAATCCATAGCCCACGACGAGGCCTTCGATGCCGGGAAGCGTGCCGAGCACGGGATTCCAGTCGGGCGTGACGTCATACACGCCTGTCCAGGACGACGCGATACCGGCCGCCTCGTATTCGGGGAAGCGTTCCGCCACTTGCGCGCCTACGTCGACGACGTAATCCATCGGAATATCGCCTTGCTCGGTTTCGGCCGTGTTGAGCCGCTCACCGACGACGCCTTCGCTGACGAGCATTTGGTTGCCGCCGTAACTGCGGTAATAGAGCATGCCGGTCGATGCAAGGTCCTTGAAGACGGGCATCGAATAGGTGTACTTGGCGGCTTCGCATTCGAGCGCGAGCACGGCGTGGCGCTCGGGCATGAGCGGGAGATCGCGCCCCGTCCAGCCTGCCAGCTCGGGCGTCCAAATGTTCTGCGTGCTGATGACCGTCGAAGTGGCGAAATCGCCGATGTTGGTCGATACGCCGACAACCTTCTTGTTATCGAACAGGATCTTGTTGACCGTGACGTTTTCCCGAACCGTCACGCCGCCGCGGCGCGCGGCGCGTGCGAAGCTCGTGGCCACGAGATACGCATCGGCGAAGCCGGCTTCCGGTTCATAGCCGATGAGCGCCGCATCGTCGAACCGTGCAATCGGCAGCAGTTCGTTTGCCTGCTTGGCATCGAGCAACTCGAGCGGAATGCCTTGATCCTTCTGCTGGGCGAGCGACGCGCGCAGCGGTTCGAGCTTGTCCCCCTCGCTCGCCACGATCATATAGCCGCACTTTACGAGGCCGCATGAGGCTTCGTCGTCACCGAGGTACGCCGCGAAATCGTTGAACACCTCCCACGATTTGCGGGCTAGCTCGACGTTCTCCTTGACCGAGTAGTGGGTCCGCAGAATGCCCGACGATTGCGAGGTCGTTCCCGCACCGATGGTTCCGCGATCCAGGACCAGGACATTCTTCGCGCCCAATTTGGACAGTTGGAAAGCCACCGAGCTGCCAACGACACCGGCGCCAATCACAACAACGTCATAAGTATTCACGGTCCATTCCCTTTTCGATCAAGGCATGGGCGAAGTGTGAGGCGAGGAAATCCGGGGCGCGAGAATATAAGCAGAATCGATGCTTAGCAGAAGCGAAGCTCAGCATCACGAGACGCGAGACGCCGCGATTCTGGCAGTTCTGCGCGTTGATGACGAGTCGCTCCTCGCTACCCGAACATGCGATATCGAAGGGCGGGTTTGAATCGATCCGATACAGCGTGCCCCGCGATTACTAAATCATTTTCACGCTGAAATCGATTCGTTGTCCGAAGGAATAACCTTCTTCCAAAGCCTCGTTTGGTCGCGCCGCGGATCGCTGATAGTTTGTGCGAAGAGTCGTTTTGACGGGCTCTCACTTTGAACTCACGCCGATGCATTCCATGACTTTTTCCCACTCCAACGATGCGCCCATTCTCTCGCGAGGTGCCGATTACGAGCAGGTCGCTTCGCGTTTTCGCCCGATCTTCGACCGTATTGCCGAAGGCGCAATAGAGCGCGAACGGGAACGCACGCTTCCCCATGAGCAGATCGCCTGGCTCAAGCAGGCCGGCTTCGGCGCGGTACGAGTCCCCGTCGAGTATGGTGGTGCGGGCTTGTCGCTACCGCAACTCGTGCAATTGCTTATCGAGCTCGGCGAAGCGGACACGGCATTGCCGCAGGCACTGCGCGGTCATTTCGCTTTCGTCGAGGATCGTCTCAATGCGCCGGTAAGCGCGAACCGCGACACATGGTTCCGGCGTTTCGTTGCTGGTGAGACGTTCGGCAATGCGTGGACGGAGGTGGGTGATGTGGCAATCGGCGATGTTATCACCCGTGTTTCGCGCAACGGAAACGGCTGGGTCGTCAATGGAACGAAGTATTACACGACGGGCAGCATCTTTGCGGACTGGATCGACGTCTATGCGCGCCGCGACCCGGATGGGACCGACGTGATTGCCGCCGTGAGCACGCATCAGCCGGGCGTGAGGACGACCGACGACTGGGACGGATTCGGGCAACGTACGACAGGCAGTGGAACGACGGTATTCGAAGCCGCGCAAGTCGACGAAGAGAACATCATCGACTTTTCGACGCGCTTCAAATATCAGACGGCGTTCTATCAACTGGTCCTGCTTGCGACTATCGCGGGAGCGGGGCGCGCAGCGTTACGCGACATTTCGCGTGAAGTGCGCGAGCGCCGACGCGTCTACAGCCACGGAAACGCGTCGTCGATTAGCCAGGACGTGCAGGTTCAACAGGTCGTCGGACAGGTCGCGGCGAAGGTTTTTGCCGCTGACGCGACGGCGGTCAGAGCGGCGCAGGCCTCACAGCGGGCCTACGAAGCGCGTTTCGGTGGCGACGAGCGGGAGGAGCGCGATGCGAATATCGCGGCGGAGCTCGACTCCGCGAGAGGTCAGATTGCCGTAGCGTCACTCGTCCTTCAAGCGACAACCGAACTGTTCAATGCGCTCGGCGCCTCCGGGACAAGCGAGTCCAGGCTGCTCGACCGGCATTGGCGAAACGCCCGGACAGTGGCATCGCACAATCCGATCATCTACAAGGAGCGCATCATCGGCGCGTGGGAAATCAATCGCACGGAGCCGCCATACGTCTGGCAGATCGGCAACGGCAAGTCGTAGTAGGTTCCGCCGGGAGCAGCCCATCAACCATTTTCCGCATGCGTCAATGACACTTCTTTCTATCGATTCCACGAACACAATGACGCCACCGTGGAGCGATGTCGTGGAGGCCGTTTCGAACTCGCTCGCTGAAACGGCGGCGGCTCGTGATGAGGCTGGGGGGACGGCCATCAATGAGCGAAATCTTCTACGCAGCAGCGGGCTCCTGAGCCTCACGGTTTCCTCCGACCTCGGAGGGTTCAACGCCAACTGGCGCTCGACACTCGACGTCGTTCGCCGCTTCGCGCGCGTCGACAGCTCGATCGCACATCTGTTCGCCTTTCATCACCTGTTGCTCGCCACCGCGCGCCTGTTCGGACAACCTGCGCAGTGGCGCCCGTGGCTCGAGCAAACCGTCGAGCACCGCTGGTTCTGGGGTAATGCGCTCAATCCACTCGACAGGGGCACGACGGCAACCCCCGGCGAGCCGGCCTCGGGCGGCGGCTATGTCTTTACAGGACGTAAGACGTTTTGCTCGGGGGCGGCCGATTCGGACAGATTGCTCGCGTCGGCATTCGATTCGAACGGACGCCTGCTGATTGCCGTCGTGCCGACTGCGAGAAAAGGCATCTCGGTCATCGACGACTGGGACAACATGGGCCAGCGTCAAACAGACAGCGGAACGGTCGTTTTTGATAATGTCGAAATCGAGCGAGGCGAACTGCTGCTCGACCCAGGGCCGTTATCGACACCGTTTGCCTGTCTGCGGCCGCTGCTCGCCCAACTGATTCTCGCGAATATCTATCTGGGGCTGGGCGTGGGTGCCTTGCATGAGGCTCACGAATTCACGCTGAAGAGCGGGCGAGCTTGGGTCGCATCGCCGGCACTCAGTGTTCGCGAGGATCCATACGTGCTTGCGCATTATGGCGATTTCTGGCTTGCGCTCGAAGGTGCGCGGCTACTGGCCGATCGGGCTGCCGATCTCTTTGACGAAGCATGGCAACGCGGCACCGCGCTGACGGAAAGCGAACGCGGCAAGGTTGCTATCGCCGTGGCGGCCGCGAAGGTGTCGGCGGCGCGGGCGGGGCTCGACGTTGCGAATCGGATGTTCGAAGTCACGGGCCCGCGTGCGACCACAGCCCGGCTGAGGTTCGATCGGTACTGGCGCAACGTGCGCGTCCATACGCTTCATGACCCGCTCGACTACAAGGTGCGCGAGCTCGGCGACTGGGCGCTCAACGAGCGGTTCCCCACGCCGTCCTTCTATTCCTGACATTGCTCGTTTCCTCGAAATCAACTAATTCACAATTTAGGAGCCCCAATTATGAGCAGTAAATTGAACGTCGTTGCCATTTCGGGCGGGCTGCAACGCCCCTCGCGCACCTTGGTGCTGACGAAGGCACTGTTGCGTACACTCGGCAAGGCGCTACCGATCGAGACTCATCTGATCGAGCTTGGCGAGATTGCTCCTCAGCTTGCAGGGGCGGTGTACCGCACACAGCTCCCGGCGGACATCGAAGCGAAAATACGCCTGATTGAATCCGCGGATCTGCTCGTCGTGGCGAGTCCTGTTTTCCGCGCCTCGTACACGGGTCTTTTCAAGCATCTCTTCGATTTCGTCCATCATGAAGCGCTGATCGACGTGCCCGTCCTGCTGGCGGCGACGGGCGGCAGCGACCGGCATGCGCTTGTCATCGATCATCAACTGCGTCCGCTTTTCAGCTTCTTCCAGGCGCGCACCCTGCCTATCGGCGTCTATGCATCCGAGCAGGACTTCAGCGGCTACGACATCGGAAGCGATGCATTGCTCGAACGCATCGACCTTGCGGTGACGCGAGCATTGCCGATTGCGCTCGCGGCTCGATCCGCGGATACATCCCGCGAGGCGACGTCACTCGCCGCGTAAGTGCGTTTCTCTTGACTCTAGATCAGCGGGACATTTCCATGAGCAACAACACATCGTCGGGCGATGCGGTCAAATTCGCCTACTGGGTGCCGAACGTGAGTGGCGGCCTCGTCGTCAGCACGATCGAGCAGCGCACGGATTGGAGCCTCGAGTACAACCAGAAGCTCGCGCAAACGGCGGAGCGTGCGGGATTCGAGTATGCATTGAGCCAGATCCGGTTCACGGCGGGCTACGGCGCTGAATACCAGCACGAGTCGGTTTCTTTCAGCCAGGCGCTGCTGCATGCCACGACGAAATTGAAGGTGCTCGCGGCCATTCTTCCAGGCCCGTGGAACCCGGCCGTCGTGGCGAAGCAGCTGGCCACGATCGACCATATTTCTAATGGGCGCATCGCGATCAATGTCGTCAGCGGCTGGTTCAAGGACGAGTTCACCGCGATCGGGGAGCCTTGGCTCGAGCATGACGAGCGCTATCGCCGCTCGAAGGAGTTCATTCAGGCGCTCAAAGGCATCTGGACGCAGGACAACTTCACATTCAGGGGCGACTTCTATCGCTTCACAAACTACACGCTGAGCCCGAAGCCGGTACAGAAGCCGCATCCCGAGATCTTTCAGGGAGGAAGCTCCCGCGCGGCACGCGACAACGCGGCGAGTGTCTCGGACTGGTACTTCACGAACGGCAACACGCCGGAGAACCTGAAGGCGCAGATCGACGACATCAAGGCTAAGGCGGCGAAAAACAATCATCAGGTGCGGATCGGCGTGAACGCGTTCATCATCGCGCGCGATACCGAAGAAGAAGCGAAGGCTGTGCTCGATGACATCATCGAAAACGCACACGTCGAAGCGGTCAACGCATTCGGCGATGCGGTCAAGCAGGCGGGCAAGGCATCGCCGGAAGGGGAGGGCAACTGGGCGAAATCGACGTTCGAGGACTTGGTCCAGTACAACGACGGCTTCCGTACGAATCTTATCGGCACGCCCGAGCAGATCGCGGAAAGGATCGTCGAGTTGAAGTCCATCGGCGTGGATCTCGTCCTCGCGGGCTTCCTGCACTTCGTCGAGGAAGTCGAGTATTTCGGCAACAAGGTGCTGCCGCTCGTGCGCGAGTTGGAAGCACGGCAGCGCGAGAAGGCCGCGGCTTAAGGCGGAACCCCGCGGCCGTCGGCGGCATCACGCTGCCGCGGCGCGTTTCGCCATTCCAGCCATTCCTTCACCTAACGGATCTCCGATGAAGCTTTCAACCCCGACGAACGCGCGGCCGTTGCTGTCGCTCGATCGTATCTCGCTGTCGTTCAACGGCGTACCGGCCGTGACCGACATCAGCTTTGACGTCGTCGCGGGCCGCATCAGTGCGCTGATCGGTCCGAACGGCGCGGGCAAGAGCTCATTGCTGAACGTGATCAGCGGCATTTATCGGCCGCAACGCGGGACGCTGCATTTCGACGGCCGCGAGTACCCGCGTATCACCCCGTACGTCGCCGCGCGCGCGGGAATCGGCCGCACGTTCCAGAACATCGCGCTGTTCGCGCGGATGAGCGTCTTCGACAACGTGTTGACCGGGCGCAGCCTTCACAGGCGGGGCGGATGGCTCGCGCAGACGCTCGGCATGCCCGCCGCCCGCCGCGATGATGCCGAGCAACGCGGATATGCGGAAGCGGTGCTCGATGCGCTCGATCTGCAGCGCTATCGCGAGACCGAGGTCGGCACGCTGCCGTATGGCATCCGCAAGCGCGTCGAGCTCGCACGCGCGCTGGCCGGCGCACCCCGGCTGCTGCTGCTCGACGAGCCAATGGCCGGCATGAACGCGGAAGAAAAGCGCGCAATGGCTGGTTACATCCGCGACGCCAATGCGCGTTTCGGCTTAACCGTGGTGCTGATCGAGCACGACATCGGCGTCGTGATGAGCCTGTCCGATCACGTCATCGTGCTCGACTACGGACGCAAGATCGCCGATGGGGCGCCGGCGCAGGTGCGCGCGAACCCAGACGTGCTGGCCGCTTACCTCGGCACGCGACATTGAGGGACCGCATCATGACGTTCTTCACCGAAGTGCTCGTGGGCGGACTGCTTGCCGGCGTCATGTACTCGCTTGTCGCAATCGGCTTCGTGCTGATTTACAAGGCGTCGGGCGTATTCAATTTTTCTCAGGGCGCGCTCGTGCTGTTCGGCGCGCTCACGTTCGTGAGCCTTATCGAGCGGCACGTGGCACCGTGGCTTGCATTCGCTCTCACGCTCATTGCATTGTCATCGATCGCGCTCGCAATCGGCCAATGGGTCCTGAAGCCGCTCGTCAACCGGCCACCGATCGTGCTGTTCATGGCGACGCTCGGGCTGAGCCTGATTATCGAAGGCGGGGCCCAACTGCTGTGGGGCGCGCAGGTTCATGGTCTCGATCTCGGTATCGATGACCGGCCGCTCGCCATCGGCGGCGTGATGGTCAGCCAGTTCGACCTTTTCGCCGCCGGCACCGCGGCGGTGCTCGTCGCTGGACTCTCGCTGTTGACGCGTTTCACGCGCTTCGGGCTGTCGCTGCGGGCGGTCGCTGATGATCCCGTAGCAGCGCTCGCTGTCGGTATCCGGCTGCCGCGCATCTGGGCAGCGGTGTGGGCGCTCGCCGGCTTCACGAGCCTCGTTGCCGGACTGCTGTGGGGCGCGCGGCTCGGCGTCCAATTCTCGCTGTCCCTCGTCGTATTGAAGGCGCTGCCGGTGCTCATCATCGGCGGCTTCTCGTCGATCGGCGGCGCCATCCTGGCGGGCCTGCTGGTGGGGGCGAGCGAAAAACTCGCCGAAGTTTACGTCGGCACGGCGATCGGTGGGGGAATCGAGAATTGGTTTCCGTACGTGCTCGCGATGCTTTTCCTGCTGATCCGGCCGGCGGGCCTGTTCGGCGAAACCCCGGTCGAACGTGTGTGAGGAGCCGATGTCGTCGATTCAGATTGAACCACTGTCCACGCGCCCCGAGTTCGCGCGCAGGTCTTGGCCGCGCCGCGCGCTTGTGATCCTGGCGGTCGCCGTGCTCATTGCGCTTGCTCGCGTTGGCAGCGACTACTGGCTAAGCGCGATCCTCGTGCCATTCCTGATCCTGTCGCTCGCCGCGCTCGGGCTCAATCTCGCGACCGGCTACGCGGGGCAGCTATCGCTCGGCTCCGCCGCGTTCATGTCTGTCGGCGCGTATACGGCATACAACTTCGCGGTGCGCGTACCGGCGCTGCCGTTCGCGATCGATCTCGCTTTCAGTGCGCTCGCTGCCGCCGCGGTAGGCACGGTGTTCGGGGTGCCGAGCCTGCGAATCAGGGGCTTTTACCTGATTGTGTCGACGCTCGCCGCGCAGTTTTTCATCGAATGGCTCTTCACACGCGTGAGCTGGTTTTCGAACGACGATGCATCGGGCGTGCTGAGCGCGCCGGCCGTGACGGTCTTGGGGCACCGGATCGACACGCCGGGCACTCACTATCTGCTGGTGCTCGCTGTCGTGGCCGCAACGTTCGCGGTGGCCGCGAGGCTCGTACGCAGCGAGCTCGGGCGACGCTGGATGGCGATCCGCGACATGGAGACGGCCGCCCGCGTGATGGGATTTCGGGTCGGCCAGGACAAGCTGCTCGCCTTCGCGTTCAGTTCGGGCGTGCTCGGCATCGCGGGCGCGCTGTGGGCGTTTGCCTATCTCGGGACCGTCGAGCCCCACGGCTTCGACCTCAACCTGTCGTTCCAGGTGCTGTTCATCGTGATCATTGGCGGAATGGGCAGCATTCGCGGCAATTTCTTCGGCGCCGCATTCATCGTATTGCTGCCGATCCTGCTGTCCAATGCCGCAGGATGGTTCGCGCATGTCGGTATCGAGGCCGGCCAACTCCAGAACCTGCAGAAGATCATCTACGGTGTACTCGTCATCGTATTTCTGATCAGGGAACCAGAAGGGCTGGCTCGACTCGCGGGATATGCGCACCGGCGATTGCGCGGCCGGCAAGCAGATGCCTGATCTCCCAACGTGCTGCATCAGTTTTTCTAAGACAATCAATTAGGAGTTCTAAATACATGAAATCTACAGCACTGTATCGCCGCCGACTGCAAGCTATTGCGCGGCTGGTCGCGGCAGGGGGCGCGGCCCTCTCGCTGATCGCGGGTAGCGTCGGCGCCGCGCAGGCTGCGGGCGAGCAGTATTTCCCGCTGCAGAGTTACCGGGTCGGCCCATACGCTGCGGGTGGAAGCGGCTTTTTCGGGGGCTTCATCGACTACCTGCAACTGGTCAATTCGAGAGACGGCGGTGTGAATGGCGTCAAGCTCACTTGGAGCGAATGCGAAACAGAATATGTCGTGGAAAAGGGAGTCGAGTGCTACGAGCGGCTCAAGCATGGGCTGAACGGCGCGCCGGCCGCGGCGACCAATCCGCTGTCCGTCGGCATCGCGTACGCGACGATCGATCGCTCGACTGCCGACAGAATTCCGCTCATCACCATCAACCACGGGCGGACGGATTCGACGGACGGCGCCGTGTTCCCATACGTGTTCCCGCTGCAGCTGAATCCCTACAGCGAGGTATCCGCGATCGTCAACTATATCGCGCAACAGTCGGGTGGCCCCGCGGCGCTCAAGGGCAAGAAGATTGTCGTGCTGTACCACGGTTCGCCCTATGGTCGCGAGACGATCCCAGTGCTCGACATCCTTGCGAAGAAGTACGGTTTCGAGCTCACACAGCTCGAGGTCCCGCACCCGGGCAACGAGCAAGGCTCGCAGTGGCTGACGATCCGCAGAGTCCACCCTGACTGGGTCATTCTGCGCGGCTGGGGCGTGATGAACCCGGTCGCACTGAAGTCCGCGCAGAAGGTGGGCTACCCGGCCGATCACATCATCGGCAACATCTGGAGCAATTCCGAGGAGGACGTGCGGCCGGCAGGCGACGCGGCAAAGGGCTTCATTTCGATTACGACCCATCCGTCCGGTACCGACTTTCCCGTGCTGCAGTCGATTGACCAGTATGTGATCAAGACCGGTAACGGTAACCTGAAAGATCCCGCGCGCTTCGGCACGGTCTACTACAACCTCGGCGTGGTCAACGGCATTCTGAACGTCGAGGCGCTACGCGTCGCCCAGGCGCACTTTGGCGATAAGCCGCTCACGGGCGAGCAGGTGCGATGGGGTTTCGAGCACCTGAATCTCGACGATGCGCGGCTGAAGCAGCTCGGCGCATATGGGCTGGTTCAGCAACTGAAGCTGTCGTGCGCGGATCACGAAGGCGGCGGTGCCGTGCGGTTCCAGCAGTGGGACGGTGCGCACTGGAAGGTCATCAGTGGCTGGGTGCAGGCCGACCGTGCGCTGCTGCGGCCGATCATCGAGAAGTCGGCACTCGGCTACGCGAAGGAAAAAGGCATTACGCCGCGCGACTGCAGCAAGGAGAGCTGAGCATGGGACACGCGCCGATCTTGCAGGTTGACGATATCGCAGTGGTCTACAACCAGCAGGCTAGCGCGCTGGGCGGTGTGTCGCTGACGGTGCCTGATGGTGGCATCGTCGCGCTGCTCGGGGGGAACGGCGCGGGCAAAACCACGACGTTGAAGGCGATCTCGAGCCTGCTGCACGTCGAGCGCGGCGCGCTCGTGCGCGGAATCATCCGCTACCGCGGCATAGATATGACCGACGCCGATCCGTGGCGGCTTGCCGAGGAAGGGCTCGTGCAGGTTCTGGAGGGGCGGCGCTGCTTCGCGCACCTGAGCGTCGAGGATAATCTGCGCATCGGCGCGTTCGTGCGCCGGCCGTCCGCGCGGGGGATCGCTGAAGCGCTCGAACGCATCTATACGGTCTTCCCGCGGCTCAAGCTTTGTCGGCGGAAGGCGGCCGGGTACACCTCCGGCGGCGAACAGCAGATGATCGCGATCGGGCGCGCGTTGATGTCCAGGCCGTCGCTCGTGCTGCTCGACGAACCGTCGATGGGACTGGCGCCACAAGTGGCCGAGGAGATCTTCGAGATCGTCGGCAAGCTCAACCGGGAAGAAGGTGTGAGCTTTCTGCTGGCCGAGCAGAACGCCGCGGTCGCGCTGCGCCATGCGAAGGCAGCGTACGTGCTCGAAAGCGGCCGAGTCGTCGCGCACGGCACGCCGGAGGAGCTGCGTCAGGCCGACGTGCTGCTCGATGCGTATCTCGGTGCAGCGGCGGTGGGGGCGCGATACGAAGATATAACGATCTGACGATCGAACAATACGCAATAGAAAAGCTGAAAACGATCGTTCCTCACCGCCTCGCGCGTCGAAGACGCCCGTCCACGACGACGTGAGTGTCGCCGTCTCATAGGCGGGAAAACGCTCGGCGACTTGCGCGCCGACCTCGGCCTCATCGCTGAGCGACATCTCGCCCGGTTCCGTTTCCGCGCATTGAGCGTTTCCCCTGCACGCTCTCGATACCTCCCTCTGCCCGCCGCCCTCGCCGCGGAAATGCGCGGCAATTTTGAATTAGGCAAACTTATGGCGTGCCCCCGAAATTGCTCATTGTGAGTACGGGCGGATTTTGACCACGCAGCATTCGGCATCGTCGCGCGCCATTCGACGAATGCCGCGGACACAGGAGTCACGATGAGACGTTCTCAAACGCCGATCGATCTGCGCGCGCTGCAGGCCTTCGTCGCCGTGTGCGAAACGGGCTCGATGACGGGCGCGGCGAAGCAGCTGGGCGTGAGCCAGAGCGCGATCAGTCAAGCCGTATCGGCGCTCGAGCGCGATCGGGGCATGACGCTGTTCGATCGGGAGAGCCGCCCGCCGCGGCCGAACACCGCGGGGCGCGCGTTGCTCGAGCTCGCAGGTTCGCTGCTCGAGCATGCGCAGATGGTTAGCACGCGGATCGGGGACGCGTCGCACGCGGGCACGCTGCCGGTGCGGCTTGGTTGCGTCGATTCGTTCGCGGCGACGGTCGGGCCGGAACTGATTCGCGCGGTATCGAATTCGGCGCGGCAGATCGCGTTGTGGTCGGGGCTCACACCGGGGCTGTCGAAGCAGTTGCACGACCGCGAGGTCGATCTAGCCGTCTGCACGCAGACGACGCTGAACGACGCGCGCATTGTCGAAGTGCCGCTCTTTTCCGAAGCGTTCGTTGCCGTCGTCGCGCGAAGCCATGTCGCTGGCCGTCCGCAGGTCGACTGGCGCACGCTCAACAAGGAACTGCCGCTGATCCGCTACACGGCGCGCTCGGTGATCGGCCAGCAAGTCGAGCGATTCGCGCGGCATCTCGGCATCGACAGCCCGCGCCGCTACGAATTCGACGCGACGGATCCGCTGCTGAGCCTGGTGGCGGCTCGGCTCGGTTTTGCGATCTCCACGCCGTTGTGTCTGTGGCAGGCGCGGCACTATCTGGAGGAGATCGCCGTTCTGCCGCTGCCATCGGGGCGGCTCGGGCAGCGCGACTTCTTCCTGCTGCACCGGCAGGGCGAGTGGGACGATTTCGCGAGCGAAATCGTCACGTTGACGCGAACGGTCATCGATCGCTCGATTCGGCCGGCGCTGGCGCGTGCGTTGCCGCAGCTCCCCGCCGACGCATTGCGCTAGCCGCACCTGCGGCCGGTATTGCGTCGGATGACCGGGCGCGCGCTGTGCGCGTCGTCGGCTTCATAAGTTGGGCTGATACACCGTCGTAACCCGCGTTGCTGTTTCAGTGCGCGTTTGCACCGCATTCACGATTCGGTCGCACCGCGGGCAAGCAGCAACAAGTTGGGCAGGAAGACGAGAAGGGCCGTGGAGCGCCGCCGGTGTTTATTGTCAGGAACTTTTGATTCTTATTGATAAACGTGGCATGGACGTTGCATCAGGGCTGGATAGTTGACTGGGGCGCGCAGCTCATTCGGTGGCGGGCTGCGAATAGACAAAGATCGACAGGAACTGGATCGGCGTCTTGATCAAGCGTTCGGGGCCATGCGGAATGTCGCCGCGGAACGTGAGCGTGTCCCCGGGATGCAGGATGTAGGTCTGCTGCCCGTGGCGGTACTCGATTACGCCCTTGAGCATGTGGATGAACTCCGTTCCTGGGTGCTCGAAGACGGGAAAGCGCTCCGACTCGTCGTCCATCGTGATGAGAAACGGTTCGAAGAGCTTGCGCGGGCCTTGGTCGTAGGCGAGTAGGTGGTAGGTGTGGCCGCGTTGTGTGCCCTTGCGGACCACCTCCATGCCGCCGCCTTTCTTGACCAGTTGCGCGCCGCCTTGCGGAACGTCGAAGTTGCGAAAGAGCGCCGACATCGATACGCCGAGGGCCATGGCGATGCGATGGAGTACGTCGAGGCCGGCCGAGGTTTGCGCGTTCTCGATCTTCGAGAGCATCCCGCGGCTGATGCCGGCCTGTTCGGCGACCTGTGCGATGGTCAGTCCGTGGGACTGGCGCAGTTCGCGGATGGTGCTGCCGAGATAACGTTCGAGCGGTGATTTGCTGTCGTCCGCGGTTTGCATGGGTAGCCTCGGTAAAGGGTAGCAAGGTTGACAGATAGCCCGGGTTTACGCGCCTCGGGAGCGAGCACGATTGCGCGCGGCGGGTTTCCTGACAGGAAACTTCGTTGCATATTAATAAATATGGCAAGGAGTGACAATGAACCTGAACGATGCGAGCAAGCTGCCGGCCGGGGCGAACGAGCTCGGGAGCGTGCCGCGCTTCGACACGGCTGAAAGCGCGCAGGCTTGGCTCGCGCAGCAGGGCGTGAAATACGTGCTGGCGCAGTTCGTCGATATTCACGGTGTGGCGAAGGCGAAGTCCGTACCGGTAGCGCATCTGAAGAGCGTACTGACCGCGGGAGCGGGTTTCGCCGGCTTTGCGATCTGGGGAGTCGGGATCGAGCCGAACGGTCCCGACTTCATGGCCGTCGGCGATTTGTCGACGCTCACGCCTGTGCCCTGGCAGCCCGGTATCGCTCGTATCGCGTGCGATGGCCATGTCGACGGCAAGCCATGGGCGTTCGATTCGCGGGTGACGTTGAAAAAGCAGATCGCGCGCATGACCGAGCGCGGCTGGACCCTCTACACAGGGCTCGAGCCGGAGTTTTCGCTGCTGCGCCGCTCCGCCTCGGGCGTGCTGGAGCCATGCGATCCGAGCGATACCCTCGCGAAGCCGTGCTACGACTATAAAGGCCTCTCGCGTACCCGCGAGTTCCTGGAAAAGCTCACCGAATCGATGCGCGCGGTCGGCATCGACGTCTATCAGATCGACCACGAAGACGCCAACGGCCAGTTCGAGATCAACTACACGTACACGGATTGCCTGACGTCGTGCGATCACTACGTGTTCTTCAAGATGGCCGCGTCCGAGATCGCGAACGAGCTCGGCATGATCTGCTCGTTCATGGCGAAGCCGTTCGCGAACCGCCCGGGCAACGGCATGCACATGCATATGTCGATCGGCGACGGCGAGCGCAATCTGTTCGCGGACAAAAGCGATCCGCTCGGCATGGGCCTCTCGACGCTCGGCTATCAGTTCACGGCCGGCCTGCTCGCCCACGCGCCGGCGCTGGCCGCGCTCTGCAATCCGACTGTCAATTCGTACAAGCGGCTCGTGGTGGGCCGCTCGCTGACGGGTGCGACGTGGGCGCCCGCCTACATCAGCTACGGCGACAACAATCGCTCGACGATGGTGCGCATGCCGGGCGAGCGCATCGAGCTGCGCCTGCCGGACGGCTCGTGCAATCCGTATCTGGCGACTGCCGCCGTGATCGCGGCCGGGCTCGACGGCATCGAGCGTGAGCTGTCGCCGGGCGCGCCCGCCAACGAGAACCTCTACGACTGGACGCCGCGGCAATTGCGCGAGCACGCGATCGGCGTGCTGCCGCAGAACCTCGAGCAGGCGCTCGACGCGCTCGAAGCCGACCCCGTGATCTGTGACGCGCTCGGCCCCGTCGCCGGCGAATTCCTCAAGCTGAAGCGCATGGAGTGGCTCGAGTACATGCGCCACGTATCGGATTGGGAGCTGAAGAGCTACCTCGAATTTTTCTAAGGAGACGCACTATGTGTGGAATCGTAGGTTTGCTGGTCAAGACGCCGGCACTACGTGAACGGCTCGGCGAACTGATGGTGCCGATGCTGATCGGCATGACGGAGCGCGGCCCGGATTCGGCGGGGCTGGCCGTTTTCGGCAAGGCTGTCGATGCGCACCAGCGCAAGCTGAGCCTCTACTCGGGCTTCACGGAAGAGGGTGAGCGCTTTGCCTGGCAGCCGCTGGTCGACGCGCTGAACGCCGCGATGGACGTCACGGCGCGCATCGAAGCGAAAGGCAACCATGCCGTACTGACGCTGCAAGGCAATGTCGATAACGTCAAGCGCTGGCTGCGCGAGCACTATCCGCAGTTGTATCTGCTCTCGACGGGCCGCTCGATCGACCTCTACAAGGACATCGGCTCGCCCGCGCAAGTCGCGCAACGCTATGGCTTCGCGGACATGAAGGGCTCGCATCTGGTCGGGCACACGCGGATGGCGACCGAATCGGCAGTCACGCCGGATCGCGCGCATCCGTTCACGGCGGGTGAGGACTTTTGCCTCGTGCACAACGGATCGCTCTCGAACGCGCATGGTGTCCGGCGCAAGCTTGAACCGGAGGGCATCCACTTCGATACCGACAACGACACGGAAGCAGCGTGCCGCTTTCTCGAATGGCGCCTGCGCGAAGGCGACGCGTTGCCGGACGCACTGCAAAAAGGCTTCGAGGAGCTCGACGGTTTCTACACCTTCCTGATGGGCACGACGACGGAACTGGCGCTGATCCGTGACCCGTTCGCATGCAAGCCCGCCGTGGTCGCGGAGAGCGACGAGTATGTAGCGATCGCGTCGGAGTTCCGTTCGCTTGCTCATTTGCCCGACATCAAGAACGCGAAGGTCTTCGAACCCGCCCCCGAGGAGATGTACGTATGGAAAGCGTGACATTCGACCTTGAGCGCTCGCCGGTCAGGGAATTGAACCAGTACCTGCACGGCGATGCGGCCGCGCTGGCCGGCCGGCGCATCAAAGTGAGCTCGCCCAACGGCGCGCACAACATCGCGGTCGGCGTCGATGCCGACGTGAGCATCACGATCGAGGGTCATGCCGGCTACTACGCGGGCGGCATGAACAAGCACGCGACGATCGTCATCGAGGGTAGTGCGGGCACCGGGGTCGCCGAAAACATGATGAGCGGCAAGGTGCACGTGAAGGGCTTTGCGTCGAACGGCGCGGGTGCTTCGGCGCATGGCGGATTGCTCGTCATCGATGGCGATGCGGGTCTGCGTTGCGGGATTTCGCTGAAGGGGGGCGACATCGTTATCGGCGGATCGGTTGGCAGCTTTTCGGCCTTCATGGCGCAAGCGGGACGCATGGTGATCTGCGGAGACGCGGGCGACGCGCTCGGCGACTCGCTTTACGAAGCGGTGCTCTACGTGAAAGGGGAAGTGAAATCGCTCGGGGCGGACGCCCGGTTCGAGCCGATGACCGATGCGGATCTGACGGCCGTCGCCGCGCTGCTCGATGCGGCCCGCCTCCAGCACGATCCGCGCGCATTCAGGCGCATCGCTTCGGCCCGCACGCTCTATCACTGGAACGCTGAAGCCGACCAGGAATACTAAATCATCGAGAAAGTCCTCATGGAAAAACCCGTTCACTTCGCCCGCTTGCAGCAGGAAGAGTCGCAAGGCTACGACCGCAAGACGATCGACTACATCCACGCGGCCGCGCAACGCGGCCTTTATGAAATCCGCGGCCTCGGCGCGAAGCGGCGTGTGCCCCACTTCGACGATCTGCTGTTCCTGGGCGCGTCCCTCTCGCGTTACCCGCTCGAAGGCTATCGCGAGAAATGCACGACCCAGACACTGCTTGGTACACGTTTTGCAAGCAAACCCGTCGCGCTCGATATTCCGATCACGATCGCCGGCATGAGCTTCGGCGCACTCTCGGCGAATGTGAAGGAAGCGCTGGGCCGCGCGGCGACGGCGGCCGGCACCTCGACGACGACCGGTGACGGTGGCATGACGCAAGAAGAGCGCCGCTCGTCGAAAACGCTCGTCTACCAGTGTCTACCTTCGCGCTATGGCTTCAATCCGGACGACGTGCGTCGTGCCGATGCGATCGAAGTCGTGATCGGCCAAGGCGCGAAGCCGGGCGGCGGGGGGATGCTGCTCGGGCAGAAGGTGAACCCGCGGGTCGCCGCGATGCGCACGCTGCCCGCGGGCGTGGATCAGCGTTCGGCGAGCCGTCATCCGGACTGGACGGGTCCCGACGACCTCGCCATCAAGATTCAGGAATTGCGCGAAATCACCGATTGGGAAAAGCCGATCTACGTGAAGGTCGGCGCGACGCGCACGTTCAACGACGTAAAGCTCGCGGTGCATGCGGGGGCGGACGTCGTGGTGATCGATGGGATGCAAGGAGGCACCGCGGCGACGCAAACGTGCTTCATCGAGAACGTCGGCATCCCGACGCTGGCCGCGGTGCGGCAGGCCGTCGACGCGCTCGAGGATCTGAACATGAAGGGGCAGGTGCAGTTGATCGTATCCGGCGGCATCCGCACGGGGGCGGACGTGGCGAAGGCGCTCGCGCTCGGCGCCGATGCCGTGGCGATCGGGCAGGGCGTGCTGATGGCGCTCGGCTGCAACAGCGACAGCTACTTCAAGGACGGCGCGCTGCACCCAGCCGCCGCGGACTATTCAGCGCTCAATACGGCGCCCGGCTTTTGCCACCACTGCCACACGGGCAAGTGCCCGGTCGGCGTGACGACGCAGGACGCCGTGCTCGAGCAGCGACTTCAGCCGGAAGAAGGCGCGCGCCGGGTACGCAATTACTTGAAGACGCTGAACATGGAATTGACGACGATCGCACGCGCCTGCGGCAAGCAGAACGTGCATCACCTCGAACCGGAAGATCTCGTGGCGTTGACGGTGGAGGCCGCCGCGATGGCGCGCGTGCCGCTCGCCGGCACCTCGTGGATTCCGGGACTGGCGAACGTTTGAGCACCCCGAGACCTGGCGCGACGCGTCAGGCACTTTGATCTATGGAGAGTCAGCATGAGCGTATCGCAGCAATCTACGGCGGTTCCTTCGCAGTCCGTCAATCTTCGATCGTCGAGCCTGGGCTTCATGGAGACCATCGGCCAGTCACTGGCCAATATCTCTCCCACCCTGACGCCGTCGATCAACGTCGTGGCGGTCGCGGCGCTCGCCGGCGCGGGCAGTTGGCTTGTCTACGGGCTGTCGACGCTCGGGCTTATGTTCGTGAGTCTCAACATCGCTGTGCTGGCGAGCCGCTTCGCGGCGGCCGGGTCGTTCTTCATATTCATCTCGCGTGCGCTCGGACCGATTGCGGGCGGCATCGCCGGATGGGGGCTCATTGCGGCGTACACCGGCACTGCGATGGGCGTGCTCGCCGGCGAGGCCATCTTCGTCCAAAATGCGTTCGCGCCGTTCGGCATCGCCGTACCGATCTGGCTCATCTATCTGGTCAGCGCGGCGTTGGCCTGGTTCCTCTCGTCGCGCGACATCAAGCTGTCGTCGCGCTTGAGTCTAGCGATCGAAGCCGCCTCGATCGCGATCGTCGGCGGCGTGCTGTTTGTGGTGTTCTACCAGCATCCCGAACGCGTCGTCGATCATGCGCAGTTATCGCTGCAAGGCACGACGCCCAAAGGCATGGCGGAGGCGATGGTGCTCGGCATCTTCTCATTCGTCGGATTCGAGAGCGCCGCGTCCCTCGGCAAGGAAACGAAGGACCCGTTGAAGGCGATTCCTCGCGCGATCATCTGGAGCATGGTGGTGGCCGGCGGCTTCTTTATGTTCGTTGCCTACTCGATGGTCGTCGCGTATGGCGGAGACGTGAACAAGCTTGGCAACGACACCGCCCCGCTGCAGACGCTGCTGAACGGGCTCGGCGCGCCGGCGCTGGCCCCGCTGTTCTATCTGATTGCATCGGTGAGCGCGTTCGCCTGCGTGCTGGCCTCGATCAACGCCGCGAGTCGTCTGCTGTTTTCGATGGGCCGCTATCAATTCGTTCATCGCTCGATGGGCATGGTCCATACGAAGCATCAGACGCCGCACTATGCGGTGGCCTTTGCCGCGCTCCTCTCGCTGGCCGTGAATCTCGCGTTGCTCGGCACCGGTGCGTTGAACACGTTCGGCTATACGAGCACCTTCGCGACCTTCGGCTTCATCGTGGCTTACTTCCTGATCTCGGTTTCCGCGCCGATCTATTTGAAAAAGCAAGGACAGCTCAAGCTCGCCAATCGCGTGGTGGGCATCCTCGGCGCGGTTGCGATGATCGGCGGCTTCTTCGGCAGTGTGTATCCGGTGCCGGCTTGGCCGTACAACATCCTGCCGTATCTGTTCGCTGCCTACATGGCGTTCGGCATGGGCTGGCTCGCGATGCTGAACAAGCGTGCGCCGCAGGTTCTCGAGAAGATCGAGCATGACCTCGAATCGAGCGAGGCCGAGATCTTCGACAGGAAATGAACGACAGTCCCCTTGCGGAAGACCGTGGCGCTGGTTCTTCTGGTTCTGTTGCTGATTGCGCTGGCGCACGGTTTGGGAGGAACTGAACGACGCGGGAGCGGCCCGCGGGTAGCTCGACAAGAGAGGCAATCGAAGATGGACGATAATATGGCATTCCAACGCGTGGGCTTCGGTCGGCCGATGCGACGCGTGGGCTTTCGTCCCTTTTATTTTTGCTCCCTATGTCAGACCTCAAAATCGAGCGCACCGCCAAGACGCTTCGCGAGCTCACGCTGGACAAGCTGCGGGGCGCGATCGTCCAAGGGTATTTCCGTCCAGGCGACCGGCTTGTCGAGAGAACGCTGTGCGATGAGCTCGGCGTGAGCCGCACCGTCGTGCGCGAAGTGCTGAGGCATCTGGAGACGGAGGGACTCGTAGAAGTCGCGGCGGGGCACGGGCCGATCGTCGCGCGGCTCGATCCTGCGTTGATCGGCGAAATCTATGAATTGCGCGGCTTGCTCGAGGCCAACGCGGCGCGTGCGTGCGCCGAGCTGGCAACACCCCAGCTCGTCAAGCGGTTGCGCAAGATCCGCAAGACGATCGAGGACGCGTTCGAGAAGGAAGACCTCTCGCGCGTACTCGAATACACCGAGCACTTCTACGACGCGATGTTCGAAGGGGCGGGCAAACAGGTCTCGCTCACCGTCGTCAAGTCGCTGAACGCGCGGATCAACCGGCTCCGCGCGATGACGATCGCGATGCCCGGCCGCGGCGCGGAGTCGAACCGGGAGATGAACGCACTGCTCGACGCAATCGAGCGGCACGACGGAGAGGCGGCATCTGCGGCGTCGGCGGCGCATATCCGGCGCGCGTCCGAGCTCGCGTTGGATTCGCTCGCGGAGCAGGAACGGCAACAGCAAGAGCCGGCGAGCCGCCGCGCCTGAAACAAGTCTCGCAAGCCGTCCGCACAAAGGGTGGCTCGGCGTCAAACTTTGCGGTGCAGTTCAACCCGACGGCCTTTGTTTGCGGGGCTGGCTGAGCTCCGATGTCCTGTCCCCATGACGTGTTGACGTTTCGTCTGTCATATCATGGTATTCCATAATATTGAAAAGCTTGGTGTGGCCAAATTGATGGCATACCATAATCTCCTCGAGCGACACCAACGGGCGCGAGCCCTTCGCAAGGAGAACGGGTATGAAATTGCAGATGCGCAAGCTGGTCACCTACGCCGAGACAACGTTCATCGAAGGCGGCAAGGAGGCGGCGCAGCCATTGAAGTTGTTTGGCGCCGCCGCGGTGATCCGCAATCCGTGGGCGGGGCGCGGTTTCGTCGAAGACCTGAAGCCTGAAATCCATGCGCTCGCGCCACAGCTCGGCGAGATTCTGACCGCCGAAGTGCTCCGTCTCGCCGGCGGCGGCGAGGCTGTCGAGGGGTACGGCAAGGCAGCGATCGTCGGCACTTCGGGTGAGGTCGAGCATGCGTCGGCGCTGATCCACACGCTGCGCTTCGGCAACAAGTTTCGCCAGGCCGTCGGCGCGAAGAGCTACCTGAGCTTCACGAATCTGCGCGGCGGCCCGAACTGCCCGATTTCCATTCCGCTGATGCACAAGCACGACGAAGGGATGCGTTCGCATTACCTGACTGTGCAGTTCTCGATCGGCGATGCACCCGCTCCAGACGAGGTCGTGATCGCATTGGGCGCATCGATCGGCGGACGGCCGCACCACCGCATCGGCGACCGCTATCAGGACCTGAAGGAGCTCGAGGCCAATGAAGGCTGACCGCACGCTCGACCCTGCCGTGATGTGCGGCGTCGTCGCGGGCACGAGCTACAGCGTTTTTCCGCCGCGTGCGAGTGGCGCGTGCGAGTCAGTCGTGCTGATCCATGGCGTAGGCATGAACCAAAGCGTCTGGTCTCCGCAGATCGATGCATTGACGACGCACTACCGCGTCATCGCCTACGACATGCTCGGACATGGCGGCAGCGCTTTGCCCGCGCCCGAGCCTACGCTTGGCGAATACGCCGAACAACTCGAGCGTCTGCTCGACGCATTGCTGATCGAGCGCGCGCATGTCGTTGGTCATTCGATGGGCGCGCTCGTCGCACTCGAATTTGCACTGACACATCCAAACCGCACGCTCAGCGTCGCGGCGTTGAACGCGGTGTACGACCGCACGCCCAGTCAGCGCGAAGCGGTCATGGGCCGCGCGGCCATGCTTGGCCATACGCCCGACGAAGCGGGTATCGATGCCACGCTCGCAAGGTGGTTCGGCGATCCGGTTCCGGCGCATCTGACGAAGGCGGCGCAAGCGGTGCGTGCGCTGCTCTCGAACGTCGATCCTGACGGATATGCGCGCACGTATCGCCTCTTTGCGCGATCGGACGACGCGCATGTCGGCCGGCTGGCGAGTTTGACCATGCCCGCGCTTTTTCTTACGGGCGAATGCGACGCGAATTCGAATCCGGCCATGTCGCGCGCCATGGCGGCGGCCGCGCCGTACGGCCGCGCGGAAATCATCGCTAACGAGCGCCATATGATGAGCGTGACCGATCCGGCGCAAGTGAACGAACGGCTGCTCGCTTTTCTGCTCGGAGCGGGGCGCTCGACAGGAAGCGGTGGGCAAGCAGCGGATCGAAGTCGGGAGGACGCAATGAGTGAGCCAACCAATGAACCGGCCATCGATATCGCTGAATTTCGCCGTGCGCTCGGCGCGTTCGTGACGGGCGTCACCGTCGTGACGACGATCCAGCCAGACGGGTCCCCGCGCGGCTTTACGGCCAACTCGTTCACGTCGGTTTCGCTCGACCCGCCGCTGATTCTCGTCTGCATTGCGAAGACCGCGTCGAGCTTTCCCGTGTTCTCGCAGACGCGTCATTTTGCTGTGAGCGTGCTGGCCGAGGACCAGAAGGCCGTGTCGGGCGTATTCGCCTCCAAGGCGGCCGACAAGTTCTCGCAAGTGGCCTGGCATGCGCGCACCACCGGCGCGCCGGTCATGGATGGGGCGGCGGCCAGCTTCGATTGCGCAACGCACGAAGTCGTCGATGCGGGCGACCACATCATTTTGATCGGTCGCGTCCTCGACTTCATCCATACGCCCTCGTCACCGCTCGGCTACTGCCGCGGTGCTTACGTGAACTTCAGCCTGTCGCTCGACGCGCTGGCCGCGGCGGGACCGCGCGCGCGAGTCGGCGCGATTCTCGAGCATCGCCATGGGCTCGTCATGCTCGATACGCCCGAGGGCTTGCAACTGCCGACCGGCGCCAAGCTCGAACCGGAAAGCGATGCTGCGAGCCTGCATGGCGCGTTGGCGAAGCTCGGCCTCCAGGTGCATCTGGACTTTCTTTTCGCCGTATTCGAATCGGGCAAGGGGCCGACGCCCGGCGTGAACATCTATTACCGCGGTCGCGTGAAGAACGATATCGGACCGCAGTCGGGCGGTGCGCTTCGCATCGTCCCGTTGCATCAGATTCCTTGGGATGCATTGCACGACGCCGCAGTGCGCTCGATGCTCGAACGGTATGTGCGAGAGCGTAGCGAAGATGCGTTCGGCATCTATGTCGGCGATACCGAGGCCGGCATGGTCCAACCCCTCGCGCCGGCGCACTGAACGCGTTCATCGATCGAGGCGCGCTGCGAAACGATGCTCCGCAGGTGCCCACTGGAGATTCAAGATCATGAAGTTCTCGTTGTTTCTACACATGGAGCGGTACGACACGAAGACGTCGCATCGCGAACTGTTCGATCAGATGACCGAGCTCGTGCAGATCGCGGAGCGCGGAGGGTTCGAGACGGCGTGGATCGGCGAGCATCATGCGATGGAATTCACGATCGCGCCGAATCCGTTCGTCAATTTGTCGTATCTCGCCGCGAAAACCGAGCGCATTCGTCTGGGCACGGGTACTGTCATCGCGCCGTTCTGGCATCCGATTGCGCTTGCCGGCGAAGCTGGCATGGTCGACGTCGCGAGCAACGGCAGGCTCGATCTCGGCATCGCGCGCGGCGCCTATTCGTTCGAGTACGAGCGCCTCTTGCCGGGACTCGATGCGATGAGCGCGGGTGCGCGCATGCGCGAGCTCGTGCCGGCTTTGCGCAAGCTGTTCGAGGGTGATTACGCACATCAAGGCGAATTCTGGTCGTGGCCCGCGGCGACACCGGTCCCGCGCCCGATCCAGCAGCCGCATCCGCCGATGTGGCTCGCCGCGCGCGATCCGAACTCGCATGCGTTCGCCGTGGCGAACGGCTGCAACGTACAGGTCACATCGTTGGCCGCGGGCGATGCCGAAGTCGCGAGCCTCATGGAGCGCTTCAATGCGGCATGTGCCGCGAATCCCGATGTGCCGCGCCCGCAAGTGATGATGCTGATGCACACGTTCGTCGGCGCCAATGCGGCCGAAGTCGATGCGGCCGTGGAAGACCTCGCGCGCTTTTACCGGTACTTCAGCAAATGGTTCAAGAACGAACGCCCGATCGCGCAAGGCTTCATGGAGCCGCTCACCGATGCGGACGTCGACATGTTCCCGCAGTATTCGCCTGACGCGATCCGCAAGAACCTTGTCATCGGCGAGCCGAAGGAAGTCATCGCGCGGCTGAAGTGCTACGAGGAACTGGGCTACGACCAATATAGCTTCTGGCTCGACAGCCATATGAGCTTCGAGCGCAAGCGCAAATCGGTCGAGCTGTTCATCTCCGAAGTGATGCCGGCATTTGGGGCACGCTGACGTCTTGCCTTCGGCCAATTTCATGAAGGGAGCGGCTGGAAATGTCTCAACGGTTTCAGCAGTACATCGATGGTATGTTCGAAGATGCTGACGAGCATTTCGATAGCATCGATCCGTCGTCCGGCGGCGTTTGGGCACAGATGCCGAAGGCGAGCGCGCAGGATGTCGACCGTGCAGTGCGCGCGGCACACCGCGCATTGAACGATTCCGCGTGGGCCAATCTAACCGCGAGCGCAAGGGGCAAGCTTTTGTACCGGCTCGCCGAATTGATCGAACGGGATGCGCCGCGGCTCGCCGAGCTCGAAACACGCGACACGGGCAAGATCATCCGCGAGACGCGCAGCCAGATCGGCTATGTCGCCGAGTATTACCGCTATTACGCGGGCGTGGCCGACAAGATCCAGGGGGCATGGCTGCCCGTCGACAAACCCGATATGGAAGTCACGTTGCGGCGCGAGCCGGTCGGCGTCGTCGCTGCGATCGTCCCTTGGAATTCGCAGCTGTTTCTCTCGGCCGTGAAGCTCGGCCCCGCGGTTGCCGCGGGTTGCACCGTCGTGCTGAAGGCTTCCGAAGACGGCCCCGCGCCACTGCTCGAATTCGCCCGCCTCGTTCATGAAGCCGGCTTTCCGAAGGGCGTCGTCAATATCGTGACAGGCTTCGGCAACGACTGCGGACGCACGCTCACGAGCCATCCGCTCGTCTCGCGCATCGCGTTCACGGGAGGACCCGAAACCGCGCGCCACGTGGTGCGCAACTCAGCCGACAACCTGGCGGCGACGTCGCTCGAGCTGGGCGGCAAGTCGCCCGTTCTCGTCTTCGACGATGCCGATCTCGATAGCGCGTGCAACGCCGTGGTTGCAGGCATCTTTGCCGCGACGGGCCAGAGCTGCGTGGCCGGCTCGCGCCTCATCGTGCAGCGCGGCATCCACGACGCGCTCCTCGAGCGCTTGATTGCGCGGGCTCGCGCCATCCGCATCGGCGATCCGCAAGATGCCGCAACGGAAATGGGGCCACTCGCGACTCTCCGCCAACTCGAACACATTCAACGCGTACTGCACGCGAGCGTCGAAGCGGGGGGCCGCGTCGTCGTAGGGGGATCGCGTCCCGAGGCTTTCACGGCGGGCCATTATTTTTTGCCGACCATCGTCGATTGTCCGCATGCGCAGGTGCCCAGCGTGATCGAAGAGCTGTTCGGTCCCGTGCTGAGCGTCGTGACGTTCGATACCGAGGCGGAGGCGATCGCGCTCGCGAACGACACACGCTACGGGCTTGCGTCGGGCGTGTTCACGCGGGATCTGACACGTGCGCATCGGCTGACCCGTGCATTGCGAGCGGGCATCGTCTGGGTCAATACGTATCGCGCGGTGTCGCCGATCGTGCCGTTCGGTGGGTACGGCCTGAGCGGTCTGGGCCGCGAGGGCGGGTTCGAAGCCGTGCTCGAGTACACACGCACGAAGTCGGTCTGGATTCGCACGTCGGACCAGCCGATCGCCGATCCGTTCGTGATGCGTTGAGAGGGGAGCACGCTGATGTTCTACGAAATCCGTACATATCGCATCAAGACGGGCGCGGTGCCGACCTATCTGAAGCTGGTGGAGGAAGAAGGCATTGAGCTGCAGAAGCGGTATCTCGGGCAATTGATCGGCTATTTCCATTCCGAGATCGGCCCGCTCAATCAGATCGTCCACATCTGGGCCTATCCGAGTTTGGATGAACGCGAACGTCGGCGCGCGGCGCTTGCCGAAGACCCCGCATGGCGGGCCTTCGCGCCGAAGATTCAGGCGCTGATGGAGGAAATGGAAAGCAAGATCATGAAGCCGGCGCAATTCTCGCCGCTGCAATGAATGTTCGGCGATTCGCCGGGATCGTCGCTCGACCATCGACTACTACTGAGGATAGGAAACGGACATGAACAGCAAGAGCGTCTTTCGCACGGCAGTGCTGATTGCAACGTGCGCGGCGGCCTTCGCAACGGCAAGCGTTCGCGCGGCCGAGCCGATCGTCTTCACGAGCTGGGGCGGCACCACGCAATCGTCGCAGGACAAGGATTGGGCGCAGCCATTCACGAAGGCAACAGGCATTCACGTGCTGATGGATGGCCCGACCGATTACGGCAAGCTGAAGGCGATGGTCGATAGCGGCAACGTGACATGGGATGTCGTCGACGTGGAAGGGGACTTCGCTTTTGCCGCGCAGAAGGCCGGGCTGATCGAGCCGATCGACTTCTCGGTCGTCAAGAAGGATGACCTCGATCCCCGCTTTACGTCGCCGGGTGCGGTGGGAAGCTTCTATTACTCGTTCGTGCTCGGCTACAACAAGTCGAAGTTCACGGGCGCGCAACCGTCGACGTGGGCGGACCTGTTCGATACAAAGCGCTTCCCTGGAAAGCGCACGCTATACAAGTGGTCCGCGCCCGGCGTGCTCGAGCTCGCGCTGCTCGCCGACGGCGTGCCGCCGAACAAGCTCTATCCGCTCGATCTCGACCGTGCGTTCAAAAAGCTCGACACGATCAAGAGCGACATCGTCTGGTGGAGCGGCGGCGCCCAATCGCAGCAGCTGCTCGCATCGGGCGAGGCACCGATCGGCATGTTCTGGAATGGGCGTTTGCATGCGCTCGAGCAAACTGGCGTTCCGGTCGGCATCTCCTGGAATCAAAATCTGACGGCCGCGGACATGCTCGTGATTCCGAAGGGTGCGAAGCATCGCGACGAGGCCATGAAGTACCTGGCCGCCGCGACGAGCGCGCAAGCACAGGCGAAGTTCGCCGAGGATACGGGCTACGCGCCAGTCAATGTGAAGGCGCCTGAGCTGATGCCCGCCGCGGTCGCCAAGACGTTGCCCGACCAGTACAAGACCTCGCAGATCAATCTCGACATGAAGTACTGGGCGGAGCACCGCGACGAGATTGCGAAGCGCTGGTACGCATGGCAATCGAAGTGAGATGTTGCCGGCGTCTCAGACAGGCGCCGCAATGTTCGGATGGGGAGTCACCATGCCTGACGTTCTGAGTTCCGTTGCGCATCCGGCGGCGCCGACCGCGGGGCGGCGACGCGATTGGCGCAGCCTGCGTCTGCTCGCGCCGGCGCTGCTGCTGCTCGCGATCTTCTTCTTGCTGCCGGTGCTTTCCCTGCTGTTGCGCAGCGTGCTCGAACCGACGCCCGGGCTTCAGAACTACGCGCAGCTGCTGGGTTCGACGACGTATCTGCGCGTGTTCGGCAATACCTTTCTCGTGGCGACCGTCGTGACAGTGGTGACGGTCGCGATCGGTTTCCCGACTGCCTGGTTGCTCGCGATCGCGCCGCGAAGGGTGAGCTCCGTCCTTTTCGCGATCTTGCTGCTGTCCATGTGGACCAATTTGCTGGCACGCACGTTTGCGTGGATGGTGCTGCTGCAAGCGACCGGGCCTATTAACCGGCTGTTGATGGCACTCGGCCTGATCAGCGAGCCGCTCGCGCTCGTCAACAATCTCGTCGGTGTCACGATCGGCATGACATACATCATGCTGCCGTTTCTAGTGATGCCGCTGCATGCGACGCTGCGTAGCATCGACCCGTCGACGCTGCGGGCGGCGGCGATCTGCGGCGCGAGCCGCTGGCAAGCGTTCTGGCGTGTGCTGGTGCCGCTCGCGCTTCCGGGCGTCGCGTCGGGCGCGTTGATGGTGTTCGTCATGGCGCTCGGCTACTTCGTCACGCCGGCGCTGCTCGGCGGGCCCTCGTACATGATGCTCGCCGAGCTGATCGCGCAGCTCGTGCAGGAACTGTTGAACTGGGGGCTCGCGGGCGCAGCCGCGCTCGTGCTGCTCGCTGTGACGCTTGGGCTGTATGCGCTGCAACTGCGCTTCACCGGTGGTGCGCGCGCCCCGACGGGAGGCTGAGGTGAAACGACCCCCACGCTCACTATCGTTCGCGGGAGGCTGAATGCTACTCGATTTCGACCGCCTGGGCGCGCTGCGCTGGGTGCTGATGGCCGTCGGTGCGGCCGTCGCCGTGTTCTTGCTGATGCCGATCGTATTTATCGTCGCGTTGTCCTTCGGCGATTCGCAATGGCTGATCTTTCCGCCGCCCGGCTGGACGTTGGAATGGTATCGGCAGCTTTTCACCGACACCGGATGGATAGACTCGCTGTTGACGAGCGCGAAGCTCGCCGTGATCGTCACGGCGTTGTCGGTCGTGATCGGTTTCCTCGCATCGCTCGCACTCGTGCGCGGCAAGTTCCGCGGGCGCGGCGCGGTGCAGGCGTTCTTTCTTACGCCGATGGTACTGCCCGTCGTCGTGCTGGCTGTTGCGTTGTACGCCTTTACGCTGCGCATCGGCTTGAACGGCACGATGACGGGCTTCGTGATCGGTCATCTCATCATCGCGTTGCCGTTCTCAATCATTTCCATCAGCAACTCGCTCGTGAGCTTCGACACGGCGCTCGAGGACGCGGCGCTAATCTGTGGGGCTTCGCCGCTTCAGGTGAAGCTGCGCGTGACCCTGCCCGCCATCAAGCTCGGGCTGTTCGCCGCTGCCATCTTCTCGTTTCTCGCGTCATGGGACGAGGTGGTGATTTCAATCTTCATGGCGAGCCCGACGTTGCAGACGTTGCCCGTGCGAATCTGGACCACGCTGCGGCAGGACCTGACGCCGGTCATCGCGGCGGCGTCTTCTCTGCTCGTCGGCTTGACGACGGTATTGATGTTGGCGGGCGCGGTACTGCGCCGTGCCCGATAAAGAGGTGGATGAGCCATGACTGCCGCATTCCTTCAAATTCAGCGCCTGCGCAAAACGTACGACGACGTCGTAGCCATCGACCAAGTCTCGCTGGACGTGCGCAGGGGGGAATTCATGACTTTCCTCGGGCCGTCCGGCTCGGGCAAGAGTTCGACGCTCTACATCGTTGCGGGCTTTCAGGAGCCGAGCGAAGGGCGCGTATTGCTCGACGGCAAGCCGTTGCTGTCGGTCACCCCGAACAAGCGCAACATCGGCATGGTATTTCAGCGCTATACACTGTTCCCGCACCTGAGCGTCGGAGAGAACGTCGCGTTTCCGTTGCGCGTGCGTCGGCGTCCCGACGGCGAAGTCAAGGCGAAGGTCGAGCAGATGCTGAAGCTCGTGCATCTGTCGGACTGCCGCGATCGCATGCCGGCGCAGTTGTCGGGCGGTCAGCAGCAACGCGTCGCGATTGCGCGGGCATTGGCCTACGACCCGCCCGTGCTTTTGATGGACGAACCGCTTTCCGCACTCGACAAAAAGCTGCGCGAGGAAATTCAGCTCGAACTGCGCCGTATCCATCATGAGACGGGCGTGACGATTCTGTATGTGACGCACGACCAGGAAGAAGCGCTGCGCCTATCGGATCGCATCGCCGTATTCAACAAAGGGCGAATCGAACAGGTCGGCACCGGGGAAGAGCTCTATGCCAACCCCGCATCGCGCTTCGTCGCGAGCTTCATTGGCAATTCGAATTTCTTGCCGGTCCGCGTGACTGCGGACAGCGAAGGCGGCACGAAGGGCGTATTCCCGAACGGTCATGTGGTGACGACCGGCCATCTTTCACCGGTGCTCGCGGCGGGGCACGACGGCGCGCTCATGATTCGCCCGGAGCAGATGCGCATTCGCGCGTTGCAAAGCGTGCACGGTAGGGAAGGGCTACCGGTGACGGTGCGCGACATCACCTATCTCGGCGATGCGATGCATTACGCCGTGGCGACGCCCTGGCAACAGGAGATTTCGATTCGTATGCCGGCCGCCCATCGTCACGACAGCGGGTTGTCGATCGGCACGCAAGCGCTCGTCGAATGGGACGCGCACGACGTCCGCCTTTTTGCATAGGCATGACAACGGCATTGAGCGACGTGCTTCCTTCGCTTGGCCGTTCGACAGCGACGATGTCCGCCTCGATCGAGGCAAGACCGATTTTTGTAGTGCTGCGGGAAGTTCAACGAAAAGACTGATTGTGAGTTTGGAGATTTGGATGAAATCATATCGTGGAAATAAATTAGTAGTCCTAATGGGCGTGTGCGCGGGTTTTGGGATGATGCTGCCCGGCATCGCCGCCGCACAGTCGTCTGTGGCGCTGTACGGAGTAATCGACGAGGGTATCGATTACGTCAACAACAGCGGCGGCCACTCGCTTTGGCGGATGCGCGACGGAACCTACGACGGCATGTACGGCAGCCGCTGGGGTCTCAAGGGAAGCGAGGATCTTGGCAATGGCCTGAGCGCAATCTTCAAGCTCGAAGCGGGGTTCAGCCTGGAGAATGGCCAGATGCGTCAGGGCGGCAGGGAGTTCGGACGGCAGGCGTACGTCGGGCTTTCCAAGCAGGGGCTCGGCACGGTGACCCTCGGGCGGCAGTATGACTCCGTCGTCGACTATGTTCAGCCGGTCACGGCCGTCGGCCAATTCGGCGGGCCGTTCGTGCGCGGCGGCGACATCGATAACACCGACAACTCGTTCCGCGTCGACAACGCCATCAAGTACGCGAGCCCGTCGATCGCGGGCTTCACGTTCGGCGGGATGTACTCGTTCACGAATTCGACCGCGCCGGGCGCGGGCACCACGGGCATGTGGAGCCTGGGCGCCGCTTATGCGCACGGTGGATTCAACGCGGGGGCGGCCTATTTCTATGCGAAAAACCCGGCGAGCCTCTTCACTGACGGCGATTTCATCGGGAACACGACCGGCGCCGCAATCGGCGCGAGCGGGCCGTTCAGCTACGTTGGCAACCCGCATAATGAGCGCATCATCGGGATCGGCGCAGACTACGCCTTCGGCGCGGCAACGGCGGGCGTCGACTATACCAACACGAAGTTCGAGAATGCGAACGGTACGACCAGCGACGTCAGGTTCAGCAACTACGAGGTGTGGGGCTCGTATAGCCTCACGCCGAGCGCGACGGTCGCCGCCGCATACGCTTATACCGACGGCAAGGTGGATTACAACGGCAGCAAGCCCAAGTACCATCAGTTCTCGCTCATGGGCAGCTATTCGCTGTCGAAGCGCACCACGTTGTATGCGATGGGCGCATTACAGCAGGCGGCAGGGGACGCCAAGCGAGCCGATATCTTCGATTTCTCCATCGCCGACGCATCGTCGACCAACCGACAGTTGATGTTCCGTGTCGGAGTCCTCCATAAGTTCTAGTCGGCAAAAGGGCGATGAAAAGCCTGCCGCTATCGTGAAAGGGCGCTTCGGCGCCCTTTGTCATTTGGGAATGGGTTGTTCTCGCCTGCTAGCCTCGTTGCACGCGTCCGAACCGCTTCTCATGGGCGGCGACGCGCGAACCCCGCGGGTCCAAAAATTGCTCGATCACGGACGCTTTACCCTGCAGACCTCGTTAGCGGACGTGTTTGCCACCATGCCAAAACATTGTCTTTCCCCCAGGACCCTTAAGACTGCTGGGAGTGATCGATGAGCACTGACGCGGCAAGCACGCGGACTGCGCGAACCGGTGTGCCCGGGCTCGACGATGTGTTGATGGGAGGGCTCACCGAAGGAAACCTGTTTCTGCTGGAGGGCACTCCCGGGACGGGGAAAACGACGATCGCGCTTCGTTTCCTGATCACCGGTGCGCAGGCGGGCGAGCCAGGCCTTTACATCACGTTGTCCGAAACGGAAAAAGAGTTGCGCAATGGTGCCGCCTCGCACGGGTGGCTTCTCGGCGAGAACATCGTGGTGTTCGAAGTCGTCCCTCCAGAGAGCCTGCTCGATGCCGATCAACACCAGACTCTGCTGTATTCGTCCGACCTCGAACTGGGGGAGACCACCAAGCTCATTCTCGGCGCCTTCGAACGTGCCCGGCCGAAGCGGGTTGTCCTCGACAGCCTGTCGGAGATTCGCCTGCTTGCCCAGAACTCCCTTCGCTACCGTCGGCAAGTCCTGGCGTTGAAGCACTACTTTTCCCGATACGGTGCAACGGTCCTCCTGATTGACGACCTGAGCTCGGAAGCAGCCGATAAAACGGTTCATAGCATCGCTCATGGAGTGATCAAATTGGAAGAGCTTTCACCCGACTACGGGGCACAGCGGCGTCGGCTCAAGGTTTCGAAATATCGCGGTCGGGCTTTTCGCGGCGGATACCACGATTTCGCGATCCGAGCGGGTGGCGTTTCGGTATTTCCGCGTCTCGTCGCCGCGGAGCACCGCAGGCGGGTTGCGCGCGCCGATGTCAGCAGTGGCGTCCCAGAGCTCGATGCGCTACTCGGCGGCGGCGTCGAGCAGGGCTCAAGCACGTTGATCCTCGGGCCGGCCGGGGCTGGCAAATCCACCTTTGCGCTGCAGTTCGCATCCGCGGCACTCAAGCGTGGCGAGAAAGCGGCGTTGTTCGTCTTCGACGAAGAACTCGGCTTGTTGCTCGATCGCACCCAAAAAATGGGGTTCGGATTCGAGGCCGCGTCCGAGGCGGGCAAACTTTACCTCGAACAAATCGATGCGGCCGAGTTGTCTCCCGGCGAGTTTGCCCAGCGGGTCCGCGCCGTCGTGGACGACGCGCAAGTGAAAACGGTGGTGATTGACAGTCTCAATGGTTATCAGGCGGCCATGCCGGAGGAGAACGCGCTCGTGCTTCACATCCACGAGTTGCTGCAATATTTGAATCGACAAGGCGCGACGACTTTTTTGACAGTCGCTCAGCACGGCTTGGTCGGCGACATGCGGGCTCCCGTGGAAGTCACCTACCTTGCGGACACGGTCATTCTTCTCCGTTACTTCGAGGCGCTCGGCCGAGTCCGGCGTGCCGTGTCGGTCATCAAGAAGCGCATGGGGCGCCATGAAGAAACGATCCGTGAGTTCCGCATCGGCCAGGCGGGGCTGACGGTGGGGGCGCCCCTCGACGGCTTCCAGGGGGTACTGCAAGGCGTGCCGACTTTTGTCGGAACGACCGGACCGCTGCTCAAGTCTGTCGTCACCGGCAATGACAACGCCGACTGAAATTGATGGAAGAGCTTTGATCCTGGCGCCACAGGGGCGAGACGCCGTGATCGCGGCTGCGCTGTTGCGGCAGTGGGGGACCGAGTCGATCATCTGCGGCGATCTCACGCACGTTTCAAAGCTGCTGGGCGACGAGATCGGCTGCGCTGTCATGACCGAGGAAGCGCTGCGCGATGCGGACTTGGGCGCGGTGTCGGCCTGGGTGGCGAGGCAGCCGCCCTGGTCGGATTTTCCGTTCATCGTGCTCACGCAGCGCGGCGGCCTTTCAGATCGAATCGCCGACGCACGACGCCTATGCGAAGCGCTCGGTAACGTCATCTTTTTGGAACGCCCTTTTCATCCGATGACGTTCGTCAGCGTGATACAAAACGCGCGACGCGGCCGTTACCGGCAATATGAAGCCCGTTCCCGCATGGAGGAGTTGCAGGAAAGCCAGGCGCGACTGCGGCGCCTCAACGAGACGCTCGAGGCAAAGGTGGCCGAGCGTACCGCTCAGCTCGAACGCGCACATGAAGCGGTGCTCGAGGAGATGCGGCAACGCGAGCGCACGGAAGAGGCGCTGCGCCAGGTCCAAAAAATGGAAATGATCGGGCAGTTGACGGGCGGTGTAGCACATGACTTCAACAACCTGCTCATGGCCGTCATGGGCAACCTCGAGCTGTTGCGCAAGCAAGCCTCCAACGAAAGGATCGTGCGACTGATCGATGGCGCGCTTCGGGGTGCCCAGCGCGGCGCGTCGTTGACTCAGCGTCTACTTGCGTTCACGCGACAGCAAGACCTCAGAATCGAGCCGACTCACTTGTCCTATCTCGTTCGCGGAATGATGGATCTGCTGGAGCGCTCCGTGGGGGCGAGCGTCGAACTGAAGTTCGCATTGCCTGAAGATGTGCCGCTCACGCTCGCGGATGGCAACCAGATCGAGCTCGCGGTTCTCAATCTCGTGGTCAATGCGCGCGACGCCATGCCCGATGGCGGAGCGGTCTCGATAGCCGTCGACGCCGTTCACTCGTCAAAATGCGCCGACCTCGAAGGCGGCGACTATGTGCGCCTCACCGTTAGCGATACAGGACACGGAATGGATCCGAAGACGCTGTCGCGCGCGACGGAGCCTTTTTTTACGACGAAGGAGGTCGGCAAAGGAACGGGCCTTGGACTCTCCATGATTCATGGGTTGGCTCTCCAATTGAACGGCGCGCTGCGGCTCAGTAGCGCGGCTGGCCGCGGCACGCAGGCCGAGTTATGGCTGCCCGTGACTTCGCAAGCGCTGTCAGTGCCGGCGACTGCGGAAGCGGAATCACCCGGAATTGAACCGGCCGCTACCGCGCGAGCGACGATTCTGCTCGTCGACGACGATGCCCTGATCTCGACGAGCACCGCATATCTTCTCGAGGACATGGGGCATGAAGTCATTGAAGTCAATTCGGGTGCGGATGCGCTCAGTGTGCTCGAGCAAGGGCGCAACGTGGATCTTATGATCACCGACTATGCGATGCCCAAAATGACGGGTGCGCAGTTGGCGCGCGCCGCGCGAGAGCTGAGACCCGGCCTCCCGATCCTCATCGCCACCGGATACGCCGATCTGCCGCAGGGGATGAGCATGGATATTCCACGACTAAGAAAGCCGTATCAACAGAAGCAACTTGTCGCGGAAATAGCGAAGGCACTTTACGGTGCTCGATCCAACGCCGTTGACGAGCGTCAACAGTCGCCGAGCGGCTAGCGGTTACCGGGTGTGCTGCCGCGGCGAGTCTTACGCATGTCGCGCCTCGCGCCGCGCGAAACTGATTCCGAGCACGAGAAAAATCACGACGCCCGTCGCAACCTGCTGCCAGTAGAAGTTCCAGCCGATCAGAAGCAGCCCGTTCGCGACCAGGCTCAAGAGCAGCACGCCGAGCAGCGTGCCCGCGACATTCGGCCGGCCCGACGCCGACAGTGTCGTGCCGATGAAAGTCGCGCCAATCGCATTCATGAGATAGCCGTTGCCGGCCTGCGGCACGTAGGCTTTCACCGTCGACGAGAGCAGCAGCCCCACCACGCCATAGAGCAGCGCACTGGCGACGAACGTTACGCTGATAATCGCCGGCACGGGCAGGCCCGAGTAGCGAGCGACGCCCGGTTGAGAACCGAGCGCCACAATCTGGCGGCCAAAAACCGAATGCGAGAGGACAACGTGCGAGGCGAGCGCGAGCCCCGCAACGATCCACAACGGCACGGGAATATGCGCGATTTCTCCGTGAGCGAGCGCGCCGAAAAGCGGCGGCACTGCCACGTTGAGCAGATAGACCGGCTGGCCGCCGTCGGTCGCGAGCTGCTGCACGGTCTGCCCGATGAACAGCGTGCCGAGGGTCGCGAGAAACGGCGCGATGCCGATTCGCGCCACCAGCACCGCGTTCAGCGCGCCCGTGACGAATGCCGCAGCGAGGCCGCCGAGCGCCGCGAGGGCCAGATTCGCGCGATGTGCGCAGAGCAGCACGAACACGAGGCTCGCGACATCGATAGATGTACCCAGCGACAGATCAACCGCGCCAAGCGACACGGCCAGCGTCATGCCGAGTGCAGCGATCGTAAGCAGTGCGAAATCGTTGAGCAGGACGTCCTCGATGTTGCCGGGCCGAGCGAAACCCGGCGCAAATGCCGCGAAGAATGCGATGACGGCGAGCAGCGCGGCGACGAGGCCGAAGCGCCGCAACTTCGAGAGACGCGCCATGAGGCGTCGGACGAAGTGGGGTTTGTCAGAGTCAGTCATAGACGTTGCTCCCGGCACGCCTGCGTCGCACGATCGCGGTCGTCGCGACCACGAACAGGATCAACGCGCCCTCGACGCCGTTGACGTAATAGCTCGACACGTTGTCGAGCTGAAAGCCATTGACGATCGCACCTACGAACAGCACCGCGCACAGCGTGCCCGGGATCGTCGGCACGAGCCGCCGCGAGAATACGATGCCGAGCAGTGCCGCCGCGACTACCGCGAGCAGATTGTCGCCGGCGCCGGGCGCACTGCCGCTCAGCAGCGCCGTCGACGCGAGCGCGGCGAGCGCGGCTGCGATGCCGCTCAGCAGATAGCTCGCGGCCAGGTAGCGCCTCGTGCGCAAGCCGGCCGCGTGCGCGGCATCGCGGTGCGCACCCACCGCCGCGAGCCGCAGGCCGAACGGCGTGTAGTGTGCGAGCACGGTAAAGAGAGCCGCGGCCAGCAGCAGCGCATATGCGAGATGCGGGACGCCGAAAGAGCCATCGTCGAGTAGCCAGTTCGTCAGCGTGCCGCTCGCCGATACCGACGTGTTTTGCGTCAGCACGAGTTCGAAGCCGGCGGCGATGTTCATCGTCGTCAGCGTCGCGAGCAGCGGTACGATGCGCAGCGCGATGACCGCGACCGCGTTGAGCGCGCCGACGGCTGCGCCCGCTGCGAGCGTAAATGCGACCGACAGGGCCGTGCCGCACCCGTTGCGCTGTGTCACGGCATAGACGGCTGCGCAGAAGCCGAGGTTCGCGGCAACCGAGAGATCGAGCCCGCCGCGAATCGGATCAGGGCCGCCCGCAATCAGCACGATAGTCAGGCCGAAGCCGAGCAGGCCGATCACGATCGACTGCTGCAGTACGTTCGCGAGGTTGGCAATCGTCAGGAAGAGTGGCGAAGTCAGCGCGAAGACGGCCAACACCATGGCGAACGCGAGGGCGGCACCGCTGCGAAGCATTACGCCACCTCCCTTTCGCGTTCCTCGACAGCCTCACGGGCACCGGTCGCCCACGCGAGCACGGTTTGCGTGTTCGTCTCGCGCGACACCAGCTCGCGTACGATGCGCCCGCGCTTCATCACCAGCACGCGATCCGTGACGCCGAGCAATTCGATGAGATCGCTCGAAAACAGGAGCACGCAGGCGCCGTTTTGCACCAACTCGTCGAGCAGCCTGTAGATTTCTCCTTTGGCGCCGACGTCGACGCCAACGGTCGGCTCATCGAGCAGGTAGATCGACGACGAACGGCTCAGCCACTTCGCAAGCGCGACCTTCTGCTGATTGCCGCCCGATAGATGCCGCACCGGCGTTTCGGCGCTCGGCGTGCGGATCCTAAGCGCCGCTATGAGCCGCTGCACGAGACCTGTCTCGCGCCGCCGCGCCATCACACCGAAGCGGCTCACGCGCCGCAGGCTTGCAAGCGACGTGTTCTCGCGCACCGAGAGCGCCGTCGCAACGCCATGCGTGCGCCGGTCCTCCGGCACGAATGCAACGCCGTTGCGCACGGCATCGAGCGGCCGGCGCAATCGCACCGGGCGGCCGGCGACGCCGATCGAGCCCGCGGCGCCGCGCTCCAGCCCGAATAGCGCGCGCAGCACGGCCTTGCCGCCGGAGCCGAGCAAGCCGGTGATGCCGACTACTTCGCCGCGCCGCGCGTCGAATGAGACGTTTTCGAAACGGCCCGGCGCGGTGAGATCGCGCACGCTGAGCGCGATGTCGCCGGGCGTGCGCGTCGATCCGCGTGCCTGCATGACGACGGGCGCGCCGATCATCGCCTCGACGAGTGCCTCGATCGGTGTCGCGCGCGCATCGAGGTGTGCAACATCGAGACCATCGCGCAGCACGCTCACTTTGTCGCAAATCTGCGCGATCTCGTTCAGGTAGTGCGACACATAGACGACCGTCAGGCCTCGAGCGCGTAGCGAGTCGATCGTGGCGAGCAGCCGATCCACTTCGCGTGCGACGAGCGCGGCCGTCGGCTCGTCGAACACGAGGATGCGTGGCGCGCGCACCAGTGCACGCGTGATCTGCACGATCTGTTGTTCGGCCACGCTGAGTTCGCCGATCAACCGGTTCGGCGCAAGCTCGATCCCGAAGTGCTCGATCAGCGCATCGCGTGCCTGCTGCTTCAGGCGGCGCGCGTCGATCAGCCGCAGAGAACCGGCGACACGCGGTCCGAGCGCCGGTTCATTGCCGAGGGCGAGAGCTTCGGCCACCGTGGATGTCGGTGACAGCAGGCGCTCTTGATGAATGAACGCTATCTCGGCCGGGGCAATGCCACCGGGCTGAGGCATGCCATGTACCTTGACCGTGCCGGCATCGGCGGCGTGAATGCCCGCGAGGATCTTGATCATCGTCGACTTGCCCGCGCCGTTTTGGCCGATGAGACCATGGACCGTGCCGGGTGCGATTTCGAGCGACGCTCCGCGCAGTGCCGGCACGCCATCGAAATGCTTGACGATGCCGGAGAGCGCGAGCGCTGCCGGTTTGGCAACGGCACTCATTGCGACGCGATTTGTCCGAGCGTTTGCTGCAGCGACGCCGCGTTATCCTTCGTGACGAGAATCGACGGGACGTAGGTGTACGGCGGCAGGTCGCGCTTGCCGGCGAGATAGCGCGCGACGTTGTCGACGGCGGTCTTGCCGATCAGCGCGGGTTGCTGCGCGACGACGGCGGCCGCGCTTGAGTTCGGGTCTTTGACAAGTGTCACGACGTCGGGGCTCCCGTCCACGGCATAGGTCTTGATCTCGCTGCGATGCGCGGCGTCCACGGCCTGCGTGGCGCCGACCTGCGGCACGTCCCACGCCGCCCAAATCGCGGCGACCTGTCCCTTCGGATACTTGGCCAGGAGCTGACTCACCTGTGCATAGGCGCTTTGGACCGTATTCGGGATCACGTCGCGCAACTCAGGCTCGATGATGTGGACCTTCGGATAGTACTTGAGCACGGCCTTCAACTGATCGTAACGGATCGCGCAGACAGGCACGCCGTAAAAGCCGTTGAAGACCAGGATGTTGCCTTCGCCGTGGATATCGTTGACGAGCTTCAGCGCGAGCTGCTCGCCAATGAAGAAGTTGTCGGATGTCGTGTCATTGAGGCTCGACGGTGACGCGGTATCGATCGTGAAGAGCGGGATGCCTGCCTGGCGGATTTTCTGCAACCACGGTTCTAGCACCGATGCCGTGCCGAGCTGCTCGACGATCGCATCCGGCTTCTGTGCGATCAGCGTCTGGATCTGCGCGATCTGGCGATTGTCGTTGCGACCCGCATCTAGCGCGATCGGTGTGCCCCCGAGTCGCTTCACTTCATCGATCGCGCCTTGATATGCCTTGAGGTCCCAGTAATGGTCCGTGCCGGCGGCGGTAATGCCGATTCGCTTGCCTTTGAGCGAGGGGATGTTGCTGTCGTTGCCGTGCGCGTCGTCAGGACCTTGCGCGTGACCGGCCGTAGCAAAACCGGCTAGTGCGATTGCCAGCGCTGCGACTGCGACGAGTGGCGAAAAAATGTGTCCGCGCATGCGCGGGACCGAGGCGAGCATTCGGTGGACCATGATGGGATGAACGTAAAGATGCTGCGGTTGTGAAAGAAGGGTCATTCCGCTTCGACTTTACTCAACAATGCATGCCGGGCGAAACAATGGATTTTCGCTATCGATATTGCGTGCGACGCAATTAGCAAATTAGCGCGGCGCTGAAATCGATTTGTTGTCCGAACGAATAAGGATCTTCGAAAGCCTCGTTTGGCCTCGCCAAGCGCCGCTGATAGTTTGTGCAAACAATTACCAGGTGGAGTCTTGCATGGCAGTAATCGACGAACTCGTTTCCCAACATGACGATGCGACGGCGGCGAATGCCGCGCATATCATTGCAAGCGACGAAGAGGCGATCGCCGTCGCGCACGACCTTGCGAAGCGCCTCGCCGAAGAGGCCGGGCGGCGCGATCGCGAGCGGCGGTTGCCGCGCGACGAGGTCGAGTGGTTCTCGCAGTCGGGCCTCTGGGCGATCACCGTGCCGAAAGCATATGGCGGCGCGGGCGTGTCGTTCGTCACGTTGACCGAGGTCGTAAAGATCGTTGCCGCGGCGGATCCATCGCTCGGACAGCTGCCGCAGAATCACTTTGGCCTCGTCGATGTAATCGCGCTGACGGGGACACCCGACCAGAAGCGATTTTTTTTCGCCGAGGTGCTCGCGGGTAAGCGCTTCGGCAACGGCTTCTCCGAGAAAGGCACGAAGCATGTCCTCGACCTGAAGACACGCGTGACGCGCGATGGCGACGGCTATCGGGTCGAAGGGACCAAGTTCTATTCGACGGGAGCGCTGTTCGCGCACTACGTCCCGGTGCTCGGCCTCGACGAAGCCAGCAAGGGCTGGCTTGCTTATATCCCGAAGGGCACGCCGGGGCTCTCGGTGATCGACGACTGGTCGGGCTTCGGTCAGCGCACGACCGCAAGCGGCACCGTCGTGCTCGAGAATGTGCGCGTGCCTGGGTCGCACGTATTTCCCGCCCATCGCGTATCGGATCTACCGACGCTGAACGGCCCGATCTCGCAGATCATCCAGGCGGCGATCGATGCGGGCATCGCGCACGCGGCGCTCGCGGACACACTGCGTTTCGTCCGTGAGCGCACGCGTCCGTGGATAGACAGCAATGTCGAGCGCGCCGCCGACGATCCGCTCACCGTGCGAGAGATCGGTCGCCTGCATATCCAATTGCACGCGGCGGATGCGCTGCTCGAGCGCGCCGCACGCGTGCTCGACGAGATTGCGGCCAAGCCCGAGACGAGTGAGGACGACGTCGCGCGCGCGTCGGTCGCGGTCGGTGAGGCGAAAGTGCTGACCACCGAAATCGCGCTGCTCGCGGGCGAGAAACTGTTCGAGCTTGCTGGCACGCAGGCGACGCTTTCCGAGCACAATCTCGACCGCCACTGGCGCAACGCACGCACGCATACACTGCACGATCCCGTGCGCTGGAAATACCACCTCGTCGGCAACTACTACTTGAACGGCGTGAAACCCGCGCGCCATCCCTGGAATTGAGGCGCGCGTCATGACGAGACAGATCCGCCTCAACGCGTTCGACATGAACTGCGTCGGGCACCAGTCGCCCGGCTTGTGGGCCCATCCGCGCGATAGCTCATGGCGCTACCGCGAACTCGGCTATTGGACCGATCTCGCCAAGCTGCTCGAGCGCGGCAAGTTCGATGGGCTCTTCATTGCCGATGTACTCGGCATCTATGACGTGTATCAGGGCAGCGGTGAAGCAGCGATCCGCCAGGCCGCACAGGTGCCCGTCAACGATCCCATCCTGCTCGTCTCGGCAATGGCGCACGTCACCGAGCATCTCGGCTTCGGCGTGACGTGCTCGCTATCGTACGAGCATCCCTATCCGTTCGCGCGCCGGATGTCGACGCTCGATCACCTGACCAACGGCCGGATCGGGTGGAACATCGTCACGTCGTATCTCGACAGTGCCGCGCGTAACGTCGGGCTGCCCGCGCAGGCGAACCACGACGAACGATATGCGCTCGCCGACGAATACCTCGAGGTCTGCTACAAGCTGTGGGAAGCATCGTGGGAAGACGACGCGGTTGTGCGCGATGCGGCGCGGCGCGTGTTCACCGAGCCGTCGAAAGTGCATCCGATCGGCCATCACGGCCGCCATTTTGACGTGCCCGGCATTCATCTCAGCGAGCCGTCGCCGCAGCGCACGCCGGTGCTCTACCAGGCGGGTGCATCGAAGCGCGGCAAGGATTTCGCCGCGCAGCACGCGGAATGCATCTTTATCGCGGCGCCGTCGCGCGTCATCCTGAAGGCGTTCGTCGCGGACATCCGCGCGCGCGTGAAGCGCTTCGGCCGTGACCCGCACGACGTGTTGATCTTCAACCTGCACACCGTGGTCACCGGCGCAACCGAGGCCGAGGCCCACGCGAAGCATGCCGACTATCGGCGCTATGCGAGCGACGAGGGTGCGCTCGCGCTGATGTCCGGCTGGACCGGCATCGACCTCTCGAAGTACGACCTCGACGAACCGCTCCGGTACATCGAGAGCAACGCGGTGCAGTCGGCCGTCGAAGCATTGTCGAGCGCGGACCCGACACGTGTGTGGACCGTGCGAGAGATCGCGAAGTGGGGCGGCATAGGCGGGCTGGGGCCGCTCACGGTCGGCGATCCGGTACAGGTGGCGGACGAGCTGCAGTCTTGGGTCGAGGAAACCGACGTGGATGGCTTCAACCTGGCTTATGCGCTGACGCACGAGACGTTCCGCGACTTTGTCGAGCTCGTCGTGCCGGAACTACAGCGGCGCGGCGTCTACAAGACTGACTATGCGCCGGGCACATTGCGGGAGAAGTTGCACGGAGGCAGCGCGCGGTTATCGGAGCCGCATCCGGGCGCGAGGTATCGAGCGAGACGGGCCGAGCCGGTGCTTTGACTTCACGGCGCGACACCTGACGTGCGCGAACGCCGATACCGGTGACATCACGCGTGAAGCAGCGCGCGACCTTCGAGATTGACAGCGCGATGATGGTCCGCCCTCGCGGCGGTCTCGAATTGAACGTCGATCAACGGTATGGCGGTGACAGCCACGGCGACGCCTTTAGACGAAGGCAGCAGCCCGGCGAACGCCGCAGCTCCAGTGCCGCACGCGACGGTCAGCAAGATAGTGGCGACTACAACGATCGACCAGGTCCGCATCGACGTCGGTTTACGCGCGCTCATCAAGGCACTCATGATGGCGTCCTCCTCTTCGAGTTGGTTCTCTGAGGTTGAATATAACCGCCATCGTTGGCCGAAGCCCCCTCGAAAAAGTGACATTTGTAAGCGAATGTCCGGTATGCCGTTCGTCTTCTCATCGCCTGCCCATCGCTCCGGCGACGCGGCGATGATGTTCCTCGACGAGATGCCGTATCAGGTCGAGCAACTGCCCGGGTGCGTACGGCTTTTTCAGGAAGGCATCGACGTGCACCGGCGGTGGAGGCGCCCGCGCGGAATTCAGCACGACGGGGATATCGGACAGTCGGCCATCGGCTGCCATCGCGTCGACGAGCGCAGGACCATCCATGACCGGCATCATGACGTCCGAAACGACGACGTCAGGAGGCTGGCCCCGCGCTTTTTCGAGGGCATCCTTGCCATTCTCCGCGGTGAGAACCTCGTATCCGCCCTCGGCGACGATCGCTTCGAGCGCGCCCAGCACGTTCGGATCGTCATCGACGAGTAAAACGATGACCGGTTCAGCGGACGATCGCATCGATAGGGGCGGATGCGGCTGCAACATTCCACCATCGAACGCCTCGTGTTCAGGCCGCCCCATCCAGCGCGTACCATCGGCGGCTTCCCAATCGATCACCGCGCGATGAAACGCCATCACGTCGGCGGTCTCCCGAAGGAGAGTCAATAGTCGTTCCGATGTGCCGTCATCCATGCCGTAGTTCTTCGCACGCTGTACACGGCCTTCCTGGGCGCGTATCAATTCGAGGCATCGTTCGATATGCTTGTCGGCCACCGTCAGCTCAGATGATTCCGGGCGATTGCGTGTCATTACGGTTTCCCTCGCCGGCTCGGCGGCGACCGGCGCTGCCATATCAGCCAAGTCCTGCCCCAAAGCCGACGAAAACGAGAGCGTTGCGCTTGTATCAGTACTGAAACATCGCGCGTGCCTGGTCGCGCAAACGCTGGCGCAGATCCCGAATCCTCTGCAAAATACGTCGCGGGCATCAGCTGTGCCCGCTATTTATTGGTGAGCGGGCAGCGCATAGGCGACCACGTAATCGCCGAGCTTCGTACCGAACGAGCCATGGCCGCCTGCCGCGATGACGACGAACTGGCGGCCGTTGACCTCGTAGGTCATCGGCGTGGCCTGGCCTCCCGCGGGAAGCCGCGCGCGCCAGAGTTCCTCTCCCGTATCGGTGCTGTAGGCACGGATGTAGTTGTCCGCCGTGGCGCCGATGAAGAAGACATGCCCGGCGGTCGTGACCGGGCCGCCGAGCATCGGCATCCCCATCTTGAACGGCAGCGGCACGGGCGCGGTGTCGCGTACCGTTCCGATCCTCTTTTTCCAGACGATTTTGTTCGTCTTAAGGTCGATCGCCGCCACGTAACCCCATGCCGGTTCTTTACACGGCAGATTGATCGGGGACATGAAAGGATTGAGCGTCACGCCAAACGGCGTGCCGTACTGCGGCTGAATGCCGACCTCGGTGCCGGTACCGCTTTTCCCGGCTGCGGGAGGCTCGATCGGGTTGCCAGGGCCGCGCGGTATCAAGCGCGAAACGAACGGCAGCGCGATGGGATTGGCAATCGCGATCTGCCGATCCGTATCGACGGCGAGTCCGCCCCATTCGAACATGCCGAGATTGCCGGGGAAGACGAGCGTGCCCTGTTCCGACGGTGGCGTGAACGTGCCCTGATACCGCAAGCGGTGAAAAATGACGCGACACGCGAGCTGATCGTACATGGTCGCGCCCCACATGTCGGCTCCCGTCAGCTTCTTGGTGGGACGAAACGTCAGTTCGGAGTAGGGCTGCGTCGGCGAGAGATGATCACCTTTCGCCGCGCCCTGCGGAACCGGCCGTTCCGGAGCGGGGACGACGAGCGCGCCGGTGCGACGATCGAGGACGAAGATATTGCCCGTCTTAGCGGGCGCATAGACGACCGGAATCACTTTGCCGTTGCTATCGGTGATGTCGGCGAGCGTCGGCTGAGCAGGCAGATCCATGTCCCACAGGTCGTGATGGACCGTCTGGTAGAACCAGGCGAGCTTGCCCGTCGATGCATTGAGGGCCAGCAGCCCGCTCGCATAGCGCTCGTCTTCGGGCGTGCGATCGCCTCCCCAGATGTCGGGCGTCGTGACGCCCATCGGCAGATAGACGAGATCGAGTTTCGGATCGTAAGCGGCCGGGGCCCATGCGTTCGGCGAATTGTGCACGAAGGTGTGCTGATCGTCGGGAATCGCGTTCGGCGTATCCGAGCCAGGATCGAACGCCCAGACGAGCTTGCCGGTGTCGACGTCGAAGCCGCGTATGACGCCCGACGGCTCACGCGTCGAATAGTTGTCCGTCACCGAGCCGGCGACGACGATGATCTTGTTTGTCACGATGGGGGGAGACGTCGGCTCGAACTGCCCCGGTGTCGTGACGGGTTGCAGATGCTGAAGATCGAGGTCGCCGTTATCGGCGAAGCCGGCGCAACGCTGACCGGTTTCGGCGTCGAGCTCGAACAGATGACCATCGTTGACGGGCAGGATGACGCGGCGCGCGCACGGAGCCGACGCCGGTTGTCCCGTGCCATTCGCGGCTGGCGTGGCGGCGGTCGTTTCGTGATAGGACACGCCGCGGCACGTCACGTGCTGAAAGCTCGGGTCGGGCTTGAGACCGGGATCGAACTTCCATTTTTCTTTACCCGTTGCAGCGTCGAGCGCAAAAAGTATCTGGTGGGGCGAGCAGAGATAAAGCATGTCGCCGACCTTGAGCGGTGTGACTTCGTCAGTGATTTCGACGGGATCGTGAGGCCCTTTTTTGTCGCCGGTTTCGAATGTCCACGCGGGTTGCAAGTCTTTCACGTTTTGCTGATTGATTTGCGCGAGCGGGGAATAGCGGGTGCCGGCCTGTGTGCGGCCGTAGGCCCGCCAGTCGTCGGGATGCGCCGGAGCTTGTCCGCCGCCCGTGGCTGGCGCATTCGCCGCGAGCGTGCCGTTTATCACCTGCGGATCGTTGAACGATGCGTACGCGAGCGCGGCGCCAGTCAACACAAGGCAGATCGCCAATGCAATCGCGCCAGGGCGCGCCGACGGAGTCGTGGAAAAGCGATAGACGAACGGCAGCAATAACCAGATGCCGAAAATCACGAGAACGTCGATGCGTGGCACGAGCGCCCAGAAGTCGAATCCGATTTCCGCGATCCCCCAGATCAGCGTACCGATGAGCAGCAGCGCATAGAGACCCAACGCCAATTCGTGACGAAGGTACACGAGAGCCGCGACCACGAGCATGACGATGCCGGCGATCAGGTAGTAAGGCGATCCGCCGACCGCGAGCAGCCAGATGCCGCCGACAACGAGGTAGAGACCGGATATCCCGGCAAACAGGACAGTCAGCCACGTTGCGAAGCGTCGTGGCGAGGAAGGCGTGTTCATGCGTGGACCTCCGATACGTTGGGCGGGTATCGAGCGCGTCATCATGGGCAGACGGATGCCAATCGGTGACTGGCTTCCAGCATCCTGTGTGCCGCAAAGGCGCCGTGCCCTTGTCCCGGTCGCCTCGCTTGACCGCTCCTGCGACGCGATGGACCCGCGTGCTACGATTGCCGTTCGTCTGGAGACATTTGATGGATGCCGACCTGGCCCGCCGATTCGATATCGAATTCGCGCCGCGTATCGCACAGACGCTGGCTCAGATCTTCGAAGGAAGAGCACACGCGGAGGTGGTTCCGTGTGGCGATGCTGAACATCCCACCGCCATCGTGTTGCGCAGTGCGCCGCACGAGCACATACGCGGCTATGAACATCCGCTCAACATCCGGTTCACGTGGGACCCGGACGAGATCAAAACGCTTGTCGGTCCCCATGGCCGCGCACGCTTCGCGCATTACCTCGAAGCCTTGCCGCGCAAGCTGTCGGCATGGGAGGCCGCACGTGACATCGATTTCGCGTCACGCTCGCAAGCGGAGCCCGCCATTCTGCTCGGCAATCTGGACTTCGAAGGGTAAGCATCCAAAATTTGCGGGCGCTGCCGACGGGCATCGAGCATGCCTCGAGCCGGCTATTGCTCGCAGCCCCTTCCAATATCTCGCCCGGTGCCCATTCGACGCACCGAATCTAGCTCTAGCCGGTCCGGCTCGCAGTTGCGATGCAGCCGAAGCACCCTGCCGCGCAATGAGGGATTGCCCCGACATTGCATAAGTCTTTCAAGATAATTACATTATCGCGACATCAAACTCGCGAGGGGCACTCTTTCTTCGCGGCGTGGGAGCAGGGCGCGGAATTCTCCATTTTTCAAAAAAAGGCAAAGCTAGACCTATGACGGACCAGTCGACTCAGCTTCTCATCGCCGAACACGATACGCGGCGACGCATCTTTGCCATTGTGGCGGCATCATCGGGCAACTTGGTCGAGTGGTTCGACTTCTACATCTATTCGTTCTGCGCGTTGTATTTTGCCCCCGCTTTTTTCCCGGGCGGCAATACTACGACGCAGCTGCTCAACACTGCCGGGGTGTTCGCGGCCGGCTTCCTCATGCGTCCGATCGGGGGCTGGTTCTTCGGGCGGCTGGCGGACAGGCACGGCCGACGCACGGCGATGATGGTGTCCGTGTTCATGATGTGCGGCGGCTCGCTCGTGATCGCCGTCCTGCCCACCTACGCTCAAATTGGTGTGCTCGCGCCCGCGCTGCTGCTGGTCGCAAGGCTGTTCCAGGGGCTGTCCGTCGGCGGCGAGTACGGGACTAGCGCGACTTACATGAGCGAAGTCGCGATGCAAGGGCGGCGCGGTTTCTTTGCTTCGTTCCAATATGTGACGCTCATCGGGGGGCAACTTTGCGCCGTGCTCGCGCTCGTTATTTGCAGCAAACCCTGAGCACCGAGGACTTGAAGGCCTGGGGGTGGCGAATTCCGTTCGTCATGGGGGCCGTTGCAGCGCTTGTCGCGCTCTATTTGCGCAAGTCCCTCGACGAAACCGCCACCACGGAAACCCGCTCGCGCCGGGAGGCCGGCACGATCCGCGGATTGTGGCAGCATCGCGGTGCGTTTCTTACTGTCGTGGGTTTCACGGCAGGCGGATCGCTCGTGTTCTATACGTTCACGACCTACATGCAGAAGTACCTCGTGAATACAGCGGGCATGCATGCAAAGACCGCGAGTACGGTGATGACCGGCGCGCTCTTTGTCTATATGCTGATGCAGCCGCTTTTCGGTGCGCTGTCCGATCGCATCGGCCGGCGCCGATCGATGCTGTTCTTTGCTTCTTTCGCGGTTATCGGTACGGTGCCTTTACTTCATGCGCTCGAGGGCGTAACGAACCCTTATGCGGCATTTGTCCTGGTCGTGATCGCGCTCGCGATCGTCAGCTTCTATACGTCGATTAGCGGCCTGATCAAAGCGGAAATGTTCCCACCCGAGGTTCGCGCAATCGGAGTCGGCCTCTCGTATGCGGTTGCCAACGCGATATTCGGCGGTTCGGCCGAGTACGTTGCACTGTGGCTGAAGCAGGCGGGTAGCGAGTCGATGTTCTACTGGTACGTGACAGCGATGTGCGCATTCGCGGGCATCGTCGCGCTACGCATGCGCGATCCTTCGAAGGAGGGGTACCTGCGCAACGAGCCGTAGGCGGTGGCGCGAGCGCAACCCGATTGCCGAATCGCTGTCTTCCCGTTGAGCGATCGCCAATCGTGCTTCTTACTGACGCAGCCCGAAAACGCCATGCCATAGCGTACTGAATAAGTTGGCATGCGCGCGTTCACCCCGTGTATCGGCGTCCTCACTCGGCGTTGGCTCCCGGTCCCGCGGCGAGGACGTGTCCGGTTTCGCTTGCGGTTTCGCTTCCGGTTTAGCTTGCGGGTCCGATTGCGGGTCCGGATTCTCGGGTGCCGCCGCCTGCGCCACAGCTTCCTCGTCTCGGGGCGCTCGATCGTCCCCGTTCACATCCCGGGGTTGGGCCGGTTGGCGCGAGGCATGCAGTGCGGCGACGCTATCAGCGATGCGTCCGGCGAGCTCGACCTCGCAATCGCGCCCCAATAGCACGCCGAACAGGACGTCGCGGCTGTAGCCGCGTTCGGCGAAGCGCATCGCGAGGGTGACGAACCGCGCGTACTCGGCCTGGCGCGCCGCCTCACGCTTGGCCTTCAAACGCTCTTCTTCTTCGCGGCGGCGAGCGAGACGGCTCACCTCCTCGGCATAGACCGCGTCGTAGACGCGGCGCTGCACCGGGTCCGACAGGATTGCGTAAGCTTCCTTGATTTCCTGAAATCGACCGTGTGCCGACGCTTCGCGCCCGACATTGCGGTCGGGATGCGCTTTCATCGCCGCCCTTCTATATGCGCGTTTGATTTCGTCATCAGTGGCGTCTTCGCGCACACCCAACGTTTCGTACAACGTCGCCATCGTTCGCCTGGATCAAATATGCATGCCGTCGATCGTAGCATTTGTTCGGCGGCGCCGAGTCGCGCGACGACCGACTTTGCGTAGGCCTTGTCCGTTCGGCGTAGCGACCCGCGATTGGCTTTGGCTTGCGCGAAAAGGTAGCTAGAATCAGGCCGGTTGCCATCGGACGATAAGGGGGGAACATGACCGACGAAGCAACGGCCGAAACCTCGCCGCCGCTCCCGGAGCGTATCAAGCACGTATTCGTGCTGATGCTCGAAAACCGATCTTTCGACCACATGTTTGCGTTGTCGGGCATACCCGGCATCGTCGCGGCGACGTCCAATCATTCCAACCCGTACGCGAACACTACGTACGCGTTCGGCGGAGGTGCGCCCGACCAGATGCCCACCGATCCCGGGCATGAATTTACCGATGTCGTCGAACAACTATGCGGCGCCGGCGCGCGATTTCAAAGGGGCCAGGCGTACCCCGCGATCAACAACTCCGGCTTTGTCGCAAACTACGCGACGACGCAGACAGAAGGCTCCCCGCCGCGGCCGGCCGACGTCGGCAAGATCATGCTCGGCGTCGACATCGAGAAACAGGCGCCGTCGCTCTATCGATTGGCGACGGAGTTCGTACTCTGCGATGGCTGGCACTCGTCGATGCCGGGCCCGACTTGGCCGAATCGGTTTTTCCTGCATGGTGCGTCATCGACTGGGCTGGACCATTCGCCGACTCGCGCTGAATTGGCCGAATGGGAGACCCTGGACGGCTTCGGCTATCCGAAGGGTTCGATTTTCGACGCGCTCCGCAAGACCGGTGCGGATAGCTACCGCCTCTATCAGGACGAAACGGGCACGCTCCTGGGGCGCGTGCCGCAAGTCGCATCGCTGAAAGGCATCAGCTTTTTCGATGTCGATGACCTGTCGCACTTCGCGGACGATCTCGCGGCCGGCTATACGGCCCGCTACACGTTCATCGAGCCAGGGTATGGCGACATCGTCCACGATACCTACGAGGGCGGTACTTCGCAGCATCCCATGGACGGTTTGGCCGGTGGCGATCAACTCGCGGCCCGCGTCAATAACGCGATTCGCAATTCACCGATCTGGCAGAACAGTCTGCTCGTCATCCTCTACGACGAGCATGGCGGCTTCTACGATTCCGTCGCGCCCGGCGCTGCCGCACCGCCGAACGACGGCGCGCCTGACACGCTGAACGCCAGCGGCTTCCCGTTTAACGTCTATGGCGTGCGCGTGCCTGCAATTGTCGTCTCGCCATGGGTTGCTCGCGGCCACGTCGAGCATACCGTCTATGACCATAGTTCCGTTCTTGCAACCGTCGGGCGTCTGTTCGGCCTCGACCCGTTGACCGACCGGGACAAAACTGCGAACGATCTGCTGTCGCTCGTCACGACGACTTTCCGCGCGGACTGCCCGCAAAGGATTGGAGCATGAGCCAATATTCCGCCCCGGATAGGCGCGACGACGAGCCCTTGCGCGACGGTACCAGCCTGATGGCCTACCTCCACGTGCTGAGGAAGGCGCACATTGCTCTGGTAGGGCGCGAGAGGGCGCATGCGCGCTTCCGCCAATTGTCTACGCGTGGCCACGCGAAGCAATACATTGAGGAGCTGATGCCGCTACTGCTGACGGAGCGCGCCAAACATCGCCATCGGCGGGGCCATCATGGTCGGCCTTAGGCCTTAGCCGGCCGGATGCTTGTCGAGACTCCCATAGGCAGCTGACCGCGTTGCCGCCAAAGCATCCGCTTTTCCCGCCAACATGACTGTCAATGCGCGCGATCGCGTGGCGTGGCGCGATAATCGCGCTATCGCGATCGACTTCACCCGCCCGGTCAGCTGCGTTGGGAGAGTGGGCAAATGAGACTCTCGCCTTGCCTGAGCCGCATCTATGCGCTGCTGTTTGCCGTGTTTTTCGCCAGTTGTGGCGGCGGCGGCAGTTCGAGCTCGGATTCGAGCGCGGGCTCCGGGGCAGGCTCGGGAGCAGGCTCGTCGGGAGGGGCTTCGCCGGGAGGCGGTTCGTCGGGATCGTCGGGATCGTCGGGTGCGATGGCCGTCGATGTGGCGACTTATCACAACGATATCGCCCGCACGGGTCAGCAGTTGGCCGAGACGACACTGACGCTTGCCAACGTGAATGCGACGACGTTCGGCAAGATCGGTTTTTTCGCCACGGACGGAAAGGTCGACGCAGAGCCTCTCTACCTTGCCTCAGTGCCGATCGCGGGCGGATCCCACAACGTGCTCTACGTCGAGACAGAGCACGCGAGCGTCTACGCGTTCGATGCCGATAGCGGCACACCCCTATGGCACGTCTCCACGCTCGGTGCCAACGAAACGCCAAGCGACGACTTCGGCTGCTTCCAGATCTCTCCGGAAATCGGCATCACCTCCACGCCGGTGATCGACCGTTCTCGCGGACCGCATGGCGCGATGTATGTGGTCGGCATGTCGAAGGATGCATCGGGCAACTATCACCAGCGCATTCATGCGCTCGACGTGACGACCGGCGCCGAGCTGTTCGGCGGCCCGACTGAAGTCGCCGCGTCGTTCCCGGGCAACGGTCCCAACAGTGCCGGCGGGGTTCTGACTTTCGACCCGAAGCAATACGCGGAGCGTCAGTCGTTGCTGGAACTGAACGGCAACATCTACACGGGCTGGACTTCGCATTGCGACCATGATCCATACAACGGCTGGGTGATCGCTTATAGCGCCGACACTTTGAAGCAGACGAGCGTCCTGAACCTCACGCCAAACGGCACGGAAGGGTCGATCTGGATGAGCGGCGCCGGCATGGCATCGGACGGACAATCGATCTATTTCCTCGATGCAAACGGCACGTTCGACACGACGCTGAATGCGAACGGCTTTCCGGCGCTCGGAGATTTTGGAAATGCTTTCCTGAAGCTCAGCACGACGAACGGCCTGGCGGTCGCCGACTACTTCAATCAGTTCGACACGGCTACTGCATCGCAAGGGGACGTCGATCTCGGCTCGGGCGGGGCGCTCCTGCTGCCTGACTTCACTGACGCATCGGGCGTCGTGCACCATCTCGCGATAGGGGCGGGGAAAGATGGCAACATCTACATCGTCAATCGCGATTCGATGGGCAAGTTCAATCCAGGCGCGAACAACATCTATCAGGAGATCAGCGGGCAACTAATCGGCCGGGAATTCGGCATGCCGGCGTACTTTGGCGGCACGGTTTACTACGGCTCGGTCGACGACCACGTCAAAGCGTTCACCGTGTCCAATGCGCGTTTTTCGACGACGCCCACGAGCCAGTCGCCGGAAACTTTCGGCGCGCCGGGGACGACGCCGAGCATATCGGCAAACGGCTCCTCGAATGCAATCGTCTGGGCCGCGCAGAACGGCAACATCGCGGGGCTCTACGCGTACGATGCGACGAATCTCGCGCACGAGCTTTATAACAGCAACCAATCTCCGAATGGACGCGATCAGTTCGGCGCGGGCAATAAATTCATCACGCCGATGATCGCGAACGGGAAGGTGTACGTCGGGGCGACGAACGGCGTGGCGGTGTTTGGGTTGTTGGGCACCAAGTAGCCATTTGCTTCATCGACGGGCGGGGACGACGACCTATCAATCAGTAGCTTGGCAGTAGCAGACAGGAAAGCGCCTAGCGCAGCTTACTCCTTGTGCTCTTCGTCGCGCTCCTCGTGCTCCCGGAACGAGGTGCTTCTTTGCCTGCCAGGACGCCGCCGACGTTCATCCGTTCCATAGACGTCAACGCTTCGACGTACGACAAAAACTGCCTCAGATAGCCCGGCGACGTCTTTTGCATGAGCGCGAGCGCCCGGTGGACGAGGCTCTCCGAATTGAGTGGGCCCGCATTGTCGGGTACCTGCTCGAGCGACTGCCTCAATTGACTTTCGACATTGACCTTGGACCAGACTTCCCTGAAGTACCCGAGCGCCTCGAACTCCGCTCCGGGGTGGCGCCAGTGCGCGGCGTCGCCTGTGCGCAAGCTCGTGCCGCTTACCGACGATCGATTGGCAATCGAATCGACGAGCTCGGCGAGCAGCCCACGAGCAGGCGCGCGCGGCGCCATTGCTACCACGGTATGGGTTGTCTGCGAAGCGGCGCTCTCGACTTCATCTACGTAAGCCTGGATCAGTACGGACAGCCTCTCTTCGAGAATACGTCGCGCTTCGCCGCATTGCTCGGCGGCGCGTCTCTCCAATGCCTCGATGAATTTAAAGCGAATGGGGTCATGGCCATCGGCGCCGCGCGCTTTCCATTGCTCGAGCCTTGCACGCGCCTCGGTTGCGGCGCTATTCATGGGATGTCGACATTGCCTTCGCGGGCCTGGGCACAGGCGCAATTTCCACGCGGCGGTTCTTGGCCCGCCCCACGTCGTCGGAATTCGAGCTGACGGGCTGCTCGGAGCCGAAGGCAGCCGCGAAGACGGACGAGGCGGGAATGCCCTCATCGATCAACGCGCGCGTCACCGTCAATGCGCGTTTCGCCGACAGCTCCCAGTTATCCGCGAAGCGCCGATTGCCCTCGCGCACCTGTCGGTCGTCGGCAAAGCCGCTGACCATCAGCATCTCGTCGTGAGCGTGCAGATACGCGGAGAGCGGGCCGGCCAGGCTTTTCAGAATGTCGCGGCCCTGCGGCTGCAATTCATCGGAGTTCAACGCGAAGAGCAGGCTGCCGCTGATGCCGATATGCCCATTGACGAGCGTGACGCGGCCAGCGGCCAGCGGCCCGGCCAGCGCTTGCTCCAAGGCATGGCGACGCGCCGCTTCGAGCTGTCGCTCCTTCACCGCTTGTTGCAGCTTCGCCGAAAGCTGCAACTGAACGCCGATGACGCTAACGAGGATCAGCACGAAAATGCCGAGCAGCACCGACATCAGATCACCGAAGGCGGCCCAGACGGGCGTCGTCGGCTCCACGCCTCCGTCGATTTCGTCGATCATGCCGCCGTCTCCCGACCGGAGACCTGCTGCATCTCTTCGACGATCCGCTGCTGCGACAGCATGCTGAGCTCGATGACCTCTTTTGCCTGCGCGACGTAGTAGGCGAGCTGCTCGTCGCTGCGCGAGAGCGATTTGTCGAGCGCCGTTTCGATTCGGCTTAGATGCGTCAGCAGCTTGTCGTTCGATTCGCCGAACGACTGCACGGCCGCGCCGAACGCTTCGCCGAGGCTCGCCACTTCCACGGCGCTGGCCGTGACTTGCGCCGTCACCGCACCGAGTTTTTCGGCATGGGCCTGCACGTTGTTGGAGAACTGAGCGCCCACGCGATCGAGTAGGCCGGCAGACGTCGCAATCAACGAATCGACCGCCTCCCGCTGTTGCGAGGAGGCATGATTGACCGCATCGAGCAGCGTCTGAAGCGTTTCGAGCAAGCGGGTGCGCTCTTCGAGCATCGCCGTGTCGCGGGCCATGCTCTCCGAAAGCTTCTCGCGCAGCTCGCCGATGATTTCCGCCGCTGCCTTCGGCGCTTCCGAGGCCGCCTGCACGAGCCCGGAGATTTCGGCGATCGTGTCGCTCGCGTGCGCCTTTGTTTGAGCCGAAATATCCTGCGCGGTGCGCGCGAGCGTGTCGCAGATCTCCTTTTGCCGACTTGCCGTCAGCGCATTGATCTGCTCCCATTGCGCGCTCAGCGTCGTGACCATCGAGCCCAACGTTTGCGTCCAATCCACGAGTCGTTGCCGATCCTGTGATGCGAGGTCCTCCTGCAACTTCCGATGCGACCGATCCACGCCGCCAATGAGCGATGCCGCATTCTGCTCGAACGTGGCCGCGGCAACGGCGAGCGCGCGCTCGTTGCGGTCCGCCAACCGCTCGTTGATTCGTTCTTGTTGTGACAGCGACTGATTCCACGTGCCCGACACGCTATCCGCCGCGGCTTCGAGGCGAGCCGAGACGCCTTCGAGCAGATCACCCGTGCGCTGCGTGAGCGTTTCGTTGAACTGATCGAGCGACAGGCTGAGGCGCGTGGCAAGCGCCTCGCTCGACTTCTGATGTTCCGCGAGCGCCTGGCTCCATACATTCGCGACGGCGGCAGTGGAAGCTTCGAACCCGGCCGCTAGACCGTGCAGTTGCTGATCGACGGCATGCTTGATGGTGCCATGCAATGTCGTGGTCTCGCGCGCGAGGCTCTGCATCGTCGTGTCGACGATCGGTTGTAGCGTCGTACTGGCCACGCGCGCGCTCTCGGCGACGCTCGCCTTCAGCGATTGCGCCACGGAGGAAGCGAGGCGATCGTAAGCGGCCTCGACTCTGTTGTAGAACGCTTCTTGATGGGCGGCGTGCCGCTCGTTCAATGCTTCGTTTTGCCGCTCGATGGCGGCCATCATGGCCTGTAGCCGATCGACGAGGACCGGCATGGCTTCAGCCTGCCGTTGCAGCAGCCGCAGTGTTTCCTCTCGCTGATGCGTTTGCGAATAGGACCGCAATGTCGTCGCGATCCTCTGGTCGAGCATCTGTGCCGCGAGAATGCGCTCGCGCCGGCAGAGCGCCGAAAGCAGCCCCAGCATGGCCGATGTCGCCACGCCCGCGATGGAAGTCCCGAACGCGAACCCCAATCCTTTGACCGGTGCGGCGAGCGTTGCGCGGACCGTTTCGATGTCCATTGCACTTTCGAGTGCCGTTCCGGTGCCGTGCAGCGTGGTGACCATGCCGAGGAGCGTACCGAGCATGCCGAGCAACACCAACAAGCCGACGAGATACGGCGCGAGCGTCGGTCCCGGCAACGCTGCCCGTTCGTTCTCGATGCGTTGACGCACCGCGTTGCCGAGGCTCGGGTGCAATCGTTCGAGCCATGCCGCGAGGCTCGGCGGTGGGCCGGAGAGCTCCGTGACGGCACGCACGAGCGTGGCCGTCGCCTGCTGATAGCGCTGCAACTCCCATGCGCCTGAGAGATAGCACGCAACGATCAGGAACGTGACAGCGAAGGCGAGCGGATTCGTGCCGATATAGCCGAAGCCGATCCAGCACGCAGCGCAGAGTCCCGCCAGGAACACAACAAGATTGATCGAATTTCTGGACATAACGTCTCGTCAGCTCGTGCGAAGGGCCGCGAGCAACCCCTCGACCGGTTGAAAACGGAGGCTCAGTTCGGCGAGCAACACGCTGCGCATCTCGTGACGAAATGCGTCGAGCCACGCATCGTGCGGAGCGGGCGGGTTGCCTCTTTCAGCATCGCCGTCGCGGTCGTCGGCGGCGGCCGGGTCCTGATTCGCTCGGCGCAGATGCTCGAAACGAACATTGAGCAAGTCGGGTATCGCTGTCAGCAGATTGTGCTCGCGCGCACTCAGTGCGCGCTCCATGACCGCATCGATAGCCGCGAGCTGAGCCAGCGCGGGCTGTTTCCCCGCCAGCGATCGGCGCAGGCGTTCGCGCAGCGTGCCGATGCTCGCGTCCATCGCCTGCTGCATCGATAGATAGCAATGGCGAAAAACGGTGTAGTCGACTACCTCGTTTGCCTCGATGAGGCCTTCCCGGCGC
>NZ_PYUC01000011.1:0-232680 GCF_003028655.1 Trinickia symbiotica
TTGCGCGTGACCGTCGTCGCGACGGGCTCTTTCGGGCCGGGCCGCCGTCAGGTCAGGCGATGTGCCGCCTGACGGACGGCTCGCGGCTCGAGCGCGTGAATGCGATCAGAAGTTGATCGTGTTCTTCGCGCTTTGCGACGGGTTGACCGTCGAGTGGATGCCCGAAGCAAACGCGACATCGTTGCCCGTGTTGTTGACGATGCTGTTCGACTGGCTGATCAGCTGTTGCGCGCTGAAGTTCGTCGTGTCGGTGACATGAACGGGCGAGTAGTACGGCAGCGGCAGCAAATAACCCGTGCCGCCGCGTACGGCGGACATGGCACGGCCGTCGAGTTCTTTGGCGACACCGAGGTCTTCGATCATGAGCGATTTCATGGCAGTTCTCCTGAAGGCAAGTAAAGAAAAGGCTGGGTTTCGAATTGAGCTGCAATGTGTTGCGGGCTCGTGCCTTCTACTGCACAGGGTGTGCCATGCGTGCCCGTGACGATGCACAGCGGCTCGGAATTGCTTGCCAGATAAGGGGCTCAGCGATGACAGGAGCTTTGCGCGTACGCGCGCCGAGGAATACGGCGCATCAGGAGTGATAGCGCGACGCCAACAGTCACAGGACGAGGTGTCGGTGGAGAACCGACATGCCGATGCTGATGCAGATGCTGATGCCGATTGAGATGCGAACGCGCTCGCCGTCGGCACGATGCCGCCGATTGCGGACACTTTTCAGCGCCCGCCTCATTTCACGTAGATCGTGATCTTCTTCGAGAAGACGGGAGGATTGTGCGGAACATGATTCTCATCGCCGAGCAGCAGTTGCAGCGTATGCTTGCCCGGTGGCAACTCGATCGTCGTTTCGGTTTGCCCCGCGCCAAAATGGAGGTGGTTCCGGTCGGACGGGATTCTTTGGTCCATCGGCGGCAGGTCCGTATCGATGAGCAAATGATGATGGCCCGTATTCGGGAACTTCACGCCCGCGGGCGCCACGCCCATGTAGCGAAGCCCGAACCAGACCTTGAACGGCCTGCCGGCCGGCAGCACTTGGCCATCGTTGGGCCAGCCGATATAGACGAGCGCACGCGGATCGGCCGGCGTATCGCCCGCAAAGGCTGGAGCTACCGGGATCGAAATCGCCAGCAGCGTCATTGCAAGCGTTGCTACCGTGAAAGACACGAATCGTGCGGCGATTGCGGAGAAACCGAAACGATGATTCATGACGTGAGCTCCGACATTTCATCAAAGCCTTGCTTGCTCGGGGCGAGGGCGAGGGCTGGGGCGTCCAGTCACTCGATCGTTATCGTGATCTTCTTCGAGTAGACGGGCGGATTGTGAGGGACGTGGTTGTAGTCGCCCATGAGCAACTGCAGCGTATGCTTGCCCGGCGGCAGCTCGATGCGCGCCTCCGTTTCGCCCGCGCCGAAATGCAGATGGTTTCTGTCCGATGGAATCGCCTGGTCCATGGGTGGCAAGTCGGTATCGATCAACACATGATGATGACCCGTGGCAGGCCGGTCCACGCCCTTCGGGCACACGCCCATGTTGGTCAGCCCCATGCGGAGCCAGAACGCGCCCTTGATGCGGGCGCCGTCGTATGGCCAGATGATGTAGACCTGCGCGCCGGGCGGTGAGGGTGTGGGGCCGGCGAACGCAACGCGCGGCGCGACGCCGGCGACCACGCATGCGATGAGCATCGTTCTACGTTGCATGGCCGCCCCCCTTCTCTTCGCGATTTCCCGCATAGCGGTTACGGTCGTCCGGCGCGATCTTTCTGATTCGAGCGGCGTATGCCGACGCTCGATGGGCCGCGACAGGCTAGAACCGTATGCTGGCCCATGCGCATGGGGCGCTACTGCGCGCTGGCGCACAGACTGCGCGTTCTTCCCTGCGCGCAAACTGCTGCTATCGATATCGATGCGGGAACGGGGGTTTCGATGCTGCCAAGACTGCTGTGCATTGCGCTGCTCGCGTCGACGGTCTGCACGGGGGCTGGCCTCGTGCACGCCGGCGTGCTGCCGAAGGACAGCAGCGAGCAGTACGAGATCACGTTCTGGGAGTCGATCAAGGACAGCAACTACGCCGGCGACTACGAGGCCTACCTGAAGGCGTATCCGAATGGTCGTTTCGCGCCGCTCGCGCAAGCGCGCCTCGCTCGCCTGCGCGCCGCCGCGTCGGCGACGTCGCCGACGTCGGCGTCGGCGGGAAAGTCGCCGGCCGCACCAGCGCCCGCAACCGCCGCACCGAATGCGCGACCGGCTCAAACACCGACGCCCGCTGCGAAGGCACCGGCTGCTGCAGCGGCTTCGAGCGCGCCACCCGCCGCGGCGATGGCACCCGCGGCGCCCGGCCCTTCCGCCGCGACGGGCGCGCATGAGATCAAAGATTGCGCCGCCTGCCCGTCGCTCGTCTCGATCGCGCCCGGCAGCTTCGTCATGGGCACGAACGCGGACGATCCTTCTGAGCGGCCGCCTCATCGCGTGACGATCGACCACGCGTTCGCGCTCGCGAAATACGTGATTACCGTCGCGCAATGGAATGCGTGTGTCAACGCGCGTGCATGCGCCCCCCTCGCGAGCGACAACAGTACATCACCCAACGCGCCCGCGCACGATGTCAGTTGGGACGACGCGCAGCAATACGTGGCGTGGCTGAGCAAAACGACGGGCAAGCACTACCGCCTGCCGACCGAAGCCGAATGGGAGTACGCGGCGCGCGGCGGCACGACGACGCGCTACTGGTGGGGCGATGAAATGCGCGCGGGCAAGGTGAACTGCAAGGACTGCGGGCAACCGTGGCACGACGAGGCTCCGGCCGATGTCGGCTCGTTCGCCGCCAATCCGTTCGGTCTCTACGACATGGGGGGCGGTGTCTGGGAATGGGTCAGCGACTGCTGGCACATCTCGTACAAGAACGCGCCGACCGACGGCCGCTCTTGGGACGAGCCCAATTGCCAGTCCCACGTGATTCGCGGCGGCTCTTGGCGCGACGGCGCTTCGTATATGCTCACCGCCACGCGCTTCAAGTACGACAGCGGCGTTCGCTACACGGCGAATGGGTTTCGCGTCGCGCGTGATTTGAAGTGACCAGGAAGGCGATCCGACCATCTGAGTGCGCGCTTGAAGCTTCGGCTGCTCGCGTCAGCTTCATCGCGCACCCGGCGTAATCGTTCGAAGGAAGCTAAGCTGCCGACAGCACCTCGACGATCTTGCGCTCGAATGCGTGTCCTTCCTCGTCGAAGAGATGGCAATGCTCCGGGTCCGCGCCGAGCTTCAGCGCTTCGCCGCGCTCGTGCCGCTCGAGCGGTGGAATGCGCGCGATCAAGCCATCGGCCGCGACAGGCGAATCGGCGTAGAGATAAGCCGCATCGCCGAGCGATTCCACCGCCGTGACGGTCGAAGCCACGCCAAACTCGGCCGCCCCGGCCGCGCGCGTATGGAGGTGCTCGGGCCGAATGCCGACGGCTACACGCGTACCTCTTTGCACGCCGCGCGGCTCGACGGCCACGCGTTGCGTCTCACCGGTCTCGTAGCGAACGAGCACGCCGTCCGCATTCGTGTCTTCGACGACGCCAGAAAGAAAGTTCATCTTAGGCGAGCCGATGAAACCGGCCACGAACCGGTTGGCCGGCGCATGATAAAGACGATTAGGACTGCCGACTTGTTCGACGTTGCCGGCCGACATCACGACGATCTTGTCCGCCAGCGTCATCGCCTCGACCTGATCGTGCGTGACGTAGATCATCGTCGTCTTGAGCTCGTCATGCAGCCGCGCGAACTCGAGCCGCATCTTCACGCGCAGCGCGGCATCGAGGTTCGAGAGCGGCTCGTCGAAGAGGAACACCTTCGGCTTGCGCGTGATCGCCCGCCCGATCGCGACGCGCTGGCGCTGGCCGCCCGAAAGCTGCTTCGGCTTGCGATCGAGCAGGTGATCGATATGGAGGATCTTGGCCGCGTTGCGGACAGCCTCGTCGATCTCGGGCTTTTTCGTGCCGGCGAGCTTGAGCCCGAATGCCATGTTGTCGTAGAGCGACATGTGCGGATAGAGCGCGTACGACTGGAACACCATCGCGATGCCGCGCTTCGCGGGCGGCACTTCGTTCATCCGCGCATTGTCAATCGTGAGATCGCCGGCGCTGATCTCTTCGAGCCCTGCGATCATGCGCAAAAGCGTCGATTTTCCGCAGCCGCTCGGGCCGACGAAGACGACGAATTCACCGTCGGCGATATCGAGGTTGACATTCCTGAGCACCTCGTGCTCGTCGTAGCGCTTCGCAACGCCGCGCAAGGTCACGCTTGCCATGATTCGTCTCCTTTGATGTTCGTTGCCAGGCGCGCGCTTTCGAGCCGCGCCTCGATCCATCGATCGACGAGCGCCGGCAACTCGCGCATATCGTCGAACACATGTTTCGCACCGGCGGTGATGAGCGCTTCGATCTGCGCCCGGGTGGCGTGTCCACCGCCAACGAAGCCTAATACGGGCATGCCCGCCGCCGTCGCGGCCGCCACGCCGGCCACGCTGTCCTCGACGACGAGGCACGCTTCGCGCGCGACACCGAGCGTATCGGCCGCGGCGACATAGACGTCGGGGGCGGGCTTCGGCCGCGCGACGCGATCCGCGCAAAAAAGCCGCTTGCCGAAGAAACGCCCGAGCCCGGTACGCGCAAGCACGGCCTCGACATAGCCGGTATAGCTGTTGCTCGCGCAAGCTTTCGTCAATTCGATCTGCGAGAGCGCTGCCTCGACTCCGTCAACGACAGGCGCTTTGCGCGCCGCCGCCTCCACCGAGCCGCGTATCGCATCGATATCGGCGGCGGCGAGCGTCTTGCCGAGCGCGGCCGCGCTTTCCTCGAGCACGCGCTCGATGCGCAAGCCCAGAAGCGGCAGCACCACAGGCTCGATATCGCTATCGGGCCACCGCGCGCTCAGCTCGCGCACGAGCATGCTCGCCGCGACAGCCTCGCTATCGATGAGGACGCCGTCACAATCGCAAATGAGCAGACGCGGTTCGCGCGATACGTCTTCGCTCGCTTCTCTCGTCATTTGACGGCCCCGAACGTGAGCCCGCGCACGAGCTGCTTCTGCGACAGCCAGCCGACGAGCAGGATCGGCGCGACGGCGAGTAGCGAGGCGGCCGACAGCTTCGCCCAGAAAAGCCCTTCGGGGCTCGAGTACGACGCGATGAACACCGTGAGCGGCGCCGCGGCCGAGCTCGACAGATTGATGCTCCAGAACGCTTCGTTCCACGAAAGAATCACGAGCAGCAACGCCGTCGATGCGAGCCCGGGCAACGCCATCGGCATCAGCAGATAAACGATCTCCTGCCACGTCGCCGCGCCGTCGATGCGCCCTGCTTCGAGAATGTCGCGCGGAATCTCGTTGAAGTACGTGAAGGCCATCCATACCGCGATCGGCAGATTCATCAGCGTATAGACGATGACGAGGCCGGAGACGGTATCGAGCAACCCCACGTCCTTCCAGAGCACATAGATCGGCACGAGCACGCCGACCGACGGCATCATCTTCGTCGAGAGCATCCAGAGCAGCAGCTTTTGCGTGCGGCGCGTCGGAAAGAAGGCCATCGTATAGGCGGCCGGCACGGCGAGCGCCAGGCACAGGACCGTCACGCCGACGGAGATCAGAATCGAGTTGCGCGCGAACGCGAAGTAATCGCTGCGCGCGAAGACCTCGCGGAAGCTGTCGAAGGTCGGCGAGAAGACGAGCGACAACGAGTAGGCATCGCGCTCGGTCTTGAACGCCGTGATCGTCATCCAGAAGATCGGGAAGAAGAGCGCGATCGAGATCAGCCATGCGAGCGCGCCGGGCAGCACGCGCTTGACGGCGCCGAGTGCCGGCACCGTGATGTGCACGGGCGGGCGCGCGACAGGCACGGTCGGATTGCTCATTTTTCATACTCCCCTTTCAAGTTCTTCGCGAGCATGCGCACGAGGAAGAACGCCACGATGTTCGCGAGCACCACCGCGAGAATCCCGCCCGCCGATGCGAGGCCGACATCGAACTGCTGCAGGCCCAGCGCGTAGATCAGGTACGAGAGGATCGTCGTGGCGTTGCCGGGCCCGCCCGAGGTCGTCGTATAGATCTCGGCGAAGATCGACAGCAGGAAAATCGTCTCCATCATGACGACGACGGCGATCGCGCGCCTCAGGTGCGGCAGCGTGATATAGAAGAACATCGACAACGGTCCCGCGCCGTCGATGCGCGCGGCTTCCTTTTGCTCCTCGTCGAGCGACTGGATCGCCGTGAACAGGATGAGGAAGGCGAACGGCAGCCATTGCCAGGCGACGATGACGACGATCGCCGAGAGCGGATAGGTGGCGAACCAGTCGATCGGTCGCAACCCGAGCCCACGCATCGCGGCCGCAACGATCCCGTAGACCGGATGCAGCATCATGTTCTTCCAGATCAGCGCGCTGACGGTCGGCATGACGAAGAACGGTGCGATGGCGAGAAGCCGCGCGATACCCTGCCCGACGAATTTGCGATCGAAGAGGACCGCCATGAGGACGCCGCCGACCACCGTGATGACGAGCACCCACCCGATCAGTTCGAGCGTATGGATGATCGACGGCGCGAACGACGGATCGGTGATCAGGTAGACGTAGTTGTTCCAGCCGGCGAAGCCTTTTTCGTCGGGATTGAGCAGGTTGTAGCGCGAGAACGAATACCAGATCGTCATCGCGAGCGGTATCGTCATCCAGAGCACGAGGAGGGCGACCGAGGGGGCGGCGAGCCAGCGCGTCGCTCCGGCGCGCCGCTCGGGGGTCGGCAGAGCGGCTTCGTGCGCCCCTCCGTGCGTGAGCGGTAAATGAAGATGTCGCATCGTTACGGCCTCCTGATCCCTGTCACCTCGTTACATCGATGAGCGGGCCACCTGCCGCGAAGCCGTAAGCCGCACGACATTCAAGCGGACCGCTGGAACGAGGCGATGCGTGAGGTAAGCATCGCCTCGTCGGCCGGCTTTACTTCTGATAGCCGGCCTGCTTCACGGCGCGATTGGCCGTGGCATTGCCCGCGGCCAGCGCTTGATCGACCGACATCTGACCCGCCAGCGCGCCGGCGATGCTCTGTCCGACCACGGTCCCGAACGACTGGAATTCAGGAATGCCGACGAACTGCACGCCCGTGTACGGGACCGGCTTCTCCGTCGGGTGGTTCGGGTCGGCGGTCTTGATCGCGTTCTCGACGAATTCGGCGAACGGCGCGGCCTGCTTGTACTCGGGACGGTTATAGGTCGACTCGCGCGTGCCGGGCGGCACCGACGCCCATCCTTCGTCTTTGGCGACGAGCTCGATGTAGGGCTTGCCCGTCGCCCATTCGATGAACTTCTTCGCGTCGTCCTGCTTCTTCGATGTCTTCGGGATCGCAAGCGCCCATGCCCAAAGCCAGTGCGAGCCCTTAGGCGTGACTTCCGTCGGTGCGGCGGCAAATCCGATCTTGTCCGCCACCTGCGACTGACTCTTGTTATAAAGCATCCCGGCCGCGACCGTGGCATCGATCCACATCGCGCACTTGCCCGAGGACATCAAGGTGAGGTTTTCGTTGAAACCGTTCGAGCTCGCTCCGGGCGGGCCGTCTTTCTTCATCAGGTCGATATAGGAGGTGACTGCCTTTTTCCATTCGGGCGTGGTCAACTGCGCGTCCCATTTGTCGTCGAACCAGCGGCCGCCATAGGTGTTCACGCGCGTCGTCAGATAGGCCATGTTCTCACCCCAGCCCGCCTTCCCGCGCAAGCAGATGCCATAGACGCCGGCCGACTTGTCGGTCAGCTTGTCGGCGAACTCGGCGATCTGGTCGTAGGTTGGCTTCGACGGCATCGTGAGGCCTTTGGCCTTGAAAAGATCCGTGCGATAGAACGTCATCGAGCTTTCGGCGTAGAACGGCAGGGCATAGAGCATGCCGTTGTACGAGAGGCTGTCTCGCACGGGCTTCATGACGTCGTTCACGTCATAGTCGGCGGGCAGATTCGACATCGGCGAAAGCCAGCCGCGCTTGCCCCACTGGGGCGCCTCGTAGGCGCCGATCATCATCACGTCGAACTGGCCGCTGCCGGTCGTGATGTCGGTCGTCGCGCGCTGGCGCAGCACGTTCTCTTCGAGCACGACCCAGTTCAGCTTGATGTCCGGATTGCTCTTTTCGAAATCGGACGAGAGCTTCTTCATCTCGATCATGTCGGGGTTGTTCACCACCGCGATCGTGATCGTCGCAGCCATTGCGTTCGCGGCGCCTCCTGCCGCGCAGGCCAGCGCTGCCGTGGCGATCGCACGGCGCGCGAAACGACGGGGGGAACCGAGGTTGGATTGCATGCATGCCTCCCGCCGGGCCGCCCCAAGGGAGGCATGAGCCCCCTCGGGGGGCAGCGAGCGATAGAGAGCGTGGGGGTCGTCCATAACTTGTCTCCTTCTCTTGTTCGTTGTACGGAACTGCGGGATAGAGCGCTGCGTGTCGCATATCCCCGCACGCAGCGCCGAACGACTAGCTCATCCAGTTGCCGCCGTCGACGTTGAGCGTCTGAGCGGTGATGTAGTCGGCATCGGACGAAGCGAGAAAAACCGCCGCGCCCGTCAGATCGGCCGGCACGCCCATGCGGCCGAGCGGCACGGCTTCGCCCACGAGTCGCTTTTTTTCGCCGAGCGGGCGCCCCTCGTAGCGGGCGAAAAGCGCATCGACCTGCTCCCACATCGGCGTATCGATCACGCCCGGCGCGATGCCATTCACGTTGATCTTGTGGGGCGCGAGCGCGAGCGCGGCCGATTGCGTGTAGCTTAGGACAGCCGCCTTCGTTGCGCAGTAATGCGAAACGAGCGCCTCGCCGCGACGGCCGGCCTGCGACGACATATTGACGATCTTGCCGCCGCGGCCCGCTTCGACCATATGCCGCGCGACGGCCTGCATCATGAAGAACATACCCTTTACGTTGACGGCGAAGAGCTTGTCGAAGATGTCCCAGGATTCGTCGAGGAGCGGCCGCATATCGAAGATAGCCGCATTGTTGAAGAGGATGTCGATCTGCCCGAAGCGCTCGACGCTCGAGGCGATGATGCGCTCGATATCCGTACGTTGCGTGATATCGGCGGAAATGGCGTGGACACGCTCCGCGTAACGGCGGGCGAGCGGCTGCGCGTAGGCATCCGCCGGCTTCACGTCGACGAGCACGCATTTCGCGCCCTCCTCCAGATAGCGTTGCGCGACCGCTTCGCCGATACCGCTCCCGGCGCCGGTCAGGATCGCCACTTTGTCGTGCAATTTCACGAACCGTCTCCGCTGGGTGATCAATTGACCCGTTTTTATGCTTGTGAACTAACGCTCATTGAGAGAGCATTTGCTCGTGTCGTGATCGAATGATCGGATACGCGCCCGGGACTGTCAAGGCGGGGAAAACCACTTTTTATGGTGCGCTGCCGCATGCCGGGCAAGTCGGCAACGCGGGGGCGAAATCGGGGACGGCGTCAGCTGAGCTCGAGATGGTCCGCATTTGCGCGTGCATGGGGCCGCCACGCGAAGCGCAACGTCGTGGCCCCTAGCGCTGCTGCCCCAGCATGTCGTCGATCAACGGCACGGCCGCGAGCGCGACCAGCACCGTCGCAAGCGGAACGGTCGAGACGAAGCCGAGATGCTTGAAGCCGAGCGCGCCGGCCAAACCGCCGACGAGGAACGACGCGAGCAGCGAGGCCAGCAACGCGAGCCGCTGCCGATCGCACCGCACGAACGCCGAATCTCGCATCGGCCCATTGGGTGGGCCGTTCCAGTAGACGAGCCGGCCGAGTTCGATGCCGATGTCGGTCACGAGCCCCGTCATGTGCGTCGTACGAATCTCGGCCTTCGAGATCTTCGTGATCATCGCGTTTTGCAAACCCATCACATAGCAGAGCAGCGCCACCGTCGCGGGCACGAAAAGAATGCGATGGGCCTCGAGATTCGAGCCGAGGAGTCCGAAGCAAATCAGCAGGGCAGCCTCGAGGACGAGCGGCAACGCGTAATGGCTACGCAGTTCGCGGCGCCTGCCCCAATTGATCAGGATCGCCGACGTCGCGGCCCCGAGGATGAACGAAACCAGCGATGCCAAGCCCGCCCCAGCCATCCCGAGGCTGCCGAGCGCGAGATTGTCGGCGAGCGAGGAGACGATCCCCGACATATGCGACGTGTATTGACCGACCGCGAGAAAGCCGCCGGCATTGGCGGCACCGGCGACGAAAGCGAGCGACCGACCGAGACGGCGGTTTGCCTCGTCGGTGCGCTCAGGCACGGTGAAACCGCGAAGGTATTGGATAGGCATGCCGATCGGTCCGTCGTTCTCCGGGCATTCGAAGCGCAATCGCCGAAATTGCTCGGAGAAACGCGTCAGATCGTAGCACCTAACGCGGCGTTTCGCTTAGGCGACGCCGATTGACTCATGTCGCCGCGTGAGTCCGGAACCAGGGTTCAGCGCGCTCATAAAGCGCCAGGAACCGCGCATACCGACCAGCGACGGCCGCATCGCCGCTCGGTCCGGCGACTCGCTCAGCCGGCGGCGCGAGCGCCGGCAGGTCGGCCTCGCGCCAATGGCCGCGCGAGAGCCCGGCGATCAGTGCCGCGCCGCGCGCGCCGACGTTCGGGCAGGCCAGCGCCTCGAGTTCCGCGTCGAGCACGTCGGCCAACAATTGACGCCAGCGCGCATCGATGGAGCCGCCGCCCGCGAGGCGCAACGTGCGGACATTTGCCGCACCGGTGCGAATAGCGTCGAGCCCCGCCCGCAACGAGAACGCCACGCCTTCGAACGCCGCACGCATCAAGGTGCCTCGTGTATCGGCGAGGCTGAGTCCCAACCATCCGCCGCGCGCATCGGGGTTCATCCATGGCGAACGCTCGCCGCTCAGATACGGCAGGAACGTCGGTGCGGCCTCGCCGAGATCGGTTTCGAATGCGGCGTCGTATGCCGCGGGCCAGCTGGGAAACGAGAGCCAAGAGCGGACCGTTTCCAGCGCCACGCCCACGTTCTGCATCGCCGCCATGCGATACCACGCACCCGTCGCCGTGCGATAGCGATGGAGACCGCGCGCGGGTGACGGCTCGCTCGAGGACAGCACGACGATCTGCCCGCCGCTGCCGGTAGTGAGGAGCGCGTCGCCCTCGCGCGACAATCCGCTTCCTAGCGCCGCGCTCGCCGTATCGGCCGCTCCCGTCGCGAGCGGGATGCCAGCGCGCAGTCCGAGCGCGCGTGCCGCTTCCGCCGATAGCGAGCCGGCTTCCCCGTACGAATGGGGAGCGACCTCAGCGAACCATGCGCGCGGCAAGCCTAGCGCCTCGATCAATGCCGCGTCCCATGCGCCCGAGGCGTCGGCCAGCGCCGTCGCGCACGCGTCCGATGGATCCGTTACGACTTCACCGCCGAGCGCGACGCGCAGCCAGTCCTTCGGTTGAAGCGCCCAGCGCGTCGCCTCGGCCGTGCGCGGCTCGTTCGCGACGATCCAGCGCAGGATCGGGCCCGCCATCCCCGGTGCGACCGGATTCGGTTGCGGCTCGCGCCACGCCTCGAGCCAACTGGCCGCGCGCGTATCGGGCCAGAGGATCGCCGGTCGCAGCGCTTGCCCGGCGTCATCGACGAGGACGACGCCGTGCATCTGCCCCGCGATGCCGATCGCGTCAACGGCCTGTCGCTCTTCGACCGGCAAGCGCGCGGCCGCTTCCACCAGCGCCCGCCACCAGTCGCCGACATTCGTTTGTGCCCAGCCAGGATGCGGCGTGTCGACGGCATAAGCGGCGCCCGCGGACGCCACCTCGTGTCCGTCGCCATCGAGGATAGCGAGTTTCAGCGAAGCGGTGCCGAGGTCGATCCCGAGAAAGCGCATGGTGGTGGCCAATAATCTGATGAAAGAAGGGACGCTCGTGATTCGCTGAGTGCGTCAGCTCACGCGCGCAAGCGCTGCGGCCGACGAACCGTTGTATCGAATCATAAGGGAGTGCTTCCTGAAGCACGAAGCTGTCGGCACGCGATGCACCCAGACGCGGCCGCTGGGGCGCGCAGTCCTTTCTCTCGTCAACCTCAAGTCAGCGTGTTTTCTGCCGTAGTCCGTAACGTAGTTGCTTTGACCCGATATCAACCGTGACCAGTCCGATCGGCGCCGAGTTGCCGAACGAGGCGGCTTGATTCCCTACACCCTCGCTCTAATTCGAATCGACATCCCAACATGATCGTTTCACTCCGTAGCCGCATCCTGATCATTTCATCGGCCACCGTCATCGGTGCGCTTGCCGTATCGGGCACCGCCACCTACCTCACCGTGCGCGCCAATACGATCGACACGATCGAGCAGAATCTTGTCGCAATCTCGAGCGCCAATACACTCGCCATCGACAAATGGGTCGCGGCGAAAGCGCTGGCCGTGCGCACGACCGCCGATGCGGTCGAGCACGGCGACCCGCAGGGCTTCGTCAAGCTCATGGGCGCGGCCGACGGCTTTCCGATCACGACGGTCGGGTGGACGGACAAGACGTTTTTGTCGACGAGCGCCACGACGCCCAAGGACTACGATCCCACCGCGCGCCCCTGGTACAAGGAAGCCGTCGCGGCCGGAAAACTCATCGTCACAAAGCCGTACGGCGATGCATCGACGGGCGTTCCCTACGTCTCCTTCGCGGCGCCGATGATTCGCAACGGCGAGACGACCGGCGCGCTGAGCGGCGCGGTGCCTCTCGACGGCGTGCGCGAGATCGTCGCGGCGGTGCACCCCACGCCGTCGAGTCTCGCGTTCGTAGTGGCGCGCGACGGTCAGGTCATCGCGTATCCGGATGCGAAGCTAATGCTGAAGCCGGTCACGGATGTGTCGGCGGCACTCACGTCCGATGAGCTCACATCGCTCGCGAACGCAACGGCGCCGATCGAAGTCGAGCTCGGCGGGGCGCCGAAGCTGCTGAAGGCCAAAGCGGTCGAAGGCACCAACTGGTACCTCGTCATCGCGCTCGACAAAGCGGAAGCGACGGCCGGCCTCAGGCACGTGCTGCAGACGCTCGGCGTGGCCTTGGTGTTGCTCACGCTCGCGGCCGTCGGCGCCGCCGCGTTCCTGACCTCTCAGTCGTTCCGCGGCCTGTCGCGCGTGCGCGACGCGATGGCGACGATCGCCTCGGGCAGCGGCGATCTGACGCATCGGCTGCCCGCGTCGGGCGGCGACGAAGTGGCGCAGATCTCGGCATCGTTCAACGCATTCGTCGAGAAGATTGCCAACGTGCTGCACGATGTGCGCGCCGGTGTCGAGAACATGAAGATCGCGACCGGCGAAATCGAAATGGGCAATCGCGACTTGTCGCAGCGCACGGAAACGTCGGCCAGCAACCTGCAAACGACGTCGGCCGCGCTCACGCAGCTGACGGCGAGCGTCAAGCAATCGGCCGAAGCGGCGATGCAGGCCGCCCGGCTCGCGACGTCGGCCAGCGACGCGGCCGCCCGCGGCGGTGAAGTGGTGACGAGCGCCGTCAGCACGATGGACGAGATCAGCCAGTCTTCGTCGCGCATCAGCGAAATCATCGGTGTCATCGACGGCATCGCCTTTCAGACCAACATCCTCGCGTTGAACGCCGCCGTCGAAGCGGCGCGCGCCGGCGAAAACGGCCGCGGCTTCGCGGTCGTCGCCGGCGAAGTGCGCACGCTGGCTCAGCGCAGCGCCACCGCGGCGCGCGAAATCAAAGATCTGATTCAGTCGTCGGCATCGAGCGTCGCAACGGGCACTCAGCGCGTGCAGGCCGCGGGTGCCGCAATGCACGAGATCGTCGAGAGCATCGAGCGCGTGAACCGCATCATCGCCGAAATCGATGGCGCCATGAACGAGCAAAGCGCGGGGATCAGCCAGATCGATCAGAGCGTCGCCGAGATGGATCACGCCACCCAGCAAAACGCCGCGCTCGTCGAGCAGTCGACGGCCGCATCGGCCACGCTCAACGAGCAGGCACACGGGCTCGCCCGTATCGTCGGCCTCTTCAGGCTGCGCCGCGCCGATGTTTGAGCGATGAGCGCAAAGAGCGCCGCCGCGACAGCGGCGCTCTTTGCCGGCGTTCCGATCATCCCAACGGCGCCCCGCCAAACGACAATCGTCAATTGACAGCCGACTTCGCGCAGTAGCGAGCCCCTCCCGTGCCATCGCGTCGATCGTTCGGAGTCCGAAGCTTCTTCGCGGACATAGTTAGCAGTCCGAATAATCTTATTAGTAGTACTACCGACGCTCGAATTCCCCCTTGACGGGCATTAGGGGTATACCTGGATCGCCCAGAGCGACGGCGGCTGGCAAAAGGCGTCCGCCCATTCCCCGGAAACTTAGGAATCCCAAGCATTTGCCGGAATGTTTAGGCCTCCGAACTATCGTTCGACGGGCATTCTTCATATGTTACCAAGCGAAGAAATGACGCATTTTCCCTGCTCATTTCGACGCTTTGCGTTGCTGGCTTCGTCGATAAGCTTTTTATGCGCAGTTGTCGGTAGTTGTCCTTATCCGACTAGCGCAAACGTTTGCCGTAAACACGTTCGAGAGGCGAAATGGTTCCCTCTCGGTCTTGCCAAAGCGGCGCTGCGGCCGACTTCGGCTTACTTCAAGGAGTCATTCCATGCTGCGTTTTATTAGTTCCCTCTCGCGCGACGAGCGCGGCGTCAGCTCTCTCGAGTATGCGATTCTGGCCGGCATCGTCGTGGTCGCGCTCGTTTCGGTAGGTACCGTCATCCAGAGCGGTACAAGCGGTATCCCATCGCTTTTCACGGCGCTGATGACCAAGATCACGGGCGCCATTTAATCGATCGGCCGACGAAGTGTCCGGCCTGCGCCGAGCGTCAGGCCGACACTCCTCTTTCTCACGCGTTCGGTGCCAGAGGTCATCTTATGGATCCGGTCAAAGCCGCAGCTTGCGCATTACTCGCCATGCTGGCCGTGTCCGATCTGCGATCGCGTCGCCTGCCTAACGCGTGGGTAGCCGGCCTCGCCGCGCTGTATCTGGCCGAAGCCGCAATGAGCGGCGGCGCCTGGCGTTCACTCGCGATACATGCGGCCGCGGCCGCGCTCTCATTCATTCTGGCCGCTCTGCTCGTTCGTTTGGGCTGGCTTGCCGGCGGCGACGCGAAACTCGCCGCAGCCGTCTTTTTCTGGTGCGGGCCGACTGATGCGATTCCCGTGCTCGTCATCGTCTCTACCTGCGGCACGCTCGTCGCGCTCTCGATGCTGATCGCCAGTGCGCTGGTGCGCCGCCGCGTGTCGGTGCGCGGCGCGAGCGAGCGTGCTGCATGGCTCTCGCCCGAAAGCGGCGTGCCGTATGGCGTCGCGCTTGCGCTTGGCGGGATCGCCGCCGTGCTGGCTCAGCCTTCATTGCACGATCGTGCCGCGCTCGCCTTGCTCGAGCTCGCGCCTGATCGATGCGCGTGGCTGGCCCTCGGCCTTCACGCACCGCTGGCCTGAGGCCGAGGCCGCCTATGCAGAACTTCCTTAAACTCGCCGCGCTCGTCGCCATTGCCGCGATCGGCGCTTTCGTCATTCGCGCGCTCTTCGTCGCGGCCTCGCGCCCCGGCCCCGCATCGCCGGCTTCCGTGGTCCACGTGCGAGCCGCCGCCGCCGATCTGCCGGATGGCTTGCTGTTGCGCGACGCCGACCTCGTCTGGAAACCGATGCCGCGCAGCCAGGTGCCGGCCGGTGCGCTCGTGCAAGGTCAACCCGACGCCGCCGGCGACGACGATCTCAAAGGCGACCTGTTGCGCCATGCCGTGCACGCCGACACGCCGCTCGGAGCGGCCGACGTCATTTCGCCGAGCGCGCCGGGCTTCCTCGCCGCCGCGCTGAAACCCGGCATGCGCGCGATCTCGGTGGCCGTCGACGACGTATCGGGCAATGCCGGACTGATCCAGCCCGGCGATTACGTCGACGTGCTGCTCACGCAACAGATCCGCGGTGACGGCGGCGTCAACGTGCCGCCCGCGCATGCGGTCGAATCCGAGACCGTGGCCGAGCGTGTGCGCGTGCTCGCGGTCGGCTCGGCATTCCGGCGCCCCAAAGACGACGCCGCCGCGCCGAATACGAGCGCGCGCACGGCCACGTTCGAAGTGACGCCGCATAGCGCCCAAGCGATCACCGTCGCCGCGCACCTCGGCTCGCTCTCGCTCGCGTTGCGCAGCTTCGCCACGCGCGACCGGCATGCATCAGACGCCGAGGATCTCGCTCAAACGCGAACGGCGCCAGTCTGGGCCGGCGATGTCTCGCCCGCGCTGCGCACGGTCGCGCCCGCGCCGACGCCCGGCAGAACCGCTACGCCAACCGTTGCCCCTCAGGTCATCATTTATCGCGGCTCGACGGTAGGCGACTCCAACAACGACAAAACATCCGTGAGCGGTTCCACCGGCACACCGGGCCTCCCGCCGCTACCGCCCGGCACGCCGGCAGCTGCGCCGGGGCCCGCGCCAGGCGCACCTGTTAAGCCCGCGGCATAGGATCAAAAATGCGACGCCCCACTCGCGCCCCTTCGCACACGCGCCAGATCGGCTCGACGCCGCAGCGGTCCCTCGCTGGGCGTCGGCTGACGCGCATGCCGGCCTTCCGTTCTTTCACGGCGATGATCTGCGCGGGGCTTTGCCTTCTGATGCTCGCATCGTTCGCATCGCCGCCCGCCCTTGCGGCAACGGCCGCGCAAGCCAACGAGGCGGCACGATCGGCGAACGATGGTGACGTACTGTCAGTGCCGGCCGGCAGCGGCACGATGATCACACTGCCCGAGCCGGCCGTCGCCGTCTTCGTCGCCGATCCCGATGTGGCCGACGTTCACGTGCCGACGCCGCGCTCGGTGTTCGTGCTCGGCAAGAAAGCAGGGACGACGACGCTCTATGCGCTCGGCCCGAACAATCGCCGCATCTTGAGCAAGACCGTCAGCGTCGCGACGGACACCGCCGCCATCGCGCGCCTGCTCGACACGCGTTTTCCGCGGTTCGGCGTCAGGGTGACGAGCGCGCCCGGATCGCTGATGGTGACGGGCAACGTGCCGAGCGCCGCCGACGCCGATGCCGTCGTGCAGACGGTGCAGCCGTATCTGCACGACAAGGAGCAGCTCGTGAATCGCCTCACGATCGCGCATCCGATTCAGGTTCTGCTGCGCGTGAGGATCACCGAAGTCGATCGCAACATCACGCAGCAGCTCGGTATCAACTGGAGCTCGCTCGGGCAGAGCGGAAACTTCATCGGCGGACTCTTCAGCGGCCGACAGCTCTTCACCAACAATTTGTTCAATCTGTCGTCCACCGGCGCGTTTTCGATACTCGGCGCGTTCCATGCCGGCAGAACGACGATCGAGGGCGTGCTGGATGCGCTCGATCAGGAAGGACTCCTGACGATGCTGGCCGAGCCCAACCTCACGGCGATGTCCGGGCAGACAGCCAGTTTCCTCGCGGGCGGCGAATTGCCGATTCCGGTGCCGCAGACCGGCACGACGAGCACGATCACGATCGAGTACAAGCCGTACGGCGTCTCGCTCGACTTCACGCCGACCGTGCTCGCCGACAACCGCATCAGCCTCAAAGTCAAGCCTGAAGTCAGCGAGATCGATCCGACCAACAGCATCACGCTCAATTCGATCGTCGTGCCCGCACTGACGGTGCGGCGCATGGAGACCACCGTCGAGCTCTCGAGCGGACAGAGCTTCGCGATCGGCGGGCTGCTGCAAAGCCGGACGAGCGACGTGCTCGCCGAGCTGCCCGGGCTCGCGCGGCTGCCCGTGCTCGGCAAGCTCTTCTCGTCGAAGAACTACCTCAACAACAAATCGGAGGTAGTCATCATCGTCACGCCTTACATCGTCAATCCGACCGGCCCCGGTCAATTGCGCGGCGCGATCGACAGTGTCATGCGCCCGAGCAGCGATATCGAATACGCGGTCCAGCATTCGCTCGGCATCGATCCGCTATCGGGCGCCTCGCCGCGACTCGTCGGCGCGGCCGGGTTCGTCTACTGATTCGCCGAGGGAAATCGCCATGACCTCACGGCTCGCCTCCATCGCGACACGCATCATCGGCGCTGCCGCATGCACGGCAGGCGTCGCGCTTGCCGGCTGCATGTCGTCGCATCCGCCGCTCGATATCCCGGATGCATCCGTCATCGGCTTTACGCCCGGCGACGGGGGACATGCCGTGCCGCCTTCGTGCGCATCGCTCAATCAGCGCTCGGGCATGCGCGACGCCGGCATGCGGCGTCCCGGCGTCGCATTCGGTTGCGCGACCTACTCGAACCTCGCGGCCATGCTCGCGCGGCCCGCCGATCTCATCGCCCCGCGGCCCTATGCGGGCGCGGATGCGGCACTCGCCGCGAGCGCGGTGCGTCGCTACGAGGAAGGGCGCGTCGCGCCGCTCGGCAATTCGTCGACGTCGGGATACTCGACATCCTCCCCGTCTTCCTCGCCTTCGAACGGCTCTCAGTAACGGAGACGACACACATGGGTGCCCTCGAATCGAACGTTCTGAAACGCCGCGGCCGGTCTTCCGGTAGCGAGCAGCTCGTCGCCGTCGTCGCCGATGCGAGCAGCGAGGAAGTCATCGGCAACGTCATTCGCGATCGGGCGATCGCGAACTCGCACGTCGCGCGCGGCACGCTCGACGAGGCAATCGACATCATGAAGAAGGCGAGCGAGTCCCCTCGCCACCTCATCGTCGATGTCTCGGGCTCGGCCATGCCGATTTCCGATCTCATGCGGCTTGCCGAAGTCGTCGATCCGTCGGTCGCCGTCGTCGTCGTCGGCGAGCGCAACGACGTCGGGCTCTATCGGAGTCTCTTGCAGCTCGGCGTGCAGGAGTATCTCGTCAAGCCGCTCACGGTCGAGTTGGTGCGGCGCGCGATCGACTCGACGGACCCGGGCGCCTCGGCCCGCACGGGCAAGGCGATCAGCTTCGTCGGCGCGCGCGGCGGCGTCGGCACGACCACGATCGCGACGGCGCTCGCCCGTCACCTTGCCGGAACGACGCGCCGCCGCGTCGCCTACGTCGATCTGGATCCGTACGGCGGCGCCGCGGCATCCATGCTCGATGTCGCCAATACCAGCGGGCTCATGGAGCTCATGCTCAATACCCAGCGGCTCGATCAGCAACTGCTCCATCAGGCGCTCGTCGCCCACGACGATCGGCTCTTCGTGCTCGCATCGGAACTCCCGTACAACAGCGACTTCGCCCTGAGACACGGCGCGCTCACGGACCTGGTGGCGATGCTGAAGCGCCACTTTCATTACATCTTGCTCGACTTGCCCCAACGCGCCGGCGGGCTCGTCCAGGAAGCCTTCGACGCGAGCGCGATGATTCACGTCGTGGCCGATCATTCCGTGCACGCCACGCGCGAAGCCGCGCGCTTGTGCCGGTTCGCCGAGGGCCGCGATTCCAATCCCTCCATCGTCGTTCTGCTCAACGAAGCGAGGCAACCCGTCGCGGGCCGCGTGCAGGCAGCCGATTTCACGAGCGCGCTCGGACGCGGGTCGGTACATGCGCTGCCCTATGAGCCGCAAACGCTCGCCATCGCCGAAAGCCTTGGCGAAGCACTCGGCGATCCCAATCGATCGTCGTTCGCACGCGCGATCGTCTCGCTTTCGAACGCGATCACGGGCAGCGAACCGGTAGCAACCGCGAGCTCGAAGCGCTGGTACGCGCGGCTCTTCGCCAAGCGGAGGGCACGCTGATGTTCGGCCGCCGCAACGCCTCGATGCCGATCGACGCCACCGTCGAGCGCGGCGCGAACGAAGCCGAGGCGGCGCATCCTTTCGTCGCGGGCAAGAGCAAGAGCACGCCGCTCGCGCAGGAGGCGGCGGCGGCCGACCCGCCCGCGCCGATACCGCCATCGCCAGGCGGAGCTTCCGCCGCCGACCGCCACGAAGCGCTAATTCGCTCGGAAACGTTCAGGACGATCCGCTCGGCCGTCTTCTCTTCGATGAACATGTCGGCCGCGCTCACGATGTCGCGCCAGGAGGTACGAGAAGGCATCGAGCAAATCGCCGCCGAGCTCATCGCGAAAGATCGCCTCACGCTGTCGCTCGCCGACCAGTCGCTGATCGTCGACGAAATCGTCAACGACATGTTCGGCATCGGCCCGATCGAACCGCTGCTCGCCGACGAGCGGGTGACCGACATCCTCGTCAACGGCCCCGATCAGGTCTACGTCGAGCGGGGCGGCAAGCTCGAGCTGACGCCGCTCAAATTCCGCGACAACGCGCACGTCGTCAACGTCGCGCAGCGGATCGCGGCGGCCGTCGGGCGGCGCGTCGACGAGAGCAGCCCGATGGTCGACGCGCGCCTTGCCGATGGCAGCCGGGTCAACGTCGTCCTTCCGCCGATCGCCTTGCACGGTGCGTCGATCTCGATTCGCAAGTTCGCCAAGCGCAACATCACGCTCGGGCGTATGGCTCAGCAGGGCAATATCTCGCCCACGATGGTCGACGTGCTGCGCATTGCGACGGCATGCCGGCTCAACATCGTCATCTCCGGGGGAACGGGCTCGGGGAAAACGACATTGCTCAACGCACTGTCGCGCTTCATCGACGAAAGCGAGCGTGTCGTGACGATCGAGGACGCCGCGGAGCTGCAGCTGCAGCAGCCGCACGTGGTGAGCCTCGAGACGCGGCCCGAGAACAGCGAGGGACTCGGCGGCGTCTCGCAGCGCGACCTCGTGCGCAACGCGCTGCGCATGCGCCCCGACCGCATCATTCTTGGCGAGACGCGCGGCACCGAAGCATTCGACGTTTTGCAGGCGATGAACACCGGCCACGACGGATCGATGACGACGGTCCACGCGAACACGCCCCGCGATGCGATCACGCGGCTCGAGAGCATGGTCATGATGGCCAACGGCAATCTGCCGTTGATGTCGATCCGCCGTCAGATCGCGAGCGCCGTTCATCTGATTCTGCAAATCGAACGCATGCGGGACGGCATGCGGCGCGTCACCCACGTGACCGAAATCGCCGGCATGGAAGGCGACGTCGTCATCACGCAAGACCTCTTCACGTTCCGCTATAACGCGAGCGCCTATGAGGAGCAGGTCCGAGGCGCGTTCGAAAGCGCCTCGCTGCGCCCCGTCTTCGCGCAGCGGGCCGCCTACTACGGGCTCGAAGAGGCGCTCCTCGCGGCGATGCAATCATGACGCCCGCGGATGTCGTGGCACTCGGCGCATTCTTCGTGATCGTCATCGCGGGGCTTGCCGCGCGCACGCTACGCGCAATGGCGAGACAGCGGCCCGCCTCGCGCATCCAATCGCGCGTTGCAGCGTTCCGCGATCCGCGCGACGGCGCCAAGCCGAAGCGAGCGGAAAAGCCGCGGCACGAGCTGCTTCATAAGCGCTTCAGCGCGAGCGATCAAGCCATGCTGGCGGCGCTCACCGCGTGGCGCGAACGCGTGCGGACTGTTGCCGGCGCGAACGGGATGCGCACGCTCGGCCTCGCCGCCGCGGCGGCATTCATCGTCTGTTTCGTCGGCTTGTCGTTTCTCGGACTATCCCCGCTTTTGCGCCTTGCAGCGAGCGTCGGCGTCGCGTTCGTCGCCCTTCGCTCGGCTTATGCGTGGATGGTTGCGGGCTTTCGCCAACGCTTTCTCAATCAATTCCCCGATACGCTTGATCTCATCATTCGCGCCGTGCGAGCGGGCATCCCCGTCGTCCAGGCGGTCTGCACGGCCGGCGTCGAAAGCGAAGAGCCGGTCCGCGCGACCTTCCGGACCATGGGCGATGCGCTACTCGTCGGCGCCGAGCTGAAAGACGTGCTCGAGCTGGCCGCGCAGCGCTTGCAGCTCGCGGATTTCTCGTTCTTCACGGTCTGCCTGATCCTGCAGCGTGAAACGGGCGGCAATCTCGGCGATACGCTCGAGAACCTCGCCTCCATCGTGCGCACGCGGCGCGACATCCGGGCCAAGAGTAAGGCGCTGACGGCGGAAGGCCGCCTCGCCAGCAAGATGATCGCGGCGGTCCCGTTCGTGATGTTCGCTTTCATGTTTCTCGTCGACCGCGCCTATGTCCAGCTGCTGACCAACACACGTGCCGGACACAAGATTCTCGTGACGGCCGCCGCCCTGATGACGCTCGGCCTCTGGATGATCCGCAAGATTTCCAACCTGGACACATCACGATGATGACCGCCGATTTCTGGCGCAACGCCGCCCTGCTCGCGTTGCTCCTCGCCGCTACGCTCTGGCTCGTCCTGCGTGGCGCGAGCCGGCGCGCGCGTGTCGCGCAGCGCGCACGGCATGTCGTTGCGCGCGCCGCGGCCGCGCATGCGACAGGCGCAAACGCGGCGACGACCATGCCGCAAAAGCTCGTCGGACGCGTCGCCTCGCTCGGCGAACGGATGCCCGTCGTGCAGGCGGAGGAACGCGCCAAGCTCGCGGCGAGACTCGCCGGCGCGGGGTTTCGCGACCGGCGCGCAATCGCGGTCGTCTCCGGGTTCAAGATCCTCGCCGGTGCATGCCTCGCGCTCGGCGCCATCGCTGTCGGCGGACACTTGCCGGGGCTCGGCCAGCTTTTCATTTTTCGCGTGCTGCTGATGGCGGGGGCGTTCGTCATCGGCATGATGCTGCCCGAATACGCGATCGGCTTCGTGGCCCGGCGGCGCCGCAAGGCAATCGCGGTCGCGCTGCCCGATGCGCTCGATCTGCTCGTCATCTGCACGAATGCCGGCAACAGTCTCGTCGTCGCCATCAAGCGCGTGGCGAAAGAGCTCGAGACGATCTGCCCGCCGCTCGCCGACGAGCTCTCGGTCACGGCGGACGAACTGTCGATCGGCGGCGACAGCGCCCAAGCGCTCAATGGCATGGCGGAGCGCATCGGGCTTTCCTCCATGCGCGCGCTCGTGACGACGCTGATTCAGTCGCAAAAGTACGGCACGCCGATTACGCAGTCGCTGCGCACGCTCTCGCGCACGGAGCGCGCCATGCAGATCGTCAGGCTCGAGGAGAAAGCCGCGAAACTCGCACCGAAGATGACGCTGCCGATGATGCTGTTCATCATGCCGACCGTCGGGCTGATCGCGGCAGGGCCCGCCGTCATCCGGCTGATGGTCGTGTTTCGCCACCATTGACGCCTTGATGACATTCGGAGATCGACTCATGAAGCAAACGCCCCGGCCTCGATCGATCACGCTCGCGCTGGCCGCACCCGTCTTCATCGCGAGCGTCCTTGCCGGTTGCGCGAGCAACCATTACGTCGTCCCGCAACCCGTGGCGGCAACGCGCGCGCCCGATGCGGCGGCCGATCAGCGCATCGCGGAAAGCGCGCTCGAAGCCGGCGACACACAGCTCGCCGTCTCGCTCTTCGAGAAAATGCTGAAGGCCGATCCGAACTCGGCCACGGCCCAGCTCGGTCTCGGCGACGCGATGTACGCGATCGGCGATCTCGCGCGAGCGGGGCTGCTTTACGCGCGCGTCGAGGCGCAGGCGCCGGAGGACCCCCGCGCGCAACTCGGGCTCGCTCGCGTCGCGCTGCGCGAGCGCCGCCTCGACGAGGCACTCGCCCGCTACCGCAAGCTCGTCGCGGCCCACCCGGAAAACGCCGTGGCCGCCGAAGGTCTCGGCACAGCGCTCGATCTGCAAGGCAGGCATGACGAAGCCCAGGCCGTCTATCGCGCGGCCTTGCAGCGACATCCCGAGGTGCAGGGCTTGAAAACCGACCTCGGCCTCTCGCTGACCCTGTCGAACCGTGCGCGTGAAGGCGCAAACGTCCTGCTCGACATCGCGGGCCTGCCTGACGCGCCGCCGCAAGCGAGGCAAAACCTTGCGCTCGCCTACGGGATGCTCGGCAACGACGACGCGGCCAAGCGTATTCTCAGCGCCGATATGCCGGCGGAGTCCGCCGAAGACGACTTGCAGTTCTATCGCGGCCTGCGCGCGCGGCTTGGCGCGCCCGCGACGTCCGGCGAGACGCGCGAGCGGCACAGCGAGCCCGTCGCTTCCGAATCGGCGAGCGAGGCGCTTCGATGAGAGCGCGACGGCGCCCGGCGACGAACGAGCGCGGCATCGCGGCGCTCGAGTTCGTCCTGATGCTGCCGTTTCTGATGCTGGTTCTCTTCGGCATCATCGATACGAGCCTCGTCCTTTGCGACAAGGCGGTCATCACGAATGCCGCCGGCGAAGCGGCGCGCGCGGGCGTCGTTCTGCGCGCGTCGCCGCTCACCGCGAGCCAGATCCAGAGCGTGGCGCTCGCGTACACGACGAACAATCTCGTCACGGGCGGCACGGCGACGACCCCGACAGTCACGGTCAGCCCATCGGGCAGTTGCGCCACGGCCGGAAGCGGCAATGCGCTGCAGGTCACCATCAGCTACACGTACAACGGAATCGTCCTCGGTTCAGCGCTGAGCTCGTTGACCGGCCCCGTAACCGTCACGGCCACCGCGGTGAAAAACTGTGAATGACATGCCCCGTCAGTCCGCGAAAGCGATGCGCAGCGCCTCGATGGCCGCGTTCGGCCGGCAGCACGCCGTGCGCCCGCGTGCGCACGCGTCTTCGCGCGCCGCGGCGCGCCAGCGCGGCGCAATCGCGATCTGGATGCTGTTCATGCTGGCACCGCTCCTCATGTTCGGCGCATTCGCCGTCGACGTGCCACGCGTCTTCTCCGCCGCCAACGAACTGCAGAACGCGGCGGATGCGGCCGCGCTCACGGGCGCGGCCACGCTCTCGACGGGCACGAGCGGGCCGAACTGGTCCGGCGCGGCGACGTCGGCAACAGCCGCCATTCCATTGAACAAGTCGGATGGCACACCGCTCTCGACCGGTACCGTGGTGACCGGCTACTGGGATCTCGCCGCGTCGTCGCCGGCAATTCTGCCGCCGAGCACGGTCGCGTTACCGCCCGCCGCTACCGTCGTGCCTGCGGTGAAAGTGACGATCGTGCGCAGTGCGTCGTCGAACGGACTCATCGCGCTGCTGCTCGGCGCATTGCTCGGCATGCCGACGACGACCGACCATGCCACCGCCGTCGCCGTCGTCGCGTCGCCTTCCACGATTCCCGCGGGCGCCCTCTTTCCGGTCGTGCTCGACGAATGCGTGTACAACCAGTACTGGAATTCGGCGACGAATCAGCCCGTGCTCGATTCGTCGGGCAACCCCTATGAATTCGAGATCGGCAACGGTCAACTGTACGGCGGCACCTGTTATGCCGGCCAGTGGACTTCGTTCCTGACATCGTTCAACAATGTCCCGACGGTTCGGGAGCTGATCACGAGCGGCAATCCGTCACCGATCTCGATCGGCGACGACATCTGGCTGCAGCCGGGGGTCAAGGACACGATATACACCAGCGTGCCGACGAACGTCACCGTCCTCATGCCTGTCGCCAGCCAGATCTACAACAAGTCGTACGTCCCCGTCGTCGCGTTCGCCGCGTTTCATATCGATGGCAGCTATGGCGGTAGCAGCAAGTACATCCAGGGCCACTTCGTCGGCGGCTTCAAGATACCGGCGCAGGCCTCCGGCATCGGGCCGAACTTCGGCGGATACGTCGCGCCGCGGCTCGCCTACTGAGCGCGCCCGAGCTCAGAGCAACAACGCGAGACAACGCGAATTCGCATGCAAAAACGCACACGGGCCGGCGCGATGCCGACCCGTGTGAGCGCATTGGAAAAAGCGCGAGTCGCGCCGATCGTCAGCCCGGTGCGGCAGCCGCTTTCACCGCCGACGCGCCGCCCTGCAGCCCGCTCATCGTCCGGTAATCGGTGCCGTCGTCAGGCGCGCGCGGCGTCTCTCCGGCATGCTGCAGCCAGCCGCCGCCGAGCGCGACGTACAAGTTCACGAGCGCCGTGAGCCGCGCCATGCGCGCGTTGATGAGCGATTGCTGCGCGCTATAGAGATTCGTCTGCGCGGTGAGCACTTGCAGATAGCTGTCGACGCCGTTCTTGTACCGCAACGTCGAAAGATCGAGCGTGCGCTGTTCGGCGAACGTATTGCGTTCGAGCGCGTCGATCTGCTGATCGTAGGTGCTGCGAGCGGCGAGCCCGTCGGCTACGTCGCGGAACGCCGATTGAATCGCCTTCTCGTAGTTCGCGACCTGGATGTTTTTCTGGATGTGCGCGAGATCGAGATTGGCGACATTCTGGCCGCCTTCGAAGATCGGCAGCGAGATCTGCGGCGCGAAAGTCCACGCCGCCGATCCCGGCTTGAAGAGCCCGCCGAGCGTCGGGCTCGCCGTGCCGAACGAGCCCGTCAGCGTGATCTTCGGGAAGAACGCCGCACGCGCCGCGCCGATATTCGCGTTGGCCGCGCGCAGCGACGCCTCGGCTTCCATGATGTCGGGACGCCGCGTCAGCAGGTCGGACGGCAAGCCGGCCGGAATGTCGGCGAGCAGTGCCTGATCGTCGAGCTTGCGACCCGGCGGCAGATCGTCGGGCAGCGGCTGACCGAGCAGCAGCACGAGCGCATTCTCGGCCTGCGCCCTCGCGCGCGCCTGCGCCTGCAGATTCGCATTCGCCTGCTCGACGACGGACTCCGCTTGCCGCAGGTCGAGCTCCGAGCCCGTGCCGTTCTCGAACTGCAGCTTGGTGAGCTCATAGGAGGCCCTCGCCGTCTTCAGCGTCTCCTCGGTCACTTGCAGCAGATCGTCGTCGGCGAGCATCGTCACATACTGATCCGCGACCTGCGACACGAGCGAAATTTCGGCCGCCTTGCGCGCTTCGGCCGTGGCGAAGTACTGCTGCAGCGCCTGATCCTTGAGACTGCGAATGCGGCCCCAGAAGTCGAGCTCCCAGGAGGAGCTCAGACCGACCTGGTAGGTCCTCGAAACCGTCCGGTTGAAGAACGACAAATCCTTCGGCGTGCGCTGGACGCTGTCTTCCCCCGTCGCATTGAGCGTCGGGAACAGCTCCGCACGCGTGATCTGGTACTGCGCGCGCGCTTGAGCGACATTCAGCATCGACACACGCAGATCGCGGTTGTTGGCGAGCGCGATCTCGATGATCCGCTGCAGCCGAGGATCGGCGAAAAAGTCGCGCCATCCGATATCGGCGGCAGCCTGACCGTTCGCGCTGCGCGCTGAAACCGGCTGCGTCGCCGGCTCCGCGGGCAGCCCTTTGGGCGGGGTTTCCGGCGCGGGAACCGGCTTGGGCGCGTAGACGCCCGAGCTCGGGAACGTCGCGGCCACCGGGGCGCCCGGACGTTCGTATTTCGGCTGGAATGAGCAGCCGGCGGCGAAGGTCGCGACGGCCACCGTGATTAGGGAGTATTTTTTCTTCAGCATCTTAGTGTCCTCTGCCCGAGCCGCCGCGCGGACCGCCGTTGCCCCCGTCACGGCCGTCCCCACCGTTGCCGTTCCCGTTGAGATCGCCGTTGCCGCCGTTCGCCGATTGCAGCGCATGGTGCTCGGCGGCGAGCCGCGCCGCGGCGTCGGCATCCTCGGTCTCACCCGCGAACTTCGCGCGAATCACGACGAAGAACATCGGGATGAAGAAGATTGCAAGGAACGTCGCGGTCAGCATCCCGCCGATCACGCCCGTGCCGATCGCATGCTGGCTTGCCGAACCGGCGCCGTTGCTGATCGCGAGCGGGAACACGCCGAGAATGAAGGCCATCGACGTCATCAGAATCGGCCGCAGCCGCAGCCGTGCCGCTTCCATCGCCGCTTCCACCGGCCCCATCCCCTCGGATTGCTGCAGTTCGCGCGCGAACTCGACGATCAGGATCGCGTTCTTCGCCGAGAGACCGACCGTCGTCAAGAGGCCGACCTGGAAGAACACGTCGTTCTCGAGCCCGCGCAGCGTGGCCGCCAACAGCGCGCCGATCACGCCGAGCGGCACCACCATGATGACCGAGAACGGAATCGACCAGCTTTCATAGAGTGCCGCCAGACAGAGGAAGACGACGAGAATCGACACGCCGTAAAGGATTGGCGCCTGCGAGCCCGACTGGAGTTCCTGGTACGAGAGCCCCGTCCAGGCATAGCCGATGCCGGCCGGCAGCTTCGCGGCAAGCTTCTCCATCGCCGTGATCGCCTGGCCCGTACTCTTGCCTTCCGCGGCCTGGCCCTGGATTTCGACCGCCGAGATGCCGTTGTAGCGCTCGAGCTTCGGCGATCCGAACGTCCATTGCCCCGATGCGAACGACGTGAATGGCACCATCGTCCCGGCGCCGTTGCGCACGTACCATTTCGACATGTCCTCCGGCGACATGCGGAACGGTGCGTCGGCCTGCAGGTAGACCTTCTTGATCCGGTTGTCCGTATCGAGGAAGTTGTTCACGTACTTCGACGCCCAGGCGATCGAGAACGTCTGGTCGATTGCTTCGGCCGTGACGCCGAGCGCCTGCGCCTTTTCGCGATCGATGTCGATCTTGAACTGCGGCGTGTCGTTGAGGCCGTTGGGGCGCACGAGCGCGAGCGTCGGATCCTTTGCCGCCATGCCGAGGAGCTGGTTGCGCGCGGCCATCAGCTTCTCGTGGCCGAGCCCGCCGTTGTCGGTCAGCTCGAAGTCGAAGCCGGCCGCCGTGCCGAGCTCGGGGATCGACGGCGGGTTGAACGGGATCACCATCCCGTCCTTGTAGCTCGCGTAATGCATGAACATGCGCTGGATGACCGCCTGCACCTTCTGATCCGCGTGCTGCCGTTCGCTGTAGTCCTTGAGCCGCACGAAGACGAGGCCCGAGTTCTGACCGCGGCCGGCGAAGCTGAACCCGTTGACGGTGAAGACCGATTCGACGACGGACTTCTCCTGGTTGAGCAGATAGTCGGCGATGTTCGAGAGCGTCCTGCCCGTGGTTTCCTGCGTCGAACCGGTGGGCGTCTGCACGAGGATGAACGCGTAGCCCTGGTCTTCGTTGGGCAGGAACGACTTCGGCAGCCGCACGAAGAGCATCCCGATTGCGACGATCACGGCGATGTAAATCAGCAGCCACCGGCCCGAGCGACGGATCACGTGGTGGACGCCGCTCTGATACTTCTCGCGGCTGCTGTTGAACGTCCGGTTGAACCAGCCGAAGAAGCCTTTCGTCTCTTCGTGATGCCCTTGCGGAATCGGCTTCAGAATGGTCGCGCAAAGCGCCGGCGTCAGAATCAATGCGACGAGCACCGAGAGCACCATCGCCGCGACGATCGTGAGCGAGAACTGCCGATAGATCGCGCCGACCGAGCCGCCCGAAAGCGCCACCGGCACGAACACCGCGGACAGCACGAGCGCGACGCCGACGAGCGCACCGGTGATCTGGCCCATTGCCTTTCTGGTCGCCTCGCGTGGCGAGAGCCCCTCCTCGGCCATCACGCGCTCGACGTTCTCCACGACGACGATCGCGTCGTCGACGAGCAGACCGATCGCGAGCACGAGCCCGAACATCGAGAGCACGTTGATCGAGAACCCGACGGCGTTCATGATCGCGAACGTGCCGAGCAGCACGACCGGCACCGCGATCGTCGGAATCAGCGTCGCGCGCAGGTTCTGCAGGAACAGATACATCACGAGGAACACGAGCACGATGCCTTCGAGCAGCGTCTTGATCACTTCCTCGATCGAGAGGCGCACGAACGGCGTCGTGTCATACGGGTACTTCACGGCGAGGCCGTGCGGGAAGTACTTCGACAGCTCGGCGACTTTCTGGCGCACGAGCTTCGCCGTCTGCAGCGCGTTCGCGCCCGTGGCGAGCTGAATGCCCATGCCGACCGTCGGCTGGCCGTTGTACGCCGTATCGACGTTGTAGTTCTCGCCGCCGAGCTCGAGGCGCGCAACATCCTTGATGCGTACCTGCGAGCCGTCCTGGTTGACCTTCAGCAGGATATTGCCGAACTGCTCCGGCGTGCGCAGCAGCGTCTGCTCGGTGATCGTTGCCTGCAGCATCTGCCCCTGCACGGCGGGCGTGCCGCCGAGCTGGCCGGCCGCGATCTGCACGTTCTGATTCTGGATCGCCGTGGAGACGTCGACCGGCGTGAGCCCGTAGTTCGTCAGCTTGTTCGGGTCCAGCCAGATCCGCATCGCGTACTGGGTGCCGAACAACGACAAGGTACCCACGCCGTCGATACGGCTCACCGGATCCTGAATGTTCGACGCCACGTAGTTCGCGAGGTCGTACTTGTTCATGCTGCCGTCTTCGGAGACGAAGGCGAGCACCATCAAGAAGCTGCTGCTCGACTTCGTCACCTTCGTGCCGAGCTGCTGCACGACGGACGGCAGGAGCGGCGTCGCAAGCGACAGCTTGTTCTGCACCTGCACCTGCGCGATGTCAGGGTTCGTGCCGGCGGCGAACGTCAGCGTGATCGTCGCGGTGCCCGAGTCGTCGCTCGTCGACGACAGGTAGAGCAGGTGATCGAGACCGCTCATCTGCTGCTCGATGACCTGCGTCACCGTGTTCTCGACCGTCTTCGCCGAGGCGCCCGGATAGCTCGCGGAAATCTGAATCGAAGGCGGCGCGATCGTCGGGTATTGCGCGATCGGCAAATTGAAGATCGACGCGACGCCCGCGAGCATCAGGATGATGGCGATCACCCACGCGAAAATCGGGCGATCGATAAAAAACTTGGCCATTTGACGGGACTCCCGTGGTTAGGCGCCGGAGGCCTGCGCCCCCGAGGAGGCGCTTTGGCTATTGCCCACGGAGGAGGCGCCGCCCGCCTGAGCGGGAAGCTGGGCCGGCACCGGCTTCACGGTCATGCCGGGGTGGACCTTCTCCGTGCCTTGCACGATCACGCGATCGCCGGGCTGCAAGCCCGCCTCGACGATCCAGTCCGGCCCGCGCATGCCGGTGGTGGTGAGCGTACGCGGCGCGACCTTGCCGTCCTGACCGACGACGAGCGCGATCGCCTGCCCCTTCTGGTCGTGCGTCACGCCGATCTGCGGCACGAGCATGGCGTTCTCGTTGACGCCTTCCTCGATGCGCGCGCGCACGAACATGCCCGGCAGCAGGACACGGCCCGGATTCGGGAAGATCGCGCGCACGGTGACGGAGCCCGTCGACTGGTCGACCGTCACGTCGGTGAACTGCAGCTTGCCCTTTTCCGGGAACTCGCGACCGTCTTCGAGAATCAGCGTGACCTTCGCGGCATTCGGCCCGTTCGTCTTCAGGCGCCCTTCCTGAATGTCGCGGCGAAGCTTCAGCCCCTCGAGGCTCGATTGCGTGAGATCGACATAGACGGGATCGATCTGCTGGATCGTATCCATGAGCGTCGCCTGGCTCGCTTGCACATAGGCACCCGGCGTGACCTGCGAGACGCCGGTGCGCCCGGTGATCGGCGCGATGACGTCCGTGTAGCCGAGATTGATCTGCGCCGTCGCGACCGCGGCCTTGCCCGACGCGACGTCGGCCGCGGCCTGGCCCTCGGCCGCCACGGCGTTGTCATAATCCTGCTTGCTGACGGCATTCGCCGCAACGAGCACTTTATAGCGATTTGCCTGCGCCGTCGTGCTGGCGAGGTTCGCCTCGGCCTTCGCGAGCGTCGCTTTCGCGCTGTTCAGCGCGGCGATATAAGGCGCCGGATCGATCTTGTAGAGACGCTGCCCCGCCTTTACTTCGCTGCCTTCGGTGAAATCGCGCGACAGCACGATGCCGTCGACGCGCGCGCGCACCTGCGCGACGAGGTACGCATTCGTTCTCCCGGGGAGCTCGGTGACGACCGGCACGGCGCTCGTCTTCACGTCGACGACGCCGACCTCGGGCGTTTGCGGCGGCGGCGCCGATTGTTTTTGTCCGCATGCCGCAAGGATGAGGGCAGCCGTCGCGGCGCAGATTAGGCGGAGGTGAACCGGTTCGACACGCATGGAGCGACCTCTGGTCAATGACTGGGACACATGTAGGCCCGCTGCGCCCGATCCCCACAAGGCGCGCGGCGCGACGTCACGTCGCAAGAACGCTTGATGAAAGCCGACAGGCTGCGGCCGGCGGGGCGTCGAGACTGCCGAACGCCGCATCGCCCCCGCATCGACCCGATAGTGCGCTCGCGAGAACCGGCGGTGCGAAAGCGTGCGAACTCCCCGCAACCGTGCGAGCGTCGGTCAGTGCCGGATATTACCGGGATTTCCCCCGGTGCATCGAACTTGAACCATCCAAACGTAGCGCGTATTGTATATACATTCGGGAATGTATGTAAAAGGTTTTCGTTGCACGATCTAACCCCGAGAGGCAACAATCCGCTCGCGCTGTGCGCCGCATGGCCGATTCGACGCTCGGAAAGAGCCAATTAGTCTACAGAAAGCCCTTGAAGCGGGCATGCAACATGGTCAGACGAACGAAGGAAGAGGCGCGAGAGACGCGTAACCGCATTCTCGATGCCGCCGAGCGGGTCTTTTACGACAAAGGGGTGTCGCGGACGTCTCTTGCGGAGATTGCCGCGCATGCGGGCGTGACGCGCGGGGCGATCTATTGGCACTTTCAGAACAAGGGCGATCTCTTTACGGCGATGTTCGACCGCGTGCTGCTGCCGCTCGACGAGCTCATCGAAGGCGACGACGACCCCGCCGACCCGCTCGGCAAGCTCGCCGAGACGATGAAATGGTGTCTGCATGCGTGCTGCAACGATCCGCAACGGCGGCGCGTGTTCGACATCCTTTTTCTCAAGTGCGAGTTCGTCGACGAAATGGGGCCGGTGAAGGTCCGTCATCAGACGAACATGCAGGAAGGCGTCGGCAAGATCGAGCGCGATTTGCGGCAGGCCGTCGCCAAAGGCCAGGTACCCGCCGATCTCGATACGCAACGCTCGGCGCTTTTTCTCCATGCGTTCATCGGCGGCTGCCTGCGTGACTCGCTGATGATTCCGCCGTCGATGGATTTCGCCGCGCATATCGAGCCGTTCATCGACGCGGCGCTCGATACGGTGCGCAGGAGCCCTGCCTTGCGGCTGCGGGCGGGCGGTGAAAAAGAAAAAGGCTGAAGACGGCGGCTCGGCACGGCGCCGCGGCCGAGCGCCCTCGATGGGATTTTCCGCGCTTGGGCCCCCTGTGCGGCGCCGAAGCGGCCGCTACTCGAACCGATGCAGCAGATAGAGCAAGGCGATCCCGACGGCGAATGCCGCAGCCCATGCCCAGGCCGGCATCGCCTGCGGCCTGCCGCGACCCAACCCCTCCGCACCGCGCTGACCGATCATGGCGTCGCCCGCACGGCGCGAGGCGGCGTCGAGCGAATCGGTCGATGCGGTCCTGCGCGCAAGCCCGGCCAGGCTGATCGGGCGCAGGAACACGTGCTGGCGGCGCGCGGCGCCGGAGCGCGCCCGGTTCGGCCCTTTGCCGTACTTCGCTTGGAGCACCGCCGAGAACTCCGCGAAGAAATCGTCGGCCAGCGCCTGCAGCGCGTTTTCGACTTGCCGCGGCGCGAGCTCGGCGAGCGGCCCGGTCAGCGTCGCCCATATCGCATACTGGACGCGTGTGGCGCTCGCGTCGTCACCGCCTGCCTTGGTGCTCCCTCTCGCACTCGTCTGCCCGTCGGCGTGCTCGCTATCCGCCTCGAGCTCAATCGTGACCTGTCCTCTTAACGAGCCCACGCCCGCGGCCGATGCCTTCAGATTCAGCGTACGCGAGAGCCGATGCTCGCCCCCGACGGGCAAGCCGCCGTGTACGCCGCCCGGACTTGTCATGTGCATGCGAACTTCGTAACGGCCGCGCAGCGGCCCGACCGGCACCGTCACCACGAGCGCGTACTCGCCGCCGGGGCGGCGCTCGAACGATTCGCAATTCTCGAGGCTTGCGCGCAAGAGCGCGCCGTCGTCGAGCGATTCGGCGACGATCGTGGGATCGAGCGGAATGCGCAATGCATCGGTCAACTCCATCGTGGTCCCCTTCGATGCATGCGCCTTTTCGCCTATGAGGTCTGGTCGATTCTGTCCACGAGCGACGGATAGAACGCGAGGTAGCCCTTCACGCGCACTGCAGCCCCGAGCGGAGCCTCGTAGCTCCAGGCAGCGTTTTCGACCTTGCCTTCCTCTTCGGTGAGCAAGTGGAAATGCGTCGCCACGCCCTTGTAGGGGCAGCGCGTCGTATGATCCGACCGCTCGAAGCGAGACATATTGACGTCTTCGCGCGGAAAGTAGAAGACCACGGGCTCGCCCGTCTCCATGAGCGTGAGTCCGCGCCAGGTATCGGCGAGCGTGATGCCGCCGTGAATCACGCGCAATCGGTGCTGATTGGCCGCGATCTCGACACGATGAACAGCGTCATTCGTCATGGCGATTCCCCTGGGATCTGGTTCGCTCGGCCGCCCGCCGGCGCGTCAGATTATAGAGAGCCAACATTGCCCCTCGCCCAAGGCGATTTCCCGGGCGCCCCTCCAAGGGACTTCCCGGGCGCACCTGCGGTTGCGGGGGCGTCGACATGCTTGGGGCGGTCCGACGCATGCCGAAAAAAAACCACGGGCGGACACCCGTGGCTCTCATTATCTGTCAAAGCCCGCCGCCGTGCGCGGGCCGCGTTTCACGCTATTGGATATTCCAGTGGAAATCGGCTCGCGCGCCCGGCTCCGAGGAGACCGTCACCGTGCGCGTCTGCTCCTCGTCCTTGTAGCGCGCATGAACCGTGTAACGGCCCGGCGGCAGCTTGACGAGCATATAGGGACCGCGCGAGTCCGTGCTCAATACGTCGGCGCCCTGCGGCCCGACGATCCGGACATGCACATCGGCGAGGTAGTCGGCCGTCGGTCCCGTAAAGCGCATCGCGAGCGGCCACTGATGCTCCGCGCGCTTGAGCGCCGTCGATTCGTCGAGGCCCACGCCGCCTGACACGTACGACACGGCGCCTTCGTGCTGGATCTGCGGCATGCCGCCGCCGTTCTCGTTGCCGGCGCTCGTCGCGTCGGTCGTCGTGCCGCCGACGACAGCCGAGGATCCCTGCTGCGCGAGCGCACTGCCGGCGAAACCGAGCGCGAGTGCCATCGCGGCGACGACGCGAACCCGCTTGCTTGCTCGTTTCGTCATCCGTTTATCCGCCGATCCGCTGCCTGGCGTTTTCATCGCATCGCTCCTTTCAATGACCGCATGTCGGGATCCTGAGCCCGGCGCGTCGCCGGGGAACGGCATCCCGCCCCATGATGTTGCGCAGCAAGCCGCATGCCTATGCGCTGGAGCGCCTGTCGATCGATGCCGAGGCAGACGCGGCCCGGCACCCGAGGCTTCGGGATGCCGGGCCGCCTCGCTGCGCGGATCAGCCGAGATCGACGGGTACGAAGATCTGCGCGTTGTCGCGCTGAATCAGGAGCGCCACGCTGTTGCCGGCCTTGGAGATGATCTGCCGCAGTTGCTCAGGCGACGAGACGGGGCTGCCGTTGACGGCGAGGATCACGTCGCCTGGCTGGATGCCCGCGCTCGCGGCCGCGCCCGACGATTGCTGCACGAGCAGGCCGTGCGTGAGCGAACTGCCGTTCTTTTCCTGCGGCGTGAGCGCGCGCACCGCCACGCCGAGCCGCCCTTGCTGGGCGCTCGGGCTGCCGTTGCTGGCCACCTTCGTGTCCGACATCGAGCCGATCTTCACCGTCATCTGCTTTTTCGTCTTGTCGCGCCAGATGTCGAGTGTCGCGTTCGAGCCCGGCTTCATCGCCGCGATCTGCGCAGGCAGATCAGTCGAGTCATCGACGCTCTGGCCGTTCACGGCGAGGATGACGTCGCCGGCCTGCAACCCTGCCTTCGCGGCCGGGCCGCCCGGGTCAACGGAGCTCACGAGCGCACCGGCCGGCTTGGAGAGGCCGAACGAGTTCGCCAGTGTCTGATCGACGCTTTGCACGGCCACGCCGAGACGGCCGCGGCTCACGTGCCCCGTCTTGACGAGCTCGTCTTTGACGCGGATCGCCTCGTCGATCGGAATCGCGAACGATAGGCCCTGGAAGCCGCCCGTTTGCGAATAGATCATCGAGTTGATCCCGATCACCTGCCCTTGCAGGTTGAAGAGCGGCCCGCCCGAGTTGCCGGGGTTGACCGGCACGTCGGTCTGGATGAACGGCGTGTAGTTCTCGTCCGGCAGCGAGCGGCCCTTCGCGCTGATGATGCCCGAGGTTACTGTGTTCTCGAACCCGTACGGCGAGCCGATCGCGACGACCCACTGGCCGACCTTGCTCTGGCTCGGATCGCCGATCTTGACGGTCGGCAAGCTCGAGGCATCGATCTTCAGCACGGCGACGTCGGATTGCTTGTCGGAGCCGACGACTTTGGCGCGGAACTCGCGCTTGTCGGTGAGCTTCACCGTCACGACGTTCGCGCCGTCGATCACATGCGCGTTCGTCAGGATGTAGCCGTCGCTGCTGATGATGAAGCCCGAGCCGAGGCTCGCGCTCGGGATGTCGCTTTGCGCGCCGCCGTCGTCGTCGCCGCCCCCGCCGAAGCCGGGGAATTGACCGTAGAACCGCTTGAAGAACTGATAGAACGGATCGCTAGGATCGATCGGCAGCTGTTGCATCGAGCGGCGCGCGGGGCGCTTGACGACATGCTTGGCGCTGATGTTCACGACCGCCGGGCCGTACGTCTCGACGAGCCCGGAGAAATCGGGAATGCCGGTCTTGGCCGCCGCTTCGGCGGGCATCATGGCCGCGGCGTGCGCGGACGCGATGATCTGCGGATCGGTGTGGCGGGTGCCGGCCACGTAGCCGGTCGAGAGCGCAACCGCCACCGCAACCGCGACTGCGCTGCGAGACAGGGTCTTCGTATTCATCGAAAGGGCCTCCTTGCTTGATGGTTCGCAGAATACGAGGGCTCACTTAAACGGGACTTAACGCTTTTTGGACGTTTCCTGAAGGGAACCGGACGGTCACCAGAAGGCCGCCGAGCGGTGCTTGCCCGAGCTCGACCGCCGCGCCGTGCTGCGCCGCGACACGCTTGACGATGGCAAGCCCCAGACCGCTGCCCGCCACATCGGTGCGGGCACGCGCCGAAGCGTCGCGGTAGAACCGGTCGAAGACGCGCTCGCGCTCCTCGGCCGGAATGCCGGGGCCGCTGTCGCCGATGCGCAGGCACGGGCGGCCGTCATCGTCGAGCTCGAGCGCGACATCGATGCGTCCTCCGTGCGGCGTGTACTTGACCGCGTTGTCGAGCAGGTTGCCGACCATCGCGCGCAGCGCGTCGGCGTCGCCGACGATCGTGGCGGGCTCGGATTCCTCGAAGCCGAGATCGACGTCGCGCCGCTCGGCAAGCGGCGCATGCGCCGCGACGCATTCGGCGACGAGCGTGCGCAAGTCGACCGGTACGCGAACGGCCCCGTCGACAGGCTCGGCACGCGCGAGCGCGAGCAACTGCTCGGCAAGGCGCGTGGCGCGCGTGACGCCCGCCTGCAGATCGACGAGCGCTTCGCGGCGAGAATCCGCATCCTGCGCGCGGGCGACGAGCTGCGATTGGATTTGCACCGCGGCGAGCGGCGTGCGCAACTCGTGCGCGGCGTCGGCAACGAATGCGCGCTGCGTGTCGAGCGCCTCGGTGAGCCGCGCGAGCAGGCCGTTCAACGCGCGCACGAGCGGCTGCACCTCGAGCGGCAAGCGCTCGTCGGGCAGCGGATCGAGCGCCTGCGGACGGCGCGCCTCGAGCGCGCGCGTCACGCGTGCCAGCGGCGCGAGCCCGCGCCCGATGATGACCCAGACCGCGAGACCCAGGAACGGCAACAGCACGATGAGCGGCCAGAGCGTGCGCCACGCGACGTCGGCCGCGAGCCGGTTACGCACCGAAAGCGGCTGCGCGAGCTGAACGACGTTGTCGCCGACGATCGCGCCGTAGACGCGCCAGTCACCGCGCTCGGTGCGCTCCGTCGAGAACCCGAGCTCCGCGCGCGGTGCGAGCGGCGCGCGCGGATGCGAGTAATACATCAGCGCGCCGGTACGGCTCCAGATCTGGATGACGATGCCTTCGTCGGCATCGTTGTGCGCGCCCAAAATCTGCGCGAACGGCTCGGACGGCAGCGCCGCCGCGATCTCCTGAAGCTGATAGTCGAAGAGCTCGTTCGCCTCGGCGAGCGCCTGTCGGTAAATGAGCCAGCCCGCGGCGCCGACGCCCGCCACGACGAGCGCGACGAGCCAGAACAACAGTTGATGGCGAATGGAACGCATAGAGGATGGAAGCGGTCTCCCGGGCCCGCTCAGGGGGCGTCCTTGGCAATCATGTAGCCCAGGCCGCGCACGTTGCGGATCAGATCGGCGCCGAGCTTCTTGCGCAGCGCGTGAATGTAGACTTCGACCGTGTTGCTGCCGATCTCCTCGCCCCAGCCGTACATCTTCTCTTCGAGCTGGCTCTTGGACAGCACGGCGCCGGGACGCGCGATCAACGCCTCGAGCAACGCGAATTCGCGCGCCGAGAGCGCGACGGGCGCGCCGTTCAGCGTGACCTGGTGCGCGGCCGGATCGAGCGTCAGCGCGCCGTGGCGGATCACGGACTCGCTGCGCCCCGAATGACGCCGGATCAGCGCGCGCATCCTTGCGCCGAGCTCGTCGAGATCGAATGGCTTGACGAGGTAATCGTCGGCACCGGCGTCGAGCCCTTTCACGCGGTCGGCCACGGCGTCGCGCGCCGTCACGATGAGCACCGGCATCGAGAGCCCGCGCGTGCGCATCGCGCGCAGCACGTCGAGCCCGTCGCGCTTGGGAAGGCCGAGATCGAGCAGCACGAGATCGTAGGGCTCGCCGCCCGCGGCCGTGAGCGCCGACTCGCCGTCCTGCACCCAGTCGACGGCAAAGCCTTCCCCGCGCAACGCCTTGCGTACGCCTTCGGCGATCATCCTGTCGTCTTCGACCAGCAGTATCCGCATCGCCTCGATCGCCCTATGCGCCGGAAGTCAGTCATGGATCGCATTGTAGCGGCTCCCAGGTCCGTGGTTTTTTGGTCGATTCGGGGAAGTTCGCCGCGGCGTCATGCGCGGCAAGCCCTACAATGTGCTGTCCCGCGCGCCGTCCACACCAGACCGCTCGCTCTCGCATTTGCCCGACCCCGTCGCCGTACCTTCCATGCCGATCGCTTCGCTCATCCTCTTTTCGCGCCGCGCGCCGCAATTCGTTTCTTCTTTCATTTCGCCTACTGTCCGTTCCGCCTCGCCCCGCGAGGGTGCTCCCTCCGGCCGAGGGCTTGGACGCGCCGCGCTTGCGCTCGGCCTGTGCGCGGCGCTCGCGTTCGCCACGCCGGCCGACGCGCGCAAGCTCAAGCACCGCCCGCGCGTGTCGGTCACGACGGAGCTCCCTGCTTCCGTCACGCGCGCGCTCGAACGCGCGCACGTGCCGCTCTCGGCGATGAGCGTCGTCATCGAGCGCATCGGCTCGCCGACGCCTGTCGTCGCGCTCAACGCCGGAAAGCCGATGCTGCCGGCCTCGACGATGAAGCTCGTCACGACCTACGCCGGCCTCGAAATACTCGGCCCCGACTACCGGTGGCGCACACGCGCGTATGTCGACGGAACGCTCGACACCGCCGGCGTGCTGCACGGCGATCTCTACATCCAGGGCACGGGCGATCCCAAGCTCGTGCCCGAAGAGCTGATCGATCTCGTCGACCGGATCCGCAAGGCCGGCATCACCGGCATCGACGGTGCGCTCGTGCTCGACAAGCGCTTCTTCGACCCGTCGACGCGCGATCTGCCGGCCTTCGACGACGATGCGAACGCACCGTACAACGTCGGCCCCGACCCGCTTCTCTACGCATTCAAGTCGCTGTCGTTCACGGTCACGCCGTCGAGCGCGGGCACGGTCGATATCGATGTCGTGCCGGCGCTCGCGCAACTGAAGATCGACAACGAACTTCGAACGCGCGCCGGCGCCTGCACGAACACCGAAGCGGCGATGCCGAACGTCACGCCCGAAAGCGACGGCACGGTCGAGGCGCTTTTCTCGGGCGAGTACCCCATGCGCTGCGGCGCGCGCACGGTCAACCTCGCGGTGCTCGACCATACGGCGTTCTTCGCGGGTGGCTTCCTCGCGCTCTGGCAGCAGCAAGGCGGCACGTTCAAGGGCACGACACGCGAGGGCGCCGTGCCGATCGGCGCGCGCCTCGTCGCGACCCACGAAGGGCCGCCGCTCGGCGACATCGTCCGCGACATCAACAAGTTCAGCAACAACGTGATGGCGCGCAACCTGTTCCTGACGATCGGCGCCGTCGCCGACAAACCGCCGGCAACGCCGCAAAAATCGGCGCAGGCGATCGAGCGATTCCTCGGCAGCAAAGGGCTCGCCATGCCCGAGCTCTCGCTCGAGAACGGCTCGGGTCTCTCGCGCGACGAGCACATCAGCGCCCTTTCGCTCGCCGACTTGCTGCAGGCGGCCAACGCAAGCCCCGTCGCCCAGGTCTTCGTCGCCTCGCTGCCCGTGGCCGGCGTCGATGGCACGATGCGTAATCGCCTGCGCCACGACCCGGTGCTCGGCAATGCGCACATCAAGACCGGCACCCTGCGTGATGTGCGTGCGATTGCCGGCTACGTCGCCGCCGCCAACGGCGAGAGCTACGTCGTCGTGAGCTTCATCAACGACGACCGCGCGGCGGCCGCGCGCGCCGCTCACGACGCATTGCTCGACTGGGTTTATCGCGGCATGCGCTAAGCGCGCACCGAGATCCCCTCTGTCTCGGGGGGATTTCGATCGAATATTCCTTCTACGACAAATAGCGACTGCGGCGGCCGCCAGCGTGTACGCTGTCGAGCAACGATCGGACGGCCGCCATGATGCTCCCGCCTCCGTATCGAAAAGGGGACAGCAGCGCGCACCGCCCGCGGCGAGCGCGCTGAAATCAAAGCAAGGAAAAGATTCCGGAGGAAGACGTCCATGCAATTCGACGCCGAATTGCTTCTGATTTCCATGGCGCCCGTCTTTCTCGCATGCATCGGCTGGGAGGCGTGGCACTTCGCGCGCACACGGCCCGCGGCGCGTATCTACAACTGGCGGGACACGCTTTGCAACGCCGTACTCGCGCTCATGCATCAGGGCGCGGACAAGCTGGCATGGCTCGCCGTCGTGCCCTTCTATGCCTTCGTCTACGAGCGTTTTCGTATCGTCACCTGGCAGCCGGGATGGCTCTCGTTTGCCGTCCTTTTCATCGCGCAGGACCTGCTCTACTACGTCTTTCATCGCATGAGCCATCGCGTGCGCTGGCTATGGGCCGCGCACGTCGTCCACCACTCGTCGGAGCGGCTCAACCTGTCGACGGCATTCCGCCAAAGCCTCATGTATCCGGTGGCCGGCATGTGGGTCTTCTGGACGCCGCTCGCCGTGCTCGGCTTTCCTCCGCAGCAGATCGTCGCGATCGTCCTCGTCAATCTCGCCTTTCAGTTCTTCGTCCATACGCAGGCGATCGGCCGGCTCGGTTGGCTCGAGTACGTGCTGAACACACCGTCGACGCACCGTTGCCATCACGCACGCAATGCGCGCTACATCGATCGCAACTATGCCGGCGTGCTCGTCGTCTGGGACAGGCTCTTTCGAAGCTACGTCGCAGAGGATCCCGACGATCCGCCCGCGTACGGCATCGTCGAGCCGCTACCGACCTTTAATCCGCTAAGGGCGACGTTCCATGAATGGGCGTCGATGCTCGCCGATCTCGCAAACGCCAAGGGGCCGGCCAACAAGCTGCGCGCGCTCTTCGCGCCACCCGAGTGGGCCGCCGCATTCCATGCGGCCAACGCGCGGCCCTCCGCGGTCACGGGCTCGACGCAGCGGCGAGTCGACGCCTGATCGCGGGCCGGGGGAGAGACGGACAAGACGAAACACGCCACCGCGATCAACCATGAGGCGGTGAATAACGACATCAAATGGGGCATGAAACCACGGCCGACGAGCCGAACATACGAGGAGATGAAGTCGATGAAACAGCGTAACGAACCCCAACGAAACCGGTTGCTGCGGGCCGCTCAATGCGCGCTCGCCGGCGCGGCTTTTGCAATCGTCGCCGCATGCGGCGGCGGGGGCGGCGGGGGCAGCACCGCGACGACCGCCGCGGCCACCAAGATGCAGGTCGTCTCGTTCGGCGACAGCTTGTCCGACGTCGGCACTTATGCGGCCTATGTTCTGCCGCACTTCGGCGGCGGACGATTCACGACGAACCCCGGCGAAGTCTGGACGCAGAAGGTTGCGGAATCCTTTGGCGACACACTCACGCCGGCCTATCAGGGCGGTTTCGGCTCGGCCTTACAGGCGACCGGCGGCTTCGGCTACGCGCAAGGCGGCGCGCGGGTAACGGAGCCGCAGGGCATCGGCTGGGCGCCCAATAATCTTGCGGCAACCACGACGCCGATCGTCACACAGGTCTCCAACTACCTGAGCGCGCACGGCAGCTTCAACTCCAATCAGATCGTGCTGATCCAGGGCGGGGCGAACGATATCTTCGCCAATAGCACGGCACTAATCACAGCGATCGAGACCGACATCGCGGCCGGCTTGACGGCGCAAGCCGCGATCCTTAAAGAAGTGAGCACGACGCTTGGCCCGGTCGCGAAATCGCTCGTCGACCAGGTCGGCACCATCGTCGCCAACGGTGCTACGCACGTGGTGCTGGTGAACGTGCCCGACATCGGCCAGACACCGCTGGGCGTACAGACGGCGGCGCAGCAAGGCGCGGCAGCCCAGCAACTTCTGTCGGGCATCGCCCAGACGTTCAACGGCCTCGTCGCGAGCTTCCTTCAAGCGGAGAACCTGTCGTCGAAGGTCATCTTCATCGACTCGTTCACGTGGCAAGACACGACGCTCGCCAACTTCCAGGCGAACGGTTTCTCGGTGTCGAATACGGGAACGGCCTGCAACCTGCAGCAGATGCAGGCGTCGGCCACGTCCTACGCGGAAGCGAATCCGAGTGTGCTGCTGCCTGGGCAGACGGCGGCTCAGTTCGGTGCGGCGCTGGCTTCGTCGCTGTTCTGCTCGCCTCAGACGCAGACGGTGGCGGGTGCCGACCAGTCGTACATGTTCGCCGATACGGTCCACCCGACGACGCATTTGCACGCGCTCTTCGCGCAGTACGTCGAGCAGCAACTTGCGGCCGCGGGGGTCAAGCCCTGAAGCTGTCGGCCTCGAAAGCCGCCGCTGCGCGCCCGAGCCGATCGTTGACGGCGATCCACTCGGGCGTATCGGGCAGCTTTTCGATGAGGATGCGGGCGACGTTCGAACGGTCGAGCGCGCGCAGCATCCCGTACAGCTCACGCGCGTAAGCATCGGGCTCCTCGGGCGCGGCGACGAAGAGCACGTCGCGCGCGTCGGCCCAGGCAGCGGCGCGCGAGCGCCGCGCCACGAGCGCGACCCGCGCCCCGCTATCGCGCGCTGACGAAAGCAACGGCTCCAGCGCCTCGAACGGCGCCAGTGCGAGCGGCGTGCGCGGCGCATAGTGCGCCTTCAGCGTGCCCGACGCGCGCGGCGCCGTAGCGTCGCCGCCGTCGGGCAGCCGGGGGGCCACGCCGAGCACTTCCGCAATCTCCAACGGCGTCACACGGCCCGGCCGCAGCAGCGCGGGGAAACCGCGCGAGAGATCGAGAATCGTCGACTCGATCCCGACCTCCGATGCCCCGCCGTCGAGCACGTGCACGGCATCGCCGAACTCGTCGCGCACATGCTGCGCCGTGGTCGGGCTCACATGGCCGAAGCGGTTCGCCGACGGCGCCGCGACGCCCGCTCGCCCCCCGCGCAACGCGTCGAATGCGTCCAGCAGTGCCTGCGCGACAGGGTGTGACGGCGAGCGCAAGCCGACGGAATCCTGTCCGCCGCTCACCGCCGCCGGTATATGCGCGGCGCGCTTCAGGATCAACGTGAGCGGGCCCGGCCAGAACGCGTCGATGAGCCGTTGCGCATCGGCCGGCCACTCGCTGACCCAATAGCCGGGATCCCCTTTCGGCCCGAGATGGACGATGACCGGGTGGTTGGCGGGCCGCCCCTTCGCCGCATAGATGCGCGCGACAGCCTGCGGGCTCGTCGCGTCGCCGCCGAGCCCGTAGACGGTCTCCGTCGGGAAAGCGACGAGTTCACCTGCGTCGAGCAGCGCGGCAGCTCGTTCGATTTGCGCTTCGGTGACGGCGAGCGTCGCCGAAGTAGCGTCGGGGGGAGTGGGTCTCGGGGACATCGGTCGTGGCTGTTCTGCGAAGCGATATCCGATCGCTACGGAACGCTGCTCGAATGCTCGCTCGCTAAATGGCCGCCGCCTCGGTTAGCCGAGCGGAATGTGCAAGAGCCGCGCGCAATCGCGCGCGGCCGTGCGCGCCTCGTCGAGCGTCGCGGCCGTGAAATTGATATGCCCCATCTTACGCCCGGGGCGCGCTTCCTCTTTGCCATACAGGTGGAGTCGCGCGGTCGGCATCGCGGCGACTTCTTGCCATGGCGGCGTCACAGGTACCAAGGTCGACGCCGAGGCCGGCCCCTGGCCGCCGGCAGGTCCGCTGCGCGCGAACCAGACGTCGCCGAGGATATTGAGCATGACGGCCGGCGAATGCTGGCGCGTATCGCCGAGCGGCATGCCCGTCATCGCGCGCACCTGCTGCTCGAACTGGCTCGTGGCGCAGGCGTCGACCGTGTAGTGACCCGAGTTGTGCGGACGCGGCGCCATTTCGTTGGCGACGAGCGAACCGTCCTCGAGCACGAAGAGCTCGACACAAAGAACGCCGACATAGTCGAGCGCGTCGGCGATGCGCAGCGCGGCCTGCTGGGCCTGCTGAACGAGCGCCGGCGTGACGTCGGGCGCCGGCACGATCGTCACCGATAGGATGCCGTTGCGGTGCGCATTCTGCGAGAGCGGGTAGACGGCCGTCGCGCCGTTCGCCCCGCGCGCGATGAGCACGGAGACCTCGAACTTGAGCGGCAGGCGCTTTTCGAGCACGCACGGCACGCCGCCCAGCGCGTTGTGCGCCTCGCGCACGGCATCGGCGCTGGTCACGCGTACCTGCCCCTTCCCGTCGTAGCCGAGCCGCGCCGTCTTCAGGATGCCCGGCAGCACCGTTTCGAGCTCGGCATCGGAGAGCGCGGCGAGCGCGTCGGACGACTCGATCGCGAAATAAGGCGCCACCGGCACGCCGCAGCTCGCGATGAAGCGCTTCTCGGCGATGCGGTCCTGCGCGATGGCCACGCAGTGGCCCGCGGGGCTCACGAACGTCGTGCGCGCAAGAAAATCGAGGCTTGCCGCGGGGACGTTCTCGAATTCGGTCGAGACGGCCGCCGCGAGCCGCGCAAGCTCCGTCAGCGCCGCTTCGTCGGTATAGGCGGCACGCAAGTGCTTGTCGGCCACGCTGCCGGCCGGGCTCGCTTCGTCGGGGTCGAGCACGGCGACGCGGTAGCCCATCGCCTGCGCGGCGAAGCAGAACATGCGGCCGAGCTGGCCGCCGCCGATCATGCCGAGCCAGGCGCCCGGAAGGATCGGAGAAACGGGGGTGTTGTCTTGTGTCATTTCAGTATGCGTCAAAGCGCCGGCAGTACCATCGCGCGCGCCGCCTCGTTTTGCTTCAAACGGAATGCGGCGAGGCGCTCGGCATACAGATCCGCCGTGCCGGCGAGCAGCGCCACGGCAAAGAGCGCCGCATTGGCCGCGCCTGCCTCGCCGATCGCGAACGTCGCGACGGGCACGCCTTTCGGCATCTGCACGATCGAGTGGAGCGAATCGACACCCTTCAGATATTTGCTCGCCACCGGCACGCCGAGCACGGGCACCGTCGTCTTCGCGGCCAGCATGCCGGGCAGATGGGCGGCTCCGCCCGCGCCTGCGATGATCGCGCGCAATCCGCGCTCCCGTGCCTGCTCGGCATACGCGAACATTTCGTCGGGCATCCGGTGCGCGGACACGACTCTCGCTTCGTACGGTACGTCGAAATCGCGCAGGACGGATACCGCGTGTTTCATCACGTCCCAATCGGAGCTCGATCCCATCAGCACGCCGACGAGCGGCGAATCATGTTGATGCGCGCGCGCTTCGCTTCCCGCGCTGCCGGCGGCGGTCACGGCGGCTTCGCTCATGGTGCGGTCGTTCCCAGCTTTTGCCCCGTCAGCCGCTCGAGCGCCTCGCGGTACTTCTCGCTCGTTTTCGCGATCACGTCGTCGGGCAGCTTAGGCGCCGGCGGCGTCTTGCCCCAGTTCTGCGTTTCGAGCCAGTCGCGCACGAACTGCTTGTCAAACGAAGGCGGGTTGCTGCCGACGCGATACCCCTCGGCCGGCCAGAACCGCGACGAATCCGCCGTCAGGATCTCATCCATCAGCACGAGCTCGCCGTTCTCGTCGAGGCCGAACTCGAACTTCGTGTCGGCGATGATGATGCCGCGCGTCGCGGCATACTCGGACGCTTCCTGGTAAAGGCGGATCGAGATGCCCCGAATCCGCGCCGCAAGGTCGCCGCCGATTCGCCGCTCCACGTCCGCGAACGTGATGTTCTCGTCATGGTGGCCGATCTCGGCTTTTGCGGCCGGCGTGAAGATCGGCTCGGGCAGTTTCTCCGCGTTCGAGAGCCCCTGCGGAAGCGCCACGCCACAGATGGCGCCCGTCGCCTGATAGTCCTTCCAGCCGCTGCCGGCCAGATAGCCGCGCACGACCGCCTCGACGAGGATCGGCGTGAGACGCTTGACCACCACCGCCCGTCCGCTCACCTGCTCCACTTCGTCGGGCGCGACCACCGTCTCGGGCGCCACGCCCGTCAGATGATTCGGAACGATATGGCCGAGGCGCTCGAACCAGAAGTTCGCCATCTGGTTCAGCACGCGCCCCTTGTCCGGAATCGGCTCGCCCATCACGACATCGAACGCCGAGAGGCGATCGGTCGTAACGATCAGCAGGCGGTCGTTGCCGACCGCGTAGTTGTCGCGGACCTTGCCGCGGCCGAGCAAAGGCAGCGAGCGAAGCGAGGATTCGTAAAGGGTAGACATCGTCGTGAACCGGAAAGGGATGAAAACGGGTGAAAGGGCGCTCTCGCGAGCGCCCCGGGGCTTAGCGCACGACCTGCGCGAGCTCGCCGGACTTGTACTTCTCGGCCATCTTCTCGAGCGGCAGCGGCTTGATCTTCGCCGCCTGCCCCTCGCAGCCGAAGGCGCGGTAGCGGTCGACGCAAACTTTCTTCGCGGCCTCGCGGGCCGGCTTCAGATAGTCGCGCGGATCGAACTTGCTCGGGTTCTGCGCAAAATAGCGCCGGATCGCGCCCGTGATCGCGAGCCGCAGATCCGTATCGATATTGACCTTGCGCACGCCGTGCTTGATGCCTTCCTGAATCTCTTCGACGGGCACGCCGTACGTCTCTTTCATGTCGCCGCCGAACTCGCGGATCTCGGCAAGCAGCTCCTGCGGCACCGACGAGGAGCCGTGCATGACAAGGTGCGTGTTCGGAATGCGCGAGTGAATCTCCTTGATGCGGTCGATGGCGAGGATATCGCCGGTCGGCTTCTTCGTGAACTTATAGGCGCCGTGCGACGTGCCGATCGCGATCGCGAGCGCGTCGCATTGCGTGGCGCGCACGAAATCGGCGGCCTGCTCGACGTCGGTCAAGAGCTGCTCGCGCGTCATCGTGCCTTCGGCGCCGTGGCCGTCTTCCTTGTCGCCTTTCATCGTTTCGAGCGAGCCGAGCACGCCGAGTTCAGCCTCGACCGTCACGCCGATCGAGTGCGCCATTTCGACGACCTTGCGCGAGACGTCGACGTTGTATTCGTAAGACGCGACGGTCTTGCCGTCCGCCTGCAGCGAGCCGTCCATCATGACGCTCGTGAAGCCGCTGCGGATCGCCGCCATGCAGACGGCCGGCGATTGCCCGTGATCCTGGTGCATCACGACCGGGATATGCGGATACGACTCGATCGCCGCCTCGATCAGATGGCGCAGGAACGGCTCGCCCGCGTATTTGCGAGCGCCCGCCGACGCCTGCATGATGACGGGCGCGCCGACTTCGTCCGCCGCGGCCATGATCGCCTGCACCTGCTCGAGGTTGTTCACGTTGAACGCTGGGAGGCCGTAGCCGTGCTCGGCTGCGTGGTCCAGCAGTTGACGCATAGATACGAGAGGCATGCTGAATACTCCTTGGGGATGGAAACCGGGTGCTCGAGCGGCACTTTCTTGAGCGAAACCGCGATTTTATCGCGAAGCAGGCCCCGTTCCCCGCCGGCCGGCGGCAGATTCCCGCCGTGTGCGCCGATTCGGGGCCCGCTATGTCGTCACTTCAGTTCGGTACGCGCTTCAGTACGGATCGCCGATCCGCACGATTTTGAGCGTGTTCGTGCCGCCCGCCTGGCCCATCGGCTCGCCGACGGTCAGCACGACCATGTCGCCGCGCGCGGCGAATCCCTTCGACACGACGACCTCGACGGCCTGCTTCAGCGCCTGATCCCGATCGCTGTTGGGCTCGATCGCGAGCGGCGTCACGTTCCGGAACAGCGCCATCGCGCGCTCGCTGCCGACGCGCGGCGTCAGCGCGAAGATCGGCACATGCGTCCAGTGGCGCGAGAGCCACAGCGCCGTCGCACCCGACTCGGTCAACGCCACGATCGCCTTCGCGCCAAGATGGTGCGCGGTGAAAAGCGCGCCCATCGCGACCGTCTGGTCGATCCGCGTGAACGTGCGATCGAGAAAATCGCGATCGAGCTCGACGTGCTCGGACTTCTCGGCCTCGACGCAGATCGCCGCCATCGCTTCGATCGTCTGCACGGGATACTTGCCCGCGGCCGTCTCTGCCGAGAGCATCACGGCGTCGGTGCCGTCGAGCACCGCGTTCGCGACGTCCGAGACCTCGGCGCGCGTCGGCACCGGCGCGTGGATCATCGATTCCATCATCTGCGTTGCCGTGATGACGAGCTTGTTCGAGTCGCGCGCCATGCGGATCATCCGCTTTTGCAGGGCCGGCACGGCCGCATTGCCGACTTCGACGGCGAGATCGCCGCGCGCGACCATGATGCCGTCCGACGCGTCGAGAATGCCTTGCAGCGCCGGAATCGCCTCGGCGCGCTCGATCTTCGCGATCATTTTCGGCTTGATCCCGTAGGGCATGCCGGCGATGTTCGCGAGCTGGCGCGCCATCTCCATGTCGGTCGCGTTCTTCGGGAACGAGACGGCGATGTAGTCCACGCCGATCGACATCGCCGTGCGGATGTCCTCCATATCCTTCGCGGTCAGCGCCGGCGCCGTGAGGCCGCCGCCCTGACGGTTGATGCCCTTGTTGTTCGAGAGCTCGCCGCCCACTTTGACGACCGTGTGAATCTCCTCGCCGATGACGCGCGAGACAGTCAGCACGATGAGCCCGTCGTTGAGCAGCAGCACATCGCCAGGCTTCAGGTCGCGCGGGAGGTCCTTGTAGTCGAGGCCGACGCGCTCCTCGTTGCCGAGCTCGCAGTTGGCGTCGAGAATGAACGGCTCGCCCGGCGTGAGCTGCACCTTGCCGTTCTCGAACTTGCCGACGCGAATCTTGGGGCCTTGCAGGTCGCCCATGATGGACACTTCCCGGCCTAGCTTGCGCGCGGCCTCTCGCGCGTCCTCGGCGCGCTTGCGGTGATCGTCGGCCGTGCCGTGCGAAAAGTTGAGGCGCACCACGTCGAGGCCCGCTCGCATCATTTGCAGCAGGATTTCGGGCGAGCTCGACGCCGGACCGATGGTGGCGACAATCTTGGTGGCGCGATGCATGAATCTCCTCGTCTCGGTTGAATCGCTGAGTGGAGCGCTGCGAGTAGGATGCGTCGGCGCGACCTCTGCCTGCAGGTTCGCGTCGGGGCGCGCGCCGGCTCGAGCCGGCGTCGCTTTGTCTGAAGATGTCGTGGCGCGCGTGGCGCTCTGGGCCCCCTGAGCGTCCTTTGCGCGCCGATCGTCCGGCGCGCTGGGCGGCACCGGGTCAGTCCTTCGGCGGTCCGCTGCGCGTCGGGCAGTGCTTGCCTTCGGTGCGCGAGTGGCCACGCGTCTTAAGCCCGCGATTCGAGCACTTCGACCGCCGGCAGCTTCTTGCCTTCGAGGAACTCGAGGAAGGCGCCGCCGCCCGTGGAAATGTAGCTCACTTTGTCATGAATGCCGTACTTCGCGATCGCGGCGAGCGTATCGCCACCGCCCGCGATCGAAAACGCCGACGAGCGCGCGATCGCCTCGGCGAGTGTCTTCGTACCGCCGCCGAACTGATCGAACTCGAACACGCCGACGGGGCCGTTCCAGACGATCGTCCCGGCGCTCGCGAGCTGCGAGGCGAGCGCGCGGGCCGTTTCCGGGCCGATATCGAGGATCATGTCGTCGGCCTCGATCTGCGCGACAGGCTTCGTCTGCGCGGCGGCCGTCGCCGAGAATTCCTTGGCCGTCACGACGTCGGTCGGAATCGGCACCGAGGCGCCGCGTGAGCGGGCCGCATCGATGATCGCCTTCGCCTCGCCGACGAGATCGGGCTCGGCGAGCGACTTGCCGATCGGCAAGCCCGCCGCCAGCATGAACGTGTTGGCGATGCCGCCGCCGACGATCAGCTGATCGACTTTCTCGGCGAGCGATTTCAGGATCGTGAGCTTCGTCGATACCTTGGAGCCCGCGACGATCGCCACGAGCGGACGTTTCGGATTGCCGAGCGCCTTGCCGAGCGCGTCGAGCTCGGCGGCGAGCAGCGGGCCCGCGCAGGCGATCGGCGCGTATTTGGCGATGCCGTGCGTCGTCGCCTCGGCGCGGTGAGCGGTGCCGAACGCATCATTGACGTAGACGTCGCAAAGCTTCGCCATCTTCTGCGCGAGCTCGTCCGAGTTTTTCTTCTCGCCTTTGTTCACGCGGCAGTTTTCGAGCAGCACGACGTCGCCCGGCGCCACGTTCACACCGTTCTCGACCCAATTCGCGACGAGCGGAACGTCGCGGCCCAGGAGCTCGGCGAGCCGCTTTGCCACCGGCGCGAGCGAATCCTCGGGCTTCAATTCACCCTCGGTCGGCCGGCCGAGGTGCGACGTCACCATGACGGCCGCGCCGGCATCGAGCGCGGCCTTGATCGCCGGCACCGAGGCGCGGATGCGCGTGTCTTCGGTGATGTTGCCCTGGTCGTCCTGCGGGACGTTCAGATCGGCGCGGATGAAAACGCGCTTGCCTGAGAGCAAGCCTTTCGCGATCAGATCGGAGAGACGCAATACTTGGCTCATGGGAGTGTTCGCATCGGAGGTTGGAGGGCTTAACGGCGTCGCGAACGGTGCGCGGCCTGGGGGGCGGCGCGCGGGAGGCGCGGCGGCGAACGTGCATTTTAGCCCATTGCCGGGGCGGGTCGGCGGGGCGTTGGGGGAAAGCGGGTTATGACTAGGTTGTCGACTTTGACCAAGGCGGTCCGATAGTGGCGTACCGAGGATCGCTGTGAACTATAGTTGACAGACTTGTAACGCCCCGTGAACAATGCAATGCAAACCTGCTGAACATCCGCGCGACCGAAGTATTCGACGTAGGGTTACATGAGCAAAATCAAGACTCGGCCGTGGGATTCGGCCGAATACCTGAAAACGGAAGATGACATTGCCGAATATTTTGAAGCCTGCCTTCAGGAAGGGGGCGACGATCCGGCGTTCATCGCCCATGCGCTCGGCGTGATTGCGCGCGCGTGGTATGTCCGAGGTTGCTCGTGACGCGGGCGTCAGTCGCGAAGGGCTATATCAAGCACTGTCGGGTGAAGGCAATCCAAGTTTCGATACCATCCTGAAGGTGATCAGGGCCATCGGACTGCAGTTGCATGCCTCGAAAGCACACGCGTGAACTGGGGAAAGCCTCCTGGACCCGGCTGGAATCGAACCAGCGACTTCTGCCTTCCGAAAGAAGGCTCGCTGGCTAGGAACTCCGTGGCGCTTTCCGCGCCGCTGCCGGAACAGGGAGCACGTCTGCGGGCGATGCCTCCGGCAGTTGGTGATGTGATTTATCGTAGTCGCCGATGAATTCACCCAGCGCATCCGCGAGCAGTGCCAACTTGTGGCCTTCGTCTGCTGCGCCCGAGTCAAGCAACGCATTCAGTGCACGCACGGCAAGATCGTAGTCATGCTCTGTGTTGATCTTGTGCAGCGGAACCTTCTGGGAGATGGCCTCGAAGTGCGAGGCCAATTCTTCAACCTCGTTTCGAGAGAACGTCAGGGCTTCCATGTGTCGCGCTCCTGGTGCGTCAACACGTGACGCACATATAGTTTATGCACGCTGCACTCCTGCCCGCCTACGGTTAGGTGTTGTTGTCAGCCGCAGCATAACTCAGCCTCCAGGTCCATGATGCCGAGCGCCAGCTCCGACGACATCTCGCGCAATTGAAATATCGTCGATCGAACTGGAAGCGCACCCAACGCATCGTCAGCGAGGGCCTCTGACATGAATGCCGTGATGTTGTGGATGTTCCAAGCACGGCTAGCAAGATCGCTGATTTTATCCATTGTGTCGCCCTCCTCGCCGACAGCCGGGTTCACCCGCACCGTCGCCATCGTTCGTCCTCAGCAACGTAGTGGCTTCGAAACCAATGTTGCTGAGTTCCCCGATGACTTCGACTTGGTTAGCGATCGTGAATAACAAGTCACTCAAACTGTCGCCGTCATCGCGGAAGTTGCCTGCATGGTCGTCGCAGGCAACAAGGCTACCGATACCGGACACAACGCTGGCTAGGTTCATCGCCATGTGTCCCGCCAGTTCGTTGGATTGCGAGAGGAATTCCAGTTCCTCAGTCTCCAACTCGTTGACGCGGTCGAACAGAAAGCGCAGCAGGCCCGCTGGAGTACTTCGACCAATGGCGAACGCGGACCTGGACCACATCAAAATCGGCGCCGGTATCGGCGCTGAAAGAGCACTGTCTAGCGCCATGTCCCGGTCGCACACGCGCCCGCCTCGCCAAGCAATCGGCCATCCCATGGACCGCGGTGAGTGTTGCTTCATCGGCATTTCGGTCATCTGCCGAGCGGCGGCCAATGACCGCTATGTGTTGATTTGCCGTCGCCGGTGCAACGGGCTTCTTGAGTGACCGCTTTGGCCCTACGCAAGGACAGCAAACTACCCCTTCCTGCCATTCGCGTCGCCGCAACTGCAACGACCGCTTTTGCAGTACAACGGCCGTTCCGGATGGCCTGACTCGGACGCCCACTATGGCCGATCACCCAATTGCTTGTAGAGGAGATCTGAGCGTCAGCTTTCACCGCCGTGGACTTCTAATCCACTGGTCAGTGGTTCGAATCCAGTACGAGCTACCCAAAGATTCAAGGGCTTAGCGTCGGTTAGGACCTTTTTCTTCGGTGCACCCAGCATGGGCGCGAAGTGGTTTCGGAGCGCTTTCGGGATGCGTTTCGTGGAGTAGAGCAAGGGGCGTTCATATCGTTCGTGTCGGTGGATCTCGTGCTTGAGAGTCTGACGCCGCCTAGATGGGAGATCTTGGAGCTGTTGGCTGGGCGAGGTGACCAGATGGTGTTGGATGTGGCTGAGATTGTTGGCAGGGCGCTGGACGCCGTGATCGAAGATATGTACGTATGTTGGTCAATCGCCGGGTAGTGGACACATTTCCGGCCGCGCCGTGTCGTTTTCGTGCGACTCGATTGAGGTGCGCTGGGGTGGAGGCCGCTGGCCTAGGTTGTCGCCGGCGGACACTACGCTCGGCAGCGTAAGGGTGACAAGGGGGAGCCTACGCTGTAGGCCGTGAATCATTGAAGTAGATAACCATCATGGTTAGATGAAAAAGAGCAACAATTACCTTCGTCTGCTAGAATCAACGGTAAGAAATGAGCGTTTCGATAGAAACTCCTTATACATCAGAGGCTTACATGATTCGCCGGCGAAGCTGAAAGCTGCTTCGTTCGCATTGTTTAGCTTGCTTAACGTCCTAGACCTAACCATAATGGTGACTATAGGTGCAGAGCCCAAGCGGGCGAAGCTTTCGCTACCGCCTCCGCCTCGGCTTAGGTGGTCGCCTCCGGGGCCGGAAGTCCTCGATGACAGTAACAGGTCCGTTCCTGGTTGCATTTATGACTTGAAGGTCGTTCAGCAATTGGTGACGGAGCATGGCGTGGAGATTATGAATGATGCGGCATCGGAGGCTATGCTTGGTGCGGGTAGGAGGCCGTTGCCGTCTCCCGTGTGGCGACAGCGAGATGTTGTTGCTTTGATTTGCGCGCTTCAGGCTGACGACTACATCAATTCGCAGTGGTGTCTGACTAGTTCCAAGGCGAGAATCGATTGCGATGCGTATGCGACCGAGTTTTCGCGCGTGCGTGGGCGCTGGGTGGGCGCCGAAAAGATTTATGTGAAGTTTGGTTTTAGTCCTTTTACCGGTTCTTCGACAGCGCTCATTTGCAGCTTGCATTTGGCTGAGCGATAACGGGAGGATGAAAAGTGGAGAAAATGAGGAAAAGTTGCCCGGTTTGCGGTGAGGGAGAACTGGAGGCGCGACATGATCGCGTGTATCGGTTTTCGGTGGGGCGAAGGAAGCATATTGTCGAGGGGCTGGAGTACTCGATCTGCAATCGATGCGAGACATCTACGTGCTCTGGCGAGCAGTTGGACCGCAACGCGGACAAGATTGAGGCGTTCCAAGCGGCGTTGCCGCACTACCTCAGTCCTGAGCGGATTAGTGATTTGCGAGCGTCGTTCGGGCTCAGCCAAGCTTCAGCTGCTTTGATTTTTGGCGGTGGAAAGAATTCGTTTTCGAAATATGAAAGAGGCGAAATTACACCTACGGAGGGTGTCGTTACGCTGATGAAGTTGGCGCTGGCTATGCCGCAGACGGTTGTGTTTTTGGCAAACGAGAAGGGTGTTCCGCTAGACCTGGATGCTCCTATTTTCCGTCATCAGCCAAGCGCGACTCGCATTGCTGCGGCGGTGAACGTGCCTGTTGATGCTGCCAACGAGCCTAAGAGTGAAGCTCGGGTTGTGGCGACCCAAGTTGTGCAGGTTGTGGACGCTGCCCGGGTTGGTGTCGCTTGGTATGGAAAAGCCAAGAAATTGGCGCACGCGTCGCATGATGTGGCGCTAAAGAATATAAAACATGGGGTCGGTAAGATCGCCTCAAAAAACTATTCGGTCGGTTCTACGTCCGACTATCGGCGTTCGCAATGGATCGCCCCACACATGACTTCTTCCACACATTAAGACTAGAGTTCGACAATGACTCAACAATCAAGCCAGTTGGAAATCTACGTCGACGACTCTGCTGGAGTTATTTTCAGCCCGAGAAATACTAAGGTCACGTTCTCTTCAGCTTATCCCGCTCCCGGGAAGTCTGAGCCGATCGAACGCGAAGTATTTACCTTGGTAATGCCGACTGATACGCTTTTGACGTTTTGTCTAAACGTGGTGAAGGGTTTTGCGGAGAACGGACAGGCGCTCGTGGGCGCTATGGTCGAAAACAGCGAGCTCTTCAAGACGGCGGCCGCCGCCGCTGAGGCTATCTCGTCGAGCGACGCATACTCGACTGTACTGGAGGCGTATTCCGAGCCTTCACCGAAGCGGAAGCCGCGCGGGTCGAAGAAGCCAGTAGCTGCAAAGCGTGCTGCGCGGGCGCTCAATTAGTAAAGGCCGACAAGCCCTCTGATCAGAGTAATGCCATTCAGTTAAGGTCACTTTTAAGGTGCCGAACGGTGTAACGGTGTGGGCGGGATTTGACGACTCGGTCGCTGTGCGCCCGGGTCATTTTTCAATTAGCAATGCCTTGAGACGTTCCCGCAGTCGTTGAAGGCATATTCGCAATTTGGTAAAGGCCGGTGTGACGGCGGCCCACATCACGAGCCAAGTCAGCTTTTTGAACTGACCTGTTACATAGGGGTGGGTGGTGTGAGTTCGCGTTGCGGGAAACTGCCATTCGGTTGCTCCATGCCACTGCGGTCAGCAATCCACCACATTGCTGACATAGACAACACCTTGCCCCAATGACAGCAATGGCCGAATTCCGCGCGCGTAGCACGTTTGTCGGGTTCCGGAGTACTGCGGCCGTTCAAACGGCAGGTATCCCCGCTAGCTGAGTGGCGAGTTGTGGCCGACTACTGCCTCATGCGGTCGGCAGAACCGACCCTTAGCTGGCTTTTCGCAAACCCAAAACTACCATTCGACGCGCAGTTGCACGCTTTCCGCTCTTGCCGCTTGGCGCTGCGTAGACACCGTCTAGTTGAGCTACTTAGCGGTCGGCATGGCTTGCGGTCGTCCGACATACCTCATGGAGTAAATTCCGGTCGATCGCACTCAAGATATTTTCGGCTGACGTTTCGGGGACTGCCTCAATGTCGGCAAACGAAAAAAGGTGAGTGCACGCCACTAAATATGACCCTACCATTGATGGATGACTTCCATCAGATTCATATAGGTCGATTTCAGGTCGGAGTCTGCGAAACTGATCCCAAGCCAAGCCGACTGGAATAACTCTGGCTCCGGTCGCTTCAGCCAAACCCCGAAACGCGGTAACAATGTTTGCCTGCGACGCCAGATCATTCTTCCGAGCCCATGTCATGTACAAATATGGCTTCGCACCAGCAACTTGAATCGCATCGACGAATCTTCGCATATGTTCCTGCATGCTTTTCAATGCACGGAGCGGTCGAGTGCTTTGGTCCTGCAACACGACCGCATTCCATCTCTGGGCAGTTAGACGCTTTTGAACTTCGCCTCGGTTCCAATGCGCCGCAAGAGATGCTCCGCCAAATGCGATCACATCTGCCTTCACCTGCATGCCGGCAAAGCTTGCCTCAAGGAGGCTGGCAAGCATCGTCGGCATATCGTTTCTCGTTGTATAGCTATTGCCAACAAAGAGAACTCGAAACTCGCTGCTCATGGTGATGGGATATAACGACTTGTCCGCCGATCGATGCGATGGCTGCAACGGCATTTCAATGCTCCTCTACCTCGTCCCTTATGGTACCCCGATCGAACGACGGTCACCTGTGCGACGTTGAACCCGATTCCCTACGTTGGGAAGAAGCCGGTCCGGCGGTCCCGCGTTGTCGAATGGCTCTTCTTGGCCGCATTACGCACTGCAATGCCGCCCGGCCGCTGGGAACGCGGCGACAGCAACGTGCCTTTTTCGAATCTCGTCGGGACTCTCGTCTTCTCTGAGGCTTAAAAGCTGGTGACGAACCGATCGAAATCACGATTGCTTGCCACCTGGGCCTCGGAGCTTTGCGAGCCGACTTATCGCCAAGGGACGCCCATTCGATACGGTGCAGCTTCTCTTGGGCCTCGCTCATGTCGATCATGTCGCGCCTCATCTTGAAACGTCATGGAGAGAGCGACGCGATGCCGTAACGGCCCTTGACGCGGTGCTTGCGGAGGATTGAGTTTCAACGCGGGATGCCGTTGAACCGGGTAGCCATTTATGGGGCCGTCAAAGCGAGCCGTATGTAGAATCAATGTAGATACAAAATCGCTTGCCTTTTCCATGGCAAGTGTCTACAATGGCTCTACATTTGGAGCGAGATATGGAACTCAAGATTCAGAAATGGGGTAACAGCGCGGCAGTCCGGCTGCCCGCTGTGTTGCTGGAGCAAATCGGCGCGTCGGCGGGTAGTTCCCTAAACGCCGATGTGCGGCCCGATGGGGTGTTGCTGACGCCCGCTCGCCGCAAGTATTCGCTTGATGAACTGGTCGCGCAGTGCGACCAGAATGCTCCTCAACCGGCTGATCTTGCTGCGTGGGTCGAAGCCAAGCCGGTCGGGCATGAAGCATGGTGAGACGCGTCAAATTCGAGCGTGGTGATATCGTGCGCGTCAGCCTGAATCCGACGATGGGGAAGGAGCAACAAGGGGATTTTCGGCCCGCGCTCGTTCTCTCGCCTGCGGCGTTCAACGCGCTCGGCGTGGCGCTCGTCGCACCGATTACGCAAGGAGGCGAATTCGCGCGATACGCCGGATTCGCTGTGCCGCTCTCGGGTTCGGGCACTGAGACGCAGGGCGTGGCCTTGGTGAACATGGTTCGCACGCTCGATCTTGAGGCGCGTGGTGCGCGCAAGGTCGAGCGCGCCCCGATTGAAGTTGTCGAAGACGCGCTCGCACGCCTGCAAACGATTTTGGAATAACGGATCTTAGCGGGAACACTGCCGACAACACGAGTGGCCGCAAAAACAGCACGGATCGCCCCAGCAGGGGGAGGGAGCGACGCGGGCACCGGGCGACACCCGCGCCTTCGATGAGCCTAAGCGGCCATCGCACCCGCGCTGGCATTGACGCCGCGCTTGGCCGCAGACATCGGATAGACGAGCCATGGATCGCCATCGATTTCATGCCATGCCGCGCCTTGCAACTGCAGCACCCGCGCAAGGCGCCGCCGCTCCGCGGTCAATGCCGGGTTCGATAGCGATTCGAGGAACATTCCGCGCACGCTGCCGAGCTCCGGGACCTGCCGTTCGAGGCCATGAACGAAGCGCACGAATGCCATGACGGCCCCGTTCGATTCGCGCTCGCCTTCGCCCGGCAGAAAATCGCAGACGATCATCTGATCGCCCTCGACGCGATAAACGAGCTCGAAGCCGGACAGGCGAACGCGCCAGCCGATGACAAAATCGCTCGACCCGAAGCAGGCGACGGTCGGCTCGAGGCCTTGGGCCTTGAGGAACCGCGTCACCGGATCGAGCGGATCAGTACTCGTCATTGACTGCCTCCGATCAGAATCGCACCGCTTCCTTGATGCGCCCCTGCAGGGCGACCAAATCTGCGGTGGTCTGGACGAGCTGACGCGAAGCGTCGTTGGCGCGGTCGAGCGCCTGATCGACTGTCTTCTCGAGGTCCTTGGCAAACTGGCTCTGAAGTTCACCGTCCAGGTCCATTTGCTCCGCATCGCGTCGCCAGGACGCGCCCCCCCACCTGGCGGTTCCCTCCATCATCTTGCCTCCGGCGGCGGTGAGAGCCTCATTGTCCGAAGCCACGCCGAGCATGCCGATGGCGCCGGAGGCGATTTGCGTGCCGGCTTCGAGGACCGCCGCATCGAACCGTTTGAGGATCGCTTCTTTTTTTGTTTCAAATGCCGTCATCTGCCGCTCGAAAGCAGCATATTCCATCTTGCCCGCAAACTGCCGCTGAATGTCGCGCATGTCGATATTGAGCTTTTGCACCAGAAATATCAGCTCCTCGATCGACGCCGCGGCACTGTCGAAATTGTAGTTGGAGGGCGTCGAGTCCGTTTGCGCCGGCGGCGAGATTGAATTCGTCGAGACAGCGGGCGAAGAATGAATAGTCGTCATGTTTTTTACTCCTCGAGGTTAACCGAGTTCAAATGGCGCTCGCGACGACGTGGGCCATTGATGCCGCCCCTTGCTGAGCGACGACGGCGGTCTGTCGCATCTGCTCAGAGCCGCCTCGGAGCGCTGTGGACTGACCTTCGATCAGATTCTTCATTTGCTCGCGCGTATCCTTCTTCTGCTGCTCGAACATATCGAACATGGCCTGCATCAACTGCTGATCCACGATGAGCATGTCGATCTCCTTTTGCAGCTTCGCCTTTTCGATCGCGATGATGCCGGAGTACACGCCGTCCACGCCGTTGACCGCGCCGCGCGTCACGTTGACCGCCGTGCGCGTCGCCGCCTTCACGATCGCCTTGATCAACTCTTTGCGAATTTCCTTGACGACCTGCTCGGTGACCTCCTTCGCGGCCACTTCGGCGCCGCGCTGGGCCGCTTGCTTCGCCGCAGTCTTGATGGCATTCTCGACAACCTTCTGAAGCCCCTCCCTGCCCAGCACGTCGAGCGCCTCCTTCGAGATCTGCTTGACGATTTGCTCGGTGAGCTCCTTCGCCGCTTCCTTGACGGCCACTTTCGATCCCTCTTTCACTGCCGCGGTGACCAGATGCTCGGCCCCTTCCTGCAGCGCGGCCTTGGCCGCTTTCGGAATAACCTTGGTGACGACCATGTTTCGCGCTGCGCTCGTGATGTCGACGATTGCACCCAATACCTCGAAGGCAAGCTGAACCTTGCCTGCCGTGTTGGCGATCGACTTATACTTGTCGGCGTGCTTAGGGTCGATGAGCGCCATCGTTTCGGCGACAGCTTTCACGAGTCCAGCCGTGCCCGCCATCAAATCCATGGTGCCGCCCGCCACCATCATCGCGTTGCCCGACAGCGCGCCGCCGACGATCTTCGCCACGCCAGAGACGACTTCCACGGCCCCCACGACCCAGTCGCAAATGGCGCCGAAAATGCCGCCCTTGCGGGCCTTGTGCTGCTGCTCGATGGCCTTTTCGATCTGGTCGCACAGATCCCGCGCTTGTTTGTCCTGAATTCGGCGCTCGGCGTTCGCCATGATCTCGAGCGCCTTTCCCTTCGCGTCGGCAACGTTGCCGAGCGCCTGAACCGCCATCATGGTGACCGCCATCATCAGCGTGTCCATCGGCAGTTTTTCCACCTGCCGCAGCGTGGCGACTCCGATATGGGGCTGTGGACCATGGGGCTCACGACCCGCGAGACGCGCGAATACCCGTTGCAGCGCTCCGGCCGCCTCGCGCTGTGTCACCGCCTCGCCCGCCGCCGCGGGCTTCGCCCAACGGAATGGCAGCGCATTTCGCGCTTTGTCCGCGAGTGAAGACAAATCGAGCAATCCGGCAACATCCCCAGCCGCACGGACGCCTTTTTTGTGCTCATCGAGCGGCTGCGTCGACGGTTCGAAGGCGGCTAAGTCCGCAAATCGAAGACTTGAAATGGCAGACATTGTTATTTCTCCTTGGATGAACAGTGCGAAAGCTGCTCGACGACGCTCTTTCTGATCTCGTCGTAGCGTGGCTGCTCTCCGCACCATCTGAGCGCGGCATCGAAGGCTTTGCGCGCGTACTCTTCGTTGCCGAGCGCGCGGTAGCTGATTCCCGCGAAGAACGACGCGCGCGGATCGTCGATGTGGATCATTCCGGCCCGGGCGAAGGAAAAGACCGCTTCGTTGTGGGCGGCGAGACGCTGGCAGCAAAGCCCGAGCGCGAACCAGTAGTCGAAATTCCAATGGTCGACGCGCACGAGAATCAAATAAACGTTGCGCGCCGCCTCGAATTCACCGGCCTCGAACAATTGCGTCGCGTAGGCGTACATCGTGCCCAAGTCTTTCTTCGGAATGTCGGTGAGCATCCAGAGGGAGCCTCCGTTCGCAAAGAATCGTTGCAGCACCTCGTGATCGTCGTCGGCGACGGAATTCGACATCGTCATGTTCATTCCTGCGTTGATCGAGCAACGACAAGCGCGGCAGCTATCCACCGCGCCCGCCGAGTCCTTCTCGTTTAACGAATCGACGAAGCGATCGACTTGTTCATTTCCGCGCCCATGGACAGCAGGCTGTTGACCATCTGCGTGGCAATGTTGTACGTCTGCATGACCTGCTGGATTTTCAGCTGGCTCGTTTGCACGAAGTTGGAAGCCTGGGTCTGGCGGCTATCGATCGCGTTTTTGACGAGCTGGAGTTGGCCCTTGTTGAGAGAGCCGTTAATATCAACGCCGTCGACATTGATGCCGTTATCCTGAAGGTACTTGATAACATCGGCTGGCAGCGTTTTTGATGTTGTGGCGTCTGTGATTTCTCCGATCACCGCCCCAACGTCATTCGACATATCCTGCGCGTGCCGGGCAACATTCTGCTCGGCGTCAATGTCATCCATGAGTGCATTTGCCACGTAGTTGAGCAGCGCCATCATTTGCGACATCGTCAAGATGCCGCGCCCCATTGGAGAGTCGTTGTTCCGCAGGGCAATCGAGTCGTCCTTCGAGGCGAACTCCGTCGCAATGTGGGAATGAAACGATGCCACTTGCTTGTGGGCTTGCGCCTCGCTGATGCCCGGCTTCGCAAATTTCAGCAACCTGACGAAACCGGCGGTGAGCTGCGGCGATTCGTCGCCTTGCGACCCGCTGTCGCCGCTGGACATGTACTTCGCCAGTTGAGCCTTCGCATCTTCCCCAAGACTCGCGTAAAAGGTGGATACGTTGACTTGTGCGATTTGGCTTACATTGCCCGTCATTTTTCTCTCCTTCTTTCATCGATTAAACAAAATTGCGAGCCGCCTTTTTCGCGGTCGCGCGTTTCGGCGATGGCTTACTTTTAACTGCTCGCCCACCGTCTTTTGGCAAAAGCTCTATAAATTGATCCGCGATGCCATTGATGACCGATTGCAAACGTCGCGTCTTTTCCTGTACCTGATTTTGCAATTGCTGGCCACCCGAGCTCATGACCTCGTCGAGCCGCTCCAGCTTTCTGCGCGCGTCAGCATCAAAAGCGGCTCGCTCCCTCAAGACGGCGATTTCTCGCTGCAACGCTTCGTACTCCCGTGCTTGCTTCTTTAACGCGAATTCCTGCTTCTTGAAGGTGTCAACCACGTTTTTGAATTTATCGAGCTGCTCCATGATCCCCCTCGAAGTAACATTCACATCGATATCCGTGCCGACGTTTCCGAGCCGATAACGGCGGCAAATCGATGATCGAATCGTAGATGGCTCTTTGGCCGCCGACTTACAAAAGTCCGCGACGCTTTGCGTTTTTTTCTTTTGCGCCAATTTGCCGCTCGCGGGGTGGCGGGTCGGCGCCCTCGCGCAACAACGACTAACGCTTCAGGTGCTGGCCTGATACCCGGACATCAAGCCAGGTCGCACCATTGCTCGAACGGCGCAATGCCTCAGCGGAGCGTTTCATGCAAAAAGTGCATTTCTTGTACGGCAAACAATCTGGCCACGTCCTCGTGCGAGGCGCGGCGCATGCCATCGCGGCACATAGCATCGCTGTAGCATGCGGCGATGCCGCCATTTGCGGAACAGACGCCGCAAAGGAGCTTCACGAAATCAACGTCGGTTCGGTGGACTTTCAGCGGCTTTATCCCGACATCGCCGATCTGCTCGACACGACGATTCCACTTCGATTCGTGCCGGAGCCCGTGCGCATCGTCGCAGCGTCCCCCGGCGTCGTCGAAACGCTCGTGCTGCTCGCCGACACCGCGCCGCAGATGCTCCTTCGCTTCGTCTACGCCTACTGTCTCGCGCTCGACCGCGCCTACTTTTCCGCGCTCGCGCGATACGCGATGGCCGGCGATGCCGCGTTGATCGAATTCATCGAAGCGAATTGCCTCAAGCAATGGTCTGTGGAACGGTATGCGCACGAGTTCGGCATGCCAAGTCGCAAATTCGACATGCTGTTTCGAGAAAAGTACGGGATGTCGCCCAAGCGCTGGCTGCTCGAAAAGCGCTTGACGCGTGCTCGCGAGATGCTGCAGTCGACTTCCATGCGCGTACTCGATATCGCACTCGAATGCGGCTTCGCGAACCACGCCCACTTCACCGACAGCTTCCGCAAGCGGTTTCATTGCAATCCGACGCAATTTCGCATGAGCGAGACAAGAAAACTCGGATTCGCGCAAGGCGCCGCCGCCTGAAGACCGCTTGATCGCCCCCTATCGAACACCCGCTCTCACGCGAGCCAATCATGGATGTCGAAGTCGTCAACAATCAGCTTTCTCAGCTTGCGGCGCAGGCCGGCCAAGAGGTGCAGTCGAAAATGACTTCAGCCGATCTCACGGACCCCGCGAAAATGCTGCAGGCGCAGTTCGCGATCCAGCAGTACTCGATCTTCATCGGTTACCAAAGCGCGGTCTTGAAGGCCGTCAAGGACATGATGCAAGGCATCATTCAGAAAATCTGATGGAGAGCGATATTCGCCGGCTCGTTGTGCAAGCGGGCCTCGCCGCGGTCAACCACGGCTTGTTCGCCGAAGCGCAAGCGATCCGCGCTGCGCTCGTTGATCTCGTTCCGGCGCCCGATCTTCGCCGCCTGCTGGAGGCAACGATCCTGATCGGCCTCGGCGAACTGGAGGAAGCGGCGCACCTGCTCGAAAACGACGCTTCGGCGGAAGCCGGAACGCTTCGCCTGCTGCTGCCCGAGAAGCGCGCAGGCGCGGTCGATCCCCGCGCTGTGCATTTCGCGCCGCTCACCCGCCACACCCATTCCCGCAAGGATATCCGGCATGGACATTGATCCGACCCAAGCCACCCAGACCCAGCGGCTCGCCAATGTGCGCGACTCGCAGCGCACGCCGTCCGCGCACGAGGTCGACGCGTTCACGCAAGCGCTTTTCGGCGCGGCTCGACAACTGCCGGAGGACGTCGTCACATCCGGTCTGAACCAGACATCCACCGGCGTCGACACGGCCATTCGAAATGCACGCGAACCGTCGGTCGTCGAGAAGGGGCCCATCGAGATGCTCACGGCGCAATCGACGTTGCTGCGCGCGATCGTCGAAGTCGACCTAACCGCGAAAGTAGCAGGTGCCGTGTCGCAGGGCATCAACAAACTGACGAGCATGCAGTGATGCGGCGGCACCTCAGGCTCGGATGCATCGTTCTTGCGGTCTCGCTCCTCGGCGGGTGCAAGGTCGAGCTCTATAGCAATCTCCCCGAAGGGGAGGCGAACACGATGCTTGCGCTGCTTCTACTGCGCCATATCGACGCCGAAAAGAAGATCCTCAAGAGCGACACGGCGACAATCCTCGTGGACAAGTCGCAATTCGTCAACGCGATCGAGCTGCTCCGTCAGAACGGCCTGCCGCGCGCGAGTGTCGTCACGGTCCAGGACTTGTTCCCCTCGGGACAGCTCGTGAGCTCGCCGGCGCAAGAGCAGGCGAAGATCATCTTTCTGAAGGAACAAGGGCTCGGCAACATGCTGCGCGGCATCGATGGCGTCATCGACGCCCAGGTCGCCATTGCCGAAAGTCCGAGCCCCAATCGATACGATCCTCCGATACCGTCCGCGTCGGTCTTTATCAAATACAGCCCCGACCGTAATCTCGAAAGCAGGGAGACGGACATCAGAAATCTCGTTCTGAAAGGCGTCCCAGGCTTGAGCCCTGCAAACATCAGTGTCGTGATGCAGCGCGCCGACTATCGATACTTGCCAGGCGCGCCGCACGAGACGGCGGCGGCTAGCGAAACGGCGCGCGCCCATGCGCCGGCCTCCTCATGGCTCGGCGGATGGCTAGCGACCTTGCTCGTCATGGCCACCGCACTCGCCGGGGCCGCGGTCGCCGCGAGCGTATGGTTTTTTCGCCGCAGGCGCACTGCATCATGAGCACGACCGTCGACGCGGGTCTGCGGCGACTTCACGAGCTCGCATGGCGCCCGGGTGCATGGATGCACGAGGCATGGTGGAGTCGCCTGTCGCTCGACGGTTGGCGCGCGAGCTATCTGGCCCGCCCTGCGTGTCGCCCTTCGATCGATCGCCTGATCGTCAGGCAGCGTGCGTTTCCGTCGCAACCGCTTCCCGCCTCGCTCTACGGCTCGGACCAGTTGCTGATCGCACTCGAGCGTCGTTTGCCGGCATTGGTGACAGCGCTTGGCGTTGTCACCCTCGGATGCGTCGATCATCTGTTGCTGAAATCTCATCGCGAGGCGCTCGCGAACTACCTCGACCTGAAATCCTGCGATCAACTTTTGGCACTGCACGATAGCTGGGACACAGGGGCCGCGTGCCTCCCGCCGAATGAGCTCGCCGACATAGCCTTCCTGGCCGGTGCACGCTGGTGGCACCGCGATGCGCAGCGCAGCGTCTGCGCGCGCCTTCTTGCCACGTTGCTGCCCCCCGATGACGACAGTCCATGCGTGAACGAGGGGTGCGCGGTTGAGCACCTCGTCAAGCTGTCACGCTTTCTTTGAGCTCATGCAGGTTCCCATCGTTTATCTGCAAGGCCGCGTGCCGCCCGATCCTGTCATCCGAGCGCAGGAGCTCGCGCTCTACTTCGACGCGGCATCGATCGTCTCGGAGGCACGCCGGGAGGCCGACGCGCTGATCGCGAGCGCCGAGGAAACGCTTGCCCATGCGACACGCGACGCGCAGCGCATCCGCGCACAGGCACACGAACAGGGCCTCGCGGACGCGCAAGCAGAGCTCGAGCCCATGCGAGCCTCGCTCGTCGCCGAAACCGTGCAATGGTGCATCGCCGAAAGCGCGCTCGAAGCAGAGATCGCGGCGCGCATTGACGAGCGCATCGGTGCGGTCATTGCCGAGGCCCTCACAGAGTTCGTGGCGGAGCAAGACGACGCGACGCGGCTTTCTGAGCGGGTCCGCGAGCGCTTGAGGCAAAGTGCCGAGCATCGCACCATGACATTGCGCGTGGCGCGCGAAACGTTTGACGCGACGAGCCGCGAATGCGCGAGCGACGAGAACGGGTGGCGGGTCGACGTGACGGCAGACCCGACGCTGACGAATGCGCAGGCCGTCATCGAAACGCCGTTCGTCCAGATACGCATCGATCTCGACACCCATTTGCAATCGGTACTGGCGCAACTGCGAGGCACAGGCAACGAAGGAGACCATACGCCATGATTGTCGACAAGGTGAACGCGTCGGGTCCCAAGCCGCAAACGGCACAGGCCTTACATCCATCTCAGCCCGCTGTTCCGGCGGACGCGAGCCAGGCGTTCCCGGCGGATTCCGCCTTCGAGATGGCGCAAAACGAATTGAGCTCAAACCCTGGCGAGTTTGCCTCTCTGCAAGCCAGCTTGAGCGGCATCGATAAGGCGTCCTACACTGAAACTGTCGAAGATATCGGCTTCGCGATTGGGGCGCGGGCACGCGACGCGCGCGCACTCAAAGAAGGCCGTGCCGATAAGACGCGTGCGAAGGCGATGCTCGGCAAGCTAGCGGAGGTTGCCACTGAGCACGTCGACGAACTGCGCGCACGCGTTCCAGAAATCGAGCAATCGCCCGCGCCCTATGACGAAATGCGGCGGGCAAAGTTCGACGCCGGCGAAATGGCACTGGTCCTCGCGGCCTGTCTGCGAGGCGGCAAGCTCGACGAGAAAGCCCGCCGTCGCCTCGAAGAGGCTTTATCCACCGTCATGGAAAGCGAAGAGTGGGTGCTGCTGCTCTTCAATCGCCTCGAATTCGGCCCCGTTGGTCGAGCGGGACTCGCGGAGCTTCGCGAGCTTTACCGGCGCGCGTCGGCGCAACGTCCGAGGCTTGCGCAATGGTTCGAGCAGTTGCGCGGGCTTGCGGACCGCAAACGGAAGCTGAAGACGTTGATTCGCGCGCTCGCGTTCGAGCTTTCGGCGGAGGGCCCCGCGACGGGAGCGCAGCTCGCTGCGGTTATCGGGGATCTTAAGCGCATTTTGCAATTCCTCGGCATGGAGGATCATTGTGAGCGACTCGCCCGCTCATTGCACAGTGCGGACGTCGATGGGGATACGGTATTGGGGCTGTTGATCGATGCCGTTCAGGAAGTCTGGCTCGATAAGAACTGGATTGCCGACCGCGCGGGCGCTCTGATGACTGACGAGACACAGCAATACCGGCTCGTGCAGAGGCTGAGCGAAGTCGTCAAGCTGCTGCCGGGCGACTGCTTCAACGACGACGAGCAGAGAGACGTCATGCTCGAGGCTTTCTCCAGTTGCCTCGATATGCTGGCCGACTAGTCGGCCGGACAAGGGGGGCCGACTGGGCCGCCCGTTGGTGACAATCGGCGGCTTCCCACGAGAGAGCGCCTGCGCGAAACACGAGGCGGAACGCTGACGCGACGCGAATGGCGGCGTCGCGTCAAGGCTGCATTACTCGCCGCGCTCGGCAATCAGTCGCGTCCGAGCTTCGAATATGCGATCGGCTTTTTTGCACCGGTCGCCAAAATATCGCGGGTGTCGGTTCCGCCGGCCTGGCAGAAGTAAAAGCAGTCGCTGCCGTCCTCCGCCGTCTTGTGCATCACTTGAATGCCAATGCCCGCCATCAGCATGCTGGATTCGAGCAGTACCTTTCTCGCGTCATCGACGTTGTCGCACTTGAAGAACGTGTCGACGCGCTTGCTCAGTTCGAGCAAGACCCGGGCGAAGTCACGATTATCGTTGTACTGACGGAAGTCGGACGTCGACGCGTGGAGCGCTTTTCCTCCGTCTAGTGCGAGATCGACAATCGGCTTGCGCAGATCCCAAAGTATGCCATCGTAACCCTGGAAGCCATTGCCTTCGACGAGCTTCCGGAGATTTGCCTCCGCATTCGCTTGGTACTTAGCTTTCGGGTCTTTGAGCGTGAAGTCCGCATTCATTTGCTCCTTGCCAAAGAGATCGGCGGTCTTGATGCCAGGAGCAATATTGATTCCGCTCATCCCCCTGCGCTCCGCCTCAGCCTTCAATTGTCGGAGCGCCTCGTGCTTGAACGAGCAAAACACGATATTTTCGATCGGGGTGCCCCCGTTCTCTGCAGCGCCATCGGCAATCAGATCTAGCGTCGCCGAAACGGCCGTTGCATCCTTCAGCTCAATATTTAAAAGGATGGGCTTCTCGCCATATTGCGTCAGCGTCACGTTTGCATCGTTGACCAACTCCATCACTTCGGAGAGCGTTGGCATCGTTTCGCCGTTGCGCCCGATGCGCACCTGTTTCAGCTCGTCGGCGGTCTTTTGGCCGACGAGATAGGAAGAGGTCGTTTCCCGGAGAGGGGGCTTTGGACCGCTCCGGTCCGCTCCGAATTCGTTGCGCCATATCTCGTCGTCGTGGGTAACGATGACCTGGCCGTCCTTCGATTTGAAGATGTCGATCTCGATCGCATCAGCGCCTTGAAGAATGGCTGCCCTTATCGCCACAAGGCTATTTTCGGGCAGATACTTCTCAGGAAAAGTCGAGCCGAATACGCTCGTGGGCCCCATTCCGCGGTGAGCGGTAAGCATCAAATGGTTGCCGGTGCGCTCCTTTAGCAGCTTGCTGTAACCCCGGTTCTGCAACATTTCGCATTTCTCACTTTCCGTCAAGAAATTAGCGCTGGCACGACCTGCCGCTCGAGATGGGTCGGATGGCTTGACCTCGGATATGGAAGACGCGGACGGAAACGACGCGGTAGGCTTGATAGTCATAAGTCGACCTCCAAAGAAAGGTATGGATGGGCTTTACCCAATCCAACGATAGGCCAATTGTCCTGCGTGCTCTTTCGAATTTCGACGAGATTGCGGATGAACCACCGCGTCTAAGCCATTTCCGCCGGCAATCACTATGCGGCATGGACGTGATAGCGACGCCAAAGCGTTTCGATCACGACCTGAGCACTTGCCATCGCCTGCGCACAACGCAGCATCGCGTCATGCTTCTCGCGCTTCTCCGGCGTCCGCAATTGCCTGCGCAGTTCCCCCTCCGCACGGCGCAGCTCCTCCAGCAGCACAACGCGCGCCGATCCTTCGCCATCCTCGTAAAGCATGTCTTCCAGACAGGTGATGCGAGTCATAAGAACCTCGTCGCCTATTTTTGAATACGATCCGTTATAGATTGAGCGGTACTGCGATGAGCAGCGGTCCCCTTCGCAGCTCCAGGAATGACGTGCTAAGCGCATACACTGAAAACCCATTCGGCAATACCGCACCGCGCTGCAAGCGCATGCCGTTCTCGAGTTCGATGAAAAGCGCGTTCGCATTTCCCCCGACACTCACTATGCTGGCTGGCAGCAATCCGATGGTGGCCGCGGCCGCTGCCATTTTTTCGAAGCGCGCCGGGATGCCCACCGCGCTGAGGTTGTATTGCGCGATGACGTCCTCGACCATCCGTGACCGCTCCGCCGACAATGCGCCCGTCACGACAAGCGACCTCCCGTCGACCGAGAGGCTGATCCCTTCGATCAAGTCGCGCTTTTTCAACATTTGCAACAGCCTCTCGAACGACTCGGCGCCGTCGTCCACGACCGACCAGTTGCGCAGTCCGCGGACGGCGCGCAATTGCTCAGCTGTCGATCGCCATTGCGCATCCGTAGCAATGGCGCCATGGATGACGACCGCTCCTGGCGTGGAGGCGTCCCGCACATCAATGTCTTCATAACCATTCGAATTCAAAACGGCACGTACGTTTCGGCGCAGTACGTCCGCACACACGCTATCGTCGCGAACCAATCGCCCCGCTTGCTGCAGTTGCTGCCGCAGGCGGTCGATCTCGGCTGAATCCGCGCAGTATCCCGAGAGGACGACGAGACCGGACGCGTCCTCGGCGATCTCCACCCCGTGCGGGGGCTGTCTCTGCAAACGCGCGATGAGCGACGGTTCCGATCGGGCCGGCGCCGCCTCTCGTGTCGGCTTCGACAACAGCAGCGCCGCCACCGCGCAACCGAGCGCAGTGATCGCGACGATGCAAACGCCGAGCGTGCGCAGTGCGATTGGCTTTTGCCACCGAGGCCACCCTCGCCTCTCCTGCTGCCCTTTCAGCCCCTCATTCGCTCGCAGCGATGCTCGGCCACAGCGAGCGGGGACCGGCAGGTTCGCCAGCGTGTCCGACGCCACGCCAAGGACAAACGCCTGCCCGGCGATGTCGATCGTCACGTTGAGCGGCAGCCTGTCGTCGCTTTCCCATCGATGGCCGTCGACCCACATCGGAACTTGCGAGTTCAGCTTGACGCCGCCATCGTCGACGACGAGCACGGCCTGCCGCCCGTCTTCGAGCGTGACGGCGACGTCCGCGTCCGGCCCGCCAAGGGAAATCTCGCCGGCCGGCAAGGCCAGCTCGCGGCCCGCGAGCAACCCGTTCAGCCACTTGAGCTTATATCCGCTGTCCATGTCGTCCGGTTACGACGGCGTCCGAGGTTCGGCCGTGAGCAGGAAGAGCCTGACGGCGCGGCGGCTGGCTTTCTGCGTCGTGCCGAACAGCTTGCCGAGCATGGGGATATCGCCAAGCAGCGGAATCTTGCGTGTGCCTGCGCGCTCCTCGTCTTGCACGAACCCGCCGAGCAGCAACGCTTGCCCTGCTTTCAGCAGCGCCTGCGTCGTAACTTCGGAATTGAGCGTTTGCGGCAGCGGCTCGGCCCGGCTTATCGGGTCGATCTGACGCCCGTCTTCGATACTCAGGCTCAGCATGATGTCAGCGTGACCGTCGCTTTCGATGACACGAGGTGTCACGCGCAAGAGCGACCCTGTCGATACGGACTCGAGCTTGGCCACTTGCTCTCCAACGAGCTTCGTATAGAACGTGACATTCCTGTCGAGGATGGCCTGCAGATTGTCGAGCGTCAGCACCGACGGCCGCGACAGCACGCGAGCCTTCGCGTCCTGCTCGAGCGCGGACAGCCGCACCTGAAAGGCCCCCATGTTGCCGACGATGGTCGAGAAATCGCCGGGCGAGGCGGATCCGTTGAAAGTCACAGATCCCCCGCCGATCCGCGTGGTCGCGGCCCAGTCTATGCCGAGCTGGCCGAGGTTCTGCTCGTCGACATCGATGATCGTTACCGAAATCTCCACGAGCTTGGGCTTATGATCGAGCTGCGCGATCAGCTTCGCATAAAGCGGCAGGTTGATCTTCTTGTCACGGACGACCACTGCGTTTTGCCTCGGGTCGGCCGAGAACATTGGCAGAACACTGTCGCCCGCCGCCTGCGCCGCCTTGTCGTTACTCAACTGCGGCGTGCGCCCCTGCGTCATCTCTCTGAGCAGGGAGACGACACCAGGGACGGTCACATGCTCGCTTCGATAAGCGTAGGTGGCGTCAGTTGCGGCCGCGTACTTGAGCGCAAACAGCTCGATCCCTTCCTCGTTGCGCTCGCGATCGAGCTTTTGCTCGTCGACGCGCTTGAGAAACTGCGTGACGCGCTCGACGCAAACCGGGACCCCGTGCACCTGAATGGCGTTCGAACCGGACACGGGGTGCACATCGCAGCGCCCTGCGGCCATCAACTGCGTGTCACGCAACTCGGTCATCAAAGTATCGACGGGCAAGTAGGCCGGCGTAAAAAGATCGGCACCGACTTCGTCCGCTTTGTAGACATAGATCGCTCGACCGTCGTAGTACCACGCGAGGCGATAAAGGCGGGCTAGCGAATCGAGCGCGCGCTCGAATGGCATGGCATCGACGCGCCCGATGAACGCGCCGTCGACGCGCGGGCTCACCAAAACGGGTACGCCGTAGTTGGCGCCCATATCGCGCACGACCGCGGCAAGCTTTGCACCGTGTGTCGAAAAGACGAACGCCGGCGCCCCGTTCGTCCGGATCGCCGCTTCGGCGCCTGCCTGCGGTATGAAGAGCGCCGCAATGGCGAAGCACCGGGCGGCAGCCGAGAAGCCTCGGCTCACTACGCCCATGCCTCGAGGTTTGGCGTCCGCTCGTTGTTCGTGCGCTGGCACCGGTGCCGTTGCCGATCGCCGAGTCGATTCGCGATCGCCACCTGCTGATTGAAGAGCGCTTCCCATTCCGTGTCCGCCAGTTGCGGTTCGTACCGCCGCACAAGCCACAATCCGTCGTCGTCGAGCGCGAAAGCATCGTCGAGCGCATCGCGGATCGAAGCAAGCCATAAGGTCGCTCGTTCGAGCCAATCGTCATCGATCGATGCGCATACTAATTTCACGGCAACGCACAAGCCCTGAGAAAAGTCGCAACACCAGGCTTGCGCGCCGGCGATCTCGAAGAACCACCGCGCCCCGCGTTGCTCGACGCTCGAGATCGATCCCAGATTGGCAAGCGGTGACGGAAAGTGCATTGCGATAGCGGTGAAAAAACTGAGATTTTGGCAGTCCGCGCTCACGCTAACGATCCGGTGATAGCCTTAGCTTTCTCTCGAATTTTCTTTTTCGGAAACACGGGAGGTGCACGCACGGCACGCCCGCGAGTCCGTCTCTTCGCTTAGCCCTTGGGAGGATCGCAGTGCTCAAGATACATCGCTTGCTGATCGTCGACGACCATCTTTTGCTCCGCGATGGCATCAAGCACGCGCTGAATGCAGAGCCGTCTTATCGAGTCGTCGGAGAGGCCGCCGACGGGTTGGAAGTCTGCGCGGCTTGCCACGCGCTGCAGCCCGATATCGTCATCATCGACTTGGCATTGCCGGGCATGAACGGCATCGAAGTCATTCGCCAATTGAAGCGCAGATGGCCCGGAATGTACGTCGTGGTGCTAACCGCCGACGGAACGGAGGCCAGGGCGCGCGAGGCGCTCGATGCGGGCGCGAATGGCTATGTGCGCAAGGCGGGCTCGAAGCATGCGCTCATGGCCGCGCTTGCAACGACCGTTCGTGGCGGCCGATATCTCGACCCTGCGCTCGATCGGACGCAGATCGACTCGGGCTCGTCCGATTCGACGATACGGTCGACGCTGACAAGCCGCGAGCGCCAAGTGCTCCAACTCGTTGCCGAAGGCGCGCGCAACAGAGATATCGCCGACAGGCTGAGCATATCGATCAAGACGGTCGAGACCCATCGGCTCAATTTGATGCGCAAGCTCGATGCGCATAACGCGGTCGACCTCGCGAACTGGGCGTACCGCCTCGGATTGCGCACGTCCGCCCTGGCCAATGGGCGGTCCGCGCGTCACTGATATCTGCGCGAAAGCCATCGCCACGGCTTTCAGGTCTTCGCCCGATGTCGCCGCCTCGTTGGCATCGCGGACAATGCACGCCTCATCGGCAGTCCGCCGGCGCCGCCCGCGCACACACGCAAACGAGATGAATCTGCAAACGCAGCGACGGCTGGAGCAATTCGTTCGCCTCGCCGAGCTACCTGTCATTCGAATCGAACCGCGCATGGAGTTCGCGTTGCCACCGTTTCGACTCTACGTCGAGGTGGTCAATGAGCGCGTGGTGATGACGCTCGCGGCTCGCGTCGACGCCAAGGAGCGCGCGCGCATCCTGAAGCAGCTGCTTTCAACCTGGCGGCCCGCCGCGATGCATGGCGTGCCGGTACGCGCCTTTGCTGTGCGCGACTATCAATTGCTCGCCTGCTCGCCCGCGCCCGGCAGCGACAGCGGCGAGTGGCTCACCTGCTACAAGGCGATGCGCCGCATGCTCGAGCACCACGCAGGCGGGCGCGCATGAAACGGCTGACGGCATGGCTCGCGATCGCTGCCAAGCGCCAGGACATCATCCTCGCCGTGATGTTGCTCGTCGCGGTCTTCATGATGATCATTCCGCTGCCGACGGCACTCGTCGACCTGATGATCGCGATCAATCTGACGATCTCCATCGTGCTGTTGATGATGGCGCTTTACATTCGCGAGCCGCTGGAGTTTTCGGCATTCCCGTCGGTACTGCTCATCACCACGCTCTATCGTCTCGCGCTCACCATCAGCACCACTCGCCTGATCCTGTTGCAGGCCGACGCCGGGGAAATCATCTACACGTTCGGCAACTTCGCCGTGGGCGGCAATCTGGCCGTCGGCATCATTGTCTTCACGATCATCACGATCGTACAGTTCATCGTCATCACCAAAGGCTCGGAGCGCGTCGCCGAGGTCGGCGCGCGGTTTTCGCTCGACGGTATGCCCGGCAAGCAGATGAGCATCGACGGCGACATGCGCGCGGGCGTCATCGACGCCAACGAAGCGCGGCGCCTGCGCGGTCTCGTGCAGAAGGAAAGCCAACTCTACGGCGCGATGGACGGAGCGATGAAGTTCGTCAAGGGCGATGCGATCGCCGGCATCATCATCATCCTCGTCAACATTCTCGGCGGCACCGCGATCGGCGTATTCATGCACGGCATGAGCGCGACGCAGGCGATGTCGACATATGCCATCCTCTCGATCGGCGACGGGCTCATCAGCCAGATTCCCGCCCTGCTCATCTCGATCACGGCCGGGATCGTCGTCACGCGCGTTCCCGGCGAGCAACGCCGCAATCTTGCGGCCGATCTCGCCGAGCAGGTCGGCAGACAGCCTCAGGCGCTTTTGCTTGCGGCTGGCGTGCTCGTCGTATTCGCATTGATTCCGGGCTTTCCCATTGCCTACTTCACGCTTCTCGCCATCGCGGTGTTCGGCTGCGCGTGGAGGATCAGAAAGCGCCGCGCGAGCGGCATGGCGGGACCCGTCTCGGGAGACGGCGCCGATGAGCGCGGCGACACCCAGGCGAGTCATGCGGGCGCCGGCATGACGCCAGGCGCGGTTCCTCTCATGATCCGTGTCGCCGGCGATCTGATGCGCGCCGACCGCTACACCGCGCTCTTCAACGACTTGCGCGCGCAGAAGTTCGAAGCGCTCGGCATTCCGTTGCCCGAAATACAGGTCGCTCACGGTTCGTCGCTCGACGCGGGCGCGCTGCAGGTGTTGGTGTATCAGGAGCCGGTGCTGAGTGTGGTCATTGCCGATGACATGCTGCTGGCCGATGCCCGCACCGCGCCACTTGACGATCCCGCACGCGTCGACAAGCTACCGTTCGGCGGTCTTCAGCTTCAATGGGTCGAGCGAGAAAGCGCCAGTGCGCTGCAGGCGCTTGGCACGACGCTCTACGAGGGCGACGCGCGCATCGCGCATTGCCTTTCGCTGGTGGTGGATCATCACGCCGCGGAGTTCGTCGGCGTTCAGGAGACGCGCTTCCTGATGGATGCGATGGAAGGTCGCTACGCGGAACTCGTGAAGGAAGTGCAGCGGCAATTGCCGATCGGGCGCATCGCCGACGTATTGCAGCGTCTCGTCGAAGAGAATGTGTCGATTCGCGACCTGCGCAGCATCTTCGAAGCCCTGATCGAATGGGCGCCGCGAGAGAAGGATCCGGTGATGCTGGCCGAGTACACGCGCCTCGCCCTGCGGCGTCACATCACCACGCGCCACCGGGCGGGCCGTCCGTGGATCAACGGCTGGATGATCGGCGACGCAATCGAAAACATGATCCGGGAATCCGTGCGGCAAACGTCGGCGGGCTCATATTCCGCGCTCGATCCGCATCAGAGCAAGGCGATCGTGGAACACGTGCGCGAAGCGCTCGCCGGCACCGAGGATCGCAACGTTATCCTGATCACGGCGATCGACGTGCGGCGTTTCCTGCGCAAGCTCATCGAGCGCGAGTTCTTCGCGGTCCCCGTCCTCTCGTTTCAGGAGATCGGCGACGAGGCCGAGCTGCGTGTCATGGGTAACATTGAGTGGTTCGAAGCGCAATGACGATGCGTCATCCCGATGCCCAAACGATCGAGGCTGCGCTGGCCGTTCGCCTCTCGCGCCGCGTCGAACGCGTACGAGACGCGCTGCCTGTCGAAAAGGTCTACGGCCGCGTCACCGAAGTCGGGCCGACGCTGCTGCGCGCGTCGCTGCCCGGCGCGGGGCTCGCGGAGTTATGCCGGCTGCATCCTTCGGGCATCGAGGCCGAGGTCGTCGGCGTGCACGGCGAGTTTGCTCTGCTCTCGCCGTTCGCCGAGCCACTCGGCATGAAGGCCGGCAGCGAAGTCGAGCTGCTCGGGCGTCCGCACGAAATCGCGCTCGGCCCGTTTCTGCTCGGCGCGGTGCTCGACGGAATGGGGCGGCCGCTCGATGCGGCCGTCACGGCGCGCAATTGCGCGTATCGCGCGCTCGACAGCAACGCACCGGATCCGCTGACGCGCCCCATCATCGACACACCCCTGCCTCTCGGCGTTCGCGCGATAGACGGCTTGCTCACCTGTGGGCGAGGACAACGAATCGGCGTTTTCGCGGCAGCCGGCGGTGGGAAAAGCACATTGCTCGGCATGATCTGCGACGGCAGCCTGGTCAGTGCGCGTGGGGAGCATTCCGGCGCCGATGTCATCGTTCTCGCGCTGATCGGCGAGCGCGGCCGCGAAGTCCGAGAGTTCCTCGATCACACGCTTTCCGAGGAAGCGCGCAAACGCAGCGTCGTCGTCGTTTCGACCTCCGATCGTCCCGCACTCGAACGATTGAAGGCTGCCTACACGGCCACCACGATCGCCGAATATTTCCGCGATCAGGGCAAGGACGTGCTGCTGATGATGGATTCGCTGACCCGTTTCGCCCGCGCGTGCCGCGAGATCGGCCTCGCGGCCGGGGAAATGCCCGCGGCAGGCAGCTATCCGCCCAGCTTTTTCGCCCGCTTGCCGCGTCTGCTCGAGCGCGCCGGTCCTGCGCGCACGGGCAGCATCACCGGTATCTATACCGTGCTCGTCGAAGGCGACAACCTCAACGAGCCCGTTGCGGATGAAGTTCGATCGATTCTCGATGGGCATATCGTGCTCTCACGCAAGCTGGCCGAAGCGAATCACTATCCGGCCATCGACGTCGGCGCGAGCGTGAGCCGGATCATGTCGCAAGTGTCAAGCGCCGAGCACGTCGAGCTCGCCGGCCGACTGCGCCGCCTGATGGCTGCATATAAGGAAATCGAGTTGCTCGTGCGCGTCGGCGAATATCAGCAAGGGCAGGACCCCGAGGCCGACGAAGCGCTCGCCCGCAAAGAAGCGATACGCGCCTTTTTGTGCCAACGCACTGGCGAAACGAACGATTTCGAGGAGACGGTCTCACTGCTGTGGAAGACGGTGCAAGGGTAGTGCTGAGGCAACTCGTGTCGCTCAAGGCGCGCCGCGAGCGATCGATCCGCGCGGCGCTTCATGCGCTCTCGCGCCGCGAACGCGCGTTGCTCGCCCAATTCGATGAGATTCGCGTGGAGCTTGCCGGTCTGCGCGAGCGGTGGCGAGAACGGTGCGACATCGTCGATGTCCTCGACCAGGAGGCGCTGCGCGACCTCAAGGTTGAACTCGGCGATTACTACCTGGCCGAGCGTCGCTTTCTCGAGCGCATCGATGCGGTCAACCGGTTGCTCGAGGAAGTGAGAATCGAACGCGATCGGCAAAACCGGCTGCTGCAAAAGGCGGTGATCGCGCAGGACAAGTTCATGACATTGCTGGAGTAGAAGCCATGCGCTTACCAAAGGCCGTGGGATACGGCTCTCGTTTATCCCTCGAGGCGGGCCGCGAAGGCGCCAATGGCAGCGCCGGCGACGAGCGCCATTTTCGGGCGCTTCTGGACGAGGTCGCCAACAGGAGCGATTCGCTACCCACTGCGGCTCTGCGACCACGCGACGATCTGCGCGAACGCCCCACGCTCGCGCAGTCGCCGCGATCCTCCAACGCGTTGCGCGCACCGACCCAAGGCGAGCAGAGCATGAATGCGTTCGCCGCGCCGGCGCGCTTCGATCTTGACGCGCTGAAGGTTCGGTTGGCGAACGGCCCGTTGGCCGGCTCCGAAATCGAGGCGTACCGCCGGGGCCAACACCTTTCGATCCGCGTGCGCGCACGCGCCGTCCTGCACCGCGACGCGCAACCCGTTTCAGCCAAAGAATTGGCCCAGGCGCTGTCCGCGCAGCTGGGGCTCGACGTGTCGGTCGAGATGGAGGGAGCACTTGAGCACTGCAATTCGCCGACTACCGCGCCTTGACGAGCGGGGTGCCCGGCTGCTGCGCAAGGTAGGCGCTGGACGCCGCATCGATTTCGCCGACCGCGCATTGGCGCTCGCTTATCGGCGCTCGCCCGGCGGCAACGGGCTCGTGCTCTCGGGTGCGCTCGGCCCCGACCCCGTGCGGCTCTGGGTCGACGAGAGGCAGTGGTGCCGCTGGATCGAGCCTCTCCTCGCCGTTCCCGATGCCTCGACGATTCCGGCCGAGCTCCACGACGCACTCGCGGCATGGACGTTCGATACGATCGGCTCCGGCCTCGAAGGATCGGCCGATGGCGAGCCGCCGCCTTGGCCTGTCGGCGCGTCGCTGCGAGGGTGCACGGTTGAGCGGCGGCTCGACTGGTGCCTGCGAGCCGAGCGAGGAAATGACGATCTCGACCTGCTCGTACTTGAAGCCCCGGTCCACTGGCTCGATGCACTCGCCGATCGGCTCGCGCCGTGCCCTGTGGACGACCTGCCTGAAATACGCGTTCGGACAAGCCTCGTCGCCGGATGGAGCAGCATCGCGCGCAACCTCGCCGAGAGTCTGCGCATCGGCGATGCGCTCGTGCTTCGTCAAGCGTACCGTGTCGCGCGAGGTGAGTTCGGGTTATTCGCAAACAAGCCGCTCGCTCGCGTGGAATACAGCGAGGCCGGTGTTTTTTCCATCGAGGAAGTCATGGATGATTTCGACGATTGGCTCGATGTCGAGCCGACCACGCCCGCACGGGAAAAGACTGCATCGGACGATCAGGTAGCGCATGACCCGATCGTGACAGTCGTAGCCGTTGTTGGCCGCTTCGATGTGCCGATCAGCGCGCTCGCCGCGCTGAGACCCGGCGACATCCTGGACGGTCAGGCGCGCGTCGACGAGCTCGTCGCGCTGAAAGTGGGCGGACGTACGATTGCGCGCGCGACGTTGCTCGATATCGACGGGCGGCTGGCGGCAAGGATTGAAGCGATGTAACAACGGCGCAGGATATTCAGGTGCCGGCCCGATGTCCGCGCGCACCGGCAGGCTCGACAATCCAGCCCCGACCGTGATGCATCCCGGAGTCCTCAATGACATTGCTGAATCAGCCCATTCAGCTCGTCGTTCTATTGTTCGCGCTTTCGATTGCCCCGCTGATCGTCGTTCTCGGAACGTCGTTCCTCAAGTTGACGATCGTCTTTTCGTTGCTCCGTAACGCATTGGGGACGCAGCAGATTCCGCCGAACATCGCGTTGTACGGCCTCGCCTTGATCCTGACGCTGTTCATCATGGCGCCGATCGGACTCGAGATCCGCGACAACCTCGCAAGCCACCCGCTTGCGCTCGACGCAGACGATTTCACGAACCAAGCCGAAACGAGCGTGCTCTCGCCCTATCGCGTCTTCCTTCAGCGCAATACATCACCCGATCAGGTCCGCTTTTTCGCCGATATCGGACATAACATGTGGCCGGAAAAGTACCGTTCTCGTATCGCAGATGAGTCGCTGCTCGTCCTGATGCCGGCGTTCGCCGTCAGCCAGATGAAGGAGGGCTTCAAGATCGGGCTGTTGCTTTACCTTCCCTTCGTGGCGATCGATCTCGTCGTATCGAACGTGCTTCTCGCGATGGGGATGATGATGGTCTCGCCGATGACGATCTCACTGCCGCTCAAGCTGCTCGTCTTCGTGCTCATGAACGGCTGGCAGAAGCTCATCGGCCAGTTGCTGCTGTCGTTTTCGTGATACCTGGAACGTTTCAATGAGCGAGGCCGTCGTCACTCAGCTTGCCGCACAGATGATGTGGCTCGTCTTGTTGCTTTCCCTTCCGGTCGTCGTGGTCGCCTCCGTCGTCGGCGTACTGGTCTCCCTCGTCCAGGCGCTCACGCAGGTCCAGGATCAGACAGTGCAGTTCCTCATCAAGCTGCTCGCGGTCGCGGCAACGCTCGCCGGCACCTATCACTGGATGGGAGACGTTCTGCTCAACTATGCAAACCAGTCGTTCGACCAGATCGCACGCATGAAGCCATGAGTGCGATCAGCGTCATGAGTGCCGCATCGTGGGCGCAATGGCTGTCGGCCCTCGGGTTCTCCCTATTGCGCCCGCTTGCCGTCGTTCTGATGGTGCCGCTCTTCAACCGCTCGACGCTCGGCGGCACGCTGACACGCAATGCGCTGATTCTGCTGACCGCGCTTCCGCTGCTGCCGCTTCATGACGCGTGGCCTGCCGTCGACACCGCTCGCCGTGCGTGGCCCACCTGGTTGTCGACAGCCTGTACCGAGATCGTGATCGGCCTCGTGATCGGCTTTGCCGCCGCGATTCCGTTCTGGGCTCTCGATATGGCCGGCTCGTTCATCGACACCATGCGTGGGGCGACGATGGCCAACGTCCTCAATCCGATGCTGGGGCAACAGTCTTCCCTGCTGGGCATCGTCTTCTCGCATGTATTCAGCCTCTTGTTCATGATGACCGGCGGGTTCAACGAACTCGTCGCGGCGATCTACGACTCGTATCGCACGCTTCCTCCCGGAGTGACGCTCGCCCGAGATGCGAAGTGGCTCTCGTTTTTTCTGCGCGACTGGCAACTGATGTACGAACTCTGCCTGCGCTTTTCAATGCCCGCACTAGTGGGCATTTTGCTCGTCGACATGGCACTCGGCCTCGTCAACCGCTCCGCGCAGCAGCTGAACGTCTTCTTTCTATCGATGCCGTTGAAAAGCGCATTCGCGGCCCTGCTCTTGATCATGAGCTCGGGTTTTGCGTTTCACGCATTCGTCGAATACTCGTCGACGTTCGCCCACGCCGCCCGTGTGTTGCTTTCGCTGAAGCGATGAGCGAGAAGACCGAAAAGCCCACTCCGCAGAAGCTGCGCGACGCACGCAAGAAGGGGCAGGTCGCGAAAAGTGTCGAGATTACGTCCGGCGTGCAGTTGGCCAGCCTGCTCGGTTACTTCATCGTGGAAGGCAGGCATCTGCTGCAGGGGTTCGAAGCGCTCAGCGCGCTTTCGGTCGAAGTCTCCAACGACGATTTCGTGAGCGCCGCGGGCCGGCTCATGGGCGCGATCACCGAGCTGGTGCTGCGCTTCACTGTCGGCATCGCTGCGCTTCTCGTTGTGGTGACAGTTGCCGCGGTGGTCGCGCAAACCGGCCCTCTACTCGCCCACGAGGCGATCAAGCCATCGCTCCACAAGGTCAATCCACTCGCAAACCTGAAACAGATGTTCTCGATGCGCAGCCTTTTCGAGTTGGCCAAATCAACGTCGAAGGTCGGGCTGCTTTCGCTCATCTTCTTCTATCTGATTCGCCAATACGGTCCTTCCCTGCAGTTTTTGCCCTTGTGCAGTGTTTCGTGCGGCTTGCGACTAAGCATTAAGCTGCTCTACTGGATGTGGTGCGCCCTGCTCGCCTTCTATGTGTTGTTCAGCATCGCCGATTACGCGTTTCAACGCTACAACACGATGAAGCAGCTCATGATGTCGATCGACGATGTTAAACAGGAGTACAAGAACTCGGAGGGCAACCCTGACGTCAAGCACAAGCGCAAGCAGGTCCACCGCGAGGTGCAAAGCGGCAGCCTGGCCGCCAACGTCGGCAAATCGAACGTCGTCGTACGCAACCCCACGCATATCGCCGTTTGTCTCTTCTACCGCCCGCCTGAAACGCCACTGCCGCAAGTTCTCGAGATCGGCCGCGGCGCGCGTGCGCAACACATCGTCGATCTCGCCGACAAGGCAGGCGTTCCCGTCGTCGAGAATATCCGCGTCGCGCGCTCTCTCGCGGCGCATACGGAGGCAGGCGGGTATATTCCGTCGAGCTTGTTCGAGCCAGTCGCGCAGATCCTGCGCCTCGTCATGAAGCTTCAATACGAGCGAGACGAAGGGCAGAAAGAAGAAGATGTCTCGGATTGAACGTGCCTGCTCGGGTCATCGCATGAATGCCCACGTCCGCGCACTTTGCGCAGGCCTCGCGATCGCAACAGGCTTCGTCAATATCACGCCCGCCCGCGCCGATGAAAGTCCGTTTAATGCGCCGCTCGTATGGGAAACCGGACCCACGCCGCCGCCGCCAACGCTCAGCCCGACGATACCGCCGCGTGCAGCCTCGCGAGTCGCTCCATCATTGCAGCCTTCGATCGACTCAGGCAGGCAAGCGCGCTACGATCCGCTTATCGCATCGGCCGCCAACGCGTTCCGGCTCGACGCCGGATTGCTCCATGCAATCGTGAGAACAGAATCGGGATATGACGCGTCAGCCGTGTCATCCAAAGGGGCGATTGGTCTGATGCAGGTCATGCCGGCGACCGGGCGGCGTTTCGGCTTTGAAGACCTGCGCGATCCGCGCGAAAACCTGAGCGCCGGCGCCGCCTATCTGAAGTGGCTTTTGGATCGGTTCGGCAACGATCTCGAGCTTGCGCTCGCCGCTTACAACGCGGGCGAGAACGCCGTGGAACGATATGGATCGAGCATTCCCCCGTTCCCGGAAACGCGCCGGTATGTCGAGACCGTGATCGCACGCTTTCGGAACTCGCAGCCTCAAGCACAGCCAACGTACGAGATGCGCTCGGCGCAAAAGGCGTCACCAGCGCTTCGTACGTCGAAGACAGGTGAGGACGGCAACCGACAGGCTGCGATTTTGCTGACGCCGCTAGAGCTTCTGGAAAAGGCGGGCTCGCTGATGTTGTCGGCGCCGCCTAACCCCAAATCCTCAGTGCCGTAAAAACAAGCATCCCAACAACGATCGTGCCGAGCATGCCGCGTCGCCAGAGAAACCAGGCGAGGCCCGCAAGCGTGCCGTAGAGCGCATGATTGCCGAGCGCGACGGATAAGCCCTCAGGCGTCTCGAGCACGTCGGGCACGATCACGGCGACGAGCGCGGCCGCCGGCGCGTAACGCAGCGCGCGCTGGACGCGCTCGGGCAGCGTGGCGCGCTCACCGCCGAGTAGAAAGAACGCGCGCGTCACCGCGGTGACGACCGTCATCCCCGCAATGGTGAGCCAGATCTGCGTCGCGCTCACGGCGCCTTCTCCTCGCGCACGCCGGGACCGGCCTCGGTGCCGATGCGGCGCCCGGCCGCCCGATCAGCGAGCAGATCCGCAACACTGCCCGCGCCGAGCGCCGCGAGGACAGCGAGCGGCAGCCCAAGCCGGAACGGCAGATCGATCGCGACGATCGCGATGACGGCGGCCACGGCGACAGCCGCGAGCGTCGACCGGTTGGCAATGGCCGCCACGACGAGCGGCACGAGCGCAAGCGTGCCCGCGAGCTCGAGCCCCCAGTTGTCGGGAAAAATGCTCCCAAGCACGATGCCGGCAATCGACGACACCTGCCAGCTCGTCCAGCTGACGGCCGCCATCCCCCAGAAGTAGGCTTCCTTGCCGGGCACGCGCCCCGTCGGGAACGACTTTTTCAGGAAGAGCAGATAGACGATGTCGCCGTTGAAGTAGCCGAGCGCGACGCGCCGCCAGAACGACAGATAGGAGAAGTGCGGCACGAGGCCGGCGCTGAAGATGACGAACCGGAGATTGACCATCGCCGCCGTCAGCAGAATGGTCCAGATCGGCAGTTTGGCGGCAAGGAGCGGCAGGATGGCAAGCTGCGACGAGCCGGCATAAACGAGCACCGACATCACGAGCGCCTGCGGCATCGTCAGCACCGATTTGCTCATCGCGATCCCCGTCACGAGGCCCCACGAGATCAACGCCATCACCGTCGGCGAGTACGTGCGCGCGCCGTCGAGAAAAGCGGCACGGTCGGTCGGGCTTAGGCGGGAGAGCATCGGGGCAAAGAACGGCGGAACCGGCAAGCGCCCGATTATATCGCCCCTTTGCGCACTCCATGTCCGGAATGAGTGCAAAAGACGCTAAAATGGCGCATTTACCGCACGGGGCCCACCCGCTAGGAGATTACGAATGTCAATGGCCGACCGCGACGGCAAGATCTGGATGGACGGCAAGCTGATCGAGTGGCGCGATGCCACGATCCACGTCCTCACCCATACGCTGCACTACGGCATGGGCGTCTTCGAGGGCGTGCGCGCCTACAAGACGGCTGACGGCAGCACGGCGATCTTCCGCCTCAAAGAGCATACGAAACGGCTCTTCAATTCGGCGAAGATTTTCCAGATGGATATTCCGTTCGATCGCGAAACGCTGATCGCCGCCCAAGCCGAGGTCGTGCGCGCGAACGGGCTCGAGTCGGCTTATCTCCGGCCGATCGCCTGGGTCGGCTCCGAAAAGCTCGGCGTGTCGGCGCGGGGCAACACCATTCACGTCGCGATCGCGGCCTGGCCCTGGGGGGCCTACCTCGGCGAGGAAGGCATCACGAAGGGTATTCGCGTGAAAACGTCGTCGTTCACGCGCCACCACGTCAACGTCTCAATGGTGCGCGCAAAGGCATCGGGCTGGTACGTCAACTCGATCCTCGCGAACCAGGAAGCGACGGCCGACGGCTACGACGAGGCGCTGCTGCTCGACGTCGACGGCTATGTTTCCGAAGGCTCGGGCGAAAATTTCTTCCTCGTGAACAACGGCAAGATCTACACGCCTGACCTCTCGTCGTGCCTTGACGGCATCACGCGCGATACCATCATCACGCTTGCGCGGGAAGCCGGCATCGAAGTCATCGAAAAGCGGATCACGCGCGACGAAGTCTATACGGCCGACGAAGCGTTCTTCACCGGCACGGCCGCCGAGGTGACGCCGATTCGCGAGCTCGACAATCGGACGATCGGCAGCGGCGTGCGCGGCCCGATCACCGAGAAGCTGCAATCGGCGTTCTTCGATATCGTCTCGGGCAAGAACGCCAAATACGCCCATTGGCTCACGAAGGTGTGACGCACGGCCCGCGCCGCGACGCCGGCAATGGTCCGGCCTCGCTTGCCGCGCCCGCATCGCCGCAGCACATCGCATACAACGAGAATTGGCCCTCATGAGCACCATCAAAGAAATGCCGCTGGTCGAGCTGTCAGCGAAAGATCTGCCCGCTTACTGCCCCAACCCCTCCATGCCACGCTGGAGCACGCATCCGCGCGTATTCATCGACGTCTCGCACGGTGAAGCTCGCTGCCCCTACTGCGGCACGCGCTACAAGCTGCGCGACGGAGAAGTCGTCAAGGGTCATCACTGACGGCACGCTCGACGCCGCATTGAATTACCGAAGCCGCTGCGCCCCGCTCGGATCGAACGGGCGGCGTGCGGCTTCGCTCAATTTCACTGCCTCTGGCGGCCCCATGAACGGCCGCGTTTGACTTGGACCTCGGACACTGACACTGATGCGTCGCGCGTTGGTTATCGCACCGAACTGGATCGGTGACGCATTGATGGCGCAGCCGCTTTTTGCGCTGCTGAGGCAGCTGCATCCGCGCATCGTCATCGATGCGCTCGCGCCCGCCTGGGTCGCGCCCGTCCTCGAGCGCATGCCCGAAATCCACGAGGTCCACGCCACCGACCTCGCTCACGGCAAGCTGCAGCTCATGCGGCGCTGGCAACTTGCCGCCGATTTGCGCGACGTGGGCTACGACGCGGCCTATGTGTTGCCGAATTCGCTGAAGTCGGCGCTCATTCCGTGGCTCGCCGGCATCCGGCTGCGGATCGGCTATACGGGTGAGCGGCGCTACGGGCTTCTCAACGTCCGTCATGCGAATCCGAGCAAGGACGCGCGCGGGCCGATGGCCGCGCATTACGCCGCGCTGGCCTATGCGCCCGGCGCCAACCTCTCGGACCTTTCGGCGCGCCTGCCGACGCCCCGTCTCGAGACCGACCTCAACGAGTCGATGCGCGTATCGACGCGCTTCAATCTCGACACGCGCGTGCCGCTCGTCGTCTTTTGTCCGGGCGCCGAGTACGGCAATGCGAAGCGCTGGCCTGCCGAGCATTTCGCGTCGCTCGCGCAGATGATCGGGCAATCGTTCCCTTATACGCAGATCGTCGCACTCGGCTCCGGCAAGGATGCGCCGCTGGCACAAGCCATCGCCGAGCGGGCGCCGACGCTGCGCAACCTCTGCGGCCAGACTTCGCTCGGGGAAGCGTGTGCGCTCATCGCGCGCGCGAGCGCCGTCGTCAGCAACGACTCCGGGCTCATGCACGTGGCCGCGGCGCTGCGGCGCCCGCTTGTCGCCGTCTTCGGCTCGAGCGATCCACGCCACACACCGCCGTTATCGGACCTTGCGAAGGTACAATGGCTCCACCTCGAATGCAGCCCCTGCTTTGCGCGCGAATGCCCGCTCGGTCACTTGCGGTGCCTGCGTGAGCTCACGGCCGAGCAGGTGTTCGGCGATCTGCGCGGGATGCTGCTCGGCGAGCGCTGACGCACGGACGCCGCACCCGCCTTCGTGCGTTCATTGAGCGAGGGCGCGACACGGCGGGCGGAAGAACTGGGCTTGGCCGGCAGGCGAACGCGCATGGTTGCAGTGTGCGCATACGCCGACCAAGCCAGCCGAACGAAGCGCCTTCGTGCGCGAGAAAAAACCTGGACGAGCTATCCGATGCCACGCTTTGCCCGACTCTTCGAAGCCGCAGCCGACACACTGAACGCGTACTACCAGGCCGTCGCTGAAAACGATATCGACGGCCTGATGGCCCTGTGGATCGACGAGGACTTCGCGAGCTTCATCGACGCGAGCGGCTCACACTGGCATGGCATCGACAGCATTCGCGCGGGGCTTGCGCAATTGGCGGCCGGGCAGGCGCTGCCGGCCGCGGTCGAGCCGCTCGACGTCCGTGTCTACGACAGCCTCGGAACCGTCGTCTATGCCGTCGCGGAAGCGCACCGGCTGCATGACCCGCTCGCGCCACCGCGCATGGTCTACACGACCTACGTGATGGTTCACGAGCGCGGCGAATGGCGCATCGCGCACGTTCACGCGAGCACGATGCCGAACGAGACGGCCAACGAGTTCGTCGCGAAGATGCGCCACGGACAGGGCGCATTGCACTAAGCGGGACGGCTTGCCGCCGCCCGCCGCGTTTTGGTGTTGGGGAAAGCAATGAGCACGGCAAACGGGAAGTCAACTTCGGTTCCGGCAGCGAGCCGGGTCGCCGCCGAGACGCTCATCGATTTGCTCTATTGCCCACCGCGATGGCTGCCGACGAACCATGCGCAGACGATCATCCCGGCGCTCTTCGCACGCCTGCCCGCCGTCGATTACCGGCGCGAGCGATGGACGACGCCCGATGGCGACTTCATCGAGCTCGACTGGATTGCTTACCCAGAGGGCAGCGCGGCGGCGCCCCTGCCCGACGCGCCGCTTTTCGTGTTGTTCCACGGTCTCGAGGGCAGCTCCGATTCGCACTATGCGCGCGTGCTGATGGCCACGGCGCGCGGTTTCGGCTGGCACGGCGTTGTGCCGCACTTTCGTAGTTGCAGCGGCCCGCTCAATCTCGCGCCGCGCTTTTATCACCTCGCCGACAGCGCAGAGGTGGACTGGGTGCTGCGCCGCCTACGAGACGGGCATCGCGGGCCCATCGTCGTCGCCGGCGTTTCGCTCGGCGGCAACGTGCTTTTGCACTGGCTCGGCGAGCGCGGCACGGACGCCGCATTCATCGCCGCCGCGGCGGCCGTCTCGACGCCGCTCGACGTTCACGCCGGCGGGCGGGCGCTTTCGCAAGGCTTCGCGCTCGTCTACACGTTGAGCTTCCTGAAAACGCTCAAAAAGAAGGCGCTGCAAAAGCTCGAGCAATACCCGGGGCTCTTCGACCGCGACGCGATGCTTGCGAGCCGCACGATGTACGATTACGACAACGTCGTGACGGCGCCGCTGCACGGATTCCGCAATACGGACGATTACTGGACGCGCGCGACCACTAGGCCGCTTTTGCCCGACGTCGTCGTGCCGACGCTCGTCCTCAATGCGCGCAACGACCCGTTTCTTCCGAGCACGGCGTTGCCGACGCGCGCCGAAGTCTCGCCGGCCATCGAGCTCGATCAGCCCGAAGCGGGCGGGCATGTCGGTTTCATGACCGGGCCGTTTCCCGGGCGCATGGACTGGCTGCCGCGGCGCGTCTTCTCGTTTCTAGAGCCATACGCGAAAAATGGATGACATCGTCAAGGCGGCGCTCGCCAAGTGGCCGAACGTGCCGCACTGCACCGGCTGGCTGCTGCTCGACAGACGCGGCGCCTGGCGCATGCGCGACGAACGCGCCCAAGCGCTCGGCGAACTCGGCACGCCTATCAGGCATGCCGCGCTCTTAGGCTTCATCAACCGCAACTACGAATGCGACGAGCGCGGCATGTGGTTCTTCCAGAACGGACCGCAACGCGTCTATATCGAGCTTGCCTATACGCCATGGGTCGTGCGGCTCGCGCTCACCGATAGCAATGGACAGCGCACGCTGACGCTCACCGATCAGACCGGCGGCGCATTCGAGCCTCGCTCGGCGCTGATCGACGAAGAAGGCGCCGTGCTGTTTGTCGATGCGGCAACGCGGCCGCGCGTGGCGCTGCTGCACGATCACGATCTCGACCTTTTCAGCGACTTCGCGTCGCTCGCCGACAATGGCGGTGTGGGTCGCTTCCATTGGCGCGACGGTCAGGACTTGCCGATCGAGACCATCGCCCGAGCCGATATCGCCAGTCGCTTCAGCTTCGTTGCGAGCCCCGCCTCCGCGAGTGTCGGCACGATAAATTCGTCAGGCGATTGACGCGAAGTCGAACTCCCGGCCAAGGTCCGCCCATCCTTGCAACGAGCGCCTACACTGCAAGTTAGGCGCGACTCCTATAAACATACAAACGACTAGTTGGCTAACGGACTGTTCTCGCAATGTGAAGGGTCGCGCCGCATATCGAGGGACGGAAGATGTCGATCGACACTCGCTTGCCGCGCTATCAACGGCTTCGCGACGAACTCGCCGGGCAGATTGCCGAACACCGTTGGGCACCCGGCCAGGCGATCCCGACCGAGCACGAACTTGCAAGCACTTATGGCCTTGCGATCGGCACCGTTCGCAAGGCCATCGATCGGCTCGTCGCCGACGGCTTGCTCGAACGTTTCCAGGGCCGCGGCACGTTCGTGCGCAGGCCGAACTTCGACGGCTCGCTTCTGCGCTTTTTTCGCTTGCACGACGAACGGCACGACCGATCCGCTCGCGCGAGCCGAATTTTGATGCGGGAGGTGACGGAGGCGCCTTCGGAAGTCTCCGCCACGTTGCGAATCGAGCGGTCCGCGCGCGTCATTCATATGTCGAGGCTGCGGCTCGTCGGCGATGCGCCGATCCTGGCCGAGGAAATCTGGCTGCCTTACAAGCCTTTCGCGGCGTTCGCCATGCTCGATACGAGCGAGATCGGCGATCTTCTTTATCCGGTCTATGAAACGTATTGCCACCAGGTGATCGCCTCCGCGAGGGAGACACTGACGATCGAGATCGTCGACATGATGCACGCGCGGCTCTTGCGCATCGATCCGGGCACGCCCGTGGTCGTCGTCGAGCGGATCGCCTATGGCTATGACCGTCGCCCACTGGAATGGCGCCGATCGCGCGGGCCGGCGAGCGAATTCGCTTATCAGGTCGAGATCCGCTGACCGATGCTTCGTCGCGCGGATTCGCGCATACTGGTTCACTGATCCAGTCGTGCACACCTCGGTCGGCTCGGCTAGCGCCGAGCGCGCGGGCGGCTGCTAACATAGGCGCCCTCTTAAGGAGCCCACGTGATGGCGGAACTGACACATTTTGATGCGGCCGGCCAGGCGCATATGGTGGACGTCGGAGGAAAGGACGAAACGAAACGCATAGCGATCGCGCGCGGCTCCATCCGCATGCTGCCGGAGACGCTCGCGCTGATTCGCGGCGGCACCGCGAAGAAGGGCGATGTGCTCGGCGTCGCACGCATCGCCGCGATTCAGGGTGCCAAGCGGACGGCGGATCTGATCCCGCTCTGTCATCCGCTCGCGTTGACGCGCGTGGCGATCGATTTCGCGCTCGACGATGTTTTGCCCGGCGTGCATTGCACGGCGCAAGTGGAAACGCTCGGGCGCACCGGCGTGGAGATGGAAGCGCTGACGGCGGTGCAGGTCGGCCTGCTGACGGTCTATGACATGTGCAAGGCTGTCGATCGGGGGATGGTCATCACCGAGGTGAAGGTGATGGAAAAGCATGGAGGAAAGTCGGGGGATTGGGTGGCCGAGGGTTAGGGCTTTGTGGGGTAAGGCACAGCCCCCGTTTGAGGTATAATTTCCCTCCAAATGGAGGCCGTCATGTTAACGAGCGTCAAATCATCCCACCGCAGGAAAGCCTTGGAACCCGAGGCGACCGGCTCGTTGCTCGAGGAGTTCTATCTCCATGGCGATAAGCCGAAGAGAGGCCACGTCCTGCCTTCGGCGAATCTGATCGCCGCGGTCTACGCGATCGAGCCGCAGACGCGCATTCATATCATTAAGAAAGGCGTCAGCCCGAAGATCTTTCTGATCTTGGCAAAATCGATGGCCTACACCAAAGAAGAACTGGCGGAGACGCTGGGTCTGTCCACGACGACCATCGACCGCAAGGCCAAATCGGGCGAGAGCCTATCCCCAGACCAAAGTGAACGAATCGTGGCAATGGCCAAGTTGATCGGCCAAGTACAAGCGATAGTCGAACAATCGGGCGACGCAACGGATTTCGATGCAGCAAAGTGGGTAGCTCGCTGGCTCGAGGAGCCGCTGCCGGCGCTGGGCGGGCAACGGCCGGCCGAACTTATGGATACAGCGGAAGGGCGAGAGGTCGTTTCCAACCTGCTCGCCATGACCCAGTCGGGAGCCTACGCTTGAGGACGACAACAGCTGCTTCTATCAATATTTGGCGAATTGCCACCGACACCACCGAATATGTCGCAGACGACCGAACCGGCGCCGGCGCAAAAGCAACGGGCGGCCGTTGGAATGCGAAGGGCACGCCGATGCTTTACTGTTCCGAGAGTATCGCGCTAGCCTGCCTCGAAACGCTCGTTCATATTAAGGCTGGGTCGCTTCCGTTGAACCGGTACGTTGTCCGAATCGAAGTGCCGCACGACTTGTGGAGCGGCGCGTTGGAACTCGATGCGCACGGCCACCCCGGGTGGGACGCCATTCCGTTCGGGATGGTCAGCCAGCGGGCCGGCCAAAAATGGGTTGCCAGTCGTGCAAGCGCGCTCTATAAGGTGCCATCTGTCATCGTCCCACAGGAACGGAACGTTCTCATCAACCCTCGGCATCCCGATGCCGCCAGGCTGCGCTTCCACAAATCGCGCAACAGGTGGACGTACGATAGTCGCCTGAGATAGCGCTAACGGCCGCTCAATGCGGGAGGCCGAGAAGCGCTGCACAAACCGAGCGGCTCCCGAGCAACGCCGCGAACTTCTCGGCGTCCTGCGGCCGGCCGAGCAAAAAGCCCTGTACTTCGTCACACTTGAGCGCTTTCAGCCGCTCGAGCTGCGACACCGTTTCGACTCCCTCCGCGACCACGTCCATCTGCAGCGAATGGGCCAGTGCGATGATGGCCTGCACGATCGCGCTGCCTTCGTAGCCGTCCCCGTCGAGCCCGCTCGTAAAAAAGCGGTCGATCTTCAGTTGCTTCGCGCGGAATCGCTGCAGGTAGGCGAGGCTCGAGTAGCCGGTACCGAAATCGTCGATCGCGATCTCGAAACCGCTCTCCTGAAACGCCCGAATCATCTCGGTCGTGCGCGGTGCATCCTGCATTGCAACGGTCTCCGTGATCTCGAACATCAAATGTTCGGGCGCGACCTGCTCCGCACGCACGATGTCGAGGATCGACGCGACGAGATCCGGTTGCGCCAGCTGCCGCGGTGAAAGGTTGATGGCAATGCGAACCGTCGGAAGCCCCTCCGCTCGCCAGCGCCGCATATGGCGGCATGTCTCCCGCACGACCCAATAGCCGATCTGCACGATCTGGCCAGAGCGTTCCGCAATGGGAATGAACTCCTGCGGCGCGAGTACGCCCAGTTCCGGATGCGACAGTCTCAGCAAGGCCTCAGCGCCCACGAGATCGGCATTGGCGCCGCGGAATTTCGGCTGAAAATGCAGCGCGAAGTGACCTGACCGAAGCGCATCGTGCAACGCGCGCTGAATCTCCAGCGTTCGCGTGGCTGCCTCATTCATCGCCGTCTCGAAGAAGCGGTACATGCTGCGCCCGCCGCGCTTCGCTTCGTACATCGCCGCATCGGCGTTCTTCAACAACACTTCGACGGTATCGCCGTCGTGCGGATACAGCGCTATGCCGATGCTGGGCGTCACCTGCAACCGCTGGCCGACGACGCGAAGCCCTTTGCGCATGCGCTGCAGCAGACTCTCCGCCATCCGGCGCGCATCGTCGCCCGAGGTGATGTCTTCGAGCAGCACGACAAATTCGTCGCCTCCGAGCCGTGCGACGGTGTCCGTTCCGCGAACGCAGTTTCGCAGCCGCCATGCAAAGGCTTTCAGCACCTCGTCGCCCATCGAGTGGCCCAACGAGTCGTTGATGGTCTTGAAACCGTCGAGGTCCATGAACAGGATTGCGACCTGAGTATCGGCCGCGCTCGCGCTCGCGCTCGCTATCGCCCGCTCCATCCGCTCGTTCAGCGTCCGGCGGTTCGGCAGGTCCGTGAGGCTGTCGAAGGTGGCCATCCGCACGATCTGGCCATTGAGTTGCGAGACGGAACTGGCGAGAAATGCCGTCCGCGCATCGAAGCGCGAGAGGATCAGCGTCACGATCAGAATCGCGAACGTGAACAGCGTGACTGTCGTCGCCAGCCAATACATGTCGATACCGCTGGCCGCGCCGCATACCGAACCGGGCAGGAATGTCGCCGCGACGGTCCCGGTGTAGTGCATTCCGGTGATTGCGAGCCCCATCACACACGCGGCTCCGAGACGCTTGCGGCTCAAGTGACGCTGCGCCGCGTCGCTGAGCGTACGCGCGATCCATAGCGCGGCGCCCGAGGCAACGATTGCAATGACGATCGACAAGGCGAGCAGCGTCGGGTCGTATACGATCCCGGGCTGCATCAGCATTGCGGCGTCACCGGTATAGTGCATGCCGGCGATGCCGAACCCCATCAGGACGCTGCCGGCGGCAAGCCGCCGCCACGTCAGCCGCGCGCCGGTGATCACATAGAGCGCAAATCCCGAGACGAGAATCGCAATCAGCAGCGAGACGCCCGTGAGCGTGAGGTCGTAACCGATGGGGATCGGCAGCGAGAACGACAGTACCCCGATGAAGTGCATCGACCAGATGCCGATGCCCATCGCGGTAGCGCCGCCGCCAAGCCAGGTGAGACGCAATCGCGTATTCCCGAGCAGCACGATGCGGCCCGACAAGTCGAGCGCCGTATACGACGCGAGTGTCGCCACGACGAGCGACAGTGCGACGAGCGGCAGATTGTAGGTGCCGTGCATGCCAATTCTCTTACCCGAACCCCGGTGAACCCCTTCTTACTCGATATCGACACGGCGGGGCGCTTGCTTGAGAACGGTTAACCCCTACTCGTCGTCGCCCTCGTCATCGTGTCCCGTTTCCGGCGGATTGCCGTATCGCTTCGCGAGTTCAGCCTTGAATCCGTCCAGCTTCGGTTCGTCATCGCAAAGCTCGTAAAGGCCCGAAAGCTGCGCGGGCCAGTCGTGCAGCACGGTGGCAAAGATCTTCAGCCGCTCGACGGTATCAAGCGCATCGGCCTGCCGGCCATCGAGCGCTTGCAACACCGCGTAGCGCCTCAGCACTGTCTCGCCCGGCAGCAGCGCGATCGCCTGTTTGTGCATCTCGAGCTTCGTCCGGAGATCGTTGCTGTCGATCGGGAGCAGCGTGGCCATCCCGTATTCACCCCACGCGCCGAACAGGAACGACGGCGCCGCGCGATATTGCTCGCCCGGGCGGGCGCCGTAATAGAGCACCTCGGCGCGCGCATAATCCCGATGGATCGGCTCGAGCGCCGCGAGCCCGGCGATGACGATGAGCGTATGCAGCGCCAAAGACGCGCGCGGCCGCACGAAGCCGAGCGGTTTTGTCTCCAGGATGCCGAATACGAACATCGCAGGCAGCAGAAAGAACATGTACTGCTGCGGGTACTCGACGAGCGCATGCATGACGAGCACGCCGATGAGCGACAGGCCGAATACACGCGAACGCGTATGCCGCACGCGCAGCACGCGTACGAGCCAGGCGAGGAGGCCGATCAGCACCACGCCAAGGCCGATCACGCCCGTCTTCGCAAGCAGGTCTATGAAAACGTCGTGCGAGTTATTGGCGATCTCCACGTCGCCGAGCGTCTTCACGAGGTCGAACTGATAACGCGGAAACTCGCCCCAGCCGACGCCGAGCCACGGATGCTGCTCGAACATCGTCCAGCCGTATTTCCACATGGCGAGCCGCGGCGCGATTTGACCTATGTCATGGAAGCGGTGCGCCGCGGACACGTCGAGGTTAAGGTGGTAGCGAACGTTCGCCCAGCGAACGGCGACGTTCACGATGACGAAAAGCGCCACGAGCACGACAGGGATCAGCCACGGGCGCCCGCCCGCACGCCAATGATCGCGCCGTGCCGTGACGGCCGCCATCCAGAATCCGGCCACGACGACGACCCCCGTCTGCAGCCACGGCCCGCGTGAGACCGTCAGCGCCTGGCCGAGGACGTAAATCGATGAAAGGACCGCCCACAGCAGGCCGTCGAGCCGACGCGTCTGCACCAGATACATCGCCGCGGCGAGCGCGAACGCGATGACGGTCGCCAGGTGGTTGGCTTGCGCCATATTGCCGAACGGCCGGCGATCGACGGTCACGTTGTAGGCCACCACGAATGGCGCAAAGCGCGCCTCGGCATGAAAAAGCTGAACGAGCTGGCAAAACACGGCGAAGAGCCCGCCGATGACGAGCGCCCATGCCACCCACTGCAGCGCCTCTCTACTGAGATTCGCACGCGCAAACCCATATCCCGCATGCGCCGCCATGAATGCCGCGAGCAGGAACCCGGCGCCGAGCCAGTTCATCGACGGCTGCTCGAGGCGGAGGACGAATGTCTGCGCGATCAGGATGAGCCCGAAGAGAAGCGGCACGAGCGCGACCGTCGGCGTCGCGAATGAGGGAGACGGCCGCGCCGTCGTCGCAAGCCATGCAACCGAAGCGCCGACCAGGAGATAGAGTGCGAGAGCGGTGAATTCGGAATAAAAAGTCGGGATCGGGTAGGTATGGTTGGTCACCGCGTACGGAAGCAACATCGCGAGGGCCAACAGCACAAACGACAGATAGCGCGCAAACGGTGAAGTCATGAAGGGAACGGACGGTCGGCAATCGGCGCACTATACAAAAAAAACGTTACGCTGTGCGACGCCCTTCATAACCTTTCGAGCCGCCCGTTCCCGTCGCTCCAACTCGACGGGCTATTTGTCATGCTCGACATTCGGGCGGCGCGACGTTCGCCGGTAGCGTCGCGGCCTCGGCCGGCATGGGTCCCGAGCCCGGCGCCGGCAGCGACGAGGCGCTCTTGCCGCTGGCAAAGCATTCCCAGTTCACCGCGCCGGCCGGCATGGCGCCGCGCGTAAGCGCGACGCGGCCCGTCGGCGTGAAGGCGTCGTCAGGCACCGATGGGACGAGCACCAGCGTCTCGCTACCCTGCGGCGCCACGCGCGCGGTATAGCGGATCGAGATTTCGCCGCTGTCGTCGTCGATCGCAATCGATTCGACGTTGCGCGTGGGCGGCGGCGACGCGTAGCCACTGCCAAGCGCATTACCGCTCGCGGCGTTTTCGGCGACGGCGAGCCGGGCGGCCGCGGCAAGCGACAACCCCTCGCCCACGCGACTGCGCGCAAGATAGTCCTGATAAGCGGGAATCGCGTATGCCGCGACCACGCCGACGATCGCGAGCACGATCATCAGCTCGACGAGCGTAAAACCTGAACCGCAACCATACTTGCGGCGAACGCGCGCCATCGATGCCAGCGCGGATACGAAAACAACGACGGACATTGCCAAACTCCTCGAACCGGATCGGCCCGAACGTCCGAAACGGAGCGACGCGAGACGAAACCCGCATCCGCGCCGGATGGACGCCTCGGATGGAAAAGCGCCCCTTTCGAGCAGGGGCAGTGGTTCGGAGAGTAGCGGGTGGATGCCGGCGGTGGCAGTCAGCCGAATGGCCAATTCGCGCGCAGAAACCGATCGATCAAAAGAACGGCGAACGGCGGCGTCCCGGAGTGATGCGAAAAAGCGCTCAGTCGCGGCCGGACGAGCGAGATGTGTCGGTACGGTGGGACGCGTCCCGCGCAGCCTCTCGCCGGCGCATTCGGCGCTTGATCGCATAGCCCGCGGCAACGACGAACACCGCACCGGCAATGCGGGCCCCATACTCAGCGGCGGGCGTATCGAGTAGCGGCCAGCGATCGCCGGCCGGGTCGTTGACGATGAGACCGCCCGCGATCCAGCCGAGCAACGCCGCGCCAAGTGTGACGATGATCGGATAGCGGTCGAGCAGCCTCAGCACGAGCGTACTGCCCCAGACGATGAGCGGAATGCTGACGACGAGGCCGAACACGACGAGCGCGACACGATGGTGCGGTTCGGCGGCCTCGGCCGCGCCGGCGATCGCGATGACGTTGTCGAGACTCATGACTGCGTCCGCGATGATGATCGTCTTGATCGCTGCGATGAGCTTGTCCGCAGGCTTGATGTTCTCATGCGCGTCGTGCGCCGGCGCGAGCAGCCTCACCCCGATCCAGAGCAACAAAAGCCCGCCCGCAAACTTGAGCAGCGGCACATCGAGCAGAGCGACGGCGAACGCAATGAGAACGACGCGAAGCAGGATAGCGCCGGCCGTTCCCCAGATCACCCCTTGCATCCGCTGGCTGCTCGGCAGCTTGCGACAGGCGAGCGCGATCACGACGGCGTTGTCGCCGCCGAGCAGGATATCAATGACGATGATCTGAAAAACCGCGCCCCAATGGAGCGTCGTAAAGAAGTCGAACATGGAATCGAGCATAGAAGAGGCGCAATAGACGTTCCCGGACGGCAGCGACGATCGAAGCAAAGTGTCGAAGCGGCGCCGACAACGAGCGGCAATCGGCGCACGCGAAAAAAAACGAGGAAGCCGTTCGTGCTTCCTCGCTTTGCGTCGGCTATCGGTTACCTTACAAAACGGTTTCGCAAGGATACCAAAACACCGCGGTCTGATGCGCTTTGCTTCGCGATCCTACCCGCCGCGCGGGAGGGACTGCGAGCGATCCTTAGAGAATCGACTTCAAAAGACGGCCCATCTCCGACGGGTTCTTCGTGACCTTGATCCCGCAGGCTTCCATGATTTCGAGCTTGGCCTCGGCCGTGTCGGCCCCGCCCGAGATCAGCGCGCCCGCGTGACCCATGCGCTTGCCCGGAGGCGCGGTGACACCGGCGATGAAGCCGACGACGGGCTTCTTCATGTTGTCCTTGATCCAGTAGGCCGCGTTCGCTTCGTCGGGGCCGCCGATCTCGCCGATCATGATGACGGCGTCCGTATCGGGATCGTCGTTGAACATCTTCATGACGTCGATGTGCTTGAGACCGTTGATCGGGTCGCCGCCGATACCGACCGCCGACGATTGGCCAAGGCCGAGCGCCGTCAGCTGAGCCACGGCTTCATAGGTCAGCGTGCCGGAGCGCGAAACGACGCCGATGCGGCCTTTCCGATGAATATGACCGGGCATGATGCCGATCTTGAGCTCGTCGGGCGTGATCGTGCCGGGGCAGTTCGGCCCGAGCAGCAGCGTCTTGCGGTTTTCGCGGCGCATGCGGTCCCGGACTTCGATCATGTCCCGCACCGGAATGCCTTCGGTGATGCAGATGGCGAGATCGAGATCGGCCTCGACGGCTTCCCAGATCGCCGCGGCGGCGCCTGCCGGCGGCACGTAGATGACCGAGACGGTCGCGCCCGTTTCGGCCTTCGCTTCCTTCACGCTCGCATAGATCGGAATGCCCTCGAAATCCTCGCCGGCCTTCTTCGGATTCACGCCCGCGACGAACGCCTCACGGCCGTTCGCGTACTCGCGGCATGCGCGCGTATGGAACTGACCCGTCTTGCCGGTGATGCCCTGCGTGATGACCTTCGTGTCTTTGTTGATCAGAATCGACATGTATATTGACCTCTAACCGTATCCTGTTTCGCACGGGCGCATAACCCGCCCTTTAAGCCGCCTTGCCTTCGGCCGCCGCGACGACCTTCCGCGCGGCCTCTTCCATGCTGTCCGCCGAGATGATCGGCAGGCCCGATTCGGCGAGCATCTTCTTGCCGAGATCCTCGTTCGTGCCCTTCATGCGCACGACGAGCGGCACCTGCAGGTGCACGGCCTTCGAGGCGGCGATGACGCCTTCGGCGATCACGTCGCAACGCATGATCCCGCCGAAGATGTTCACGAGAATGGCCTTGAGGCCAGGATTCTTCAGCATCAGCTTGAACGCTTCGGTGACCTTCTCCGTCGTCGCGCCACCACCGACGTCGAGGAAGTTCGCCGGCTCGCCGCCGAAAAGCTTGATCGTATCCATCGTCGCCATCGCGAGGCCCGCGCCGTTGACGAGGCAGCCGATGTTACCGTCGAGCGAGATATAGGCCAGGTCGAACTTCGACGCTTCGATCTCGGCCGGATCTTCTTCATCGAGGTCGCGGTAGGCCACGATCTCGGGATGACGGAAGAGCGCGTTCGAATCGAAGTTGAACTTGGCGTCGAGCGCGATCACCTTGCCGTCGCCCGTCAGGATCAATGGGTTGATTTCGGCCAGCGATGCGTCCGTTTCCCAAAACGCTTTGTAAAGCCCTTGGAGCACCGCGCGCGCTTGCGGCACGGAAGCGTCGGGCACGCCGATCTTCTTGGCGAGCGAATCGGCATCGGCGTCGGCCAGCCCCGCGGCCGGATCGACGAACACCTTGTGGATTGCCTCGGGATTCTTGGCGGCGACCTCTTCGATTTCCATACCGCCTTCGCTCGAGCCCATGACGACGACCTTTTGCGTCACGCGGTCGATCACGAGGCCGACATAGAGCTCCTTCTTGATGTCCGCGCCTTCTTCGACGAGCAGACGGTTGACCTTCTGGCCTTCCGGACTCGTCTGGTGCGTGACGAGCTGCATGCCGAGGATCTGGCTCGCGTACTCGCGAACCTGCTCGATCGACTTCGCCACCTTGACGCCGCCGCCCTTGCCGCGACCGCCCGCGTGAATCTGGGCCTTCACGACCCAGACCGGACCGCCGAGCTCCTCAGCGGCCTTGACCGCGTCATCCACCGAAAACACGGGCTTGCCGCGCGGCACCGCGACGCCGAATTTCCGCAGGATTTCCTTACCCTGGTACTCGTGAATCTTCATGCGTGATTCCCTTCAGTCTGAGAGTTGGATTGAACTTCGTGATGGGCTGATTCGTTCACGCCTGCCGCGTCGGGCAAGCGGGGATGGCGCGCCTATGCGGCGCCTCAATGTCCCATGGGCCATCGTCGCGCTCGAACGCTTGCGCCCGGATAGCACGCCGATGGTGCAAAGGCGGGACGCGGGGCGGAAGGAGCGGCATGCTAGGAGAGACGGCTGGAGAAGAAACCGGGGAATTTTAACATAGTGGAAAGCCCGGGTTCCGCCAGGAAAGCGGGGAAGGAAGCGGAAGCAAGCTGGACGAAACGGCGACTACTCGTCGCCGAGGCCGTCGTCGCCTTTCAGGATCTGGACGATTGTAGCGCGCGAGAACCCGCGCCCGGCCAGAAAGCGCGCTTGCTTCGCACGCTCTGCCGGCGTCTGCGGCAATTGTCCATACTTCTTGCGCCAAACCGCTTGTGCACGCGAGCGTTCCGTTTCTCGCAGTTGGGCGCCGACCGTTTCGATCAACGCATCGTCGACGTCATGGCGGCGCAACTCGCCCACGATCCGGTTCACGCCCATCCGAGACGCACGGCGATGAACGACGCTTTCCGCGAACCGCGCGTCCGATAGCCACCCTTCCCGCTCGAGCGTATCGATCAATGCGTCGATCGATTCGTGCTCTTCGGCGAACGGCGCCAGCTTGCGAGCGAGCTCGCCGCGGCTATATTCGCGCCTCGAAAGATATCCGAGTGCTCGGGCTTTGAGCGAGCGCCCCGGTCGAGCAGGCCGCTCGCGAACCGTTGCGCCCGCCGCATCGCGGTCCGTGCCCGTCACCGACGCTTACTCCTCTTCGTCGGCTACTTCTGCGCCAGCGCTCGCCGTGGTCGGCATCGTATTGACGCCGAGCGATTCGCGAATGCGATTTTCGATTTCACGGGCGATATCGGGGTTCTCGCGCAGGAATTCGCGCGCATTGTCCTTGCCCTGGCCGATTCGCTCGCCGTTGTAGCTGTACCAGGCGCCTGCCTTGTCGACGATCTTCGCCTGCACGCCGAGATCGATGATTTCCCCTTGGCGCGAGATGCCTTCACCATAGAGGATATCGAAGATCGCTTCACGGAACGGCGGCGACACCTTGTTCTTGACAACCTTCACGCGCGTTTCGTTGCCGATCACTTCGTCGTTCTTCTTGATCGAGCCGATGCGGCGAATATCGAGCCGCACCGACGCGTAGAACTTCAGCGCGTTGCCGCCCGTCGTCGTTTCCGGATTGCCGAACATCACGCCGATCTTCATGCGGATCTGGTTGATGAAGATGACGAGGCAGTTCGTACGCTTGATGGTGCCGGTGAGCTTGCGCAGCGCCTGCGACATCAGGCGTGCCTGCAGCCCGGGGAGCGCATCGCCCATTTCTCCTTCGATTTCGGCTTTCGGCACGAGCGCCGCCACCGAGTCGATCACGATCATGTCGATCGAGCCCGAGCGCACGAGCGCATCGGCGATCTCGAGCGCCTGCTCGCCCGTATCGGGCTGCGAGACGAGCAGATCGGAAACGTTCACGCCGAGCTTGGCCGCATATTGGATATCGAGCGCATGCTCGGCATCGATGAATGCCGCCGTGCCGCCGAGCTTCTGCATTTCCGCAATGACTTGCAGCGTCAGCGTGGTCTTACCCGACGATTCCGGACCGTAGATCTCCACCACACGCCCGCGCGGCAGGCCACCCACGCCGAGTGCGATGTCGAGGCCGAGCGAGCCCGTCGAAACCACCTGAATATCCTCGGCCACTTCGCCGTCGCCGAGCCGCATGACCGACCCCTTGCCGAACTGCTTTTCGATCTGCGCAAGCGCGGCGGCGAGCGCCTTGCTCTTTTCCGCAGTCAGTCCAGCCGAGCCTTTCTTGCTTTCTTCCATGAATCGTCCTTTGCTATGATGAGCAGCGTCTCTCGGCGGGCGGCCGACGCCGAGGAAAGGGTCGGCGGTAGCCCTGGGAAACGCAGACACTGTATAAAAAAACAGGGTTCTTTGCAAGCCCGACGCGTTGCGGATTTGCGTTGCGACAACGAGCGCAGCACGGCGAGACGGGGAAAGCCGCCGAGACGCGGAGCAGCGGATTGGAGACAACGGCGCATCGGGCCATCCCGCCCGCGCCTCTCGCGCACCATGCGAATACTCATTGCCGAAGACGACAGCATACTCGCGGACGGCCTCGTCCGATCACTCCGCCAATCGGGCTATGCCGTCGATCATGTGAAAGGCGGCAGCGAAGCCGACGCGGCTCTGTCGATGCAGACGTTCGATCTCCTGATCCTCGATCTCGGCCTGCCGCGGATGTCGGGTCTCGAGGTCCTGCGCCGGCTGCGCGCGCGCAATTCGAACCTGCCCGTGCTCATTCTCACGGCCGCCGACAGCGTCGACGAGCGCGTGAAAGGGCTCGACCTCGGCGCCGACGACTACATGGCCAAGCCGTTTCACCTGAACGAGCTCGAGGCCCGCGTCCGGGCGCTCACGCGGCGCGGCATGGGCGGCGGGCCGACCGTCGTGCGGCACGGCTCGCTCGCGTTCGATCAGGTTGGCCGCGTCGCTTATGTCAACGATCAGGTGGTCGAACTCTCCGCGCGCGAGCTCGGCGTGCTGGAAGTGCTGCTCCAGCGAATCGGTCGGCTCGTGTCGAAAGAACAGCTCGTCGACCATCTATGCGAATGGGGCGAGGAAGTCAGCAACAACGCCATCGAAGTCTACGTGCATCGGCTGCGCAAGAAGATCGAGCCGAGCGGCGTGCGCATCATCACCGTGCGCGGGCTCGGCTACTGCCTCGAAAAGCCCGCGGCCGCCGGCCCGGGGCCAAGTTCGGCGGCTGATGTCAGCGCTTCGGCGATCGCGCCCCCGCCCGTGAAGTAGGCAAACCGTGGCCTCGCCCGTTTCCTCGGAGGACGGCGGCGCACCGCGGCCGGTGGGGCCGTCCGACCCGATGCGCAAGCCTGCGCCCGCTATCGCGTCCTCTTCCGCGCCCTCTTCCCCGACCGCCCCCGCCCGCGCCGCAACGAGCCGTGCGGGCCGAGACGATCCGTTTGTGCCGGCCGACGAAGCCGATGCCGCCGAGCCTGGACGCCCGCGCTCGCTCTTCGGCGAAATTCTCGACTGGATGCTCGCGCCGCTGCTGCTGCTGTGGCCGATGAGCATCGCGGTGACCTATCTTGTCGCCAAGACGCTCGCGAACGGCCCGTTCGACCGTGCGCTCGAAACCGACGTCTATGTGCTCGCGCGTCAGATCCATCCCGTGAATGGCGTGGCCGAGCTGTCGCTGCCCGAAGCCGCGCGCGACTTTCTCTCGGGCGACAACCCCGACAAGGTGTTCTATCAAGTGCTCGGCACGCGCGGCGAGCTCGTCGCCGGCGTGCCCGACATGCCGCCGCCAGCCGATGACGACCGTCCGCACCCGGGTATCGTCGAGTTTCGCGATGCGCACCTCCATGGCGACGACATTCGTGTCGCCTATACGACCGTCGAGCTTCCCGCCGCGCCGGGCGGGCAAAGCGTGCTCGTCCAGGTCGGCGAGACGCTCGACAAGCGCAGCGCGCTCGCCAACGACATCATCAAAGGCGTGATCCTGCCGCAGTTCGTGATCCTGCCGCTCGCGATCGTGCTCGTCTGGTTCGGACTTTCGCGAGGGCTCGCACCGCTGACGGCGCTGCAGGCCAATTTGCGCGCGCGCCGGCCCGACGACCTTTCGCCGCTCGAGGCTCGCCGCGCGCCGCCCGAGATCGAGCCGCTCGTCACGTCGTTCAACGAGCTGCTGACGCGCCTCGAACAGAACATCGACTTGCAGAAACGGTTCATCGCCGACGCCGCGCATCAAATGAAAACCCCGCTGGCGGGCCTTCATACGCAGGCCGAGCTCGCGCTGCGGCAGGAAGTCTCGCCCGAAGTGCGGCTATCGCTCGAACACATCGCTGCGAGCGCCGATCAGGCGGCGCGTCTCGTCACGCAGCTGCTCGCGCTCGCGCGCGCGGAAAACCGGATGACAGGGCAGATTTTCACGTCTCTCGAGATCGCGCATCTCGCCCGCCTCGCCGTGCGCGACTGGGTACAAGCGGCGCTTGCCAAGGAAATGGACCTCGGCTACGAAGGACCCGACGAACCGGTGATGGTGACAGGCAACGCGGTGATGCTGCGCGAAATGCTCTCGAACGTCATCGACAATGCCATCCGCTACACGCCGGCGGGCGGGCGCATTACCGTGCGCGTCGCGCCCGATTGTGTCAAGGGGCTAGTCCAGCTCGAAGTCGAGGACACGGGGCCCGGCATCGCACCGGCCGAACGTCCGAAAGTCGTCGAGCGGTTTTATCGAATACTCGGCCGCGAAGGCGACGGCAGCGGGCTCGGTCTCGCGATCGTCCGTGAAATCGCGACGATGCATGGTGGAACCGTGACGATCGACGATCACGTCTACCAGACGTCGCCGCGCCTCGCCGGCACGCTAGTACGCGTCAGCTTGCCCCTGCTTGCGGCGGCTCGGGATTTACCCTGAGCGTGGCTCGCCGATTGACTTCAGACCAATCCGAGGCGGCTGAAATCACGATATTTGAGCGCGGATGCCGGCTTTTGCCGCGAAAAAGAGCGAAGAAATCAGAAAAGGGGGTGGATCGCAGCCCTAGCCCATAACGCGCCCGCGCGTCAGTCCTCAGTAAGTTTGCCTTCCAATAATCGCTGACAAGCGCTGCCGCGCACGACGGCGGCGCTGTCCCATATCTAAATTGAGGAGACAACTCATGGCAACGGTTGGCGGGCAATTGGCGCACGCGCCGATGACAGCCGACGAGAAGCGGGTCATATTCGCTTCGTCGCTCGGCACGGTTTTCGAGTGGTACGACTTTTACCTCGCCGGCTCGCTGGCGGCGTACATCAGCAAGACCTTCTTCGCGGGAGTCAATCCGACGGCGGGGTTCATCTTCACGCTGCTCGGCTTCGCGGCGGGCTTCGCCGTGCGGCCGTTCGGCGCGCTGGTGTTCGGGCGGCTCGGCGATCTCGTCGGCCGCAAGTACACGTTCCTCATCACGATCACGATCATGGGTATTTCGACGTTCATCGTCGGCCTGCTACCCGGTTATGCGTCGATCGGATTCGCGTCGCCCGTGATCTTCATCGCGATGCGGCTGCTGCAGGGCCTTGCGCTCGGCGGCGAGTACGGCGGCGCGGCGACCTACGTCGCCGAGCATGCGCCCGCCAACCGGCGCGGCTATTACACGTCGTGGATTCAGACGACGGCCACGCTCGGACTGTTCCTTTCGCTGCTCGTCATTCTCGGCGTGCGGACGTGGGTGGGCGAGGAATCGTTCGGCGCGTGGGCCTGGCGCATTCCGTTCCTGGCATCGCTGATCCTGCTCGGCATTTCCGTCTGGATCCGGCTCCAGCTCAACGAATCGCCGGCGTTCCTGCGGATCAAGAACGAGGGCAAGACGTCGAAGGCGCCGCTCACCGAAGCATTCGGCCAGTGGAAGAACCTCAAGATCGTGATTCTCGCGCTCGTGGGGCTGACGGCAGGCCAAGCCGTCGTCTGGTACGCCGGCCAGTTCTATGCGCTCTTCTTCCTGACTCAGACGCTGAAGGTCGACGGCGCCAGCGCCAACATCCTGATTGCGCTCGCGCTGCTCATCGGCACGCCGTTCTTCGTGTTCTTCGGATCGCTCTCCGATCGCATCGGCCGCAAGCCGATCATCATGGCCGGCTGCCTCATCGCGGCGCTGACTTACTTCCCGTTGTTCAAGGCGCTCACGCACTTCGCAAACCCCGCGCTCGAGGCGGCGACGCAGAAATCGCCGATCGTCGTCATCGCGAACCCCGACGAGTGCTCGTTCCAGTTCAACCCTGTCGGCACCGCGAGCTTCACGAGCTCGTGCGACGTCGTCAAGAGCGCGCTGGCGAAAGCAGGTCTGAACTATGCCAACGTGGCGGCGCCTGCCGGCACGATCGCGCAGGTGAAGGTCGGGGATACGGTCATCGATTCGTATGACGGAAAAGCGCCCGGGGCAAAGGAGAAGGGCGCGGCGTTCACGAAGACGCTCGGGGCGACGCTGAAGAGCGCCGGCTATCCGGCGAAGGCGGACCCGTCGCAGCTCAATTGGCCCATGACGGTCGTGATTCTCGCGTTGCTGGTCATCTACGTGACGATGGTCTATGGGCCGATCGCGGCGATGCTCGTCGAGCTGTTCCCGACGCGGATCCGGTACACGTCGATGTCGCTGCCCTACCACATCGGCAACGGCTGGTTCGGCGGCTTCCTGCCGGCGACGGCGTTCGCGATCGTCGCGGCTAGCGGCAACATCTACTCCGGCCTCTGGTATCCGGTGATCGTCGCGCTGATCACGTTTGTGATCGGCATGCTGTTCGTGCGTGAGACCAAGGACTCGAACATCTATTCGCAGGACTGACACGGGGCGGCGAGCGGTGCCTGGCGGGCGGCGCGAGGCTCAGCGCCGCCCGCGGGGGCCCGCCGCGAGCGAAGCCCTTGACAGCACCGGCCGTCGCGGCCATAATTCGCCTTCTTTCGGCGAATTAGCTCAGTCGGTTAGAGCGACGGAATCATAATCCGCAGGTCCGGGGTTCGAGTCCCTGATTCGCCACCAAATAAAACAAAGGGTTACAGCGCTTCTTGGCTGTAACCCTTTGTCGTTTCTGACACCGTATAACCCGCCATCCGACATCCCTTTCGGTATCCCTACCCGCCGACTACGTGCAAATCGACCAGCTCGGCCGGAAAGGAGTCCAAAGCGACCCGACTTGTCGGGTTAGCAACCAGGGAGGTCGCAAAAAGCCCCGACTGGCTGACGGTACAAAGCCCTGGCGTACCGTCCGGTACGCCGAACGCTGCGGTCAATGGTCCTTTCGCTTGAGCGCGATACGAGAAGAACTGCAGCGCGGGCGGCGCGAGACTCATCAAGTCGACCAGCGGGGCACCAGGCGCCGTGTTAATGAACAAGATATCGATGAAAGAGTCTCCGAGAGCCACACCATTCGCCTTCACACCCTGGGCCTGAGGACGACGGCCGAAAAGTGTGCGGTTGTTCTTAAGTTGCGTGGCGTAGCCAGTGAGGGACAAGGTGTCGAGTGTTGGGGTTCCGGTCATCCTAATGACCCAGGTATTCGCCTGCTGCGTATAAAGCAGCACGCGGACGAGCGCAGTACCGTCGGCGAGCGGTTGTTCGATCACGGTGCTGTTGGAACCGAAGGTTGTGCCGAACGCGTTGTTGAAGTACTTGTTCGCCAAGCCTGCGTAGTCCAATGCACCGACTAGTGCCGTTGATTCCCCTGGAAAACGGGTGGCAAAACCAAGGAAATTCGGCGCCGGCGGGACATATGGATAGCAACCCGGTCCGCCGAAGGGATCGGACGCGCAAGACGTGCCCTGGACATCAAGGAAATCTGAAATCGGCCGGATGGTCACAGAACCATCGGCGCGGGCTTTACTTGAGTTCAAGAGACCGAGCCCACCAATCGCGGCCCCCGCTGCAACCCCACCCGCTGTCCTAAGGATGGTGCGGCGTGAAGGCCAGAGAGAATGTGAAGTCATCGAATAGCTCCTTACCATCGGCGGCGGCGCATGCCCGTCGTCACTTGCTTCAAGCGCCTCGAGACGCGGGTGATGGATGCTCGTCCCCCGCGCAGCCCCGCTGGCTAGCGGCGAAACCCACATCGGTCATGCCAAGGGATTTGGTCATGGCTTAGGCACAGTGATGTTGTAGGTCACGTTTTCTCCGAATTTGAACTTAGTGAAAGCGGCTTCAACGTGAATGGTGTGCTGCCCCACGGTAAGCGGCCGTATCATCAGCCAGTAGCCGTCGCTTACCGACATGCCGGAGCCCGCTCCGCTCAACCCTTCGGTGGCGAAGAAATTGTTGGTTGGGACCGAGAATTGAAAAAACGTTGGTGACTGCGATTGCGTCCGAAATGGCGATGACGGCGACTGCAGGCCTGTGACAGGTGTTCCGTCGACCGACGCACTCACTGAGCCTGTGTTTATCAGGTCAGCCAAAGTTTTGGCGCACGCGCTGCAGCTAGCTTCGTCAGTGCAGCCAGGCCCGTAAGGAGATGATGGGTAGACTCCCAACGGTTGCTCGTAGGTCGAGCACTCAGCGTTGAGAATTGGAATGAAAATGTATTGCCCAAACGGTACAGTGCATTGTTCTGTCGCTACGCCGCCGGACGCTGGTTCGGTCAGAAACCAAACGGTTCCAGATTGATTGGTATTGCAGTGTGTGCCGTCTGAATAAAACGTTGGGTTGGGCAAATTGTGTCCAAACGGTATCGCAAGCATCCATTGCCACCACAGGCCCGACCATTTGCCGTAGGTTTGCCCGGTGGTTGACGCTGCTTGGTCTGGTGGCACGATGTATGGGTTTTGACTGCTGTCAGCCAGTACCTCGCGCGCAGAGAAGCCCAAGAGCGTGGCAATCGTAGCCATCGCGAAGATGAGCCGCCAAAACCTCGTATTGCCGTTCATATTAACCTCCATTGAGCATGTACCTAAGCGTGTCGCGACGCCCAATTGGGCGGCCGTCCTGCGGCTCAGATGAATGGTAGCTAGAAGGCTCGCGTCCTACTCCCGCGCCGACGTAACGGATACGGCAATCACCAAGGCCTGTAAGGCTCTCTTGATGAGCGGGACCAAGTCCGTCACGGCGACGTCCCTCTTCCAAAGCCTGTTCTTGAGGCGGGCCGGTATCATGTAGACCGCGCGAAGAGGCGCGAACCACGGCCAACGCGATGCCGGCGGGCAGCGGCGCAACAAGCTAGCCGAAGGTATTGGTGAACTGCTGGCGTATTCCGGCAACACCAAACCCTCCCCCGTCGTCGGCTCGGGTTGAGCTGAAGACAAATTTTGAGAGCAATGCCCGAAGTATCGACAATCGACAACGAAGTCGTGTAAGGCGTGCTCTGATGAGAAGTTGCAGTAGCCTCGTCGTTTAATTGATGTTATTAATTGACACCAACAATCGCCCTAACCCGCTTTGCAACTGGCCTACTTGGCGACAGTGATTATAGGTCATGCGCGTTACCAAAAATTACTTTTTATCTTTTTCCGATAGTGGTCCTGTTATGGCGGAAGACTGCTATCAAGACTGCCTACGCTTAATGGTTTTGTCGGATCGCAACAACCGATAATTCGTTGGAACCCGGCTTCAGGGTCTAATCCCTCTCTCAACAGCACCGTCGTTCCCGTAGCTTCAATTGGCAAATTCCTGCTGATTTCTGTCCGCCGCATTTTTTGAGCACTACAACAGCGCACATGCCGAAGCATGCGCGCCACAGAAACCGAAGCGTCCGGCGTCTCAATGTTGCGACAAGGTTGTCGGAGTCGCCCATATGGTCCCTGCATTCAGGCCGAACGTACGCCAGGCGAGTTGATTGGCGCGTGCTTTGCTTGACGAAGGCTGAGACAGCGAAGACGACGGGCATGACCTCAACGGAGAATGAAGATGGCAAAGTTGCGATGGGGTGTTGCGCTGATCGCCGGGATAACGTTGCTTGTCGCTGCGTCGGCACACGCGGGCGGAAGACATGGCAACGGTGGAGCTGGCAGCTGGGGCGCTCGGCATGATGGACTCGGTCACCTTGACGGCGACGCTGGAGGCGTCTCAGCTAGCCACATGAGTAGCAACGGCTCGGACAACACGAACGGCTTGGACTCCGCAGACCGCGATTTCGGCCTCGACCTTGCGGACGACCGTCGCTCACGGGCGCATCGTTCGCCAGACGGCTACTAGGATTGCGACGTCGCACGGATGCAGCGACTTCGCAATGGACGGCGGGTTGTCCCAAAACTGAACCGCTTTTGCCACTTCAATTTCGAAACAATCTGCCGAGAAAGCCGATGCACACTCTTTACGAATTGCTCGGCGTTCGGGAAACGGCGTCCGCAACAGAACTCAAGCTCGCATATCGGCGCGCCGCCATGAGATGGCATCCAGATCGCCATCTGGGCTGTCCCGTTGAAGCGACTGCGCAGTTCATCGAAATCCGCGCTGCCTACGAAGTGCTGGCGGACGTAGCCCGACGCACCGAATACGACGCTTCGTTGCGAGAATGGACAGCAGCCCGCAACGCCGACATCTGTCTGCATGAAGCCAGGAAAGCATACGCACAGCACGTGCGCGAAGCTCGCGCACGGAAGGCCAGCGAGGCTCGGGCTCGTCGGCGGCAGGTATGTGTTGCGGCGTGCTGCCTTGTCGTGGCGTGCGTCGTCGTTTTCACGCCCCGCAGCTCGACTAAGATTGGACCGCAAAGGGCGTCGGCAGCGACGGCGCAGCCGATAGCGTCAGCGCGCACAACGCCGGATGTCTCACTACCGGAAACGCGGCCAGCAATGCGCCGCCAGCGGCGAGTACAGCGGTCGCAAGGGAGGAGACTCTGTTAGCACCATCTCGCGCCGGCAGCAACGAGGCGGTTGCGTAACTCGTCATAATGCCGGCGCCAAAATGAAAAAAACCCGCCGAAGCGGGGTCTAGATACTTCACGCGGAGCGTCCCCGCGGCTCACACGGGCCAGTCACGCTCCGTGCGCCTCTTCCCACCGCCCGATCTCGTCAAGCGGATACACGGGGCGCACGAGTCGCTCGTAACGGAACAGCCCGTAGTCGGACGCCGTGACGCCGCGGCTGTCGCATTCGACGAGCGCGGCCGCGATCGGTACGAACACGGGCCGGCAGTACATCCGCGATTTCAGCAGCAGGAAGCGCGCGCGACGCGGATCGATGCCGACGCTCTCGAATACGCCGAGATCCCACGGCTCCTGCGTGCGCTCGGTAACGACGAGCGTCGCCGCGCCGATATCGAGCACCACCGTGCGGCCCATGTACGCGCGCTGGCCTGTGTAGGTGGGTCCGGTAATCACGTATTCGCCGTCGGTGATCGCACGCACGACGCCCGTCGCGCGATAGGGCGTGCGCCGCGCGCCGCCGGGCGACGGCATCCGGTTGCCGACCGGCACCGTGACGCTCGCGCCGACGCCAGCTTCGATCAGTGCCGCAACCGCGTCCGGGTCGCACAGCGGCCCGCTGACGATCCCGTCGAGCCCCTGCGCGAGCGCTTCCTCGAGCAGATCCATCGTGTCGCAAGGGCCGCCCGACATACAGTTGTCGCCGTGATCGAGCATCAGCACCGGACGATCCGCACCGCGCGCGAGCGCTGCGGCCTGCGCGACCGATTCCGCGAGCGGCGCGCTGCGGTACACGAATTCGTCGCGCGCGTCCCAGATCTGCCGGGCGATGCGCTCGGCCACCGCGTCGGCCGCCGCGCGGTCGCCGTCGGCGACCACGACGACGCTGATGCACGGCGTAGGGATGTCCGCGAGCGAGAAGCCGGGCAACACCGACACGGCGAGCATTCCCTCTGCCTCGGCCGCGCGCGCGGCTTCCACCGCGCGCCGCATCGCGCCTTCGGCGCTCGCGCTGCGCAACGTCGACGTCATCAGAGGCGGCTGCCGCCAGGCGAGCACGGGCCGCGCTCGGCCGTGCAGCCGATCGAACAGCACGCGCGCCGCATGCTCGCCGGTCTCGTACATATCGACGTGCGGGTAGGTCTTGAAACTGACGATCACGTCCGCGTGATCGACCATCTTCTGCGTGACGTTCGCGTGCAGGTCGAGCGCGACCGCGATCGGCGCATCGGGCAGCGCGGCGCGCACGCGCGCGAGCAGGTCGCCCTCGCCGTCCGCACTCTGTTCGGCGACCATCGCACCGTGCAGGTCGAGCATCACCGCGTCGCAGCCGGGCGCGGCCGCGACGATCGCATCGCAGATTGCCGCATAGGCGTCGGCCGCGACGGGCCCGCTCGGGTTCGCGGCCGCCGATACCGGCGTGACGATCTGAACGTTCTCCCGCGCCGCCGCGTCGATGAACGCGGCCATCGCGGTGCGCATCCCGCGGTTCGCGCGGTACGCGTCGTCGCCCCAGTCGGGGCCGTTGCGGCCGAACGCGGCGAGCGGCGTCGGCACCGGCGAGAACGTGTTGGTCTCGTGGTTCATCCGGGCAATCAGGATCTTCATCGCGCAGCACCCTCCGCGATTCCGGCAACGCCCAGCATCGCGTGCAGCAGCACGTTGCAGCCGGCTTCCAGATGCGCCGGATCGGCGTCCTCGATCTCGTTGTGACTGATCCCATCCTTGCACGGGACGAAGATCATCGCGGTCGGCGCAACGCGGGCGAGATACACGGCGTCATGGCCGGCGCCGCTGATTACGTTCATCGACGACAGTCCGAGCGCGCTCGCGCCCGCGCGCACCTGCTCGACCAGCGCCGTATCGAACGGCTGCGGCGGAAAGTACACGACCTGCTCGACATCGATCCGCATGTCGGCCTGCGCACCCAGGTCGGCGCACGCCGCACGCAGTTCGGCATCCATCGTCGCGAGCGTCGCATCGTCGGCCGCGCGCAGATCGACGGTCAGCGTCACCCGGCCCGGAATCACGTTGCGCGAGTTCGGATGCACGTCGACCCAGCCGACCGTGCCGCGCCCGTGGGGCGGATGCGCGCGCGCGATGCCGTTCACCGCGCGCACGAGGTCGGCTGCGACCAGCAGCGCGTCGCGCCGTAACGCCATCGGCGTGGGGCCCGCATGCGCCTCCATCCCGTGTACGGTCACGTCATACCAGCGCTGCCCGAGCGCGCCCTCGACCACGCCGATCGTCGTGTCGTGCGCTTCCAGCACCGGCCCTTGCTCGATATGCGCTTCGAAATACGCGCCGACAGCGTGCGCGTCGCGCGCGTCACCCGCATAGCCGATCGCGGCCAGTGCATCGCGCACCGAGATGCCGTCGCGATCGCGTTGTGCGAGCGCATGGTCGAGCGTGAACGCACCCGCAAACACGCCTGAGCCCATCATCACGGGCACGAAGCGCGAGCCTTCCTCATTGGTCCAGACGGCGACCTCGAGCGGCGCGCGCGTGCGTACGCCCGCGTCGTCAAGCGTACGCAGCACTTCGAGGCCCGCGAGCACACCATAGTTGCCGTCGAACTTGCCGCCGGTCGGCTGCGTGTCGATATGGCTGCCCGTCGTCACGGGCGGCAGATCGTCGCGTTCGCCCGCCCGCCGCGCGAAGACGTTGCCGATCGCGTCGACCCGCACCGTGCAGCCGGCTTCCTTCGCCCATGCGACGAATAGATTGCGCGCGTCGCGATCGAGTTCGGTAAGCGCGAGGCGGCACACGCCCCCTTTGTCGGTCGCGCCGATCCGCGCGAGACGCATCAAGCTGTCCCACAGCCGCGCGCCGTCGACGCGCAAGCCGGACGCCGCGACGCCCAATGTCGAATCCTGAACTTGCATCGATGGTATTCCTCGCAATGAAGGGGTACGGCGCCTACGCGACGCCGACGCCCAGGTAACGGTCCTTCACCTCGTGATCGGCGGCGAACGCCGCGTTGCTGCCTTCGTAGACGATCGCGCCCTGTTCGATCACGAAGTGGCGATCCGCGAGCTGCGTACATACTTCCAAGTTCTGTTCGACGAGCAGGATTGCGACGCCAGCCGCCTTGATCCGCTTCAGCTGCTCGACGATCTCCTCGACGATCACGGGTGCGAGCCCCTCGACCGGCTCGTCGAGCATCAGCAGCCGCGGGTGGTTCATCAGCGCCCGGCCGATCGCGAGCATCTGCTGCTCGCCGCCCGACAGCTGCGCGCCGCCGTTGCGGCAGCGCTCCTTCAGGCGCGGAAAGATCCGGTAGATGTCGTCGAGCTGCCACGGCGAATCGCGGCGCGCGCCGAGCCGCAGGTTTTCCTCGACCGACAGCAGCCGGAAAATCCCGCGATGCTCGGGCACGAAGCACAGGCCGCGCGCGGCGATCCGGTGCGCGGGCAGCCCCGACACCGGCCGGCCACCGAACGTCACCGTGCCGCCGGTCGGCGCGACGACGCCCGCGATCGTCTTGAGGGTCGTCGACTTGCCCGCGCCGTTGCGGCCGAGCAGCGTCACCGTCTCGCCTTCGCTCACGTTCAGCGAAATGCCCTGCAGTACGTGGCTCTTGCCGTAACAGGCATGCACATCGTTCACGTCGAGCATCATGCGCGGCCTCCGGTGATCATGTTGCCGAGATACGCGCTGCGCACGCGTTCGTCGCCGCGGATCGCGTCGGGCTTGCCTTCCACCAGCACGCGGCCCTGCTGCATCACCGTGATCGTGTCCGAGATATCCATCACGATTCCCATGTTGTGTTCGATGAGGACGACCGTGTAGTTGTCGCGCAGGCCGCGGATCAGCGCCTTCATGTCGTCGAGATCGTCGATTCCCATGCCGGACGTCGGCTCATCGAGAAAGATCGCACGCGGCCGCGCCGCAAGCGCCATCCCGACTTCGAGCCGGCGCTGCTGGCCGTGTGACAGCACGCCGGCCGCCGTGTCGGCGAAGCGCTGCAGGCCGAGGCGCTCGAGCACGTCGTCGACGATGCGCTCTTGCGCGAGCACGCCGCGCGGCGGCGACCACGGATTCAGCGCGCGCCGCGATTCGACGCCCTGTGCGGCAACGCGCAGGTTCTCGCGCACGCGCAGGTTCGGAAACAGGCTCGTCACCTGGAATGAACGCGCGATGCCGCGCCGCACGCGCTTGTGATCGGGTTCGTGCGAGACGTCATGACCGTCGAACAGGATCGAGCCCGACGTAATCGGCAGTGTGCCCGTCAGCGTATGGAACAGCGTCGTCTTGCCCGCCCCGTTCGGGCCGATCACTGAATGCACGGTGTGCGGCATGATCCGCAGGTCGACGCCGCCCAGCGCCGTGAACTTGCCGTAGCGCTTGACGACGCCGCTCGCTTCGAGAATCGCTTCGCTCATTGCTGCTCCTTGATCGTGGCCGCAGTGCGATCGGAGCGCCGCAGCGATGCCACGACGCGTTCGCCGAGTCCCCACAACCCGCGCTGCGCAAACAAGCTGACCGCGATCAGCACGAGGCCGAGCAGCAGCAGCCAGCGCGGCCACAGCGTCGACAGCCAGTCCGCGAACAGCACGTAGAACGCGGCGCCGAGCACCGACGCGAACAGGTTGCCCGTGCCGCCGATCACCGTCATCACGAGGATCATCTCGCTCGTGTGATAGTCGATGTTCGACAGCGGCGCGATGCCCGTCATCAACGCGTGCAGCGCACCCGCGAGGCCCGTGACCGCGCCCGAGATGACGAACGCCGCGAGCTTGAAGCGCTTCACGTCGTAGCCGGCCGCCGCCGCGCGCGCCTCGTTGTCGCGAATCGCGAGCAGCGTACGGCCGAATACCGAGCGCGAGACACGCAACAGCAGCCAGAACACCGCGACGAAAAGCACCGCGACGAAGACGTAGTAGCGCCACGGCGAATCGAGCGGGACGAGCGGATGCCCGAATAGGGACAGCGCGGGACGCGGGATGTCGAGCAGTCCGTTGTCGCCGCCCGTGATGTTCGGTGCCGTATAGGCGAGAAAGTAGAACAGCTGCCCGAATGCAAGCGTCAGCATCACGAAATAGGTGCCGCGCTGCCGGATCGAGAACCAGCCGACGAGCGCGGCCGCGACGGCACCGAGCACGGCGGCCGCGGCGAGCGCGGCCATCGCAGACTGGACGCCGTGCGTCAGCACTAGCCCCGCCGTATAACTGCCGAGCCCGAAGAAGATGCCCTGCCCGAACGACAGCAGCCCCGTATACCCGAGCAGCAGGTTGCTGCCGAGCGCTGCGAGCGCGAACACCAGCACTTCGGTCGCGAGCGAGCCCGAGCTCAGCACAACTGGCAGCACGCACGCGACGGCCACCGCGAGCCAGCCTTCCGGCGCGCCGCGCCACCGCTGCAGGCGTTGAGAGGCCGCCGCCCCCGACCGCAGCGGTTTCGACGATTCGATCATGCGGCCCTCCCCAGCAACCCGTTCGGACGCAACAGCAGCACGGCCGCCATCGCGACATAGATCATCAACCGCGCACCTTCCGGCCACAGCGTGCTCATCAGGCTCTGCACGATGCCAACCAGCAGCCCGCCGACGAGCGCGCCGAGAAAATTCCCCATCCCGCCGATCACGACCACGACGAATGCGACGCCGAGCGCCTCGATGCCCATGAACGGATCGACGCCGCGGATCGGTGCGGCGAGCACGCCCGCGAGCGCGGCCGTCGCCGCGCCGAGCGCGAACACGAGGCTGAACACGCGCGTCACGTTGATGCCGAGCAGCGAGACCATCTCCGTCGATTCGCTGCCCGCGCGTACCGTACTGCCGAGCCGCGTGCCTTCCAGCACCCACCAGAGCAATGCAGCGAGCACGGCCGTGAACGCGATCACGAACAGCCGGTATTTCGGGTAGACGAAGCCGCCCCAGATCACGACGCCGTTCAGCGCGTCGGGCGGCGGCACGTTGTCGCCGAGCGGGCCCCATGCGAGGATCGCGCACTCCTGCAACACGAGCGCGAGCCCGACCGTCGCCAGGATGTGGAATTCATGCTGCTGCGCGTACACATGCCGCAGCACGAGCTTCTCGATACCCCACGCGAATGCGCCGACCACGAGCGGCACGATCGCGAGCGCGACCCAGAAGTTGGCCGACCATTGCAGCGCCTGGTAGCAGAGATAAGCGCCGAGCAGGTAGAACGCGCCGTGAGCGAAATTCACGAAGCGCAGCAGGCCGAACACGATCGACAGGCCGACGGCGAGTAGAAAATACAGCATGCCCACGCCGATGCCGTTGACGATCTGCAGCAAATAGACGTTCATGGCTTCCCTGTCGGAAAGGAATGTAACGGACGTCCGCGGCGCGCCGCGCGCCGCGAACGCATACACAGGCTCACGCGAGCTTGCAGCCCGACTTGTCGAGCGGCAGGAAGGACTGACCCGAGCTGACGATATCGGCATAGTCGTCGGCGTTCTTCATCCGGCCCTTCGGCTTGCCTTTCAGCATGTAATAGTTCTTCAGCACCTGGTGATCGCCCTCGCGGATTTCCTCCGGGCCCGTGAGGCCGTCGTACTTCATGCCTTCCATCGCCGCGACGACCTTCTTCGGATCGGCGCTGCCGGCCTTCACCATCGCGTCGATCAGGATCTTCGAGCAGATGTACGAACCCGCGAGGCTGTAGTTTGGATTCGCCTTGAACGCGGCGTTCGCGCGCTTCACGAGGTCGCGGTTCAACGGCGAATCGATGCCGTGCCAGTACTGCGCGCCGAAATACACGCCGTCGCAGATGTCGGGCCCGAGCGCCTCGAACTGTTCGAGGCCCGATGCCCACGCGAGCAGGATCGTGCAGTTGCGCTTCATCCCGAAGCTCACAGCCTGGCGCAGCGTGTCCGACGATTGCGAGCCGAAGTTCAAGATCAGGAGCACGTCCGGCTGCGCGGCCGCCGCATTCGTCAGGTAGCCGCTGAACTCCTTCTCGGCGAGCGAGTGATAGCTGTTGCCGACGTGCTCGATGCCCTTCTCGCTGAAGATCGCCTTGGCGGCCGACAGCAGGCCGTCGCCGAACACGTATTGCGGCGTGATCGTGTACCACCGCTTCGCCTTCGGCACCATCTGGATCAACGGGCGCACCGTCTGTTCGATCGCGCCGAAGGTCGGCACGGACCAGCGGAACGTCGCGGCGTTGCAATCCCTGCCGGTGATCTCGTCCGCACCGGCGGTCGTGATGAACACGCCGTCCGCCTTCTGGATTTCCTTGCCCATCGCAAGCGATTCGGACGACAGGATGCCGCCCGCGAAGAAGCGCACGCCCTTCTGTTGCGCGATTTCCTGCACGCGCCGCACGGCGGTCGCAGGCTTGCCCTCGGTGTCGAGCGTTGTATACGCGAGCGGCGCGCCAAGCACCTTGCCGTATTGCCTGACGGCGAGCTGCATGCCGAGGTCGGCATACTTGCCGTTGGCGGCGAACGGCCCGGACATCGGCACGGGGCAAGCAAGCTCGATGGGCGAGCCCTGTGCGAATGCGACACGGGACGACATGCTGCCGAGCGCACCCGGCACGGCCGACAAGGCGGCCAGTTTCAACAGTTCTCGGCGATTCAAGTTGACGCTCCTCTAAAGTGGGACACACGCGATACCACCGACTGCCAAACCGTGCCCACGCCCTGCAGGATGCGCGCCGCCGGTTGATCCTATTTATCACTATAAATAGAATGAACCTGATGCTAGAGTTGATCAAAAACGGTGTCAATCAGGCAAAATTCGGTACCCGCGCCGGGATCGTCGACGATGACGCGGGGCGCCGTCAGACAAAGGAGTCTTGAAGATGGTCATGGACCGAGCCAGGGCCGGCCTCGCGGTCGAAATCAAGCAGCCGAAGCGGGCCGACCTCGTGGCCGAGGAGATCAAGCGGCTGATCACCGAGAAGGACCTTAAGCCGGGCGACCGCCTGCCGCGCGAGGCCGAGCTGCAGCAGCTCTATGCGGTGAGCAAGAGCACGGTCCGCGAAGCGCTGAAGTCGCTCGAGGTGCAGGGGCTCATCAAGGTCACGACAGGGCCGTCCGGCGGCGGGATGGTCGTCGAGGTGCCGCTCGATCGCACGCTGCAGCTCCTGCAGAACTACCTGTTCTTCAAGGACGTGACGATCGATGACATCTACACGGTGCGCAAGCTGCTCGAACCCGAGCTGGCGGCCGGCGCCGTGCCGCACCTCACCGAGCGCGACTTCGCGGCGCTGGAGGCGAACATCGCGTGCTGCGACGGCGCATCGGGCGTGCGCGACCGCGGCCACATGCTGCGCCAGCGCCAGGAGGACACGACATTCCACGACATCCTCGCGGCCGCGAACCCCAACCCGTTCCTGCGGTTCAGCTGTGAGCTGATCAATGAGATGATTCGGCAGCTGATCGAGTTCAGGAACGATACGCCGCTCGTGGAGCACAAGCGCTTTGGCGAAGCGAACGTGTCGATCCACAAGGCGATCCTGCAGGCCGCGCGCGAACGCGATGCTGAGCGCGTACGTGCGCTGATGGTCGAGCACATGACCGAGGCGCCCAAGCATGTGAAACGGATGAAGGGAAAACTGCGCGGGCGGCTGATTCTCGATTCGGAGATCCGTAAGCGCGCGCGAGTGGGAATGGCGCCTATCGAGGCAGATGCGGCAGCGGCTGGGGAAGATTGACAGTGGGTGAGCTCTCCCTCCAGTCGGATCCTTCAGCGTCGCAATCGCATTGGCGTAGATCGCATGTCGGTGGCGATTGTGGTTTTCGCCACGAAACCCGGGCCGCAGCACCCATTATTGGTAAATAGGGTCGATAGACAAAAACAACCGATTGCAGTGGCAGGACGATGGCACAATCCGCCTCGATGACTCGCGAGTCGTTGGAGCGAGAGCGTGAGGCGTTGACGGGGAACGCCGAAAAGCCGGTAACACGTCGAATATAAAACCTAGAAGCCATGATGCGATTGTCTTTAGTTATCGTTTGCGGCGCCCTTGCCGGCTGCGCTTCCATCGTCGGCGGCACGCGCCAGATAGTTTCCGTGGAAACGAAAAAAGACGACGTGCCTGTATCCGGCGCGACATGCAAGCTCACCAACAGCAAAGGCACGTATTACGTCACGACGCCGGGCACCGTGACGATTCATCGCGCTTATGGAAATCTCAACGTACGGTGCGACAAAGCGGAAATGGATGCCGGCTTTGCAACAGTGAAATCGTCGACCAAGCCCATGGCATTCGGCAATGTTCTGTTCGGCGGCGCAGTCGGCGTTGTTGTCGACACGTCTTCAGGCGCTGCCTACGACTATCCGGATCTGATCCTGGTGCGCATGGGCACCAACTCCGTTGTCAGCATTCCCGGAGCAGGAGGAACGGGGCACGCCCAGGCGTCTTTGCCGGCCGCGACCGGTTACGCGGACGCCAATAACGTCGACGCCGTGCCCTACGAGCGCGCGCGGAAGGACTACGCCGCTTACCTCGAACGCAAACCACCGAAGGCATTTGTGATCGCGGACGGCGGACACCATACATACTGGTCGAACAACAAGGATGCCATCGAAAAGGCCATGGCTATGTGCGGCAAGAAAGGCTTCACCCACTGCCAGCTCTATGCGTATGACGATGTCGTCGTTTGGCCTCGGAACGCGGTGATCAAGCCCGACGAAACTTCGCAGAATCGGGCTACCGCTGCGGCGCAGTGATCGGCAAGGCGATAGCGCGTCAGTCACGGATCCGCCGGCCAGCCGGCGCATAGGGCCCGCACGCCAAGCAAAGTACCGTGCGTGGGTGAGCGATCGTCTGTAGAGAAACACCGCACCTCTTGCTTCTTCGCCAGCAACCCATAATAATTATGGGTATGTACCACTACACAGAAACAGGGTTGCAGAACGTGTGGCTGGCCAACGGCTATCACGTTCGGAAAACGGCGTATGGCAAAGCCGTATCCATCGAAGATGCGGACGGCCTTCATCGCGCCATCGGCCGCGCGCTTGCGCGCAAGAGCTATCTCACAGGCGCCGAATTCCGCTTCCTGCGTAAGGAACTCGATCTCTCGCAGCATCGCGCGGCGGACCTGCTAGGCACTTCGGAGCAAACCGTAGCGCTTTGGGAGAAACGAGGGAAGATTCCCAAAACCGCCGACAGGATGTTCCGCGCCATCTACCTCGAGACAGTCGATGGCAACGTGAAGCTGCAGGAATTGATCGAGCGCATCTCGAATCTCGATCGACATGTCGACGAAAAAATGATCTTCCAGGATACGGAGGAAGGCTGGCTGCCGCAGGCCGCTTAAGCGCCTGGCGGCCGTGCCGCCGTCATCAACCGAGTGGCGTCCATGGCCATCCGGTTTTTTCAAGCGGTGAACGCTCTTGCACGGGCGCTGCGGTTGATGGCCCCGCTGTTTTAGTATCCGACGTAGCGTTATCGGGAAGCTCCACCCCGAACCAAATAACCTTTTGCCGCATATAGCCGACATACGCGTCCCAACCGTCCGCGCCGCCATCGAAGAGTTCGCGCCGGACAGGCAAAGCCAGCGCCGCATGATCGAGCTCCGCTTCGAGCAGCGCCCGCGGCCAATGCCCATATGCGCTCGCCACGCGTTGCGAAAAATCCTTGGCAAGCACGCGAGTCGCCACGTTGCGCAAGAACGGAAAGGCCTGCAACGAGGAGTCGCTCAAAGCGAGTCGCGAAACGGGCACGTCGGGTCGGTCAATCTTCGCGACGCCGCTCGCTGCCTCGAGCACATCGCCAAGATGTAGAAGAAGTTCGCGCCGGTCGAATCGATCATCCACGGTAAGCCTCACTGGTGCATGGCTGGTAGCGCAGGATTCGACAAATCCGAGATCATGAGCGCCATATCGCGCCGACTCGCTACCCGCTCGATCAGGAGGTGAAAGTTTACCGGCTATCGGCCGATCCAGCGACCCAGTAGACAACTGACATGAACTATGCATGCGGCGCGAACGGCTCCCGCGCTACGGCTACGCAGTGCCATGCGCACTACGATTCACTTCACGCAAGTTGTGCAAGATAGGTCCACGGATAAATGCCGCGCGCGTGGCCATCGCTGAACACGATCTGCATGCCGTAGCCCATCGATTGCAAATCGGTCACCGTGAGACCTTGTGCCGCGCGCACCACATCGCCGCCAAGGCGGAGCCGGCGGCATTCGGCGCAAGGACACGCCTCGCGAAGCTGTGCATGGCCGATCGTTAGTTCGTTGCCGTCCGGCCAGCGCAGCGTGAGCACGCGTGCGCCTCGGTCTAATCGGACTTCGGAGGGCCACTTCATCGGCCGGCATTTTCGATCTGTTGAATTGCGATCCGCGCCGCTTTGCGCACATCGGGATCCGAGTCGTCGAGCGCGTCGTGCAATGCAGCCAGAGCCGCGCGATCCCGCAATTCCCCGAGCGCGAGCGCCGCTTCCTTGCGCAGATTGCTGATCGTATGGGTCAACAATGCCTGCAAGGGCTGGACCGCCATGGCATCGCGAAGTTGGCCCAGCGCACGCGTCGCACGCACACGGACCTGCCAATACGCATCGTCGAGCGCCGCAATGAGCGCATCGCGTGCAATCGGGGCGCGCAATTTGCCGAGCGTGGTCGCCGCTTCCTCCCGCACTTGCCATGCGTCATCGACGAGCGCATCGAGAAGCGCCGCAACGACGAACCCGTCCGCGGGCGCCGCAAAACCAAGCGCGCCGACCGCGGCGCGGCGTACGCCGGCGTCAGCGTCGGCCGTCGCCTTGCGTGCCAGCATCGACAACGCGCGCGCATCCTTGAGCCATCCCAGCACAGCGACGGCCTCCAGCCTGACCGTTGCGGCCTCGTCGGCAAGCGCACGCTGCGCCAGCGCGAAGCTGTCCGCGAACCGCAATTCACGCAGACCACGCAATACAGCCGTCCGTACAAACGGTTCCGGCCGGTCGGCCCATCCGACGAGGACAGGTGCGGACGCCGGATCTTTGAGCTCGGAAAGGGTTTGCGCCGCCGCCTCGCGAACGTCGGCATCGGCATCGAGCAACGCCTCGCATAGTGCGGCGATCACGTCGCCCTCCTCCCACGACGCCAGCACGCGCGCCGCCTCGCTGCGCACTTCGGGGGCGTCGTCGTTGCGCAATACGGTGACGAGCGCGGGCAGCAGATCCGCGTCCTCGAGATCGGCAATATCGAGGACCGCAATGCGACGCACGGTAGCGTCCGCATCGGTAAGACGCGCAATGGGCGCAGCCGCTCGAGCGGGCAACGCATCGGCATTCGCGGCAGTGACAGGTGGAGCCATAGCGTATCGATTCCGGTTGAAGAGGGACCGCCGCGCGCGGCCGCTCGCGTCGTTAGCGCAACAGGTACGGAATCTCGACTTTCACGGCACCGGTCGGGCAGTCGCGCTCGCACGGCATGCAGTACCAGCATTCGTCGAACCGCATATAGGCCTTGCCCTTCGTCATGTCGATCGCAAGCAGATCGAGCGGGCATACGTCGACGCAGACGGTACAGCCCTTCTCGGCAATGCAGAGATCCTCGTCTATCGTCACCGGGGCGCTCGTGCGCTGAAAGATTTCGTGCGGAGTGTGGGACATGTCGCGTTCCTCAATGGGCCACGGCCTCGGCACCCGCGGCCGGCTCACGAATCCGCAGCAACTCGTACGCGCTTCGCTCTTCGTCGGCAAGCGAAACGATGTACGGTTCAACCTCGCGCTTCGTGCTCGCCATCCGGCCGTCCGTATCCTTGTAGAGATGCGTATGACAGAACCACTCGGCGTCGTTTCGATGCGGAAAATCGACGCGATGGTGGTACAAGCCCCAGCGGCTCTCGGTCCGAAAGAGCGAGGCGCGAGCGGCCATCTCCGCGCAATCGCGAATCGCGCGCACTTCCGCCGCCCGCATGAGCTCATGCGCGTTATTCGCCTTGATCGATTCGATGTCCTCGGCGATCTCGTCGAATCGCTGCAGCGCGATCTCCATCTTGCGCGTCACCTTCGGCGGCTGGAGATAGTCGTTTACCATCCGACGCAGCTTGTACTCGACCTGCATCGGCGCAAGACCGCTCTCACGCTCGAGGGGGCCATAGATGCGCGCTCGTTCCGCCGCAACCTGCTCCTCGTCTATCGGCGTATGCGCACGGCCTTCGACATCGCGAGCAGCGTTTTCTCCCGCGAACCATCCGTAAGTGAACGCGCCGAGCATATAGTTGTGCGGGACCGCCGCCATGTCGCCGGCCGCGTACAGCCCAGGCACCGTCGTCTCCGCTCGCGCGTTGACGTAGACGCCCGACGCGCTGTGTCCGCTGCAAAAGCCGATCTCGGAGATATGCATCTCGACCATCTGATGCCGGTAGTCGGTTCCGCGATGCGCATGAAAACGTCCGCGGCTCGGCCGCTCATTCGTATGCAGGATCTGCTCGATCGTCTGAATCGTCTCCTCGGCAAGGTGGTCGAGCTTCAGGAACACGGGGCCGTTGCCGCTCTGCAATTCCTGATAGAACTCCCACATCATCTGTCCGCTCCAGTAATCGCATTCGATGAAGCGCTCGCCCTTGCCGTTGGCCGTGAAACCGCCGAGCGGGCCGGTGACATAGGCGCAGGCAGGGCCGTTGTAGTCCTTGATGAGTGGGTTGATCTGAAAGCATTCGAGATTGGCGAGCGCGGCGCCCGCGTGATACGCCATCGCGTAGCCGTCGCCCGCGTTCGTCGGGTTCTCGTAGGTGCCCATCAGATAGCCCGAGGCCGGCAAGCCGAGCCGGCCCGCCGCGCCGCAACAGAGAATGACCGCCTTCGCGCGCACCACATAGAACTGCGCGGTTCGGCAATCGAAACCGAGCACGCTGTTCACCCGGCCTTCGCTGTCCGTCAGAAGCCGCGTTGCGACGATGCGATTGGTGATGTCGACGCGCGCACGCTTCAGCTGCCGATAGAGAATGCGTTTGATGTCGTGCCCCTCCGGCATCGGCAGCACGTACGACCCCATGTGATGCACCTTCTTGACGGCGTAATCGCCGGTGCCGTCCTTTTCGAATTTCACGCCCCAGCGGTCGAGCTGCTCGATCGTCGTAAAGCTGTGCTTCGCATAGGCGTAGACGGCCTCCTGGTCGACGATGCCGTCGTTCGCGATCGTGATCTCGCGCGTGTACTGCTCCGGGGTCGCGTGGCCGGGGATGACCGCGTTGTTGAGCCCGTCCATGCCCATCGAGATCGCGCCGCTGCGCTTGACGTTGGCCTTTTCGAGCAACAGCACGCGCAAGTTCTTATCGCTTTCCTTGGCCTTGACGGCCGCCATCGGTCCGGCGGTGCCGCCGCCCACCACCACGACGTCGTATTCGAGTACTTCGGTGTTCATCGCGCTTTCCTTGCGGGTTTGCGGCCGCTGTCCTTGTCACGGTCGATGCGCAATCGATACTGGAATGCGTCGCCGCGGAAATAGAGGTATTCGTAATCGATCGGTTTGCCGCTTGCGTCGTGCGTCAGGCGCTCGATGCGCAACACGGGGCTGCCCTCCTCGACGCGAAGTGCATCGACGATGTCCTCGTCCGCGAGGATCGCGTCGATCGATACGTCCGCGTGGCCGAGCGACACGCCGCAGTCGTTTTCGAGGATGAGGAAGATATCTCGCGTCGCAAGATCTGCGTTGGCGAGCCGCTTTCCGAGCGCCTCGGGCACCCATGTCAGCTCGAGCGAGACAGGCTCGCGGTTCAGCAGCCGCACGCGGTGGATTTGCGCAACCGGTGCGCCCTCCGGCAATGCGAGCCGCGCTGCGATATGGCGATCGGCCTTGATGATGCTGAAGCTGCGAAGCTGGTTGACGATTTCATAGCCCATCGACGACATGGCCTCCGCGAACCCTTGCAGCGACCGGATGTTCTGGAACGCCTTCGGCTTCGAGACGAACGTGCCCTTGCCATGCAGGCGAAAAACGAGGCCCTCCTTCTGCAAGTCCCCGAGCGCCTGCCGCACGGTGATGCGGCTCACGCCGAACATCGCGCAGAGTTCATGCTCGGACGGCATTCGACTATGGGACGGATACGTGCCGTCGAGGATGCGCGCGCGCAGCGTATCCTTGATCTGGACGTATAGCGGCTGCGGCACCAGCGGCACGAGGTTGCTTCCGGTCATGTTCCACTTGTAATGACAAGATGAGACCGGAGTGTAGACAGCGCCGCGCGTGCGGCAAACGAAGCATTTCTGCTATCGATTTTCCACTTTTGAGGAAAATCCCTCGTCGCGCCGGGGCGAGGCCGCATCGCAATGTCGATGAGAGAGCCGACCCGCCTGCGTGGATGCGCGCAGCGTATCGTTGCGCCGCCGTACCGTCGGTGTTGCGGTACGAGGACTCGCGCCGGATATCATAGGGCTCCGAGCGGAATTTCGCGGCCGCCCGACTCCTGTGCCACACGACGGAAACCAGCGACTCCTAAAGAGACTCCCATGAACTCCAGCGCAGACAGCTCTTCGCGCCCCGCAATACGTCATCTCACGCAGCTCGAGGCGCGTGTGGTAGGTGTCCTCTTCGAGAAGCAGTACACGGTGCCCGATACGTATCCGCTATCGCTCAACGCCTTGGTCTCCGGCTGCAATCAGAAAACGGCTCGTGCGCCGGTGATGAATGTCAGCGAGGCAGAGGTGCTGACCGCGATCGACGGCTTGAAGCGCCTGAGTCTGGTGCTGGAAGGCAGCAGCAGCCGCGTGCCGCGCTTCGAGCACAACATCAACCGCGTGCTCGGCATCCAAAGCCAAAGCGCCGCGTTGCTTGCGACGCTGGTACTGCGCGGCCCGCAGACGGCCGCGGAATTGCGGCTCAACAGCGCGCGTCTGCACAACTTCGCCGATATTTCATCGGTCGAGGCATTTCTCGACGAACTCGCCCATCGCGAGCCGCCGCTTACCGTCAAACTGCCGCGCGCACCGGGTGAACGGGAGAGTCGCTGGATGCATCTCCTCTGTGGTGAAGTCAGTGCAAGCGAAGCGCCTGAGCACGGCGGCAGCGAGGACGCCATCTCGCCAGCGGCGATCGAAGCACTGAAGGCCGAGCAAAAGGAGTTGATCGAGAAGGTGAACCGGCTGCAGGCGCTCGTCGAACGGATGGCCACCGAACTCGGAATTGATATCGACGACCTGATGCGTCGATCGTGAGCGCGGCGAGAAGGCGGCCGCGCCCGCACGGGCAACGAGCCCTATCGCCGCCGGACGCCCCTGCTCTCGAGCGCGCTGAGCAGGACGTTGGTTTGATCGAGCAACGTCGAATGGTAGACGCCCGGCAGCTCCATGTCGTCGGTGCGCGCCATTGCATCCTCGACGCCGCGTCGGAACGACCGGTCGATGTCCGCGCACTGCCCAGCCGTCAATTGCGGCAGCACCGCATCGACGAACTTGCAGAGCACGACCATGCGCGCGCCGATGCGCGACACCGCCTCGCCGTACCCTTCGACCATCTCGGCCCAGGATCCCACCATATCACCCATGTTTTGCGCTGCCGACGTATACGTCAATAGGGCCGCCACCGCTTGCCTGTCAATGTCGCTCATGAAATCGCGCATTCGTCAGAAAGTCTGCCAGTCGGCGCCTGCCGATTCGACGGCGGCCTGCGCCGAGACGGCCGGCGCGGCGTCCGCCGACTCGACCGCTGCGGGCTTCACCGGCTGCAGCGCCGGCCGCTTGAGCGGTGCGGACGGCCTCGCGGGCGCACGTGTCGCGGGGCGAGCGGAAACCTTGGCCGAGGTGAAGGCCGTCACGCTCGTGGCGATCCGGAAAGCCGAAACGGCGCGTCCGAGCTCGCTGCCCTGGTCTTCGAGCGACTGAGCGGCGGCGGCGGCTTCCTCGACGAGCGCGGCATTCTGCTGGGTCACCTGGTCCATCTGCGTGATGGCCTGATTGACCTGCTCGATGCCGCGGCTCTGCTCGTCCGACGCGGCGGCGATCTCGCCCATGATGTCCGTCACACGGCTGATGGCCAGCGTCACTTCCGACATCGTCCGCCCCGCTTCCTCGACCTCCGTCATGCCGCCGCGAATCTTGTCGATCGAGGCGCCGATGAGTTCCTTGATTTCCTTGGCCGCGGCCGACGAGCGCTGCGCGAGGCTGCGCACCTCGCTCGCGACGACGGCGAAGCCCCGGCCTTGCTCGCCGGCGCGCGCCGCTTCCACGGCAGCGTTCAACGCGAGAATGTTGGTCTGGAACGCGATGCCTTCGATGATGCCCGTAATGTCACCGATCTTGCTCGAGCTCTCGTTGATGTCGCTCATCGTTGCCACCACGCGGCCTACCGCGTCGTTGCCCTTGTCCGCGACTTCCGACGCATTGGCGGCGAGACCGCTCGCCTGACGCGCATTGTCCGCGTTCTGCTTCACCGTCGCCGTCAGCTCTTCCATGCTGGATGCCGTTTCCTCGAGGGACGCGGCCTGCTGCTCGGTGCGCGACGACAGGTCGGCGTTGCCGGCACGCACCTCGCCTGCCGCCACGTTGATCGAGTCGGTTGAAGTCTTGATGGAGGAAACGACCGAGACGAGTTTGTCCTGCATGCCGGCGAACGCACGCATCAACGAGCCGACTTCATCGGTGGTCCGCGAGATGATCGTGCGTGTGAGGTCGCCGCCCGCAATCGCCTCGGCAAGCGTTACGGCTTCGCGCAGCGGCCCCGCGATGAGCCGCGCGATCCATGTAGCAAAAACGAGCGCGAGCGCAATTGCCACCAAGGTACCGGCGATCAGCACAATCTGCGTTTTCGTCTGCAGCGACTTGACCTCGGCCTCGCGCACGGAAAGCAGGGAAGACTCATTGCCTGCCACTTCCGATAACGTCGCGCGCATCGCGTCCATTTGCGCCTTGCCCGTGTTCCCCTTGAACGACGCGATGAACTGGTCCATCGTCGTGCTGCCTGAGATCACGGTCTTGCGCTTGGTAAGCAGATCGTCCGCAAAGCTCGACGCCCATTGTGTCTCCTGATTCTCGAGCTTGCGCAGCCGCTCTTGTTGCTGCGCGTTGTCGCTCGTGAGATTCCGGATCGTGGCCAGGTGCTGCTTGAACGATTCGCTGCCGTTACGGTATGGCTCGAGCATCGCATCGTCACCGACGATCGCATAGCCGCGCAGACCCGTTTCCATGTTGATGAGACTCTCGGTCAACGCGCGCGTCTCGTCGATTACCTGATACGTGTGGACGTTCCATCGGTTCGCCTCCATCACCGACGAAAAGAACGAATAGAACGTAATGCCCAATATCACCAATATGGCAATGACGATCCCGAATGTAGCGTAAAGCTTCCGGGCAATGGAAAGGTTAGCGATGCTCATGCAATCTCCGAAACACAAGTGGCTTTCAAGCGGGCCATGCTCGATGCAAATCGCGCAGTGACGCAGCCGTATTACGACCTGCATTCGTACTACTTTACAGTTCCTTTCGACGCTTTCTAGCGTCCTTACCCAAGATTCAGGATATTCCTACAGCCGCTCGCGGATAAATGCGCCGAGAATCGTTGATTCTCGATTTCTTACCGATCCTTTTCACGCGAAGTGGAATAGGACGTCTATCGATATTTGATGTCGTCCTGAGGGAATTGGGACTTGGCGGCGAAACATCAGTCCCAACCCCGGGGCGGCTACGCGCCTTCGATGCGCCTCTCGTCTTGCAGGCGTTCGATCGCCGCCTTCTTCAAAGCGGCGCGATCGATCTTGTTCGTCGCGGCGAGCGCAAATCCGTCGACGAACCAGACGCGGCGTGGATGCTGATAGGCGGGAGCGTGCTCGAGCGCGAATCGTTTGACGTCGTCGGCGCTCAGTGCGGCGCCGGGCTTCAGCTTCACGAACGCGACCGGTTTTGTGCCCTTGATTTCGTCGACGACGGGCACGACACACGCCTGCTCGATAAGCGGATGGCGTTCCAACATTCGCTCGACGTCGCCGGGATAAATATTCTCGCCGCCCGAGACGAACATATCGTCGCGCCGGCCGATAAAGGTGTAGAAACCGTTCGCGTCACGCTGAAACACATCCCCGGTCCGATAATAGCCGTCGGACGTGAAAGGCAGCGGCAGGCCGGGCCGATTGTGATAGCCGTTCATGAGGCCCGGGCTGCGCAGCTGCAACTCGCCCTCGTCGGCTTCGGCACCTGTCTCGTCGACGAGACGAAGATCGACGAGCGGATGCGCGGTGCCGACCGACAGCGTCGGCGTCGGCAATCCCCGCAGGTGCGGGCCGAACACGACAGGACCGCCTTCGGTCGTGCCGTATGCGTTGATGATGCGTGCGTTGGGCAGCAGCTCATGGATCTGATCGAGCAACGCAGCGCTGACAGGCGCCGAGCCCATGCGAATGAAGCGCACCGACGACAAGTCGCTTTGTGCGAGCAATGCGCGCTCTTGCATCATCATCGCAATCATCGGCGGCACGGCCGTGAGCCATGTGCAACGCCATGCGTCGATCGCGCGAATGTAGTTGGCCGCGTTGAATTGCGGCAGCATCACCATCGTCGAGCGCGCGGCGAGCGCGAGGAACGCAAGCGCCAAGGCATTCATGTGAAAGAGCGGCGCCGCGATCAGCAGCCGCTCGCCGGCGAGCGGCTGCGATTGGAGGCGCGTCCGAACCACCCACCAATGACTCTCGTGCGAAAGCACGACGCCCTTGGGCCGGCCCGTCGATCCCGACGTATAGAGAATCAGCGCCGCCTCGCGCGGCTCGGGATCGATTGCTACGAAACGCGCGCCGTGTGCCTCCGTATCATCGCCACGGGTCGCGCCTGCAACGAACGCCGAAAAAGTCATTACGTTGGCGGGCGGCGGTTCGGACAACGTGGGATTGCCGCACGCATCGAACACGACGCCCGGCAGCGTGGCGGGCACGTGATCGACTCGCGCGGCATCGCAAAAGACGAGCCGCGCACCGCTGTCCGCGATCACCTCCTCGATGAGCGCCCGCGGAAAGCGGAAATTGATCGGCACCGCGACGAGGCCCGCACGCATGATGCCGAGCACGGCAGCGACGAAATGCGCCGAATTCGCGGCGAGGATCGCGATGCGATCCCCGCGCTCGTATTGGCCGGCCAAGGTCGCAGCCACGTCGTCGGCGATCGCGTCGAGCGCACCGAAGGTGTATCGAACAGGTTCCAGCGCGTCATCCAGTTCGATCAGCGCCACTGCATCGGCATGCGCGCCGTTCTCGCGGCCGATCAACATGCCGAGGTTGGCCGATGGGGTCACGGGATGAACTCCAGCAACATGTCGAAGCGCGGCAGCGCAACTACGCTGCGCATGCCGTCGATTTCGACGGGCTGTCCTGCCGTGAGCGCGCGCGTACCCGTCTCGCGCCATTGCGGCGTGCGGATGGTGATGGCGGCGAAGCGCGGCGATCGATCCTCGATCCGCGCGGCTGCCGCACCGAAACGCGCAACGAAGTCCGCGCGCGTCCAGAAGGCCAACGAAAACCCTGACGTCGGTTCGCCAAGGCGCTCATAAGCTTCGCGGTCCGCGCCGATCAGATGGAGCTGCGCGAGCGCATAGGCCCCGTTTGCATGACTCCTCCACTGCTCGCGGAACACGAGTTCGGGCGTCAAATGCTGGCAGAAGTAGACCCGGCCGGCCGGCAACTGTCCCGGTGCGAGACGCACCGTCGTAAAGCGCGCATCGCCGAACGGCTCCACCGGGCGGGAAAAGGTTTGCGGTGAACCAACATCGAAGCCCGCGCGGCCTAGCCACTCGAATGTCCGACGAGCGTCGTCGCTGCGAAACACCAGACCTTCGGGCCCGATCGGGCTCGCGACGATCTCCTCGCGAATCGTCTCACCATCCGCCGGCAGACCGACCAGCTCGAGATAGTGGTCGTCGAACACGATCGTATGGTTGACGGACCCGAGCGTGTGATAGCCGCGCGGTGTCACCGTGAAGCCGAGCTGCGCGAAGAGCGTCGCGGCCGCGTCGATATCGAAGCGCGCGTTGACGACGAGATGATCGAGCGTCACGCCTTGCTCGCCGCGGGCGGCGCCGAAGGCGTCGCGCTCGCGTATGTCCCGCGGCCGCTCGCGACGAGCTTACCGTCCGAGTCGTAGACATAGGCCTCGGCAGTCGAGACTTGTCCGCCGAAGCGAATAACCTTGCCGGTCACGCGCAAATCGCCCGGGAAGGCGGCGCGATGGTAATCGACACGCAGATCGATCGTCGGTACGCCGCGCCCCGTCTTCGAGACCAGCGCCCAATCCGCGGCGAGATCGACGAGCGCGGCAAGAATGCCGCCGTGCGTATAACGCTTCTCGGGGTTCACGACCCACTCGTCGCGCCATGTGGCCGCGAGCTCGATCTCGCCCTCGCCCACGGACAGCACCTTGAGCCCAAGCCAGTCGTGAAACGGCGCGCGCCGCAGACGCGCCTCGATTTCGCGCGCATCGGGCAGCGCTTTCGCATCCGCGTTTTCGGTCATCTTCGCTTCCTCGAATTGAATGGGAATGAGTCCGGATGAATCGGAATGGTTCGATGTTCGATTCAGGGATTGACGACGACCTTGCCGAGCACCTCGCGGTCGCGAATCAGACGCAAGCCTTCAGCGGCCTCGCCGAGCGAAAGCACGCGGTCTATCGACGGCTTCAGTTCGCCGCGCGCGATCTGCTCGACGAGCGCGCGCAAGTTGTCGTCGTAGAAGCTGTTCGAGCCGATCACCTTGAGCTCGAAGCTCCAGATGTAGCGCAGGTCTTCCTTCGGATCGTGGCCGGCCGTCGCGCCGCAGACGAGCAGCGTGCCGCCGCGCTTGAGGCACTTGAGCGACGGCACCCATGTTTCGCCGCCTGTGAAGTTCACGACGACATCGACGCCGCCCTCATAGTTACGCCGCTGCGGCTTGCCATAGTGCTCGATCGCCCACTTCGAGAAATCGGTCGTCCGATAGTTGACGACATGGTCGGCGCCGAGCGCCTTCAGTTGTGCTGCCTTCTCGTCGCTGCCGGCGCACGCAATCACCTCGGCGCCGAGCTGCTTCGCGAGCAACAGCGACGCCGTGCCGACGCCGCCGCTCGCGCCGAGGATCAACACACGATCGCCGGCCTTGACGGTGCGGTGCGTGACGAGCATGCGGTGCGCGGTGCCATAAGCGACCGGCAGCGCCGCCGCTTCGTTGAATCCGACCGCCTCGGGAAGCGCGATGAGCTGCGCCGCCGAGACGGCGCAATACTCGGCCATGCCGCCGTCGAGCATCTCGCCCATCAGCCCTTTTTCGCGATTGAGCGGGTTCACGAGCACGCGATCACCCGTCTTCCAGCCGTCGACACCGTCACCGACCTCGACGATCTCGCCCGCCATATCGAGCCCGATCACCACGGGCAGCGGTACTTTGATGCCGGGCATGCCCTTCACCGTGAAGACGTCGTGATAGTTGAACGACGACGCGCGCACGCGGATGACCACGCCATCGGCCGCGGCGCGCGGCACGGGCTTGTCGTTCACGACCGCGAGCTGATCAATGTCGCCGTGCGCACGCAGGACGAGCGCCTTCATCGTCGACGGGAGGGAGGATGCCATTTAGGACTCCGAATGATTATCGAATGGACTCATCTGAAGCAGGCGGCGCCTGATCGACTGCCGGCGCGTGGATCAGGCGTCGATCATCGCCGCAGCTCCGCAACCGAGAAGACCGGCAGCGATGCTCCGGCGCTCGACAGGCTTGCATAAACCTTTTCCATCGTCATGTCGCGAAAGGTCTCGATATGACGGCGTGCGATCGTTTCGGCCCGGCGTTCGTCGCCCGCCTCGAACGCCTCGATCATCGCGTTGTGGTCATGCTTGATTTCAGGCTTCGTGCCCTGCACGCCGAAGCCGAGCGCGACGAGTCGCGTCATCTCGTCAAGCAGATTCGCGAGTGCGCGATGCAGACGTTCGTTGCCGCTTGCCCGCGCAATCGTCAGATGGAACTCGCGGTTGGCATCGAGGAAGACGCCGATCTGATCCGACAGCTCTCGCTCGGGGTGAGGGACACGACAGGCGGCCTCGAGCCTTCTCAGGAGCGGTACGTCGACGCGGCCGCACGCGAGCCGCGCGGCGAGCGGCTCGAGCTGCACACGCAGCGCGAACACCTCTTCCACGTCGCGCAGCGTGATCGGCGCGACGCGATAGCCCTGACGCGGCATCGAGCGGACGAAACCTTCGTGCACGAGACGCACGAGCGCGATTCGACAGCTGTTCTTGCCGATCTGATAGGTGCTCATCAACTGGCTTTCGGTCAGCGTCGAGCCGGGCATGAAGCGGCACGAGAGGATGTCCCGGCGGATTCGCTCGTACGCGTCGTCCCCGCGCGATACCGCTGACGCGGAAACGACCGCTTCGGATACCTCGTCGCACAATGCCGGCTCGGCGGTTTCGGATTCTTGGGTCATCGGTGGATCGAGTCGCCGTGAGCTGCTCACGACAGTGTTGTGGGAGAACCAAGCACACATCGTAGGATGATGCACCGGTTTAGACAAAGAAAAATTTTTGCGAAAGGCTCGCCAGACTCTTGAAATCGTAGGCCGCTCAGCAATGTCTCCCGCCCTCTGCGGGCGGTGCTTTGTGAGTTCTGAAACCGATTATTTCGGCTGGGGACGCGGGCGCTCGTCGGCGTGCAACGTCAGCGCGATCCGCGTGCCACGTCTTGTTACACACCCACACATCGGTAATACGGTCGCTCCCTAAACTGAGCGCACCACTCACCCACGGGGACTCTTCCATGAAGCGGATCATCGGCTGGATGCTGGCGGCGGCATTTCTCGCAGGCGCGCTGAGCGGTTGCATCATCGTGCCGGACGACGGCTACCACCACCACCATCATCATGACTGGGACGATCGCTATTGATGATCGATCAGTTCGTCTGCTCGACGGGCGTCAGCCGCAGTACGAGTTTGTGCGTCAACCTCAAGACGGCAATCTCGACGACGCGGTCGATCCGCGACGCATCGAGCGTGCGTTGCAAGGCGTCGATGCCATCGACCGGGATGCCGTCGATCGCGACGATCGTATCGTCGACACGCACGCCGCCTTCGGCTGCGGGGCTGCCTTTGACGACCTCCATCACGCGCACGCCCGTCGTGCCCGGCAATTCGAAGTAGCGCTGCACTTTGCGCGGGATCGGCACCGTCGTGCCGGCCACGCCGATATGGGCCCGCCGCACGCGGCCGTAGGCGAAGAGTTGCATGATCACCCACTTTGCCGTATCGATCGCCGTTGCGAAGCAGATGGCCTGTGCGCCGGGGATGATCGCGGTGTTGACGCCGATCACCTGGCCCGCCGAGTTGACGAGCGGTCCGCCCGAATTGCCCGGATTGAGCGCGGCATCGGTCTGAATCACGTCGTAGATCATGCGGCCCGATATCGAGCGCAGCGAACGGCCAAGCGCGGAAACGACGCCCGTCGTCACCGTTTGCGCGAGGCCGAGCGGGTTGCCTACCGCGATGGCGATCTGCCCGACGCGCAACTTCGACGATTCGCCGAGCTCCGCATGCGGCAGCGGCTCCGCCGAGCCGATTCGCAACACCGCGAGATCCGTGCTCGGATCGTCGCCGACGATGCTGGCTTCGTGCGTGGAACCCTCCGCGAGCGTCACGCGAACGGACGTGGCGCCGTGAACGACGTGGCTATTCGTCAAAAGATAGCCGTCCGGCGTGAACAGAAATCCCGAACCGCTTCCCCCGCGTGCACCGCGCCGCCCGGTCTCTCCGGGCGCGCTGCGGTCTACAGAGATGAACACGACGGCCTGCTGCACGCGCTCGAGCGCGCCGATGACGGTGCGCGAGTAGGCGTCGAGCAGTGCATCGTCACTCTCACTTGACAGCTTGCTCGCGGTGCCCGGCGCATCGTCGCCGGACATATCGCGCGCAAGGTCGTCGATAAAGGCTGGACGGCTTCCCATGATCAGCGATCCTGACAAAAATCGGTGGCTGTCAGATGCGGGGGAAGCGATGCGATTTCAAGGGGTGCACCCGGCCTCGCCAGAAAACACAAGTCCGCGCATGGCGCGCGGGCTTGTCGATCGGATTGGGGCCGGGGTCGCGGCGCATGCGCCATCCGGCGCAGTGCCCCGCTCTCGCCGCGCTTACATGCCGAAATAAATGGACTTCGTGCCGGCGTTGTTCGCGGATACGCTCGAGTGAGCGGCACCGCCCGTCACGCCACCGACGTCTTGAGCCGGCGTTTGCACGTTGCCATTGGCAGCCGCGATGCGCGCTTGCGCGGCTTGCAGATCGGCGGGGTAGTACGGGTCCGTGCCGGCGCTGGGACGATAGCCGGCCGCCTCGAGTTGCTGCAGCTCCGCCTTGACTTGCGCGCGAGTAACGGGTTGAGCGTCCTGAGCAAACGAAGCAACGGGAGCGGCAACGGCGACAGCAACGATAACAGCCTTGATGAGCGAGTTCATGATCGATTCCTCCGAAACTTGGTTTTCCTGAATGCCGCTGCGATGGTTATCAGCAGCTGGTGATTGAAGTCTACGGAGGTGAAGACTCGCGATAAATACGCGATTCGCAACAACACTTTCGCAAAAAGCGATAACAATCGGCGCGGTTGAGTCGCTCTATCGAGCCCTTCGTTTGCCCAGGTGAACGTCAGCTGGGGCAGCTAACGCAATCAGGAATCGATCACCGTCGTCACACGCGCGGCGCGTCGTCATGCAAGTAGGCGCGAATGACATCAGCGAAGGCGAGGTCGCCGCGCAAGCCGAGCGATTTCGCGCGCGACGTATCGCATCGGCCGGGCCAGCTCGCGACGATCCGTTCGATGCGCTCGTCACGCCGCCATATGACCCGCGATACGATGGCGTCGCCCGCGACTTGGCGCAACGCGTCGACCATCTCCTCCACGCTGACCGAAAGACCGGGCAGATTGAGGACCGGGCGATCGCCGAAAGCGCGCTGCTCGAGTTCATATACCGCGATCAGCGCGTCGATCGCGGCGCGCGGCGAGAGCAGCCACAAGCGCGTCTTCGGCTCGACGGGGCAGATCGCCTCGACGCCCGCGAGCGGTTCGCGAACGATGCCGCTCGCGAACGACGACGCCGCCGCGTTGGGCCGGCCCGGTCGAACACTGATCGTCGGAAGTCGCACGGCGCGACCTTCGATAAAGCCGCGCCGCGCATAATCGCAAACCATCAGCTCGGTCATCGCCTTTTGCGTACCGTAGGACGACTGCGGATTGAGCGCCGTGTCGTCGCGCACGACGTCCGGTAGCGTGCCACCGTAGACGGCCACCGAGCTCGCGAAGACGACCCGCGGACGATGCCCTCGTGCTCGACATGTATCGAGCAACAGCCGCGACGCGTCGAAGTTGATACGCATGCCGAGCTCGAAATCCGCTTCGGCCTGGCCGCTCACGATCGCGGCGAGATGAAAAATCGCGTAGGTGTCCGAATCGATGGCGGCTTCGAGAACATCGCGCTGCGAGATGTCGCCGGTATGGACGCGCACTCGCGCATCGCCCATGTCGGGCGCGGCGGCAACGTCGAGCAGCACGAGCTGCGAGATCGGCTGTGGCTTACCGTCTGGACCGGCGAGAATGCCGCGTTCGAGCAGCTTGCGCGCAAGGCGTTGGCCGAGAAAACCCGCGCCTCCCGTGATCAATACTTTCATTGAGCGTCCCCTTGGTTATGAGTGTCAGCGATACGGCGCGAACCATCCGAGCCCTTCGGACGTGCCCGCGCGCGGCCGGTATTCGCAACCGATCCATCCGTCGTAGCCGAGCGCGTCGATGCATTCGAAGAGATAGGGATAGTTGATTTCGCCGGTATCGGGCTCGTGCCGCTCGGGCACCCCGGCAATCTGGATATGGCCGATGCCGGCCATATCGCGCTTCAGCTTCACGGCGAGATCGCCCTCCATGATCTGGCAGTGATAGCAGTCGAACTGGACGAGCAGATTCGCCGCGTCGAGCTCGCGGCGGATCGCCTGGCCCTCGTCCTGGCGGTTCAGAAAATATCCGGGCATGTCGCGCGTATTGATGGGCTCGATCAGAACCGTGATGCCAGCCGAACGCGCCGCTTTTGTCGCATGCTCGAGGTTACGCAGGTAGACGTCTCGATGACGGCCACGATCGTCGTTGGCGCCGACGAGCCCCGCCATCACATGCAGCTTTTTGTTGCCGATGACGGCCGCATACTCGAGCGCCGTCTCGATGCCGCGCTCGAACTCGTCTTCGCGCCCTGGCAGCGCGGCGATACCGCGTTCGCCGCCGCTCCAGTCGCCGGGCGGGGCGTTGAAAAGGGCCTGCACGAGCCCATGCGCGTCGAGCCGCGCCTTGATTTCGGACGCGGCAAACTCATACGGAAAAAGATACTCGACCGCCTTGAAGCCGTCCTTCGCCGCCGCGGCGAAGCGCTCGAGAAACGGAACCTCGTTGTACATCAAGCTCAGATTCGCAGCAAAGCGCGGCATGGTGTGGTTCCTCGGATAGCTATTCGATGATGCCGGGAAAGATCTTGATGACGGCAGAATCGTCCTCGCCTCCGTGCCCCGCGCTCGAAGCCATCATGAACATCTGGTGCGCGGCCGCCGAGAGCGGCAGCGGAAACTGGCTGCGTCGCGCCGTATCGAGAACGAGGCCGAGATCCTTCACGAAGATATCGACCGCGGAAAGCGGCGTGAAATCGCGGGCAAGAATATGCGGCACGCGATTCTCGAACATCCACGAGTTGCCGGCGCTGTTCGTGATCACCTCGTAAAGCGCTTGGGGGTCGACGCCTTCGCGCATGCCGAGCGCCATCGCCTCGGCCGCGGCCGCGATATGCACGCCGGCCAGAAGCTGATTGACGATCTTGACCTTGGAGCCGATGCCGTGCGCGGCGCCGAGTCGGTAGACCTTCGTCGCGATCGCGCTCAGGACATCCTCGCATTTCTCGTAGGCGGCGGCCGGACCCGACGTCATCATCGTCATCTGCCCCGACGCCGCGCGCGCGGCGCCGCCCGAAACCGGGGCATCGAGCATTTGAAGGCCCGCCGCCTCGACGCGCTTGCCGAGCGCAGCCGCGAACTCCGGAGCCACGGTCGCGCTCGCGATCACAACACCGCCGCGCGCCATCGCGGGCACCGCGCCTTCTTCGCCGAAGAGCACCGTTTCAGTCTGTGCCGCATTGACGACGAGCGTCAGGACGACCTCGCAACGCTGCGCCAGCTCCGCCGGCGTCGCGCACGCTACGCCGCCTTGCGCCGCGAACGCGTCGAGCACGTCGCGGCGCAGGTCGCACGCGTGGACCGCGAAGCCCGCGCGCAGCAGCGACTGTGCAACGCCTGCGCCCATGGCGCCAAGTCCGATGACACCGACATTTCTCGACATGTTCTACCTCTATCGACGTTGAGAACTGAGACGCAAGACCCGCCGCCGCGACCCGGCGAGTCACGTTGCACATACATGTTTGCGCGGCGTTGCGCGTGGTCATCGGGTCGCCGGCGCGTATCGCCGCGATATTTTATCTGCAGTGCTTTGTCCGGAGTCGCCCAACCCGGACATACCCTTAGAGAATCGGGGGGTGACGGGGCGGCGCACCAACGCGTTCGCCGCGATCGATCGAATTGGGCACCATACACCGCTCGTTTCGAGGAATTGATCCAACGGGCCCGCGCCTACACTTCTCGTCATGGGGTGCGACATCGACCCCATCCGCGCGCTCCCCTCGCGTGGGCAGTTCAGCAGTGCCGGAAGCCAAGGCCGTACCAACAGCGGTAGCAGTTCAACAGCACTTCAGTAGTGGCAGCAGCGCGCAGCCGCGACAGGTTGTCGATTCACGCGGGCGCGATCGGCAGTACACGGGTTGCAGTTCGTAGTTGGCAGTACTGACAATGTCGATTCAGCAGTTGATGTAAAGCATTCGCGTCCAGAATGGCGGCCGCGGCGCCGAAGGTCGGCGCCGCCTGGCCGTCAGGCGCAACGGGGTATCAGAGCAGCGAAGAGACCAACGGGGGTATCGAATACGTAGTCAACGAGTTGTCCCGACTCAGTCGTTCGAGCCGCTTGCGCCGGAAACGGTGGAAGCGGCTCCTTGTTTTTGATCGCGCAATCGGCCATCACGGTGCTCGGACGGCGCGCCCGCCCCCTGTCTTCGCGCGCTACTCCCATCCTTCGAGCCTGAGCGTCGATCGTACGAGACGCTGCTCTTCCTGTTCGATCTCTCTCAGGCAGAGCGCCACCGTGCGGATATGATCGCTTGCCGCGCGCCGGGCCTGCTCCGGCATCTTGCCCACGACGGCGTTGTAAAGCCGCGCATGCTGCCGGTCGATCGTGCGTTTTTCGGCTTCGCGATGATAAAGGTTATTGACCGACGCGAAGACGGAACTGAGGAGCAAGTCCGTCAGCGAGCGAAGCGTATGCACGAGGATCGGGTTATGTGATGCCTCGCAGATCGCAAGGTGAAACGCGTGGTCGAGCCGCGCATGCGTCTCGGCGTCGCGCTCGCCCGCACTCGCGTCGATCATTTCCTCGTAGCGGCGCGTAATGAGCACGTAGTCGGCGGAGGTGCCGCGCAGCGCGGCAAGCCGCGCCGATTCGCCCTCGAGCAGCCCGCGGACCTCGAAGAGGTCATAGAGCGTGCGCGGCTGCGAAGCAAGCAAGTGCATCATCGGCGTCGTATGTTCGCGCGAGGCGAGGCGCGCGACGAACGAGCCGCGCCCCTGGTCAGTCTCGATGATGCCGCGCGCGCGCAACAGCTTGAGCCCCTCGCGCAACGCGGTACGCGAAACGCCGAGCTTCTCCGTCAAGCGCCGCTCGGACGGTAACGCCTGCCCTTCTTTCAAAACGCCGTCCACGATCAACGTTTCGATCCGCTCCGCAACGACGTCGGCGACCCGCCGGGCCGCCCTCTCCTCGAGCTTGTGTTCCACTGGTATGACCACCTGCATGCAATCTTGGCGCAGCGTCTGCATCGCGCTCCTATGCCATGGATTATATGGCTCGCCCGACCATCCTCGCAAAGAGGTCATCGAAAAACTGGTATGACCAGCAGGTTTCCCCATGGACAGACGTGGCGCCCGCGTACAACAATCATTCGCGCCGCAAGGAGACGCGGCCGCGAGGGAACATCGAATGAGCTTCACCTATGACGAAAGGATCGACGGCGCCTTGCCGCCGGTCGATCGCGAGGCGCTGATCGCCGCGCTGCATCGCCTTTCACCGACCATGGAAGTCCTGCACGAGCCGGAACGGCTGCGCCCTTACGAGTGCGACGGGCTCTCGGCCTACCGCACGGTGCCGCTTTGCGTTGTCCTGCCCGAAACGGTCGACGAGGTCTGCGCCGTCCTGAAGCTCGCCGCGAAGCGCGGCGTGCCTGTCGTTGCGCGCGGCGCCGGCACTGGGCTCTCGGGCGGCGCGCTCCCGCTCGAGAAAGGCATCCTGCTCGCGATGTCGAAGTTCAATCGCATTCTCGAGGTCGACGCATCGGCCGGTATCGCACGGGTTCAGCCCGGCGTACGCAATCTCGCGATCTCGCAGGCGGCCGCGCCTTACGGCCTTTACTACGCGCCCGATCCTTCGTCGCAAATCGCCTGCTCGATCGGCGGCAACGTCGCCGAGAACGCCGGCGGCGTGCATTGCCTCAAGTACGGCCTCACCGTGCACAACATTCTCGCGGTCGACATCGTCACGATCGATGGCGAACGCATGACGCTCGGCGCCGAATCGCTAGACAGTCCCGGTTTCGACCTGCTCGCGCTGTTCACGGGCTCGGAGGGCATGCTCGGCGTCGTCGTCGAAGTGACGGTCAAGCTGCTGCCCAAGCCGCCATGCCAAAAGTTGCTGATGGCGAGCTTCGACGACGTCGAGACGGCCGGCAACGCCGTGGCCCAGATCATTGGCGCCGGCATCATTCCGGGCGGGCTCGAGATGATGGACAACCTCGCCATTCGTGCCGCCGAGGATTTCATCCATGCGGGCTACCCCGTCGACGCCGCGGCGATTTTGCTTTGCGAGCTCGATGGCGCTGCGAGCGACGTCGACGAAGATCTGGCGCGCGTGAGCGAGCTGCTGGCAAGCGCCGGCGCGACCGAAATCCGGATCGCGCGCGACGAAGCGGAACGCCTGCGGCTTTGGGCGGGCCGCAAGGCCGCGTTTCCCGCGGTCGGCCGGCTCGCGCCCGATTACTACTGCATCGACGGCACGATTCCACGCCGGGAGTTGCCCGGCGTGCTGAAAGGGATCGCGGCCCTTTCCGACGAATACAGCTTGCGCGTCGCCAATGTCTTTCATGCCGGCGACGGCAACCTTCACCCGTTGATCCTGTTCGACGCGAATCGACCTGGCGAGCTCGAGCGCACCGAAGCGCTGGCCGGCAAAATCCTCGAGCTCTGCGTGGCGGTGGGCGGCAGCATCACCGGTGAACATGGGGTGGGCCGCGAGAAGATCAACCATATGTGCGTGCAGTTTTCGAGCGACGAAATCGAGTTCTTCCATGCCGTCAAGGCCGCATTCGATCCGTCGCGCCTTTTGAACCCGGGCAAGAACATCCCGACGCTGCATCGCTGCGCCGAGTTCGGCGGCATGCACGTGCACCACGGCAACCTGCCGTTCCCCGAGCTGGAGCGCTTTTGATGCGACGAGAGTTCAACTCGACCGACGGCAGCGAAGCGCTCGTCGAAGCCGTGCGCGCCGCCATCGACAAGCGCACGCCGCTCGCGATCCGCGGCGGCGGCACGAAGGCTTTCCTCGGCCGACCGGTCGATCGGCACGATAACCACGCGGTGCCGATTGATACGACCGCTCACGCCGGCATCGTCAGCTACGACCCGACTGAACTCGTGGTCACGGCTCGCGCGGGCACGCGGCTCGCCGATCTCGAGGCCGCGCTCGACGAAGCCGGGCAGATGCTGGCCTGTGAGTCTCCCACGTTCGACGGCCGCGCAACGGTTGGCGGCATGGTCGCCGCGGGCCTCTCCGGGCCGCGCCGCCCATGGGCCGGATCCGTGCGCGATTTCGTGCTCGGCTGCCGCGTCGTGACCGGTCACGGCAAGCACCTGCGCTTCGGCGGCCAGGTCATGAAGAACGTCGCCGGCTACGATGTTTCGCGCCTTCTCGCGGGCAGCCTCGGCTGCCTCGGGCTCATCACCGAAGTCTCGCTGAAAGTCGTGCCGAAGCCGCGGGCCACGGCCGATCTCGCGCTCGACATGCCGGCCGCGGCCGCGTTGCCCAAGCTCGCGGAGTGGCTGCGAGAAGGCGTACCGATCGCAGGCGCTTGCTTCGACGACGGCAAGCTCCGGCTGCGGCTGGAAGGCGGCGCGGGTTCGGTGCGCGACGCGCGGGCGCGCTTGGGCGGCGTCGTGTCGGATGGCGCGTTCTGGGCCGCGCTGCGCGCATTCGCGTTGCCGTTCTTCGCGCGTCCTGAGCCGCTTTGGCGGCTCTCCGTGCCTGCCTCGGCCCCGGTCGTGGAACTGCCGGGCAAGTCATTACTCGACTGGGGCGGCATGCAGCGCTGGCTCAAAACCGACGCGCCGCCCACTGTCGTGCGCAATGCGGTGCGTGCGCTCGGCGGCCATGCCACCTGCTTCACGCCCGACCTCGTGGATGAACCGTTCGAGCCGCTTTCCCCCGCGCTGCTGCGCATTCATCGACAGTTGAAGGCGCAACTCGATCCGCATGGGATCTTCAACCCCGGCCGCCTTTACGCCGGACTCTAAACGCCCGGCGCCGAAGGCACCGCGGGCGAAGAGACGATCACGCTAACACCCGAACCCGATTACCAGAATCGATGCAAACCACTCTCAGCGAAGAAGCCCGGTCGATCGCCCGGGCCGACGAAGCCGAAGCGATCTTGCGAGCCTGCGTCCATTGCGGGTTCTGCAACGCGACTTGCCCCACCTATCAAGTGCTCGGCAACGAGCTCGACGGTCCGCGCGGCCGCATCTATCTGATCAAGCAGTTGCTCGAAGGCAAGCCGGTCGGCGCCACGACGCAGACCCACCTCGACCGCTGCCTCACCTGCCGCAACTGCGAGACGACCTGTCCGTCGGGCGTCCGCTATCACACGCTGCTCGACATCGGCCGCGCCGAGCTCGAACGGCGCACCGAGCGGCCCGTGAAAGAACGGCTGCTGCGCGCCGGCTTGCGCCGCGTCGTGCCGAACGCGTCGCTCTTCGGCAAGCTTTTGACAGCGGGCCGTGCGGTGCGCCCGCTCTTGCCCGGCTCGCTGCGCCGGAAGATTCCGGCGTCGGCCGCTCGCGCGTTACCGCGGCCGCCGGTACGGCACGCGCGGCGCGTCCTGCTGCTCGAGGGCTGCGTCCAGCCGTCGCTCTCGCCCAACACGAACGCGGCGGCCGCGCGCGTGCTCGACAGGCTCGGCATCAGCGTGACGCCTGCCCGCGAGGCCGGCTGCTGCGGCGCGGCTGAATACCATCTCAACGCGCAGGACGCCGGGCTCGAGCGTGCGCGGCGCAACATCGACGCCTGGTGGCCGGCGATCGAGGCCGGCGCCGAAGCGATCGTGCTGACGGCGAGCGGCTGCGGCGCCTTCGTCAAGGAGTACGGCGATCTGTTGCGCGGCGACGCGGCCTACTCGGCGAAAGCGCGGCGCGTGAGCGACCTTGCGCGCGACCTCGTCGAAATCCTTGCGGCCGAGCCAGTCGAGACGCTACAGCCGCCCGGCTCGACCGAGAAGGATCGCGCGCACCGCGCGGGCCGTATCGCCGTGCATTGCCCGTGCACGCTGCAGCACGCGCAAAAGCTCGGCGGCAGCGTCGAAGCGCTGCTGCGGCGTCTCGGCTTCGATCTCACCGAAGCGGCCGACGGACACCTTTGCTGCGGCTCGGCCGGCACCTATTCCATCACCGAGCCCCAGCTCGCCCGCACGTTGCGCGACAATAAGCTCGACGCGCTCGAAGCCGGCAGTCCCGACACGATCGTGACGGCCAATATCGGCTGCCAGACGCACCTGAACGGTGCTGGCCGCACGCCCGTGCGGCACTGGATCGAACTCGTCGACGCATCGCTGGCGTCCTCCTGAATCGAGATTCGTCGATCGATATCGGCGAGCACGGACGCCCGCGCCAGATCAGTCAGTAGTCCGAAGAGAAAAGAGAGAATCGACATGCAAACGAAATCCGTACTCGGCGTCGCCGAGGTCAACGACATCCTCACCGCGGCGCGCGCCGAAGCCGAACGGCACGGCTGGGCGGTGGCGATCGCGGTCGTCGATGACGGCGGCCATCCGCTCGGCCTGCTGCGCCTCGACGGCGCCCCGCCGAGCAGCGCCTATATGTCGACGGAGAAGGCGCGCACCTCGGCCCTCGGCCGGCGCGAATCGAAAGCTTATGAAGATATGATCAACGGCGGACGCTACGCCTTCCTGAGCGCGCCGCTCGCCGGCACGCTCGAAGGCGCCGTGCCCATCCTCGTCGATGGGCAGTGCGTCGGTGCGGTCGGCGTATCCGGCGTGAAGTCGGACCAGGACGCGCAAATCGCCAAGGCCGGCGCCGCAAGCGTCACGCAGCGTGCCGCCTGAGGCCCTCTTCAACAAAAAACCACACACGCATGACCACCATGAGCAATCTGACCGACCTTCACGGCTTGCGCGTCGACGACGCGCTCGTCCGCTTCATCGAAGACGAAGCGCTGCCCGGTACCGGCGTCGACCGCGACGCATTCTGGCAAGGCTTCTCGGCGATCGTCCACGATCTCGCGCCGAAAAATCGCGCGCTGCTCGCCGAGCGCGACCGTCTGCAGACGGCACTCGACGAGTGGCACCGCGCGCATCCCGGTCCCGTGACCGATCCGCGCGCCTATCGCGCCTTTCTCGAGCAGATCGGCTATCTCGCACCCGCGCCTCAGCGCGTGCAGGTGACGACGTCGAACGTCGATGTCGAGATCGCCGAGCAAGCCGGCCCGCAACTCGTCGTGCCGCTCTCGAACGCCAGGTATGCGCTCAACGCGGCGAACGCGCGCTGGGGCAGCCTCTATGACGCGCTGTACGGCACCGACGCATTGCCCGAGGACAACGGCGCGACTCGAGGCGGCGCTTACAACCCGATTCGCGGGGCACAGGTGATTCAATACGCGCGCGCGTTCCTCGATCGCGCCGCGCCGCTCGAGAACGGCTCGCATCGCGACGCGACGCGCTATGCGGTACTCGACGGCGAGCTCACCGTCGGCACGGCGAAGGGCGCGACGAAGCTCGCCACGCCAGCCCAGTTCGTGGGCTTCCTCGGCGAGCCCGATGCGCCGACGGCCGTCCTGCTGAAGCACAACGGGTTGCACATCGAGATTCAGATCGACGAGGAGACGCCAATCGGCCGCACGGACCCGGCGCACGTGAAAGACGTGCTGCTCGAAGCCGCCGTGACGACGATCATCGATTGCGAGGACTCGGTGGCCGCCGTCGACGCAGACGACAAAGTCGCCCTCTATCGCAACTGGCTGGGCCTCATGCAGGGCACGCTCACCGAGGAGGTCACGAAGGGCGGCAAGACGTTCGTGCGCCGCCTGAACGCGGACCGCAGCTATCGGACGCCGGACGGCAAGACCCTGACGTTGCATGGACGCTCATTGCTTTTCGTGCGCAACGTCGGCCATTTGATGACGAACGGCGCCGTGCTCGATCGCGATGGCAACGAAATTCCTGAAGGCATTCTCGATGCGGCGGTGACGACGCTTTGCGCGCTCCACGATCGCGCGAGCAAGCTGAACTCGCGCACGGGCTCCATCTACATCGTGAAGCCCAAGATGCACGGCCCGGCCGAAGTCGCATTTGCCGGGGAGCTCTTCGATCGCGTCGAGGATCTCTACGGTCTGCCGCGTAACACGTTGAAGATGGGCATCATGGACGAGGAGCGCCGCACGAGCGTGAACCTCGCTGCCTGCATCGCAGCGGCCAGCACCCGCGTCGCATTCATCAACACGGGCTTCCTCGATCGCACCGGCGACGAGATGCATACGGCGATGGAAGCCGGCCCGATGTTGAGGAAGGGCGACATGAAGACCTCGACGTGGATCTCGGCCTACGAGCGCCACAACGTGCTCGTCGGGCTCTCCTGCGGGCTGCGCGGCCGCGCGCAGATTGGCAAGGGGATGTGGGCGATGCCTGACATGATGCATGCGATGCTCGAGCAGAAGTCCGCGCAACTGCGCGCGGGCGCCAACACGGCTTGGGTCCCGTCGCCGACGGCCGCCACGCTGCACGCGCTCCACTATCACGATGTCGACGTGCAGGCAGTGCAAAAAGAGCTGGAGAAGATCGACTATGCGAGCGAGCGCAACGCACTCATCGACGGCCTCTTGACCGTGCCCGTCGTCGAGCGCGCCCAGTGGTCGCAAGACGATATCCGTCACGAAGTCGAGAACAACGCGCAGGGCATTCTCGGTTACGTGGTGCGCTGGATCGATCAGGGTGTCGGCTGTTCGAAGGTGCCGGATATCCACAATGTCGGCCTCATGGAAGACCGCGCGACGCTGCGCATTTCGAGCCAGCACATCGCGAACTGGCTGCGCCACGGGATCGTCGACGAAGCGTTCGTGAAGGAAGTCTTCGAGCGCATGGCCATCGTCGTCGACAAGCAGAACGCCGGCGATCCGCACTACCGGCCGATGGCGCCCGGCTATGCGGCTTCCGTCGCTTTCAAGGCGGCCTGTGCGCTGGCGCTGCAAGGCCGTGCGCAGCCGAGCGGCTATACCGAGCCTTTGCTGCATCGATTCAGGCTCGAGGTCAAGAAGTCCGCGGGGCACTGAAAGGCGCATTCGAAGCGACATTCGCGCGAACCCGCCGAACCTCGATTGCAGCGCAATCGAATCAAAACTGAAGCTGCATCGAAAGCTGGTCGGACCGCTTTGACGACCGATGCGCAAACCGAGAAGCTGGCAGGCCGATGGACCGACGGCCTGCCAGCCGGAGGGATGTGCATCGGCGGGTGCGGCTGGCTCCGCGTGATTCAACTCGCCCGCTCGCGGCGCAGCAGGGCGTTCGCAGCGTGAATCGGATTGAACGATTCGCTTCGATCGAGCGTTAACGGTTTTAACTATTGGGGGATCAGCTTTTTGAAGTAAATCGATTGCTTTCAACAATTTCAATCAGCCGGAAAGGCTTTCCACTAAAGGATGTGAGTAAGCGCTGAAGCGCTGACTCCAGTAAGACCTCAGCATGGACCGGAGACAAAATGAACCCAAGTTTGGCTTTACCGCCAGGAACCCTATTTGCCCAACCGTTGACCCCGGTCGGGAATTCGCTGCTGCTTTCTTTTCTGTTTGCGATCGTGCCAATAGCGATTGCGCTCGTCATGCTCGGCGTACTGCGCAGGCCAGCGTGGCAAGCGTCGCTCGCCGGACTCGTCGCCGGCCTCATCATCGCCATCGGCGTCTGGGGCATGCCCGCGGGTCTCGCGTTCAATGCGGTCGCCGCGGGCATGACGCTCGCGCTGATCCCGGTCATGTGGATTGTCTTCAACGCACTGCTGCTCTACAACATCGCGGTCAAGACGGGCCGCTTCGATCAGTTCCGGCAATGGATGCTCGATCACCTGCCCGACGACCGGCGGCTTGTGCTGCTCGTCGTCGCCTTCTCGTTCGGCTGCCTGCTCGAAGGAATATCGGGTTTCGGCACGCCGGTCGCGATCACGAGCGCCCTGCTCATCGGACTCGGCTTTCCGGCCGTCGAAGCGCTGACGTTCACGCTGATTTTCAACACGGCGCCTGTCGCATTCGGCGCGCTCGGGGTGCCGATCACCGTGCTCGGCGCCGTGACCTCGCTGCCGCCCGCGCCGCTCGGAGCGATGGTGGGACGCCAGTTGCCGTTCTTCGCGATGTTGCTGCCGTTTTACGTCGTAGGCATCTACGGCGGCTTCCGCTCGATCGGCAAGCTCTTTCCCGCACTGCTGGTCTCGGGCGGCAGTTTCGCGCTAGCTCAGTTCATCACGTCGAATTTCCTCGGGTACCAACTGACCGACGTGTTCTCCTCGCTGACCTCGCTAATCGTGACGGTGGCGTTCCTGAAGGTTTGGAAGCCGGAGCTCGATCCGGAGTTCGCCATGTCGAGCAACGGCAACCGGACAGGCACGTCGGCGGCGAGCCGCAATCATGGCGCAAGCCGCGTCGGCTACGGCGGTTGGCTGCCGTGGCTCGTCGTATCGGTCATCGTCATCATCTGGGTCCACGCGAACATTGCGGCGATCGGCGATGTCAAGATCAAGTGGCCGGGCCTTCACAACGCCGTCTACATGACGCTCTACAAGAAGCAGTATGCGGCGATTTGGGACTTCCAGCCGCTCGGCACGGGCACCGCCATTTTGCTTGCCGCGATCGTCACGGCAGTGTGGACGCGGCTCTCGGTGGCGGACTTCTTCCGCTGCGTCGCGGGTACATGGAAGCAGACGCGCATCGCGATTCTGACCGTCATGATGATCGTCGGCCTCGCCTACCTGCTCAACTACTCGGGCATGAGCTATACGCTCGGCGTCGGTGTCGCGTCGACCGGTGCGCTCTTCCCGCTCGTTTCGGCGACGCTCGGCTGGATCGCCGTGTTCCTCTCGGGAAGCGATACGTCGGGCAATGCGCTGTTCGGCAATCTGCAGGTCGTGGCCGCGCGGCAGCTGGGCCTCGACCCGGTGCTGATGGCGGCGACGAACTCGTCGGGCGGCGTGATGGGCAAGATGATCTCGCCGCAGAACATCGCCACGGGCGTATCGACGACCGATCTCAAAGGGCAGGAAGGGATCGTCTTCGCGCGCACGTTCTGGCATAGCGTTCTACTCACGTTGCTGCTCGGCGTGCTGGTGTTCCTGCAGCAGCACGTGCTGACCTGGATGATTCCCGTATTGCCGAAGTAAGGCCGGCCAACGAGCGCCGTCGGCGCGGGCGCCGTGGCTGGCTTCGATACGTAACCCGCGCGGGCGCTGGACGAGTGCCCTCGCGGGCCCGCTGCCCTGGCGCGTTCCGCCCCCCAAAATCCAACTCGCGATCAATCAACGAGTTGTTACAAAAAATTTCTAGATAATCGTCCTACGTTACCTAAAGTGCATTGCGTTACCGGATTGCGGGCGTTTGTCGCGAAGCATCACCGACGCGCTGGCGGCTTCCAGCGTTCCCGGCCTGCGGCGGTTGGAGCGGTAGTCATGTTTGGCGAGCAACAACGATGCGAACGAGCGCGCCGGAAATGTCCTTCCCACGACGCACGGGCAAGATGCGCTGCCCCTACCTCGGTCGCCGTCGTGGCGGTTCGCTGAAGGGACACCGGCCGACGTTGCCGGCCGCATGGAGAAGAGGAGCTTTCTATGCGACGCAATTGCAGACCTCGTGCTTTGTTCGCTGCGATTCCCCTGGGGGCGCTGTTGAGCGCCGGCGCGGCATCGGCCGCGCCCGTCCTGGTGTCCGGGCCTAGCCCCTTCGCCTCGTGCACGATCGGAGGACCGGGCACGGTTTTCGTGAATGCCGAGGTGGAGCCGTGGGTGGCGATCAATCCGGCGAATCCCTCGAACGTCATCGGCGCTTGGCAACAAGACCGCTGGTCGAACGGCGGCGCGCACGGCCTCGTGGCCGGCTACTCGTTCGACGGCGGCCACACTTGGGCGCAGACGAACCTGCCCTTTTCCGCCTGCGCGGGCGGGCTCGGCTACGAGCGCGCATCGGACCCATGGGTATCGATTGGGCCTGACGGCACGGCCTACTCCGTCTCGATCTCGTTCAACCAATCGAACAACGACAACTCGGTGGCCGCGGCCGTCTCGAAGGACGGCGGTCAGACGTGGGGCAATCTGAGCGTCATCATTGCCGATAATGAGCCGTCGCTGCAGTTCTTCAACGATAAAGAATCCGTGACCGCCAACCCCGTCAAAGCAGGCGTCGCTTACGCCGTCTGGGACCGGCTCGAGCTCCCGAACGGCAATCCGTATGCGAACCTGCACACGGCCGCCTATCGCGGCCCCACGATGTTCTCCAAGACGGTCGATGGCGGCGCGACATGGAGTGCGCCCGTCGAAATCGTAAAAGTCCCTTCGCGCCAGCAAACGATCGGCAATCAGATCGTCGTCGATCCGCGCAGTGGAACGCTCTACGATTTCTTCAATCTGATTACGCCGCCCTTCAGCGTCACGGCCAATAAGGTGGCTTTCATCAAGTCGACCGACGACGGCGCGACCTGGACCAAGCCGCAAATCATCGCCGATCTGCGCACGGTCGGCGTGACGGACCCGAACACAGGAGAGCCGTTGCGCACGGGCGACATCATCCCGGAGCCCGCGATCGATTCGGCAACGGGCCAGCTCTACGTCGTCTGGCAAGACTCGCGGTTCAACGGCGGCAACTACGACGAAGTCGCGCTATCGACTTCGACGGACGGCGGCAATACCTGGAGCGCGCCGATACGGGTCAATACGCCGACGGGCAGAGCCGCGTTCAATCCGTCCGTCCGCGTCAATTCGGCGAGCACCGTGGCCGTCACCTACTACGACCTGCGCAACCTCGCGGCCGGGAACACGACGACGCTGCCGACCGATTACTGGCAGAAGACGTCGACGGACGACGGCGCGAGTTTCGGCAACGAAATTCATCTTGCCGGCTCGTTCGACATGAAACTGGCGCCGTATGCCGAAGGGTATTTCGTCGGCGACTACGCAGGCCTCGACGCTCATGGCACGTCGTTCCTGCCATTCTTCATCCAGACGGTCTCGCCCTCGGATCCGACCGACGTGTTTGCCTCGCCCTGAGCGCCCGGATCGATCCAAAGAGCGCGTGCCGCGTTCGCGCTTCACGCTGTGCCGCCCTTCCTCGAAGGGCGGCTTTTTTTGAGCATGCTTGTTATAATTCGATCACATCATCGATACAAATATAACGTTCCGCGCGCTACGCGCCGGGCGGTTGCGCTACCCCATTCCTATGCTCAAGACCGAACGCCTGCGCTCGCTCGTCGATGCGCTCGCCAAGCACAACGTCATGCATCTGCGCGATGCGGCCTCGCTGCTCGGCGTGTCCGAGATGACGGTGCGGCGCGACATCGCCGCGCATCCGGACCGCTTCACCTATCTGGGCGGCTACATCGTCAGCGCCGTCGATGTGCCGAACGCGGCGGGCTACTCGCTCGAGCAGGAAAAGGACCATTTCGCACAGGCGAAGGCGCAGGCCTCGGCACACGCGGCGCGGCTCATCGCCGATCACGAAACGATCTTCATCGACTGCGGCACGACGCTGACCGCGCTCGCCCGCCTCATTCCGGCCAGCATGCAGCTGACGGTCGTCTGCTATTCGCTGAACATCGCCGAGATCGTGCGGCGCATGTCGAATGTGCGGATGATCATGCTCGGCGGCGTCTACGTGCCGTCGTCCGATTCGTTCGCGGGCGACGAAAGCCTCGAGACGCTACGCCGGATGGGAATCAACAAGGCGTTCATTTCCGCGGGCGGCATCGATGCCGCGCGCGGCGTCACCTGCTGGAACTTTCACGAGGTCGCAATCAAGCAGGCGGCGATGGCCAACGCGGTGGAGCGGCATCTCGTCGCGGATTCGAGCAAGTTCGGCATCGTCAAGGCCGTGCGCTTCTCGCAGATCGAAGACTTCGATTCGATCATCACCGAGAAGGGGCAGGAGCGGCAAACGCGCAAGACGTGACGCGGCGGCGGCGCGCGCCGCCGCGGGCAAGGAAGCACCGCTTGGCAATCAGCCGCGCCGGCGCAACGCGAAGAGCGTGCCCGCGACGAGGATGAACGCGCCGATGATGACCTTTTGCCACGTGCTCGGCACACCGACGAGAATCAGCACGCTGTTGATGAGCGTGACGAGCACGACACCGAGCAACGTGCCCACCACCGTGCCGGTCCCGCCCGTAATGCGCGCGCCGCCGAGAATGACGGCCGCGATCACGTCGAGCTCGGAGCCGACGAGATCGAACGGATTCGCGATTCGCCCGTTCGACACGTGGATGATGCCCGCGATGCCGGCGAGCAGGCCCGTATAGCCGAACACGAACAGATGGACGGCGCGCAGGTTGTAGCCGAGCCGCTCGGCGATCGCGAGACTGCCGCCCATCGCATAGACGGCGCGCCCCATCATCGTCCGGTTCAGCAGCCACCAGGTGATGACCGCGGCGACAAGGAGCGCGATCACCGAAACGGGCAGGACCGCGTGGAGGCCGTCGGCGGTTTGATAGGCAAAGAGCGGAATGCGGCCGAAGCGATCCATGCTGTGCGGGATGTTCATGAAGAACGTCGTCCCGACGAACGTCAGCAGAATGCCGCGATAGAGATATTGCGTGCCGATCGTCACGATCAGCGAAGGCGCCTTGAGCCGATGCACGAGCAAGCCGTTGACGACGCCGAGCAGCACGCCGCCCAATGCGCCCGTGCAAAGAATCAGCGCAAACGGCGCATCGGGCCACCAGACGAGTACGGCCTTCGTGATCGAATACATCGTCAGCGCGCCGATCGCGGTGAAGGACACGTCGATGCCGCCCGATGCCAGCACGACGAGCGTGCCGAGCGCGAAGAGCGATGTCGTCGTGGCCGAATGCAGCATGTCGAAAAGCGTCGCCCACTGCAGAAAGCGCGGATTGAGTACCGCGACGACGATCGACGTCAGCACGATCAGCGCGACCGTGAACCATTCGGGATTGCGTGCGAGCTTCGCGCGCCAGGCGGGCGGCCGACCTTCTCGCGCGATATCCATGGCTTTGGGGGTGCTCATCGTTTGATTCATCGTGCTGGTTCCGAGAGAGGGGCGTCCGAGAGAGGGGCGTCCGACAGAAGGGCACGGTACAACGCGGCCTCGGTGAGCCCTTCGGCGCCATACTCGCCGACGACGCGGCCTTTCTTCATCATCAGAATCCGATCGCAGTTCTGCAAAAGCTCGGGCAGGTCGTCGCTGATCAACAAGATGCCGATCCCTTGCTGCGACAGCCGCTGCACGATGCGATAAATGATGTCTTTCGAGCCCACGTCGACGCCGACGGTCGGCCCGTGCAGGATCAGCACATGCGGATCGATCGCGAGCCAGCGCCCGATCAGCACGCGCTGCTGATTGCCGCCCGAGAGCGACTGCACGGCGCGATCGACGTCGGGCGTCGCGATCTGCAACTCCTTCACGGTGCGCTCGGCGAGCGCACGGGAGCGCTTGCGATCGATCTGGCCGAAGCGGTCGCGCAAGCTCGAAATCATCGCCGTGATGACGTTCTCGCGAATCGACTTGTCGAGAAACAGGCCTTCGCTCAAGCGATCCTCGGGCACGTAGCCGATCCGGTGTCGCTTCGCGTCGGCGGGCGTCGCGAGCGTCACGGGCTTTCCTTCGAGCGTTATGCGCCCTGCATCGGCAGGCGCGACGCCCGCCAGTGCGCGGGCGAGCTCGTTGCGGCCGGAATCGAGCAAGCCCGTCACGCCGAGAATCTCACCGCGATGCAAGGCGAACGAGATGTCCCGGAATTGTCCGCGGCGAGCAAGGTCGCGCACATCGAGGACGACCTCGCTTTGCGAAGCCGCTTCGCGATAGCGCTCCTGCGATAGCTGCCGCCCCGTCATCAGCTCGGATAGCTGCGCTTTCGTGTAGTCGGTAATCGGCCCCTGCGCGACCTTCTGACCGTCGCGCAACACTACGACCTCGCCGCCGATCGCATAACACTCGTCGAGCTTGTGGCTGACGAACAGCACCGTCACGCCCTGCGCACGCAGCGCCCCTAGCACCTCGATCAGATTCGCGACTTCCTTTTGCGTGAGCGACGTCGTCGGCTCGTCCATGATGACGAACTTCGCCTCGCTTGCGATCGCACGCGCGATGGCGACGAGCTGACGCGTGGCCAGCGGCAGCTGCTCGATCAGCGTCGCCTGAAAGTCGGCATCGCTCGGCAGTCCTACCGATTCGAGCGCCTTCGCGGCGGTCGCCGCGAGGACGCGGCGATCGAGCGTCCGCGCGAGGCGTCCGCCATGCTCGGCGAGCTCGGGCGTGAGCGCGACGTTTTCGGTCACGCTCATGTTCCATAGCAGCGAAAGGTCCTGATAGACGGTCTCGATGCCGGCATCCAACGCCTGCAGCGGCGTCAGCCGCGCATAATGCCTGCCCTCGATCACGAGCTCGCCTTCATCGGGCGGCTGCGCACCCGAAATGATCTTGATCAGCGTGCTCTTGCCGCAGCCGTTTTCGCCGAGCAGGTGATAGATCTGGCCTCGCTCGAACGCGAGCGTGACGCCGCGCAGCGCATGCACGCCCGTGAAGCGCTTGTGGATGCCGACCACCTGCAGCAGCGGCTCGGAAGCCTTGTCTCCGTTCATCGTCGAGTAACCGCCCACCATTTGCGTCAAACCTTTACAGAACTCAGGCGCGCGCTCGACGTCCGAGCGCGCGCCGTCCTTCTCGCCGATCCGATCAGAAGTTGTACTGCTTGTAGTTCGACTTGTCGACGCTGACCCAGCCCTTGCCGCGCACGATGATGCCCTTGCCGGGTCCCTTGCTGACGGTCACGCTCTCGTAGCCGGGCAGTCCGAGATTGTCGCCGTTCTTGACGGTCTTGCCGTCGATCAGCATCTGCGCGATCTTGTTCATCGCGAGGCCCGCGAGCTTCGGATCCCAGAACGCGATGCCGTTGATCGCACCGCTCTCGAGATACTTGGCCGCTTCGGTCGGCAGACCCGTGCCATAGACACAGACCTTGCCTTGCAAGCCGGCTTCTTCGACGGCGCGGCCGATGCCGAGCACATCGAGCGATGACGAGCCCTGGAAGCCCTTGATGTCCGGGTGCTTGCGCAGCACCTCCTTGGCGACGACGTAGGCGTGCTCGCCGTCGTTGTTCGTCTCGAGATTCTTCTCGACGAGCTCCATCTTCGGGTACTTCTTCTTCGCGTTGTCGATGCCGCCGTCCGCCCATTGCACCTGCGAGCGGCTGCCGAGCGAGCCGACGAGCGTCGCCCACTTGCCTTCGCTGTGCATGCAGCTGGCGAGCCGATCGTTCAGCGCGGCACCGTATGCCGAGTTGTCGAAAGCCTCGAGGTCGACCATCGTGTTCTTTTCGTTGTCGGCCTCGTGCGTGACGACCTTGATGCCTTTGTCCATCGCCTTCTTGAGGACGGGCTCGAGCGTCGGCGGATCGTACGGGACGACGGCAAGCGCGGTGACCTTCTTCGCGATCAAATCCTGGATGATCTGCGACTGCTGCGCGGCATCGGCCGTGCCCGGCCCGGTCTGGTAAGCGTTGACGCCCTGCGCTTTCGCGAATTCCTTGACGCCTTCGTCCATCCGGTTGAACCAGCTGATGCCGGTCACCTTCACCACCGTGACGATCGTTTCGTTCGTCGCCGCCTGCGCGGCCACGACGATGCCCGCGCTCAATGCACACGCCGCGAGCGCAAGGCTCAATCGATTCAATTTCATGCCGTGTCTCCTTCTTTTTTCGCTTGACGCCCCTTGTTACGCGACGCGGCGCCCGAGGCTTGGCGCTCGTCGATTGCCGAATGCTGTTCGTTCGAGGACGCTAACCGCCGCCTTCGCGCTTGCCCGCGGCAACAGGCGGCTTCGCGCCGCCGACGCCGAAGATCGCGCGCACACGCTCGCCGCCCGCGAACGCGAGCGAAAGCAGGAGCAGGAACCCCCATGTGCAATCGCGAAAGAACTGCGAGAGATTCATGAGGTTGAAAAGGCTCGACAGAAACTGCAGAACGGTCGCGGCGAAGACGACGCAGATCACGCGTCCGTACCCGCCCGCCGGGTTGACGCCGCCCATGACGGCGATCAGGATCGCGATCAGCAGATATGAGTTACCGTAGTCCCACTTCGCGCTCATCGTATGAGTCGAGCTGATGAGCCCGGCGACCGAGGCGAGCACGCCGCAGATCGTGTAGGTGATGACGAGCATCCGCGCATTGGGCACCCCCGCATAGAAGGCCGCGCGCTGATTCGTGCCCATCAGATAGAGCCGCAAGCCGAACGGCGTGCGCGCGAGCAGCCAACCCAGCAGCAGCGCCACGGCAATGTAAATGGCGAACGAAATCGGCACCTGGAGGAACGTGCCGTTGCCGATGTCGGAGAGCGGCTCGATGTAGTCGATATGAACGGAGGCGCCATTGCTGAGCGCGACCGCGAAGCCCGTGAAGACGAGCTGCGTGCCGAGCGTGCAGAGAATCGGCGTGAGGCGCAGCCGCGCGATGACCATGCCGTTCAGAAAGCCGCCTGCGAGTCCCATGCAGACGACGATCACGCAAAAAAGCGACGTATAGAGTACCGGCGAATCGTCGCCGTTGACGAAGCGCGGCACGACGAGCGCGGCGACCATCCCCGACAGGTTGGCGAGCCCGACGCCCGACAAATCGATGCCGCCGTTGCCCGACAGCATCGACAGCATGATGCCGAATGCCAGCAGGCCGACTTCGGGCAGCTGAGAGCCCATCGACTGCAGGTTGTCGATGCCGACGAACTGCCCTTGCGAGAACCAGACGGCGACGAGCACCACGAGCAGGTTGACGGTCAAGAGGAAGTTCAGTTGCCGATCGGCGAACCATCGGCGAAGCGTCAATGAGGACCACATGGCGACAATGGGCTCCTAATCGCAATCTCGGTTGTTACGCGCTTTCACGCATCGGCGCGGCGTTGCCGAGCAACGCTTGCACTTCGGCCAGACTCGGCATCGAAGGCGCGGTGCCCGCGCGCGTCACCGAGATGCCGGCGAGCGCACAGCCGAAGCGCACCGCTTCGAGGGGTTCGGCACCGCGCGCAAGCGCCGCCGCGAAACCTCCCGTGAAGCCATCCCCGGCGCCTGCCGTTTCGACGACCGTACCGCACCGGAACGCCGGCACGAGCACCGATTGCGAACGTGAATGCAGTAGCGCGCCGGCCTCGCCGAGCGTGACGATCGCCGCGCTCGCGCCTTTCGCCAGCAGGATGTCGGCCGCGCGCCGCGCATCGTCGGCATCGCGGATTTCGATGCCCGTCAGCGCGGCCGCCTCGGTTTCGTTCGGCGTGATGTAGTCGCAAAGCGGAAAGATGTCGTCGGGAAGCGGCAGCGCGGGCGCCGGGTTCAGCACCGTCGCGACACCATGGCGGCGCGCGATCTCGAGACCTCGGCGCGCGGCCGCGACAGGCTGTTCGAGCTGCGTGACGAAGACCTGGGCGGCCGAGATGTCCGCTTCGATCGCGTCGGCGTCGCTCGCGTCCATCGTCGCGGCCGCGCCAGCGGCAACGATGATCGCGTTGCGGCCGGTTCCTTCCTCGACGAAGATGTGCGCCGCGCCCGTCGCCACACCGTCGAGGACCTTCGCGCGCGCCGCGATGCCTTCGGCTTGCCAGGTCGAGCGGGCGATTTCGCCGAACGCGTCGTTCCCGAGCCGCGTGCAGAACACGACTTCGGCACCGGCGCGGGCCGCCGCCACGGCCTGATTGGAGCCCTTGCCGCCCGGCCCGAGCGCGAAAGCCGAACCGGCGATCGTCTCGCCGATGAGCGGCATGCGATTCGCGCGAAACGCGAGATCTGTGACGTAAATGCCGAGGATGACGACGCGCCCGCTCATTGTCCCCGCTCCGTCGCGCCGCCGCTCGGCGCATCGGGCGCGAGAATCACGCCCTTCGTGAAGATGAAGCAGCCATAGCCGCGCTGCTCGCCGGTAACGATCACGCAATAGGCCTTGCGCGCACGGGCATAGAACGCGTGGCGCTCGATGGGCGCGAACGGCACGGCGCGCCCCTCGGCGGCATTCACTTCCGCCTGGGCCTCGCGCTGAACGATGGGCAGCGCGTTCGGGTCGCCCACCACTTCCATGCGCATCGCGGGCGCTTCTACGTACGTGTCGAGCGGCAGCAGCGAAAGAACGGCGCGCACGGCACGCGCGGAGTCGGCGCCGTCCATGCGCAAGAGCCGCCCGAGCGTCGTCGCGCGCGCGACCGAATCGGCCGGGAAGTTCGCGTCGCAGATGACGAGTTCGTCGCCATGTCCCATCGCGCTCAGCGCGTAGAGGATGTCGGGGTTCAACAGCGGGTCGAGTTGTTTGAGCATATGTCTCCTCCGTTTAGATGGCATGCCGCTTCGCGCCACGGGATGCCCCAGTTAGGCGCCTCGCCCTATCGAGCATCTGTCTCGATCCGGCGAACGAAAGCGGTCAATCGCCGTACGGTATCCAAATGTTCTTGATTTGGGTAGCCTGACGTAAAAACGGCAGCCCCTCGCTCGAGCGATCGAACCAGTCGATTTGCCGTCCGTAATCGACAAAAGTCCGCTTCAAATTGCCGACGGACTCGCGCTCGACGAGCGTCGACTCGTCGGCACGCCCGAAGCTCCATACCGCATCGACGTCGTCGTGCTTCACGAGCGCCGGCAACAAAGCGCCCCGCGAGCCGGTGACGATGTTGAGCGCCCCATCCGGCACATCCGACGTTTCCACGACTTGATAAAAGTCGGTCGCCATCAGCGGGCAAGCCTCGCTCGGCAGTACCACGACACGATTGCCTAGCGCAAGCGCGGGCGCAACGAGTGAGACGAAAGCGAGAAGCGGCGCTTCGTCGGGACAGGCGATGCCGATCACGCCGACGGGCTCGTGCATCGCCAGCGCGACGCCGCGCAGCGGCGGGGCGTGCACCGCGCCGTCGAACTTGTCGGCCCACGCCGCGTAGCTGAAAAGCCGCCCGATCGCCGCGTCGACTTCGCGTTGCGCGTCGAGGGCGACCACGCCCGCGCGACGCGCGAGCTGCCGAGTGAATTCATCGGCGCGCGCGGCAAGGTTCTCGGCGAGGTAGTAGAGCACCTGCGCGCGACCATGCGCGCTCGCCTGCGACCACTTGCCCGCCGCGCGCGCGGCGGCCACGGCATCGCGCACGTCCTTGCGGTTGCCGTCGCCGACTTCGCCGACGAGCTCGCCGCCCGGCGTATGGACGGCCCGCGAGTAGCCGCTATCGGGCCGGACCTGCTTGCCGCCGATAAAAAGCTTGGCAGTCCTGTCGATTCTCTCGATGCGCGACCCATCGTCGACATGACCGGCTTCATCGGCCCGTCGCGGCGTACGCAGCGGCAGCTTGCTCCATGCCTGCGGCTTCAGGTATTCGTAGGCACCCTCACGCCCGCCCTCGCGCCCGTAGCCCGATTCGCGATAGCCGCCGAACCCGACCGCTGCATCGAAAAGATTCGTCGCGTTGACCCAGACCACGCCGCAGGCGAGCCGGGGGGCAATGTCGAGCGCGCGGCCAATCGTCTCGCTCCAGATGCTGGCCGCGAGCCCGTAGCGCGTATTGTTCGCAAGTGCGACCGCCTCCTCGGGCGTGCGAAAACTCATCGCCGTGAGCACCGGTCCGAAGATTTCCTCTTGCGCGAGCGTCGAGGCCGGCGCCACGTCCGTGACGAGCGTGGGCGGATAGAACGAGCCGCGCTCGGGCAGCACGACTTCGCGCGGTTGCCAGATCGTGCAGCCTTCAGCCCGCCCTGTCTCGACGAGCGATTCGATACGCGCGAGCTGCACAGGATCGACGATCGCGGCCATATCGATGCCCTTGTCGAGCGAATGGCCGACGCGCAGCGTCGCCATACGGCGCTTCAGCTTCGCGATGAACTGCGCTTCGACGCCTTCCTGCACGAGCAGCCGCGAGCCCGCGCAGCAGACTTGCCCCTGGTTGAACCAGATCGCGTCGACGACGCCCTCGACGGCCGAATCGAGATCCGCATCGTCGAAGACGATGAAAGGCGATTTGCCGCCGAGCTCGAGCGTGAGCGACTTGCCCGATCCCGCCGTCGCCGCGCGGATCTGCCGGCCGACTTCCGTCGAGCCCGTGAACGCGATCTTGTCGACGCCGCGATGGTCGACTAGCGCCGCGCCGGTCCGTCCGTCGCCGGTCACGATGTTGAGCACGCCGTCGGGCAACCCCGCGCGCTGCGCGAGCTCGGCGAAGAGCAGCGCGGTGAGCGGCGTGTACTCGGCGGGCTTGAGCACGACACAATTGCCGAGCGCGATGGCCGGCGCGATCTTCCACGCGAGCATCAGCAGCGGGAAATTCCACGGCACAATCTGCCCGACCACGCCGAGCGGCGCCCATTCCGGAAATTCGCTGTCCTGCAGCTGAGCCCACCCGGCGTGGTGAAGAAAGTGACGCGCGACGAGCGGCACGTCGATGTCGCGCGTCTCGCGGATCGGCTTGCCGTTGTCGAGCGCCTCCAGCACCGAGAAGAGACGGCTGTGCCGCTGGACCATCCGCGCGAGCGTGTAAAGATGCCGTGCACGTCCGGGGCCGCCAAGCGCATGCCACGCGGGCTGCGCTGCGCGCGCCGCCGCGACGGCCGCGTCGACGTCGGCCGCGTCGCCCTGCGCGACGCGCGCGAGCGTTTCGCCCGTGGCCGGCGCGAAGACGTCGAAGAACGTCCCGGCGGCCGGCGCGCGCCAGGCGCCGCCGATGAAATGGCCGAATCCCTCGCCGTGGCGCGCGAGCCACTCGCGCACAGGCTGGTCGTCCTCAGGGGCGGGACCGTACTCCATCGAAGAAAAATACTCGGCTACGCTCATCGGAAATCGGCTCGGTCAGGCTGCGGGGTGTCGGTGGAAAGCGGAGTAACGACCGCTCACGTGATGTTCGAGTTGCCGTTCGATATCGGCCAAGAGGCTCGACGCACCGATGCGAAAGAGCGCCGGCTCGAGCCACGGACGGCCGAGCTCTTCCTTCATCAGCATCTGGTAGGCAAGCGCCGCCTTCGCCGTGGAGACGCCGCCGGCCGGCTTGAAGCCGACCATCGCGCCCGCGCGCTCGCGATACTCGCGAATCGCGCGCACCATGACGAGCGACACGTCGAGCGTTGCGTTCACGCCTTCCTTGCCTGTCGAGGTCTTGATGAAGTCGGCGCCGGCCATCATGCAGACCATCGAAGCCCTTGCGATGTTCGAAAGCGTGCGAATGTCGCCCGTGGCGAGGATTGCTTTCAGGTGTGCCGGGCCGCAAGCCGCGCGAAAATCGCGCACCTCGTCGTAAAGCGCGCGCCAGTTGCCGGTCAGGACATGCTCGCGCGTGACGACGATGTCGATCTCCGCGGCGCCGTCCGCCACCGATGCTTCGATTTCCTTCAGCTTCAGGGGATGCGGCGTCAGGCCGGCCGGAAAGCCGGTCGAGACGGCCGCCACGGGAATGCCGCTGCCCGCGAGCGCATCGACCGCCGCGGCGACGAACCGGTGATAGACGCAGACCGCACCGGTCGCGATCGGCGCGCCGGCCATGCCCAGCGCCTCGAGAATGTCTTCGCGAACGGGCCGGCGCGCTTTCGCGCACAAACGACGCACACGGCCTTCGGTGTCGTCGCCGTTCAGCGTCGTGAGATCGATGCAGGTGATGGCCTTCAGCAGCCAGGCCGCTTGCGCATCCTTCTTGACCGAGCGGCGCGTGCCGAGCGTGGCTGTGCGCCGCTCGACGGCCGAATGGTTGACGCGCAACGTATCGAACCATCCGGCGTCGAATGGAACGCCCGCGTTTCGCGCCGCGTGCACGAGCGGCGCCTGGCGCAGCGCGACGACGGAGTTCGAGGGAGCTTCGGACATAGGAATGGGGGGCCTCGATCATGCGAAAAGCGCTCGCCGCTTTCGCAATGCGAGGGAAAGCCGAGCGCTAACTGGCACCCATCCTAGCGCAGCCGATATGATCGTGACAATAGGTTGTTACGATCATCTCTACCGATCGGTCTTGTCGGCGTCATCGGTACGCAATCGATGCATCGACGCCTGCAACGCGGGATAGAGCTCCTTGTAGACCTCGAACTGCCGCGCGTAGATCGCACGGCGGGCAGGGTCGGGGCGCGCATGCTCGCGCAGCGTCACCCAGCCGCGGGTCGCCGCCACCTCGTCGGCGAGCCCTGAGCCGATCGCCGCCAGCAGGGCCGCCCCCATCGCCGCCTCGACTTCCTGCTCGATCGTAAAGACCGGGTATCCGGTCACGTCGGCAATGATTTGCATCCAGAGATCCGAGTGGGCCGCGCCGCCGACGACGATGAGCCGTTCGTCGAGGGCGCCCGCGCCGCGCCGGCCTGCCTCGATGTTGTGTTGCAGCGCGAAGGCGACGCCTTCGAGCACGGCGCGATACAGATGAGCGCGCGTATGGACGAGATTGAGACCGACGAACGCGCCGCTCGCCTGCGCATCCCAGATCGGGCTTCGCTCGCCCATCAAGTACGGGAGAAACACCACGCCGCCGCAGCCCGCCGGCACCTCGGCGGCGGCGCGCTCCAGCAGCACATGAGCGTCGCCGGGGGCGAGGCTGCCGGCCTCCTTGGCGGCCTTGGCCGCTTCGACTTCGGCCTGGCAAAACTGATCGCGGTACCAGGCCACGCAGGCACCCGCGCAGCTCGCGCCGCCAAACACGTAGAGATCGCGGCGCCCGTTGACGACGTACGGCATGCTGACGAGCCCATGCCGCGCGTCGACGCTTTGGCTGATATAGCCCCAACACATGCTTGTGCCGATCATCGCAACGTGTTGACCGGCGCGGGAGACGCCGGCGGCGAGCGTCGCGATGGCCGCGTCGACGCCGCCCGCGACGATCGGCATGCCTGCTTCGAGACCGAGCTCGTCCGCCCATTGCGGAAGCAGCCCGGCGACGACCTCAGACGACTCGACGAGCCGCTGCGGCAGCATGGCGGCTGGAATGCCGAGCATCGCGAGCGCTTCGTCGGACCAGCGGCGCGCGGCCACGTCGTAGATGCCGCCGATGTTGCCCGCTGAACTGTGGTCGACGGCGACCTCGCCGGTCAGCCGATAGGCGACGTAAGCGTTTGGCGGAAGGAAATAGCGCGTCTTGGCCCAGACGTCGGGCTTGTGCTCGCGCAGCCAAAGCATCTTCGTGAAGCCATAGTAGCTATCGACGCCATTGCCCGTGATCGCGAGAAGCCGCTCCATGTCGACGTTGCGGCGCACCCATTCGACTTCGGCTGTCGCGCGCCGATCCATCCAGATGAGGCACGGGTGAAGCGGACGCATTTCGTCGTCGACGGCAATGCCGGAGCCGCCATAGAGACTGCTGATCGCGAGCGCCTTGATGGCGGGTGCGTCGACGCCCTTGGCGCGCGCGTCGCGCGTGCAGGAGACGATGCAGTTCACGACGGCATCGAACCATACGCTCGGCCATTGCTCGGCCCACAACGGCCGCGGCGTATCGGGCCGGTAGCTTTGCGCATGCTGCGCAATGATCGTTCCGTTTTCATCGGCGAGTATCGCCTTCGTGCTTTGCGTGCCGATATCGATGCCGATGACGTAGTTCATCAGGTTGTCTCCGAGTTGGTTGTATTTCGAGGCCGGCGACCGCTTCGCCGCGCGGACGGACTAGTGACGTTTATAGGCCGATGGCTTCGCGCGTGCAACCGCGGCGCGCGACTGCGTCGACCGATGCCGATCGGATAACGCTCGGGGAAGGCGTCGCCGCTCGGGTAAGTGGCGGCGTCGGGGATGTGCAGCGTCGAGCGGCGGGACTCAGACGGCGGTCGTACCGGTTGAGGCTCTTTCGTCGTGCGCGGGTTTCATGACGTGCGCAACCGCGGCGAGAAAATGTTCGAGGTCGGGAGTGACGATTGAGGCGTCCTTCGCGGCGTCGTCCCATCGACGCAGACGTACGGCGTCGGCCGCATACGGCTTGCGAGAAAAGGCCGCGGCTTCCTCTCGGCTGAGCACGCCGCCCTGCAGTTCCAGGCTGCGCTTGGAGTCAGCCGAGAGCCGCTCGTAATAGCTGTCGTCGACAGCGCAGAGATAGCGCTTTGCATCGACATGGAGGCGAATCGGCTCGAGCACGCTATCAGGCAAGACGGGGCGCAGAAACGGCAGCGCAAAGTATTGATGCATGTCGTCGATGCCGTGCGCGGAAGGCGTGTCGCCTTGCAGGTTCAGCAGATGACCGAGATCGTGCAGCAAGGCGGCCGCGACGAGCGCGTCGCCCGCATTTTCCCGCTCGGCGCACATGGCGCACTGAAGCGCGTGCTGAAGCTGCGTGACGGGTTCGCCGCTGTATGAAATGTCGCCATGCCGTTTGAACAGGGCGCGAATATCGTCGAGTTGCAAGGCCACAGAACGGTCTCGTACTGAAAAAGTCAGCCGATGAACGGGACGTGCGCTGACGCCCCGCATCGTTCGAGCGCGGTAGCATTCACGCTCGATGTTCGTAGCTTCGCCGGGTTCAGTGACGATTCCGTGACGGGCAACTGGCGATAGATTCTCAGGTCACCGGCCATGCCCGTCCATCGCACTATGCGATCGCGTTAGTCGCCCTACCGCTCGTGCTTCTTCGGAATCTTCGCGCCGTGCTTGCGCGCCTGGTTCAGCGCGATCGCAACGGACTGCTTTTGCGACTTGCCGTGTTTCATTTCGGTCTTGACGTTCTTGGAGACGTCCTCACGAGATGTACCTTTTCGCAGTGGCATGGTCCTCTCCTGTGGTAGTTGCGGACTCGTTCACCGTTAGTTCGGTGTACTGATGAATCCAGCAACCCCCATTCCAGGAGCCGCACCTGCCCGCCGCCCTGGCCCATCGCCTCACGCCTCGATGCGCCGCCTCGTCATGCCGAGCAGCCCGGCCATCGCCTCGCGCGCCGCCTCCACGTTGCGCGCGCGGATCGCATCGAAAACGGCCGTGTGCTCGCCGAGCGCCGCGTTGAACACATCGGCGCGCTTCGCGTTGAGCCGCAACTGCGCCTCGAGCGTGCGCTCGATGACCGAGCCTAGCGGCATCAGAAGCTCGTTGCTGCTGGCGGCCAGGATCCCGAGGTGAAAGCGCAGATCCGCCCGCACCCACTCGTCGATGCTGCGCGCCGCCGCCATCGCCGCGTGCGCGTCGGCGAGCGCGCCCATCGCCTCCTCCGTTTGCGCACGCGCCGCAAGCGCGGCGGCGTAAGGTTCCACCATCTCGCGCATCTCCTGCAGCTTGAGCGCAAATTCGAGCGGCGGCGCCACCTGCGAGTACCACTCCAGCAAGTCCGCGTCGAGCAAGTTCCAGGCGTGGCGCGGCCGCACGCGCGTGCCGACCTTCGGCCGCGACTCGACGAGCCCCTTCGATGTCAGCGTGCGCAGCGCCTCGCGCAACACCGTGCGGCTGACGCCGAATGCCTCCATCAACTCGGCTTCGCGCGGCAGCGTCGAGGCCGGTGCATAGTCGCCGCGCAGAATGCCGGTCGCAAGCAGGTAGGCGACGCGCCCATGCAGATCGCGCTGAATGATCGTTCTCCCCAAATGTGTGGTCTCGTCGATGCCGGCGCTTTCCTTTCAACTCGCGCCGACGACGGCGATTATCGCGACATGCAGGAAAAGCGCAAGCCCATGTCAGATTACGACTAGTAGTACTATTAATAGTACTTCATAGCGAGTTGGTGTACCATTCGTCTCAAAGCGCAGTCGCCGCTGAGCAAGCGCCAAGTCGGCATCCGCGCTGCTGCCAATCGTCATCAGAATCGCTGGAGACAGGAGAACCCGCCCCCATGAAGATCACCAAGCTCGAAACTTTCGTCGTCCCGCCGCGCTGGCTCTTTCTCAAGATCGAGACCGACGAGGGCATCGTCGGCTGGGGCGAGCCCGTCGTCGAGGGCCGCGCGCATACGGTCGAAACCGCCGTCCAAGAGCTCGCCGACTATCTGATCGGCAAAGATCCGCTCGCCATCGAAGACCACTGGCAGGTGATGTATCGGGCCGGCTTCTATCGCGGCGGTCCGATCTCGATGAGCGCGATCGCCGGGATCGACCAGGCGCTATGGGACATCAAGGGCAAGCACCACGGCGTACCGGTGCATGCGCTGCTCGGCGGGCAGGTTCGCGATCGGATCAAGGTCTACTCATGGATCGGCGGTGACCGCCCGAGCGACGTCGCGAACAACGCGCGGGCGGTCGTCGAGCGCGGCTTCAAGGCGCTCAAGATGAACGGCTCCGAGGAAGTTCAGATCGTCGATACCCACGACAAGGTCGAGCGCGTCATCGCGAACGTCGCCGCCGTGCGCGAGGCCGTTGGCCCGCACGTCGGCATCGGCGTGGATTTCCACGGCCGCATTCACAAGCCGATGGCGAAGGTGCTCGCGAAAGAGCTCGATCCGTACAAGCTGCTCTTCATCGAAGAGCCGGTGCTTTCCGAGAACGCGGAAGCGTTGCGCGACATCGTCAACCAGACCAACACGCCGATCGCGCTCGGCGAGCGGCTCTACTCGCGTTGGGACTTCAAGAACATCCTCGCGGGCGGTTACGTCGACATCCTGCAGCCTGACGCCTCGCATGCCGGCGGCATCAGCGAATGCCGCAAGATCGCGACCATGGCCGAAGCCTATGACGTCGCCATCGCACTGCACTGCCCGCTCGGACCGATCGCGCTCGCGGCGTGCCTGCAGATCGACGCGGTCAGCTACAACGCGTTCATCCAGGAACAAAGCCTCGGCATTCACTACAACCAGGGCAACGACCTGCTCGACTACATCCGCAACCCCGAAGTCTTCCAGTACGAAGACGGCTTCGTATCGATCCCGCAAGGCCCGGGGCTCGGCATCGAAGTCGACGAAGCGAAGGTACGCGAAATGGCGAAGGTCGGTCATCGCTGGCGCAACCCGGTCTGGCGCCACGAGGACGGCAGTGTCGCCGAATGGTGATCGAAAAGCCGTCACCGTGCGGCCGTAACACGTAACACGAACAGCGTAACGCCGCGGGCAATCCTCGCCGAACCAGTCGCCCGCCGGGCGTTGCGCGAATCGCGCGTCTTCCCGCAACGCCTCGCCCCATCAGGCAGCGCGCCTTCGAGCGCATCCCTCGGCATCCGCAGTCCCCGACCTGGCCTGTCTTTTGCAAAGTCTCACCGCAAAACGACCAATCAGGGAGAGGCCGCCATGGCGGAGTATCTGCCGGACTATCTGATCCGGGAACAAATGGCGGTGGGCGCGCTCGTGATTTTCGGCGTGCTGCGCGTGCTGGCCGCGGCGTTTGCTTTGCGCCGCGGCTGGCATGTCGCTTCGGTCGACAAGGCCGGCATTGCCGCCGCCGTTCTTTATTGCGCCCCGCAGATCGTCGATCTGCTGTCACATGCGTACCTGATACCGACAGTGACCGCCGAGCTCGAAGGCAAAGTCATCGGCTGCGCGATCGCGCTGTTTTGTGCGCCGATCGTGAGCCACAAGCTGGGTTACGAATAGGCGCCAAGCGGTCGCGAACGCAATCTTCCGGCGGGCGCCGCGCCGCCATCGTGGACGACCGCCGCCGCAGCCGGGTTTCGGCCTCATGCCGGCGGCGTAAGCGCAAGCACAGCCGCCGCGATGAACACGCCCAGTATCACGAACGCCTCGAGATGCAGCACATTGTTGAACGTGTGCGCATCGGCCGTCGACGCCGAGCGGCGCAAGCGCGGCAACACCGAAATCCGGTTGAGCCCGCCGAGCACGATGGCGAACAACACGAGGGCGGCCTTGAGCGCCAACACATGGCCCCAGGTGCTCGTGCGCAGCGCGGTGAGCGTGCCGCCCAGGCCGCGCTCGGCGCTGACGAGGCCCGTCGCCGCGACGACGACGAGCGCGACGAGCGAAGTCGTCGACACAGAGCCGGCCATGCGGATCATGGCGCCGCGCGTCGTCGACGCGTCGAGCGCGGGCAGCACCACGAAGCCGCCGGCCAACACGAGCCCGCCCCACACGGCCGTCGACAGCACATGCAAGACTTGCGTCGCCGCCGCGAACGAGAACGCGCCCGCATCGGCCGCATGGCCGAGCAGCGCCGCACCGGATGCGCAAGCCAGCGCCGCGAGCCCCATCGCGAATCGGCCGAACGGCCCGCCGCGATACATGCAAGCCGCGACCACGAGCACGGCCGCCCCGCCGAACGCCACGCACCAGGCGTGGCCGACGTGCGTCTTCACGAGCACGTCGGGCAGGTAGGCCACGCCGTCGACCAACCCCGCGCCGCTCATCGAGGCAGCCTCGTAGACCAGCCAGCCGCCGTCGGCCAGCACGAGGACGAGCGCGGCGGCGACGATGGACGAGCGCGCCCGATGCCAGGCTGAATGCGACGACGCACTACGCACCCCGGCGCCATCCCCCGCCAGCCACCGCTCGAAAAGCGCCGAGCCGACGACGAGCGCGAAAGCGATGTTCATCAATGCGGCCAGCGTGGCCTGCCCGATCAGCAATCCGTCCAGATTCATCGGTCGGCGCGCCCCGCGAAGAGCAGCGATAGGGGAATGGCGTCTGGATGCGGCAGCATGCCGCAGGGCACGCGGGAGGACTGACGAACAAGCTTCATGGGCGGCCGATCGAAAGAAAAACGACAGAAAGACGAAAAGCGCGGAGGCGTCGCGCATGCCGCGACACTCGCCTCGCGCGCCAGGCGAGAGTGTACGCTGTCGGCAGACCGCGGCCGACGACGCGAGTTCACGGACGATCGCATGCGCATGAAGCGCACGTCGGCGTCGATATCGACACGATCCGCGGACGTACCCCAAACGCATCCCGCATGCGCCCTGCGCACGGCTCGAACGCGGCAAATTGTCGCGGGAACGCGTCATGCGCGATCGCGGCCATGCGCAACGAATAGCTCGTGACCGGCATCGATGTTAGAATGCTGCGTCGCAACGCCGCAGCACGCCGGCCGGAAGGTGCCCCGCACCGTAGGCACCGAGCCCACATCCGGCAGTCACGAGCCAATCACAGAGAACCACCGGGCCGATCGAAGTCCGGCAGGTCCCACGAATAACGATGGAGTTACGCGTGTCTTCAAGACGCATTTTCCGCCCGCTACTCGCCCTTCTGCTGATTGGCGGTATCGGTCTCTCGATCAGTGCGCAAGCGCAGACGCAGCCCCAAGCCCCCGATACGATGGAACAGCGCGTGCAGGGTTGCACGGCGTGCCACGGCAGTCACGGGCAGGGCACCGATAATGACTACTTCCCGCGTCTCGCGGGCAAGCCGGCCGAGTACCTCTTCAACCAGCTCCAGAATTTCCGCGAGGGCCGGCGCAAGTATCCGCCGATGAACTACCTCGTCACGTACCTTTCGGACGACTACCTGCACCAGATCGCGGATTACTTCTCGAAGCAGCGTCCGCCCTACCCGGATCCGTCGAAGCCGACCGTCTCGGCCGATACGCTCGCGCGCGGCAAGCAGATCGTCTTGAACGGCGATCCGTCGAAGAACGTCCCGGCCTGCGCGGCCTGCCACGGCAAGGCGCTGACGGGCATGGAGCCGGCCATTCCGGGTCTCGTCGGTCTGCATCAGGACTACATCAGCGCGCAACTGGGCGCCTGGCGTTCGGGCACGCGTCACGCGAAAGCGCCCGACTGCATGCATGAAATCGCGACGCGCCTGACCGACGACGACGTCAACGCCGTCGCGGCCTGGCTCGCGACGCAGCGCGCTCCCCAAAACCCCGTTCCGGCTCCGGCCCGCTCGATGAAGACTCCGCTTGCCTGCGGCAGCGAACCGCAATAAGCGCGAGGAGAGACATAAACATGAAACGCAAGTCCCTGTTCGCCCTCACGGCCGTCGTCGTCGCGGCCGCGGCGCTCGGCTCGGTCCTCTGGTCGGGCGGCGATAACCTGCACAACGGCGCGGCTGTCGCGGCCACGCCGGCCGATCAGGCCGCGCTCGTGAAGCGTGGCGAATACCTCGCCCGCGCCGGCGACTGTATCGCCTGTCACACCGTGCGCGGCGGCCAGCAATTCGCCGGCGGCCTGCCGATGGCGACGCCGTTCGGCACGCTCTACACACCGAACATCACGCCGGACGATCAATACGGTATCGGCAAGTGGTCGGCCGACGATTTCTATCGCGCCCTTCACACGGGCCGCTCGAAGGACGGCAGCCTGCTCTATCCGGCGTTCCCGTTCGCGAGCTACACGAAGGTGACGCGTGCCGATTCCGACGCGATCTACGCGTACTTGCGCACGGTTCCCCCGGCCGAGGTGCCGAGCCGTCCGCACGAGCTGCGCTTCCCGTTCAACAACCGCAATCTGCTGATCGGCTGGCGCACGCTCTTCTTCCGTGAAGGCGAGTACAAGGACGATCCGACCAAATCGGTCGAATGGAACCGCGGCGCTTACCTCGTCGAGGGTCTCGGGCACTGCACGATGTGCCATACGTCGATCAACATGATGGGCGGCCCGGTCAACTCGGCGGCATTCGCGGGCGGCCTGATTCCGCTGCAAAACTGGTATGCGCCGTCGCTCACGTCGAACAAGGAAGCGGGTCTCGGCGATTGGGACATCAAGGACATCGCCAGCCTGCTCAAGACCGGTGTCTCCGAGCGCGGCGCCGTGTTCGGGCCGATGGCCGAGGTCGTCCACAACAGCCTGCAGTATCTGTCGGACGACGACGTCCGCGCGATGGCGACGTACCTGAAGACGATCCCGCAGAAGAGCGAAGCGCCCGAGACGATGCAGTACGAAACGTCGCAGAAGTTCGGCAGCGAGCTGCTCGACCAGGGCCAGAAGATCTACAAGGACAACTGCGCGAAGTGCCACGCCGACAACGGCCTCGGCAAGCCGCCGGCGTACCCGCCGCTCGCGAACAACCAGTCGATCCAGATGCCTTCGGCCGTGAACCCGATCCGCATGGTGCTGAATGGCGGCTATCCGCCGAGCACGGGTGGCAATCAGAAGCCGTACGGCATGCCGCCGTTCGCTCAGGCTCTGTCGAACCAGGAAGTCGCGGCTGTAGTCACGTATATCCGTATGTCGTGGGGCAACCACGGCACGCCGGTCTCGCCGCAGCAGGTGAGCGACCTGCGCTCCGCACCGCTCGATTGAGCCCATGATGCGCGAGGGCGCGGCCACGCGGGCAACCGCGGCCGCGCCCTCGCCTTTTTTGGCGATGACGCGTGAGTCACGCGTCGCGCCTCTCGTAAAGATAACGCTATGTCATTCGATTCCCTCGGCCTGTCCGAACCAGTGGTACGGGCCGTCCATGAGCTCGGCTACACTTCGCCGACGCCGATACAAAAGCAGGCGATTCCCGCCGTTCTCGAAGGCGGCGATCTGCTCGCCGGCGCACAGACCGGGACGGGCAAGACGGCCGGCTTCACGCTGCCGATCCTAGAACGTCTCTCCCGCTCGTCCACCGGTCAAGAGAGCAGCGCGCGAGCGGCCCGTCCAGTGCGCGCACTGATCCTAACGCCGACGCGCGAGCTGGCCGCGCAAGTGGAAGCCAGCGTGCGCGCCTACGGCAAATATCTGAAGCTCAAGTCGACGGTGCTCTTCGGCGGCGTCGGCATCAACCCGCAGATCGAGGCGCTCAAGCGAGGCGTCGATCTCGTCGTCGCGACGCCGGGCCGGCTGCTCGATCACATGCAGCAAAAGACGATCGACGTGTCGCGGCTCGAGATCCTCGTGCTCGACGAGGCCGACCGCATGCTCGATATGGGCTTCATTCACGACATCAAGCGCGTGCTCGCGCAGTTGCCGAAGAAGCGCCAGAACTTGCTGTTCTCGGCCACGTTCTCCGACGAGATCAAGGCGCTGGCCGACAGTCTGCTCGAAGCGCCCGCGCTGATCGAGGTGGCCCGCCGCAATACGACGACCGAGCTCGTCACGCAAACGATCTATCCCGTCGATCGCGAACGCAAGCGCGAGCTGCTCACGCATCTGATCAAGACGCGCAACTGGTTTCAGGTCCTCGTGTTCACGCGTACGAAGCACGGCGCGAACCGACTCGCAGAGCAGTTGACGAAGGATGGCGTGAGCGCGCTCGCCATTCACGGCAACAAGAGCCAGTCCGCGCGCACGCGCGCGCTGGCGGAGTTCAAGGATGGCACGCTGCAAGTGCTCGTCGCCACCGATATCGCCGCGCGCGGCATCGATATCGATCAACTTCCCCACGTCGTCAACTTCGATCTGCCGAACGTGCCCGAGGACTATGTGCACCGGATCGGCCGCACGGGCCGCGCAGGCGCCACGGGCGAGGCGGTTTCGCTCGTTTGCGTGGACGAGCGGCAATTGCTGAAGGACATCGAAAAGCTGATCAAGCGCGCAGTGCCGCAGGAAGTAATCCCGGGCTTCGAACCCGATCCGAACGCCAAGCCTGAGCCGATCCAGCCGCGCCGCAACCAAGGCGGCGCGAACCGCAAGCCGCGCTCGGACGAAAGCCGGCCGCAACCGGCGGCGCGAGGGAAAGAGCCGGGAAGCAGTCATGCCGCGCCGCGCGCCGAAACTCGCGGCGGGCAGACGAGCGATGCGAAACGTATCGATACCAAGCGCGTCGATGCAAAGCGGGGCGACGCCAAGCGCGCGGACCCGAAGCGTGCTGAGGCGAAGCGCCCCGATTCGACGCGCCCGGACGCCAAGCGGCCCGATGCAAAACGCGGCGCCGAAAGCGACAAGCATGGTCGTAACCCCGCTCGCGGCGGGAAGCCGAATGCAGCGCCGGGCGCCGATACGCGCAAACCCGACGGCAGCAATACGAGGCACGAAATGGAAGCACGCGGCCGGGGCCAGCGTACAAGCAATCCTGGCGCGCTGCTCGGCGGCCGGTCGCGTCCTTCAGCCGCTACCGGCGACTAACCGCAGCGGCCATCAATCGCCGCTCGCTCCCCGCTCGGCTCGTCGGTTTTGCACGGCGAGCCGCAGACGATCGACCTGGCTCCGCCAACGGTCGAGCACGGCATCGCGGCTCTCGTCGGCGAGCTCGAAAGCGATTCCGCCCGTGAGCCGCGCATAGGCGACGCGCTGCAACTCCCCCGTATCGATCGAGGCTTGGAAATAAGCCAGCTCGCCATCGTCCGGCAGGATATCGACGTTCAATTGCACTTGATAAAACGCCGCATCGTGAACGAACGTCAGTGCGGCGCGAGCAGCGCCCTTCGCCGCCTGTTCGGTCAGTGCGCGTGCGGCGCGCGCACTGGGCCATAGCGAAAACGAGAGCGTGCGCCCATCGGGCGCATAGAGCTCGCCGAGGCTCAGGAGCGAGGTGCGCAAGTGCCCGTTCGCATCGACTGTCACGAGCGATGCCGTAAAGCCGGTCTCACGGGCGAGCGCCGTCCCGTCGAACAACGCGCGGAGCTCGGACGGCCATTCGTCGAAGACTTGCGACTCGAGCACACGCGCTCGAGCGGAAGGATCGCTCATCTGCGTGCTCCGGATACCCTATCGAAAAAACACATGCTGCGTGATTTTCGCAAGCGGGTAGTGGACGCCGGGCTGAATGCGCGCAGGAAGGTCGAGCGGCTTCAGCAGCATCTTCACGCACATTTCAGCCGACAGGTTGCGACGCACGAGCGCGTTGATACGCGCGGCGCGCTCCCGGTTGTAAGCCGTGTCGTGCACGCGCTCCGGATAGCGGATGGCAAAGACGTGCCGCAACGCGATCTCGGAATCCTCGCTCTTGATCTCCATCACACGGCGCATCAACGCGCCAAGGACGGCCAGCCGGCCGTTGCCTTCGACCTTGTTGTACTTCTTGAAGTATTTGAAGAAGTGCTTGTAATGGCGGACTTCGTCGGTGCGGATGTTGTCGGTGATCTCCTTCAGCACAGGCTCATCCGAGCACTCGTTGATCGCGCGGTAAAGCGTGGCCGTGCCCGTCTCGACGACGCAGCGCGCCACCATCTCGAGCGCGCGCGTCTTCTCGAACTCTTCGACGGAGCAGGTCCGCGAGTATTCGTCGAAGAAGTTGCGAAACGCGGTGTCCCAGTCGAATTCGGGCCAAACATACGCGATGTAGGCCTTCAAGGCCCGTCCATGCTGCAGTTCCTCGGGCTCCCACTGATGGTTGAGCCAGGCCGAGACTTCCGGATCGTCGTCGAAGTAGGACGTGAGGTTGCTCGTGTACAGATCGGAACCGCTTTCAATGAACGAAGCCGCGCACAAAAGCAGCAGCAAGTCCTCGTTCGCGGCCGCGCGTTGGCGGTCGATCCGGGTTAAATCGATGTCCTCGATACGCCAGGGCATCACATGCGTGGAGTCCGTATACGTCATTGCATTGAGCTCCCAAAGCCGCATCCCATGGGCTCGGCCGCACGCCGGTCAGCTCGCGCGAATACCCAATCGAGAGATTTCCAAAGACGCAATTGAGGCAAGCCTCGGGCCACCTATGCGTGCCGGAAATCAAATGCGGCGCTTCAGTTAATTAAACCTTATGCCGGCATGTTAGCCGGAGTTGGCCCAAAGTGCTTTGGCACACTCCAATGACCGCCAAAGCGTATCGCCGGTTCCGGCCCTGATCATCTCGATCGGCCGCCGATGGGTCCATACGTCTTTCGGTGTATTACGAACGGGTGCGCGCAGCGGCGCCTCGCGCGCTCGCCTATGACGCTCGTCCTCCAACGCGCTCGTCTTACAATACGCACACTTCAATTTGCCCCATGCGAACGCCGCCGACCATGACCCGAGACCCCCGCCTGAGCCTCAATGCGCGCCAACAGGAACTGCTCGAATGGGTCCAGCGCGACGGCTTCGTCACCGTGGAGGATCTGGCCTCGCATTTCGATGTGACGCCGCAGACGATCCGCCGCGACGTCAACTGGCTCGCGGACATGAATCTGTTGCGCCGCTATCACGGCGGCGCAAGCCTGCCGACGAGCTCGGAAAATGTCTCCTACACGGCCCGTCAGCGGATGTTCCATGACGAGAAACGCCGCATCGCCGCGCTCGTCGCCACCCATATCCCCGATCAGGCATCGCTTTTCATCAACCTCGGCACAACCACCGAGGAAGTCGCGCGCGCACTGAACCGTCACCGCGGATTGCGCGTCATCACGAACAACCTCAACGTCGCGAACATGATGAGCGGCTACCCTGAATGCGAGGTGCTCGTGACCGGGGGCATCGTGAGGCCGTGGGACAAGGGGATCGTCGGCGAGCTCGCCATCGATTTCATTCGCCAGTTCAAGGTCGACTTCGCGATCATCGGCACCTCGAGCATCGAGACCGATGGCACGCTGCGCGATTTCGACACGCGCGAGGTTCGCGTGGCCGAGGCCATCATCGAACATGCGCGGACGGTATTCCTGGCCGCCGACCACTCGAAATTCGGCCGCCCCGCGCTCGTCCGGCAGGGTCACCTGAACCAGGTCGACGCGCTTTTCACCGATGGGCCGGTCCCGGCGGAAATGGACGAGGCCATCAAAGCCGCCGGCACACAGGTCTATATCGCCGAGGCGCAGTGACCGGCGCGCGCGTAGCCGCCTTATCATGCTGCGGCGCACGCAAAACTTGAAGTACTTTCGCGAAATCGCCACGAGCGGCAAACCGCTTTGGCCCCGATCAATTGTCAAACAGAAAATTATCAGGGGACGATTTGGATAAGGCAGTCCCCTTGACTACACTCCAGTTCCCCGGCGCCTGACCGCGTTCAAGCGCCGCGAAGTCTCCCTCTTCCGCCAAGGTTGAGTTCGACGGCAGCCGCAAATGCGGCCGCCGCGGCAATTCGATTGCCCATGCATGGAGAGAACGATGCTGAGTCCGCATGAATTCGCTACGTTGCTACTCGTGAAGGATGCTCCAAACCAAGTCGATATGGACCGAGAAGAACTCGATGCACTCCTCGAGCAACAACTCGTGAGTCTCGAGAGCCTAGCCTCGGGCCACCGCGAATTGCGCCTGACCGAATCGGGCGATTCGGCGGTCAAAGCAATCAAACGCCTGTCGTAGGGTCCACCGGTTTCACCCGCTTTCGAATGCCTTACGGCGCACCGCGCCGCAAGGCGGGCTTGCGTGCGGCGCCACCGCAGGCCGATCCCGTGGTCTACTCAGGCCGGCAGCGCACCCGCCGCGATGCGGCGCGCTCGGGTTCGGGTGGAACCGCTCCACTGCGCCCTTCAGTTCACCCCTAGCCTCCGCGCAGCGACGGATCCACGTTCGCGCGCCAATCGATCGCCTTCACGCGCGCCTCGTTGAAAAACTCCGCCCAGGCGGGGCGGGCGTCCGGACCGCCCGCGACCAGCGCCGCATGCCTCTCGGCAATGGAGTTTTGAAACGCGCAAAAGTCGGCCTGTGTCACGCGGCGGTGCCGATAGCCGACATAGGCGTCGAGCAGCGCCGAATAGACGGCCGGCGCATCCGCACCGTAGTCCGCCTGCACGCCGCATTGCGCCTGCAGCGCCGAGAGCGGCGGCGCGCCGAATCCGGCCACGCCCGCCGCGCATCCCGTAGCGAGCACGACCGCCAGCGCCACACCGCACCATCCGAATCCTCGCATCGTCCACCTCTTCGCAGTTTTCGTCATAGTAGCGCCGCACACACCCTCGCGCGCTGACGGCATGCGCGCCGCTCTCGCGGCGCACGAGTCATTCCCTTTACTTTTTCGAAAATGTTCGATAGATTTCGAAAACGAACATGACGCGTTCGCTATGCTTTCCAATACCGGCGAATCGCGGCCATGCAGATGGCCAGGCAAAGAGGTGAGCGAGTGACAGAACTGAGGGAAGGGGCGCGATACGATCTGCTCGTCGTCGGCGGCGGCATCAACGGAGCGGGAATCGCGCGAGACGCCGCGGGGCGCGGGCTCGCCGTGCTGCTCGTCGAACAGGACGATCTCGCCGCACATACCTCGTCGTCGAGCACGAAGCTCATTCACGGCGGGCTGCGCTACCTCGAATACAAGGAGTTTTCGCTCGTTCGGAAAGCGTTGAAGGAGCGCGAGACACTATTGCGCGCCGCACCGCACATCATCCGCCCGCTGCGCTTCGTGATGCCGCATATGCCGAATCTGCGTCCGGCGTGGCTGATTCGCGCCGGGCTTTTCCTCTACGACCACCTCGCGCGGCGCGAGCTGCTGCCGGGCTCGCGCGGCATCGTCATGCGCCGTCATCCGGCCGGAGCGCCGCTCGTCGATTCGATCGAACGCGGGTTCGTCTACTCCGACGGCTGGGTCGACGACGCGCGGCTCGTCGTGCTGAACGCGCTCGACGCGAGCGAACGCGGGGCCGCGATTGAAACCCGCACGAAGCTGGTCAGAGCCGTCCGTGCCGGAGGCGAATGGCAAGCCGAGCTCGAGCGCGCCGACGGCACGCGGCTGGCCGTCCGTGCCCGCGCACTCGCGAACGCGGCGGGGCCGTGGGTCGGCCAGCTCCTGCACGAGGCGCTAGGGCGCGGCGCACAGCATACCGTGCGACTGGTCAAAGGCAGTCATATCGTGACGCGGCGCCTCTTCGAGCACGATCACGCGTACATCTTTCAAAACCCCGACAAGCGGATCATCTTCGCGATCCCGTACGAGCGGGAGTTCACGCTGATCGGCACGACCGACGTCGAGTATCACGACGATCCAGCCCGAGTCGCCATCGACGACGCGGAGATACGCTACCTCTGCGAATCGATCAATCGCTACTTCAAGCGCAAGATCGCACCGGCCGACGTATGCTGGAGCTACTCGGGCGTGCGACCGCTCCTCGAGGAGGAAGGCGCCGCCGACCCGTCGGCCGTCACGCGCGACTACCGGCTCGAACTCGATACCGGCACGAACGCGAGCGGATCAGACGCCCCTCTGTTGTCGGTCTTCGGGGGCAAGATCACGACGTTTCGCAAGCTCGCCGAAGAGGCCGTGGACCTCCTCGGCGAGGCGCTCGACCACCGCGCGCCCGGATGGACGGCGGGTGCGGCGCTGCCGGGCGGCGACATCGCGAACGGGCAATTCGATCGGTTTGCAGCACGTTTCGCGAGCGGGCATCCTTGGCTTCCGGCGGAGCTTGTGCACCGCTATGCGCGAGCTTACGGCACCCGGGCCGAGCGCATGATCGGCGAGGCGCGCTCGGTCTCCGATCTCGGGGCCGAGCTGGCACCCGGGCTGTACGAACGCGAACTGGCCTATCTGAGCGGCGCGGAGTGGGCGCGCTGCGCCGACGACGTGCTCTGGCGCCGTTCGAAGCTCGGTCTTCATCTCGCGCCGGGCACGCTCGACGCGGTGCGATCGCGGATCGACACGTGGTTCACCCGATCCCGGTCGCGTGACAGCGCTTCGCGGGATTCCGTTTTTTCGCAGTAACCGGCGGCGCGCAAAGCGCGGCCGGACCAAACACACGCCGCACGCGGGCCGCGGCGAATGACGACAATCACATGGAGGGCAGACAATGCAGGACCAATACATTCTTGCGCTCGATCAAGGCACGACCAGTTCGCGCGCGATGGTCTTCGACCGAATGGGCAATATCGTCTCCGTCGCCCAAAAGGAGTTCACGCAGATTTACCCCCGGCCCGGCTGGGTCGAGCACGATCCGCAGGAGATCTGGTCGACGCAGGCCGGCGTCGCAGCCGAAGCCGTCACGCGCGCAGGCTTGAACGGCGGCTCGATCGCCGCGATCGGCATCACGAATCAGCGCGAGACGACGATCGTCTGGGATCGCGAGACGGGCCAGCCCATCTACCACGCGATCGTCTGGCAGGACCGCCGCACGGCCGAGCTCTGCGACGCACTCAAAGCACAAGGGCTCGAGGCCAAGGTCCGCGCGAAGACAGGGTTGCCGATCGACGCCTACTTTTCGGCGACGAAAATCCGCTGGATTCTCGATAACGTCGAGGGCGCGCGTGAAAAAGCCAAGCAAGGCAAGCTCGCATTCGGCACGGTGGACAGCTGGCTCGTCTGGAACTTCACGAAGCACGCGCTGCACGTCACTGACGTGACGAACGCCTCGCGCACGATGCTCTTCAACATCCATACGCTGCAATGGGATGACGACCTGCTCGAAGCGCTCGATATCCCGCGCAGCATGCTGCCCGAAGTGCGGTCCTCGTCCGAGGTCTACGGGCCGGCGGTGACGACCGTCTTTGCCTCGAAGATTCCGCTCGCGGGCATCGCGGGCGATCAGCACGCCGCCCTCTTCGGGCAAATGTGCACGAAGTCGGGCATGGTGAAGAACACTTACGGCACCGGCTGCTTTCTCGTCATGAACACGGGCGCGAAGCCGATCGAATCGAAGAACAACCTCGTTACCACGCTCGCCTGGAAGATCGGCGATCGTGTCGACTACGCACTCGAAGGCAGCATTTTCATCGCGGGGGCCGTGGTTCAGTGGCTGCGCGACGGGCTCGGCATCATCAAGTCGGCGAGCGAAGTCGAAGCGCTCGCCGCGAGCGTGCCCCATTGCGACGGCGTCTACATGGTGCCGGCCTTCGCCGGCCTCGGCGCGCCTCATTGGAATCCGCGAGCGCGCGGTACCGTGTTCGGCGTGACGCGCGGCACGACGAGCGCACACCTCGCGCGCGCGGCGCTCGACTCGATCGCCTATCAGTCAGTCGACGTGCTGACGGCCATGCAAGCCGATTCGGGCATCCGCGTCGGCGAGTTGCGTGTCGACGGCGGCGCCTGCGCGAACGATCTGCTCATGCAGTTTCAGGCCGACTTGCTCGGCGTGGCGGCCGTGCGCCCGCGCATCAGCGAGACGACGGCGCTCGGCGCCGCCTATCTCGCCGGGCTGGCAGTCGGGTACTGGAAAGACATCGGCGAGCTCGAGAGCCAGTGGCAACTCGACAAGCGTTTCTCGCCGACGATGGAGCGCGGGGCGGCGCGCGAGTGCCTGGCCGGCTGGCAGCGCGCGGTCGCGGCCGCGAAAGCCTGGGCGGACGCCACCTGACTCGCGCCGGCGGACGGCCGAGACCCCCTCATCGATCGCATGGGCCGTGCGACCGGAGAGAAGCCGATCCGAACGACAAAAAAGCAAGCGCGGTCGGCATCGCCCCAACCCGCGACTCAATACCAACGAATGCCATTCCGGAGACAACCATGTCACCTCTAATCGCTGAATTCGTCGGCACGGCGCTGCTCGTGCTGCTCGGCAACGGCGCCGTTGCCAACGTGTTGCTCGCGCGCACGAAGGGCAAGGGCGCCGATCTCATCGTCATCGTCTGGGGCTGGGCAATGGCCGTGTTCGTCGCCGTGTACGTCACGGCTTCGTTCAGCGGCGCTCACCTGAACCCGGTCGTCACCGTGAGTCTCGCGCTCGCGGGCAAATTCGCCTGGAGCAAGGTGCCCGGCTACGTGGCAGCGCAGATGCTCGGCGGGATGGCGGGCGCCTTGCTGGTCTGGCTCGCCTACCGGCAACACTTTTCGAAGACCGACGATCCCGACGTCAAGCTCGCCTGCTTCTGCACCGCGCCGGCGATCCGCAGCGTGCCGCACAACGTCGTAACGGAAATGATCTGCACGTTCGTGCTGATTCTCGGCGTGCTCTATCTTGCCTCGCCGCAGGTGGGGCTCGGCGCGCTCGACGCACTGCCCGTCGGCCTGCTCGTGCTGGGTATCGGCATCTCGCTCGGCGGCCCGACCGGCTACGCGATGAGTCCGGCGCGCGATCTGGCGCCGCGCCTCATGCATGCGCTGCTGCCGATTCCGGGCAAGCGCGGGAGCGACTGGCGCTATGCGTGGATCCCGGTTTGCGGGCCGCTCGCGGGCGGGGCGATGGCATCGTGGGTCTATATGCATATGCATTGACGGCGCAAACGACGAACCCCGACACGCTCGACGAACGTAGAGCAGCGACCGCGCAATCTACGTATCATGGGGCCTTATCACACAAAAAAGCATCCCGCGAGGTCGGCCGCCTCCAGGGATGCGCCCCTTGACCATGTACGACTATCTCCTTTGCGATTGCGATGGCGCGCTCGTCGTCAGCGAAGTCATCGCTCACCGGGTGCTCGTCGAGATGCTGACGGCGGCGTTTCCCGAGATCGACGCGACGTCCGCATCGCGTTCGGCGTGGTATCCCGAGACGCCCACGGCGTTCGCGGGCATCGAGCGCCATTTCGGCATCAGGTTGCCCCCCGATTTCGCGGCGCGGCTCTCCTCCAATCTCGAACGCGCGCTCGAGCACTCGCGCGCACCGATCGCGGCGGTCCGCGATGCGCTCGGCCGCGTTCCGCTCCCGGCAGCGGCGATTTCGAATCAACGACGCGCGAACCTTGCCGCCGCGATCGCGCGCGCTGGGCTCGCACGCGTTTTCGAGCAGCGCCTGTTCAGCGCCGAGCACGTCGCCCGGCCGAAGCCGTATCCCGATCTCTACGAGTCGGCGGCCCGGCAATTGGGCACGGAGCCCGCCCGTTGCATCGCCGTTTCGGACAACGTGGCCGGGCTCGCCGCCGCGCGCGACGCCGGCATGACCACGATTGCGTTCGTCGGCGCCAGCCGGTCGCCGGGCGGCTATGCGCAGGTGCTGCGCCATCTCGGCGTCCGTCACATCATCGAGCGGATGGAAGAGCTGCCGGGGCTGCTCGCCGGTGCCGTCGCCGCCAGCCGGGGCGATAGCGGACTCCGCCCCCTGCGGCAGTAATCGAACCCAGGCTCCGGGCGGCGCTGCAACCACCTCGGCTCAGCAGACCTGCTCGGTTGCCCGGCGCGGCTCCGTCACGCGCCGGCGGTCCATCCGCGCCGCCGCTACCGTGACGAGAAGCGCGGCAAAAGTCACGGCGACGGCCACCCACGGCAGCGCGTCGAGTTCGAACCCATGCGTGAGCGCGAGCCCGCCTAGCCAGGCGCCCCCGGCATTGCCGACATTGAACGCGCCGATGTTCAGCGTCGACGCCAGGTTGGGCGCGTGCCGCGCCTTCTCGACGACGCGCATCTGCAGCGGCGGCACGGTCGCGAAAGCCATGACGCCCCAGACGAACACGGTGATGGCGGCGGGCAGCGGCAGATGGCTCGTCTTCGCGAAGAGGGCCATGACGGCCGCGAGCGCGACCAGAATCGCCATCAGCGAGGGCATCAGCGCGCGATCGGCGAGCTTGCCGCCGACGACATTGCCGACCGTCAGCCCCGCACCGAACAGCACGAGGATCAACGTCACGGTGCGCGGCGCAAAGCCGGTCACCTGCTCGAGAATCGGCGCAATGTAGGTGAAGACGACGAATACACCGCCGAACCCGAGCACGGTCATGGCGAGCGCGAACCAGACCTGCGGCTCCTTCAGCACGCGCAGTTCACGCGCGAGGCCCACGGGCCCCGCGTCGTGCCGATTCGGCACGAGCGCGGCGATGCCGGCGAACGACGTGGCGCGGCGGCTCGCTACGAACCGACGCGTGCTCGCCGCCTCGCCCGAGTATCTCCGAGCCGAGGCCGGCAACCCGAAGGGCTATAATTCAGGGCTATGCGGAGCGTGGCGTGCCGGTCCGGCCGGTCGACATCGCGCCCTTTTTCTCGACTTCCACCGCCCCCAGGTCAACCACTGCGATCGGCGACTTCATGACCAAAAAAGTGTATGTAAAGACCTTCGGCTGCCAGATGAACGAGTACGACTCCGACAAGATGGTCGACGTGCTCGGGCAGGCGGAGGGCCTCGTCAAGACGGATACGCCCGAAGAGGCCGACGTCATCCTCTTCAACACGTGCTCGGTGCGTGAAAAAGCGCAGGAAAAGGTCTTCTCGGATCTCGGCCGCGTGCGCGAGCTCAAGGAAGCGAACCCCGATCTGCTGATCGGCGTCGGCGGTTGTGTCGCGAGCCAGGAAGGCGCGGCCATCGTCGCGCGCGCGCCTTATGTCGATCTCGTCTTCGGCCCGCAGACGCTGCATCGCCTGCCGCAGATGATCGGCGCACGCCGCGCGACGGGGCGGGCGCAAGTCGATATTTCGTTTCCCGAGATCGAGAAGTTCGACAATCTGCCGCCCGCGCGCGTCGAAGGCCCGAGCGCGTTCGTCTCGATCATGGAAGGCTGCAGCAAGTACTGTAGCTACTGCGTCGTGCCGTACACGCGCGGCGAGGAAGTTTCGCGCCCGCTCGACGACGTGCTGACTGAAATCGCCGGCCTCGCCGACCAGGGCGTGCGTGAAGTGACGCTGCTCGGCCAGAACGTCAACGCGTACCGCGGACCGCTCACCGCGGGCGCCTCGGAGATCGCCGACTTCGCCACGCTGATCGAGTACGTCGCCGACATGCCCGGCATCGAGCGGATCCGCTACACGACCTCGCACCCCAAAGAGTTCACGCAGCGCCTCATCGACACCTACGCGAAGGTCGACAAGCTCGTTTCGCACCTGCACTTGCCGGTGCAGCATGGCTCAGACCGCATCCTCATGGCGATGAAGCGCGGCTATACGGTGCTCGAATACAAATCGGTGATCCGCCGGCTGCGCGCGATCCGCCCGGACCTGTCGCTCTCGACCGACATCATCGTCGGCTTTCCGGGCGAAACCGAAGCCGATTTCGCCAAGACGATGGCGCTCGTCGACGAAATGAATTACGACACGAGCTTTTCGTTCATCTACAGCCCGCGCCCCGGCACGCCGGCCGCGAGCCTGCACGACGATACGCCGCGCGAAGTGAAGCTGAAGCGCCTGCAACACTTGCAGGCGACGATCGACGCCAACGCCGTGCGGATCAGCCAGTCGATGGTGGGCGGCACGGAGCGCATTCTTGTCGAAGGACCGTCGCGCAAGGATCCGACCGAGCTCGCCGGACGCACGGCGAACAATCGCGTCGTCAACTTTCCCGCGCCGCCCGCGGCGCACGCGCGCCTCATCGGGCAAATGATCGACGTGCGCATCGGCCATGCTTATCCGCACTCGCTGCGCGGCGAGCTCGTGCTCGCCGACGCCGACGCTGACGCCGCGGCGCATTGAGAACCCTCTTTCAGGACTACCGTTCCGGACCACCGTTTGACCTTGAAAACAGCCCAGCCCCTGGAATTCAACGCACCGCGCGACGACAATGCGCGCCTTGCCAACCTTTGCGGACCGCTCGACGAGAATCTGCGGCAGATCGAGCAGGCACTTGATGTGACGCTGCAGCGCCGCGGACACCGGATCGCGATCCGCGGGCGCGGCGCCAAGGTTGCGCTCGGCGCGCTCGAGAACTTCTACAATCGCGCGCGCGAGCCGCTATCGGTCGACGACATTCAGCTCGCCCTCGTCGAGGCACGCCATCCCGGCAACCGTGGCGCGGGCATGGCCGACGAGCCGCTCGAGGCGGCGGGCGTCCGCTATGACCCCGATCACCCGTTCGACGAGCCGGCGGGGCTCGACGACGAGGATCTGGAAGAGCTCGGTCCCAAGTTGTATACGCGCCGGGCCGATCTGCGCGGGCGCACGCCGCACCAGCGCGAATACCTCAAACAGATCGTTTCGCACGATGTGACGTTCGGCGTCGGGCCGGCCGGAACCGGCAAGACCTATCTCGCCGTTGCCTGCGCCGTCGATGCGCTCGAGCGCGATCAGGTGAAGCGCATCGTCCTCACGCGGCCGGCCGTCGAAGCCGGCGAGCGCCTCGGCTTCCTGCCGGGCGACCTCGCGCAGAAGGTCGATCCTTATCTGCGCCCGCTTTATGACGCGCTCTACGATCTGCTCGGCTTCGACAAGACGGCCAAGATGTTCGAGCGGCAGATGATCGAGATCGCCCCGCTCGCCTACATGCGCGGCCGCACGCTCAATCATGCGTTCATCATTCTCGACGAAGCGCAGAACACGACGCCCGAGCAGATGAAGATGTTCCTTACGCGTATCGGCTTCGGCTCGAAAGCGGTCGTCACCGGCGACACGACGCAGGTCGACCTGCCGCGCGGGGCGAAAAGCGGGCTCATCGAAGCGCAGCAGGTGCTCGCGAACGTGCGCGGCATCGCGCTCACGCGGTTCACGAGTGTCGATGTCGTACGTCATCCGCTCGTTGCCCGCATCGTCGAGGCTTATGACAAACATGCGAAAAACGACGACCAGGAAAAGCCCGGGCGCGACGATCGTTAGCGCCCGTATGCCGCGGCGCCGGCGCGGATCATGGCGTTGCGCGCCATTTGGAAGCGACGACGACAGAGGCGGCTTGCCCACATGAGCGCGACGCATACGCCCAAGCTGACGCTCGCGCTGCAATTCCCGGCAGCGTCGGCTTATCCGCGCCATAAGGCCCTGCTGACGCGCGCGCGCGTCGCGAAGTGGATCAAGGCGGCCCTCTTCGCCGACGGCGAGCTGACGCTGCGCTTCGTCGATGCCGACGAAGGCCGTCTGCTCAATCGCACCTATCGCGGCAAGGACTATGCGACGAACGTGCTGACGTTCGCCTATGCCGAAAGCGCCGACGAGCCGGTCACGGGTGACATCGTCGTCTGCTGCCCCGTCATCGAGAGAGAAGCGGCCGAGCAAGGCAAGGCGCTCGAGGCGCACTACGCACATATGATCGTGCACGGCACGCTGCACGCGCAGGGGTACGACCACGAGCAGGAGGACGAAGCGCGCGAGATGGAGGCGCTCGAAACCGATATTCTTGGAGGACTCGGTTTCGCCAATCCCTACGCGGAGCACGAGCGTTGACGGCGTCCCACGAATTTCGACATGGCGCGATTTCCCGATTCCCCCAACCTTCGCCTCGATAGCGGCGCCGCTGCCGCCGGCGATTGCGCCTACCCGCCCGCGTTGGCCGAAGGCCGGCTGCTGTCCGACGAGGAGCTCGCCGCGTCGCTCGCCCGTGCATTGAAAGACTGGGACGGCAAGCGCGATCTCTGGCTCTTCGGCTATGGATCCCTCATCTGGAACCCGGGCATGCCGGTGGCCGAAAGCGTGCGTGCGCGCGTGAACGGTTACCACCGCGGGCTCTACCTATGGTCGCGAGTGAACCGCGGCACCCCGGAGCAGCCGGGGCTCGTACTCGCGCTCGATCGCGGCGGCTCGTGTACCGGCGTGGCCTTCCGGCTCACCGGTGAAACGGCGATGCCGCATCTGCAAGCGCTGTGGCAACGCGAAATGCCGATGGGCTCGTATCGGCCGCAGTGGCTGCCCTGCCGGCTCGTCGACGGGCGGTGCGTCCCGGCGCTCGCGTTTGTCATGCGGCGCGATGTCCCCACCTATACCGGGAAGCTGCCCGATGCCGTCGTCAAGGCGGTGTTCGGCTGCGCGCGCGGGCGCTACGGCACGACGCTCGATTATGTGAGCCGCACCGTGCAGGCATTGCGCGAAAGCGGCATGCCCGATCGCGCGCTAGAGGCATTGCTCGCGCGCTGCCGCGCGGACCATTGAGCTTTCCGAAGGCCCTGTCTTCGCGGACTCAAAATCCCGCCGCGGCCGCCACGCCGACGAGCACGCCTACGCCGGCCACACCCAACGCCCCGACGAGCAGCCATCGGCGTCGCGTCAGCAGCGTAATGGCCGCCAGCGAAATCGCGATCTGCGTAAGCGTCGTGGCCTGCGCCCAGCGATGATGCCTGTGGAGCTGCTGTTCGCTTTCGGCGTCGGCTTCGCGTACGCCCTTCTCGAGCGCTTCGGCATGCTCGCGGATCGCCGCCTTCTGCTGCTCGTACTTGGCGACATCGGCCCCGAACTTCGCACTCGCCGCCGCATCCTTGCTCGTCAAGGCGGCACCGAGCTCGGCGAGGTTCTGCTTTTCGCCCTTCGCCTGATAGTAGCTCCACTGATCGGCCGCCTCGGTCTTGCGGATCGCCGCTTCGTTCTTGTAAAAGAGCGCGAGCCCTTCCGTCGAGCCGCCCTGATACGAGAAAATGGCGCCCAACGTCGCGAACACGGCCGTCATGACCGCGACCCGGCCCGCGAACGGATCGGGCGGCGCATGATGACCGCCATGAGCCGCATGTTCGAGGGCCTCGTCATGGGGACCGTGCACTTCAAAATCGTCCGACATATTTGTTTCGCGCGAGAAGGGTAAAAGAGCACCGTGCATGAGGTATGCGCGCATTCGTCGATGCGCGTTGCGCGACTTTATCAGGATGGCGCGCGCGCTTGGAGAGTCTTACGCCTGGTGTATCCTTAACTTTCCGCTTACCACGCGTCCGGCCGTCTCGGACGCTTCGCCATGAACGACTCCTATCCCAGTCGACGACACACCGACAAACCGCACGAAAAGCGTTCGCTGCTCGAACGCCTGACCGATCTCATCTCGCCCGAGCCCGAAACGCGCAGCGAGCTGCTCGAAATCCTCCAGGACGCGCATACGCGCAATCTCATCGATGCAGATTCGCTCTCGATGATCGAAGGCGTATTCCAGGTCTCCGACCTATCCGCGCGCGACATCATGATCCCGCGCGCGCAGATGGACGCGATCAACATCGCCGAGCCCCCCGAGCAGTTCATTCCGTACGTCCTCGAGAAGGCCCACTCGCGCTATCCCGTCTATGAAGGCAATCGCGACAACGTGATCGGCGTCCTGCTCGCGAAGGACCTGTTGCGCTACTACGCCGAAGAGGATTTCGACGTGCGCGGCATGTTGCGGCCCGCCGTGTTCATTCCCGAGTCGAAGCGGCTCAACGTGCTGCTGCATGATTTCCGCGTGAACCGCAATCACATCGCGATCGTCGTCGACGAATACGGCGGCGTCGCCGGCGTCATCACGATCGAAGACGTGCTGGAGCAGATCGTCGGCGACATCGAGGACGAGTACGACTTCGACGAAGAAAGCGGGAACATCATCGCGTCGCCCGACGGCCGCTACCGCGTGCGGGCGCTGACCGAAATCGAGCAGTTCAACGAGACCTTCGGCACGCAGTTCTCCGACGAGGAAGTCGACACGATCGGCGGCCTCGTCACGCATCGCTTCGGCCGCGTGCCGCACCGCGGCGAGCGTATGCGCATCGACGACCTGATCTTCGAGGTGCTGCGCACCGACGCCCGCCAAATCCACATGCTGCTCGTACGGCGCGATCCGCTCGCCGGCCAGCGCGAGCGCGAACAGCAGCACGTGGAGAGCTGAGTGGCCGAACCGAGTTTCCCTCGCGCGCGCCAACGCGCCGCCACCTCGGCCGATGCGGCGCAAGCCGCCGGCGCCAGCCTCCGTTCCGGTAGCGCGGGGCGTTACGATCGCCCCGGCCGCCCGGTCGACCGACCGCTCTCGGCGCCGCGAGCGCTGCCCCGCTGGCATTACCTTGCCGCGCTCGCGGCCGGCGCGGCCAACACGCTGTCGTTCGCGCCGACGCCGCACGGCGGCTGGCTCGCGCTCGCGCTCTTCGCTTTTCTCTACGCGTGGCTCACGCGCACGACCGGATGGAAAAGCGCGGCGCTGACGGGTGGCGCGTTCGGCCTCGGCAACTTCGTCACGGGCGTCTGGTGGCTTTACGTCAGCATGCACGACTATGGCGGGATGGCGGCGCCGCTCGCGGGCGCGGCGGTCGTGCTGTTTTCGCTCTATCTCGCGCTCTACCCCGCCCTATCCGCGGGCCTATGGTCGTTTTGCGCCGGCCATGCCGAAAACGGCAGGCGACGCGGCGAACTGCCGTTCTACCCGACGTGGCACGGCACCTTCGCGTTCGCGAGCGCGTGGGCAATCGGAGAATGGCTGCGCGGCACGATGCTGACCGGCTTTCCGTGGCTCGCGAGCGGGTACGCACAGGTGGACGGCCCGCTGGCGGGCTTCGCGCCGATCGCGGGCGTCTATGGAGTCGGGTGGATCGGGGCGCTCGTCGCGGCGCTCATCGTTCAGGCGGTCCATGCGGGCATCGCGCGCCGCGGCCGCGAGCGGTGGGTGGCCGCCGCGATATGGCCCGGGCTGCTCGCGCTGGCGCTCATCGCGAGCGGCATGCTGCTCACGCGCGTCACGTGGACCCTGCCAGCGAACGCGCCGCTCAACGCACGCGTTCTGCAGGGCAACGTCAAGCAGGAAATGAAGTTCGACGAAGCGGGCGTGAGGGACGCTATCGCACTCTATCAAAGGATGATCACGGAGAAGCCGGCCGATCTGATCGTCACGCCGGAAACAGCCGTGCCGCTGCTGCCGCAGCAGTTTCCGCCGCCGTTCGCGCAGGCTGTGCGAAAGTTTGCCGACAGCACCGGCTCATCCATCCTCGTTGGCGCGTTCGGCGCGACGATCACGCCCGATGGCCAGATGATCGATCCAACGAACAGCCTGTTCGGCATCACGCCTAACTCGAACGAGCTTTATCGCTACGACAAACGCCATCTCGTCCCATTCGGCGAGTTCGTGCCGTTGGGCTTTCATTGGTTCGTCCAGCTCATGAACATCCCGCTCGGCGATCTTGCACGCGGCCAGCCGGTGCAGCGGCCGTTCATGGTCCACAACCAGCCGGTCGACGTCGATATCTGCTACGAAGACATCTTCGGCGAAGAGATCGCGCGCTCGCTGCGCGAAACGGCGACGCCCGCCGGCGTGCTCGTCAACGTGTCGAATCTCGCATGGTTCGGCGACACGATCGCGCTCGATCAGCATTTGCAGATGGCGCGCATGCGCACGCTCGAGACGGGCCGCCCGATGCTCGCGGCGACGAATACGGGAACGACGGCCGCGATCGACGCGCATGGCCGCGTCGTGGCGAAGCTGCCTGCGATGACGATCGGCTCGCTCGATGTGACGGTTCAGGGCACGGCAGGCCGCACCCCCTATATCGCGGCGGGCAACAACATCGTGCTCGCCGTGTCGCTGATCCTGCTCGCCTTCGGCTTCGCGTTCGGACCGGCCAGGCAAAAGCGGCGCAACGACTGAAGCGCCAGCACAGGCAGCCTGATCACCCAACGGCTTGGCGGGCTGCAACGCGGATCGAAGAAGCGAGAAACGCAGCCCCGCCTCACAACGCCGGCAGCAACTCCGGCGGATGATGCTTGAGCGTATGCCGCGCTTCGCGGAACTCGGGAAAGATCGACTCGACCGTTTGCCAAAAGCGCGGGCTATGGTTCATCTCGCGCAGATGCGCGAGTTCGTGCGCGACGACGTAATCGATGATCGAGAGCGGGAAGTGAATGAGGCGCCAGTTGAGCCGGATGCGCCCGTCGCTCGAGCAGCTGCCCCAGCGCGTCGCGGCCGATGACAACGCATACCCCTTGAAGCCGACGCCGAGCTTTTGCGCGTAGACGTCAAGACGCTCGCCGAAAAGCCGCTTCGCCTCGCCTTGCAGCCAACCTTGCACGCGGTCCTTGATCTGCTGCGCGTCGGCGGACGCCGGCAGCGCGAGCGCAAGCAAGGCCGCGTCCAAGTCGAAGGTCAACCTTCCGTGCGCCGACGCGAGCGCGATGCGCACCGGCTTGCCCAGGTAGGGAATCTGCGCCCCGTCCTGCCAGTCGATCCGCGGCAGCGCGCGCTGCTCGGCGCGCGTCTGCCATTCGGCCAGCTTGGCGAAGATCCAGCGTTCCTTGCCGACGATGGCCGCCTCGATGTCGGCAAGCGTGATCCAGCGCGGCGCCGTGATCGTGAGGCCGGTGCCGTCGATCGCGAAACCGATCGTGCGCCGGGCCGACCGCTTCAAGCTGTACTCGAGCGTGCGTCCGTTCAGCGTCAGGCGGCGCAGCTTGGTGGCGGGGGAAAAGGGAGAAGCCGGCGTCTGAGTCGGCGACGAAGGGGCCGATGGCGGCAATGCGGCATCGACGTGCGGCTCGACGAATAGCGGCAAGTCGAGCTGCCGGCTATCGAGTGCTTTGGCTGAACGGGGCGTTACGTGCTTCGGCATCGGCTTCCCTGTTCGAATAGGCGCCTGGGTCGATGCGGCGCATCTCGGCTTCGATCCATGTCTCGACGAGCGTATTGAGCTCGTCGGGGGTCAATCCTTTCGGATCGATCGGCTTACCGATCGAAACGGTGACGACGCCCGGGTACTTGATGAACGAGTTGCGCGGCCAAACATGTCCTGCATTGTGCGCGATCGGGACGACGAGCGCTCCGGTATCGAGCGCGAAACGCGCACCGCCGGTCTTGTACTTGCCCTGCTTGCCGACGGGCGTGCGTGTGCCTTCGGGAAACATGATGACCCAGGCGCCTTCCTCGAGGCGCCGACGCCCCTGCTTGACGACCGAAGCGAAGGCGTACTTTCCTTCCTTGCGATTGATATGGATCATCTTCAGCATGCCGAGCGCCCAGCCGAAGAACGGCACGTAAAGCAGCTCACGCTTGAAGACGAAGCAAAGCGGGTGCGGCATCGTCGCCGGCAGCGCCAGCGTTTCCCAGGCCGATTGATGCTTCGAGAGCAGCACGGCGGGTCCGTCGGGCAGATTTTCGAGCCCCTCGACACGATGGCGGATCCCGTTCAGGTGCCGCAGCACGAAGAGTGTCGAGCGGCACCAGCCGACGGCCATCCAGTACCGCTTGTCGGCACGCAGGAACGGAAAGGCGATGAAACAGGCGATCGCGTACGGAATCGTGTAGACGACGAAGTAGAGGAAGAGCAGAAGCGAGCGGAGGAAGCGCATCGGTGTCGTCGATCGATTGGCGTCACTCGTTCTCATCGGCGAGGTACGTGAGTGCGAACGCCTTCAGATTTTCGTGCACGCGCGTGCCTTCGGGCAAGCCGCCCGCGACCAGCGTCTGGCCGCCCTTACCCGTCAGCACGAGATGCGTCGGAAAGCCGAGCGCGGCGCCCGCCTGCAAGTCGCGTAGCGAATCGCCGACGACGGGCGTCACGGCCGGCTCGATCTCGAAGCGCTCGACGATCATCTTGAGGAGACCTGGCTTCGGCTTTCTGCACTCGCACTGGTCGTCCGCCGTGTGCGGGCAGAAAAACACGGCGTCGATGCGCCCGCCGACGGCCGCCGCCGCGCGTTGCATCTTCGCATGCATCGCGTTGAGCGCGGCCATGTCGAAGAGCCCGCGCCCGATGCCCGACTGATTCGAGGCGACGACGACGCGATAGCCCGCCTGATTGAGCCGCGCGATGGCCTCCAGACTACCCGGAATCGCGACCCATTCGTCGGGCGACTTGATGAACGCATCCGAATCGACGTTGATGACTCCGTCGCGATCGAGGATGACGAGTTTCTTGGTCATGGGCTAGGCCGCAAGCTTCGAAATATCGGCGACGCAATTCATTTGCGCGTGCAGCGCGGCGAGCAGCGCGAGCCGGTTCTTGCGCAGCGCCTCGTCGTCGGCGTTGACCATGACGTCGTTGAAGAAGGTATCGACGGGGTCCCGCAGCGTCGCGAGCGCCGACAGCGCGCGCGTGTAGTCGCGCTGCGCGAGCTGTAGCTGGACTGCCGGCGCGACCTTGCCGAGCTCGTCGTTGAGCGCCTTTTCAGCGGCTTCGACGAGCAGCTTCGGCTCGACGCCGGGCCGGATGTCGGCAACCAACGCGGACACGGTGGTCGGCGCGGGCTTTGCCTCGGCTTCCGACTTCCTGAGGATATTGGCGATCCGCTTGTTGGCCGCGGCCAGCGCCTCGGCTTCAGGCAGCGCCGCGAACTCGCGCACCGCGTCGAGCCGCTCGACGATATCGTCGAGCCGCCTCGGCTCGAGGCTCAGCACGGCCTCGACCTCGCCTGCCGTATAGCCGCGCTCGCGCAGCAAGCCGCGCAGGCGGTCCACGAAGAAGGCGTAGAGCGCTTCGGTCGCTTCGGCAACATGCGGCTCGCTCGCGAAGCAGGCATAGGCCGCGTGCAGCAGATCGACGAGATCGATCGGCAGCTGCTTTTCGATCAAGAGGCGCAGCACGCCGAGCGCATGGCGGCGCAGCGCGAACGGATCCTTTTCGCCGGTCGGCACGAGGCCGATCCCCCAGATGCCGACGAGCGTCTCGAGCTTGTCGGCCAGCGCGACCGCGGTGCCCACGCGCGTAGAGGGCAGCGCGTCCCCCGAGAAGCGCGGCTGATAGTGCTCGCTGCAGGCAAGCGCGACATCCTCGGCTTCGCCGTCGTGCCGCGCGTAGTAAGTGCCCATCGTGCCCTGCAACTCGGGGAACTCGCCGACCATGTCGGTCAGCAGGTCCGCCTTCGCCAGATAGGCAGCGCGCCGCGCGAGCTCGACATCGGCATGAATGAACGGAGCGATCGCCCCCGTCAGCGCGACGAGCCGCTCGACGCGCTTCAGTTGGGACCCGAGCTTGTTGTGGTAGACCACGTTGGCGAGGAGGGGCACGCGCTCGGCCAGCGGCTTCTTCTTGTCCTGCTCGAAAAAGAACTTGGCATCGGCCAGCCGGGGGCGCACCACGCGCTCGTTGCCTTCGACGATCTCGCCAGGCGTTTTGGTCTCGATATTCGAGACGATCAGAAATCTCGAGCGCAGCTTGCCGGCCGCGTCGGTCACCGCGAAGTACTTCTGGTTGGTCTGCATTGTGAGAATCAGGCATTCCTGCGGGACCTGCAGAAACTCGTCCTCGAAGCGGCATTCATAGACCGCCGGCCACTCGACGAGCGCCGTCACTTCGTCGAGCAAGGCATCCGGCATCAGCACCTTGTCGGCCTGCGCATGCGCGAGCAGTTGGGTGGCGATCGTCTCGCGGCGCTCCGTGAAGCTCGCGACGACGCGCCCCTTCGTGCGCAGCGTCGATGCGTATTCGTCGGCATGGAGAATCGCCACCAGGCCGTCGGACATAAAGCGGTGGCCGAGCGTCGCGTCGCCGGCATCGATGCCGAATGCCGTGACCGGGACGACCTCCTCGCCATGCAGGACGGTGAGCCGCTGGACCGGGCGCACGAATTGGACGCTCGTGCCGTCGGGACGCTGGTAGGTCATCACCTTCGGGATCGGCAGCTTCGCGAGCGCTTCGTCGAGCGCGGCCTGCAGGCCGTCGGCAAGCGTCGCGCCGGGCGCCGAGTAGCGGAGGAAAAACGCGTCCGCCTTGCCGTCGGACGCGCGTTCGAGCTCATCGAGCCGAGCGTCGGGAAAGCCGAGCGCGGCGAGCTTTTTCGCGAGCGGCGCGGTGGGCTGGCCGTTCGCGTCGAGCGCGACCGAAACGGGCAGTACTTTCTCGCGCACATGCTTCTCGGGCGCGACGGCGCGCACGCGCTTGACGAGCACGGCCAGGCGGCGCGGTGTCGCGAAGCGCTCGAAAGTCGGCTCGCCGTCTATCAGATCGCGCGCCGCGAGCCGCTCGACGAGCCCTTGCGCGAAGGCATCGGAGAGCCGCGCCAGCGCTTTCGGCGGCAGCTCCTCGGTCAGCAGTTCGACGAGCAGGGAGGCGGTGGAGTCTTGATTCATTTTGTCGGATCTTTGTCGGGTCTCGTCACTTCTCGTCGACCGCTCGCTCCGCTCTGAGCGGCGGCGTCCAGGCCGGCATCGCGGCGTCCTGCTCATCGGTCGTGAGGCCTCTCACGCCGTGCACCGGGTTGCCGAGCATCGGAAAGCCGAGCTTTTCGCGAGAATCGTAGTAGGCCTGCGCAACGAGCCGCGAAAGCGCACGGATCCGGCCGATATAGGCCGCGCGCTCCGTGACCGAAATCGCGCCGCGCGCATCGAGCAGGTTGAACGTGTGCGCAGCTTTCAGCACCAGCTCGTAGGCCGGCAGCGCGAGCTGCGCTTCGATCATCCGCTTCGCCTCGGACTCGTAGCTGTTGAAGAGCGTGAAGAGGAGATCGACGTTCGCGAACTCGAAGTTGTAGGTCGATTGCTCGACCTCGTTCTGGTGATAGACGTCGCCATAGGTGAGGCGCCGCAACTCGGGACCGTTCGGGCCCGCCTCTTCCCATTCGGTCCAGACGAGGTCGTAGACGTTCTCGACCTTTTGCAGATACATCGCGAGGCGCTCGAGGCCGTAGGTGATTTCGCCGAGCACCGGCTTGCAATCGAGGCCGCCGACCTGCTGGAAATAAGTGAACTGCGTCACTTCCATGCCGTTCAGCCAGACTTCCCAGCCGAGCCCCCAGGCGCCGAGCGTCGGGTTCTCCCAGTCATCTTCGACGAAGCGCACGTCGTTTAGCTTCAAGTCGAAGCCGAGCGCCTCGAGCGAGCCGAGATAGAGATCGAGAATGTTTTCGGGCGCGGGCTTCAGCACGACCTGGTACTGGTAGTAGTGCTGCAAGCGGTTCGGGTTGTCGCCGTAGCGGCCGTCCTTCGGGCGGCGCGACGGCTGCACATAGGCGGCACGCCACGGCTCGGGGCCGACAGCGCGCAGGAATGTGTGCACGTGCGAGGTGCCGGCGCCGACTTCCATGTCGATCGGCTGAAGCAGCGCGCAGCCCTGTTGATCCCAATAGGACTGCAGCGTCAGGATGATTTGCTGGAACGTGAGCATGTCGTGCCTTTTGCGGCGGGCGGCGCATGAGGCCGCTGAGTTCCGCCGACGTGTCGAAAGGCCGGCCGGGCTGGACTTTCGTGTGCGCGGCCGGACGCGGGACGCGACAATTCATGCGACCCGCGCTGCGAAACGATGAATTTTACCGGATTGGTGCGGCGTTGAGGCTTTTGGCGGGTCGCGCTCGAGCGCGAGGGCGGTGACGCGAGGCCGATCGGACAGTGCGATGGAGCGCAGAGCCGCGCACGCAATGGCGCGCACGGCGCGTCGACGTCAACGCTTTTTCTGAATGAACTCGATCTTGTAGCCATCCGGATCGGTGACGAATGCGATCACCGCCGTGCCGTGTTTCATCGGGCCGGCCTCGCGCACGACCGTGCCGCCTTGCGCCTTGATCTGTTCGCAGGCCGCGTACGCGTCGTCGACTTCGACGGCCAGATGACCGAATCCCGTGCCGAGGTCGTACGATGGCGTGTCCCAGTTGTGCGTGAGCTCGATGACGGTGCCCTCGCTTTCGTCCGTATACCCCACGAATGCGAGCGTGAAGCGGCCCTCCGGATAGTCCTGCCGGCGCAACACCTTCATGCCGAGCAGGTTCGTATAAAACGCGATCGAGCGATCGAGATCGCCGACTCGCAGCATCGTATGAAGCAGGCGCATGATGTCCTCCCTTCGGTCAAAAAACGGAACGCGACAAACCTGGAATCTATCAAGAAAGCCGGAACGCCGCTGCGAGCCCGGCGCGATTCGAGCGCCGAAACGGCACGCCGCACGGCGCGCTCACGCTGACGGCACTCGCCCCGGCGCGAGCGCCTGCGCCACACGCACGTATTCGTCGACGGACACGTCTTCGGCTCGACGGGAGAGATCGAATCCGAGCGCATCGAAATCGACCTGCTCCCGGTAGGCGGACAACGTATTGCGCAGCATCTTGCGCCGCTGCGAAAACGCGGCCAGCACGAGATCGGCGAATACGCGCTCGTCGACGGGCGCGAGCTCGTCCGGAGCAAACGGAATCATCCGCACGATCGCCGAATCGACTTTCGGCGGCGGCTGGAACGATTCGGGCGGCACGTCGAGCAGCTTGTCCATCACGTAGCGGTATTGCAGCATGACCGACAGGCGCCCGAACGCCTTCGAGCCCGGCTCGGCGACCATCCGCTCGACTACCTCGTTCTGCAACATGAAATGCTGGTCGACGACGATCGGCGCGAACGACATCAGGTGAAAGAGCAGCGGGCTGGAAATGTTGTAGGGCAGATTGCCGACGATGCGCAGCGTCGGCCTGTCGCGCGTCTCGACGAGCGAGCCGAAATCGAACGCGAGCGCATCGCCCGCGTGCAGCGCGAGCCGTTCCCCGAACTTCTTCTCCAATCGCGCGAGAAGATCGCGATCGAGCTCGACCGCATGCAGCGGCGAGTCGGGCGTCGCGATCCGCTCGATCAGCGGCTCCGTCAGCGCGCCGAGGCCAGGGCCGATCTCGACCATGCGCTGGCCCCGCTCAGGGCGAATCACGTCGACGATCGAATCGATGATGCCCATGTCGACGAGAAAGTTTTGCCCAAACCGTTTGCGCGCCAGGTGGCCTTGATGCTGGCGGCTTTGATGCTGTCTGCTCGTGGACATCGGGTCGTGAAAAGCGCGGAAAAGATGGGATCGAAGTTAGGGATAGCCGAGCGGCGCGGCGAATCGGCTCGAGCGCTCGCTCAAGCGCCGCGCCGGTTCCGCGCCATCGCGACGGCCGTGTCGATCGCGGCGATGAGGCTGCCCGCATCGGCCTGCCCGGTGCCGGCCAGATCGAGCGCCGTGCCGTGATCGACCGACGTGCGGATGATCGGCAGTCCAAGCGTCACGTTCACGCCTTCCCCGAACGTCGCGTACTTGAGCACCGGCAGCCCCTGATCATGGAACATCGCGAGCACGCAATCGGCTTGCTCGAGGTAGCGCGGTTGAAACAGCGTATCGGCGGGATAAGGGCCGCGCGCATCGATGCCGCGCTGCTCCGCGAGCGTCAGCGCCGGCGAGATCACATCGATCTCCTCGCGCCCAAGATAGCCGTTTTCGCCCGCGTGCGGATTCAGGCCCGTAACGAGAATTCTCGGCACGGGCAGCCCGAAGTCGCGCCGCAAATCGTGATCGATGATCGAGAGCGTTTCGACGAGCCCATCGATCGTCAGCGCCGCCGGCACGTCTTTCAGCGGCAGATGCGTCGTAGCGAGCGCGACGCGCAGCGGGCGCGCGCCCGTGCCCGCGAGCATCATCACGACGCGCGCGGTTCCCGTGCGCTGAGCCAGATACTCGGTGTGGCCCGTGAAGGGCACGCCCGCGTCGTTGATCGTGCTCTTTTGGAGCGGAGCCGTCACGACTGCATCGAATGTGCCGGCGAGCGCGCCGTCGATGGCGCCGTCGAGCAGGCCGAGTACGTAGCGACCGTTGGCCGCGTCGAGCCGGCCGGCCTGAGCGGCGGTAGCGAGCGGACGATGCTCGACCTGCACGCGGACGCCACTCGGCGGGCGCCCGGTGGTTGCGGTCATGCCGGCCGAAGCGGAGCCACCGACAAGCGCAGTCCAGTCGACGCCGACGGCGCGCGAGCGCGCCTCCAGCAAAGCCTCGTCGCCGAATACGGTGAAGTGGGCATCGGGCCAATGGGCCGCGGCGCCCGCGACGGCCATCGCCGTCAGCTCCGGGCCGACGCCAGCCGGCTCGCCCGTCGTGATCGCGATCCGCAGGGGGGAACGCTTTTCGTTCGTCGTCGCGTTCGTCATCTCTCGTCGCTCAGTGCGCCGCTGCACGCCTCACTTGCAGCGGCCGGCGCCTCGCTCGCGCCCGGCGCCACTTCTCTCGTGGCCTTACTGCTGCGCGAGCGAGCTGCCGAGCTTGTACTCGACGTAGGCCGAATCGCGCAGCTGCCGCAGCCAATCGGCGTATGCCTGCTCGGCCTTGCGCTGGCCGATCGCCTGCCGCGCCATATCCATCTGCTGCTGGATGGAGCCCGGCGCCTCGCGCCTGCCGAGCACCTGAATCAAGTGATAGCCGTACTCGGTGCGCACGGGCTCGCTCACCTCGCCGTCCTTCAGGTTATTCATGGCGCGCTCGAACTCGGGCACCGTCTCGCCGGGGCTGATCCAGCCGAGGTCGCCGCCTTGCGAAGCGGAGCCGTCCTGCGAGTACGACTGCGCGAACTTCGAGAAGTCGCCGCCGGCCTCGATCTGCTGACGGATTTCGAGCTCCTTCCTGCGCGCCTCTTGCTCCGACAGGCCGGTCGGGCTCACGCGCAGCAGGATATGGCGCACATGCGTCTGCATGAGCTTCGCCGCCTGGCTCGTCGACCCGCCGACGCCCGTGCGCCGATCGACGAGACGCATGATCTCGAAGCCTTCACTCGTGCGGACCAAATTAGGGCTGACCTGACCGGGGCGCAACTGCGAAGACGCTTCGACGAACTCGCTCGGCAACTGTGACGGCGGCTGGAAGCCGAGGTCCCCGCCCTTTTTCGCGTCGGCCGCCTGCGATTCGTCCTTGGCGAGCGACTCGAAGTTCGCGCCGTCCTTCTTGGCGCGATCGAGAATCGCCTGGGCCTTCTGCTGGGCCGCCGCGAGGACGTCTTGCGTCGCGCCGTCGGGCACCTTCACGAGGATATGCTCGATGCGCAAGTCCTGTTCCGCCTTCGAGCCGGGACCGCGTTGGCTCGCGATGTAGTTGACGACTTCCGCATCGGATACGCTGATCCGGCTGTCGACCTCTCGCTCGCGCAGCTTCGAAAGCGTGAGCTCGGTGCGCGCGTCGCGCGTGAAGACGGACCACGGCACGCCTTCGGCTTCGAGCCTCGCCCGGTAGACTTCGAGCGTCATGTTGTTGGCCTGGGCGAGGCGTTGCAACGTCGACTGGACGGCCGCATCGTCGATGTTGATGCCGTCTTCCTTCGCCTTTTGCAGCTGGATCCGCTCGAGCACCATTTGGTCGAGCACCTGCTGCTTCAACTGCTCGGCGGGCGGCACCGGCGCATTTTGCTGCTGCAGACGACGCGCGACCAGATCGACGCGCATTTGCAGCTCGCGCTCGGTGATGACGTCGTCGTTGACGACGGCCGCCACGGAATCGACGGGCTGCGCCGCCTGAGACGCTCCGGGCGTCGACGCGGGCGCGCCTTGCAATGCCTGCGCCGCCGCCGGCGTTGCCGGGACGACGAGAAAAACGACAAATAGGCCGCAAGCGGCGGCAATATTGGCCGCAAGCGTTGCCATGCGAAGCTTATTCGTGATTGCCACAGCTACTCCATTGTTGTCGGGCCGTCGAAAAACGAGGCCCTTCCCCGTCGTCTTGCAAAATGCTCCTCGCGCCCGGGGCGCGCCGGAAAATGCTGACCGCCGCCTCGTCCTCACTCGTAATCGGAGAACCGCGAAAGCGGCGGCGCCGGCGGCGGGGGCGGCTGATACCCTTCCACACCGGCCCTGAACGCCGCCGTGAGCCCGTTGTCCACGTGCGACAGGCCCTTCAGCGTCAGTTGCGCGAGCACGCGCGTGCCGGAGCTCGGCACGCCCGAGGCCGTGATCCCGTTCACATAGCGTTGCAGACCGATCCCGAAGCCCCAGCAGTCGGCATCGTACTGGAAGCCGACCAGTCCGTCGACAACACGGTTGTCGGCCAAATCGTACTCGATCCGCCCGACCGCGAAGATGCGCCGCGTGATCGGCCATTCGCCCGAGATCAGCAACTGGTTGATCGGCTCGTTGTTGTTGAGTGCCAGATCGGCCCGCGTGTATTGATACGACATGTTGATCACTTTGCGATCGGCGGGGCTGAAGCCGAAGCCGGTGATGGCCTGGACGAACTGACTCTGCTCGGCATTATATTGGACCGCCGCCTGCGTCGAAAAACCGCCGCCGATCTTGAGCGACCCGCCCGCGATGACGTTCGAGCCTTTTGTCCCGGGTTGCACGTTCGTCGTGCTGACCAGCACGCGCTGGTTGACGAAGTTGTATTGCTGGGCGATGACGAAGCGCGCGCGCTCGTCGCCCGTGGCCGCGTCGATGAATCGCGTCGTCAGCGCAGTCGTGACGCGGTTCGCGTCGGCCACCCGGTCGTTGCCGACGAACGTATTGGGCATGAACATCTCGGCAAGCCCGAAGTCGAGCGGAGCCGTGTCGAAGAGCGGCGCGCGATTCTGATTGCGGTACGGCGAATAGACGTAGTAGAGCCGCGGCTCGAGCGTCTGGATGTAGTCGCCGCCGAAAAGCCGCACCGATCGTTCGAAGATGAGGCCGCTGTCGAAACTGTACGTCGGGACCGCCTCGGTGAAGGTCTTGGGCTCGCCCGCCGGCACGTCCGTGCCGATATTCGTGAGGTTGTACGCGGCAAAGTGGGCCTGCACTTTCGGCACGATGAAGTAGCCGGGCGCATAGATGCCGTAAGACACGTACGGATTGAAAGCAAACCGGTCGCCTTGCGTGGAATTGGAAACCGGTATCGTGAAACGCGTCGCGTCGGCCTCCGCGCCGAAGTCGAAGCCGCCGACGTTGTACCGCGTGTATTTGACGTTCAATTGCGGCTCGCGGCCGTAAGGCGTCGCACCGGGATCGAACGATAGCCAGTGCTGCTCGCGCAACAGCACCGACCAAGGCCCGCTGTTATAGGTGAAGCCGGCTTCCTGCGCATACACGAGCTGCGCGCCGACCGTGTACTGGTTGCCCGCCGAGCCGAGCTGGTACGGATAGTTGATATCCGAGACCTTGTTGTAGTTGACGTAAAAGCCGAACCCGTTGCCGAGGTTCTGATTGTGCTGCCAGAAGATCGCGTAGCGGTTTCGGTGGGCGGCGGCGTCGTTCGGCAGGTAATCGGTATAGAACGTGCCCGAGTAACTCGGCGAAAGATAGCGGAACTGCTGCTGCAATTGCACGCCGCGCCTTTCGATGTAGCGCCCCGTCACCGTCAGGTCGCGGTTCGGCGCGATATTGAAATAGTACGGCTGCGAGAAATCGAACCCATTCGTCGAGCCGAACGAAAAGGTCGGCGGCAACAGGCCGCTCTTGCGCTCGTTGCTGAGCGGAAACGAAAGCCACGGGCTTGCGAAGATCGGCACGCCCTGGAAAAACAGCACGCCGTTGCGCGCGACGCCCTCGTCCTCGCCCGTATCGAATTCGAACTTGCTGCCGCGGATGTACCAGGCCGGGCGTGTTTCGCACTGGCACGCCGTGTAGGTCGCATCGGTGAATACGGAACGCTCGCTATCGAGCAGCTTGACCTCTTTTGCGCTTCCCGAGCCGCCGCGCGTCGTAAAGTGATACTTCGGCACCGGCATGAAGCCCTGGCTCGATTCGACCTGCATATGGGCCTCGGGCCCGTAAAACACCGCACCGTTCGTGCTGATGCGCACGTGACCGTACGCATCGGCCATGTCGGTGTCCTGATCGTAGTGAAGCGCATCGCCTTTCACGACCGACAGGCCGCGCCGCACTTCGGCCGCACCCTTCGCGGCCAGATCGCGGTCCGCCGTGCCGCTCGCCTGGTCCCCGAGCACGAAGGTCGAGGGCGCGTTGCCCGGGGCAAGCGGATGCTCCTCGATCTGCGGCGCGAGCCGCAGCCCCCAAGGCACGTCGATCTGCTGCGGCTCGGCTGCGGCGCCGGAAAGCTGCGCATTCGAGATCGACGGCATGAGACCCGGCACGGCAATCAATGCCGCGGCGAGCCGTTTCATGCGCGGGGCGCGATCGCAGATGCGGAAGCCGAAGGGATGCGTTCGAAGGTGTCTGGGCGGCATGTATCGATATTCGAATCGGCCGGCGGGCCGGCAACGGGCCGGTCGCTGCCTGCGTGCACCGCCGCGGGACGTGGCGGTCTCATCGAGCGCCCGCTTGCCAGGGCGCGCGATGAAAGGCGGTCCAACGGGACCGTGCGAGGGCCAACACGGGGCGCATCAAAAAAAGTCGTCGGGTATTATATGGCAAGACGTTTTGCCTCCCGCCTTTCATGACGACGACCTCCCCCGCCGACGCCCGCCTCGATTCGCTGGGCGAGTGGCTTGGCACGCACGCGGCGCGCTATGCGCTCGACCTTGCCACGCTCGCACCCGCTTCCGCCGATGCAAGCTTCCGCCGCTATTTCCGGTTGGCATCGGCTGGCGATCACGGCGCGACGCTCATCGCCGTCGACGCCCCGCCGCCCGAGAAATGCCGCGAATTCGCGGAGATCGCGGGCCTGCTCGCGCAAGCGGGCGTGCACGTGCCGCGAGTGCTCGAATGCGATCTCGAGCGCGGCTTCATGTTGGTGACCGATCTCGGCACGCGGTCCTACATCGCGGCACTCGACACGAACGATCCACAAAGCGCGCGGCCGCTCATGCGGGACGCGCTCGACGCGCTGATCCGCTGGCAGCTCGCATCGCGCGAAGGCGTGTTGCCCGTTTTCGACGAAGCGTTCATGCGGCGCGAGATGGAGCTCATGCCCGAGTGGTACATCGGCCGCCATCTGAACCGTCCCGTCGACGAGAAAACGCGCGGCGTGCTCGACCGCACCTACGCGCTCATCATCGCGAGTGCACGCGCGCAGCCGCAGGTCTACATGCTGCGCGATTTCATGCCGCGCAACCTCATGATCTGCGAGCCGAACCCGGGCGTGCTGGACTTCCAGGATGCGGTGATGGGGCCGATCACTTACGACGTCGCGTCGCTCATGCGCGATGCCTTTCTGACCTGGGACGAGGAGTTCGAGCTCGATTGCTTCGTCTACTACTGGGAGCGCGCCAAAAAGGCGGGGCTTCCCGTGGACCCCGATTTTGGCGAGTTCTACAGGCAGATCGAGTGGATGGGCCTGCAGCGCCACATCAAGATCCTCGGACTCTTCGCGCGACTCAATCACCGCGACGGGAAAGCGCGTTATCTCGCCGATCTTCCACGCTTCATCGGCTACGCGCGCAAGGTCAGCGAACGGTACCGGCCGCTCGCGCCGTTCGCGCAACTGATCGACGAACTCGACGGCCGTGCCGTCGAAATCGGCTATACATTCTGAGCCTTTCGACGTTTCCAAGAACCGGACAATCAAGACGACATGACGGCCAAGCCGATCAACGCGACACAACGAGCGGCGGCAGAAGCCGCGAACGCGGCGCCGATCAACAAGGCGATGATTTTCGCGGCGGGCCGCGGCGAAAGAATGCGGCCGCTTACCGATACCTGCCCGAAGCCGTTGCTCGAGGTGGGCGGCAAGCCGCTCATCGTCTGGCAGATCGAGCGCCTCGCTCGCGCGGGCTTCACCACGATCGTCGTCAATCATGCATGGCTCGGCGAGCGGATCGAAGCGGCGCTCGGCGACGGCTCGCGCTGGGGCGTGCATCTCGCCTACTCGGCGGAAACCGTCGCACTGGAAACGGCGGGCGGCATCGCGCAGGCGCTGCCGCTTCTCGAGGACGACGGCCGACCGCAGATCTTCGTCGCGGTGAGCGGGGACATCTACTGTGATTTCGATTACGCCCGCTTACACGAGCCCGCCGGGCGACTCGCGCAAACGGCGCAACCGGGCATGCACCTCGTCATGGTCCCGAACCCGCCGTTTCATCCGGCGGGCGATTTCGCGCTGATCGACGGTCAGCTTGCACTCGACGGCGCCCCGCGCTACACGTTCGGCAACATCGGGCTCTACGACACACGAATGTTCCGCGGCCTCGGCCGCGGCGAGCGCTGCGCGTTGAAGCCGTACTACCGCGAAACCATCGGAGCCGGCCGCGCAAGCGGCGAGCGCTATGACGGACTCTGGGAAAACGTCGGGACGCCCCAGCAATTGCGCGAGCTCGACTCGATACTCAGCGCGCGGACCCGTTGACGATCGCCGGGTCGGCGAGCGGCGCCTCGCGCGCGGCCTGCTGCTGTTGGAGCGCCCACATCTGCGCAAAATGACCGCCCGCCTGCACGAGCTCGGCATGCGTGCCGCGCTCGACGATGCGGCCGTGATCCATCACGATGATCTGATGCGCGTGGACAACCGTCGAGAGTCGGTGTGCGATGACGAGCGTCGTGCGGCCGCGCGCGATCTGATCGAGCTCCGCCTGGATCGCGCGCTCCGAGCGAGAATCGAGCGCGGAGGTGGCTTCGTCGAAAACGAGGATCGGCGGGTCCTTCAGGAGCGTGCGCGCGATCGCCACGCGCTGCTTCTCGCCGCCCGATAGCTTGAGACCGCGCTCGCCGACGGGCGTGTCATAACCCTTCGGCAATCCCTCGATGAAGTCGTGAATATGCGCGGCGCGCGCGGCGGCGACGACTTCCTCGCGCGTGGCGCCCGGCCTGCCGTAAGCGATGTTGTAGTAGATCGTATCGTTGAATAGCACCGTGTCCTGCGGCACGATGCCGATCGCCGCCCGCAGCGTCTCCTGCTTCACGTCACGGATGTCCTGCCCGTCGATGCGGATCGCACCGCCCGACGTCCGGTCGAGATCGTAAAAGCGAAAAAGGAGCCTCGCGAGCGTCGACTTGCCGGAACCGCTCGCGCCGACGACGGCCGTCGTCGTGCCGGCGGCGATCGTGAAGCTCACGTCGTGAAGGATCTGCCGTGACGGCTCGTAGGCGAACGAGACGCGCTCGAACGAGAGCTCTGCCCCGCGTACGGCGAGCGACGCGGCGCCGGGCGCATCGGGTATCTCGCGGGCGGCGCCCAGCAGCGTGAACATCCGGTCCATATCGGTGAGCGCCTGCTTCAGCTCGCGATAGACCACGCCGAGAAAGTTCAGCGGGATATAAAGCTGGAGCATGAACGTGTTGATGAGCACGAGGTCGCCGAGCGTGAGCCGTCCCGCCATCACGCCCGACGTCGCGCGCCAGAGAATGAAGACGAGACCCGTGCCGATGATCGTCTGCTGCCCGAAGTTCAGCAACGAAAGCGAGTTTTGCGATCTGATCGCCGCCGCGCGGTAGCGCTTGAGGTTTTCGTCGTAGCGCTTCGCCTCCCACTCCTCGTTCCCGAAGTACTTGACGGTCTCGTAGTTGAGCAGCGAATCGATGGCGCGCGAGTTCGCACGCGAATCGAGTTCGTTCATCGTCCGGCGAAAATGCGTCCGCCATTCCGTGACCTTCACCGTGAACGCGATGTAGACGACGAGCGCAATCAACGCGACCACGGCGTAGTAGGCCTCGTACTTGACGATGAAAAAGCCGAGCACGAGACCGACTTCGACGAGGGTCGGCAAGATGCTGTAGAGCGAATACGAAATCAGTTGCTGAATGCCTCGCGTGCCGCGTTCGATGTCGCGCGACATCCCGCCCGTCTGCCGCTCGAGATGAAAGCGCAACGAAAGCGAATGGAGGTGACGAAAGACCTTCAACGCAAGCTCTCGCACGGCGCTTTCCGTGACTTTCGAGAACAGAATCTCGCGCAGCTCGGTGAACGCCGATGTCGAAAGCCGCACGACCGCATAGGCGACGACGAGCAGCGCGATGCCGCCCGCGAGCACGATCGCCGGTTCGTGCTCGGCCCGGCCGAGCGCCGTCAGATGCCGCATCGATGCGAGACCATCGACGATGCGCTTCATGACGATCGGTACGCCGAGGTTCGCGACTTTCGCGCCGACCAGGCAGGTCAGCGCGAGCGCGACGCGCCCCTTGTAGGTGGCGAGGTAGGGCAGCAGTGAGCGAATCGTCTGCCAATCGCGGCGCGGCGCGTCGGACGGCGGAGCGAGCTCCGTGGAAGCGGAAAAACGTCGCATGAAATCGGCGGCGACAGCCGCGGCAACAACTCTGCAAAATGTGGGGACTCGGGCTCGACGTTGCCCGTACAATTCCAACGCCGTCACACCGCCCGTGCCGGTATTGTCGCAGAACCCGATCGGCGGCGTTTGCGCATTGCCGCGGCGCGGATCGTTTTTACTTTTTCACGGTGCACCGATGACCTTTTCACCCATGCTTCCGCAAAAATCCTGCGCCTTGCGCGTCATGCCCCAACCGTCGGACGCGAACGTCCACGGCGACGTATTCGGCGGCTGGATCATGGCGCAGGTCGACATTGCGGGATCGATCCCCGCGAGCCGCCGCGCCAACGGCCGCGTCGCGACGGTGGCCGTGAACTCGTTCGTCTTCAAGCAGCCGGTATTCGTCGGCGACCTGTTGAGCTTTTACGCCGAGATCGTCAAGACGGGCAACACCTCGATCACGGTGGACGTCGAGGTGTTCGCGCAGCGCATGAGCCTCGCCGAGGAGGTCGTGAAGGTGACGGAAGCCACGCTCACCTATGTCGCCACCGATCGCGATCGCCGTCCGCGCAAGCTGCCGGAACTCGGCTGAAGCACCGCCGGCGCCGCGCCTATGCGTCGGCGTGTTCGGCCGTGCGCCCTCGGTCGCGCTCCAAAAGCTGGGGAATCGCATCCTGCGGCATCGGCCGTGCGAAATAGTAGCCCTGCATTTCATGGCAGGCACGGGCTTTCAGAAAGTCGAGCTGCGCGGCCGTCTCGACACCCTCCGCAATGACCTGCAGATCGAGCGAATGCGCGAGCGCGATGATGGCCGAGGTAATCGTCTCGTCATCGCTGGAGTCGCCGATGTCCGAGACGAACGAGCGATCGATCTTGAGCCGGTCGACCGGAAACCGCTTCAGATAGCTGAGGCTCGAATAGCCGGTCCCGAAATCGTCGATCGCGAGGCCGATACCGAGCGCGTGAAGCTCGTTGAGCATGATGACCGCTTCCTCGGCATTGCGCATGATCGTGCTCTCGGTCAGCTCGAGCTCGAGGTAGCGCGGCTCGAGCCCGGTCTCCTCGAGGATCGACATGACGAGCTTGGCGATGTCGCGCTGCTGAAACTGGCGGGCCGACAGATTCACCGAGACGCGCGCGGGCGGCAGCCCTTCGTCCTGCCAGGCTTTGTTCTGGCGGCAGGCCTCGCGCAGCACCCACTCCGACAACGGGCCGATGAGGCCGCTTTCTTCCGCGACGGGAATGAACGCCGAGGGCGGCACGAGCCCGACTTCCGGGTCGTGCCAGCGCACGAGCGCTTCCATGCCGACGATGCGTCCGGTCCCGATGTCGACTTGCGGCTGGTAGTGAAGCAGGAATTCGCCGTCGCGAAGCGCGCGGCGCAGGCGCCGCTCGAGACTCAGGCGCGCACCGACGCTCGTGTTCATCTCGGGCTGATAGAGCTGGAACGTGTTGCGCCCCATGTCCTTCGCGCGATACATGGCGAGGTCGGCCTTTTTCAGCAATGTTTCGACGTCCTCACCATCTTGCGGAAAGAGGCTCGCGCCCATGCTGCAGCCGACATAGAGCTCGGTGCCGTCGAGCATGACCGGCTCCGAGATCACCGCGCGCACGCGCTCCATCCACTTCACGAGCGCACCGTCGCCGACGAGCTCCGTCAGCACGATCACGAACTCGTCGCCGCCATGCCGCGCGACGGTATCGCCGGCCTGAACCGTGCGCGCAAGCCGCTCGGCAACGACGCCGAGCAGGCGGTCGCCGACGCTATGGCCGAGACTGTCGTTGACGTTCTTGAAGCCGTCGAGGTCGACGAACACAACCGCGAGCTCGATGCCGCGCGCCATCGATTGCTGCAGCCGCTCGCGCAGGAGGATGCGATTGGGCAGCCTCGTGAGACTGTCATAGTTCGCCTGATATTCGAGCTGTTCCTGATAGCGGATCAGCTCGGTCACATCGTTGATGACGCCGATATGGTGCGTGATTCGGCCGTCCGTATCGGGCACGGGCGCGACGTAGAGCTGATTCCAGAACAGCGCGCCATCCTTGCGGTAGTTGCGCAAAACCGCGCTGACTTCACGGTTCGCCGCGAGTCCTTCGCGAATGGCGATGAGCCCGTCCTGCTCGCGATCGTCGCGCTGCAGGAGCCGGGCGTCGTGGCCGATGACCTCGGCCGGCTCGTAGCCCGTGATCCGCTTGAAGGCGGGATTCGCGTACTCGATGACATGGCCGCCTTCGGCCGGCCCCGTGATGACGATCGCATTCACGCTCGCGTCGAGCGCGCGGCTTTGCAGGCGCAGTGCCAGGTCGGACCGCTTGCGATCCGTCGTGTCGGTGTAAGAGCCGAGCACGCCGATCACCGTGCCGTCGCCGTTCGTGAGCGGAATCTTGCTCGTGATGCCGGCGCGCAAGGCGCCTTCGACCACAACTTCGAACTCGAGATTCATCTTCGGCACGCCGGTCACGACGATTTCGCGATCGGCTCGCTGCAGCGAGTCAGCCATGCTTTTCCACGGCATGTCGTAGTCGGTCTTGCCGATCACTTGCTCCGGATAGGCAAGCCCCGCGTCGCGCGCGAACGCCATATTGCAGCCGAGATAGCGCGATTCGCGGTCCTTCCAGAAAATGCGCTGCGGGATGTTGTCGATGACGGTCTCGAGCATCTGGTTCGAGCGCTGGGCCTCGGCTTCGGCCTTGATCTGATCGGTCACGTCGTCGGCCAGCACGAACATCGCCGGACGGCCCATGAAGCTCAGCAGGTGGTTCGAGATATCGGCCGAGAGCAGGGAGCCGTCGCGACGCCGGTGGCGCCAAACCCCGGCCATGACACGGCCGCGGCGCGGCGTCGCGCTGGTGCGGCCCAGATACGAATCGAGCCGCGCGAGCTCGTCGGGCGGGTGAATCTCGCGAATCGTCATCGAAAGCAGCTCGCTTTCGCTGTAACCGTATTGCTCGACGGCAGCGTCGTTCGCCGCGAGAAAGCTCAGCGTTTCGCGGTCGTAGATCCACATCGGCACCGGATGCGCGTCGAAAAGTTCGCGAAAGCGCTCGTCGCTGCGGCGCATTGCGCGTGCGACACGCAGCTTCGCGCGCGCGGCGCCCTCGCGCGCCCCGAACGTATAGATCAGCAGGCCGCAGCCCGCAATCATCGTCAGGATGAGAAGCAGCACGGCAAAACGCGTGGAACGCGCCGAAGCGGCGAGCGACACCTCGAGCGCGTCATGCTCGCGCTGCCGCAGAGCCGCCAGCGCACCGTCGACGCCGTCGAGCCGTGCCCCGAGACGCGCGTAGGCCGCCGCCGCCCAGGCGCGCGGGCCCGCGCCCGCAGCGTTGCCGCCGCCGGGCTCGGCCTGAGCTCGGCGCAACGCCGCCTGCGTCCCGCGCTCGATGGGGTCGGTGCCGGCAAAAAGCGCCCGTAGTTGTGCGCGCGTGGTCTCGTCGTTCGCGAACTCGCCGGCGAGCCGCTCCCGGATGCGCGCGAGCGCCGCACCCTGCTCGGCATCGAGCGCGGGCGGCACGGCCGTACCCTCCAACCCGAAGCGGCCGAGCGCGGCGAGTCCGCGGCCGAGCGTGGCGCGATAGGCGTCGAGATCGCTCGTTACGCTCATCGAGCGCAAAGTTCGTAGATTCGTCGCGCGTTCAGTACGGATCTGGGAATAGGCGACAAATGCATTCGCGCCAACCGCAGCCGCGACGACAACGAAGTTGACCAGCAACCGCTTCGAAAAAAAAGATGTCATTTATCGAACGTCGTTCGCACCGGGGGACGACGCACCCATCCTGCGGGGCAGGCACCCCATTATTGAAGGAGTACGAAGGAATGCGGGTTTTTTGACACGCCAACTCGTGGATAACGGCAGCGTCGCGCAAAAGTTGAGTGTGTGAGCGCAAAAAAGCAAAACGACATGCTCAATTATTCGTATGACGAAATCACGAAACGAATCGGTGCTCGATCGCTCGGCGCAATATTCTCAACGATTGTTAAATTCAAGCCGCCAGCCCGAATTCCTTCATGGCCGGGATGAAGTCGTGATTGCCTTCCGGCTTGCGCGACAGCTTCGCCAGCACATAGCGCTTGAATGGCGCGAGCTGTGTCCAGCGGTCCTTCGAGGGGACAGGAATCCCGGCGATGCCGCACTGATGGGCAACGCCTTCGGGTACGGTATCGACCTTTCGCCATGCCGGGTCGGCGTCCGGCGTGAACCATTCCGGCTCGACATTCGCATGCGTGCGCATCATCTCGAAGAGCGCGTGGTCGAAATTCGGCTCGATCGCCGTATCGTCGTCGACGGGAAAGCGCGCGAGCAGCACGCGGTCCGGATAGGGCAGCATCTGCCATTGCGCGAGCGAGATGCGCAGCCCGAAGCGATCGAGGTTGAAGCGCACCGACATCGGCATGAATTTGAAGTCTTCTGACGACACCACTTCGAAATCGAACAAGAACGGCGTTTCGAGCAGTCCCATGACGATGTCCTCTCGGTCAAGAAAGCCTTGTTTCGGCAGGCAGATATGGTCCGGTTCGGGTATTTTAGAACTTCTATCGGCGCGTCAATGCGGCCAGCAAGGAGCGATTTTGAACGAACCATTGGATTACGCCGAGCAATCGGGCGTCGTTGAGCAGCGAGTGCACCGGCATCGCGGGAGCGCCGTCGAGACCGCCGCCGACCGGATCGGCCAGGAGTGGCCGGTCGCGCTCGTCTTCAACGGCATCTCGCATGCCGTCATGATGTGTACGCCGCGCGATCTCGAGGCGTTCGCGGTCGGCTTCGCGATTTCCGAAGGGATCGTCGAGCGCCGCAGCGACATCCACGACATCGAAGTGACGATGCACGGCGAAGAATTGCCGTTTCCGCACGCTCAGGTCGAACTGACCGTCGTCCAGCAGGCGTTCGTCGCACTCAAGGAAAAGCGGCGCGCGCTCACCGGCCGCACCGGATGCGGGGTGTGCGGTATCGAGAGCATCGACTTGCTCGATCTTGCGCCCGAGCGCGTGCCCGATACGGGATTCCTGTCACGCCTCGCACCCGACGCGATCGCACACGCGGCGCGCGCGCTGCCCGAGCATCAGGCGCTCACGAAGCTCACGGGCGGCCTGCATGCCGCCGCATGGTGCGCGGCCGACGGCTCGATTCGGCGCGCCTTCGAGGACGTCGGCCGACACAATGCGCTCGATAAGCTGATCGGCCAGCTCGTCCTCGATCGCACGGATACGACCGACGGCTTCGTCTTCCTTTCGAGCCGTGCCAGTTACGAGCTGGTACGCAAGGCGGCGCGCGTCGGCATCCCGATGGTCGCGACGATATCGGCACCGTCGTCGCTGGCTGTCACGATCGCGCGTCAGGCAGGCATCCGGCTGTTGAGCTTTTGCCGCGAGGCCGGGTATGTCGACTACGAAACGGCATAGGGAGCGTCGCGCCGCGACCGGGGCGGCGCACCGCTGGATCGGCGCAGCCCGCTAATTGAACTGGCGAAAGTCCGGCTTGCGCTTTTGAAGAAATGCCGTCATCGCTTCGCGTGCTTCGGGCGCGAGCAGCATCTTGCCGAAGTGCACGACTTCCTCCTTGATCCGCTGCTCGACTTCCTGTTCTCCCGCCTGCTTCATCAAGCGCTTCGTCACGCGCAGCGACGTGGCAGGCAACGTCGCCAGCTTGGCGGCCTGCGCGAGAGCAAACGCATCGACTTCACCCACCGGCAAGAGGCGGTTCACGATTCCCATCCGATGCGCCTCGCGTGCGTCGAACGCCTCACCCAGCAGCAATTTTTCCGCAGCGAGCTGATGACCGGCCAGGCGCGGCAACAGCAGGCTCGAAGCAGCCTCGGGGCAGAGCCCGAGTTGCGCGAACGGCAACGAGAACGTCGCCGAATCGGCCGCATAGACGAGATCGCAATGAAGCAGCAGCGTCGTGCCGATCCCGACCGCGAGGCCCGCTACCGATGCCACAACCGGCTTTGGCGCGGTGCTGATGCTGCGCAGGAACCGCAGAACCGGCGCGTCCTCGCCCATCGGCGGCGACTTCACGAAATCCTCGAGATCGTTGCCCGCGCTGAATGCGCCCCCGACGCCGCGAATCACGATCGCACGCACGGCCGCATCGTCGCGGGCATCCTCGAGCGCTTCGGTCATCGCGGCATACATCGCCGACGTGATCGCATTCTTTTTATTCGGACGATTGAGCGTAATCGTCATCACGCCATCGGCGCGCTCCACCAGAATTTCGTCCGTCATCTGTCGACTCCAGAAAAAGCGATGGCTCGCGAAGCTGTCCGATCGTCGACGAGCGATCATTGAGCCCGCGAGCCGTCACCGATGTCCACCGCGTCAGGCCGATCAAAGGCGCTCGATAATGCCGGCCGCACCCATCCCGGTACCGACGCACATCGTCACCATCCCGTACTTCAGGTTGCGCCGGCGCAGGCCATGCACGACCGTGGCCGCGCGAATCGCGCCGGTCGCGCCGAGCGGATGCCCCAGCGCGATAGCGCCGCCGATCGGATTGACCTTTGCCGGATCGAGCCCGAGCTCGCGAATGACGGCGAGCGACTGCGCCGCGAACGCTTCGTTGAGCTCGATCCAGTCCAGATCGTCCTGCTTGAGGCCGGCGGCCTTCAGTGCAACGGGAATGGCCTCTTTCGGCCCGATGCCCATCACTTCGGGAGGCACGCCACGCACGGCGAAGCTCACGAAACGCGCCAGCGGCGTCAGGTTGAACTGCTTCAGGATCTTTTCCGAAACGACGACAAGGGCGCCCGCACCGTCCGACGTCTGCGAGCTGTTGCCGGCCGTCACCGACCCCTTGCTCATGAACACAGGCTTGAGCTTCGCGAGTCCTTCGATCGATGTGTCGGGCCGAGGGCCCTCATCGAGCGCGAGCTCGCGCGTGCTGACTTTGACCTCGCCCGAGCCCAGATCCGGAAATCGCTCGACGATCGCATAAGGCGCGATCTCATCCTTGAATTCGCCAGCCTTTTGCGCGGCGATCGCCTTCTCGTGTGAACTCAGCGAAAAGCGATCCTGGTCCTCGCGGCTCACCTGCCAGCGCTCGGCGACGCGCTCGGCCGTCAGCCCCATGCCGTAGGCGATGCCATAGTCTTCGTCGCGATCGAAGATATGCGGCGACATCGACGGCGTATTGCCCATCATCGGCACCATGCTCATCGATTCGCACCCGCCCGCGATCATCGCATCGGACTCGCCGACACGGATCCGGTCGGCCGCCATCGCGAGCGCAGTCAGGCCCGATGCGCAGAAACGATTGACCGTCACGCCGCCGACCGACCTCGGCAGGCCCGCGAGCAGCGCGCCCATGCGGGCGACGTTGAGCCCTTGCTCGGCCTCGGGAATCGCGCAGCCGACGATCGCGTCTTCGATGACGTTCGTATCGAGCGCCGGCACCTGCGCGACGGCCGATTTGATCGCATGGACGAGCAGCTCGTCCGGGCGCGTGTTCTTGAACGCCCCACGCGGCGCCTTGCCGATCGGCGTGCGGCTCGCCGCGACGATGTATGCGTCTTGCAGCTGTTTGCTCATTTGCAGCTCCTCATTGCCACCGCGTTAGTTGCGCACCGGCTTGCCGGTCTGCAGCATGCCCATGATCCGCTCCTGCGTCTTTTGCGTGCCCAGCAGCTCGACGAACGCGCGGCGCTCGAGCGTAAGGAGCCACTCCTCGTCGACGAAGCTTCCCGCCTCCACATCGCCGCCGCATATGACCTCGGCGATGCGCGAGGCGATCAGGAAGTCATGTGCGCTGATGAAGTTGCCGTCGCGCATGTTGACGAGCTGTGCCTTGATCGTCGCAATCGCCGAGCGGCCCGCGACGGGAATCTGCGAAGCCCGCAGCGGCGGGCGATAGCCGGCGGCCGCCAGTGCGCGCGCTTCTTTCTTCGCCGTATCCAGCAGCTCGAAGACGTTGAAGACGATCGTGTCCGACGGCTTCAGATAGCCCATTGCGCGCGCTTCGAGCGCGGAGCCCGAGACCTTCGCCATCGCCGCGTTCTCGAACGACTTGGTGACGAACTTGAGCAGCTCGCCCTGCGGCGCGCCGACGGCGGCGGCCGTTTCTGCCGCGCGCAGCACCGCCTCCTTGAGACCGCCGCCGGCCGGCAACAGCCCGACGCCGACTTCCACGAGCCCAACGTAGCTCTCGAAATGCGCCACACGCTTTGCGCTGTGGAGCATCAGCTCGCAACCGCCGCCAAGTGCGATGCCCGACACCGCCGTCACGACGGGCACGTTCGCGTATTTGACGCGCAGCATGCCCTGCTGGAACTTCTTCACGAACGGCTCGATGCCCTTCGCGCCGCCCATCATGAACGCGGGCATCGCCTCCTCGAGGTTCGCGCCGGCCGAGAACGGTCCGCCGGGCGTGCCAAGCGTCAACGAGGTCGGCTGCCAAATGACGACGGCGCGGTAGTCCTTCTCGGCGAGATCGATCGCCTGCACGAGCCCGTCGATGACGCTCGGCCCCATCGTGTTCATCTTGCTCTTGAACGAAACGATGACGACATCGTCTTCGCCGGCGCGATCGTCGACCCACGCGCGCAGCGTCTCGCTTTCGAAGAGCGTCTTGCCCTGCTTTCTCGGATCGCGGCCCGTCTCGCCGACGAGCGGTGCGCGGAACATCTGCTTGTCATAGACGCCGAGCGTGGAACGCGGCACGAACGACTTCGCGGCGGGCGACCACGATCCCTCGTTGGTATGGACGCCGCCTTTCTCGGCCACGGGGCCATCGAACACCCACGAGGGCAGCGGCGCCTTCGCGAGCGCCTTGCCCGCGGCGATATCGTCCCGCACCCATTCGGCCACTTGCTTCCAGTCGGCGGCCTGCCACCCTTCGAACGGCCCGTCGCTCCAGCCGAAGCCCCATCGAATCGCGAGATCGACGTCACGCGCGTTGTCCGCGATCGATTCGAGATGCACGGCGATGTAATGGAAGACATCGCGGAAAATGGCCCAGAGAAATTGCGCCTGCGGGTGCTCCGATTCGCGCAGCAGCTTGAGGCGCTCCGCCGGCGCGCGCTTCAGGATGCGGCCGACGAGCTCGTCCGCCTTGGCACCGCTCTCGACGTACTCGCCCGTCTTCGGATCGAGCACCTTGATCGTCTTGCCTTCCTTCCGATAGAACCCGCTGCCGCTCTTCTGTCCGAGCACGCCCTTCTGCACGAGCGATGCCAGCACGGCAGGCGTCTCGTAGACGGGGAAGAACGGATCTTCGGGAAGATTGTCCTGCATCGTCTTGATGACGTGCACCAACGTATCGAGGCCGACGACGTCGGCTGTACGGAACGTCGCCGACTTTGCGCGCCCGAGACGTGCACCCGTCAGGTCGTCGACCTCGTCGAAGCGCAGCCCGTATTTCGCGGCTTCCGCCATGACGGCGAGGATGGAAAAGACGCCGACGCGGTTCGCAATGAAGTTCGGCGTGTCTTTCGCACGAACGACGCCCTTGCCGACGACGCTCGTGAGGAACGACTCGAGATCGTCGAGGATCTGCGCGCGCGTCGTCGCTGTCGGAATCAACTCGACGAGATGCATATAGCGCGGCGGATTGAAGAAATGCACACCGCAAAAGCGCGACTTCAGCTCGTCCGAAAATCCTTCGGACAACTGAGTGATCGAGAGGCCCGACGTATTCGTCGCGAAAATCGCATGGGGCGCGAGATGCGGCGAGACCTTCTGGTAGAGATCGTGCTTCCAGTCCATGCGCTCGGCGATCGCCTCGATGACGAGATCGCATTCGGCGAGCCGGGCAATATCGTCTTCGTAGTTCGCCGGTTCGATGTAGCGCGCATCGTCCTTGATGCCGAGCGGGGCCGGCGAGAGCTTCTTCAGATTGTCGATCGCCTTGAGGGCGATCGCGTTCTTCGGGCCTTCCTTGGCCGGAAGGTCGAACAGCAGCACCGGCACCTTGGCGTTGATGAGGTGCGCGGCGATCTGCGCGCCCATTACGCCGGCGCCGAGAACGGCCACCTTGCGAATGATCAGGTTGCTCACGTGTCTCTCCAGTTAAAACAGCGCCTCGTCGATCTCCATCAGCGGCTTCGCACCCGCGCGCGCGATGCGGATCGTCGCGGCCGTCTCGGGCAGGAGCCTCGCGAAGTAAAAGCGCGCGGTGGCGAGCTTCGACTTGTAGAACGGGTCGCCCGACGCCTCTTTGTCGAGCGCGATGCGTGCCATGCGGGCCCAGAAGTACGAGAAGACGAGATGGCCGACGGTGCGCAGATAGGGTACGGCGGCAGCGCCCACTTCGTCGGGGTTCTGCATCGCCTTCATGCCGATCTCCATCGTGAGCTTCTGCACCTTTTCGCCGATATCGGCGAGCGGGTTGACGAACTCCTGCATCTCGGGCTTCACGCCCTCCGCTTCGACGAACTCGGTCACGAGCTTGCCGAATTTCTTCAGCTTCGCGCCCATGTCGGCGAGCACCTTGCGGCCGAGCAGATCGAGCGCCTGCACGGCATTCGTGCCTTCGTAGATCATGTTGATGCGCGCGTCGCGAACGTACTGCTCCATGCCCCATTCGGCGATATAGCCGTGCCCGCCGAAGACCTGCAGCGCGTGATTGGTGCACTCGAACGCGTTGTCCGTGAGGAATGCCTTCAGCACCGGCGTGAGCAGCGCGACGAGCTCGCTCGCGTCCTTGCGCACGGACTCGTCGGCGTGCGAGAGCTCGCGATCGATCTGCACCGCGGCCCAGTACGAAAACGCGCGCGCGCCTTCGGCGTAGGCCTTTTGCGTGAGCAGCATACGGCGCACGTCGGGGTGGACGATGATCGGATCGGCCGGCTTATCCGGCGCCTTCGGGCCGGAGAGCGAGCGCATTTGCAGACGCTCCTTCGCGTAGGCGAGCGAGTTCTGGTAAGCCACTTCGGTGAGGCCGAGCCCCTGCATCGCAACGCCGAGCCGCGCCGCGTTCATCATGACGAACATCGCCTGCAGGCCGCGGTTCGGCTCGCCGACGAGCCAGCCCTTTGCGTTGTCGAGATTTATCACGCAGGTGGCGTTGCCATGAATACCCATCTTGTGCTCGATCGATCCGCACTGGATGGCATTGCGCTGACCCGGCGCGCCGTCCGCCGTCGGAACGAACTTCGGCACGATGAAAAGCGAGATTCCCTTCGTCCCCGGCGGCGCATCCGGCAGCCGCGCGAGAACGAGGTGAACGATGTTCTCCGCGAGGTCGTGCTCGCCGCTCGAGATGAAGATCTTCGTTCCCGACAGCGAATAGGAGCCGTCTCCATACGATTCGGCCTTCGTGCGCAGCATGCCGAGGTCCGTGCCGCAATGGGGCTCGGTCAGGCACATCGTGCCCGTCCAGATGCCGGCGACGAGCTTCGGCAAATAGACCCTCTGTTGCTCGGGTGTGCCGTGCGCGGTGAGGCACTCATAGGCGCCGTGCGAGAGCCCCGGATACATCGTCCAGGCCTGGTTCGCCGAATTCATCATCTCGAACAGCGCGTTGTTGACGAACTTCGGCAGCCCCTGGCCGCCATACTCGGGTTCGCAGGAGAGCGCCGGCCATCCCGCTTCGACGTACTGCCGGTAGGCCTCCTTGAAACCCTTGGGCGTTTTGACGACGCCCTCGCCCTCGTAGACGCACCCTTCCTGATCGCCGCTCTGATTGAGCGGGAACAGCACCTCTTCGCAGAACTTGCCGGCTTCTTCGAGCACCTGATTGATCGTATCGGCGTCGAGTTCGGCGTGCCTCGGCATGCCCTTCAGTTCGGCTTCGACGTCGAGCAGCTCGTGCAGAACGAACTGCATGTCGCGCAGCGGCGCGGCGTATTGGCCCATGACTACCCTCCCAAAGATTGCGGCGACAAGCGCGGCCGTCGATCGAGGCGGGCATTCCCACGCGCCCCGCTAACGGCTCTGGTAAGAAACGATCGTCTTTTCCAACGCGGCCCACGTGAGGCGCGCGGCATCGGGCAGATGCAGAAACCGCGCGTCGTGATGCAGACCGAGCGTGAAGCTATACAGTTCGAATAGCATCAGGTTCGGATCGGTATCCGCACGCAGATGCCCCTCTTCCACCGCCTGCGAAATCGCGCGCAAAAGCGCCGCGCGCCAGGTCGAAACGCTCGCGACGAGCTGCTCGCGCACCGGGTTGTCACCGCGATCGTCGTACTCGACGGCGCCGCTGATATAGATGCATCCCGTCATCACTTCCTGGACGCGCTTATCCATCCAGCGAGACAGCATCGCCTTCAAGCGCGGCAGACCGCGCGGCTCGCGCAGGCTCGGGTAAAACACCTCTTCCTCGAACCGGCGGTGGTACTCGCGCACCACTTCCACCTGCAGATCCTCGCGCGAGCCGAAATGCGCAAACACGCCGCTTTTGCTCATCTGCATGCGCTCGGCCAGAAGACCGATCGTCAGACCTTCGAGCCCGTCGCGGCTCGCCAGGTCCAGCGCTGCATCGAGAATCGCGGCGCGCGTCTGTTCACCTTTTCGCATGGCCTCGTACCGTTCTTTTCGTGATCGAACCAAAAAATAGAACGGCCGTACTATTATTGAGTGCGGCCGTCGTCGAAACAAGGACTTTATTAGAACGCCGTATCTAACCGGGGGCCTTATTCTTGCCTCATTTGCCGAGGGCGGAAAAGAGGGCTTTCGCGGATTGCGATAGCGCGCCCGCCGTTGCGGCTCCGTTACCGCGCCGTTACGTTAAGCCCCTCGATCCCATCAATCGTATCCGCCGATGGTGATGAGTTTCATGACGGCCCGGTAAGCGATGTAGGCGACCCCGTTGACCGCTCGCTCGAAAAAGGGCCGCGCGGCGTACCGAGCGGCATCGATCGGCCGCGCTTCGTCGAAGGCGGCGAGCATCGCCTCGCGCAGCAGCGCGATTTCCGGATGCTCGACGAGCACGACGTTGGCCTCGTTGTTGAGGACGAGACTGAGCGCATCGAGATTGGACGAGCCGACCGTCGCCCAGTTGGAGTCGACCACGGCCACCTTGCCATGGAGCATCGTCTTTTCATACTCGGCTATGCGCACGCCGGCTTTCAGCAGCGTCCGGTAGAGGTAGCGGACCGCGTGGTCGAGCAGCACGAACTCTTTGCGCCCGACGACGAGCCGCACGTCGACGCCGCGGCGCGCCGCGCTCGCGAGGGCGCGGCGGATCTTGCGTCCGGGCATGAAGTAGGGATTCGCGACGAGGATTTCGCGTCGCGCCCGGCCGATCGCGACGAGATAAGCCTTCTCGATCGCGCGCCGGTTGACGAGGTTGTCCCGTGCCACGAAGGCAACGGCCGACGCGCCGAGCGGAATCGACGCGCCTCGCCGGCCGCGCGCCCAGGCCGGCAGCCAGGCGCCTGCTCGCAGCGCTTCCAGCGGATGCGGGCGATGTCCGCCCTCGATGCGCCGCCATTGGATGTCGAACGCGGCGCTCACCTGCGCGACGACGGGCCCCTCCAGCTCGACGGCGAAGTCCCAGCGCGGAAACGGCAGGCTCACGCCGTTCGAGTCGTAGTCGTCGACGATGTTGATGCCGCCGCAAAAGGCAAAACGCTCATCGACGACGGCGATCTTGCGGTGCGTGCGCGAAAAGCCGAAACGGCCGAAAAGATGCGGATTGTAGACGCGATGCTCGACGCCGGCGGCAAGCCATTCATCGACAAACGGCAGGCGCCCCGTGCCGATACCGTCGGTGATGATACGCACACGCACGCCGCGCTTTGCCGCGCGGATCAGTGCGTGCGAGACGGGCTGCCCGGCCGCGTCGTCGCAGAAGATATAGGTTTCGAGCGCGACGCTCACTTGCGCCGCATCGATGCGAGCGATCAGCGCCGCGAAGTAGTCGCCGCCCGAGCTCAGGAGACGAACGTCGTTGCCCGCGGTGAACGCCAGCCGCACGAGGCCTCGGCGCGAGAGCAGGCCCGCGCCGAATCGCGCCAGCCGGCGCGTGCGGCGCCGGCTCATGCGTCCCGTGCACGCGCGCGGCGCGGCAGTTCGAGGATCGCGTCGCGGTTCGACGAAGAGAAGCAGCGTGCCGCCGCTTCGGCATAGGGCAGCCACAAATACGCGGTGTGCTCGCGCGGCGCAAGCGTCACCGCCATCCGGTAGGGTACCTCGAGCCCGAACCAGTGCTCGACGTTGCGGGTGATGCCCTCGGCGTATCGATGCCGCCAGACGGGATAGATTTCGTACTCGATCTGGTGATGCCAGTCGATCAGTGCATCGGCCCGCACTTGCGCACCGCCGATCTCGATCCCCGTCTCCTCCGCTACTTCGCGCACGGCTGTCTGCGTGAGCGGTTCATCGAAATGGTCTTTCGAGCCCGTCACCGATTGCCAGAACCCCGGGCGATCGGCGCGCTCGATAATCAACACGTCGAGCTCGGGCGTGTAGATGACGACGAGGACGGACTCCGGAATCTTTGGCGGCTTTTGCATGGTTTTTCAATCGTAGCCCGTGAGAAGAAAAAAGGCGCCAACGCGCCTTTTTTCTTCCAACAAAACAGCGAGGCCCTCTCAGACCTTCGATTGTTCCGGCTGACGCAAGCGGATATGCAGCTCGCGCAACTGGCGCTCGTCGACAGCGCTCGGCGCCTGCGTCAGCAGATCCTGCGCGCGCTGCGTCTTCGGGAAGGCGATGACGTCGCGGATCGAATCGGCGCCGGCCATCATCGTCACGATGCGATCGAGACCGAACGCGATGCCGCCGTGCGGCGGCGCGCCGTACTGCAACGCGTCGAGCAGGAAGCCGAACTTCGCCCGCGCCTCCTCGGGCCCGATCTTCAGCGCACGGAACACCTTGCTTTGAACATCCTCGCGATAGATCCGCACCGAGCCCCCGCCGATTTCCCAGCCGTTCAGCACCATATCGTAGGCCTTGGCCAGGCATCGGCCAGGATCGCTCTCGAGATACTCGAGATGCTCGTCTTTCGGGCTCGTGAACGGGTGATGCGCGGCGACGTAGCGTGCTTCTTCTTCGTCGTACTCGAACATCGGAAAATCGATGACCCAGAGCGGCTTCCAACCCTGCTCGACGAGGCCGTTCGCCTTGCCGAACTCCGAGTGACCAATCTTCAGACGCAGCGCGCCGAGGCTGTCGTTGACGACCTTCGCGCGATCCGCGGCGAAGAAGACGATGTCGCCATCCCGTGCACCCGTGCGTTCGAGGATCGCGGCGATCGCGGCATCGTGCAGGTTCTTGACGATCGGGCTTTGCAAACCGTCGCGCCCCTTCGCCGCATCGTTGACCTTGATCCAGGCGAGGCCCTTCGCGCCGTAGATGCGCACGAATTCGGTATAACCGTCGATGTCGCCGCGCGTGAGCTCACCGCCCTTCGGCACGCGCAATGCGGCGACTCGCCCATCCTTGCTGTTGGCCGGCGTGCTGAATACCTTGAACTCGACGTCCTTCATCGCATCGGTGAGCTCGGTGAACTCGAGCTTCACGCGCAGATCGGGCTTGTCCGAGCCGAAGCGCGCCATCGCCTCGGCGTACTGCATGACGGGGAACGGATCGTCGAGCGCCACGTCGATCGTTTCCTTGAAGACGTGGCGAATCATCTTCTCGAACAGGTCGCGGATGTCCTGCTCGGAAAGGAACGAGGTCTCGCAGTCGATCTGCGTGAACTCGGGCTGGCGGTCGGCGCGCAGGTCCTCGTCACGGAAGCACTTCACGATCTGATAGTAGCGATCGAAGTTCGCAACCATCAGAAGCTGCTTGAAGAGCTGCGGCGATTGCGGCAGCGCGAAGAATTGCCCAGCGTTGACGCGCGACGGCACGAGATAATCGCGCGCGCCTTCAGGCGTGCTCTTCGTCAGCATCGGCGTTTCGATGTCGATGAAGCCTTGCGCGTCGAGGTACTTGCGCACCTCCATGGCCACCCGGTAGCGCAGACGCAGGTTCTCCTGCATCTGCGGGCGGCGCAGATCGAGCACGCGGTGGGTCAGGCGCGTCGTTTCGGAAAGATTGTCGTCGTCGAGCTGGAATGGCGGCGTGACCGATGCGTTCAACACCGTCAGCTCATGGCAAAGCACCTCGATCTTGCCGCTCTTCAAGCCGGTGTTGACCGTCCCCTCGGGGCGGTTGCGCACGACACCGACGATGCGCACGCAAAACTCGTTGCGCACGCCCTCGGCCGCCTTGAACATCTCGGGCCGATCCGGGTCGCAGACGACCTGAACGAGCCCCTCGCGATCGCGCAGGTCGATGAAGATGACGCCGCCATGATCGCGCCGGCGATGCACCCATCCGCACAGCGCGACGGATTGGCCCAGCAGGTGTTCGGTCACCAGACCGCAGTATTCAGATCTCATCGACATGGTGTTCGTCTTTCGTTTGCATGAATGAGCGAGACGCGCCATGCGGCGCGCTTCGCATTAAAGGGGCGGCTCGACCGGACGTCGTATCGGCGCAACCGGCGTCGGCGCGGCCGGGGCGACGACGCCCATCGAGACGATGTACTTCAGGGCCGCATCGACGCTCATGTCGAGCTCGACGACCTCGCTTCTCGGCACCATCAGGAAAAAGCCCGACGTCGGATTCGGCGTGGTCGGGACATAGACGCTCACATGCTCTTCCTGCAAATGATTGACGACGTCGCCGCCGGGCGCGCCGGTCAGAAATGCAATCGTGTAGGAGCCGCGCCGCGGATACTCGATCAGCAGCGCCTTGCGAAACGCGTTGCCGCTGCTTGAAAGCAGCGTGTCGGAGACCTGCTTCACGCTCGTATAAAGGGGCCCGACGACCGGGATGTGGCGGACGATCGCATCCCACCAGGTGACGAGCTTCTGACCGACCAGGTTCTGAGTGAAGAGACCGACGACGAATATGAACGCGATCGTCAGCAGTGCACCAATGCCCGGCAGATGGAAGCCGAAAAGCTTCTCCGGTTGCCACGAGGACGGCAGGAGCAGCAGCGTCTGGTCCATCGTGCCGATGATGAGCCCGAGCACCCAAAGCGTGACGGCTAAGGGCACGATAACGAGCAGACCGGTAAGGAACACGGATTTGAGCGTCGTCTTCTTCATGAGTACCGCCAGAAATTTTTTAGAGCCCCCGCGCTCACTTCGTTCCGTGCCCCCGAGGGAGTTCGGCTGCCTTGGCGCGAAACCGGCGCCACGAACATCCCCTGGGGGCAAGCCCCCTTGGGGAGAGTAGTCGTGCGCCGCGGAAATGAGTCGGCGCGGGGTGCGAGCCGCTTACTGCTGGTCGAGCGGCAGCGGCTGGCGACGGCGCCCGGACGGTGCGCTCGCCGGCATTCCGGCCACGCCCTCCGCCCGAACCCGTGTCACGCGTCCGACGTGCTGGACGCAGCGGCCGTCGAGCTCGCCGTACTCGTGGACGCGCCCGTCGCCGCGCCGGCATTCGACTCGCCGGAATTCGACCCGTCGGAATTCGACCCGCCGGCTTCGGGCTTGCCGCCTTCGGCGCCCTTGGCGCCGTTCGCGCCCTTTCCGCCGCTCGAGCCACCGCGGAAATCGGTGACATACCAGCCGGAGCCCTTCAATTGAAAGCCGGCCGCCGTCAACTGCTTGCGGAATGTTTCACTGAGGCATTCGGGACACTGCGTGAGCGGCGCATCGCTGATCTTCTGCAGGACGTCTTTCTCGAAGCCGCACGATTCGCAACGATAAGCGTAGATCGGCATGATTCTCTTCCCGTCAATTCCGACGAAAACGGTTCAAAGCTTGCAAAACGTTGAATTATAGCCGTAATCGGCTGACGCCCCGATGTCGGGCCGCGGCCGAAAGCCACTCGTGAGATGGGGGCGGCGATTCGGAAATTCAAGCCCCATATGCCACCACGAGCCAGAAGCGCGCGACGACGGCCCCGACGCCGACCGCCACGCCGAATAGCAGCAGCGCCTGGAGCAGCCGATTCGTGCGCCGTTGCTCGACGAGCAGCATCTGCATGACGGCGTCGTCCGGCGACCGCGAGCCCTCGCGCACGTCGGCGAGCACGTTATGCACGAGGCGCGGCAGCTGCGGCAGCGTCTTGCTCCATTGCGGCGCCTCGATCTTGAGCCGCTCGAACCAGCCGCGCAATCCGACTTGCTCGTTCATCCAGCGCTCGAGATAAGGCTTCGCGGTCTTCCAGAGATCGAGCTCGGGGTCGAGCGAGCGCCCGAGGCCTTCGACGTTGAGCATGGTCTTCTGCAGCAGGACGAGTTGCGGCTGGATTTCGACATTGAAGCGTCGCGAGGTCGAGAAAAGCCGCATCAGCACCTGGCCGAGCGAGATGTCCTTCAGCGCCCGGTCGAAGTACGGTTCGCAAACGGCACGGATCGCGCTTTCGAGTTCCTCGACGCGCGTCGTGGGCGGCACCCAGCCCGACTCGAGGTGAAGCGTCGCGACGCGGTGGTAATCGCGCTTGAAAAATGCCAGGAAGTTCTGGGCGAGGTAATTCTTGTCGAAGTCCGAAAGCGCGCCGATGATGCCGAAATCGAGCGCGATGTAGCGGCCGAAATGCGCGGGATCGAGGCTCACCTGGATGTTGCCCGGATGCATGTCGGCATGAAAAAAGCCGTCGCGGAAAACCTGCGTGAAAAAAATCTCGACGCCTTCGCGCGCGAGCTTTGGTATGTCGACCCCCGCCTCCCGCAGCGTCTCGACCTGGCTGATCGGCACCCCGACCATACGCTCCATGACGAGCACGCTCGGCGTGCAGAATTCCCAGTACATCTCGGGAACGAGCAGCAGATCGAGTCCGGCGAAGTTGCGGCGCAGCTGGCTGCCGTTGGCCGCCTCGCGCATGAGGTCGAGCTCGTCATGCAGATACTTGTCGAACTCCGCGACAACTTCGCGCGGCTTCAAGCGCTTGCCGTCGGCCCAAAGGCGCTCGGCCCAAACGGCGAGATCGCGCAAGAGCGCGAGGTCCGAATCGATGACGGGCAGCATGTTGGGCCGCAGCACCTTCACGGCCACGGGCTTGCCGGCGTGCTGTCCCGATTTCACTCTGGCGAAATGCACCTGGGCGATGGAAGCGCTCGCCACGGGAATTCGCTCGAAATCGTCGAAGAGAACGTCGACGCTCGCGCCGAGCGATTTTTCGATGATCCCGATCGCCACGTTGGAATCGAATGGGGGCACCTGATCCTGGAGCTTCGCAAGCTCCACGGCAACTTCGGTCGAAAGCAGGTCGCGCCGCGTCGAGAGCACCTGGCCGAACTTGACGAAGATCGGGCCGAGGCTTTCGAGGGCAAGGCGCAGCCGCACGGCCGGCGGCGACTTGAAGCGGCGGCCGATCGTGCCGATGCGAAGCAGGAATCGCACGCGGCGATCCTTGATGCGCGCGAGCATCATCTCGTCGAGGCCGAAACGGATGACGGTGAAGACGATCTTGATAAAGCGCAGAAGACGCATGGAGGAAAAATCCCGGGGCCGACGTCTAGCGCATGCCGCGCATCGGTACGCTCACCGCTCGCCCGCCGCGCTCGATGCGTTCAATGCGCTTTTCGAGCCGTGCGAGCGCGTCACGTGCGCGTGCGAGCTCCGCGTTGAAAAGGTCGAGCGATGGACGGCGCACGAGTTGCGGATTCTCATCGAGCAGGTACTCGGCAACCGAGTCGCGCAAATTGCGGCCCGCGCGCGCCGCCTGCTCGCCGGCCGTCCGCACGAGCGTGGCGACACGGTGTGCCGGCGCATCGCCGATCAGCTTCGCGAGGTCTTCCTCGGGTTCCCAACGTAAGTGCTCGGCCAGCTTGCCGAGCAGCGTCGCGAACTCGGCGTCGCCTTCGATTTTCACGTGCTTCATGACCGCCGCTTGCCCGCCCTGCACGAATGCAGGCAAAGCATCGGCCGGTACGGCGATGGCGACGTCGACTTGCGGCGCCTCCGACTCGTCGACACCGTTCAAATAGCCTTCGGGTTCCACGACGAACGTCAGGACGACGGACGAGAAGACGAGCCGGGCCGTCTTGCCCGCATAGGGCGCCAGGCGCTCGCGCGCCCAGGCTTCGCGAGCGAGCAGGTGATTGACAGCGGCGGCGATCGGTTTGGCGGCGAGGATCATCGGGCTCGAAAACGAAAAGCCCGCGCAGGCAGGTGGCCTGCGCGGGCCTCTATTGTAGCGTCCGATCGGGCGCCGGCCGCCGGCGACATGCTCGGGAGGTCGACGCACCGACGCTGACGAGACGACGCCGCGCCTGTAACCGGCGCGCGGCGCGACGGGCGGCACCGATCAGCAACGGGCGCGCTTACTGAGACGCACTCGTGGTCAACGGGTTGACTGACCATGAAGGCGGCGCGGGCGGCAATGGCGGCCCGCCTAGTTTGATTATGATTTTCCCATGCATGTCGGACTCTTGATTGAGGCAATTGGCTCGCCCCCAACTCGCCTTGTCGGAGCTTTCACAGATCGCCGACTTGAAGAGCGTACCGTCCGTGCAGAGATCGGACGCTCCCGGCGCGACCGGTTCTACGGGTTTTGTTTCGACTTTGGTTCGAAACCAGCCAATTTCTGCATCAAACCGGTTGGTCAAACGCATGCGACATTGCCACCGGAAGTTGTCCTCTTGCCGGGACGCTGTAACGAGCCAGCGCAGTTCCTTGGTTTCGTAGAAACAGTTGTCTTCCGAAAGCTTTTCGTAGTACCTGTATGTTTCGTTCCATCCTCGGTTAAGAGTAAAGTTTGCGTTCCCCGCGACGGGTTTCGCGCAAGAGGAAACCTCTTGCGTCATTTCGAATTGAGGATTGTTTGCGCCATAGTTATCGACCTCAATCATATTTAAACGCCGCTTCGGCTCCGCATTGGCATGCAGCGAGGCACTTATTGCAGAAATCGCCAACGCAATCAGGATGAATATTCTCATAGGAGCAGGCCTGGTTGGGCCGACCGCTTCCCGCTCCCAGCTCGCGATTGCGGGCGATTGCAAGAATCATTGGCCGGCTTGGATTTTGTCGTCTTTGCCACGTCCACACTCGTTCACGCGGCACCCAACCTTCAATGCGAATTGGCCCGCTCTAATGAAGCGCCGACTGTTGAATCCCGGCAAGCAGCCAGCCCTCTCCTGCGCGCGCCGACTTCGTCAGATTCCACACCTCCGAAAATGGCTCGGCCGGCGCGCCAGCCGATTCGCGAATCAGTCCGCTGAAGCGAACGCTCGCAAGATACTCGGTACCGCGGTCTTCGACGCCGAGCAGCTCGGCGTTCAACTGGACGACGTCGGTCCGATTCGTTTCACGGCCGCGCGCGTCGATGTCACGTTTCAGCTCGGTCAACATCTCGGGCGTCGTGAGGTCGCGGATCTCGGCGAGATTGCCCGCGTCCCACGCCGCCTGCAAGCGCGCGAAGTTGAGCTTGGCGTGATGCAGGAACGTTGCCGCATCGAAACCGGCTGGCAGCGTTGCCGCCATGCCCGCGGACTGTCCCGGGCCTGACCACACGGCGCCGCCCGCGGGGCGGCCGAACCCCTCATCGGCGCCCGCCTGCATGCGGCTCTCTCCGAATGGCCGCGAACCAAGCGGCGACGCACCCGTCGCGGTGCCGGCCGTGCCGTATGCGGGCGACGGCGCGCGACGGCCACGCGACATGAGCTTGCGCACGAGCCAGATGCCGATCATTGCAAGCAGCGCAATGACAATGATGTTCGCCATCGCCCCCGCGAACGCCGCCCCGAGACCAAAATGCGACAAGAGCGCCGCAATGCCGAGACCCGCCGCGAGCCCGGCGATCGGCCCGAGCCAGCGCGAACGCGGCGAAGCAGCGGGCGCGGGTTGCGGCGATGGAGACTGCTGAGCGCGCTGAGCCTGAGACGGTTGTGCCGATTGCTGCATCGGCTGTTGCTGGGCAGGATTCCGAGGCGAAGACGGCGCATTCTGCGACGGGTGCACCATCTGCGACTGGCGCCCGACGCTGCGGCCGCCACCGAGCCGCTTCGCGTGCGCATCGAGCGACGCGATCGTGCCGACCGCGATCGCCGCGACGACCGTCGCCAGTCCGATTCGCTTCGCCACAATCGCGGAAAGCTTTTTGAAAGCACAGCCAAACGAATCGGTCATCTCAAAATCCTCCATTAAAACAATGAGCTAGCGACGCTAATACTTCGTCGCGACATGCAAGGCTACCACGCCAGCTGACAAATTGTAATATTTGACGGCATCGAGGCCTGCTTGTTCCATCATTGTTTTCAACGTGTCCTGGTCCGGATGCATGCGAATCGATTCGGCGAGATAGCGGTAGCTTTCGGCATCCTTCGCGAACTTGTTGCCGAGCCAGGGGAGCACCTTGAATGAGTAAATGTCGTAGGCGCGGCGCAACGGCTCCCAGACTTTCGAGAACTCGAGCACGAGCAGGCGTCCGCCCGGCTTCAGCACGCGCCGCATCTCGGCCAGCGCGGTTTCCTTATGCGTCATGTTGCGCAGGCCGAACGCGACCGTGACCACGTCGAAGTAGTTGTCCGGAAATGGAATTTTCTCGGCGTCGCAGAGGAGCGCGGGGGTGATCACGCCGTCGTCGAGCAGCCGGTCGCGGCCCACGCGCAGCATCGACTCGTTGATGTCGGTCAGCCAGACTTCGCCCGTCTGGCCCGCCTGCTTCGCGAACGTCTTGGCGAGATCGCCGGTGCCGCCCGCGATGTCGAGCACCTTGAACCCGGGTCGCACGTTCGCCTGCGCGATCGTGAACTGCTTCCAGATCCTGTGCAGCCCGCCCGACATCAGATCGTTCATCAGGTCATAGCTCGGGGCGACCGAGTGGAAGACACCCGCCACCTTCTTCGCCTTTTCTTGTTCGTCGACCGTCTCGTAGCCGAAATGAGTCTTGGTCATGGCGCACATCCTCCCTTCTTTTGCATGGTTGCGCGCGAACGCGGCGGGAGCCGCGGCAGTGCGCGATCTACTACGATCCCTTGCCCGTCGCCGAGAGCTGCCGCCGCGGCCCCTGGCACGGACTCCCTCAGTGGCAGTGGCCGTGCCCGCCCGGTGTGTCCGGTGCGCTCATCGGCGCGTCGCGATCGACGCCCGCCGCGGCGAGCTTGTCGAGGTATTGCCGCCACAGCGCGTCCTTCTGTGTCGCGAGCTCGTAAAGCAAATCCCACGAATAGATGCCCGTGGAATGCCCGTCCGAAAACGTCGGCTGCAGCGCGTAATTGCCGACGGGCTCCATCGCCACGATCGTCACGTCGCGCTTGCCCGTTTGCAGCGTCTCCTGTCCCGGCCCGTGCCCACGCACTTCAGCTGACGGCGAATAGACGCGCAACAGCTCGAACGGCACGCGATAGCTTCGGCCGTCGGCGTATTGCAGCTCGAGCACGCGCGAGACGGCGTGAATGACGACGCTCGTCGGTACGGGCGTATCGGATGTGAGTCCGCTCATGGCTTTCTCGATAGAAATTCTGGGCGTGCGGGTTCGGCCGGTTCAGGCCTTCATGCCAACGCCTCGGCGACTTCGCGACGAACCGCGTCGCCAAGGAGCGTGGCTTGCGCGCGCCGCGACGATAGCAACGCCTCCGAGACGCCGCGCTGGCGCGGCGCCCAGACGGGCAGCGGGAAATGCGCGTCGTTCGAAAAGCGCGGGATCACGTGCCAGTGCACGTGCGGCACCTGGTTGCCGAGGCTCGCGAGGTTGACTTTGACCGGCTGCAGCACCTGCCGCTGCGCCCGCTCGACGGCATAGACGACGCGCATGAGACGGTCGCGCTCGGCGGCCACGAGATCGGAGAACTCGGAGACGTGCCGGTTCCAGATCACCCGGCAAAAACCCGGGTAATCGTGCTCGTCCGCGAGGACGACGCGCATGGCGTCGTCCTGCCAGAGCACTACCCCGCCTTCGTCACGGCAGAATGCACAGTCCATCGTCGTCCTTTCGCGTCTTTTGCATTATCGCGGCCTCGATGAAACGCCCGATTCTCTCGCGCCTCGGCGCCTGTCACGCCTATTAGACCAGCACCCGCTCGATCCCGCCATCGTTGGCCTTACGGACGTAGTCGACCATCCAGTCCTCGCCGAGCACCTTGCGCGCCATTTCTACGACGATATAGTCGGCTTCGATGTCCGCATCCTCGTTGTAGCGCGAAAGCCCTTGCAGGCAGGACGGGCAGCTCGTCAGGATCTTGATGTCGGGCTGGCCGTGCGCACCGCTCGCCGCGCCGTCGGATGCGGCGCCGTTGGCAGCCGCGCCGTTGCCGGCCGCTCCCGCGTCGACGATCGGCAACGCGCGCAGCTTGGCCGCGCCCTTCCTGATCTCTTCTTCCTTGCGAAAGCGAACCTGTGTCGAGATATCGGGCCGCGTGACCGCGAACGTGCCCGACTCGCCGCAGCAGCGGTCGTTCTTCTCGATCTTGTAGCCGTCGTTGCCCGCGCCCATCAGCTCGTTGACGAGCTTGACGGGATCCATCGTCTTGATCGGCGTATGGCACGGGTCGTGGTACATGTACCGCACCCCGCTTACTCCGTCGAGCTTCATCCCCTTCTCGAGCAGGAACTCGTGGATGTCGATGATGCGGCAGCCCGGGAAGATCTTGTCGAATTCGTAGCCCGCGAGCTGGTCGTAGCAGGTCCCGCACGAGACGACGACCGTCTTGATATCGAGATAGTTGAGCGTGTTCGCCACGCGATGGAACAGCACGCGGTTATCGGTGACGGTCTTCTCGGCCTTGTCGTACTGCCCCGCGCCGCGCTGCGGGTAGCCGCAGCAGAGGTAGCCCGGCGGCAGCACGGTCTGCACGCCGGCTTCCCAGAGCATCGCCTGCGTGGCGAGCCCGACCTGCGAGAAGAGGCGCTCGGAACCGCAGCCCGGGAAGTAGAACACCGCTTCCGAATCGACCGTCGTCGTCTTTGGGTTGCGGATGATCGGCACGATCTTGTTGTCCTCGATGTCGAGCAGTGCGCGCGCCGTCTTCTTCGGCAGATTGCCGGGCATCTTCTTGTTGACGAAGTGGATCACCTGCTCGACCACGGGCGGCTTGCCCGTCGTCGCCGGCGGATGGGCCGTCTGCTTCTTCGCGAACTGCTTGACCACCTCGTTGCCGAAGCGCTGGACCTTGTAGCCGACCCCCATCATCGCCGTGCGCGCGACGTTGATCGTGCGCGGGTTCGTCGCGTTGAGGAAGAACATTCCCGCGGCCGAACCCGGGTTGAACTTCTTCTTGCCCATCTTGCGCAACAGGTTGCGCATGTTCATCGACACGTCGCCGAAGTCGATCTTCACCGGGCACGGCGTCACGCACTTGTGGCAGACCGTGCAGTGATCGGCCACGTCGTTGAACTCGTCCCAATGCTTGATCGACACGCCGCGGCGCGTCTGCTCCTCGTAGAGGAACGCCTCGATCAGGAGCGAGGTCGCGAGGATCTTGTTGCGCGGGCTGTAAAGGAGGTTCGCGCGCGGCACGTGCGTCGCGCAAACGGGCTTGCACTTGCCGCAGCGCAGGCAGTCCTTGACCGAATCGGCGATCGCGCCGATATCGGACTGCTGCATGATCAGCGACTCGTAGCCCATGAGCCCGAAGCTCGGCGTATAGGCGTTGCGCAGGTCGGCGCCCGCGAAAAGCTTGCCCTTGTTGAAGCGCCCTTGTGGATCGATGCGCTCCTTGTAGGCGCGGAATTCGGCGATCTCGTCGTCGGTCAGGAATTCGAGCTTCGTGATGCCGATGCCGTGCTCGCCCGAGATGACGCCGTCGAGCGAGCGCGCGAGTTTCATGATCCGCTCGACCGCCGCATGGGCAACCTGCAGCATCGCGTAGTTGTCCGAGTTGACGGGGATGTTCGTATGAACGTTGCCGTCGCCCGCGTGCATGTGCAGCGCGACGAAGACGCGCCCGCGCAGCACCTGCTTGTGGATTGCCTGCGCTTGCTCGAGGATCGGCTTGAACTCACCGCCGTTGAAGATCTGCCGCAGCTCCGCCCGGATCTCCTGCTTCCACGAGACGCGCACAGTGCGATCCTGCGTCACGTGGAAAACCGTCGCGCCGGATTGGGCATCGACGCGGTCCGCGAACTTCTCGGCGAGCGCTTCGTAGCCGAGCTGCACGAGCGTATGCTGAGCCTCGCGCAACGGCATGTCGAGGTTGTCCCGCAGGAACGTCCAGCGCTCGCGCACGCGCCCGAGCAGCTCGAGCGCATGCTGAACGCGGTCTTCGAGCAACTCCGCGCTTGGAATTTCGTTGGCGTCGTCGGTCTTGCCGAGCGGCAGGTTACCCGCCTTGAAGAAGGCCTCCAACGCGTCGACGAGCTCCAGCTTGTTCTTGATCGAGAGCTCGATGTTGATGCGCTCGATGCCGTCCGTATACTCGCCCATCCGGTCGAGCGGGATGACGACGTCTTCGTTGATCTTGAACGCGTTCGTATGCTTGGAGATGGCGGCCGTGCGGCTGCGATCGAGCCAGAAGCGCTTGCGCGCCTCGGCGCTGACGGCGACGAAGCCCTCGCCGCTCCTGCCGTTCGCCATGCGCACGACTTCGGAAGTCGCGGCGGCGACGGCGTCGGCATCGTCACCGACGATGTCGCCGATCAGCACCATCTTCGGAAACGCACTGCGCTTCGACTTCGTCGCATAGCCGACCGCGCGCAGATAGCGCTCGTCGAGATGCTCGAGGCCGGCGAGAATCGCGCCGCCGCGCCTGGCCGTCTCGAAGAGATAGTCCCTGATCTCGACGATGCTCGGGATCGCCTCGCGCGCCTGCCCGAAGAACTCGAGACAGACCGTGCGCGTATGCGCCGGCATCTTGTGGAGCACCCAGCGCGCCGACGTGATCAGACCGTCGCAGCCTTCCTTCTGTACGCCCGGCAAACCGGCGAGGAACTTGTCAGTCACGTCCTTGCCGAGCCCCTCCTTGCGGAAGCGCCGGCCGCCGATCGAGAGCGTCTCGCTGCGCAGGAGCTTCTCGCCGGGCGCGTGCTCACCGTCGAACCATTTGAGCTCGAAACGCGCCGTCTCGATATCGTGAATCTTGCCGAGGTTGTGTTCGAGGCGCGTGATTTCGAGCCAGTTGCCGTCCGGATCGACCATCCGCCACCAGGCGAGATTGTCGAGCGCCGTTCCCCAGAGCACCGCCTTCTTGCCGCCCGCGTTCATCGCGATGTTGCCGCCGATGCAAGACGCGTCGAGCGAGGTCGGATCGACCGCGAAGACATAGCCGGCCGCTTCCGCCGCCTCGGTCACGCGCCTCGTGACGACGCCTGCGCCCGAGAAGATCGTCGGCACTTTGCGCGCGACGCCGGGCAGCTCGGTCAGCTCCACCGCGCCGAGCAGTTCGAGCTTTTCCGTGTTGATGACGGCCGAAAACGGCGTGAGCGGCACCGCTCCGCCGGTATAACCCGTGCCGCCGCCGCGCGGAATGACCGTGAGGCCGAGCTCGAAGCAGGCTTTGACGAGGCGGGCGATTTCCTCTTCCGTATCGGGCGTCAGAACGACGAACGGATACTCGACGCGCCAGTCTGTTGCATCGGTGACATGCGAGACCCGAGAGAGTCCGTCGAAGCGAATGTTGTCCTTCTGCGTGCAGCGGCCCAGCACTTTCAGTGCGCGCCGGCGCAGTTCCGCCGTCTCGGCGAACTCCGCCGCAAATGCCTCGACCGAACGACGCGCGGCGGCGACGAGCGTTTCGACGCGCGCGGCGCGCTCCTGACCGGCCACGTCGTCATGCGAGACGAGATCGGCGCGGCGACGCTTCTCGATTTCGGTGAGCCGGTGATGGAGCGCTTCGATGAGCAGCTTGCGGCGCTTCGGATTGTCGAGGAGGTCGTCTTGCAGATAAGGGTTGCGGCGCACGACCCAGATGTCGCCGAGCACTTCGTAGAGCATACGGGCCGAGCGGCCCGTGCGGCGCTCGGCCCGCAACTCGTCGAGAACCTGCCACGCCTCTTCGCCCAGCAATCGGATGACGATTTCGCGGTCGGAGAAGGACGTGTAGTTGTAGGGAATCTCGCGCAAGCGCGGTTCGGGATCGGCAGCCAGCGCGGCGGCGGCGCCGTTCGGATCGAAGACTTGAGGTGCGTTCATGGTCGGACGGATCGATGGGCCGGCCGCGCGCTCGTCGATCTAGTCGACTGAGCGACCGCGCGGCGAGCATTGCGCATCAGGCGCGCTATTTTCTGGAAAGTTTGGCTTCGTCAGGCGAACGGCCATCGCACGGCGGGCGCCGGCGAGCCCTCGCAAGCAGCGTCTCACACCGGCCACGATCGTCCGTGACGGACGTGCCGCTCCGCCGCGGGGCGCGCTTCTCGCGGTGCGGGGATCAAGTGGGCGGTCCGAGGTTGCCAGCGCATTTTCCGGTCCAGGGTGTATCGAAATGCGATTCTACCGCAGGATGGGGGTGGGCGTGGG
>NZ_PYUC01000012.1:0-229930 GCF_003028655.1 Trinickia symbiotica
CTTCGAGCCCCTTGAAGGGTCGTTCAAGACCAGGACGTTGATAGGTCGGGTGTGTACACGCAGTAATGCGCTGAGCTAACCGATACTAATTGCCCGTAAGGCTTGATCCTATAACCGGAGCGTTTTGAAAGGCGACCAGCGAGTGCTTGAGCACTGACTGGGAACCACCCCCTAGGGGGTAAGCCCCCAAAGGGGTACGCTTCAGGATCCTCGCGTGTGCCACGATGCACTCGCTACCCACCCCTTACTCCCCTTCTTCCCAGATTGGCTGTGCCGCCCACCCGCGACACGGCAACAAGTCATGCCTGATGACCATAGCGAGTTGGTACCACCCCTTCCCATCCCGAACAGGACCGTGAAACGACTCCACGCCGATGATAGTGCGGATCCCCGTGTGAAAGTAGGTAATCGTCAGGCTCCCCAACCCCCAGCAAACCCCCGCCAGCTCTCGCTCGCGGGGGTTTGTGCTTTGGGGCGCGAATAGCTCTCTTACCCCAACCGATCTCCCAGCGAAAAGCGCATTGACACTGTATAACCATACAGTATCATATCAATCTCGGTCGCGACATTGACCTCGAGTACCCGAACTGGGGCTACATGCCTGCTCTTTGTCCGACGAAAGGCAAGGCTTGCCGGATTCTTGTTTCAACGAGCAAATGGACGATTCAGACGTCGAATTTCCAATTGCCCCGCCCGCGCCGAGGAAAGGGCGCGGCGCCGTCTCCAACCTCCAAGGCCGCTACGAAGTCGATCAGCGCGAGGCGGTCGACGACGGCTGGACGACACAAGAAGCCGATGAAGCGCCGCCGCTGCGAACCGAAGTGTTCGAGGAGCATGCGAAAAGCATCCTGACGCGAAACGCGTCGCCCGACATTCCGTTCAACGTTTCGCTGAATCCTTATCGCGGTTGTGAGCACGGCTGCATCTATTGCTTTGCTCGACCGACGCACAGCTATCTCGGCTTGTCGCCGGGCCTCGATTTCGAGAGCCGCATCTACGCGAAGGTCAACGCGGCGGAATTGCTCGCGCGCGAGCTCTCGAAAAAGACCTACGCACCCGAGCCGATTGCGTTGGGTGTGAACACCGATGCTTATCAGCCCATCGAGCGCGAGTTGAAAATCACGCGCCGCGTGATCGAGGTCCTGCACGATTACGGGCATCCATTCGCCGCGATCACCAAGTCCTCATTGATCGAGCGTGACCTCGACCTGCTCGCTCCGATGGCTGCTCGCGGTCTCGTGATGGCCGCCGTTACCGTCACGACGCTCGATGCGGCTATCGCGCGCACGCTGGAGCCGCGCGCCGCGGCGCCCGCACGGCGCCTGAGGACGATCCGAGCGTTGAGCGAAGCCGGCGTTCCAGTCGGGGTCAGCGTCGCGCCCGTCATTCCGTTCGTCACTGAGCCCGATTTCGAGCGTGTGCTCGAGGCCTGTGCAGAAGCCGGAGCGACGAGCGCGAGCTATATCGTCTTGCGCTTGCCGTGGGAAGTGGCGCCGCTCTTCAAGGACTGGCTCGCCGCGCATTTCCCCCAGCGCGCAGAACGTGTCATGGCGCGCATCCACGACATGCGGGGCGGCAAAGACTACGATTCATCGTTCGCGCATCGGATGAAAGGCGAAGGAACATGGGCGCAGCTGCTGAAGCAGCGCTTCGCGAAGGCTACCAAACGGCTCGGCCTCAACGAGCGGCAACGAGGCATTCTCGACATGTCGCAGTTCCGGCGTCCCCAGCCACCCGAAGCGCCCGATCGGCAGCTGACGCTGTTCTGACGTTGCCGAGTCACCGAGATAGCGAGTGATTCGTATCGATCTGCGACTCGAAGTAAGTCTGAAACGCGAGCGCAAGCCCGGCCATCAGCAGCATCGCCCCGAAGAAGAGCGAGAAGATGACGATAAAGACGACGGTCCAGCCGGAGCGGCTGCGCTTGTCCGACCTCGCGTTGAATTGAGCATCCCACTTCTCGTCGGGTCGCAGCCCGTAGACGATCGCTGCCAGACAGCCCGTGAGCACGGAGACGGCGCCAGGTATCGCCAGTGCCCAGCCGAGCGTCGAGGTGCGCGCGGTCGCGATCAGTAGCAGTACGCCGCGAATGCCAAGCAACGTGCCCACGATGTGCGCCCAGCCGAACTTGTCGCGAAGGCCGTACAGATAAAAGCGGTGCGCGCCGAGGCTGCCGAAGAAGAAGGCGAGCGCGGCAGTCAAGGTTTTCGAGCGAAAGCGCGTCAGGGTCAGCGAGGCGGGACGGGACATAGAGCGGGAATATCGGAATCGAGCGGCCGGCACGGCCAGGGGTCACGTACCCCTCGGTCGCGACGCCGGATCGCGCATTCTACGCCGCTCGCTGGCGACGGGTCATGCGATCCCGACGCCTTGCCGCTCGCACTGATCTAAGTGTTTGTTATGGTTTCAATTTCCAGCTATAATCGAGCGTTTCGGTAGTCCCGAACCCCGGTTTTCAGGATTTTCAAGGATCAAGGCATGGTCATTATCCGTCTGGCACGCGGCGGCTCGAAGAAGCGCCCGTTCTACAACATCGTAGCCACCGATTCGCGCAGCCGTCGTGACGGTCGCTTCATCGAGCGCGTCGGCTTTTACAACCCGGTCGCGACGAAGGGTGAATCGCTGCGCATCGCGCAGGATCGCCTCACGTATTGGCAAGGCGTCGGCGCGCAGCTGTCGCCGACCGTCGAGCGTCTCGTGAAGCAAGCTCAGAAGGCGCAGCCGGTTGCTTGAACGCGGTATCGGCGGCTCGCGTCGGGTGCGCACCGGTTCTCCGGAGCAGCGGCGCAAAGAGGCCGCCAGGGCATGGAGGCGCGCCAATGACCGCTGGTGACTCGGGTGGTTCGGGGCGCGCGAAGTCGGACTCGCGTGCGCACGCGTCGTTTGGAGCGTTCGTTCCGAAGCGCGCCGAGCGCGCCGCGCCGGGCAGCGAAGCCGAAACAGCACTGCGTGCGGAGTCCACCGATAGCTGGCCCGAAGATGCGGTCGAAGTCGGCGCGATCGTCGACGCTTACGGGCTCAAGGGCTGGGTAAAGGTCTCGGCCCACGCAAGCGCCGGTCAAGGCGGCGATGCTCTGCTCAGCGCAAAGCGCTGGTGGCTCGAGAAGGGCCGAGAGCGGAAATCAGCGCGAGCGGCGCAGGCAAAGGTACATGGCGAGCATATCGTCGCGCAGCTCGGTGGTCTCGCCGATCGGGATGACGCACTCGCGCTGCGCGGGTATCGCGTTCATGTCAGTCGGGCCGATTTCCCCGCATTGGGCGAAGACGAGTTTTACTGGGTCGACCTGGTCGACCTCGAAGTCGTCAACGAGGCAGGTGTCGCGCTGGGCCGCGTTGCCGACCTGATCGACAACGGCGCGCATACCGTCTTGCGCGTCGAGTACCCGTCGATCGGCAAGAATGGTGAGCCCGCGACAGGCGAACGGCTGATCCCGTTCGTCGGGGTGTACGTCAAGGCGGTCGACCAGGCGGCGAAGCGCATCATCGTCGACTGGGAAGCCGATTACTGAGCATGGTCGAGCAAGGAGAGCGCGCGATGCAGTTCGATGTCGTCACGCTCTTTCCCGAGATGTTCCGCGCGTTGACCGAGTGGGGCATCACGAGCCGCGCGGCGAAGCAGGGGCGATTCGGTTTGCGCACGTGGAATCCGCGTGATTTCACGACCGACAACTACCGCACCGTCGACGATCGTCCTTACGGCGGCGGTCCGGGCATGGTCATGCTGGCCAGGCCGCTCGAAGCGGCGATCGCCGCGGCCAAGGCCGCGCAGGCCGCGCAAGGGATCGAGGGCACCCGCGTGCTCATGCTTTCGCCGCAGGGTGCGGCGCTCGACCATGAGCGCGTCATGCGGTTCGCGCACGAGCCCGGTTTGGTCCTGCTTTGCGGGCGGTATGAAGCGATCGACCAGCGACTCGTCGACCGCTGTGTCGACGAAGAGGTCAGTCTCGGCGATTTCGTCCTGTCGGGCGGCGAATTGCCGGCGATGGCGTTGATGGATGCCGTCGTGCGCCAGTTGCCCGGCGTATTGAACGACGCGCAGTCGGCGGAGCAAGACAGTTTCGTCGACGGATTGCTCGACTGTCCGCATTACACGCGCCCCGAGGAGTACGAGGGCGTGCGCGTGCCGGACGTGCTGCTCTCTGGGCATCACGCGGAAATCGAGCAGTGGCGCCGCCGCGAGGCGTTGCGCAACACTGCTGCCAAGCGGCCCGATTTGATCGAGCGCGCGAGGCGCAACAAGATGCTGAGCCGTGCCGACGAGGCATGGCTCGCGAGTCTTGCCAAGGAACCGCCGAAAGCTTGATTCGCTTTCGGTGAGCCGTGGCGGACGAGGGGGTGCCATTGCACGAAAGTGCGCGGCACCTGATGTGAACCCATCCTCTATCGGGGCCGTGCCGGGCGTGTCGTTTCGAGCGCAAGGCGGGCAAAACGCCGACAAGATGGCTTTAGGAGTCAGTGATGAATCTGATTGCAAAACTCGAGCAGGAAGAGATCGAGCGCGTGCTCGCCGGCAAGTCCATCCCCGATTTCGGCCCCGGTGATACCGTGGTCGTCAACGTGAATGTCGTCGAAGGCAACCGCAAGCGCGTCCAGGCTTATGAGGGCGTCGTGATCGCGAAGCGCAATCGTGGCCTCAACTCGTCGTTCATCGTCCGCAAGATTTCGTCGGGCGAAGGCGTCGAGCGTACGTTCCAGACGTACTCGCCGCTGTTGGCCAGCATCGTCGTCAAGCGTCGTGGCGACGTGCGCCGTGCGAAGCTCTACTACCTGCGCGAGCGTTCGGGCAAGTCCGCGCGCATCAAGGAAAAGCTCGTGACGAAAGACCGCGCCGCTTCCTGAGCGTCGGTAAGAGCTGTAAAAAAAAGCACCCTCCTCGGGTGCTTTTTTGTTTTGCAGGCGAGAATAGCGGTATCGAGGCCTTACGTTCGGAGTTGCGTTGATCCGCCCCGTTTTCGAACCTGACGCTTTGCCGGTCGAATCGACCGGTGCCGACTTGCCCGCTGTTCCCCATGCGCGGCTTACGCCGGAGGGCTTGCGTACGCGTTTCGCGCAGCGCCTCGTCTGGTCTCCGGAGCCGAGCGACGCTCACCGACGCGAAGTGGAAGATCCGCGCGCTGCGGCGGTATTGATGCCGCTCGTGGTCCGCGAAGAGCGCTTGACCGTTCTCCTGACGCAACGTGCCGATCACCTGAGCGATCATGCCGGGCAGATCAGCTTTCCGGGCGGCCGGCGCGAGCCGGACGACGAGAACGCGGTGGCAACGGCGTTGCGCGAGGCGCGCGAAGAAGTCTCGCTCGCGTCCGAGCGCGTCGAAATCCTGGGCGCGCTGCCCGATTATCTGACCGGCACGGGTTTTCGCGTGACGCCGGTTGTGGGCCTCGTGCATCCACCATTTTCGGTGCGGGCCGATACGCTCGAGGTCGCCGAGATCTTCGAGGTACCGCTCGACTATCTGATGGACCCGGCCCATCACGAGGTGCGATTGCTGCGCTGGGAAGGCGGCGAGCGGCGCTTCTTCGCGATGCCCTATCCGCGCCACGGCACGGGCGGACATTACTTCGTCTGGGGTGCGACAGCCGGCATGTTGCGCAACTTCTACCGCTTCCTTATCGCGTGATGCGCGTGCGCGCGCGACGCCACGCACCTGTGGCGATTCCGCACGTTCGGATGCAGCCGCCCTGTGCTATCGTTACGCGACAATAGCTAAGAATCCAATAGGCACGGCGCGTCGCATGACTTTTTTCTCCGTATTGCTGGCTCTCGTTATCGAACAGTTACGTGCGCTTTCACCGAGCAATCCGGTGTTCGCACTGCTTCAATATCACGCGGAGTGGGCGGCGCAAGGTTTCGACGCCGGCAAGAGAAAGCATGGAATCCTGGCCTGGCTGGCGGTCGTGCTGCCGTGGACGCTGGCGGTTGCGGCCGTCTACTACCTGCTTTATCGAATCAGCTTTGCACTGGCGTTTCTCTGGAACGTCGTCATCGTTTATTTCACGCTCGGCTTTCGGCAATTCAGCCATTACTTCACCGATATCCACCTGGCGCTCAATAACGACGACGTGCCGCGCGCACGCGAAATTCTCAACGAGTGGACAGGCATGGATACGATCGACATGCCGGTCGGGGAAATCGTGCGGCATACGCTGATTCATGCCGTCGTCGCTTCACATCGCCACGTCTTTGGTGTCTTCTTCTGGTTCCTCGTGCCGATCGGGCCGGCGGGTGCGGTCCTCTATCGGATCTCGGAATACCTGGCACGCGCCTGGGCCGTGCCCGTCGGCGACCGGACGGTCGCATTCGCGACGTTCCCGCAGCGTGTGTTCTTCGTCATGGACTGGGTGCCGGCGCGCCTCACGGCGCTCGGCTTTGCCATCGTCGGCAATTTCGAGGATGCGATTTACGCGTGGCGCAATCATTCGCGGCAGTGGCATGACGTGAACGACGGCGTGCTGCTCGCCGCGGGCAGCGGGGCGCTCGGCGCGCGACTGGCCGGCCCGCTCGCCGAGCCGTCGAGCCTCGACGCGCTCGGCGCAACCGAGGGCGGTCCAATCCCCGTCGGCGACGATTGCACGCCGCGTACGTTGCAGTCGGCGGTCGGCCTCGTCTGGCGCGCTGTCATCCTCTGGATGATTCTGCTGCTCATGCTGACGATTGCGGTCTGGGTAGGTTAGTGCCCTGTCCCGCAAGCGAGGGCAGAGCTCCTCGCCCTGCGCGATTCAATCGTCGCGTGGATCGCGTGCGGTTCCGCATTGCCAACAGAGGGTGAACTGAGGCTCGAGCGTCTCGCCGCAACGGCGGCAACGCCACGAAGCGCCGCCGGGAGGCGGGCCGTTGATGGCCGCCTCGATGAGTTTTCTCGCAATCGTCTCGTCGCGCTCGTCGACGAGCCATAGCTCGGGCGCACACTGCTCGGCCGGGATTTCACCGAGCGCGCCGTTCAGGTAGCGGTTATGCAACTCGCAAGGAATTCCAGCGACGGTCAGGAGGTTCACCCAGTGCTGGCCGATCACGGTGTTGGGCGCGAGCATCAGCTTGAGCATGACGAAAGCTTCTCGGCGTGTTTGCTGCCTATCGTTGCACGATGCTAGCGTACCGTCTGATTGGCTTCGTGTACCAGTTGTGCATAGAGCGCATGACGTTCGCGCGCAATGCGGCCGTCCGCCAAGGCCGCGAGTATCGCGCAGCCGGGCTCGTGCAAATGATGGCAGTTATAGAAGCGGCAGTCGGCGAGCAACGGGCGGAACTCGGGAAACGCGCGCTCGAGCTGGCCCTCGGTCAGATGATGAAGGCCGAACTCCTGAAACCCCGGCGAATCGATCAGCGCTCCGCTCACCGGAAGGGGATAGAGCCGCGTGAACGTCGTCGTATGGCGACCGCTGCCCAAGGCCGTCGAGATTTCGCGAGTGGCCGCATCGGCATTCGGAACCAGCAGATTGACGAGCGTCGACTTGCCCATGCCCGACTGACCGAGCAGCAGCGTCGAATGACCCGCGAGGCGCGTGCCGAGCGTCTCGTGCGCTTCATCCGCGCGCGTCCTGATCGACAGTTCGAGCACCTCGTAGCCTAGCGCGCGGTAGGGTGCGAGCCGTGCGCGCGCCTTTTCGAGCGCCGGCTCGATGTCGGTCTTGTTCAGCAGGATGAGCGGCGCGAGCACATTCGCTTCCGCGGCGACGAGCGCGCGGCCGAGCAGATCCTCGCTGAAATGCGGCTCAGTCGCGAGCACGATCAGCAGTTGGTCGAGATTGGCCGCGAAGAGCTTCGACTTGTACTGATCGGAACGATAAAGCAGATTGCGGCGCGCGCCGATTTCGACGATCACGCCCTGATCGGCCGAGGTCGGCTCGTAGACGATGCGATCGCCGACTGCCACTTCACTGCGCTTGCCGCGCGGAAAGCATTGCACGAGCACGCGCGTGTCGCCGCCGCGAGCGACGAGATAGTGGCGTCCATGCGCGGCGACGACGAGGCCGTCGACGCGCTTGGCGTCCGTCGCGCCGCAAGCGCCGTCGGCCCCTTCGGCCTCACGCGTTACGGCTCGAGCAGGGGCGGAGCGGCTCCTCATGCGGGGTGCAGCAGCCGATCGATGCGCTGCGAGGCCGGCGGGTGCGAGTAGTAAAACGCCGTGTACACGGGATCGGGCGTCAGCGTCGCCGCGTTATCCTCATAAAGCTTGACCAGCGCGTTGACCAGCTCGCGCGCATCCGTCTGGCTTGCGGCGAATGCATCGGCCTCGAACTCGTGCTTGCGCGAGCTCAGGCTGCCGAGCGGCGTGACGAAGAAGAGGAACACGGGGAGCGCGAGGAAGAACAGCACGAGCGCGAGGCCGTTGTTGCTCGCGGTCATCGACGGCTCGACGCCGAGCCCTTCGTAGAACCAGGTGCGTTGCGTCAGCCAGCCGAGCAGCGCGAGCAGTGCGAGACTGACCGCGAACATGACGGCCATCCGCTTGACGACATGGCGGCGCTTGAAATGGCCGAGCTCATGGGCCAATACCGCTTCGATCTCGGCGCCCGTCAGGCGGGCGAGCAGCGTATCGAAGAAAACGATGCGCTTTGATGCGCCGAAGCCCGTGAAGTAGGCGTTGCCGTGCGCGGAGCGGCGGCTCCCATCCATCACGAAGAGACCCTTTGCGGCGAAGCCGCAGCGCTTCATCAGCGCTTCGATCCGTACCTTCAGCGCTTCATCGGTGAGCGGCTCGAACTTGTTGAAGAGCGGTGCGATGAGCGTCGGGTAGAGCACGAGCACGAGCAACTGGAACGCGACGAGGACGACCCAGGTCCAGAGCCACCACAGATTGCCTGCCTGGTGCATGAGCCAGAGCACGACGAAGAGGAGCGGCAGCCCGAAGGCGGCGCCGAGCGCCGTACTCTTGGCGAGATCGGCGAAGAAGATCGCCTTTGTCATCCGGTTGAAGCCGAAACGCTCTTCCACGACGAACTGCCGGTAATAGTCGAACGGTAAGTCGATGATGCTCGTGATCGCGACGACGACCGCGACCAAGCCGATCTGCGCGACATAGCCGTGACCGAGCAGGTCCGAGACGCCGACGTTGAGCGCCTGCACGCCGCCGAGCAGCGTGAGCGCGATCGTGACGGCGGCGCCGACGACCACTTCGAGCATGCCGAGCCGCGTGCGCTCGATCGTGTAATCGGCCGCGCGCTGATGAGCGGAGAGTGTGATCGTTCCCGCAAACTGCTGCGGCACCGCGCCGCGATGGGCCGCGACGAACCGGATCTGGCGTGCGGCGAGCCATAGTTTCGTGCCGACCATGGCGAGCACGGTGGCTGCGAAGAGGACGGTGAAGTAAAGGGATGACATCGCGGAGGTCCGTTGTATCTATGCGACAATTATAGGGTTTTGCCAGCCCTTGTTCGTAACCTGGATGCCTTCATGACTGACACCCTCGAACTCGTCGGCGAGCCGACGCTTGCCCGCAGCGAGATGAATCTCGTCTGGCTCGACATGGAAATGACGGGGCTCGAGCCCGACACCGATCGCATCATCGAAATCGCCGTCGTCGTCACGAATTCGACGCTCGACAAGATCGTCGAAGGGCCCGTGCTCGCCATCCATCAGAGCGACGAGACGCTCGGCAAGATGGACGAATGGAACAGGAACACGCACGGCCGTTCGGGACTCACCGAGCGCGTGCGCGCCTCGACGGTGACGGAGCATGAGGCAACCGAGCAGATCCTCGCGTTTCTTTCGGCTTACGTTCCGCCGGGCAAGTCGCCGATGTGCGGAAACTCGATCTGTCAGGACCGTCGCTTCATGGCGCGCTGGATGCCCGAGCTGGAGCGGTTCTTTCACTACCGCAATCTCGACGTGAGCACGTTGAAGGAGCTCTGCCGGCGCTGGCAGCCGACCGTCTACAAAGGCTTTCAGAAGCGCGCGATGCATACGGCCTTGGCCGATATTCACGAGTCGATCGACGAGCTCAAGTATTACCGTCAGCATTTTCTCGTTGTCGCGCCGAGCGCGCCGGTCGAAGGCAACTGAGCGAGCCAAGCCGCGTCACGGGTTCGGCGGCCGCCGCGCGCTCTTCGGCCGGAAGGCGGCGACGACATCGTCGTTCGTCGTCACGTACGGGCCGCCGATCAGGTCGATGCAGTATGGCACGGCCGCGAAGATGCCCGGCACTTGCACCGCGCCAGTGTCGTCGCGCAAGCCCTCGAGGGTTTCCTGAATCGATTTCGGCTGGCCCGGTAAATTGACGATCAGCGCCGCGTGCGTCGGCGTTTCGCGCACCACGGCCACCTGTCGGGAGAGAATCGCCGTCGGCACGAAGTGCAGGCTGATCTGACGCATCTGTTCACCGAAGCCGGGCATTTCCTTCGTCGCCACCGCGAGCGTCGCTTCCGGCGTGACGTCGCGCCGTGCGGGGCCGGTGCCGCCCGTCGTCAATACGAGATCGCAGCCCACTTCGTCGACGAGCTCGATGAGCGTCTTCGAAATCGTGTCGGCCTCGTCGGGAACGAGCCGTTTTTCGGTGCGCCAGGGCGAGGCGAGCGCCTTTTGCAGCCAGGCCTCGAGCGACGGGATACCCTTGTCCTCATAGACGCCGCTCGTCGCGCGATCGCTGATCGAGACCAGGCCGATCACGATTTCGTCGGGGTGGCTACGCTTGGCTGTCATCTTCGTCGTCTTCCGTCGTCTCGTCGGGGCCGGCTCCTTCGACCGTGTGCCCGGCATCGCTGCCGCTCGCGCTCTTGATCCATTGGAACAGCTCGCGGAAATAGCGCGGCGGCTTGCCTTGCTGCACTTCCTTGCGCGCGTTCCGGATCAACGTGCGGCCCGTTTGCGCATCGGCCCCCGGATGTTCGCGCACGAAGGCCGTGAAAGCATCGTCGTCGGCGAGGAGGCGCTCGCGCGTGTCCTCGATCCAGTGCAGCCGCGCCGTTTCGGCCTTGTTGGCGCCTCGGTTCGCTTCGAGCGCCGTGCGCAGCGCGTCGATTTCTTCTTCGGTCAGCGAGCGCATCACACGGCCGATGTACTGAATCTGCCGGCGCTTGCCCTCGTGATCGGTGATGCGACGAGCTTCGAGAATGGCGTCGGCGAGATCGTCGGGCATCGGCATCCGTTTCAAGGCGTCCTTCGGCAACTCGACGAGCTCGACGCCGAGCGCTTGCAGCGCATGCATTTCGCGCTTCATCTGCGACTTGCTCGGCCGCGTGTAGGCGAGATCGTCGTCGAGGTCGGGGGCGGCCGGCTCGATCGGTTGAATGCGGGTTTTGCGTGTCATGCCGACATTGTAGCTTGGGCATTCGCATCGACGCGGACCTTGCTATGATCGCGGGATGCGCAAGACGACGGGCGCGCGAACCGGCTGCGATGCTTTTCGCCGAAGCCGGAGGGCGGAAGAGCCGCCGAGCGCCGCGTCTCCCCGAAAGCTCTACACCGGATGGCAACCACGATGGCAGCGGACACCGATACCCCACAACGCTTCTTTCCGCATACGCAAGACGAATTGAAGGAGATTGCATCGGACATCCTTCGCCACGCGAAATCGCTCGGGGCGACCGATGCGGCCACCGAGATTTCCGAGGGCGACGGCTTGTCCGTGACGGTGAGGCGCGGCGAGGTCGAGACGATCGAGCACAACCGCGACAAGATGGTCGGGGTGACGGTCTTCATCGGCGCGAAGCGCGGCAATGCGAGCACCTCCGATTTTTCGAAGGAGGCGCTGCGCGACACGGTCGCGGCGGCCTACAACATCGCGCGCTTCACGGCCGAGGACAACTGCGCGGGGCTGGCCGAGGCGGAGCTGCTCGAAACGGCGCCGCGCGACCTGGACCTTTACCATCCGTGGCATCTCACGGCGGAAGACGCGGTCGAGATCGCGCGCCGCGCCGAAGATGCCGCGTTCGCGACGGACGCGCAAATCAAGAATTCGGAGGGCGCGAGCGTCTCGGCGCAGCACTCGCAGTTCGTGCTCGCGACGACGCGCGGCTTTCTCTCTGGTTATCCGTACTCTCGTCACTACATCTCGTGCGCGCCGATTGCCGGCAGCGGACGCAACATGCAGCGCGACGACTGGTATTCGTCGAAGCGCAGCGCGAAGGAGTTGGCCGCGCCCGAGGCGATCGGGCGTTACGCGGCCGAGCGGGCGCTCGCGCGGCTCAGCGCGCGGCGCCTCGATACGCGCAAGGTGCCGGTGCTGTTCGAGGCGCCGCTGGCCGCCGGCCTGCTCGGGGCGTTCGTGCAGGCGACGAGCGGCGGCGCGCTCTATCGCAAGACGACCTTTCTCGTCGACAGTCTCGGCAAGCGCGTCTTCGCGCCGCACGTGCAGATCGTCGAAGACCCCCACATGCCGCGCGCGATGGGCAGCGCGCCGTTCGACGAGGAGGGCGTGCGCACGAAGCAGCGTGCGGTCGTGAGAGACGGGGTCGTCGAGGGCTATTTCCTGTCGACTTACTCGGCGCGCAAGCTCGGCATGCAGACGACGGGCAACGCGGGCGGCTCCCACAACCTTTCGCTCAGAAGCTCGCAAACGAGCGAGGACGACGATTTCGAGGCCATGCTCAGAAAGCTCGATACGGGGCTCCTGCTGACCGAGCTGATGGGCCAGGGCGTCAACTACGTGACGGGCGACTATTCGCGCGGCGCATCGGGTTTCTGGGTCGAGAACGGCAAGATTCAGCATGCCGTCGAAGAGATCACCGTCGCGAGCACGCTGCAGGAGATGTTCCGCAACATCGTCGCCATCGGCGCCGATACGATCGTGCGCGGCACCAAGCAGACCGGGTCGGTGCTGATCGAGCGGATGACGGTGGCGGGTCAGTAAGCGTCGCCGGGAACCTTATACGGGCGTACGCTCGCGTTCACGAGCCGGACGTCGTGCCGCCGCGGCCGCCAGTCGGCGCGCCCGCGCTTTCTTCAGCCAGATCGCGAGACCTGTCACGCTCAGCACGGCTACGGCCAGTCCAGTCATGCTGACGACGACGCGCCCGGCAAGGCCCGCAATGCGGCCCGAATGCAACGGAAACTGAGCTTGCATGAAAAGATCGCCGGCTGAGCCTCTGCCTGGAATCTGCCGGCCCGCCGGGGCGCCCGTTCGGGCGTCCCAATAGAGCCACGCATCGCCGAGCCCCGCCTCGTTGCGGTGACCGCTTGCATCGCAGTAGCGCACGCCGTACGCGGCGAGTCCGGGCGCGTACAGTAGCGCGCCGGGCGTATGCGGAATGTGCTCGCGTTGTGCCGCCGCCTCAGCAATTTGGACGATTTGCTCGCGGCTTAGCACGGGCTCGTGCGCCAACACAGGCTGGCGTTGGGCGCGCGACGTGAACGGCGTCGGCTCGAGCGGCGAGAACCGCGAGACGATCGGCCGCACGACAGGATCGGCGAGATTCATCGAGACGGAGGTGACGGCGACGATCGACAGCACGGCCCAGAGCCAGACCCCTCCCGAGCGGTGCAGATCGAACACGAGCGCATAGCCGCCGCGCTTCATGCGGAATGCGAACGACTTACGCCATGTCTTTGCGCTCGGGAACGCGATCAGGAGCGCGACGATGCAGTCGATCGTCCAGACGATGCCGACGATTCCCATCAGCCATCTGCCGATATCGACGCCGCCGCGCAATGGCAGGAAAAGCGTGTAGTGCAGCTTGTAGACGAACGGCAGCAGATTCAATCGCGAGAGCGACGGCGCTCCCCACGCACGCCGGCCTTGGATGGCGCCCGTCACCGGATCGAGCGCCACCTGGTTGAATCCGAGCTCGTACGGTTTGCCCGTTGCGGGATTCGTGCGGCCCGCGACGCCGACGATGAGCGTATGGCTGACCTTCACCTGCAGCGGAAGGTAAGTGACCGCAACGCGCGGATCGGCTGCTTCGAGTCGTTCGGCAAGCTGGAGCGGCGCCTTTGGCATACCGGGCGTGACGGAACGGAAGAAGGCCGGATTGAGCGCCGCATCGAGTTCTTGATACCACGCGATGACCGCGCCGCTCAGTCCCGCGACGACGAGGAACGAGGCCGTCGCAATGCCGAACCAACGGTGCAGGCGGACGAGAAGCGGCCTCATGTGAGGTGGCTCGTTCGGCTGAAGCCAAAGTCACCGCGGTTCTCGAGCGAAGCCGCTGATGCGGAGGCGAAAAAGAAGAACCTGCTCGGCACGAATCGAGCCTCATGCGAATGAGAATGATTCGCATTCTATGATGGCTGACGAACCGCCGCAAGCCGGCTGGAACCGCCGTGTCGCGCCTTAACCGGGAGGGGCGATGCGCCGATAGACGACGCGCGCGTAATCGAAGCCGTCCGCTCCTTCCTTGTGGTGCGATTCGCGCGAGATTTCTCGCCATTGCGCGCGATCGGGTGCTGGGAATGTCGCGTCGCCTTCGAAGTCGGCTGCGATTTCCGTCACGATGAGCTTGTCGGCGAATGCGATGCCTTGTTTATAAAGCTCCGTGCCGCCGATCAGGAAAGCCTCGGCGGCGCCGCCGGAGGCGGCAAGCTCGAGCGCGGCGCGGATGCTCGTCACGGTCTCGCAGCCTTCGAAGCGGCGAGAAGCATCGCGCGTCACGACGATGTTGCGGCGTCCCGGCAACGGCCGGCCGATCGACTCGTGTGTCTTGCGGCCCATGACGATGGGCGCACCCATCGTCGTGCGCTTGAAAAAGGCGAGGTCTTCGGGCAAGTGCCAGGGCAGGCGATTGTCGCGGCCGATCACGCCGTTGCGGGCGCGCGCGACGATCAGGGTCAACGTCGTCATCGAAAAATCGTCAAGAGAGCAAAGCGGGATTGGCGCCGATTGTACGCGACAGGCGGCGCCCTCGACCTTCGCTCACTTTTGGCACGCATCGCCGTTCGGCGGCCTGCCCGGCCGCTCGGGGAGCCTAGGCGGCAGCGGCGAACCGTCGGGTTTGTCGTGCTCCGGCGTACCGGCCTCACGCAGACCGTGCGCGGCCATCAGCCGGTAAAGCGTCACGCGTGAAATCCCGAGGTCGGTCGCGGCTTCGTTGAGCCGATGCCGATGACGCAGCAGCGCGGACTCAATCGCGCGTTTTTCGGCGGTGTCGCGCGCCTGCGCGAGCGTCATCGATTCTTGCGCGGCGAACTGCGCGAGATCGAGGTCCTCGGCCGTGATCAGCTTGCTCTCCGCCATCACGATCGCGCGCCGCACGCGATTGATCATCTCGCGCACGTTGCCGGGCCAGCCATAGCTGTACATCGCCTCGATCGCCGACGGCGCGAAGCCGCGAATCTTGCGCGAGCTATCGGTCTTGAACTTGTGCAGGATGTGATGGGCGAGTATCTCGATGTCCTTGCCGCGCGCGCGCAGCGGCGGCTCGTCGATGCGCAGCACGCAGAGCCGATGAAAGAGGTCCGCCCGAAAACGTCCGTCGCGCATCGCCCCGATGAGGTCGACGTGCGTGGCCGAGATGACGCGCACGTCGACCGCGATCGATTCGCGTCCGCCGAGCCGCTCGATCCGGCCTTCCTGCAAGAACCGCAGCAGGCTCGCCTGGCTCTCGAGCGGCAGATCGCCGATCTCGTCGAGAAAGAGCGTGCCGCCGTGCGCGGCTTCGACGCGCCCGATCTTGCGTTGATGCGCGCCCGTGAACGCGCCGCGCTCGTAGCCGAATAGTTCGGACTGCAGAAGGTGGTGCGGGATCGCGCCGCAGTTGATCGCGATGAACGGCTCCTTGCGGCGCGGCGAGCGCTCGTGGATCGCGAGCGCCGTGAGCTCCTTGCCCGTGCCCGACTCGCCCGAGATGAACACCGCGGCGTCCGTGTTCGCGACCTTTCGGATCGTGCGGAAGAGCTGCTGCATCGGTTCGCACGTGCCGACCATCTCGTCGTCGCCCGCGGCGGCCACGCCTGCCACCATGTCGAGGTCGCAAAGCGTCACCATCCCATAGGCATGACTCAGCAGATAGTCGACGGTCGGGTGCGCGACGGGCAGCTTCACATAGTCGAAGCAGTAGTTGCGAATCAGCCGGCGGATGTCGGGCTCGACGAGCCGTTCGGGATTGGCGAGCGCGATCCAGCCGATCTGCTGCTGGCGCAGGCTCGTCTCGAGCGCGGAAAGCTCGCGCAGGGTGAAGCGCGTGATGTCGATGAGGCCCGCGCTCGGCAGATCGGGTTTCGTGAGCCGAGCGGCTTCGCTCGGCGAGTGCGCGATCGACACATTCCAGCCGCGGCTCGTCAAGTGCTCGACGAGCGCTTCGTCGGCGGCGCGCGCCACGTAGAGGAGCGCCCTTTCGTGTGTGACGTTCATAACGACGCATTCCTTCGCGTCCGCGGCCGGCGGCAACGGCGTGCCGGTGGCGGACGGCGCAACGGGGGTGAGGTGAGGGGGTTCGCGCACAATGTCTGCCCCTAGAAGGTGTAAGGGAAGCGCACGCCGACGACGAAGTTCGGCGCGTCGGGTGTGAGCCCGACCGAGACAGATCCGTTGATCGTCAGGTGCTTGTTCACCACATGGTTCAAGCCGAAGTTCAGTGTCGCGGCCATCGTTTCGCTGCCCGGTACGCTTTGCCAGTCTTGCCCCGGCGCCTGCGTCTTGCTTTTCGGCTCGATCGCCATCGTGTAGGAGATGCTGGCCGAATCCTTTTCGGAGAAGGCGAGCGCGGCACCCGCGCCCCATTGCACGATGTCGCCGAGCTTTACCTTGGCGGGCTGCGTCTGGCCGACGACGGACGAGATATCGGAGAAGGAGCGGGCGACGTTGTAGGTGTACGAGACGCTGCCGAACAGCACGATCGGATCGAACGTCTTCAAGAGCGACAGACCGCCCGTGATGTTCCAGAAGCCCGTGCCCGTCGGCAGCTTGCTGGGCGCGACGAGGTTCGTGTTGTTCGGATCGAGCTGCACGAGCTTGATGCCGAACGGCGATGTGCCGGTCGGCGCTTTCACGCGCAGGCTCCCGACTATGTCGGGCCAGCTCGCGCTTTCCTTGACGAACTGGTAGTAGAGGCCGAAGTTGACGTCGCCGAGGGCGTTCGAGGTGGCGGATGCGTCCGACAGCGTACCCGCCGAGCCGCCGGCGCCGCCGACGATGAAGTTGCTATATCGGTAGACGTAGGGGACGTCGACGTCGATGCTCACGCGATCGGTGAGCCCGTAGCGCACGTCCAGGTCGGTCATCAACTGATGCGATTTCGTCTCGCCGAGGTTGATGTTGCCAAGAAAGATCGCGTCGAGCGCGAGGAACCCGGACAACTGCAACTGACGACGATCGTAGTAGGTGTCGCTGATGCCCCAGTCGAGGGTAAGCCTGCGATCGAAAAGCGGCGCGTGCTCGCGCTGGGCGACGGCCTCTTCCGCTTCGGTGCGCGCGGGCTGCGCGGCCTTTTGCGATGTGCCCACGGCACCGCTCTCGTCGGCCCCGGCGGCGGAGGCGGGCACGGGCGGGCGCGCCGGCACGCCTGTGGCGGTCTGCCCGCCGCCGCGAGGCGCGGGCGCGCCCGGCGTGATCTGCGCGAGCGCTGGTGAAGCGGCGTCGTCCTGGCGCGGCGCGGACGCCGAAGCCGCGCTCGTCGACGATTCGCCCGAGGCCGGGCTCGCCGCGGCGCCGGCGAGGCCGCGGCCGCGCTGCTCCATTTGAAGTTCGGTGACCTGCTGCTCGAGTGAGCGAATCCGTTGTTGCTGCTGATCGATGACGCGCATCAACGTATCGAGCCGTTCTTCGACGGACTGATTCGTGAGCGTTTGCGCATGTCCGGCAGGCGTGCACGCGAGCAGCGCGGCCGCGGCCGGAAGGGCCGTCAACCTCGTATGCCGCGACGTCTTGCTCGACATGCTGGACATTGTTCTTCCCCCGGTTCGCGGCTCTCGCGCTTTTCCCCGTTTTGCTGCCGCGCGTGCCGCTTGTGTTGCTTGTTACGATTCGTGCGAGAGCGCGGTACGACTCCGCGTTTTCGCGATTGCCCCGCTCGCGGCGAGGTCTCGATGACGTCATCTCCTCATGTAGGCCGTGTTGCGCAGCGCTTCGAGCATGCCGAGTTGGCGCACGAGCGCCGCCGGCATCGGTTGCGTTCGCAGGCTCAGCTGCAACTGGTTGGATACGGCCTGGGCATTGCCGACGATCCGCACGAATTGGGCGATCGTTCCGCTTTCATGCGCGGTGCCGGGCGCGATCGTTTGTGTCGCCGCGCCAGCCGGTGTCCGCAGCGCGAGCGTGACGCCGCCACTGCCGAACGCGATGCCGGATTTGATCGTGCCCGCCGCGTTCGCCGCGCTCGCGCTCGGTGCGTTGTTGCCTGCGAGCGGCTGCGCTTGTGCCCCGTTGAAGTCGATGACGGCCGAGTTGATGCCGACGTTGTTGTCGCCGGCCACTTGCGTCAATTGCGAGACGCCGCTGATCGCGACGTTCTGACCGCCTCGCGCGCTCGAGCCGGGACTCGCGCCCGCTCCGATGCCCGCGCCGTTGCCGTTGCCGTTGCCATGAGCGGAATCCGATACGCGTGCCGCTGTCGAGACTCGGGCGTCGAGCGCGCGGTTCGCGTCATCGACGACGAGCGAGCCTTGCGCGCTTGCGCTCGCGCCATTCGGCAAGCGCCATTGCGAAAGCACGTTGAGCACCATGCCGTCGATCATCGCCGAGCCCGCATACTTACCGGTCTGGCTCGCGAGTGTGGCGTCATCGACGGGTTGCCATCGAGCGGAGTCGGTCGACGAACTGTTCACCGAGAAGATCTGCGAGAGCGAGCAGCCGCCACATCGGCCGCCGGCGGAATCGACGACGCCCGCGTGTGCGGCGACGGCCATGACCGCACCGGCTGCGAATATCAGCGCGAAGCCGAGGGGAAAGGAAAGCGCGTTCATGATCGGTCAAAACCAGTCAGCTCGCGACAAGCCGTAGTCGACGAACGGCGTCGTGGCCGTGCTCGTCATGAGCGCTTGCGCACGCAGCTTGTCGGCGAGCGAGACGTTGCCGGCGAGGAGCGGCGAATCGTCGAGAAGCGGCTTGCCGAGCACCGCGAAGACGAGTCCGTTCCAGCTCTCGACGAAGTTCGACTCGGAGACGATGCGATTGCCGAGCGCGGGGTCCGCGATGAAGACGCGGCCATCTTGCGCATGTTTGACGATGACGAAGTGGTCGTAGCCTTCGATGTTCATGAGCACGAGCACGGGGACGCGCAGGTGATAGAGTGCGTCGACGCTCACGCGAAAGCCGCGTCCGCGCAGGCCCATCGTTTCGACGAACTTCTTCATGTCGAGCATGGAAAAGCCGTTCTTTACGACGATTTCGGGCGTCGAGAACGCCATCATCCGGCGGATCAGTTCCGTTTCCGCTATGTCGATGCCATAGCCGTATTTGAGCAGCGTCGCGAGCGCGGCCGAGCCGCAGCTGTAGTCGAACTGCTGGCTCACGACATGGCTATAGCGAATTTCACGCATCGAACGCACCGTTTTCGTGACTGGCACGCCTGCAAGCGTAGACGTGTCGATGGTCGATTGCGCGTTGCTTCGCGCACATATCGCGACGCAAGCGAGCACAAAGGTGGCTCGCCATGCCGCGAGCCGCGGATGCCCGGACATGTCCGTTACCCCGAGTCGAAAAGCGCCGGCCGCGCTCGAGCGACCGACGCGTTACACGTGAGCGGCTAGTGCGCGCCGGCGGCGGCGATCGCGAGCCCGTTGTGTTGCAGGTTGCCCGCGCCGCCCGCGATGTTCACGCCGATGTTGCCGGTCGATCCCGCGAGCGCGCCCGCGCCGAGCAGCGCGGTGCCCGCGATCGAACCGTGAAAGTCGAGCGATGCGGTTTGCGAGGTCTGATCGGTCGCGGCCATCGCAACGGCCACGGCGTCACCCGGATTCGACTGCGTCGTCGCGGCGGCGAGGCTGTTGTTCTGCACGTTGGCCGCGCCCGACGACACGTTGACGCCCACGTTGCCGGAAATGTGCTGCAGCGAGTTGTCGCCGATGGACGCATTGAGCACGAAGTTGTTGATCTTGACGTTGCCGCCCGACGATTGCGAGCTGAAGATCTGTGCGTTGCCGAACACGTTGCCGGTGTCGACGGATGCAAGCGAAGCGTCGTTGCTTTGCGCGTTCGCGATACCTTCCGTGACGTTGATGCCGACGTTGCCCGAAATGCCGTTGCCGGCGCCGCTGCCTGTAGTCGCCGTCAAGGTCGTCGGCGCCTGAGTGTCGATGTAAGTCGTCACCGAGCCGGATGTGCTCACGTTCGTCGAGTATTCCGTGCTGCTGAACGCCCATGACGCGTGGTGCGTTTGCTCCGATTTCGAATTCCATTCATGCGTGCTGGTCTTGTGCTCGCCGAGCGACTGCCCTCCCGAGCCCGCGTTGTCGCTCCATGCACTGAACCACGTCGTATCGCTGTCAGTATCAGACACCCGATGTGTGCCCGATCCGGAAGACGAAGTGGAGCTGGTGGCGAAGCCGCTCCCGCCGACGGAGCGATAGTCGTTCTCGACCGTGGTCGTGACCGAGCCCTTGAGGTAGGTGGACGGCAGCGCGTCGAGCACGACGTGCGGGGCGACGTGCTGCGCGTTGTTGACGACGGCACCGACGGTGCCCGATACGGACGCGCAGCCGAACAGAAGCACATTTCCTTCGATGCCCACGTGCTCGTCGACGACAGTCGCGTTGAACAGGTAGGCATGATGGCCCGAGTGAGCGAATGCGCTGCCGGACGCGACGGCGAAAAGCGCTGCGGCGACGAATATTCGTTTGAGGTTCGTTTTCATTTTTGACGCTCCGATATCAAGGTTGCTGCGTTAGAAAAGAGTGCCCGCCGGGGGACGGAGCACAAAACTGTTTGCCGTGGTGTTTCCGGCGCCTGCTGATTGGTTGACCTGGACGATGCCGCTCGCATGTTGAAAGGCATCGTCGGCGATGCTTGCTTCGCGCAGGCCGCCCCGGTCCGTTCTGTTATCGAACCGTTGGTTGCGCGGCGCCACCGCGGACAATTCGCTGTCGGTAAGGGCCTGAGCCTGTGCCGATGCCGTGCCGAGCACGACGCTGTTGCGCTGGAGATTGGCGATGCCGGCCGCCTGATTCACCGATATCACCCCCGCTCCATACGAGAAGGCATTGGCCCCGATCGTCGCGCGCGCGATCGATACGTGACCTTTGGCGCGCGTGGATTGGTCGATACCGCTTGCCGCCAACCCCGCCGTATTGACGGCGATCACGGTTGCATTGCTCTGTGCGTTGGCGACGCCCGCCGCCTCGTTGATCGCGATCACGCCCGTCGCGCCTGCCAGCGCTCCCGCGGAAACGGACGCGTCCGCGCTCATCGCCGGCGCGGGTAGCGCTTGCCCGAGCGCAGGCATCGCTACGCACAGGAAGAAGGCGGACAAGCACGTGTATTTGGCCGGTGAATGCTTGCCGGCTTGGCGCAGGAGAGCGTTCAAGACGGCGTTCATTTGAGCGCTCCGAGTGCTGCGCCGAGCGGCGCGAGTACGCCCGTCACGGACGAGGTGACGGCGCCTCCGATACCCGCCCCTTGCCCGGCAACGCCCGCGCTCGTCGCGGAACGCGCGCCGGCCGACGAGCCGAGACCGAGCGTCGCAAGCGTCGCCTTTCCGGCGGCTTCGATAGGGCTCGTTGCGGCGAGGCCTCCCGAGCCGTGGGTATGCTCGAGCTCGAGGTCGGACATGAGTCCGGCGACGGTCGGGCCGAACGCCCGGGTCGGGAACGTCTCGACCTTCGAGGCGATGGGGTTATCGGTCTTCGGTACGGAGTCGAACGCGTCGCGCGGCGTGATTTGCCGTTTGACGACGATGTCGCCCGGGTTCGCTTGCTCGGCGACGGCATGGACGGGCGCCCACGCGGTCGAGAGCGCGGCGAATGCGGCCATGGCGATGAGGCGAGCGCGGTGAGCGGTCATGGCCGTTTCCTCACTTGCGCGTGTAGTTGACCGCGTTGGACTGCACGGCGCCGGTCGTATCGACCGGCATCGGAAGCGGCGCGGGGGCGGGGCGGGCAAGCTCGTCCCAAAGTGTGACCGAGTTCGCGCCCGGCGATGCGTCGGGAAGCGCCGCAATGGTGACCATGCCGGCATGCCCGCCGCGCTGGCGGGCGAGCATGCTGTCGTCGAGCGCGCACGCCGCTGCAAATGGCGTACGCGCGTCGGCTGCGCACACATCGGTCATCCCCTCGGCGAGGGCAGCCGAGGGCGCGCCGAATGCCGCAAGCGCCGCTTGCAGCGTGAGCGCGAGGCCGGCGGCGAACGCGCGTTTGGCCAGACGGGTGAAGGGAAGCGATGGCATGACGGTACCTCCGTGGTGCGCCGCTTAGAGCGAAACGCATGCCATCGCCGGGAGACCGCCGTGCCTGTTGAGGTCCGCTTGCATCGACTGCAAACTCGCCGAAGCCGCGGACGAAAATCGTTTCAGCGTTGAAACGGGTCGGAAAAAATGAAATTAACGATCGGATGCGGTAAAAACGGCGCTGTCGTAAAACAGCCACGCAATAGGGTTAAAACTGAAGCGCGGGTGTGCCACTGGCGGCTGGAAGCCTTCTCCGGCGGGTCCAGCTTCAATTTGTTACATGCGTCTCATGCCGCAAGCGTGGGCCGTATAGTAAGCTTGGCATCAGTTTCACATCCTTAATAAGACCAACCGACCGCCTTTTCTAATAATAATTTTTATCGGGGGCAGCTTCCAGGGAGAGACAGAGCGATCGGCGCTTGCATGGCAAGACGCTGATGGAACGCGCGTTGCGGCGTTGCCGCGCGCGCCGTCATCCATTACGTTCGTCATAGAAAGAGGTCTGAAGAAATGGAACCCGCAACACGTCAACTGATTTACGTCACGCGAGAGGCGAACGCTCGGCTGAGTGCTCAGTTCAACCAGCGCGGGTGGCATGTCGACGTGGTCGCGAACGCGCGGGATGCGCGACGTGCGCTGCGCGGCGATGCAGTCGCGGGCGGCCTGCTCGATCTGTCGAGCGGGTTCGACGAGCAGGAAATCGGCGCGCTTGAAGCGTGCCTGACCGCGCCGCGCGTGGGCTGGGTGGCCGCCACGGCGCCGGGCCAACTACAGGATACGGCGTTGCGCCGTCTCGTGCGCGACTACTGTTTCGACTACGTGACCGTGCCGTACGAGGACCGTCGCATCGTCGATTCCGTCGGCCACGCTTACGGCATGGTCGTCCTGTCAGAAACCGACGAAGACACGACGACGCGGGTCGGCGAGGGCGAAATGATCGGGTCGTGCGAGGCCATGCGCACGCTTTTTCGCGCGATTCGCAAAGTCGCCATGACCGACGCACCCGTTTTCATTTCCGGTGAATCCGGCACGGGCAAAGAACTGACGGCCGTCGCCATTCACGAGCGCTCGCCTCGACACGATGCGCCTTTCGTCGCAATCAATTGCGGCGCGATTCCGCCGCATCTGCTGCAATCCGAGCTTTTCGGCTATGAGCGGGGCGCGTTCACCGGCGCGAACCAGCGCAAGATCGGCCGCATCGAGGCCGCCCACGGGGGAACGCTCTTTCTCGACGAGATCGGCGATCTGCCGCTCGAAAGTCAGGCGAGCCTGTTGAGATTTTTGCAGGAAGGCAAGGTCGAGCGGCTCGGCGGTCACGAAGGGATTGCCGTCGACGTGCGCGTGATTTCGGCAACCCATGTCGACATGCATCAAGCGATGGTCGAGGGGCGTTTTCGCGCCGATCTCTACCATCGTCTTTGCGTGCTGCAGATCGACGAGCCGCCGCTGCGCGCGCGCGGCAAGGATATCGAGCTGCTCGCGGGGCACATGCTCGAACGCTTCAAGAAAGACGCGAGCCGCCGGTTGCGGGGCTTCTCGCCCGATGCAATCGCCGCGCTCCACAACTATCGATGGCCGGGCAACGTGCGCGAGCTCATCAATCGCGTTCGGCGCGCCATCGTCATGTCCGAAGGGCGGCTCATCACCGCACGCGATCTCGAACTCGCCGAGTATGTCGAGATCGTTCCGGTTTCGCTCGCCCAGGCGCGCGAGGCGGCCGAGCGGCAGGCGATCGAGCTCGCCTTGCTGCGACACCGCGGACGGCTCGGCGACGCGGCACAGGAGCTCGGCATCTCACGTGTCACGCTCTATCGCCTGCTCGGGTCGCATGGGATGCGTCACATCGAGGTTCATCAGGGTAGCGAGCAGATGACGAGTTGACGAGTTGACGGCGCAAGGCCTCGCTGCTCGAAGCGCAGCGGCGGTCGGTCGATGGCTCGGTGCCTTGCTTCGCGCCGCGCGAGCAGCGGGGCGCAGTGCCGGTGCCGGCGGGATTGCGCGACGGCTTGGTAGAATCGCGGAAATGCGGGCGCTGAAACGCGCTGTCGTCCACGGCGCGGGCGAGAAGAGCGTCGAGCCGCGCGAGCCATGTCGAGCGCCGCATCGCAAGCCGCACCGAACGCCTGAGGACCCCCTTCGCATGAAACAGTATCTCGACCTCGTCCGCACCATTCTCGAGACAGGCACTTGGCAGGAGAACCGTACGGGCATCCGCACGATCAGCATGCCGGGCGCCATGATGCGCTTCGATCTGCAAGAAGGCTTCCCCGCGGTCACCACGAAGAAACTCGCGTTCAAATCGGCGATCGGCGAGCTCGTCGGCTTCTTGCGCGCCTCGCGCAGCGCCGCCGATTTCCGCGAGCTCGGCTGCAAGGTCTGGGATGCGAATGCCAACGAGAACGCGCAGTGGCTCGCGAATCCCTATCGCGAAGGGCCTGACGACCTTGGCGACGTCTATGGCGTCCAATGGCGCAAGTGGCCTGCCTACAAGGTGCTCGATGAAAAGGCACCGGCTCGCATCGCCGACGCCCAGGCGCGAGGCTATCGGATCGTCACGCGCTTCGAGGAAGACGGAGCGCGCAAGGTGCTGCTCTACAAGGCGATCGATCAACTGCGCCAATGCCTCGATACGATCATGTCCAACCCCACTGATCGACGCATTCTCTTTCATGGCTGGAATCCCGCCGTGCTCGAAGAGATCGCGCTGCCGGCCTGCCATCTGCTTTATCAGTTCCTGCCCAACGCCGTGCGCAAGGAGATTTCGCTCTGCCTCTACATCCGCAGCAACGACGTGGGGCTCGGAACGCCGTTCAATCTCGTCGAGGGCGCGGCGCTACTCTCGCTCGTCGGGCGGCTCACCGGCTACGCGCCGCGCTGGTTCACCTACTTCATCGGCGATGCGCACATCTACGAGAATCAGCACGCCATGCTCTTGAAGCAACTCGAGCGCGAGCCGTTCCCGAGCCCGAGGCTCGCGATCGCCGAGCGCGTGCCCTCGTACGCCGAGACGGGCGTTTATGCGCCCGAGTGGCTGGAGAAGATCGAACCCGGCGATTTTTCGCTAGTGGGCTATCGGCATCATGAGCCGCTGACGGCGCCGATGGCTGTTTGATCGTTGCGCCTACAACTAGCTCAACCTTGCGGATGGTTCTCGTGCCCCTGCTGTGGATGCGGTTGCTCGTGTGGCTGCGCGTGCGGTTGAGCCGGCGCTTCGAAATGCGGCTGAGGCGGCGGCGGTTGTCGGACTTCCACGCGCGGCTGCGGCTGGGGTTGCGGCCTCGGCTCGAAATGCGGCTGCGGCTCGGGTCGAGCTTCGATATGAGGCTGCGGTTGTGGCCGAGCCTCCATACGCGGTTGCGGCTGCGGCCGAGCTTCGACACGCGGTTGTGGCTGGGGCTCGGGCCGGGGTTCGATTCGCGGTTGCAGCTGCGGCTGCGGCCGCGCTTCCATTCGTGATTGCGGCTGCGGCCGAGCTTCGACACGTGGCTGCGGCTCCGGTTGTGGGCGGGCTTCCGTTCGCGGTTGCGCCTCGGCCGGCGGTTCGAAGCGCGCCTGCGGCTGCGGCGCCTGTTGCGGCCGGGCTTCGACGCGCGGTTGCGCCTCGGCCGCGATGCCGGGCCGCGGTACGGCGCCGCCTTGCGGCCCGCGCTCGACCTGCTGTGCCGCCGGTTGCCGTGCGTGATCGAGGCCGCCTTGCGCGGCAGGCGCATGCGGTTGCGTCCAGGCCGGTGCGCCATGCGCCGGATTGCCCGCGCCGGCCCCCGCTCCGAACGCGTTCTGGGCCGGCGGGCGAGGCACGCCGTTCGTTTGCGGCCGCTCGGCGACGGGCCCTTGCGGCGGGCGTTCCGCGGCGGGTGCTTGCGGCCGCGGCTCGAAGCCGGGGCGCGCTCCGTTCGGCCCACCGGCCGCGCCCGCGGCAGGCCGTTCGCCTGCCTGCGCGGGGCCGTGCCCCTGCATGACGACCGGCGATTCGCGACCCACGATCCGCACATTGCGAGCCTCACCCGCATTCGCCCCGGGGTGGGCAAGCTGCGCCGCAACGCCCGCCGGCGGCGTCATCGGCGTTCCGGGCCGTCCCGCGCCCGGCACCTGTCCGCCGCTTTGCGCGAGGTGCTGCGCAAGCGAATCGCGGTACACGGGCGGCACGGCCGGCGCGCGCGTCGCGACGACCTGGCGCGCCGCGATCGACTGTGGCGGTCGGTAGGTCGCGGGGCGCATGCCCGGCGCATAGCTCTCGCGCACGGGCGCGATGCCTGGCGTGCCCGGGCTCATCCGCGCATTGCGCCACTGTCGCGGATCGACCTTTTGCGCGAAGCGCGCGACGGGCTGCCCATGGACGAACGCCGTCGCCGGCACGGCGGTCACGGCGCCCGGTGCGCGATAGTTGATGTACGTGTTATGGATGTTCGTGATGTTGACGTTCTGGTTCACGATGACGGTCTGATTGACTCGCTCGTAATAGCGCGGACTCCAACCGCCGTAATGCGGGCGCCAGGCTTCGCCGGGGCCGAGCGGGAACCAGGCGACGCCGGGCGAGGCGGCACCGCCGATCGACAGGCTCACGCTCCAGTCGAAGCCGCCGCCTCCGCCGCCCACGAACGCGACCAGTGCCGGTGCATAGACGGGCGGCGCCGCGACGATGCGGCCGGGCACCCAGCACCATGACGAGCCGACATAAGCCCAGCGGCCGTAATGGAACGGCGCGAAGCCCCATGGCGCATTGTCGACCCACGTCCAGCCCCACGGCGCGATCCATGCCCAGTGACCGTAGTGATAGGGCGCCCAGCCGACAGGTACGGCGGTTGGAACCCAGACTGCGCCGTACTGCGGGTCCTCGCGCCAGGTGCCGTTTTCGTCGAGATCCTCGTAGCCCGGTACCTCGCGCGAGACGTAGCGCGCGGAAACCGAGCGGTCCTCCGCCAAGTCGCGGTTCTGCGCCCACCGATCGAACTCGTCGGGCGCCGGCGCCTCGGCGCTCGCCACTTCCTGCAGGCTCGTGCCCGAGAAGGTGATCTGCTCGCCGGCCTCGATGGGCGTCTGGCCGTTGTCGCCGTACGCGGTCAGCGCGCCGCTTCGCACGGTCACGGTCGTCGTGCTGCCGTCCGGCGCCACGTCGACGCGGTAATCGCCTGGCCGCGTCGCGGCGAGCGCGACGTTCGGCGTGTCGATTTCGTACGAGCTGCCGGGCGGCAATGCGCGCACACGCGTCGAGAGGGTGCCTTGCGTCACCTTCAGCTGCGCGTTGGTGTCATCGAGATTGAGGATGTCGAGGTTCGTCGATGCGCCGAGCCGGAGCGCCGTCGAGCCGATGTGCAGCTCCGAGCGGGCGTTTGCATCGTTCCAGAGCTGGTCGCCCGTCGTGAGCGGGCGGTTGATCGAGGCATAGGACCAGTCGCTCGCGCCCGCGGGCTCGGTCGTCACAGTGCCGGCCATGTAATTGAGCCGCGCGACGCGGCCGGGCGGATCCACGCTTTGGGTGGCCGCCGGCGCCTCGTCGGGCGGCGCGGTTTGGGCGAGGGCATGCTCGGCGGCGAGCGCGAAAGAGATGGCTGCGATCAGCGTGCAGTTCGTCAGGCGCCTGAAAGTGACGAGGGGCGAGGTGGTCCGCATTGTCATGATGGTTCTCGTTGGCCGACCGGATAGTACGTTATCCGTGTCACCAATGTAGCGGCGCGGCTTGTATCAATGCATACGCATTTGTAAGGTCATGGTCTGTCGCTGTAACGAAAAATATCCGGGCCGAGGGTTCTCGCGCCACCCGGCGTTGACTCGCGCGCTCTGCGTGTCTTGCGTGTCTCCGCCCGCGTCAGCTTGCGCCATCCGATAGGACGGCGAGGGGCTCACCGTGCCAGCAGCGCGTCGAAGTAGCGCCGGCCCGCGGGCGTCACGCGCAGCACGCGCGGCTTCTCCGCACGTTCGACACAGCCGCGCTCACACCAGTGCGCCAGCAGCGCCGCGCCGAGCGCTCCGCCGAGGTGAGCGCGTCGTTCGCTCCAATCGAGGCACGTGCAGCCGAAACGGCGTTTGAGCGTGCGCTGACGCTCGAGGTCGATTCCCCACTCGGCGAGCGCGCGCGCGCCTCTTTCCGTGGTCTCGACAGCACGGCCATCCTCGACGAGGAGCCAGCCTTGCGCGAGCATATGGTCGAAGACGCTTACGGCCAGTTCGCCGGCCATGTGGTCGTAGCAGGTCCGCGCATAGCGAAGGTCGACCGGCACGGTGCGGGCGGGCCGCATCGTCGCGCGTTGCGGGGCGCTCGCCTGCGCAATGTTCGCAAGCGCCTCGAGCGAGTCGGCCACTTCGGGTGTCGCGATCCGGTAGTAGCGGTGCCGCCCGCGCACTTCGAGCGTCAATAGACCACCTTCGGTCAGTTTCGCGAGATGCCCGCTCGCCGAAGACGGCGAAAGCCCGGCGATCAGCGTCAACTCGCCGGCGGGGCGCGCGCTGCCGTCCATCAGCGCCCAGAGCATGGCCGCCCGCCCCGGGTCGGCCAGCAGGGCGCCGATCCGGCTCAGGCCAGGGAAATAGGCGACTTCGCGATTCAACTCGGCATTCGGCAGGGAAGCAGTCATGGCATACCTCACGGCAACGTCGGAGGTTTACTTTAATCGCCGCTGACATTCGATGTTTCAATCGTCGATGAACTGTCGAATGCGCGTCGGGACGGCGGTCCCGTTCGCGCATTCGCGTGCGCGCTAGAATCGGCTCGTGGAAAGAGGAGCCGATGCCTCGCGGAGGGACCGATGAAAACATGGATAGCGGCGGCGCTTGCCGCGTGGCTCTGCGCCGCGTGCGCGCAGGGAGAGCCTTCGAGCGCCTGGCCGCAAGGCGGCAGCATCACGATGTACGGCACGATCGATGAGGGCGTCTCGTTTCATAACTGAAGAGCGAACAGTGAATCGCAGTCCGCTCATCGCGTGCGGGAAAATTGGGCCCGTATAATCGGGCCCTTTCCAGCACGCTTTGCGCCAGACGGAGTCCCGATGAATACGCCGACCGCCCCGCTCGACCGTTCCGAAACGACTTTTCGCTTTCTCGCGGAGCCCACCTCCGTGAACTTCGGCGGGAAGGTGCACGGCGGCGCCCTGATGAAGTGGATCGACGAAACCGCTTACGCGTGCGCGGCGGTGTGGTCGGGGCGCTATTGCGTCACGGTCAGCGTCGGCAACATCCGTTTTCGGCGACCGATCCTCGTCGGCAATCTCGTCGAATTGCGTGCGCGCGTCGTCGCGACGGGACGCACGAGCATGCACATCCACGTCACCGTCCATGCGGGCGATCCGAAGAGCGGCCAGTTGCGGCTGACGACTGACTGCCTCGTTGTCTTCGTCGCCGTCGACGAGAACGGCACACCGATTCCGGTGCCGCCGTTCGTCCCTGAAACGGAAGAGCAAAAGCGCGTGGCCAAGTACGCAATGGACGTCAAGGCCGCGCTCGACGCCATCGTCGAGCTCAAGCCCGAGGAGATGGCGCAGGGCAGGATCTGAAGCGCCCCGCGCGTCGCGCTCACTGGCCGTGCCCGCCGACCATGTCCGCGGGTCGCACCCACTCGTCGAACTGCTGCTCGGTCACATAGCCGAGGGCAAGCGCGGCGGCCTTCAGCGTCGAGCCCTCCTTGTGTGCCTTCTTCGCGATCTGCGCGGCTTTGTCGTAGCCGATGTGCGGATTGAGCGCCGTCACGAGCATCAGCGATTCGTTGAGCAGCGTATCGATGCGCTCGCGATTCGGCTCGATGCCGACCGCACAGTGATCGTTGAAGCTCTGCGCGCCATCGGCGAGCAATCGGGTCGACTGCAGCACGTTGTGCGCGATCATCGGCCGGAACACGTTGAGCTCGAAATTGCCGCTCGCCCCCCCGATATTGATCGCCACATCGTTCCCGAATATTTGGCAGCACAGCATCGTCACGGCTTCCGATTGGGTCGGATTGACCTTGCCGGGCATGATCGAGCTGCCCGGCTCGTTTTCGGGAATCGAGATTTCGCCGAGCCCGCAGCGCGGGCCGCTCGCGAGCCAGCGAATGTCGTTGGCGATCTTCATCATGCTCGCGGCCACTGTCTTCAAAGCGCCGTGCGCGAAAACGAGCGCGTCGGCCGCGGCCATGACCTCGAACTTGTTCGGCGCGCTGACGAACGGGAGCCCCGTCAGGCGCGCGATCGCGGCCGCCACGCGGTCCGCGAATTGCGGATGCGCGTTCAGTCCCGTGCCGACGGCGGTGCCGCCCTGCGCGAGCTCGTACAGATGCGGCAGCGCCGACTCGACGTGCGCGATACCGTGCTCGAGCTGAGCGACGTAGCCGGAGAACTCCTGGCCGAGCGTGAGCGGCGTCGCGTCCTGCAAGTGCGTGCGGCCGATTTTGACGATACCGGCGAACGCACGCGCCTTCGCGTCGAGCGTCGAGCGCAGTGTCGAGAGCGCCGGGAGCAGATGCTTGACGATGCCCACGGCAGCGGCGACGTGCATCGCTGTCGGGAATACGTCGTTCGAAGACTGCCCGCGATTCACGTCGTCGTTCGGATGAACCTTGCGCGCCATTCCGCGCTCACCGCCGAGCATTTCGCTCGCGCGGTTCGCGATGACCTCGTTGAGGTTCATGTTCGTCTGCGTGCCTGAGCCCGTTTGCCAGACCGCGAGCGGAAACTCGCCGGCATGCCGGCCCTCGATGATCTCGTCGGCCGCCTGCATGATCGCCCGGGCCTTGTCTTCGGCCAGCACGCCAAGCTCGAGGTTGACTTCGGCCGCCGCGCGCTTGACGAGAGCAAGCGCGGTGATGATCTCGGGCGATTGCTTTTCCGTGGAAATCTTGAAGTTCTGCAGCGAGCGCTGCGTCTGCGCGCCCCACAGACGCGCGCTCGGCACGGCGATCTCGCCGAACGTATCGCGCTCCATCCGTACGTCTTCGGTGTTGTCCGTCATGAGTGGCTCCGTCACAGCTGGGAATCGATCGGCAACAACAAGAATAAACCCGTCAGCGCATTACGTACGAATCCCCCCTGCGGATCGAAGGACCACGTATGCGGGACGGTGCGCGAGCCGAGGTGATCGTCGCCGGTCCAGACCAGGCCCGAAGCGGGGACGCCGAGCGCGTGCAGTTGGGCGTTCTCTTGCGGAGTCGCGAGCCGCACCCGGTAGCTCACGTCGGGCGACATCGCGCGCTCGATCAGCGAGGCGTCGGCCGCGGCGAGTTCGGGACTTTCGATGAAGAGCGCCAGTTCGGTGTTGAGAAAAGCCGAGCGCGGGTCGAGGTTCATCGAGCCGATGATGAGCGTATGCCGGTCGATCACAAAGGTTTTCGCGTGCAGGCTCGAGCGCGAATTCGAGCCTGCGAAGTAGCGTCGGCCATCGCGCTGCAACGGCTGAAACTCGTAGAGTTCGACCCCCTCCTTCAGCAACGGGATCCGGTAGGGGCTGTAGCCGGCCTGCACGGCGACGGCATCGGTCGATGCCATGGAGTTCGTCACGACGGCGACGCGCACGCCACGCTTCGTGAGGTCGCCGAGCAATTTGACGCCGGCATCGTGCGGCACGAAGTACGGCGACAGCATCAGCACCTCGTGCTGAGCGCCGTGCAGCAGTTCCGCGAGCCGATGCATCGGCGGGCTCTGATAGTCGCCGTCGGCCGCCGTCACCTTGCGCGGCGAATCGGAAAGGAACTGCGCCGGCGCCCAAACGAGGCCAAGCTCGCCGTCGGCAATTTGCGTCGCGAGCGGCGCGCTTTTGAGCGGCTTCGCGCCGACCGCCTGCGCCTCGGCGCGCCAATGCGCGCGCAGCGCTTCGCGCGCCGCATGCAGATCGGCCATCTTGTAGTGATGCCGGTCCCGCACGGCGAGCGGGTAGGCAAGGGCGCTATTCCAGAACGTATCGAAGCTCGTTGAAATCTGCTCGACGATGGGCCCCGCCGCCAGCGCGTCGAGGTCGCGAAACTGCAGCGTCGGGCTGGCGCTGAAGTACTCGTCGCCGAGGTTGCGGCCGCCGACGATGGCGACCGAGCCATCGACGATCATCGCTTTGTTGTGCATGCGGCGTGTGAAGCGGTCGATGCGCGTGAAGATGTCTTCGGTTCGCGTGAAGAAGCTGCTGCGAGTAGCGCCGAACGGATTGAAGACGCGGACCTCGATCGACGGATGGGTGGCAAGCGCGGCGAGCAGGTGCCGGCTATCGTCCAGGTTGAGATCGTCGACGAGCATCCGCACGCGCACGCCGCGATCGGCTGCATAGAGCGCGGCGGCCAACAGCAGCCTTCCTGTCGTGTCCTCGGCGGCGATGTAGTACTGAAGGTCCAGGGTTTTCGTCGCCGCGCGGGCCAGCGCGATCCGCATCTGCAGCGCGTCGGTCCCGTTCGAGAGCAGACGAAAACCCGATTGGCCCGGGTGCGCGGCGTCGAGCGGCGCGAGCGCTTGGCCGAGCGGTGTCGCTTGCGGGTCCGCGAGCGCATGGGTGACGGGCCGATCGAAAGACGTCGCCGGCGGCAGCGAGGAGCAGGCTGCGACGAGCAAGGCCAGCAGGGCCATTGCCAGGCGCGCGATGAACGAGACGGCGGGTTTCCTCTCTCGGTGCATGACAGTCGGGTTGGGCCGAGAGCGGATTGCTCTGGCACGAATAGACATTCTAACGCTCTGCAAGCACCGTTCCTGTTTCTTCCGACCGGCGCCAGCCTATGCGAGAAAATCGCTCATGACGGCGTGCGCGTCATCCGCTCGAATCGCAACGTCATGAGCGCGGCGACGCTCGCCAGCCCCGCGGCGAGTCCCCACCAGAGGCCGCGTGCGCCGAGGCCCGCGTGAAAGGCGAGCAGATACCCGGTCGGAAACCCGATGCCCCAGTAGCCGAACGCGGCGGCGAGCATCGGAATCCGCGTGTCCTTCAGACCGCGCAGACAACCGGAGCCGATCGCCTGCATGCCGTCGACGATCTGGAAGACGGCGGCGACGCCGAGCAGCGAGGCAGCGATCGCGGCCGTTTGTACATTCGCGGGATCGTCGAGGCGCAAGTAAAGTCCGACGATTGCGCGCGGCGCTGTGATGAAGACGAGCCCAGTGAGGGACATGAAGGCGACGCCGAGCCCGAGCGCGACAAAGCCCGCATGACGCGCGGCGAGCGGTTGTCTGGCGCCCATCCAGTAGCCCACGCGTACATTGGCGGCTTGTCCGATCGCGAGCGGCACCATGAACGTGACGGAAGCCACACTGAGGGCGATCTGGTGCGCCGCGAGCGGCGTCGGCCCCAGCAGACCGATCATGAGGCCGGTTGCAAGGAAGAGCGTCGACTCGACGCCATAGGTGATCGCCACGGGCCAGCCGATGCCGAGCAGCTCTCCCATGAGCGGGGCGTTGGGCCGCTTTGCCGCGACGAAATGCCGATACCGCGGCCGGCCGTGGAGCCAGGCCACGAGCGCGATCGCCGTCAGCCAGACTGTTGCCGTCGTGGCGGTGGCCGAGCCGAGCAGGCCGAGGCGCGGCAGCCCGTAGGCGCCGTGAATGAGACCGTAGTTGAGCACGCCGTTGATGCCGACGCTCCCGATCGAGATCCATAGCAGGCGCTTGCCCGCGCCGATGGCTGGCAAAAACGCGCGCATCATGCCGACGCCGATGAGGCTGCCGAGCGATGCCCAGCGCAGCACGGCGGTGTAGGCGCCGACGTCGTGCGCCAGCACGGCCGGCTCGCCGAACCTGAGCAGGATCGGCTCCGTGAACGAAAGGAGGACGAAGGCGGGTATGGCGAGCAGCGCCGACAGCAGAAGCCCCGTCCAATAGATGTGCGGCACGTGGTGATCGGCCTGGGCCCCGCGTGCATTGGCGACCGTGACGCTGACCGACGTCAGCACGCCTTGCAGCAGCGTCGCGACGACGAAAAACGTGCCCGCGCCGAGGCCGCCGGCGGCGATGGCCTCCGGGCCGAGCGCGCCGAGCAGAATCGTGTCGGTGACGCCCATGGCCATCTGCGAAAGTTGAGCGATGGCGAGCGGCGCCGCGAGCCGTGCCGTCTCGGCCGCATGGCGAGTGAAAGTGGGCGGCGCGGCGGCCGCGTGTCCGGAATGCGACATGGCGGATATCGAAACGAAAAGCCTCGGAACCGGCGCCGATTCGTGGCGCCCTGGCGTGTTATTGATCTGAAAGATGAACAGCTTATTGCCTGGCGGCCAAACTGTCGATGAACAGTCGGCCCCGGCGAGTGGCGCGGACTGTGCCGGTCTGCGGAACCGTCAGACGGCTTCGTGCACGGCGATACGCGCATCGCCGAGCAGGACGACCTGGCCCGCGCGGATCTTGCAGGTCTTGCGCAGCTCGATGCGGCCGTCGACCTTCACCGCGCCCGCGGCGACGAGCGATTTCGCCGCGCCTCCGCTATCGGCGAGGCCCATAAGTTTGAGCAGGTTGTGCAGTTCGACGTACTCGCCCGTCAGCGTGAAATCGAGATTGGCCATGCCGGTATGCGCTCCGTGAAACGGAGTAAGGGCACGCATGATAAGCCAAGCAGGGCGCCGAGTGAACCGGACTTTTCCGAATCAGTTTGAACCGGGCCCACGAACGAAACCGTCGAACCGAACGGGCCGACCGGGGCTCAGCGCGGGCGGCGCTGTTCGGGCTGCGGCGGCCGCACCGGGGCCATGAAGAAGTTGCGCAGCCAGGCGGCCATGCGCGAGAAGATGTCGTAGGGCTCCTCGACGAAGATCTCGGGCTTGAGCAGCCGCAAGAATTCCATGATCTGCTGAGCTTCCTGTTTTTGAAACGAACCGTGCGAGAGCCCGAGCTTGAGGAGTCCGCGCAGCTCGCCGAGTTTTTCCCGCGCCGTGCTGCCGACGCTCGTCTCGCAGGCGATCTTGGCCTCGTAGACGCGCTGCCGCAGCGATTCCGCGAGCCGCCAAGCGGGGGTCTGCATCTTTTCCTCGAGCGACTGGATGTCGCGCGCGGACGACTTGATCTGCGCCGCGAGAGGGTCGACGAGCGACGCGTCGCCGCCCGCCTCTTTGACGATCGCCGCGGCCCACTCGCGACAGGCCTTCGCGAGCTCGTCGGGCGTCCATTCGGAGCGCACGGCGAAGGCGAAGCCGTGGTCCTCGGCCTGCCGCACGAGAATCGCGACGACATCGGGGAATTCCTTGTCGAGCGTGCGCTTGGCCCAGGCGTACTGGCCGCCTTGCAGCATCCGCTGCACCGCGTGCTCGGTCAGCGGCACCATGTTGTCGAGCAGCTTCGCGCGCAGGAAGTCCTCGAACGACGGGGTCGCGAACTGCGGATCGAGCTTCAGCGATACGCGCACGAAGGCTTCGAAGTCCTTTTGCAGAGAGGCGATCGTCTCGTCACGAAGTGAAAGGGTGATGTGGCCCATGAGATGTCCTGAGAGCGAGTCCGTGTGCCCGGCGCCGCGGGCGGCAGCGCAATACTGGCGGTCTGCCGCGCGGACGCGTTCGTGCGGCCCCCGGCGCGGCTCGCGCCGGAAGGTCCGCGAAATCAGCCCGGGCTTCGGCCGAGAAACGCTGTACGGCTCTTTATCGGCGGCAATCGGCCGAACTTGAGGGCTCCGGGTCGCCTCGCATCGAGCATGCGGGCCCTTCAACCCGTGACGAACGCCTGCCAGGCGAAGAATACGGCGAGGCCGACGGCGATCGTGACGAGCGGCCGGCGCGTGACGGCCGAGATTCCTACGGCCGCGAGCGCGCCGACGAGCTGCGGATTGCGCCATGTCAGCTCGGCGCCGCCGCCGTGCGGCGCGACGGCCATCGGCACGATGATGGCCGTGAGAACAGTGACGGGCACGAAGCCGAGGGCCGTGCGCACGAGCGGCGGAAAGGCGATGCGCTCGCCGAGCACGAAAACGGCCGCGCGAATGAGGCAGGTGACGACGGCCATGCCGAGGATCAGCAGCACATAGTTCATCGCGTCGCTCCCGCTTCGGCGCGCGACTGGGCTTGGCAGCGGCTGTCGGCTCGATGGGGCGTCGACCGGCGCCGCGACAGGGCGACGCCCACCGCAACGCCGCCCGCGACGGCCGCCAGCAGCCCGAGCTTGTAGGGCCAGGCATGGCAAACCCAGGCGAGCGTGCCGGCGGTTGCGGCCGCTGCGATATAGCGCACGGCGACGAGCTGCGGCACGACGATCGCGATGAACGTGGCGACCATCGCGAAGTCGAGCCCGAGCGACTGCAATCGCGGGAAGGCGGCGCCAAAGAGCAGCCCGGCCAGCGTCCAGAGCTGCCAGTTCACATACATGGCGACGCCTGAGCCCAGGAAGTAGTGCGGGCCGATCGCACCGGGCGGCGCGTGGCGATAGCGAGCGTAGGCGACGGCGAACACCTCGTCGGTCAGCAGCGCGGCGAGCGTCCAGCGCCAGCGCGCGGGCAGCCGCGCGACATACGGAGCGAGCGTCGCGCTGTAGAGCAGGTGACGCAGATTGACGACGAGCGTCGTTGCCAGCACGACGGCGAATCCCGCGTGACCGGCGATGAGGCCGAGCGCGATGAATTGCGCCGAACCGGCGAAGACTGCGAGCGACATCAGCTGACCCTGCCAGAGGTGCAACGGGCCCGATGTGACGAGCGTGCCGAAAATCACGCCGAACGGCGCCGCGCCGATCATCATCGGAATCGTATCGCGGGCGCCTTCGGCGAATTCGCTGAGCGAAGTGCGGGTGTTCGATTCAACCAATTTAATGCTCCTCCTTTGCCGTCGAGCTTAACGCCCGGCAGGAGAACGGCGCTTGTACGTTCTTGCGCTGGCGATGCGGGCGCGCGCCAGCCGCGGGTCAGCCCGCCTGCCAGCGGCCGGGCGGCACGCCGAACATGCGGCGGAAGTGCCGCGTGAAGTGGCTTTGATCGGTGAAGCCGCTCGCGGCGGCGACTTCAGTGATGGACGCGCCGGCGCGCAGCGGTGCGAGCGCGCGCTGCAACCGCAGTTGGTTGCGCCAGGCATGCGGCGGCAAGCCCGTGGCCTGCGCGAAGAGGCGCGCCGCATGAAACGGCGAAAGGCCCACCGCTTCGGCGAGCTCCGTCAGCGTGACGGGCTCGACGAGATTGGCCGCAAGCCGCGCTTTCATCGTCGCCACGCGCGGCGCATCGGCGGCCGGCCGCGCCGCGTCGGTCCGCCGCTGAGCATGGCGAACGAGGAGCGTGGAGAGCGCATCGACGAGTGCCGTTTCGCCCGCGAGCGAATCGGCACCGGCTTCGAGCACGCGGTGCGCGTGGCCGATGCGGGCGGCAAGATCGGCATCGCGGATCGGCTCCAGCGGAAACCATGGCAGCGGCTGCGGCTTGCCCGCCATCTCGTCGGCGAGCCGCTGGACATAGTCGACGGGGACATAGAAGACGCGATAGCGCCAGCCCGCTTCGATCGCGCGCGAGCCCGTGTGGACTTCGCCGGGATTGACGATCGGAACGGACCCTGCCTCGGCGACGCGGCGCGCGCCGCAATAGGCATAGGCTTCCGCGCCCGCTTCGATGACGGGCACGGTATAGGCCTCGTGCCAATGCGGCGCGAACTCGTGCTCGCGGTACTCGGCCGTCAGCATATCGGCGCCGGGCACGAGCGGGCTACGCCAGAAACGGGCGAAGTCGCGAAAAGGGGGCGCGTTTGTCGTCGTACTCATATTCGAGAAGACTAAGCCGTTCGGAATACTTTGCAAGCGGCCTCGCGCGATGGGGGCCGCCATGCCGCCGGTCGGCCGGCCTCGGCCTCGAGCCCGGCACCGAAAGCGCCCGCGACATCGAACGAAAAAGGGGCGGCGTTTGCACGCCGCCCCTTTCAAGCTTGGCTCCCCGACCTGGGCTCGAACCAGGGACCTACGGATTAACAGTCCGGCGCTCTACCGACTGAGCTATCGGGGATCGACAATGACAAGTCTTGACGAAAAAGAGCCCGTTTTCTCGAACGGGCTCTTTTTCGTACGCATTTCTTTGGCTCCCCGACCTGGGCTCGAACCAGGGACCTACGGATTAACAGTCCGGCGCTCTACCGACTGAGCTATCGGGGAACAGCTGAGAAACGAGATTGTATGAACCGAAGCGTACCCTGTCAATACCTTCGGTCACTCGCGGCTCTCGCGCGCGGGCGTCACGCGGACGAAGCGCGCCGACGCGCTTGCGGGACGGCGAGAGGGCTCGCGCCGTGCGAGCCTGACGGGAAGAACATGAGCCGAGAACGTAGGGACGCGCGCCAACGCGCTATTTCAGCGCTCGAGCAGATTCAGCTTCTCTTGCACGTCCTTCCACTCGTCCGCTTCCGGCAGCGAACCTTTGGTCTTCGTGATGCTCGGCCAGTTCTTGGCCAATTCGGCGTTGAGCGCGACGAATTGCTGCTGATCGCCGGGAACATCTTCCTCGGCATAGATCGCGTTCACCGGGCACTCGGCTACGCAGACGGCACAGTCGATGCATTCATCGGGATCGATCGCGAGGAAGTTGGGACCTTCGCGAAAGCAATCCACCGGACAAACGTCGACGCAGTCCGTATATTTGCACTTGATGCAGCTTTCGGTCACAACGTGAGTCATTCAAGCTCCTGCACACTCAGGGTATCGGAAGGGGACGCAAACGCGGTATTTTAAGATGCCGGGTACGCAAACGGGATATTGTAGCGTAATGCCAAGGCGCCAATGGCCACGGGCCCGAGCGGCGGCTTAGATCGATTCGTGATTAGTTTATGGGCGATTGCCGCGCTCTGTGCGTGAGGCCCGGCGACCGCGGTTCGGGTAACATGCGGCAGCGGCGGGCGCCGTGCGTCGTGCCCGGCGCGCCTCGACCGTTAGCGCTCCGGCTTCGATCATGATCATCACATCGCTCATCGACACCGATCTCTACAAGTTCACGATGATGCAAGTCGTCTTGCATCATTTCCCCGCCGCGACAGTGGAATATCGCTTCCGCTGCCGCACGCCGAACGTGAATCTCGTCCCGTACGTCGGCGAGATCCGCGAGGAGATCGGCAAGCTCTGCCAGTTGCGCTTCGGCGAGGACGAGCTCGACTATCTGCGCCGCATGCGCTTCATCAAGAGCGATTTCATCGACTTCCTCGCGCTCTTTCACCTGAACGAAAAGTACATTTCGGTCGAACCCTCCGCGAAGGGCAACGGCGAAATCGACATCGTCATCAACGGCCCATGGCTCCATACGATCCTCTTCGAGATCCCGGTGCTGGCGATCGTCAACGAGGTGTACTTCCGCAACACGCAGCGCCACCCCGACTATCAGATCGGCCGCGATCGTTTGCGCGAGAAGATCGAGCTGCTCGCGCGGCCCGAACTCGCCGAGTGCAAGATCGCCGATTACGGCACGCGCAGGCGTTTCTCGAAGCGCTGGCACGAAGAGGTCATTCTCACGTTGATGGATGGCATCGGCGGGCAGCTCGCGGGGACGAGCAATGTCTACTACGCGAAAAAGCATGATCTGACGCCGCTCGGCACGATGGCGCACGAATACCTGCAGGCCTGTCAGGCGCTCGGCCCGAGGCTGCGCGACTCGCAGACCTATGGCTTCGAAGTCTGGGCGAAGGAGTACCGCGGCGACCTCGGCATCGCGCTTTCCGACGTCTATGGCATGAAGGCGTTCCTCAACGACTTCGACATGTATTTCTGCAAGCTCTTCGACGGCGCGCGGCACGATTCGGGCGATCCGTTCGAGTGGGGCGAGGCGCTCTTGCGCCACTACGAGGAAAATCGCTGCGATCCGCGCACGAAGGTGCTCGTCTTCTCCGACGCGCTCGACATTCCGAAGGTGCTCAAGCTCTACGAGCGGTTCCGCGGGCGCTGCCGGCTCGCGTTCGGCGTCGGCACGAATCTGACGAACGATCTCGGCTACAGCCCGTTGCAGGTCGTCATCAAGATGGTTCGCTGCAACGGGCAACCGGTCGCGAAGCTGTCCGACTCGCCCGGCAAGAACATGTGCGACGACAAGGCGTATATCGCCTATCTACGCCAGGTCTTCGGTATCGAGACGCCCGTCGAGGATACGCCCGACCAATCGGAATGAGCGCGCGGGCGTCCTCGCGATGCTCGCGCGGATTGGCTTGACGGCCGGTTTATCCCAAAAAACACCGCCGCTATAATCGACCGTTCTTGTTCGATTTCGCCTCGCAAAATGGAGAAGGTCATGGATACGTCGGCGGCCCGCCGCAACATCCTCGCGCGCATACGCGCCGCGAGCGGCCGTGCGGCGCAGCCTGAGCCGGCCGAGCTCGAGGCCGCGGCCGACTATCTCGCGCGCCATCCGGCGGGGCCGCGCCCGCCGATGCCGGCCGACGCGGACGGGCTGATCGCGCGCTTCATCGATGAAGCGCGCGCAATGGCGACTTCGGTAGAGGAAGTGGCGACGCTCGCTGACGCGCCGGCGGCGGCGCTGCGCTACCTGAACGCGAACGGCCTGCCGACGCAGGCTGTCGCCTGGCGCTCGCTCGAGGCGCTTGCATGGGCGCAAGCCGGTATCGCCGTCGAGTTCCGGGCACCGCGCGATTCCGATCTCGTCGGCATTACCGGTTGTTTCTGCGCGACGGCCGAGACCGGTTCGCTCGTGCTGCTCTCGGGGCCGGGCACGGAAGTCTCCGCGGCGCTGCTGCCCGAGACGCACATCGCGGTCGTGCCGGCTTCGCGCATCGTCGCCGCTCATGAGGAAGCGTTCGCGCTGATGCGCGCCGAGCGCGGCGAGTTGCCGCGCGCGGTCAACTTCGTGTCTGGGCCTTCGCGCACCGGCGACATCGAGCAAACCATCGTTCTCGGCGCACACGGTCCCTACCGCGTGCACGCGATCGTCGTACTCGGCGCATAACCCGGATGAGGACTCGAAACACCGCGCCAGCGAGCGCGATGGTCACGGCCGCGCTCGCGCTGGGCTTCTGGTCGCACGGCGTCGCGGCCGCCACGCTCGACGGCGCAAAGCTATCTCCGCTCTGGGCCTTGCCGTTCGCAGGCATCTTGCTGTCGATCGCGATCGGTCCGCTCGTTGCGCCCGGATTCTGGCATCGCCACTTCGGCAAAGTCGCCGCCGCATGGGCTGTCGCGCTGCTCGCGCCGTTCGCCTATGCTTTCGGCGCGCCGGCCGCGCTCGGCACGCTCGCCCATGCGCTCGTGACCGAGTACGTGCCTTTCATCGTGCTCCTCACCGCGCTTTACACGATCGCGGGCGGCATTTGCGTACGCGGGAATCTGCATGGCTCGCCGAAAGTCAATACGGCGATCCTCGCGCTCGGCACGCTGCTCGCGAGCGTCATGGGCACGACAGGAGCGGCGATGCTGCTGATTCGCCCGTTGCTGCGCGCGAACGACAATCGCAAACACGTGGTGCACGTCGTCGTGTTCTTTATTTTTCTCGTCGCCAATGCGGGAGGTTCGCTCTCGCCGCTGGGCGATCCGCCGCTCTTTCTCGGCTTCCTGAACGGTGTGAGCTTTTTCTGGACGACGCGGCACCTTGCGTTGCCGATGCTGTTCATTTGCGCGGTGTTGCTCGCGCTTTTCTATGCGCTCGATTCGTACTTCCATCACTGTCGCGAGGGGGCGGCCGAGGAAAGGGCGGCGTTCCTCGATCCGACGCCCGATACGCGCGGCGTCTTCATCGAAGGGAAGGTGAACTTCGTGCTGCTCGCGCTCGTCGTCATGCTAGTGCTGACGAGCGGAATCTGGAATCCCGGCGTCGAGTTCGCCGTATTCGGCGCGCCCGTCGAGTTGCAAAACGCCTTGCGCGACGTGGCGCTCGTCGCGCTCACGTTGCTGTCGCTCGCGATCACGCCGCGCTCGGCGCGAGTCGGCAACGCGTTCAACTGGGGGGCGATCGTCGAGGTGGCCAAGCTTTTCGCGGGCATCTTCGTCACGATCGCGCCCGTGATCATGATGCTGCGCGCCGGGGCAGAGGGCGCCTTCGCGCCTGTCGTCGATCTCGTGACCGATGCGCAGGGCAAGCCGATCGACGCGATGTATTTCTGGGCGACGGGGCTGCTTTCGTCGTTTCTCGACAACGCGCCGACCTACCTCGTCTTTTTCAATCTCGTGGGCGGCGACGCGCAAACGCTGATGACCTCGGGCGCGAGAACGCTGGCGGCGATCTCGGCCGGGGCCGTCTTCATGGGGGCGAACAGCTATATCGGCAACGCGCCGAATTTCATGGTCAAGTCGATCGCCGAAGCGCGCGGCGTGCGCATGCCGAGCTTCTTCGCTTATCTTATCTGGGCCGGGGCGATTCTGGTGCCCGTTTTCCTGTTGACGACGTGGCTCTTTTTTTCCGGGGGTAGGTGATGCAAAAGGTATTGGTCGCGCGCTCGATCTTTCCCGATGTCGTCGAAAGGCTCAGGGCGTATTTCGAGGTCGATTGGAACGACGGACCCGCGCTGAGTCAGGACGAACTCTTGCGCAGACTCGCCGACAAGGACGGGGCGCTGACGGCGGGCGATCCCATCGGAGCCGCCACGTTCGCCGCCGCGCCGCGGCTGCGCGTCGTGTCGAATATGGCCGTCGGCTACAACAACTTCGACATCGCCGCGTTCAATGCGGCCAATGTGCTGGCGACGAACACACCGGACGTGCTCAATGAGTCGACGGCCGATTTCGGATGGGCACTGATGATGGCGGCGGCGCGGCGCGTAACGGAGAGCGAGCGCTGGCTGCGCGCGGGCGAGTGGCGCGGATGGCGTTACGACGGCTTTCTCGGTGTCGACATTTATGGCTCGACGCTCGGTATCGTCGGCATGGGGCGAATCGGTCAGGCGCTCGCGCGCCGCGCGCGCGGCTTCGCCATGCGCGTCCTTTATCACAACCGCTCACGCGTGACGCCCGAGATCGAGGCCGAGCTCAATGCCGAATACCGGTCGAAAGAGGATCTGCTGCGTCAAGCCGACCATGTCGTGCTCGTATTGCCCTATACGCCCGCGAACCACCATACGATCGGGCGCGCCGAGCTTGCGCTGATGAAGCCGACGGCCACGCTGACGAATATCGCGCGCGGCGGGATCGTCGACGATGTCGCGCTCGCCGAGGCGCTGCGCGCGAATCGCATCGCCGCCGCCGGACTCGACGTGTTCGAGGGCGAACCGAGCGTGCATGCTGCATTGCTCGAGGTGCCGAACGCCGTGCTGACGCCGCATATCGCGAGCGCGAGCGAAACGACGCGCCGCGCGATGGCGAACCTCGCCGCGGACAATCTGATCGCGGCGCTCGGGGCGGGGCCGCGCGCGGGGCGGCCGCCGAACCCGATCAACCCTGAAGTGCTCGGGAAGGCGCGCACATGACGACGATCCTGACGATCGCGCTGGCGCTTGCCGTCATCGCGCTGGCCGTGGCGCTGGCCGTATTGATGCGCGGTCTGGCTCGCGCGAACGATCGCGCGGCGTTCATCGAGCTCGGCGAATGCATCGAGGCGGCCGGCGAAAAGCAAGCGCGCGCCTACGAGCGGCTCGAGCGCGAGCTGCGCGGCGAGATCGCCGAAACATCGCGCTTGTCGCGAGTCGAACTCGGCGGCGGATTCGCGCAGTTTCAGCAAACGCTCGCGGCTCAATTGACGAGCGTGGCGACCGTGCAGAATCAGCAGATCGACGGCTTCGCCGCGCGCCTCGCCCAACTCATCGATACGAACGCGAAGCAACTCGATGCGATGCGCGAGAGCTTGCAGCGCCAAGCGCTCGAAGCGCGCGAAGAGCAAGGCGCGACGCTGAAGCGCTTCGGCGATACGCTGTCGCAGCAGCTCGCTCAATTGATGGAGGCGAACGATCGCCGCTTCGCGGAAGTGCGTGCGACGCTCGAGCAACGCCTCAAGGATATCGAGGCGAACAACGCGACGAAGCTCGAGGAGATGCGCCGCACCGTCGACGAGAAGCTGCATGCAACGCTCGAGCAACGACTCGGCGAATCGTTCAAGCTCGTCTCGGACAGGCTCGAGCAGGTCCATCGCGGGCTCGGCGAGATGCAGACGCTCGCGGCCGGCGTCGGCGATCTGAAAAAAGTGCTGACGAACGTCAAGACGCGTGGCACGTGGGGCGAGGTACAGCTCGAAGCGCTGCTCGAGCAGATGCTGACGCCCGATCAATATGCGAAGAACGTCGCCACGGTGCCGAAGAGCGGCGAACGTGTCGAATTCGCGATCAAGCTGCCGGGCCGCGGCGCGAGCGGCAACGGCGATGCCACCGCGGCGGCCGCCCCGGTCTGGCTGCCGATCGACGCGAAGTTTCCGCGCGAGGACTACGAGCGGCTCATCGATGCGCAGGAGCGCGCGGACCCGGTGGCCGTCGAAGAGGCGTCGCGCGCACTCGAGGCGCGGGTGCGCGGCGAAGCGCGAACGATTGCCGAGAAGTACGTCGCGCCGCCGCACACCACCGATTTCGCGCTGCTCTTCTTGCCGACCGAAGGCCTTTATGCGGAAGTGCTGCGCCGCCCGGGACTGACCGATCTACTCCAGCGCGACTACCGCGTCACGGTCGCGGGACCGACCACGCTCACGGCACTGCTCAACAGTTTGCAGATGGGCTTCCGCACGCTTGCGATCGAGAAGCGATCGAGCGAGGTCTGGCAGGTGCTCGGCGCGGTCAAGACCGAGTTCGGCAAATTCGGTGATGTGCTCGCGAAAACGAAGTCGCAGCTCGAGACGGTCACGCGTTCGATCGAAGCGGCGGAACGCCGTACCCGCGTCATGAACACCAAGCTGCGCGAAGTCGAGGCGTTGCCGGGCGAGCAGACCGAAGGGCTCCTCGGCGATGCCTATGCGAGCCTGCAGGAGCCTGAAGCGTGACGCGCAGCGGACGTCATGCGCCTTGCGCGAGCTGAGCGAGCGAGTCGCCGGTGACCCGGACGATTCGCCAGTCGGGCAGGACGGTCGCCCCCATCTTCGTGTAGAAATCGATGGCGCGTTGGTTCCAGTCGAGGACCGACCATTCGAAGCGGCCGCAGCGACGCTCGATGGCGAGTGCCGCGACGCGCCGCAGGAGCGCCGTTCCGAGCCCGCTGCCGCGCAGCGCGGGCTGAACGTAAAGGTCCTCGAGATACAGCCCGCGACGGCTCAGGAATGTCGAGAAGTTGTGGAAGAAAAGCGCATAACCGACGAGGCGCCCGTCGAGCTCGGCGACGAGCGCCTCGGCCGCGGGCCGCGCACCGAAGAGCGCGTCCGAAAGGCTCTGCTCCGTCGCGACGAAGAGATGTGTCAGCTTCTCGAACTCGGCCAACTCGCGCATCAGTGCGAGGATGGGGCCGACGTCGTCCGGCTCGGCCGGTCGAATGCAGGCCTCCCGTAGTCCCTCTGGGGGAGCGAGAGGCCAGCGATACTGAGCGTGGGGGGCGTCGTCGTCATGATTAAGCATTACGCTTCCTCCGGCGCGTCCGAAAGAACGATCTCGATGCCGCCGAAGCGCGAGGCGACCCAGTTATACGCGTGACATGCGATCCAGAGCAGGACGAAGCCGAGGATGGCATTGAGCAGCAGAGCGCTGAAGATCGTGCTCAACTCGACGGATCCGTATCTGATGTATGCGACCAGCATCCCGAGCAGGACGATGGGTACGCTGAACGTCAGGTAGACGAGGATCAGCGCTTTCGCGGTCTGACCCGCTGCGATCGACGAGATTTGTTTTTTCATTGGCGAGAAGCCCCGGTAAGAAACGAACTGGCTCGATTCGTGGGTCATGGATCAGATGAGTCCTTCGAAGGGCATGATGTCGACGAGTTCACCGGCGATCACGTCGCCGCGTTCGTGCGCGAGCACGATGAAGCAATTCGCTTCGCTCATCGAGCTCAAGGCGCCCGAGCTTTGCGTGCGCGTCGGCGCAACGCGCCAGGCTCCGTCGGCCCCGCGCGATGCGATGCCGCGCAGGTATTCGGTCCGGCCCGCGCGTTTTTTCAGCGTGACCGTGGCGGCGGCCGCCAGCGTCAGCGGGGCGGCAGCGTCAGCCCCTGACAGGGAAAGCAAAGCCTCGCGGACGATCTGATAGAACGTCGCCATCACGGCCACGGGATTGCCGGGTAGCCCGAAAAAGAGGGCGGGCCGCTCCCCGCTTTGTCGACCGCTCGCCCCGTTGGGCCAGAGACGTCCGAACGCGAGCGGGCGGCCCGGTCTCATGGCGAGGTGCCAGAACGCAACATCGCCAAGCTTTTCGAACATACGGCGCGTGAAATCGGCTTCTCCGACGGATACGCCGCCCGAGCTCAACACCACGTCGGCGCTTTGCGCTGCGGAGCGGAAAGCGGCTTCGAGGGCAGCCGGCTCGTCGCGGACGATGCCGAGGTCGAGTGCATCGACGCCCAGCCGCGCAAGCATCGCCGCAATCGTATAGCGGTTGCTGTCGTAGACCGTGCCCGCCGCAAGCGGCTCGCCGATCGAGCGCAACTCGTCGCCCGTCGAAAAGAACGCAACGCGAAGCCGCCGGCGCACCGCCACTTCAGCGATGCCGAGCGATGCGAGCAAGCCTACATCGGACGAGCGGATGATGCGCCCCGCGCGCAGCGCCGGTTGTCCGCGCGCCAGGTCTTCGCCGGCGCTCCGGCGATTGGCGCCGCGTGCTATGCGACGTGGATCGAACGCGACCTGCTTGCCACTCACCGCGACCCACTCCTGAGGGACGACGGTGTCGCAGCCCGACGGCATCGGCGCGCCCGTCATGATCCGGACGCATTGGCGCGCCGCGAGTGCACCCGCGAACGGATGGCCGGCGAAGGCCTGGCCGGCTACCTCGAGCGTGAGCTGCTGCGCCGCGGCCGATGCCGCGCCGTCGGCGGCATCAGCGCCCCCATCCCGCTTCGCCGCGCTCGCGCCGCGCGGGCCCGCCGCCGCTTCGTCGACGATGGCGCCATCGAACGCGTAACCGTCCATCGCGGCATTGTCGTGCGCGGGCACGTCGATCGGCGATACGACGTCTTCGGCCAGCACACGGCCGAGGGAGGCGCGCAGCGCGACACGCTCGGCCGCCGCCACGGGCTCGGCCCAGCGCCGCACGACAGCCTGCGCCGCGCCGACCGGCAAGGCCTGCGCGTCGTGCTCGGAAATGCAGCTGGAAATGTTGTCGGACGTTGTCATCGCTGGTGAAACCGCGCGCCAGATAACCCGGTGGCGCCGGAAGAGGTCGGGCAGGGCCGCGGCTCTGTTCCCGAGGGGCGCCGCGTCTCGGGCAACGCTCTCGCTCAGGACTCGTGTCTCGATTCGCCGACGGCGGGCAACGCACGCTCGAGCTCGGCGAGCTCCTGCAAAGAGTTGGCATTGTAAAACGCGTGCTCGTCCGGAAAGACGACTTCGACGTTCATGTGGCGCGCGTACCACGCGCGGACCTTGCGCTCGCCGCGAGCCAGCGTTGCCGCGAGGTCGTCGGCCAGCGTCGTGCGCAGCAGCGCAAAGACCGGATGCAGCGTGGCCCGTCCGTTCGAATCGCGCGTGGCGACGGTCGCGACGTCGGCGCGCGCCGCATCGAGGGCGTGCGTCAATTGCGCCGCGAGATCGAGCGGCAGATTCGGCGCGTCGCAGGGCACGCAGAGCACGAGTTCCGTGCGCGCCGCCCGCAGTGCCGCAAGCATGCCCGCGAGCGGGCCGGGGAAGTCAGTCGTTGCATCAGCTAGGACCTGCGCATCGAAGGGCTCGCCAATCGCCGCGTACGCGTCGAGATGACGGTTGGCGCTGACGAGCAGCGCATCGACCTGCGGCGCGAGCCGCCTTGCCGCATGCAGCGCCAACGGCTCGCCGTGCAGGGGCTGCAGCCCTTTGTCGAGGCCGCCCATGCGCGTGCCGCGACCGCCTGCGAGAATGAGCCCCGTGATACGCGGATGCCGAGCGGACCGTTCCATGACGACGACGCGTGCTATCCGCCGATGTACGACATCTCGACGCGCGGCGCGGCCGCAACGGAGGTGCTCGCGGTTTCGCTTCCGCGCAGCAGCGAGTAACGGTCTTCGCGTCCGTGCCAGATGCGCGCAATAGCCGTGGCGATTTCGGCATCGGATGCGCCGTTGCGCAACAGCGCGCGCAGGTCGTGGCCCGCGGACGCGAACAGGCAAAGGTATAGCTTGCCTTCGGTGGAGAGCCGAGCACGCGTGCAGGTACCGCAAAACGCGCGCGTGACGCTCGAGATGACGCCGATTTCGCCGCCGCCATCCGCATAAGCCCAGCGCTGCGCCGTCTCGGCCGGCGTATGCCGCTCGAGCGGCACGAGTGGAAAGACTTCGGCGATGCGCGCGATGACATCGGCCGAGGGCAGCACCTCGGCCATGTTCCACCCGTTCGATGTGCCGACATCCATGTATTCGATGAAGCGCAGCGCGACGCCCGAACCCTTGAAATGGCGCGCCATCGGCACGATCTCGCCGTCGTTCGTGCCGCGCTTCACGACCATATTGACCTTGAGCGGCTCGAGCCCCACCGCTTGAGCGGCCGCGATGCCCTCGAGCACACTCGCCGCCGCGAAATCGGCGTCGTTCATCCGCTTGAAGAGGGCGTCGTCGAGCGCGTCGAGACTCACGGTGACGCGCGTCAAGCCCGCATCCTTGAGCGCGCGCGCTTTACGGGCGAGCAGTGAGCCGTTCGTCGTCAGCGTGACGTCGAGCGGCCGGCCATCGGGCGTCGAGAGGCGGGCGAGGCGCTCGATCAGCCACTCGATATTCTTGCGAAGCAGCGGCTCGCCGCCCGTGAGCCGGATCTTCTCGACCCCGTGCGCCACGAACGTGCGGGCGAGCCGCTCGATTTCTTCGAACGTGAGCAGCGCATCGTGCGGCAGGAACGGGTAGTCCTTGTCGAACACGGCGCGCGGCATGCAGTAGATGCAGCGAAAGTTGCAGCGATCCGTTATCGAGACGCGCAGATCGCGCAGCGGCCTCGCGAACGTATCGGTCACGATTCCGCGCGGCTCGATCGGGACGCCGGCGAAATCGGGAGCTGCGCTGATGTCGGCGACCGGAATGATGCGGCGGGACATGATCGATGGCAAAAGGGACTAGACGATCATTCTAGCCCAATAGGCCGGAGCGGGATGGGAAAGGACTTCCTGCCGAAAAAAAGCCTGCCGAAGGGGCAGGCTTTTCGTCATCGTAAAACCACAACGAGCGTGGCTTACTCTGCTTTGCGCGTTTCGACCTGCTGCATGGGCGCCGTATCGGCCGGCGGCAGCGGCTTGCGTTCGCGCGGCACGCGCACCGGCGCGGGGATCCGTGCCGCGGCTTCCTGCGAGGCGCGCAGCTTCTCGGCATCGGTATTGACCCATACGAGTCCCGCCGACTCGAGCATCGGCTGGAGCTCCGCGGCCGAGAGGCCCTTCGCGACGCCGTTCGGCAGACCATTCGACAGCTGGCGTGCCGGTGCGGATTCGGCGACAGGCTGCGTCTCAGCTTGCGGCTGCGTCGTACCGGCTTCGGCTGTGTGCACGTCGGCCGCGCCCTCGGCTTTTGCCGCCGCCGGGGCGACGGCTTCCGCCACTTGCGCTTGCGCAGCGCTCGTCGATACGGGCTCGACGGCCGCGATCGGCGTCGGCTCGGTCACCCGCGGTGCCTCGGCGAACTCGGACGGGGCGCTTGCCGACTGTTCGGCCGACGATTGCGGCGCGGCTTCTGCCGGCGCAGCCGGGACTGACGAGACGGCCGGTTCGGTCGTGGCTGCCTGCTCCACGGGAGCCGGCGACGGCTGCCAAGTCGGCGCGGCGGCCCCGCTTTCGGGCGGCGGCACCGCCACCGGCGTTTCGGTCGGCACGGGCGTCACGACCGCATGCTCGGCGCCGGCGCGATCTTCCGCGCGTTGCGGGGCGGCTTGGCCAGGGGCATGCGATACGAGTTCGGCAGTTGCGGCTTGCTTGCCGGCATCGACCGTGGCGGCGTGTGTGGCCGCGGCCTGCTCGGCGGCACCAGCCGTAGCGGCGCGCGCGCCGGCTGTCGGCACGGCTCCAACCGTCCCTTCCGCTTCGGCGACGTCGGCCTCGTGCGTGACGTTCACCGTTTCGTCTTCGCGTTCGCGACGGCCGCCACGACGACCGCGGCGGCGACGACGACGCTCCTCGCCGTCACGTGCGCCCGTTTCCTGTTCGGGTGCCGGAACACCTTCAGCGACGCTTGCCGCGACGGCGCTCTCGGAACCCGTCGTTTCAGGCCGCGTCGTCATGTCGGCGATTTCGGTCAGCGGCTTGCGGCGCTCGCCCCGTTCCGGCCGCTCGGGCCGTTCGCGGCGCTCGCCGCGCTCGGGCCGCTCGCCCCGATCCTGACGCTCGCCGCGCGGCGCCGCTTCGGCGACTTCGGCGCGTTCCGCGCGCTCACCGCGCTCGGCACGCTCGGCACGCTCGGCACGCTCGAGTGCGCGTTCCCGACCGTCACGGCCCTCGCGTGCTTCGCGACCTTCACGCGCCTCGCGGCCCTCGCGACCTTCACGCGCTTCCCGCGGCTCGCGCCGCTGAGACGGCTGTTGCGCCTGGCGCAGTCCTGCGACGCCGTCGGCGCGCGCCGCGGCTTCGCGACCCGCGCCGCCGCGCTTGCCGCGATTGCGATCGCCCGCGCGCTCGGTACCGCGCGCCGTCGCGCCCTCACGCGGCTCGCGGGCTTCGCGAGCAGGGCGGGCGGGCTGGACCGGTTCGGGCGCCGGCGCCGGAGCGGCCGGCTGCGCACCGAAGAGGCTCTTGATCCATCCGAAGAAACCGCTGCCGGCGCGGGGTGTTGTAACCGCCTGCGCGGACGCCGCCACGGGGGCTTCCTGGGGGCGGACCGGCGCGCCCGGAGCGGGCTTCTCTGGCGTGATGCCCTTGACCGCCGCTTCCTGCTTCGGCTTCACGTCTTCCGACCGCTTGCTGTAGCCCGTCTCCGACTCGAGCTCGCGGGCCGCTTCCTCGGCCATGCGCCACGACGCGCGCGGATCGTCGAGACGCGCGTCGTCGTGACGCAGGCGCTCGAGCTTGTAGTGCGGCGTGTCGAGGTGCTTGTTCGGAATGAGGATGACGTTGACCTTGAAGCGCGATTCGATCTTGTTGATTTCCTGGCGCTTTTCGTTGAGCAGGAATGCGGTGACTTCGACGGGCACCTGGCAGTGGATCGCCGCGGTGTTCTCCTTCATCGCCTCTTCCTGGATGATCCGCAGCACCTGCAGCGCCGACGATTCGGTATCGCGGATATGTCCGGTGCCGTTGCAGCGCGGGCAGGTGACGTGGCTGCCTTCGGAGAGGGCCGGGCGCAGCCGCTGGCGCGACAGCTCCATCAGGCCGAAGCGCGAGATCTTGCCCATCTGCACGCGCGCCCGATCGTGCTTCAATGCATCCTTCAGGCGCTGCTCGACTTCACGCTGGCTCTTCGTCGACTCCATGTCGATGAAGTCGATGACGATGAGGCCGCCGAGGTCGCGCAGGCGGAGCTGCCGGGCCACTTCGTCCGCCGCTTCGAGGTTCGTGCGCGTCGCCGTTTCCTCGATGTCGGCACCCTTCGTGGCGCGCGCCGAGTTCACGTCGATGGCGACGAGCGCCTCGGTGTGGTCGATGACGATCGCGCCCCCGGAAGGCAGCGGCACCGTGCGCGAGTAAGCCGTCTCGATCTGGTGCTCGATCTGGAAGCGCGAAAAGAGCGGCACGTCGTCGTGATAGCGCTTGACCTTGCCCACGTTGTCGGGCATCACGATATCCATGAAGGCTCGCGCCTGATCATGGATCTCGGTCGTATCGATCAGGATCTCGCCGATATCGGGCTGGAAATAGTCGCGAATCGCGCGGATGACGAGGCTCGATTCGAGATAGATCAGCATCGGCTGGCCGGGCTGGCCGCTTTGCGACGCGGCCTCGATCGCGCGCCATAGCTGCATGAGGTAGTTCAAATCCCATTGCAGCTCTTCAGCGCTGCGGCCGATGCCGGCCGTGCGCGCGATCATGCTCATGCCGTCGGGCAATTGCAGCTGCGCCATCGTTTCGCGCAGTTCCTGCCGATCCTCGCCCTCGATGCGGCGCGAGACGCCGCCCGCACGCGGGTTGTTCGGCATCAGCACGAGATAGCGCCCCGCGAGCGAGATGAAGGTCGTGAGCGCGGCGCCCTTGTTGCCGCGCTCTTCCTTCTCGACCTGGACGATGAGCTCCTGTCCCTCGCGCAGCGCATCCTGAATGCGGGCGGAGCGCGTTTCGACGCCATCGCGGAAATACTGACGCGCGACTTCCTTGAACGGCAGGAAGCCGTGGCGATCTTCGCCGTAGTTGACGAAGCAGGCTTCGAGCGACGGCTCGATGCGGGTGACGACGCCTTTGTAGATGTTGCCTTTGCGCTGCTCGCGCCCGGCGGTTTCGATGTCGATGTCGATGAGCTTTTGCCCATCGACGATGGCGACGCGCAGTTCTTCCTGCTGCGTCGCATTGAACAGCATGCGTTTCATTGAACGGCTCCAGAGCGGCTGCGCCGGCGAGCACCCCGGTCAGTGGAGACTGAGCCGAGGGCGTGCTCGCAATGGCGCGCCGCGCCTTTGTTTTGTTGTCACAAGCACGCTGGAGCGGGAAAAATGGCGGGGAGAATTGCCTTGAAGGGGCTCGCCGCGAATCGAAATAGGGCCGCGAGCCGCCGGGGCGCATGCGAATACGGCTTCAAATAACGGCGCCGCACGGGACGTGCTTTGCGCTGCCGCGCGGCGATGCCGCGGCGCACATCGTACGCTGCGGGTCTCGAAGCGCCAGGGTAAGTCCGCGTCACGGGGACGCGGCTTGAAGCCCGGGACGCTCGACAGCCGCGCGGGTGCCTCGCCAGTTTTGACGTCGCCGAGAACGCCGCTTGACGCGGGACGCTCGTGGGCGCTCGCCGTGGTGTTCGCAATCGGGGAGCCCGGGCGCCGGCTATCTATGCCCCGACGCTTGCGGCTCTCCTGATGAATTCTTTTTTACCAAAATTCCGTTACCGTCGACACCGGCGCGACCGAACGCGCCTGTGGGCGCCATCCTTGCCGCGGCGAATGCCGTGCGTGCAACTCGTTGCTTCTCGGTTACAGGGCAAGCAACCAGCCCTTGGGTACTGCCAACGAAGCTAAAATAGCGGCTTCCTGCTTCGGTGTCCCCACACAACCCGCCAGTTATCCTGGCGAACCGCCGACAAACTCGCCGACAAACTCGCCGGCAGCGGTAAGTTGCTGGCGTAAATTATATTCAGAATGAATGAGTTAGGCAAAATTTCCCAGAAATTGGTCGCAGGCGACCAAGTCTCGATGATACAGGTAGACGAGGGTATCGCCGGACAGCGGATCGACAATTTTTTGTTGCGCGTCTGCAAGGGGGTGCCGAAAAGCCATATCTATCGGATCCTGCGCAGCGGTGAGGTGAGGGTCAACAAAGGGCGCGTCGATGCGAAATACCGGCTCGTTTCGGGAGATATCGTCCGTGTGCCGCCCGTGCGCGTTGCCGAGCGCGGCGTCGACGTGCCGCTCGCGGCGCCGCCCGCGCGGTTCGAGGTGCTGTTCGAGGACGAATACCTGCTCATCATCGACAAGCCGGCCGGCGTCGCCGTGCACGGCGGCAGCGGGATCGCGTTCGGCGTGATCGAGCAAATGCGCGAGGCGCGGCCACTCGGCAAGTTCCTCGAGCTCGTGCACCGGCTCGATCGCGAAACGTCGGGCGTGCTGATGCTCGCGAAAAAGCGCGCTGCGCTCGTCGGATTGCATGAACAGATTCGCGACAACCGCATCGACAAACGTTACTACGCCTGCGTGCATGGGAATTGGCCGAGCGACTGGGGACGGCGCCGGGCCGTGAAGGAGCCGCTTCACAAGTATCTGACTGCCGACGGCGAGCGGCGCGTGCGCGTGGACCCGGAGGGCCTGCCGTCGCACACTGTGTTCAACCTCGTCGAGCGCTGGCCCGACTACGCGCTCGTCGAGGCCGAGTTGAAGACGGGCCGCACCCATCAGATCCGCGTCCATCTCGCGCACCTGGGGCTGCCGATCGTCGGCGACGCCAAATACGGCGACTTCGCGCTCAACAAGGCGCTGGCGCGCGCCGACGCGCGTCCCGGGCTCAAGCGGATGTTCCTCCACGCTCACCGGCTGCGCCTGACGCACCCGGTGACGGGTGAGCCGTTGACTTTCGAGGCGTCGTTGCCCGACGATTGTCGGCGTTTTATCGATCAATTGAACGCAGTGCGCGACGAGGCGCAACACGATGGCCCGACAGCAATTTGACCTGGTCGTTTTCGACTGGGACGGCACCCTGATGGATTCGACGGCGCATATCACGCGCAGCATCCAGGCCGCCTGCCGCGATCTCGGGCTGCCCGTGCCGGCGGACGAAGCCGCGAGCTACGTGATCGGGCTCGGCTTGCGCGACGCCCTCTCGATCGCGGCGCCGTCGCTCGATCCGGCCGAATACCCGCGGCTTGCCGAGCGCTACCGCTATCACTATCTGATCAAAGGCACGCGCACCGAGCTTTTCGAGGGGGCGCGGGAACTGCTCGAAGAACTGCGTGACATGGGTTACCTGCTCGCCGTCGCGACGGGCAAGAGCCGGGTTGGCCTCAACCGGGCACTCGACGAGGCGCATCTCACTTGCCTCTTCGACGGTACGCGCTGTGCCGACGAAACGTTTTCCAAGCCGCATCCGGCCATGCTGCACGAGCTTTCGCGCGAACTGGGGCAGGACCTTGAGCGCACCGTCATGATCGGCGACACGACCCACGATCTGCAGATGGCGCTGAACGCGGGAACGGCCGGCGTTGCCGTGAGCTATGGCGCACACCGGGCCGACGCGCTCAGCGCGCTCGAGCCGAAGTTCGTCGCCGACAGCGTGCCGGCGCTGGCCGCCTGGTTGAGGGAGCACGCGTGAGCGCGGGCGACGGTCACGTGGAGGCGGCGGCCGTGCGCGTTTGCGCGTCCGACGAGCTCCAGGATGGGGGAGCGGGCGTTCGCCTCGCGGCCAAGCACTGCGGCGAGGATGCCGTCGTTTTTTTCGTCCGCTACGGCGGCGGTGTATACGGCTATCTGAATCGCTGCGCGCATGTGCCGATGGAGCTCGATTGGCTGGAAGGTCAGTTCTTCGAATCGTCGGGCTTATACTTGATGTGCGCGACGCACGGTGCGATCTACGAGCCCGAGACGGGGCGGTGCGTCGGCGGGCCGTGCCGCGGTGCAAGGCTGCGCCGCGTCGCCGTCGAGGAGCGCGAGACGCCCGAGGGCCGCGCCGTCTTCTGGTTGCCGGACGAGGCGCTGGGGCCGGCCTAGCGACCGTGAGCCGGGGCATCCATCGATGCCCCGGCGGACGATATTCGCCGGCGGGCGGGCGCTCCAGTCGCGCTTCATTCAATGACCTTTCATACGCGATTCCATCGACTCAATGTCCGACTATCCGACTCCCGACCCCCGCGACGACGCCGGTTCGCGCTCAGCGCCACGGCCTTCCGCTTCCGCCGGCGGCGAAGCGAACTGGGAGCGGGCGGCGCTCGAGCGCATCGCGCTTGCCGCCATCAAGGAACAGCGCGCCGCGCGCCGCTGGCGCATTTTCTTTCGTTTCGCGTTCCTCATTGTCTTGCTCTTAATCGTCTTCCGCGTTTTCCACGCATCGAGCGACAAGGTGACCGCGGCGGGGCGGCACACTGCGCTCGTGACGCTCGACGGCGAAATCGCACCTGACACGAACGCGAATGCCGACGATATCGACACCGCGTTGCGCCGCGCGTTCGAGGATAGCGACACGGCCGGCATCGTCCTGAAGATCGACAGCCCCGGCGGCAGCCCGGTGCAGGCCAGCATGATCAACGCGGAGATTCGCAGGCTGCGAGCCCGATATCCGTCGAAGCCGCTTTATGTCGTGGTCGGCGATATGTGCGCGTCCGGCGGTTACTACATCGCCGTCGCCGCCGACAAGATCTACGTCAACAAAGCCAGTATCGTCGGGTCGATCGGCGTGCTGATGGACGGCTTCGGCTTCACGGGGCTCATGGACAAGCTCGGGATTCAGCGCCGTTTGCATACGTCGGGCGTGAACAAGGGCTACTACGATCCGTTCTCGCCCGAAACGCCCGCGATGGACGCGCACGCGCAGCAACTGCTCGACGACATCCACCAGCAGTTCATCTCGGCCGTGCGCGAAGGGCGAGGCAAGCGGCTGCACGAGACGCCCGATATCTTCTCGGGACTCTTCTGGACCGGCGAAAAGAGCGTCGAGCTAGGGCTAGCCGACGGCTTCGGCGATACGCGCTACGTCGCGCGCGAAGTGATCAAGGCGCCGCGCATCGTCGACTACACCGTCAAGGAAAGCCTCTCGGACCGGCTCGCCCGCAAGTTCGGCACGGCCGTGGGCAGCGCCGCCGTCAAGTCGCTCGTTTTCGACGGACTCAGGCTGCACTGACCGACCGGCTGGCCGACCGAACGGCCGCTCGTGTGGCAAAAGGCGGCCGGACGGTCCGTCGCCGGACTCGTCGAACTCCGTTTTCAGCTCGCGAGCATCAGGAAAATTGCCGGGCGCTTGTGCAAATCGAGCGCGCCGGCGTTCTTTTTCCAGCCCGAGACGGGCCGGCTCACGATGGTTTCCGTCTCGAGCGTGAGGTCGACCGCGACGGCGACGAGCGTCGACGGCGACAGCGCGGTCAATAGCGCATCGAGCAGCGCGCGATTGCGGTAGGGGGTCTCGATGAAGACCTGCGTCTCCTTGGCTTTGCGCGAGTGCTGTTCGAGTTCGCGGAGCTGCTTAGCACGCTCGGCGGCATCGACGGGCAAATAGCCGTGAAACGCAAAGCGCTGGCCGTCGAGTCCCGACGCCATCAAGGCGAGCAGAATCGAGCTCGGACCGACCAGCGGCACGACCTTCACGCCGCGCTCGTGCGCGCGCCGAACGAGCAGTGCGCCCGGATCGGCCACGGCCGGACAGCCGGCTTCGGAGACGAGCCCGGCATCGGTGCCGGCCAGCACCGGCGCGAGCAGCCCATCGATTTCGGCGGCCGGCGTCTTGACGTTCAATTCGCGAATCTCGATTTCCTGGATCGGTCGCGCCGGGCCGACCCTTTTCAGGAACGCGCGCGTCGATTTCGCGTTTTCGCCGATGAAGTAGGAAAGCGCCGCCGCGCGCGCGAGCACGCTGGCGGGCAGCACGGTGGCGAGCGCATTGGCGTCGCCGTCGCCAAGTGCGTTCGGAATCAGGTAGAGGGTGCCGCTCATTTCATGGATCGCAAAAGTGGGTAGCCCGCGTCCCGGAGCATACGCGTGAGGGCAATCAGCGGAAGGCCGATGAGGGCCGTGGGATCGTCGGAATCGATCGCTTCGAGGAGCGCGATGCCGAGCCCTTCGGCCTTCGCGCTGCCCGCGACATCGTAGGGTGTCTCCGCGCGCAAGTAGGCGTCGAGCTCCGCGTCGGACAGATCGCGAAAGCGCACGCGTGTGACGACATCTTCGGTTCGCGCGATGTCGCGTGCACTGTCGAAGAGGCACAACGCGCTATGGAACTCGACGACGCGCCCGCGCATCGCCTGCAATTGCGCGAGCGCCTTGTCGTGCGTGCCGGGCTTGCCGATCTGGCATCCGTCGAGCGTGGCGACCTGATCGGAGCCGATCACGAGCGTTGGCGTGCCCGGAAGCCGCGACGCACCGGCCTCTCCGCATTCACGCGCGGCGACGGCGCGCGCTTTGGCCTCGGCGAGCCTCAGCGCCGTGGCGGCCGGGGCTTCGCCCGGGTGGGGCGTTTCGTCGACCGAGGGCACGGCGACGTCGAACGCGATGCGCAGCCGTTCGAGCAGCGCGCGGCGATACGGCGAGCTGGAGGCGAGAATCAGGCGCGGCCTCGGATCATCTGCTGAAATCGGCATGAAATATCGGAGTCGTTGGATTTGTGGGTATCGGAACGGTGTGGCCGCGATGGAAACGGCGATGATCGCCCGCTTGCACCGGCTGGTCGGCGGCCTCGCGGCTCATGCCTTAAGTGCTTGACTCAAAACGGTAAAGCAGCTACCCTCTCGGGTTTCTCGCGGTTTGCCGTGGAGTGGAGGCACCCATGAGTCGACATCCGGGCAAGGCTGCCGGTTCCATCGATCCGCACGAGCTCGACATCTTCGAATTTGCGCGCAGTGCGCGCCAGGCGGCGGGTTCGGTGCGGGTCTCGCAGTTGCCGCGCATGTTAAACGAAGTTCCGGCCGAGGCGCCAGAGCGCGACACCGCGTTCACCTGGCAGGCGGAGGGCTCGACGCAGCCCGAGCTGCAGGATGACGGCAGCGAGGCGCAGCAACCTTATTTGCGGCTTGCGGTGCATGGCTTGGCATGGCTCGAGTGCCAGCGGTGCCTCACGCCCTACGAGCAGTCGTTCGATATCGATGCCACCTACCGGCTAGTTGAGACGGATGAGGAGGCCGACGAATACCCGCTCGACGACGATGACCTCGACGTGATCGTAGGCTCGCGCCAGTTCGATCTCATCGATCTGATCGAAGAGGAACTGCTGCTTTCCCTGCCGCTCGTGCCGAAGCACGAGGTCTGTCCGCAGGTGCACGAGAGCCTGAGTTCGGGCGCCGCCGGCCGCGCGGAAGAGGATAACGGCGAGGCGGCCGAGGAAAATGAAAACGGCGAGTCCGGCGAGTCGGGCAAGCCAAATCCGTTCGCGGCGCTGGAAGCGCTCAAGCGCGGCGCGGGCGGAAAAGACGGCGGCGGCAAAAAGCACTGAAAAGCCGCTCGACGAGCAAATGGCAGCGCGACGCGGCACCCCTCGCTTGGCCTTTCGGCCATGGCGTTTCGCCGATCGGGCTGTGTTAGAATCCCGGAAATTTTTAGGAGTTATCATGGCAGTCCAGCAAAACAAGAAGTCGCCGTCGAAGCGCGGCATGCACCGCTCGCACGATTTCCTGACGGGCGCGCCGCTCGCGGTCGAGCCGAGCACGGGCGAAGTGCATCTGCGTCATCACATCAGCCCGAACGGCTATTACCGCGGCAAGAAAGTCGTCAAGACGAAGAACGACTGAAACTGATCGCGTTTTTGCGATGCTTGCCGAGCCCGGCCGTGGCCTGCGCGGCGAGCGGCTTGCCTGGCAGCTTGCTTGGAGGTTCCCGGGCTCCCCGAAGAGAGCGCCCGATCGAGGGGCTCTCTGAGGAAGTACGCTCGGGGTACTCAACGAAAAGGCGGCATTCGATTGCCGCTTTTTTGTGCCTGAAATTCGTCGCGGTTCATGACCACTAAGCTCACGATAGACTGCATGGGAGGCGACCACGGCCCGTCCGTGACGGTTCCCGCGGCAGTCAGCTTCGTACGTTCGCATCCCGATGCGCATCTCGTGCTCGTCGGTCTCGAAGCGCCGATTCGAGCTCAACTGAAAAAAGCGAAGGCGCTCGATCTGCCGGCGCTCAGCGTCGTGCCGGCTTCGGAAGTCGTCGCCATGGACGACCCGGTCGAAGTCGCGCTGCGCAGGAAGAAGGACTCGTCGATGCGCGTGGCGCTCGGCCTCGTCAAGGACGAGTCGGCGCAGGCTTGCATATCCGCGGGCAACACGGGTGCGCTGATGGCCGTCTCGCGCTACGTGCTGAAGACGCTTCCCGGCATCGAGCGCCCCGCGATCGCGTCGGCGCTGCCGAATTCGCGCGGCTATACGATGATGCTCGACCTCGGCGCGAACGTCGATTGCGAGCCGCAGCATCTCGTTCAATTCGCCGAGATGGGGCACGCGCTCGTCTCCGCGCTCGAAGGCAAGGACCGGCCGACGATCGGTTTGCTCAACATCGGCGAAGAAGTCATCAAAGGCAACGAAACGATCAAGCGCGCGGGTGAGCTGTTGCGCGCGAGCACGCTGAACTTTCGCGGCAACGTCGAAGGCAACGACATCTACAAGGGCACGACGGACGTGATCGTCTGCGACGGTTTCGTCGGCAACGTCGCCTTGAAGACGTCGGAGGGTCTCGCGCAGATGCTCTCGGAGATCATCCGCGAAGAGTTCGGGCGCTCGCTGCTCACGAAGCTGATGGCGCTTCTCGCGTTGCCCGTCCTCATGCGCTTCAAGAAGCGCGTCGATCATCGCCAATACAACGGCGCCGCGCTGCTCGGGCTGCGCGGACTCGTCATCAAGAGCCATGGCTCGGCGGACGCGTACGCGTTTGAGTGGGCCATCAAACGCGGGTATGATGCAGTCAAAAATGGCGTCCTCGAGCGCCTCGCGCGGGCGATGGAGGAGAATGCCTATCCGCTCGAGCAGGCCACGCGCGCCTCGGGCGGCGCCGGCTCCGCCAATCCCGCCGGCCGCCCGGCCGAGCCTTACGCCGCGGTATCTTCGAAAGCATAATGGCCCAATCCAAAATCTATTCCCGCGTGCTTGGCACGGGCAGCTGTCTGCCGTCCAACCGCGTCACCAATCAGGAGCTGGCGGATCGTCTTGCCAAGCGCGGTGTGGAAACGAGCGACGAGTGGATCGTTGCGCGCACGGGCATCCACGCCCGCCACTTTGCCGATCCCGACCAGGCGACGAGCGATCTCGCGCTTGTCGCTTCGCAGCGGGCCATCGAGGCCGCCGGCATCGATCCGCAGTCGATCGACCTCATCGTCGTCGCCACGTCGACGCCCGATTTCGTCTTTCCGAGCACGGCCTGCCTGTTGCAGAACAAGCTCGAAATCAAGAACAACGGAGCCGCGTTCGACGTGCAGGCCGTCTGCTCGGGCTTCGCTTACGCAATCGCGACCGTCGACGCGCTCATTCGCAGCGGTCAGCATCGGACGGCGCTCGTGGTCGGCGCCGAGACGTTCTCGCGCATTCTCGACTTCGATGACCGCACGACTTGCGTGCTGTTCGGCGACGGCGCCGGCGCCGTCATCCTGTCGGCTTCCGAGGAGCCGGGCGTGCTCGCGAGCGCGCTGCACGCCGATGGCAGCCATGCGGACATTCTTTGCACGCCGGGGCATGTGAACGGTGGCGTCGTCGCCGGCAGCGCATTCCTTCATATGGATGGGCAGGCCGTCTTCAAGCTCGCCGTCAACGTTCTCGAGAAGGTCGCCGTCGAGGCGCTCGACAAGGCGCATCTGTCGCCCGGCCAGGTCGATTGGCTAATACCGCACCAGGCCAATATCCGTATCATGACGAGCACCTGTCGCAAGCTGGGTCTGCCGACGGAGCGCATGGTCGTGACGGTTGGCGAGCACGGCAATACGTCGGCGGCGTCGATTCCGCTCGCGCTCGATGTCGCCGTGCGCGACGGGCGCATCAAACGCGGTCAGCATGTGCTGATCGAAGGTGTCGGCGGCGGCTTCACGTGGGGAGCGTCCGTCATTCGCTATTGATGATCGGCGCTTGGCGTCGGCTGTCGGGCGGTGCTCTCCGGGCATGCGTGAGCGTACCGCCGCGCGCGGCTTCGCCTGCAGTGGGCGGCCGCGGCACTCGATGCTCGCACCAACTTCCATAAAAGAACTTCTGCAATCGAGGAAGAGATGAAATTCGCGTTCGTATTTCCTGGGCAAGGCTCGCAATCGGTCGGCATGCTGGACGCGTTCGCCGATAATGCGGCCGTGCGTGAAACGCTTCAGGAGGCGTCCGATGCGCTCGGGCAGGATCTCGGCAAGCTGATCGCCGAAGGTCCGGCCGACGAGTTGAACCTCACGACGAACACGCAGCCCGTCATGCTCACCGCGGCGTATGCGCTCTATCGCGCGTGGCGCGCGGCGGGCGGTCCCGCGCCGTCGGTGGTGGCCGGGCACAGCCTCGGCGAATACACGGCGCTCGTCGCGGCCGGCGCGCTTGCTTTTCGCGATGCGCTGCCGCTCGTGCGCTTTCGCGCCCAGGCGATGCAAACGGCGGTTCCGGTCGGTGTCGGCGGCATGGCCGCGATCCTCGGTCTCGACGACGACACGGTGCGCACGGTGTGCGCCGACGCCGCGAGCGAAGGCGCGGGCGTCGTGGAAGCGGTGAACTTCAATGCGCCGTCGCAAGTCGTGATCGCCGGTCACAAGGCGGCCGTCGAAAAGGCCTGCGAGCTCGCGAAGAGCAAGGGCGCCAAGCGCGCGCTGCCGCTGCCGGTCTCGGCGCCGTTTCACTCGTCGCTTCTGAAGCCGGCTTCGGACCGCCTGCGCGAGTACCTGGCGAGCGTCGAGGTGAACGTGCCGCAGATTCCCGTCGTCAACAATGTCGACGTGGCGACGACCATGGAGCCGGCCGCGATCAAGGACGCACTCGTGCGCCAGGCCGCGGGTGCCGTTCGGTGGGTCGAATGCGTGCAGTCGATCGCGAAGAGCGGCGTGACGCACGTGATCGAATGCGGTCCCGGCAAGGTGCTCGCCGGACTCACGAAGCGCATCGACGCGAATCTCGTCGGCGGCGCAATCACGGACCCGGCCTCGCTCGAAGACATGCTGAAGGCCGTCGCGGCCGGGTGAAACCGGCAGGGCTCGCCATCGGCGCCCGGCAATGAAGTCAACGGTAAGCGCAAAAGGGATCAATCGGACGGATCATGGAAAAGGCTCTCGATAAACAGGTCGCCCTCGTGACAGGCGCTTCGCGTGGCATCGGCCGCGCCATCGCGCTCGAGCTCGCGCGCCAAGGCGCGACCGTCATCGGCACCGCGACGAGCGAGGCCGGTGCGCAAAGCATCGGCGAGGCGCTCGCGGCACAGGGCGGAGCGGGTCGCGGCGCGGTGCTCGACGTGAACGACGGCGCTGCCGTCGAAGCCCTCATCGAGAGCACGGTCAAGGAGTTCGGCGCGCTCAACGTGCTCGTCAACAATGCCGGCATCACGCAAGATCAGCTCGCGATGCGGATGAAGGACGACGATTGGGATGCCGTCGTCGATACGAACCTGAAAGCCGTGTTCCGTCTCTCGCGCGCGGTGCTGCGCCCGATGATGAAGGCGCGCGGCGGACGCATCATCAACATCACGTCGGTCGTCGGATCGACGGGCAATCCGGGACAGGTCAATTACGCGGCGGCCAAGGCCGGGGTCGCGGGCATGACGCGTGCGCTGGCACGGGAGATCGGCAGCCGCGGCATCACCGTCAACTGTATCGCGCCCGGGTTCATCGACACCGACATGACGAAGGTGCTGCCCGAGGAGCAGCAGGCGGCGCTCAAGGCGCAGATTCCGCTGGGCCGGCTCGGTTCGCCCGACGACATCGCGCATGCCGTCGCGTTCCTCGCGTCGCCGTTCGCCGGGTATATCACCGGCACGACGCTGCATGTCAACGGCGGCATGTTCATGTCGTAACCGAAATCGGGTAACATCCGCGCCTTGGCGTATTTCCCCCTTTCGGGGAGCGCCGTTGCGACGGGTTTTGCCCTACCTTGCGCGTGCTTTTTCGCAGAACCAAACCTGATAAAATGCGCGCACTTGCATTTTTGAACTTCTTTCCCTCGGAGGGGTAATGGACAACATCGAACAGCGCGTCAAGAAGATCGTCGCGGAACAACTGGGCGTCGCCGAAGCTGAAATCAAAAACGAGGCCTCGTTCGTGAACGATCTCGGTGCGGACTCGCTCGACACCGTCGAACTCGTCATGGCGCTCGAAGATGAGTTCGGCATGGAAATTCCCGACGAAGAGGCCGAAAAGATCACGACGGTTCAACAAGCGATCGATTACGCTCGCGCGAACGTCAAGGCCTGACGCTCGTCGGACCTTTCGCTCGTTTTCGAGCTGGCCACGTCGCGTTCGTCAAGCGCTCGTCAAACGCGCGTCACGCCAATGCCAGGTACGGGCTGATGCTGAATTCATAGCCACGGGGCATGCAGGGCCGTTCCCTGCGGCCGCTGTGGCTTTTGCTTTTGTCATTCTATGGAAAAGAGGTTACCGTGAGCCGTCGTCGTGTTGTCGTTACAGGCTTGGGGCTCGTCTCGCCTGTTGGCAATGATGTTGCCGACGGATGGGCCAATCTGGTGGCCGGGAAGTCCGGCATTGCCAACATCACGAAGTTCGACGCGACGAACTTCTCGACGCGCTTCGCAGGCGAGGTGAAGGGCTTCAACGTCGAGGATTATCTCGAGGCGAAAGAAGCCCGCAAGATGGATACGTTCATCCATTACGGCCTCGCCGCCGGCATTCAGGCGATCAAGGATAGCGGCCTCGAAGTGACGGAAGCGGATGCCGAGCGCATCGGCGTCGTGGTGGGCTCGGGCATCGGCGGCCTGCCGATGATCGAAGCCACGCAAATGGAGCTGCACAACCGTGGCCCGCGGCGGATTTCCCCGTTTTTCGTGCCCGCATCGATCATCAACATGATCTCCGGTCATCTGTCGATGATGTACGGTCTGAAGGGGCCGAATCTCGCGATCGTGACGGCCTGCACGACGGGTCTGCACTGCATCGGCGAAGCGTCGCGGCTCATCGAGTACGGCGATGCCGACGTGATGGTCGCGGGCGGCGCCGAGTCGACGGTCTCGCCGCTCGGCATCGGCGGCTTCGCGGCGGCGCGTGCCCTCTCGCAGCGCAATGACGATCCCGCAACGGCGAGCCGCCCGTGGGACACGGGCCGCGATGGCTTCGTGCTCGGCGAGGGCGCGGGCGTCATGGTGCTCGAGGAGTACGAGCACGCGAAGGCGCGCGGCGCGAAGATCTACGCGGAGATCGCCGGCTATGGCATGAGCGCCGATGCTTACCATATGACGGCGCCGCTCGAGGATGGCGACGGTGCGCGCCGCTGCATGCAGGCGGCGTTGCGCAACGCGGGCATCAATGCCGAAGAGGTGAACTACGTCAACGCGCATGGCACGTCGACGCCGCTCGGCGATCTCGCCGAGACGATCGGCATCAAGCGTGCGCTCGGCGAACAGGCCAAGCGCGTCGTCGTCAATTCGACGAAGTCGATGACGGGCCACCTGCTCGGCGGCTCGGGCGGACTCGAGTCGGTGTTCACGGTGCTCGCCGTCCACCATCAGATGTCGCCACCGACGATCAACATCTTCGAGCAGGATCCCGAATGCGATCTCGACTACTGCGCCAACACGGCGCGGGAAATGAAGATCGACGTCGCGCTGAAGAACTCGTTCGGGTTCGGCGGCACGAACGGGACGCTGGTTTTCAAGCGCATCTGAGTCGCTTGCCTGGCGGACCCGAACGTTTCTGGGCGCAGCGCGTGCCGCAAGGCATCGCGCTGTCGCGCTCGGTTGCTGTTCGGGCGAGTCTCTTCATTTTCACCCTGCTCGCGGCGCTTGCGGTACGGAGCGTCGTCATGCCGCGAGGCGGCGACCTGGCTGCCTTCGCGCTCGCCGCGGCCACCTTCGGGGCCCTCGCGCTTGCCGCGTTGGGCCATGAACGCCGGCAACCCGCGGCGCTTTCACTCGAGGCCGACGGCATCGCGGCCTATGACCGCTCGGGGCGCTTGCTCGTGCGGGGCCGCATCGCCGGCTGCGCCCAATGGGCGAGCCTGCTTCTCGTCATCGCGGTCATGCCGCATGGCGGATCGCGCCTGTCGAGGCTGCTCGTCACGGCCGATGCGCTTCCCGCCGAAGCCTTTCGCGAACTGGCCGTGCGGGCGAGGCATGCGGCGATGTAACGACGGTAACCAACGTTACAGCCCATCCGGCATCAGGCGTTGAAGGGGGCGCTACAATAGCGGTCCGCAACGCGCCCCCCAAAAGTAAACGGACCATCAGGTGAGCGAAAAAGAGATTGACCAGGTACTGGTCGAACGCGTGCAAAAAGGCGACAAAGCCGCGTTCGAGCTCCTGGTCTCCAAGTACCATCGGAAGATCATCCGGCTGATCTCGCGCCTCGTGCGCGACCCGGCGGAGGTCGAGGATGTCGCTCAGGATGCATTCATCAAGGCGTATCGCGCACTGCCGCAGTTTCGCGGCGAGTCGGCGTTCTACACGTGGCTATACCGGATCGCGGTCAATACGGCCAAGAACTATCTCGCCACGCAGAGCCGTCGAGCCCCGACTTCGACCGAAGCCGATGCGGAGGAAGCTGAAACTTTCTCGGACGCCGATCAACTAAGGGATATCAACACGCCCGAGTCGGTGTTGATGAGCAAGCAGATTGCGCAGACGGTCAATGCCGCGATGGCGTTGCTGCCGGAAGAGTTGCGCGTCGCCATTACGCTTCGAGAAATCGAAGGCCTCAGCTACGAGGAAATCGCCGAGATGATGGGGTGCCCGATCGGCACCGTGCGGTCTCGTATTTTTCGCGCGCGCGAGGCAATTGCGGCAAAATTGCGTCCGTTGCTCGATACGCCGGAGGGCAAGCGCTGGTAGCGGCTGCCTAGTGGCGGCTAAGAGTGCGCCCTGCGGGTGCGACGGGCTACGGGCGGTGCTGCACGGGCGCGCGGAGCGGTTTGATTACGGGTGTTTGCAAGAATTGGGGAGCGTCATGGGGTCGGTATCGAAGGTTTCGCAGGGCTCGCGAGGCGAGCGTTTATCCGCCTTTGTAGACGGTGAGTGGTTCGATGGAGCGGAACAAGCCGATGCCGTCCTTTCGGGGTTGAGCGGCGCCGATCGGGCCGCCTGGTCCGACTATCACCTGATCGGTGATGCTTTGCGCTCGGATGATCTGGCGGTTCATCCCGCGGCGAGCAGCGCATTCCTGCGCGGATTCGCCGCGCGGCTCGAAGCCGAGCCGCACGTGCTTGCGCCGGCTGCCTCCGCGGCACCGGCCGCGCGCCGCGACGGCCGCGGCCTCTCGTTCGTCGGCCGGCGGTTCGCGCCGAGTCTCGCGGCTGCCGCGGCCGCGGCCGTGCTGACCTGGATCGTTGTTCCGCAAGTCCAGCATGCCGGCGGGCAGCAGGCGGCGCTGCAAACGGCGGCCGTTCAGGCCCGGCATGATCCGGTGCAAACAGTCGCGATGGCGGGCGGCCGCGATTCGTCGAATGCGGGCGAGCTCAACATCATTCGCGACGCCCGGCTCGACGAGTACCTCGAAGCACACCAGCAGTTCGCTCAGCAACCCGTGGTGCCGGGCTCCGCACCGTTCATCCGCGCGGCGGCGCTGACTTCCCAAGGCCAATAAGCTGATGCCGATATCGGGGGTTAGGCGCATCGCCGCAAAGAGTCGGCTGCCGGTCTGGTTGCTCTTCGTGGCCGCGTTGCTGTCGGTTGCACCGCAGGCTTTCGCGCAGGCGGGCCGCACCGCCGATTCGTCGGTCGAGGCCGCGAACCGGCTCGATCGGATTCCGCGCGCCGCGCAGCAGGAGAACTACGAGGGCGTTTTCGTCTATCAGCGCGGCACGTTCGTTCAATCTTCGCGGATCTCCCATTACGCGGTGCACGGCAGCGAGTACGAAGCGCTCGAAACGCTCGACGGCAAGCCGCGCAAGCTGCTGAGGCACGATGACGACCTCTTCACGTTCGTACCCGAGCGCCATCTTTGCGTCGTCGAGAAGCGGCAGAACCGCGACGCGTTTCCCGCGCTCTTGAGCGAAAGCGGGCGCGACGTCCTTGCCGTCTACGATTCGAAGATGCTGCCTCCCGATCGCGTGGCCGGCATCGACGCGCAGGTGATCGAGCTCGATCCGAAGGATGCCTATCGCTTTTCGTACAAGTTGTGGACCGATTCGAAGACGGGGCTTTTGCTGCGCGCGCAGACGCTGGACGCGAGCGGCCAGGTGCTCGAGCAGATCTCGTTCACCCAGTTGCGGATCGGCGTGCCGGCCCAAAAGGCGCCTATCGCGGCCGGGATTCGTAACACGGCCGGCTGGACGCTCGTCCATCCGCCCGTCGAGCCCGTCGACATGGAAGCCCAGGGCTGGTCGCTGAACCCCGACGTGCCGGGCTTTCGCAAGATTCGCGAGGTGCGGCGGCCCATGGCGGCCCGCGATGCCGGCGATCCGCCGATTCCCGTCGATCAGGCCGTCTTTTCCGACGGGCTCTCCACGGTTTCCGTCTTCGTCGAGCCCACCGAAAAAAACTCACGCAAGGAAGGCGCGGGCGCGAGCGGCGCGACGCACGTGCTCGTCACGCGGCACGGCGATTATTGGATCACCTTGCTTGGCGAGGTTCCTCAAGGCACACTGCAACTATTCGCCGCTGCCATAAAATACAAGGCTGCGAAATAAGCTTTCGATCCCTTTGAGTATTCAGCCGTTCCAGCGCTTCGAGTCCTTTTGCGTCATTCGAAGCGTCGGGCGGCGTGGCGGCAGCCTTTCGGTCAACGTTTCGGTCCAATCCCCCTTATGAATCACTCGGTGCGCAAATTCTTCGCGGCCGCCGCGCTGCTGGCTTGCCTGCCTTTCATGCCCGAGCTCGCCGCCGCGATGCCGGCCGCCAGCCTGCCCGATTTCACCGACCTCGTCGACAAAGTCGGGCCGGCCGTAGTCAACATTCGGACGACGACGCATGTCTCGAGCGGGGGCCCGCAGCGCGCGCTTCCGCCGGGCACGGACGAAGGCGACATGTCGGAGTTCTTCCGGCGCTTTTTCGGCATTCCGCTGCCGCAGGCGCCGAATGGCCAAAACGGCCAGAACGGTCAAAACGGGCAGAACACGCCGCGCGGCGGCCAGAACGACGGTGGCAACGGCGGCAACCCGGACGGGCCCGACAGCGACTCCGAGCAAAATGCCGGGGTCGGTTCCGGCTTCATCGTTTCGCAGGACGGCTACGTGATGACGAACGCACACGTGGTCGACGATGCGGACACGATCTATGTCACGCTGACCGACAAGCGCGAGTTCAAGGCGAAGCTGATCGGCTCGGACGACCGCACCGACGTGGCGATCGTCAAGATCAATGCCTCGAATCTGCCTACGGTCACGATCGGCGATTCGAACAAGGTGCGCGTCGGCGAGTGGGTCGTGGCGATCGGTTCGCCGTTCGGCCTCGACAATACGGTGACGGCCGGCATCGTCAGCGCGAAGGGGCGCGATACGGGCGACTATCTGCCGTTCATCCAGACCGACGTGGCGGTGAACCCGGGTAATTCGGGTGGGCCGCTCATCGACATGCAAGGGCAGGTGATCGGCATCAACTCGCAGATCTATAGCCGCACGGGCGGGTTCATGGGCATTTCGTTCGCGATTCCGATCGACGAAGCCATGCGCGTGGCCGAGCAGCTCAAGGCGACGGGGCGCGTCGTGCGAGGTCGCATCGCTGTCGCGATCGGGCAGGTGACGAAGGACGTCGCCGATTCGCTGGGGCTGCCAAAAGCCGAAGGCGCGCTCGTCAGCAATGTCGAATCGGGCGGCCCGGCCGACAAGGCCGGCGTGCAGCCCGGCGACATCATCCTCAAGTTCAACGGCGCGCCCGTCGATACCGATACCGATCTGCCGCGCATGGTCGGCGACACGAAGCCCGGCACGCGGACGACGGTGACCGTCTGGCGCAAGGGGCAGTCGATGGACTTGCCGATCACCGTCGCCGAGACACCGTCGGAAAAGACGGTGAAGACCGGCGATCATGAAGCGCCGTCGGCGAAACCGCAGCCGCGCAATCCGCTAGGCGTGACGGTCAGCGAGATCCCGGCCGATCAGCGCAAGTCGTTGAAGCTGAAGGGCGGTGTGCAAGTGGAGACGGTCGAGGGGCCCGCCGCGCGCGTCGGTCTGCAAAAGGGCGACATCATTCTGCGCATCGGCGATAACGACATCGGCAGCACGAAGGATTTCCAGCAAGCCGTCGCGCATCTCGACCCGCAGAAGACCGTGGCCGTGCTCGTTCGGCGCGGCGAGAACACGCAGTTCGTGCCGATGCGCCCGCGTGTGGCGATGGCGCAGAAATGACGCAGAACTCGCGCGTGCCGACGCCATCCGCGCCGACGCTCGCGCTTTATAGCCGCGCGTGGTGTCACTTGTGCGAGGAGATGCGGGCCGCGCTCGTCCCGCTGGCCGCCGAGTTCGGAGCGAAGGTCGAGGTGATCGACGTCGATGCCGATCCGGCGCTCGTCGCCCGCTATGACGAACTCGTACCCGTCCTGGTCCTGGACGGCGTCGAGCTTTCCCGTTACAGGCTCGACGCCGAGCGCGTGCGTGCGACGCTCGCGGCTCGGCGCATGGGCGTCTGACGACGGGCCCGTGCGATACCCGCCGCAATGCGCCGTCGAGCCCGTCATTTCGGGTAAAATAGGCCGTTTTTCAGTACTCCCGAGGCGTGCTCCGCAGTTCTCCGAGCGCGCCTTTTTCGCTTCGATCGGCACGGCCTGCCTTACGCACTGAATGAATCATATTCGCAACTTCTCGATCATTGCCCATATCGACCACGGCAAGTCGACGCTCGCCGATCGCATCATTCAGATTTGCGGCGGCCTGTCCGACCGCGAAATGGAATCGCAGGTGCTCGATTCGATGGACCTCGAGCGCGAACGCGGCATTACGATCAAGGCGCAGACCGCGGCGCTCAGCTATCGCGCGCGCGACGGCGAGCTCTACAACCTCAACTTGATCGATACGCCGGGACACGTCGATTTCTCCTACGAGGTAAGCCGCTCGCTGTCGGCTTGCGAAGGCGCGCTGCTCGTCGTCGATGCGAGCCAGGGCGTCGAGGCGCAAACGGTGGCCAATTGCTACACGGCGATCGAGCTCGGCGTCGAAGTCGTGCCCGTGCTCAACAAGATCGACCTTCCCGCGGCCAATCCCGAGAACGCGATCGCCGAGATCGAGGACGTCATCGGTATCGATGCGGCCGATGCGGTACGCTGCAGCGCGAAGACCGGTCTCGGCGTCGAAGACGTGCTCGAGGCGCTGATCGCGAAGGTGCCGCCGCCGAAGGGCGACCCGCAGGCGCCGCTGCAGGCGCTCATCATCGATTCGTGGTTCGATAACTACGTTGGCGTCGTCATGCTCGTGCGCATCGTCAACGGCACGCTGCGGCCGAAAGACAAGATCCGGCTCATGGCGACGGGCGCGCAATACGGCGTCGAGCATATCGGCGTCTTCACGCCGAAATCGAAGAATCTCGACGAGCTTTCGGCCGGACAGGTCGGCTTCATCATCGCGGGGATCAAGGAGCTGACGGCGGCGAAAGTCGGCGATACGGTGACGCTCGCCAATCGGCCCGCCGACGAGCCGCTGCCGGGCTTCAAGGAAGTCAAGCCGCAGGTGTTCGCGGGGCTTTATCCCGTCGAAGCAAACCAATACGACGCGCTGCGCGAGTCGCTCGAGAAGCTCAAGCTCAACGACGCTTCGCTGCAGTACGAGCCCGAAGTTTCGCAAGCGCTCGGCTTCGGCTTCCGCTGCGGGTTCCTCGGGCTCCTGCATATGGAGATCGTGCAGGAGCGGCTCGAACGCGAGTTCGACATGGACCTCATCACGACGGCGCCGACCGTCGTCTACGAGGTCGCGCTGCACGACGGCACCACGATCATGGTCGAGAATCCGGCCAAGATGCCCGATCCGTCGAAGACCGAGGAAATTCGCGAGCCGATCGTGACCGTGAACCTGTACATGCCGCAGGACTACGTCGGCTCGGTCATCACACTTTGCACGCAAAAGCGCGGCTCGCAGATCAACATGCAGTACCACGGCCGCCAGGTGCAGCTCACCTACGAAATCCCGATGGCCGAGATCGTGCTCGACTTCTTCGATCGGCTCAAGTCGGTCTCGCGCGGCTATGCGTCGATGGACTACGAGTTCAAGGAGTACCGCGCGTCGGACGTCGTCAAGGTCGACATGCTGATCAACGGCGACAAGGTCGATGCGTTGTCGGTCATCGTCCACCGCTCGCAATCGCAGTATCGCGGGCGCGAGGTGGCGGCGAAGATGCGCGAGATCATTCCGCGCCAGATGTACGATGTCGCGATTCAGGCGGCCATCGGCGCGCACATCATCGCTCGCGAGAACATCAAGGCGTTGCGTAAGAACGTGCTTGCGAAGTGTTATGGCGGCGACATCACACGCAAGAAGAAGCTGCTGGAAAAGCAAAAAGAAGGCAAGAAGCGAATGAAGCAGGTCGGATCCGTCGAGATTCCGCAGGAGGCTTTCCTCGCAATCTTGCGCGTCGAAGACAAATAACGAAGGACCTGACTACATGAACTTCGCGTTGATTCTTTTCGTGCTCGTCGTTTTGACGGGCTTTGCATGGATCGCGGACAAACTCGTTTTCTTGCCGCAGCGGCGCCAGGCCGCTGAAGCCGCCGTCGTGGAGTTCGATCGGCAGCAGGCGCGCGTCGGCGAGCGCTTTGCCGACGAGAACGCTCCCGTCACACGCGCCCGTCTGCGTGACGAGAAGCTGCGCCAGCCGTGGTGGCTCGAATATACGGCGAGTTTCTTCCCCGTGATTCTCATCGTCTTCCTCGTGCGCTCGTTCGTCGTCGAGCCGTTCAAGATTCCGTCGGGCTCGATGGTGCCGACGCTGCTCGTCGGCGATTTCATCCTCGTCAACAAGTTCGAATACGGGCTTCGGCTGCCGATCACGAATACGAAGGTCACGCAGGGCGAGCCGTTGAAGCGCGGCGACGTCGTCGTGTTTCGTTATCCGAAAGACGAATCGGTCGACTACATCAAGCGCGTGATCGGCTTGCCCGGCGACGTCGTCGCGTACGAAGACAAGAAGCTCACGATCAATGGCAAGCCGGTGCCCGAAACGCCGCTGGCCGATTACTTCGACGAAGAGCGCGTCGGCTATGCGAAGCAGTTCGAGGAAGACCTCGGCGACCGCAAGAACGCCATCCTGAACAATCCCGCCGTGCCGCCCTTCATCATCGGTGCCGAAGACTATCCGTATCGCGACAACTGCTCGTACAACAACCGCGGTGTCGTCTGCAAAGTGCCGCCGGGCAACTATTTCATGATGGGCGATAACCGCGACAACAGCGCCGACAGTCGCTATTGGGGCTTCGTGCCCGATGCGAACATCGTGGGACGCGCGTTCTTCATCTGGATGAACTTCAGCAATCTCAAGCGCATCGGCTCGTTCGAGTGAGCGCCAGGCGCGCGAAGCCGCGTCGGCTCGACGCATCACGCTTTCGTGGTTCGCCAGTCGGGGCCTGAGGCGGCCCCGATCCGCTTTTTTCGCGTCCAAGCCCGCCAAGACGACAGGCGAAAGGCGCGCGTTATACTCTGCACATGCCGCTATCTCCGCTGGAAAGCCGGTTGCGCTACGAATTTCGCAATGCGGAATTGTTGCGCCAGGCCCTCACTCACCGCAGTCACAGTGCCTCGCACAATGAACGGCTCGAATTTTTGGGCGATTCCGTTCTAAATTGCGCGGTGGCGGCCTTATTGTTTCAGCGATTCGGCAAGCTGGACGAGGGCGACCTGTCGCGCGTGCGCGCGAACCTCGTCAAGCAGCAGTCGCTTTACGAGATTGCTCAGGCCCTCAATATTGCGGAAGGGCTCCGCCTCGGGGAGGGCGAACTCCGCAGCGGCGGGTTCAGGCGCCCGTCGATTCTCGCGGACGCCTTCGAGGCGATCCTCGGCGCGATCTTTCTCGACGGCGGTTTCGAGGCCGCCCAGACCGTCATCAAGCGCCTTTACGTGCCGATTCTCGATCACATCGATCCTCGCACGCTCGGCAAGGACTCGAAGACGCTGCTGCAGGAGTACTTGCAAGGCCACAAGATCGCGCTGCCGACCTACACCGTCGTTGCCACGCATGGTGCGGCGCACAATCAACAGTTCGAAGTCGAATGCACGGTGCCGAAGCTCGACGTGAAGGTGTCGGGGTCGGGGGCGAGCCGCCGGGCAGCCGAGCAGGCCGCGGCGAAGAAGGCGCTCGAGGAGGTGATGGCGCTGGCGCCGGCGATGGAAGTCAAAGCGAAGCGTTCGCGCGGCTCGCGCGCGGCGAAGCAGGGTGAGCCCGACATCGTGCCGGGCGTCAAGGGCGTGCAGGCGGCGCTCGATTTGCGCGCGCCGGATCGCGGTAAGGCTGAAAAGGACAAGGGTTCGCGTGGCGAGGCCGAGAAGGCCGCACGCGCGAGCGCGGAAGCGAAAGCAGCGCAGCCCGAGGCCGCGGACCGGGCGGTGCCCGCGCCGCCCCCCGCGATGATTCGGGCCGCTCACATCGAGCATAAGCCGGCGCTGCGGGCCGATGCGCCGGCTGCGAAGGCCGAAGCAGGCGCCAGGCCCGAATCGTCGACGCCGCAAAAGGCCGAAGGCCCCGGCAAGAGCGAAGCAGCGGCAAAGGCGGAGGCCGTGGCCGGCAAGTCCGAATCAGCGCCGGCCCAAAAAGCGGAAGGTGGCGGCAAAGGCGAGGTGACGGCCAAGCCGGAAACCGGAGCGGCAAAGGCGGACCCCGCAACGGCCAAACCGGACCCGGCCTCAGGCAAACCGGACCCAGCGGCAGGCAAACCGGACACCGCGGCGGGCAAACCGGACGCGTCGCCATCGTCGCAACATGAACCTGAAGGCGGCGGCAAGCGCGCCTCGGGCGGCGATGCCGAGCTTGTCTCCGATATCGCGGGCGCGGCCCGGCTGCGTGCAGCTGAACCCGACCATTCTTGAGCGATACGGGCCTTCCCCGCGCGAGAAGCGAAGCGGGCGCCTTTGCTCATACCGGCACTAGAACACCATGAACGCCTCCACTACCTCAGGTTTTCGTTGCGGCACCGTTGCGATCGTCGGCCGCCCGAATGTCGGCAAGTCGACGCTGATGAACGCGCTCGTCGGCCAGAAAATCAGCATCACGTCGCGCAAGGCGCAGACGACACGCCACCGGATCACCGGTATCCATACATTCGACGACGCCCAGTACGTCTTCGTCGATACGCCCGGCTTTCAGACGCAGCATAGCGGCGCGCTGAACCGATCGTTGAACCGTGCCGTGACGTCTACGCTGACGTCGGTCGACGCCGTACTGTTCGTCATCGAAGCAGGCCGGTTCGGTGCCGACGATCAAAAGGTGCTCGACCTGATTCCGCCATCGGCGCCGACGCTGCTCGTCGCCAACAAGCTCGACCGCATCGCCGACAAGACGACGCTCTTTCCTTTCCTCAAGGCCACGAGCGAGCTGCGCGAGTTCAAGGAAATCGTGCCGCTTTCGGCCAAGCAGCACGGCGATATCGAGCGGCTTTTGGCGACGATCAAGCCGTATCTGCCCGAGGGCGACCCGATCTATGGCGAGGACGACCTCACCGATCGCAGCGAGCGCTTTCTCGCCGCCGAGATTCTGCGCGAGAAGGTCTTCCGCTGGACGGGCGACGAGCTGCCCTATACGAGCACCGTGCTCATCGACAAGTTCGAGGAGGAAGGGCGCCTGCGCCGCGTCTTCGCGACGATCCTCGTCGATCGCGACTCGCACAAGGCGATGATCATCGGTCAGAAAGGGGCGAAGCTGAAGCAAATCAGCACGGAGGCGCGCCTCGACATGGAGAAGCTCTTCGGCGGCCCGGTCTACCTGGAGACGTTCGTGAAGGTCAAGAGCGGATGGGCCGACAACGAGGCCGGGCTACGCGCCTATGGATACGAATGACGTCTGCATGACCGTCGAAGGCGGCGAAGGCGGCGAAGGCGGTGACGGCGGCGACAGCCGCGACACCGATCGCGATACGGGACGAGCGGCGCTCACGCCGGCCGAGCCCGAGCCGCGCAAAGGCGCCCGGCGCGCGAACGGCGAGCGGCGCTCGTCCGCTCGCGCATCGGAACATCGCGTCACCGGGCAGCCCGCCTTCGTCCTGCACAGCTATCCGTACCGCGAGACGAGCCTCATCGTCGACATCCTGACGCGCGACCATGGCCGGCTCGCGCTCGTCGCGAAGGGCGCGAAGCGTCCGCATTCGGCATTGCGCGGCGTGCTGCAGACGTTTCAGCCGCTTTCGATTGCGTGGTCGGGCAAGTCGGAGATGCGCACCCTGACGGGAGCCGAGTGGGTCGGGGGCATGCTGCCGCTTTCGGGCGATGCGCTGCTGTGCGGTTTTTACGTCAACGAATTGCTCGTCAAGTTTTGCGCGCGCGAGGATCCGCATCCGCAACTCTTTCATCACTATGTCGTCACGCTCACGCGTCTCGGTCACGACGAGCCGGCCGTGCAGGTGCTGCGTTCGTTCGAGCGCGTGCTGCTGCGCGAGACCGGTTATGCGGTGTCGCTCGATCGCACGGCGGCGCGCAAGGCCGTGATCGCGCAAGGGCGTTACGTGTTCGACCCCGAGCGCGGCGTGCGCGAGGCATCGGACGATTTGCCGCGGCATTGGCCCGTCGTATCGGGCCAGACATTGCTCGATATGGAGAACGACGATTACCATCGTGCGCAGACGGTCGCGCAAAGCAAGACGCTGATGCGCTTTTTGCTCAACATCTATCTGGGCGGCGCGCCGCTTGCGACGCGTCAGATTCTGATCGACTTGCAAAACCTATGAGCTTCTTTCTGACGTCTCCCGAGGTCATCCATCTCGGCGTGAATATCGACCATGTCGCCACCCTGCGCAACGCGCGCGGAACGACCTACCCGGACCCCATCCGCGCCGCGCTCGCCGCCGAAGACGCCGGCGCCGATGCGATCACGCTCCATTTGCGCGAAGACCGCCGCCACATCGTCGATACCGACGTGCGCACGCTGCGGCCGCGGTTGAAGACGCGCATGAACCTCGAATGCGCCGTCACGCAGGAGATGCTCGACATCGCCTGCGACGTGCGTCCGCACGACGTTTGCCTCGTGCCTGAGAAGCGCGCGGAGCTGACGACCGAAGGCGGGCTCGACGTGGCCGGCCGGTTCGAAGCCGTGCGCGCGGCCTGCCGCCAGCTTGCCGATGCGGGCTCGCGCGTATCGCTCTTCATCGATGCCGACGAGGCGCAAATCCGCGCCGCGCACGAGGCCGGCGCGCCCGTCATCGAGCTTCACACGGGCCGCTATGCCGATGCGCACGATGAAAGCGAGCAGCGCGGCGAGTACGAGCGGATCGTACGCGGCGTCGAGCTCGGCCTCTCGCTGGGCTTGAAAGTCAACGCGGGTCACGGGCTTCATTACACGAACGTGCAGCAGATCGCCGCGATCGAAGGCATCGAAGAGCTCAACATCGGCCATGCAATCGTGGCGCAGGCGATCTTCACGGGCTGGGAGAGCGCCGTGCGCGAGATGAAGGCGATCATGGTTGCGGCGCGGCTCGCCGCCATGCACTGAGCCGCGCGTATGGGAATCTACGGCATCGGCACCGACGTCGTTCAGGTGAGCCGCGTCAAGGGCGTCATGGAGCGCACGGACGGGCGCTTCGCCGAGAAGGTGCTCGGCCCCGACGAACTGCGCGTTTATCACGCGCGCCGGGCGCGCTCCGAGGCGCGCGGTCTCGCTTATCTCGCGACGCGTTTTTCGGCGAAGGAGGCGTTTTCGAAGGCGATCGGCCTCGGAATGCACTGGCCGATGACGTGGCGAGCCTTGCAAACACTGAACGAGCCGAGCGGCAAGCCCATGATCGTCGCATCGGGCGAGCTCGCGCAATGGCTGGCCGCGCGCGGCATCCGCGCGCAGGTCACGGTCAGCGACGAGCGCGATTACGCCGTCTCGTTTGTCATCGCCGAGACGGACACCCCCTGGAACAATCTCCCGACGGAGCAATGAAAAACACTTTGGGACCGGTCATGCTCGACGTCGAAGGGACGTCGCTCAACGACAACGACAGGCGGCGCCTGTCGCATCCGCTAACAGGCGGCGTGATTCTCTTCGCGCGCCACTTCGAAAACCGGGCGCAACTGGTGGCGCTGAGTGACGAGATTCGCGATGTGCGAGACGATCTCGTCATCGCCGTCGACCACGAGGGCGGACGCGTGCAGCGCTTTCGCACGGACGGTTTCACGGTATTGCCGGCCATGCGCCGCCTGGGCGAGCTGTGGGACAAGGACGTCCTCTTCGCGACGAAGGTGGCGACGGCGACGGGCTTCATTCTGGCCGCCGAGCTGCGCGCTTGCGGCATCGACATGAGCTTCACGCCCGTGCTCGATCTGGACTACGGGCAATCGCAGGTGATCGGCGACCGCGCGTTTCATCGCGACGCTCGCGTTGTGACGCTGCTGGCGAAGAGCCTCAGCCACGGCCTCGCGCTCGCGGGCATGAGCAACTGCGGCAAGCACTTTCCAGGGCACGGCTTCGCGGCGGCCGATTCGCATGTCGCATTGCCTGTCGACGATCGTCCGCTCGAGGCGATCCTGCGCGAGGACGTGGCGCCTTACGACTGGCTCGGCATGACGCTCGCTTCGATCATTCCCGCCCATGTCATCTACTCGCAGGTCGACGACAAGCCGGCCGGATTTTCACGGATCTGGCTGCAGCGGATCCTGCGCGAACGGCTGCGCTTTACCGGGGCGATCTTCAGCGACGATCTTTCGATGGAGGCCGCGCGCGCGGGCGGTACGCTGACGGAAGCTGCCGCCGCGGCGCTCGAGGCCGGCTGCGACATGGTGCTCATCTGCAATCAGCCGAGCGCCGCCGAGATCGTGCTCGAACAGTTGCGATACACGCCCTCGAAAGAATCGGCGCGGCGCCTTCAGCGCTTGCGCGGCCGCGGCAAGGCGCCGGCTTGGCACAAGCTCGTCGCGCACGCCGACTACGGGGAAGCGCAGGCGCTTTTGCGGCGCGCGTTCGGTTAGCCGGACCTCTGCGCGATCACGACATCTTCATTCGCTGCAGCTTGTTGTAGAGGGTCTTCGGACTGATGCCGAGCAAGGTAGCGGCCCGGTGGCGCGTGCCGCCGACGGCGTCGAGCGTCGCCCGGATCAGCAGATCCTCGACGTCCGACAGCGGCGTGCCCACCGTCACCTGCACGCTGCCGCCGTTCAGGCGCCGGCCGCCGACCGTCGTCGTCTCGTCGGCGCGCAGCGTGTCGACGATCTCGTCGGAGATGTTGTAGGCGCGGCGCACGCGCTCGTGCAGCTCGCGAACGTTGCCGGGCCAGTCGTAGGTCAGGCACTCCCGTATCAGATTCGGGCCGATCCGCTTGTGGACATGGGCGAGGCCGCTCGCATTGACGTCGCGATTGAGGTCGTCGACGAGCGCTTCGGCGAGCAGCACGGCATCGTCGTCGCGCTCGCGCAATGGCGGCAGCGCAATCGACGCGGCGTCGAGCCGCAGCCATAGGTCCTCACGCAACGCGCCGTCCGTCACGGCCTCGCGCGGAGACTTGCGCATCGTCGTCACGATCCGGCAATCGACGCTCACCTGACTCGTTCCGCCGACGCGCATGTAAGTCTGCGAATCGAGCGCCTTCGACAACGCCTCTTGTTGCGCAAGGGGCAGCTCCGCGATCTCGTCGAGCAAGAGCGTGCCGCCGCTCGCCTGCTCGAAAAGGCCCGGCTCGCGCCGCTCCGCGCTTGCCCCCAAACCGGGCTCCTGGCCGAACAGCAGGCTGTCGAGCCCGCGCTCGCCGCTGGGCTCGCGGGCGTAGGTGTGGCAATCGAAGACGACGAACGGACCCTTGCGCCGCCGGCTCATCTCGTGCAGCGTGCGTGCCGCCACTTCCTTGCCCGTGCCGGCCTCGCCGCAGATCAGCACGGCCGTCTCGGTCGGCGCGAGGCGCTCGATCGTGTCGTAGACGTGCTGGATCGCGTCGCTGCGCCCGATCATCGGCCCGAACCGGCCGAGCCGCCGCAGCTTCGTGCGCAGCATCTGCACCTCCTCCGTCAACTCATACGGGCGCGGGATGCGAGCGAGCAGGCTGCGCAGACGCGGTATGTTGACGGGCTTCAGCAGGTAGTCCCAAATGCCGTGGCGCAGACCTTCGATGGCGCTCTCGACGGTCGCATTGCCCGTCATGACGATGACGGGCAGCACACCGTCCGGCTGCGCCGGCAAATGCGAGAGCAGGTCGAGACCGCTGCCGTCGGGCAGGTTCAGATCGATCAGCACGACGTCTGGAATGAAACGGCTCAACGCCGCTCGCGCTTCCGCGAGCGAAATGGCCGTATCGACGGAAAATCCGTCGGCTGCGACGATCGCCGATAAACCGGACAGGCTGTTGGGATCGTCTTCGACAATCAGAGCATGTGGCATGACGGAGGCAAGCATTGAAGACCGGACGGCACCGGAATCGGGGCGCCATGCGCAGTCGGAAATCGTTTCATCGGGAAGCAGCTGAATTGTCTGGCAAGCACGTTTCAGGCCATCACGGTTTTTTCTATCAAAACAAGGTGTTGGGCTCGAATGTCATGGTGTCCTGCAGATCCCGCCGGTCCAAACGGTAAAATTCGACCGGTAAAGTTTTCTTAAACCATACACTACTCGTACGAAAAAAAAAGCGCCCTGAAGGGCGCTCGGATAATTCTCAACTCGCTGGCATGGCGCGGTTCGCTCGCGCGCCCACGGCTCGGCGGTTCGGGCAACCGTGCGCCGTCGTTCGCGCACTTTGCTCCGGTTGCCCGTGGAGGGCGGCGCTGCGCTTAGGCGCGGCTGCGGTATTCGTGCGTACGCGTATCGATTTCGATCTTGTCGCCGATGTTGCAAAAGAGCGGAACCTGAAGCTCGAAGCCCGTGGTGATGCGCGCGGCCTTCAACACCTTGCCCGACGACGTATCGCCCTTCACGGCGGGTTCCGTATAGGTGATTTCGCGCACGAGCGTGGTCGGCAGCTCGACCGAGATCGCCTTGTCGTTGTAGAAGACGACTTCGCAGGGCATGCCGTCTTCGAGATAGTGGAGCGCGTCGCCCATCATCTCTTGCTCGACTTCGAATTGGTTGTAGTCGGCATCCATGAAGACGTACATCGGATCCGCGAAGTACGAGTACGTCACTTCCTTGCGCTCGAGCACGACGACGTCGAATTTGTCGTCCGCCTTGTAGACGGATTCGGTGCCGGCACCCGTCAGCAGATTCTTGAGCTTCATCTTGACGACGGCGGCGTTGCGGCCCGATTTGTTGTATTCGGCTTTCTGCACGACCATCGCGTCGTTGCCGATCATCACGACGTTGCCCGTGCGGAGTTCCTGTGCGGTCTTCATAAAAAACACTGTCCTTGAAAAGCGAATGGGTCTTGCGAACGTACTCGGATCCGTACCCGAAGTGCATCGGAACTGCATCCGAAGTGCGTAGCGAGGGAACGCAAGGCCGTTGCAAATAGATAACCGCTTATTTTAACTGGGTTTTTATGAAACGCGCTAGGTTTTCCGCCAGCTCGCCGAGGGTCGCAAGCTCGTCGGTCCAGGCGGCCGCACGCGCTTGGTAAGCGGCGCGGTGCGACCAGAATTCGCCCCAGTCCACTGTTCCGGCCCCGTTCCAGGCATGCCAGAAGCGCTCCATTGCCGCTCGGGCCGCGGGGGGAAGCGGCGCCGCGTAGTGCGCGAGCGCCGCCGCGAGCTTCGGCAGATGCGCGTCGTCGGCCTGCGGATAGATGTGCCAGACGAACGGGCGGCGCGCCCATTGCGCGCGTACGAACGAGTCCTCGCCTCGAACGAAGTTGAGGTGACTCGCCCAAAGCAGCGCGTCGTACCGCGCTTGAGGAACGAACGCGAGCGCGTGCGCGCGCAAGCTGCCGCGCTCGGCATGCGCGCCCGACCCGGCGCCGCCAGGCGCGGCCGCGAACGACGACAGGCCGAAAAAACGGGCGACTGCGCCCGAGATCCGGCCTTCGGGCACGAGCAGGACGATCGGACCGGCGGCGTCGCGCCATTGCTCGAGCAGGCCGTCGACGACCGGGTTTTCATAGGCGAAGAGCGAGATCACCGTGGCTTCTTCGTCGGGCGGCGCCGCGCCCGTCGCCTGACGCCACCAGGCTTCGCGCGCGCCGGGCGAGCGCTCGAACGCTTCGCGCGCGGCGTCGAGCCCACGCTCTTTCAACACACCGCCCGTCCCCGGCCCCAGGCCGGGGAAGAAAAAGGTCTTCGTGAGCGGGTGACGCGGGTGCGGCGACGGCTTCAGATGGAACTCGGCGACCCAGTCCTCGCCGCTCAAATATTCGAGGTTGATCCAGACGGGTGCGCGTGCGCGCCGCGCCATCGCCGCGATATAGGCGGGCGGCAATTCGCAGGCGAAAGCCTCGATGACGACATCGGGCACGGCGATCGTATCGCCCGCGTGCATCGGCTCGCGCCAGCGTTCGATCGTGACGCCCGCGACCGTCTGGCGATCGCGCTCGATAGCGATGGCGGGCGCGAGCCGCGCGAACGTCCGCAGATCGTCGACGACGAGCCTCACCTGCCAGCCGTGCTCGTCGGCGAGCTCGCGCGCGAGGCGCCACGAGACGCCGACATCGCCGAAATTGTCGATGACGGCGCAGAAGATATCGCAGGCGATCGGGGCAGACATGATGCGGGCGGGCGCAAGCGGCGCGGTTATGCGGCGCTTGTCGCATGCGCAAATGTTCTAAACTGGCGATTCTAAAGCACGCTGCCCCGATGCGACGCCCTTCGGCCGCATTGCGCGGCGCACTGTCCGAATCCGCATGACCGAACCGCAAGATCAAGAGACCGTTTTCGAACCGAAGCGGGTGCTCGCCCAGTTGCCGCATCTGCCGGGCGTGTACCGGTACTACGACAAGCTCGGCGAGGTGCTCTACGTCGGCAAGGCGCGCGACCTCAAAAAGCGCGTGTCGAGCTATTTCACGAAGACGCTGCTGTCGCCGCGCATCGCGATGATGGTGACGCGCATCGCGCGTATCGAGACCACGGTGACGCGCTCCGAGGCCGAGGCGCTGCTGCTCGAGAACAATCTCATCAAAGCGCTCGCGCCGCGCTACAACATCCTGTTTCGCGACGACAAGTCGTACCCGTATCTGAAGCTCACGGGTCACGCGTTTCCGCGCATGGCGTACTATCGCGGCGCCGTCGACAAGAAGAACCAGTACTTCGGCCCGTTTCCGAGCGCGTGGGCGGTGCGCGAGAGCATTCAGATCCTGCAGCGCGTCTTCCAACTGCGTACCTGTGAAGACTCGGTCTTCAACAATCGCACGCGGCCGTGCCTGCTCCATCAGATCGGGCGCTGCACGGCGCCTTGCGTCGGCGCGATCGACGCGGCGGACTACGCGCGCGACGTGGAGAACGCCTCGCGTTTCCTGCTCGGCCGGCAAAACGAGGTCATGAATGAACTCGAAGCGAAGATGCATGCGTTCGCGGCCGAGCTCAAGTTCGAGCAGGCCGCCGCCGTCCGCAATCAGATGAGCTCGCTTGCGACAGTGCTCCATCAGCAGGCGATCGAAGTGGGCGGCGACAGCGACGTCGACATCCTCGCGGTCGTCGCGCTCGGCGGGCGTGTTTGCGTCAATCTGGCGATGGTCCGCGGCGGGCGCCATCTCGGCGACAAGGCCTATTTTCCGGCCCACGCCGACAGCGCGATCGCGGCCGTGGAGGCCGAGCTCGACGAGGACGAGAAGGAAGCGGGCGAGGGTGGGGGCGGGGGCGCCGTCGAGCAGCCGGCGCAGGCGCCCGAGACGGCCGCCGAGGCGATACCCGCACCCGGCATCGAGGCCGAAGTGCTCGATGCCTTCATCGCGCAGCACTATCTCGGCAACCGCATTCCGCCCGTGCTCGTGGTGAGCCATGCGCCGGCGAACCGTGAGCTCGTCGAGCTGCTGGCGGCGGAGGCGGGGCACAAGGTCACGCTCGTGCGGCAGCCGCAGGGACAAAAGCGGGTCTGGCTCGGCATGGCCGAGCAAAACGCGCGGCTCGCGCTCGCGCGGCTCCTCTCCGAGCAAGGGTCTCAGCAGGCGCGTACGCGCGCGCTCGCCGAGACGCTCGGTCTCGAATGCGAGGATCTCGCGCGTCTGCGCATCGAATGCTTCGACATCAGCCATACGATGGGCGAAGCGACGCAGGCGTCGTGCGTCGTTTATCGCGATCACAAGATGCAATCGGGCGAGTATCGTCGCTACAACATCACGGGGATCACGCCCGGCGACGACTATGCCGCGATGCGGCAGGTTCTCACGCGTCGCTACGAGAAGCTCGTCGAAGCGGCGGCCGGCAATGCCGACGACCGCGCCGCGGCGTTGCAGATCGACGCGGCGACCGATCCGGAGCGCGCGGCCGACGCCGCCGCACCAGCCGCAGCGGGCGGTGTGCTGCCCAACATCGTGCTCATCGACGGCGGCAAGGGGCAGGTCGAGATCGCGCGGCAGGTATTCGCCGAGCTCGGCATCGATCAGTCGATCATCGTCGGCGTGGCGAAGGGCGAGGGCCGCAAGGTGGGGCTCGAGACGCTCGTTTTCGCCGACGGTCGATCGTCGCTCGAGCTCGGCAAGGAAAGCGCGGCATTGATGCTCGTCGCGCAGATTCGCGACGAAGCGCACCGGTTCGCGATCACGGGGATGCGCGCGAAGCGCGCGAAGGCACGGCAGACCTCACGGCTCGAGGAGCTCGACGGCGTCGGCGCGAAGCGCCGGCAGCGCCTGCTCGCGCGTTTTGGCGGCTTGCGCGGCGTCGTGGCGGCGAGCGTCGACGAGCTCGCGAGCGTCGAAGGCATCTCGCGCCAGCTCGCCGAGCAGATTTATCGACAGCTGCATTAATGTGTCCGCGCGCCGGGAATTCCTGACCCGGGACGCCGGGATGCGATAATCGCGGCATTTACCGATCCCGCTCAAGCGCACCGCCACTCGCTCATGCCGTTCAATTTCCCGATCTTTCTGACATGGCTGCGGATCGTGTTGATTCCGCTCATCGTAGGCGTGTTCTACATGCCCGATACGGCGATGAGCGAGTTCTATCGCAACGTCGCGGCCTGCGCGATCTTCGTGCTGGCCGCGCTCACCGACTGGTTCGACGGCTATCTCGCGCGCAAGTGGAACCAGACGTCGGCGTTCGGCGCCTTTCTCGATCCCGTCGCCGACAAGCTGATGGTCACCGCGGCGCTGCTCGTCCTCGTCCAGCTCGCGCGGATCGAGGCCGCGATCGCACTGGTCATCATCGGCCGTGAGATCGCGATCTCGGCGCTGCGCGAATGGATGGCGCACATCGGCGCGGCGAAGAGCGTCGCAGTCAATCGGCTCGGCAAGTTCAAAACCGTCTGTCAGATGGTCGCGATCCCGATGCTGCTCTATTACGGCCCGTTGCCGCTGGTGCCCGGCCGGTTCGTCATCGATACGCGAGTCTGGGGGATTTGGCTCATCTACGTCGCCGCGATTCTGACCGTTTGGTCGATGCTTTATTACATGAAGCTGGCCTGGCCGGAGATCCGCCAGCGCGGCCGTGCACTCTAAGCATTCATCGTCAAACCGGCCTGAAGCTCGGAACCCGCTGTACTTTGGGGTGGGTCAGTCGGCCCCCGGCCTGAACGCCGGTTAGGGACCATGGCTCGATCGACCTAGGGTGAACCCTGATGTGGTAATCCCTAGGTTCGAGTACGATCTGAGCCTTCGCGTTCATGGCCCGCTTTTGCCGGATCGCCACGAACGGTTGCCCTTTCCTCCCCTCGTCGCCGTGCCTCGAGCACGCCGGCGCGTTTTTTCCCGAGAGCGTCATGTCGTCCAGCGCATCGCCCGCACCGCACGCCGAATCGAAATTCCTCACGGTCTTTCGCGTGGTGAGCGGCAACTTCCTCGAAATGTATGACTTCATGGTCTATGGCTATTACGCTTCGGCGATCGCCAAGACCTATTTTCCGAACGGCAGCGATTTCGTCTCGCTGATGCTGTCGTTGTCCGTGTTCGGCGCGGGCTTCATGATGCGTCCTCTCGGCGCGCTCGTGCTCGGCGCCTACATCGACCATCACGGCCGCCGCAAGGGTCTCATCCTCACGTTGTCGCTCATGGCGATCGGCACGCTCGCCGTCGCGGCCGTTCCCGGCTATGCGACGATCGGCGCGCTCGCGCCGGTGCTCGTGCTGTGCGGCAGACTGCTGCAGGGCTTCTCGGCCGGCGTCGAACTGGGCGGTGTCTCGGTCTATCTTTCCGAGATCGCAACGAAGGGACACAAAGGGTTTTATTGCTCGTGGCAGTCGGGCAGCCAGCAGGTGGCCGTCGTCTTCGCGGCCCTTCTTGGCGTGTTCCTGAATCGTCTGCTGCCGGCCGATCAGATGTCGGCCTGGGGTTGGCGCGTGCCGTTCCTGCTCGGCTGCCTGATCGTGCCGTTCCTGTTCCTCATCCGGCGCTCGCTGAAGGAGACGGACGAGTTCCTCGCGAAACGGCATCGGCCGTCGATCGGCGAGGTCTTCAAGTCGCTCGTGCAGAACTGGGGCGTCGTGCTGGGCGGCATGGGGCTCGTCATCATGACGACGGTCTCGTTCTATATGATCACCGCCTACACGCCGACCTTCGGTAAGGAGGTCCTGAAGCTCTCGTCGATCGACACGCTCGTCGTCACCGTCTGCATCGGGCTTTCGAACCTCGTCTGGCTGCCGGTCATGGGCGCCGCCTCCGATCGGGTCGGGCGTCGTCCCGTGCTGCTCGTCTTCACGATCCTCACGATCCTGACCGCCTATCCGTCGGTGCATTGGCTCGTGGCCGAACCGTCGTTCGCGCGGCTGCTCGCCGTCGAACTTTGGCTTTCGTTCCTGTACGGCAGCTATAACGGTGCCATGGTCGTCGCGCTCACCGAGGTGATGCCGAGCGACGTTCGCACGGCCGGTTTCTCGCTCGCCTACAGCCTGGCCACGACGATCGGCGGTTTCACGCCCGCCATCTCGACCCTGCTGATTCACGAAACGGGCAACAAGGCCGCGCCGGGGCTCTGGATGGGCCTGGCCGCCGTCTGCGGGCTCATTGCCACGTTTGCGCTCTACCGGTCGCCGGAAGCGCGCAATCAATACAAGATGGTTTGACCGGGTGGGATCGCGAGGGAGCGCGTTCGGCGCTTGATTCCATTTGATGGATTCGACGCCCGCCCGCGCGTCAAGCGCGGCCTGGCGTCTCTTCGAGCAGGCGGGCGGCCGTCCGCACCACTTCATCCCATGCTCCCGGCGCGCGTTGCCTGACGAGCCGCGCGCTCGGGTACCACGGGCTTGCGTCGGCGCCGATCTCCCGCAGCACTTCGCTTTGCGGGGCGAACCACCGCCAATCGGCCGCGAAAGGCAGCATCAGCAACAGCGGTTTGCCGAGCGCGCCTGCCAAGTGCGCGATCGACGTATCGATCGAGACGACGGCATCGAGGCCGTCAACGATCGCAGCCGTATCGGCGAAATCGCGAATCCGGTCGTCGAAACGGTGAATCGACGCCGCGCGCGGATGCGCGTCGAGCGCGCGCCGTTCGTCGTCGCTCAGATGGGGCTGCAGGACGATCCATTCGATATCGGCCAGCGCTAAAAGCGGCTCGAGCGAGGAGAGCGGCATCGAGCGCGTTTCATGCCGCTGGATGCGACCCGACCAGGCGAGCCCTACCTTGCGCTTCGTCGGCCCGCCCGGCAGATTGCGCCATCGATCGCGGTACTCGTTCGGCACGCCGACATAGCGGCTCGCGGCCGGCAACGAGTCGGCCGTCGTGCCGAGCGCGAGCGGCAGACTCAGCAACGGGCAGTGCAAATCCGCGTCGACGCGCGCCTCCCCGCGTTCCACGACATCGACGCGCCAAGCCTCGGCGAGCGGCGCGACGAGCGGCAGCAGTTCGCGCTGCACGGCGAAAACGATACGCTCGACGCGCCCGCGCGCGAGCGGAACGAAGCGCATGAATTGCAGCGTGTCGCCGAAGCCTTGCTCGGCGTCGATCAGCAGTCTGCGATCGGCGATTGGCTCGCCTCGCCAGCGCGGCAGCGTATCGGCCCGCTCGTCGAAAGCACGCGTTCGTTCGCTTTCCCCTGCGCCGGCGTCATCGTGCGCAGCTTGCGCGCGTGCCGCGCGGACGAGATCGAGCCGCGCCTCGTAGTCGCGAAGCCCGCGATCGAAGTCGCCGAGCGCGAGCCGCGTCATGGCGCGATTGAGACGCGCCGAGGCCAGCTCGGGACGCAGCCGCAACGCCTGATCGTAAGCACGCAGCGCCGCCTCGTGCGCGGCTGTCGCATGGTGGGCATTGCCGAGGCTCAGCCAGGCGAGGCACAAATGCGGATCGAGTCCGACCGCGCGCTCGAGCGCGGCAATCGCTTCGGCATGTCGGTCGAGCGCGGCCAGTGCGTTGCCGAGCCCGAGCAGCGCGGGCGGAAACCGCGGATGCAGCGCGAGCGCCGCTTCGAACGCCGCCACGGCTTGCCCATGCCGGCCGATCGCGTCGAGCGTGTTGCCCAAGTTGAAATGCGCCGCCGTAAAGCGGGGCTCGGCGGCGAGGGCCCGCTCGAAATGGACGACGGCTGCTTCGGCGCGCCCGAGCGCGGCGAGCGCCATGCCGAGGTTGTTGTGCGCTCCCGCGTGCCCGGGACGCAGCTCGAGCGAGCGCGTGAACGCGTCGATCGCTTCTTCGTGGCGTCCGATCGCGTGCAACGCGTTGCCGAGGTTGTTCCAGATGGAGGCGTCGTCGGGCGAAAGGCGCAGCGCCCGGCGAAACGCGTCGACGGCGTCTTCATGGCGGCCGATTACCGCGTAAGCATTGGCCAGGTTGTAGTGCGCGAGCGCGAATCCGGGGGCGAGCGTGAGCGCGTTGCGAAAACGCTCGATGGCGCCATCGAGGCGGCCGAGCGCCTTCAGTGCGTTGCCGAGATTGAGCTGCAGGCCCGCATCGTCCGGGCGCAGCTCGACGGCGCGGCCGACGAGATCGGCCGCTTCGGCGTGGCGTCCTTGCTGATGCCTCAATACGCCCAGCAGATGCAGAGCATCGGCGTGAGCGGGGTCGGCGTCGAGCGTGGCGCGATAATCGCGTTCGGCTTCGGCGAGCCGACCGTCGCGGTGAGCCGCAAAGGCGCGGGCGAAAAGTGTATCCATTGGCAATGGCAATCGGCGAAGGCGGCATTTTCCCATACCTGTGCCCCGTTGCCGCTCGGATGCATTGCCGCGAGCCTCCGGCCGGGTCGCGGCCAGCGTACACTAGGCGACGTGTCATGTTCGCCGGAGAAGAAGCATGGCCGCCCCTCTCAACGAGCAGCCGGTGTTGATCGTCGGCGCGGGCCCCACTGGGCTTGCCGCCGCGATGAGCCTTGCGCGCGCGCGCATTCCCGTGCGCTTGATCGATCGAGCGCCGCGGCCGGCGCAACACTCGCGTGCGATCGGCATCCAGGCCCGAACGCTCGAGCTTTTCGAACAGCATCGCGTGGTCGAGCCGTTTCTCGAAGCTGGCCACCGGCTGCGCGCGGCTAATCTCTATTCGAACGGCCATCGGCTCGCGCGGCTCGACTTCGATCCGTTGCAGACGCGCTATCCCTATTTGCTCGCGCTCGATCAGACGGTCACGGAACGCATTCTGACGGACCATCTCGCCACGTTCGGGGTCGCGATCGAGCGCGGCGTCGAGCTCGTCAGTCTGACGCAGGGCGCCTCGCGCGTGGAAGTCGGTCTTCGGCAAGCGGACGGCCGCGAGGAAACGGCGCATGTGACGTATGTGGTTGCGGCCGACGGCGCGCACAGCACCGTGCGGCACCTGCTCGGCCTCAACTTCGCGGGCAAGGCGTTCGAGCAGACGTTCATGCTCGCGGACTTGCATGCGGACTCGGATTTGGCCGATGACGAGTTCCATCTCTTTGCGTCGGGCGACGGGCTCGCGGCGATTTTCCCGCTGGGCGGCGGGCGTCATCGATTCATCGCCGACAATCCGCCGGGCGACCCCGACGGCGCGCCGCCGAGACAGGAAGAGGAAGAAGCGAGCCGTGTGCATGCGAAGGGCATGGCCGTGATGGCGGAGGGCGAAGCGCACGAGGTGGCTGCCGCCACCTCCATCGAAGCGCGCGAGCCGCCGGCGCCGCCCATCGAGCGCTTGCGCGCGGCCGCGCAACGACGCATCCACCGACCGCTCGAATTGTCGGCGCTCGAGTGGTCGTCGTATTTCAGGCTCCACAGCCGAATGGTCGAGAAGCTGCGCGTGCAGCGCGCCTTTCTTGCCGGCGATGCCGCGCATGTTCACAGCCCGGCCGGCGCGCAGGGGATGAATACGGGGATACAGGAGGCGTTCAACCTCGGCTGGAAGCTCGCGCGCGTGCTGTCGGGCCACGCGCCCGAATCGTTGCTCGACACTTACCAGACGGAGCGTCATCCGATCGAACGCGATGTGCTGCGGCAAACGAGCTTCATCACGCAACTGGCCGAAGCCGAGCGCGGCCCGCTCAAGCTGCTGCGCGATCGGGCAATGCCGATGCTCGCCGCGTTCGGTCCGCTGCGCGACGCGGCGCGGCTGATGGTGAGCGAGCTGTCGATTCAGTACCGGCGCAGTCCGCTGACGCTCGAGCGCGTGCTCGACGGCGGCCCGCGTGCGGGCGAGCGGGCGCCCGACGCGCTCGTGCAGGTGATCGACGGGCCGCTCGGGCGCGCGCCGGGCACCGGATACATCTACGATCTGCACGACCCCGCGTGCTACACGCTGTTTTTGCTCGTTGCGTTGCCGATCGATGCAAGGACGCGTGTTGACGCGACGGGCGCGCTTCCGCCCGAAGCGGTCGGCGCCGATGGCGATCTCGAGCGCCTCGCGTCGACGATCGACGGCGCCCTATCGGGCGCCGTGCGGATCTGGCGCGTCACCGACGCGTCGACGGGCGGAGGGCCGTCGTTGACGGAGGCCTACGGGCGCACGCGGCCCGCGTTCTACTTGCTGCGGCCCGACGGGTATCTCTGCGCGCGCGGGCGTCCCGCGTCCGACGCGAGCGCGCTCTTGCGGCATTGCGAGACCTGGTTCGCGGCCGCGCGCAAGCAACGATGATTCATGCCGCCTCGCGCGGTGTCAGTTCGCTGCGCGCTTTCACGAGCGCCTCTTTGACGATCGGCAGCAGCGGGGCGCTGGCAGCCGGATCGTCGAGCATGGCGAGAATCGTGCGCCGCATGCGCGGCTCCCAGAACTTGTGAATATGGTCGGCAATGCCGGCGAGCGCCTCGTCGTGAACGGGCATCGATTCGAAGAACTCGCCGATGCGGTTCGCCATGTCGATCAAATGGTGCTGGTTCATGGCGGTCGTCCTCACTTGCCCACGCTCGCGGCGGCGAGCGCCCGCTCACGTTCGCGCAGCAGCGCGAGCTGCGTCTCGGAAAAGCGCGAGTATTGCTGCTGCCATTCCGACGGCTGCTGTACCGGCAGCACCTGCACGGCCGTCACCTTGTACTCGGGGCAGTTCGTCGCCCAGTCGGAGCTGTCCGTCGTGATGACGTTCGCTCCCGACTCGGGGAAGTGGAACGTCGTGTAGACGACGCCCGGCTGCATGCGTTCCGTCACGAGCGCGCGCAGCACCGTGTAGCCGGCACGCGATTCGATGCCGACCCAGTCCCCCGTCTTGATGCCGCGGTCTTCGGCATCGTGCGGATGAATTTCGAGGCGGTCCTCGTCGTGCCAGTGCACGTTCTCGGTTCGCCGTGTCTGCGCGCCCACGTTGTACTGCGAGAGAATGCGCCCCGTCGTCAACAGCAGCGGGAAGCGCTGCGTCACTTTCTCTTTCGAAGGCACGAACTTCGTGATGACGAACTTGCCCTTGCCGCGCACGAACTCGTCGACGTGCATCGTCGGCGTGCCTTGCGGCGCGGCCTCGTTGCACGGCCACTGCACGCTGCCGAGCTCGTCGATGAGATCGTACGAGACGCCGTGGAACGTCGGCGTGAGCCGCGCGATCTCGTCCATGATCTCGGACGGATGCGCGTAGTTCATTTCATAGCCGAGCTCGCAAGCGAGCATTTGCGTGACTTCCCAGTCCGCGTAGATGCCGAGCGGCGTCATCACGCGCCGCACGCGCGAGATGCGCCGCTCGGCGTTCGTGAACGTGCCGTCCTTTTCGAGGAACGACGAGCCCGGCAGGAAGACATGCGCGTACTTGGCGGTCTCGTTGAGGAAGATGTCCTGCACGACGATGCATTCCATCGATGAGAGCGCCGAAGCCACATGCTGGGTGTCGGGGTCGGACTGCACGATGTCCTCGCCCTGACAGTAAAGCCCCTTGAAGCTGCCGTCGAGCGCCGCATCGAACATGTTCGGAATGCGCAGCCCAGGCTCCGGATCGAGCGCGACGTGCCACGCGTGCTCGAACTGTCCCCGCACCTCGTCGCCGCCGATGTGGCGGTAGCCGGGCAGCTCGTGCGGGAACGAGCCCATGTCACACGAGCCCTGCACGTTGTTCTGACCGCGCAGCGGATTGACGCCCACGCCCTCGCGGCCGATATTGCCCGTCGCCATCGCGAGATTGGCGATGCCCATCACCGTCGTCGAGCCTTGCGCGTGCTCGGTGACGCCCAGGCCGTAGTAGATCGCTCCGTTGCCGCCCGTGGCATAAAGGCGCGCGGCCTCGCGTACCTGCCGCGCCGGCACGCCCGTCACGGCTTCCATCGCTTCGGGCGAGTTCTCTTCGTGCGCGACGAAATCGCGCCATTGCGCAAAGGCCAGCGGCTCACAGCGCTCGGCCACGAACTTCTCATCGACGAGCCCTTCGGTCACGATGACGTGCGCCAGCGAATTGACGAGCGCGACGTTCGTGCCGGGGCGCAATTGCAGGTGATAGTCGGCCTTTACGTGCGGACCGTCGACGAGATCGATGCGGCGCGGATCGGCGATGATGAGCTTCGCGCCCTCGCGCAGACGCCGTTTCAGGCGCGAGGCGAAGACCGGGTGGCCGTCGGTCGGGTTCGCGCCGATCACGATGATGACATCGGATTTCGCGACCGAAGCGAACGTCTGCGTGCCGGCCGATTCGCCGATCGTCGTCTTCAGGCCGTAGCCCGTCGGCGAATGGCAGACGCGCGCGCAGGTGTCGACGTTGTTGTTGCCGAATGCCGCGCGCACGAGCTTCTGCACGAGGTAGGTTTCTTCGTTCGTGCAACGCGATGACGTGATGCCGCCGACGGAGCCGCGCCCATACTTGTCCTGGATGCGACGAAACTCGGAGGCCGCATACGAGATCGCCTCCTGCCAGCTCACTTCGCGCCAAGGATCCGTGATCTTCGCGCGGATCATCGGCTTCGTGATGCGGTCCTTGTGGGTCGCGTAACCCCAGGCAAAGCGGCCCTTCACGCAAGCATGACCCTCGTTGGCCTGGCCGTTCCTGTACGGCACCATCCGCACGACTTGACCGCCTTTCATCTCGGCTTTGAGCGAGCAGCCGACGCCGCAGTAGGCGCAGGTCGTCACGACCGAATGCTCGGCCTGGCCGAGCACCGTGACGCTCTTTTCCATCAGCGTCGCGGTGGGGCAAGCGGCCACGCAGGCGCCGCACGAGACGCACTCCGAGTCCATGAACGGCTGGTTTTCGCTCGCGGCCACACGCGACTCGAAACCGCGCGCGGCGATCGTCAGCGCGAACGTGCCCTGCGTTTCCTCGCAGGCACGCACGCAGCGGTTGCAGACGATGCACTTGGACGGATCATACGTGAAGTACGGGTTCGATTCGTCCTTCGCGTCTTTCAGATGGTTATCGCCGTCGAAGCCGTAGCGCACTTCGCGCAAGCCCACGACGCCCGCCATGTCCTGCAGTTCGCAGTTGCCGTTGGCCGGGCAAGTCAGGCAGTCGAGCGGGTGATCGGAGATATAGAGCTCCATCACATTGCGGCGCAGCTCCTGCAGCCGCGGCGTTTGCGTCGAGACGCGCATGCCGGCTTCGACCGGCGTCGTGCACGAGGCCGGATAGCCGCGCTTGCCTTCGATCTCGACGAGGCAGAGGCGACAAGAGCCGAACGGCTCGAGCGAATCGGTCGCGCAGAGCTTCGGCACGTTGATGCCGGCCTCGATCGCGGCGCGCATCACCGAGGTGCCCGCGGCCACCGTCACGGGGCGCCCGTCGATTTCGAGCGTCACGTCGGTGTCGGCGTAGCGGCGCGGCGTGCCGTAGTCGATGTCGTCGAGCGGGTTCAGGTTCAGCGCGGCGCTCTTGCAGGCGCAGTTTCCCGAGCCGCAGCCACCGGTCGCTTTGGGTTGTGCGAATGCGTCGGACATGATGAGTTGCTCCATTCGTCAAGCCGCAGCCGCATTCGGCTGGACTGGGCGAAGACCGAAGTCTTCCGGGAAATGATCGAGTGCCGAAATGACCGGGTAGGGCGTCATGCCGCCCATCGCGCAAAGCGAGCCGGACACCATCGTGTCGCAGAGGTCGCGCAAGAGCGTGACCTGCTTCTCGGACGTGTCGCCATTGCGGATCCGCTGAATGACCTCGGCGCCGCGCGTCGAGCCGATCCGGCAGGGCGTGCACTTGCCGCACGACTCGAGCGCGCAAAAATGCATCGCGTACTGCGCCAGCTCGGCGAGATTCGATGTGTCGTCGTGCACGACGATGCCGCCGTGGCCCACCACCGCGCCGACTGCCGCATAGGCTTCGTAGTCCAGCGGAATATCCCACTGGCTCTCGGGCAGGTAGGTGCCGAGCGGCCCGCCGACCTGCGCCGCGCGCGCGGGACGTCCGCTCGCGGTGCCGCCGCCGTAGTCGAATATGAGTTCGCGCAGCGTGACGCCGAACGCGAGTTCCACGAGCCCGCCTTGCTTGATATTGCCGGCGAGCTGGAACGGCAGCGTGCCGCGCGAGCGGCCCATGCCGAAGTCTTTGTAGAACGCCGCGCCGCGCGCGAAGATGATCGGCACCGTCGCGAGCGTGATGACGTTGTTGATGACGGTCGGCTGGCCGTGCAGGCCCGCGAGCGCCGGGACGGGCGGCTTCGCGCGAACGATGCCGCGCTTGCCTTCGAGCGATTCGAGCAGCGCCGTTTCCTCGCCGCAGACATATGAGCCCGCGCCCTTCGCGACGAAGAGCTCGAACGCGCGATCCGAGCCGAGCACGCTCGCGCCGAGCCAGCCGGCCGCGCGCGCCTTCGCGATCGCCGCCTCGAGCGTCGCGATCGCATGCGGGTATTCGCTGCGCACGTAGATGTAACCCTCGGTCGCGCCCGTGGCGACGCCCGCGATGATCATGCCTTCGATGAGCCCGAACGGGTCGCCTTCCATCGACAGCCTGTCCGAGAACGTGCCCGAGTCCCCTTCGTCCGCGTTGCAGACGATGTACTTCTGCGGGGCCGAGGCCGCTCGCACGGTCCGCCATTTGATGCCGGCCGGAAACGCCGCGCCGCCGCGACCGCGCAGGCCCGACTCGAGCACGAGCTCGCAGGCTGCCTCGCCGCTCATCGCAAGCGCGGCCTTCAGGCCCGCGAGCCCCTCATGGGCCACGTAATCGTCAATCGAGAGCGGATCGGTGATGCCGAGCCGTGCGAACGTGAGGCGCTGCTGGCGCTTCAGATACGGGATCTCCTCGACGAGTCCCACTGAGCGCTCGTGCGCGCCGCCCGAGAGCCATGCATCGACGAGCGAAGGGACGTCCTCGATGCCGACGTTCGCGTAGCCCACGCGCCCATCGGCTGTTTGCAGCTCGATGAGCGGCTCGAGCCAGAGAAGCCCGCGCGAACCGTTGCGGACGATCTCGACGGCCAGGCCGCGCGCCGCGGCAACGCTCGCGATCGCCTGCGCGACTTCGTCGGCGCCCATTGCGAGGGCCGACGAGTCGCGCGGCACGAAAATGCGGTGCGTCGTGGGCGAGTTCATGCGGACTCCTTGGCATTCGCTTCGACGCCCGCGGCCGCGCAGGCCGCGTCGAACAAGGCGTCGAACTTCGGCGGTGTCATCTTCGCGTAGAGCTTGCCGTTGATCGTCATGGCAGGCGAGAGCGCGCATTGCCCGAGGCAGTAGACGGATTCAAGCTCGACGGCTTCGTCATGACCCTGCGCCGCGGCATCGCCGCTGCCGTGCTTCGCATCGAAGCGACAGCCCGTGTGTGCTTCGACGTGCCGCGCGAGCGCCTCGGTGCCCATGCTGCGGCACGATTCCGCGCGGCAAAGGGCGACCGTCACGCGTGCGGGCGGTGTCGTGCGGAAATGATGATAGTAGGTGATGACGCCGTGTACTTCGGCGCGCGAAAGATTCATCGCGCGCGCAAGCGGCGCAACGGCCTCTTTCGGGATGAATCCGACTTCATCCTGGATGGCGTGCAACACTGCAAGCAGCGATGCGCCTGGTTTGACGTGCCGGCGGACGAGCTCGTCCGGCGCGGCGGCGCGGGGATGTTCCACGTGGGGTCTCCTTTCTGTCCCTTGACTCACCACCTGCCTTGCAATATGCACTTGCGGTACATATAGCCTGCAGATATGCTCGGCTTCTTCACTTGTTCTGGAACAATAGGCGCGTGCTTTTCGATATGCAATAGGAAATCGGACCACATAAATGATCGACATCCGGTGCGTCACTGAACTGATCGTGCGCGATAGCGCGGGCCATGAGGCGAGTTTGACCGATATCGCGCCGCTGCTCGCGCTCGTCGACGAGACGGGCAGCATCGCCCAGGCGGCCGAGCAAAGCCGCCTCTCGTACCGCCACGCGTGGGGATTGCTGCGCTTGTTCGAGGCGCGGCTCGGCGGCGACCTGATCTCGAAGGAGCGTGGCAAAGGCTCGGCGCTGTCGGATCTCGGGCACGCCGTCGTCAGGGCGCAGCGCCTCTGCGCGGAGCGGCTTGAAGGACCCATGCAGATGCTCGCGAGCGAAATCGCCGAGGAGCTCAACCGTCAGCTCGGGCGCGGCAGTGCGATCCGCATTCACGCGTCGCACGGCTACGCGGTGGCGGCGCTCGTCGCCGAACTCGGCAGCCGCGGCGTCGTCGCGGTGGACATCAAGTATCGCGAGAGTGCCGAGGCCGTCGCGTCGCTCGCGCGCGGTGAGTGTGATTTCGCCGGTTTTCACCTGCCGGCCGGCCCGTTCCGCGAGCTCTGCGCCGACATTTACCGGCGCTGGCTCGACCCGCGGCGCCACGTGCTCATTCATCTGACGAAGCGCAAGCAAGGCCTTTTCCTCCAGAAGGGCAACCCGAAGGGTGTGCGGGGGCTCGACGATCTCGCCCGCAACGACGTGCGCTTCGTCAATCGGCAACCCGGCTCGGGCACGCGGCTTCTGATCGACCTCGAGTTGCGCCGCGTCGGCGTCGACCCGGAGCGCATCAACGGCTATGCGTCGACGGAGCTGACGCATACGGCGATCGCGGCTTTCGTCGCGAGCGGCATGGCCGACGTCGGCTTCGGCGTGGCGCCGGCCGCGCACCATTTCGGGCTCGACTTCATTCCCGTCGTCGACGAGGACTACTACTTCGCCTGCGAGCGTGGGCGGCTCTCGTCGGCGCCACTGGCCGCCGCCCTCGAGGTGCTCAAGAGCGACGCCTTCCAGGCGAGCGTCTCGCGGCTCGAAGGCTACGACCCGGCCGAGTGCGGCCTGCTCGTAGACGTCGCGAGCGGGTTGCGCGGCGGCGCGCCGGCACGGGCGTCGCGCTAGCGTGGTCGGGGCGGCCTTTCGCCATGTATACGTGCGTAATACGAATCGATGCACAGCCGGCCGGTTCTGCGTTAGGCTTACCAGTCTCTTGGGTCGTCCCCAGCCATGCCAGATGCGCCGACGAGGCGCAGCAAGAACGAACATGAAACAGCTCATCAATGCCTGCGCCGCCGCGATCGCAGCCGGCGCGTTGACAGCCGTCGCAACGCTTGCCTTCGCCCAGAATTCGCCGGGCGTGCCGGGCGGCATTCTGACCGATCAGTTCCGGCTGCAGCAGCATCCTCAGCTGCAATTCGCCGCTTCAGCGCCGACCAAGAAGTATCAGACGCGCCGGTCCGAGCTGCGCAAGAAGGGTGACCTCGGCGACCCGGACGGCTGCAATCTCAAGTGCCCCGAAGATCAATGAGCGGCGCATAACACGGATCGGCGTTTCGGAAGTTCGGGGTTCAGCGCGGACGCCGCCGCAGCTGCCGCGGACTTTCCGATCTTCGCCGACGCCGCAAATCGTCTTTCTCAGTTTTGAGACACCGCCCCCGCGGTTTGCCCCCGCAGGCGGGCGTACGTTCACGTCGAACTCGCCTGTCGACCGTCTGGCGTTGCACGCCTGAAACGTTTATCGGTCGAGCGTGGGCTCCCGATATGGCGCTTCTTCCGCATGGCCGCATCGCTCAGGGCGTGGCGCGATATTTGCGATCACGACGCGCATTACACGCAGGGGATGAGGCGACTCGCCAGCGCCGCCCATCGACCGCGGAAAATCGAGAAGCGGCCGGCTAGCCGGCCGTGGCGCGCAGACGGCGCGCACGCCTCAGCGGCGGCGCGTACGAGCCAGGGATATGGGAAGGGGTGAGCCGTGAGCACAAAGCATCGCTTGTTGATCGCGGAAGATCATCATTTGCTGCGCTGCGGGCTGCGTTCGATGCTCAACGCGCTCGGCGACTATGAGGTCGTCGGGGAGGCCCGGGACGGCAAAGAGGCTTGTCAGCAGGCCATCGCTTTGGCGCCGGACGTGATCCTCACCGATCTCGCGATGCCGGGCATGAACGGCATCGATGCGGTGGCGACGATCAAGCGCCGTTCGCCGCAGATTCGCATCGTGGCGCTTACCGTGCACAAGGCCCAGGAGTACGTGCGCGAAGCATTGCGCGTCGGTGTGGACGGCTATGTGCTCAAGGACGCTTCATTCGACGAACTCGTGGCGGCGCTGCGCGCCGTGATGCAGGGCAAGCGGCACTTGAGCGCCGACGTCTACGGCAACCTCGTTCAGTCGTTCGTGACCGGCCGCGACGCGTCGGCGCCAAAGAGCACGTGGGAGCTTCTCACCGCGCGTGAGCGCAGCGTGCTGAAGCTCGTGGCGGAGGGACGCACGAACCGCCAGGTGGGGCAGTATCTCAATCTCAGCCCGAAGACGATCGAGAAGTATCGCGCGAATCTCATGCACAAGCTCGAGATCTGCAACCTGACCGGGCTCGTGCTGGCCGCCATCGACATGGGCCTGATCGCGCCGATGTCTCACACGCTCCAGATTGCCGAGACCAGCGTGCCGCCCGTTACGCTCGACTGAACGACGAACGTGCCGCCTGCCGCCTCGACGCGATGCTTCATGCCGATCAGGCCGAGACCGCCGTCGAAGTCCGGATCGGTGGCCGTGCAGAGCGTGTCGAAGCCGACGCCGTCGTCTTCGATCGCCAGCGACAGGCCATGTTCCGTGCAGTGCAGCCTCACGTCGATCGTCTTCGCCGAGCCGTGTCTCAGTGCGTTGGTGAGCGCCTCCTGGGCGACGCGGAAAATGTCGGCCCGCAGGTTGCCGGGAACCTCCGCGTCTTGAACGCCGCAATCGAAACGGACGCTGAGATTCTCGACGCGTTCATCGACGCGCGCGCAAAGCGATGCGAGCGAAGCGACGAGCCCGAGGCGCTCGAGCAGCACGGGATTCAGCTCGTTGCATATCTGGCGTACGTCGCCGATCGCTTCGCAAATGCGTATGACCGCGGCGTCGAGCAGTTCACGCGCTTCGAGCGTGCGGCCTCCGCGAAGGCGGATGCGCGCGTCCTCGATCGTCAGCTTGATCAGCGTCAGCGCCTGGCCCAATCCATCGTGCAGTTCGGACGTGATTCGTTTTCGCTCGAGCTCCCGGCCGATGACGACGGCCGCGCCGAAGTCCTTGCGATCGTGCCGAGCCGCGAAGACGCGTCTGCGCACGGCATCCATGACCTCGCGCCACTTCATGTTCCGGAGTCCGCCGGGCGGCAAAGCGATCATGGGGCCTCCGAAAACGGTATGTGCGTGCGAGAGAGCCGCATCAGGTTGTGCGCGGCCGAGCATGCGGGGTAACGCCTGCACGTTGGCCCGCGCGGTCCATCGGGTTCGCCGTTATGTACGCGGGCTAACTGAATTCTTGTGTTTCGCCGGCCCGCGCGCAACGGGTCGCCATCAGGCAACCGCGTAGCGGGGAATTACCCATGCGCGCGGGCGGGCGTTCCTCACTTATTGCACCGTGATGGACAGACAAGAATGGGATCAAGCCCAATAGGGCGCGACGCCGGGGCGGCGAAGGAGGGATCGTGAACATCGATAGGCAGATGATGTCGCGGCTCGCACGATTGCGCGGCGATCGCCGGCACGAAGGCCCGCATCGCCGCATCCGGCACGGTGCCGGCTTCACGCTGCTCGAGCTGCTCGTCGTCATGGTCATCATCGGACTTCTGGCGGGGCTCGTCGCGCCGCAATACTTCAATCAGATCGGCAAGTCGAACGTCAAGATCGCGAAGGCGCAGATCGACTCGCTCGGCAAGGCGCTCGACCAGTATCGGCTCGACGTGGGCCAGTATCCGACGACGGAGGAAGGGCTCGATGCGCTCTTCACGAGGCCGCAGAACGAGCCGCGCTGGAGCGGACCTTACCTGAAGAAGGCGGTGCCGCCCGATCCGTGGAATCGTCCTTACGTTTATCGCTCGCCGGGTGAGCATGGCGAGTACGACCTTTACACGCTCGGACGGACGGGGCAGCCGGGCGGCACGGGCGAGGACGTCGCGATTACGTCGTGGTGAAAACGGGATGGGGCTGCGCGCGGTCCGCGGCGAGAGCGGGCCGGTTGCCGGGGGAGGGGTAAAGTGAAGTACTCGTTGCGCGTCTTCGATGCGGCCGGTTTGGTGCAGACGATCAGCCTCGAAGGAGATACGTCGGATGGCGCCGCCAGCATTGCGCGCTCGCGAGGCCTGCGCGTGATCTCGATTCGAGCCGATGGCGTCGCCCGCCGTCGGCTCGCGCAACGTACGGCGCTCGGCGGCGCGAGGTTCAATGTCGAGCTCTTCGCGCGCGAGCTCGCCGCGCTCATCGATGCAGGCGTCAGCGTCATCGACGCGTTGCGCACGCTCGGCAGCAACGAGCGCCGCGAAGCGTCGGCGCAGGTCTATCGCGATCTGCTGCGCCGGCTCGAGGAAGGTCATTCGTTATCGGCCGCGCTCCACTTCGCGGACGATGTGTTCCCGCCCGTGCTCGTCGCCTGCGTGAAGGCGAGCGAGCAGACGGGCGGCCTCGCCGAAAGCCTCAAGCGCTACTCGCGCAACAGCGCCACGCTGCAGGCGCTGCGCGCGCGCGTGATCTCGGCCTCGGTCTATCCCGCCGTGCTGCTGGCCGTCGGCTCGGTCGTCGTGCTGTTTCTGCTCGCCTTCGTCGTGCCGCGGTTCGCGGGCCTGCTCGAGCACAGCGGACATGAGCTGCCGTTGCTCTCGCAATGGCTCATGGCTTGGGGTTCGCTCGTGCACGCGCATGGCGCCGAGCTCGCGACCGCCCTCGCGATCGCCGTGCTGGGCTCGCTCGTTGCGCTGCGCCGTGCTTCGGTGCGCAACTGGGCAGCCGATCGCGTGCTTGCCTTGCCCGGCATCGGTGAGTATTTCCGCATCTATCGCCAGGCGCAGTTCTTCCGCACGGCGGCCATGCTCGTCGATGGCGGCATTCCCGTCGTTCAAGCATTCGATCTCGCGCAAGCACTCGTCTCGCGCATCGATCGCGCCGCGCTCGTGCTTGCGTTGGAGCGCGTGCGCAACGGCGGCAGGATTTCCGAAGCGTTTCTCGACTGCGGCCTTGCGAGCCCGATCACATTCCGCTTGCTGACCGTCGCCGAAAAGACGGGCGGCCTCGGGCCCGTTCTCGACAAGGTCGCGAGTTTTCAGGAAGCGCACGTCTCACGTGCGATCGATCTGATCTCGCGGCTCATCGAGCCCGCGATGATGATCGTCATCGGCGTCGTGATCGGCGGCATCGTCGTGCTCATGTACATGCCGATCTTCCAGTTGGCGTCGAGCATCGAGTAGGGACGACATGGATACCGATACCGTCTGCGCCAGTGCCGAGCCGAACCGGACGCAGTATCGCGAGGCGCTCGCATTGCTCGTCGAGCGCCATGGGTCGGCCGCCCGCGCGCTCGAGGCGCTGCCGGCGCATGTTGGCGTGGACGGCGAGACGGCACTTGCCGGACTGGCCGAAGCGTTTCGCATGACGCCGATCGGTATGCGCGAGATGCACCGGCTCGAGCCCGACTTTGAAATCATGCCGTTCATCGAGGCGGCGTCGCGCCTCACGATCTGTTTCCGAGACGGCGAGGCCGGCAGCGAGCGGCTGCTGTTCGTGATCGCCGATCCGCTCGATGCACGCACGCGCGGCTGCGTGGATCAGCGCATGCGCGCGCGGCCGCGCGTGCCGTACCGCTGGGCGCTCGCGAGCGTCGGCGATCTGAATGCCTATCTGGCCGCGCGCGAAAAAGACGTGCGCGCGATGGACACGGTCGCGCTGGGGGACACGGCGAAGCGCGCGAGCGACACGGCCGCGCTCGCGCTGACGCTGCAGGGCATCAGCCACGACGACAGCCCCGTCGTCAGGCTGCTGAACTCGACGATCTACGACGCGCTCAAGATGCAGGCGAGCGACATTCACCTCGAATGCCGCGGCAACGGTCTCGTGATCAAGTACCGTATCGACGGTGTGCTCAGCGTGATCAGCCGGATGGAGGGCCGCGAGCTCGCGGACCAGGTTCTGTCCCGGCTCAAAGTAATTTCCGAGCTCGACATCGCCGAGCGGCGCGTGCCGCAAGACGGCCGCTTCAAGGCGCAGTTCGCCGCCCGCGAGATCGACTTTCGCGTCTCGATCATGCCGAACCTCTTCGGCGAGGATGCGGTCTTGCGCATTCTCGATCGTTATCAGCTTTCGCAGGCCGCGGGCGGCCTCACGCTCGAGGCGCTCGGTTTCCAGGCGGCCGACATGGCGTTCATGCGCACGGTCGCCGCGATGCCGTACGGAATGCTGCTCGTCACGGGGCCGACGGGCAGCGGCAAGACGACGACGCTCTATGCGATTCTGACCGAGATCAACGACGGCCTCGAGAAGACCGTGACGATCGAGGATCCCGTCGAGTATCAGCTCGGCGACATCCTGCAGATTCCCGTCAACGAAGCGAAAGGACTCACGTTCGCGCGCGGGTTGCGCTCGATCCTGCGGCACGATCCGGACCGCATCATGGTCGGCGAGATCCGCGACACGGAAACGGCGCAGATCGCGGTACAGGCCGCGCTCACGGGCCACCAGGTCTTCACGACGGTGCATGCGAACAACGTTTTCGATGTGATCGGTCGCTTCACGAACATGGGCGTGGACTCGTACAGCTTCGTGTCCGCGTTGAACGGCGTGATCGCGCAGCGCTTGTTGCGCCAGTGTTGCGGCGAATGCGCCGTGGAAGAGACGATCGCGCCGGAGCTGCTCGCGCGCTCGGGCATCGATCCCGGCACGGCGCATGAGTACCGGTTTCGTCGCGGGATCGGTTGCGCGGCGTGTCGCGGCACGGGCTATCGAGGGCGCCGCGCGATCGCCGAGGCGCTGCGAATGAACGACGAATTGCGCCAGTTGCTGTCGGAGCGTGCGCCGCTCGGTCAGATCAAAAGCGCGGCCCTGCGCTGCGGAATGACGACGCTGCGGCGGGCCGCGTTGAAGCTGCTCGCGGCCGGCGAAACGACGCTCGAGGAGATCAATCGTGTCACGATCGTCGATTGACACACTCGCCATCGGCCTCGGCACCTGCGACGTCGCGGTCGGCCGGCGGCGCCGGACATGGCTGGGGCGGGCGGCGCGCGAAACGGCACCGAGCGCGGTGCGGATCGTCGAAATGGAATCGGCGTCGCGCTACACGGACGCGGGCCTTTTCGATGCGCTCGGGCGCGCGCTGGGCGATGGGAGCACCGATGCGAGCACTGATGCCGAAGGCCGGTCGCCATCGAGCGTCGAGGCGCGCACCGGTCCTCGCCGCGCCGCCATCGTGCTCGACGACTTCTGGGGCCGTCACGCAATCCTGCGCGGCGACTTTCGCAGTCTGCGCGCACGCGATCTGGACGAGGTGGCCGGCGCCTACTTCGCCGATACGTTCGGCGTCGACGGCGAGACGCTGATCGTCCGGTGGCAGGTGCAGCCAGGCGGCCGGACGCTTTTCGCGAGCGCATTGCCGCGCGCGCTCATCGAGGGAATTCGCGAGAAAAGCGCCGAGGCGCGCGTCGATGTCGCGAGCATCGTGCTTGCGCTGCCTCGGACATTGAACCGCGTCCGCGCCGCAATCGGGGGCGGCGACGGGTGGCTGCTCGTCGCGACGGACACGCTGCTGCACGCGGTGACGATCGGCAAGGGCGGCTGGTCCGCCTACGACACCGAACGCGTTTTTCGCGACGGCGCTGAGGAAGGCGACGCGGGCGCGCATGCCGTTGCCGATGCCGCGCGGCAAATCTTCGAGCGGTCGGCGGCGGCGCGCGGGGCCGAATGCGGGGTTTATCTTTGCGGCCTTGCGCTCGATCCCGAGCCGTTCGAGCGGAGCTTCGCGCGCTTCACCGCGCTGCACGCCCACATGAGCAGCGCGCCGCCGGCGCTCGGGCTGATGGAGCTCGCGTTATGAACGACCCCCACGCTCACATTCGTTCGCTGCCCCCCGAGGGGGCCGATGCCTCCCTTGGGGCGGCCCGGCGGGAGGCATCATGAACGACCCCCACGCTATCGTTCGCTGCTGGCGGGAGGCATCATGATGCCGCTTCTCACGCTCGATTTCGCACGACGCGGCGCGCGCAATCCGCGGGCCGGCATTGCGCTCGCGGTCTTCGCCGTGCTTGCGGCGCTCGTTGCGGGCGATGCGCTATGGCATGCGTACCGCGCCAACGAACGGGCACACGACACACTCGCCGCTTTCGTGCATCTTCATGCGCCGGCCCCGTCGCGCCACGACAGCGCGGCTTCGACGCCCGCCGCGCGCCAACGGGCGAAGGAGATCAATGCAGTCTTCAGCGAGATCACGGTGCCGTGGCAGGACTTGCTCGCCATCGTCGAAGGGTACCGTGAGCACGATGTCGCGCTGATCGGCATCGATCAGAGCCCGGCGCAAGGGCAAATTCGCATCACGGCCGAAGCGAAGGATTTCGACGCAATGGTCCGGTATCTGAAGTACCTGCAGGGCAGTGCGTTGCTGCGCGAAGCCGTCCTCAATACGCATCTCGTCGAGACCACGACGCCTGGCGTGCCGGTGCGCTTTCAGATCACCGCGATATGGAGAAAGCCATGAGAGTGACTGGGCTCAGCGACCTGACGCGGACCGCGCGATTCGAATTGCGGCGTGCGTTCGGCTGGCCCGGCCTCGCCGGTGCCGCGGTGCTTGCCGTGGCGGCTGCGGCGTCGAGCACGGTGCCGGCTTTGAACGCCGATACGCGAAGCGTTCGCGAGCGCATCGTGCTTGAGCATGCGGCAAAGGCTGTGCATCCCGAGCATCGAAGGCATGCCGACGACCCGGCTCTGGTGCTTGCCGCATTGCCCGAGCTGTTCCCTTCGTTTGCTCAAAACGGCGACGACGTCGCGACGATCCTCGCGCAAGCCCATGCCGCGAATCTGACGCTGGGCTCGGCGCAATATCAGGTCGGCGGCGATCGATCCGGGCCGTTCACCACCTACCAGGTGCTCTTGCCCGTCAAGGATCGCTACGTCTCGATCCGGCGCTTCGTCGCGCTCGTGCTCGACAGCGTCCCCAACGCGGCGCTGCAGGAGATTCACGTCGAGCGGCCCGCCGTGAACGGAGACGTGCTCGAAGCGAGGATCCGCTTCAACCTCATTTATCGCGCGAGCCGATCATGAAGCCGCTATCCGCCGCCCTGTTGGCCGCCGGTGCGGCAATGCTCGCCTGGCTCGGCGCGCGCTATCTGAGCGTGACCGATGCATTCGGCGCGCTCGCCTCGCGCGAGAGCGTGTTGAGCACCGGTGCGGCCCGGCTGCGTGGCGCGGCGGGGCTCGCGCCACGTGCGGCTGCGCGTCCCCCAACGACGGCGACGGCTTCGAGCGCGCCTGCCGATGGTGGGGCGATTCGTGGCGCATCGTCACCGCAAGCGCAAGCGCAAGCGAAAGCTTCCGATGACGATGCCCTCGCGCGGACGGCGCGTCAGAAGCTCGCTGCGCTGCGCGCGCCGCTTTCCCCGGAAGCGCAAAACGATCCGTTCAACGTGCAGTCCTGGCTGCCGCCGCCGCCACCGCCGCCCGCGCCGGTGGCCGAAGCGGTGCAGGCGCCGCCGCCCGTGGCGCCGCCGCTGCCGTTCACCTATGTAGGAATGTCGAATGCGAATCAGGCGAAGCCGCAGGTTTTCCTGGCGAACGGCGATCAGCTGCTGATCGTCTCGCCGGGCGACGTGATCGACGGCCGTTACCGCTTCGAATCGATCGCGGCCACGGGGGCCGTGTTTACGTATCTGCCGCTGCAAGAGAAGCAGGTCATGACTATCGAGGGCGAGGGGAACTAAATGAAACCGTCATCGAGACGGGGTGTTGCGCGCGAAGCGGACCGTCGCCACCTGCCCCGGGATATGAAGTTCGCGCCGCTTGCCTGCGGCGTTGCTTGGGCCGTCGTCTTGTCGCTCGTCGGTGGATGCGCGACCAATATCGACGATTTGCGCACCGCGAGCAAACGCGAGCCGACGAACGCGAAGGCGCAGCTCAAGTATCTCGACGAGCGCGACCATGAGGTCACGACGCTGCTCGACGAGGCGGACCAGCTCCGGACCCGGCACGACTACGGTGCGGCGATCCAGAAGCTGCAAGCGGCCTGGAAGCTCGATCCGACGAGCGAGCGCGGCAAGCGAATCGGCTCGGCGATCGAGCTCGATCGGCGCGACGACTTCATCTTGAGCGAAGTCGACCGGATGATGAAGCGCGGCTCGCTTGATAACGCCGCGCAGCGGCTCGATCAGGTGCTTGCGGAAAACCCGAATAACGTCGCGGCCCTGCAGCTCTATCGCGAGCTTGCCGAGAAGCGCCGCCAGGTTCGGCTTGCGGCCGACGAGCAAAACGCATCGTCGTCCATCATGAAAAAGCCCGTATCGCTGCAGTTTCGCGACGCCAATGTGCGGATGGTGTTCGAAGCGCTCTCGCGCACGACGGGCCTCAATGTCATTTTCGACCGCGACGTGCGTGCCGATCTGAAGACGACGATATTCGTTTCGAACGCCTCGCTCGACGATACGGTCGACATGATCCTCATGCAGAACCAGCTCGAGAAGAAGGTACTCAACGCCAACACCGTGTTCATCTATCCGGCGACGCCGGCGAAAGAGCAGGAGTACGAAGATCTCAAAGTCCGCACGTTCCAGCTCTCGAACACGGATGCGAAACAGATTCAGACGCTCTTGAAGAGCCTTCTGAAAATCAAGGAGGTCGTCGTCGACGAGCGCGCGAACACCGTCACGATTCGCGCGACGCCCGAGACGATCCGCGTGGCCGAGCGGATGATCGCCGCGCAGGATATTCCAGACCCCGAAGTGATGCTCGAGGTGAAGGTGCTCGAAGTGTCGCGAGATCGGCTGACCGATCTCGGCATCGACTGGCCCAACAGTTTCAGCGCGTCGACGCCGAACTCGGTCCAGACGTGGGCCGACCTCCATCATTTGCCGATCAATGCGCTCGCCGTGAGCGGGCTGTCGGCCACCGCCAACTTCAAGTTGACCGACACCGATGCGAACCTGCTGGCAAGCCCGCGCATTCGCACGCGCAACAAGGAGAAGGCGAAGATCCTCATCGGCGACAAGGTGCCGGTGATCTCGAGCTCCAGCGTGCCGAGCACGAGCGGCCCGGCCTATTCGCAATCGATCCAATACCTCGACGTGGGCATCAAGCTCGAAGTCGAGCCGCAGGTCTACCGTGACAACGACGTCGGCATGAAGCTCAACCTCGAGGTCAGCAACATCACGAACACGATCTCGAGCAGCAACTCGCAAAGCGGGCTCAGCTCGCTCGCTTATCAGATCGGCACACGCAGCGCGTCGACGAGCTTGAGGATGAAGGACGGCGAGACGCAGATCCTCGGCGGCTTGATTCAGGACGAAGACCGCGACGCGGCCGACAAGGTGCCGGGGCTCGGCCAACTGCCGGTGCTCGGCCGGCTCTTCTCGAATCACAACGGCGACCACAAGAAGACCGAGATCGTGCTGATGATCACGCCGCACATCATCCGGCCGCAGCTCGCGGCCGATGCCGACACGCGCGAGATGTGGTCGGGCACCGACGAGAAAGTCCGTACCGAGCAGCTGCGGCTCGATCCGCCGAGCGTGGACACGGCTTCCGCGTTGCCCGCGCTTCCCGCTCCTGCTCCCGCGACGGCTTCCGGCGCGACGTCGGTCGCTGCCGTCGCGCCTGCCGCGGTCGTTGCCGTGACGCCTGGCCATGTGGGGGGCGGCAACGCTTCGCCGGGCGCGGACAAAGCGGGCGCGGCGACGAGCGGCGCCGCGACGGTTCCCGTAACGGGCGCGCTCGGCGTTCCGCCTGCGACGCCGCGTACGACGGCGCCGCCCACGATGTTCGGCGGCCGGTTCATGACGTCGGTGCCGCTACCGGCAACCGCGGTCGGCGGCGGCGTGGGGAGCGCAGGAGCGGCGGCGGGCGGTGCCGCGGCGGGCGGCACGGCGACGGGCGGTGCGGCGGCAATCGGGGCGGCCGCCGATCATGCCGAGGCGGCGGGCGCGGGAGGAGCGGGCGGTTCGGCGCCCACGGCCGACACCGCTGCCGGACACGAGCCGACGGGAGCGGCGACGGCGGGACAGCAAAGCTCGACGGCGCCCGCGCCTCAAGCGGCTGCGGCTGCGGCGACGGCTCCGTCTCCGCCACCGATCATGCCGGCTTCGCCGAGCGACATGGCGAGCGACAACCCATTGCACGCCATTCCCGTCGACTCGAACTGAGCCATGATGCTACGCGCTGCGCACCCGTGCCCTCGCGGACCTCGCGCGATCGGACGCGCTCGCGGCTTCACGCTCATCGAGCTCGTGATGACGCTTGCGCTCGTGGGGATCGTCGCACTCGCGATCGTCCCCTTCGCGGAGCTGAACGTTCAGCGCGACAAGGAGCAGGAGCTGCGTGTGTCCCTGCGCGAGATCCGCACGGCGATCGACGCCTACAAGGACGCGAGCGATTCCGGCTCGATCGAGCACCCGCCGGGTGCGTCAGGCTATCCGCCGTCGCTCACGGTGCTCGTCGATGGCGTGAAGGACGCGAAGGATCCGAACGGGGGGCTGCTGACGTTTATGCGCCATGTGCCGCGCGACCCGTTCTTCGCGGGCGACCCGACGACGCCCGCCGAGGAAACGTGGAATACGCGCGCCTACGGCGTCCCGCCCGAAGGCGCGCAGGGCGGCGACAGCCCGAGCTCGAGCGTGAGCGACGACGACATCTTCGACGTCAGCTCGAAGTCGGACGGCGTCGGGCTCAACGGCATCCCGTACAAAGAATGGTGAGGCCGCTCATGAAGCGCTCGAGCAAACATGTAGTCTGTCTTCGAGGGTTCACGCTGATCGAGCTCGTGGTCGTCATGGCGATCATCGGGCTGCTGCTGACGATCGCATTGCCGCAATACTTTCACAGCATCGAGCGCGGCAAGAGTCAGGTGCAGCAGCAGAACATCTCGGTGATTCGCGACGCCATCGACAAGTATTACGGGGACAATGGTCAATACCCGGATACGCTCGACGAACTCGTCGCAAAGCACTATCTGCGCAGTATTCCCGTGGATCCGGTGAGCGGCGGCACGGCCTGGACGGTCATCGCTTCTCCCGACACGTCGAAGAGCGGTGTCTACGACGTGGGGCCCGCAAGCGAAGTGCGCGCCGCCGCGCCGGCACCCTCATCGGCGGCGGCAGCGGCAGCGGCGAAATGAAGGCGGGCTTGGCAATCGGCGTGCACGTTCGCGCGAGCGCTTGCACCTCTCGCGGAATCGCTGCTGCGCGCCGAGCCAACGGAACACTCGGCCGGCCCCGACCTCGCGGGCTCGTGATGCTCGCGCTTCTGATCGCGCTTGCGCTCGCATCGATCGCGCTGCTCGCGGGCCTCGACGTCTGGGCGCTCGAAAAGCAGCGGCGCCAGGAGGAGGAGCTGCTGTTCGTGGGCAACCAATACCGGCTCGCGATCCAGCGTTACTACCTCGCGGGCCGGACCTTGCCGGCGACGATCGACGATCTTCTCGAAGACAAGCGCTTTCCCGTTCCGCTTCATCATTTGCGGCGAGCGTATCCCGACCCGATGACCGGCAAGACCGACTGGCAGTTCATGCGCGACGGCAACGGCATCTATGGGGTCTACAGCAGCTCCGACCGCGTACCGATCAAGCACGCGAATTTCCCGCGGCTCTTCGCGTTCTTCGATAAGGCACAAACCTATTCGGACTGGAAGTTCTTCTATCCGCCGCCCGGATGGCGCGGCAATACCGCGGCCGGCGTGCCTTCGGCGCCGTGGTCGCCGTCTTCGTCGACGCCGTTCATCCGCCCACCGGGTAGTCCCCGCCGCTGACTCTGGCTTGCCCTACCTCCGCTGTAGGAGCTTCACCCATGCCGCCTTCAGCGTGCGCTAAGCACAATAAAACATGCCGGGGATGAGCGTGATGACAGCACGGTCGCCGAGCGGGACGGAACGATGATCCCGCAGCGGATCGCGCGGAGATGACCAGATTCCAGGAGGTCATATGTTCGCTACTTGCGTGGCGCGCGGCGGGATCGCGATGCTGATGTTGCTGCTGTTCGCGTTGCCCGTTCGCGCGCAATCGTTTCGCGTGCAATGTCCATTTGCCACGATCACCCATCCCGATCCGACCGACGCGTCGCATGGCGGGATCAAGTGCCAGCAGATTTCGGGCGGTGACGGCTACTCGACGATGGGCGACGGCGTGCAGACGTACATGTTTTCGTTCGGCCCGCTTTCGGGGTTGGCGGACATTCGTAACGGTTTGCCCGGCACTGAGCCGCCCTCGATCTTCAACATGCCGGGCGATCCGTACAAAGACGCGACGTTCAACGGCGCGGTCGGCCTGACGGCGGATGGCGCCGCTGTCGATCCAACGTCGCCGCCCAACGAGCAGCTGATCTCCGGCCATGTCGATCCTCGGCCGATCATGGACATCGGCGTGATGAACGGCAACATCCCCGCGCCGACGATGGCCATCGACGAGGACGACGAGTTCTTCCTCACGCTCACGAACGTCGGCATGATCATGCGGCCCGACTTGTTCGAGCGGCACACCGTCCACTTCCACGGCTATCCGAACGCCTCTTCGTTCTATGACGGTGTGCCCGATGCGTCGGTTGCGATCAACATCGGGGCGAGCTTCACCTACTACTACCTTGCACCCGATGCCGGTACCTACTTCTGGCACTGCCACATCACGCCTCCCGAGCACTTGCAAATGGGCATGGTCGGCCAGATCTTCGTGCGGCCGAGACAGAATCGCGTGCCGGCAGGGGCTTCGCTTTACCAGGGCTTGGTCGCTCAGCAGCTCGATCCACGTACCGCCTGCGGCGCGGACATCCACAATCCGCAGCGCGGCGCCGGCACGGACATTCTCTGCTCGACGCCATTGCCGGCGGCGAACAGCGTGCTGCATGCGCTCAACAAGAGCGGCGCGCCGACCCTTTACGCCTACAACGACGGTGATGGCTCAACGGCCTATGACGTGGAGTACCCGATCCAGATTCACGGCTTCGACCCGAACTTCCACTTCATCGGGATGACGTTCAATCCTGAGCCGTTCACCGACATGAAGGATAAGTACTTCCTTTTGAACGGACGCGGCTATCCGGACACCGTCAATCCGAACCCACTGACGACGCAAGTCGCCGACGGCACATCGCATTACTCGCAGCCGCTGCCGACGCTCATCAATATCCCGGCTGGCGGCAGGGCGCTGCTGCGCATTTCGGATCTCGACGTCACCGAGTACCAGACGCTCGCGTCGCTCGGCATCCCGATGCACGTGATCGGGATCAACGCGAGGTTGTTGCGCGACATGGCCGGCAACGACATGACGTACTTCACGAACTCGATCACTTTAGGGGGCGGGGAGTCGCTCGATCTCATTCTCGACGCGAGCGACACGACGAAGTATCCGGCGGGATCGACGTTCTACCTCTACACGCCGAATCTCGATCACCTCGCGAACGACGCCGAGAACTTCGGCGGCCTGATGACCGAGGTCCATATCTGCAACGCCGTCGACCCCACGACGAAGAAGTGCTCTTAGGAGGACTGCCGTGAGCCACATTACATGGAAGACATGGAACGCGAGGCTCGCACGATTCGTCGCGATCTTCGTCGTCATGCTGTTTTCGATGGCCGTGCGCGCCGCCGTTCCCGGCGTCGCCGGCCCGACGTTCGATCTGACAGCGGAACCGAATCGCGTGAATCAGCCCGACGGGCAAAGCATTTACTCGTGGGGCTACGGTTGCAATCCGCGCACGACGGTGAGCTTCTTGCCGAGCGCGAATCCGCTCGATGGTGCCAACTGCCAGAGCATGCAGGTTCCGGGGCCGACGCTGATCGTGAAACAAGGCGACGTCGTGACGATCACGCTGACGAACGATCTGCCCGCAGCCGCCGGAAATACGTCGATGCTGTTCCCGGGCTTTCAGGTGTGCGCCGCGAAGCTGAATCCGGACGGTACGTGTCCGGCTGCGCTGACCGGGGTGCCAGGGCTGCTCACGCGCGAGGCAGTGCATGGCGGAACCGTGACATACAGCTTCGTCGCCACGACGGCGGGCACGCACGCGTATTACAGCGGCACGCAGGGCGATCTGCAAGTCGAGATGGGATTGTATGGTGCGCTCGTCGTGCTGCCGGCAAGCGGTGGAACGGCTATCGTGCCCGCCGGATGCCGGGCCGTGAGCGCCACGCTGGCTGACGGGCAGCCTGACTACCGTGACGCGGCGGCGGCCTACAACCATAGCGAAACCTGCTACGACCGTGAGTACCTCTTCCAGTTCTCGGAGATCGACCCGCGCATTCATCTGCAGGCCGAACAGCAAGCCAACGTCGCCTGCACGCAGCCGACAGGCTGCATGAACATCCAGACCGAGCCCTATCACCCTGCGTACTTCATGATCAACGGCCGCTCGATGCCGGACGACATGGATGCGAACTACGCGCCGGCGTATCCGCACCAGCCCTATAACGGAAACCCGCACATGCATCCGGGCGAACTCGTCTTGTTGCGGATCATCGGCACCGGGCGATGGCAGCACCCGTTCCACGAGCATGGCAATCACGTACGCATCCTCGCGCGCGACGGCAATCTGCTGCTCGCCGCGACCGATCCGACGAAGCTTGCCGGGCCACTGCTCTTCACGACGACGACGACGCCGGGCATCGCGATGGACGGCATCTTCTACTGGACCGGCAAGGGCCTGAACTGGGACGTCTACGGCAATACGACGTCGGGCCCCGGCAGCGTCTACAACGTCCGTCCCACGGATACGCTGCATACGAGCTACAACGGCAAGAGCGTCGTCTGTACTCCCGATGCGAACGGCTATTACACAGCCGATCCTCTCGCGCCGAATTACTTCGAGTGGTGCGCCGATCACGACAAGCCGCTGGAAGCGCATCCGTTCGGCACCGTCGCGAGCGGAGGTCCCGTGACGTTGCCCGATCCGAACATCTTCGCTAACGGCGCCTGGTATTCCGGCAGCGCCTACCTCGGGCCCGACGCGCTGATTCGCGCGGTGGGTGCGACGGGCACGACGCCGCCGAGCGGGCTGATCGTGAATCCGCCGACGACGGAAGCGGGCTTCGCCTACATGTGGCATTCGCACAATGAGCGCGAGATCACGACCAACAACATCTTCCCAGGCGGAATGATGATGATGATGCTCGTCGATCCGCAAGCTTTCACGATCAATGAGTCGAACTAGAGAGAGACAAGGGGAACCGCAATGAGAACCGATGTGCTTAAAGCACCGATCATGGGTCTCGCCAGGACGGCGGCAGTAGCGGCTTCTATACTCGCGTTCACGAGTGGGATGGCGCTTGCGCAAAGCGTCAATTTGACGGTGAAGGCCTCGACGGCCAATCTTCCCGACGGTCAGAGCGTGCCGATGTGGGGCTACGTTTGCGGCACCGTGACGGCACCCGCTACTTGCGCGGCGTCGAACGCCAATGCCGGGACTGGATGGTCGCCCGTCGTCATTACCGTCCCGCCCGGCCCGTTGACGATCAATCTCACCAACAGCCTGCCCGGGCAGGTGCCGACGTCACTCTCGATCATCGGTCAACTCGGCGGCGGACTCGGAGCGACCGCCACGTCGACGCCGAGCCCCGCGCATCCGCCGCAGGTCGCGACCTGGCCGATCGCAGGCAGCGCGACGAGCGCCACGGCCGCGAAATTCACACCGCCGGCGCAAGGGCCGCGCGTGCAGTCGTTTTCGACCGAAGTGTCGAACGGTTCGACGACCGCGCTGACATGGAACAACCTGCGGCCCGGCACTTATCTGATCGAATCGGGCACGCATCCGTCAATCCAAGGGCCGATGGGACTCTATGGCGTGCTCGTCGTTCGCACGCCCGCCAATGGAACGACGCAGGCGCAGGCTTATCCCGGCGTCAACTATGACGCTGATGTCCCCTTGCTCTTGAGCGAAATCGACCCGGTGCAAAACGCGGCGGTCGCGAAGGCCGTGGTCACGAGCGGCTTCAGCGAGACGAAGGTATGGTCCGGTCAGCCGGGGCAGTGCGGCGATCCGACATCGACCACGTACGGCACCTGCTATCCGCCCGTCGTCAACTACGACCCGCGCTACTACCTGATCAACGGCGTGTCATTCGACCGGACCAATGCGGTCCGCTCGCAGTTTTCGGCAGCGGCCCCCGCGGGAACCGGGCAAGTGATGCTGCGCTTCGTCAATGCCGGGTTGCGCATGCATGTACCGTCCGTCGTTGGTGCGCAGACCGTGGCGGGTTTGCCGGCGGGCAGCGCGCCGACCCCGGGTTTTGCGTTGATCGCCGAAGACGGCAACGTGCTTCCCGGCCTTCCGAAGATTCAGAACGAAGTGTTCCTGCCTGCCGGCAAGACCTACGACGTGATGATGAACGCACCGGTCACGGGCGCGGCGGCATTGCCTGTCTTCGACCGTGAGCTGAGCCTGTCGACGAACAATCAGCGCGACGGCGGAATGCAGGCCTATGTCAGCGTCAACGGTGGCGCTGTACCGACCGCGACGACGGGCGGCGATACGGCCGTCGCGAAGGCCGGTCACTACTATTTCGACGTGAATACGACGCTGACGGTCTCGGATCCGACGAAAGGCGTCATCGGGAGCAACACCGGCATCTACGGCGTCACGTTGCTGACGCAAGCGAAGGGCGGCACGGTGACGCTGAATTCCGATGGGACGTTCACCTACGTGCCGAATGCGGGCACGACGTCGGACAGCTTCGTCTACGAGGCGAACGGCAACGCCGCGATCACGGCCACCGTCACGCTGACAGCCTGCACGACTGCCAACGGCTGCCTCGGCCGCCCGCCGCGCGCAAGCGAGCAAAGTTATACGAGCAGCATCGCTTCGACGTTCCATCTCTCATCGCCGGGCGTGCTTGCCTATTCGACCGATCCTTTGGGCTTGCCGATGAGGGCCGTCATGTCCGGTACGGCGCAGGGCGGTACCGTGACGTTGAATGCGGACGGTTCGTTCACCGCGATACCCACCACCGTGCCGACGGGGACCTCGACGTCGACGGTGCGGTTCCAATACAAGGCCGTCAATTCGCAGAATACGGCGAGCGAGGCCGAGACCGTTACAGTGACGTTCCATGCGGGCAGCGGCTTGCAGGTGGCCGTGCAAGATGCGAACACGGGCACGCCGATCACCGACTACCGCTGGATCATCGAAGAGGATCGCACGTTCTATATCGACCCGGCCTGCCAGGTCAATAGCCGGAACCGGCCGGCAACCTGCCCGCCGTTGCCGGTGCCGAGCCTCGGCACGAACTTCCACACGAGTTATATGCCGGTCGTGGCGTCGGGATGTGTCGGCCAGTATGCGTGCGAGTATGGACAGACAGTCTTCGATCCGACGAGCAACGCGCACGTGCCCGCGGTCTGTGACATAGGCGACGGTGTATGCCGCACGACGGCGGCGCAGCAGACGCCGGCGAACCCGAGTCAGGTCGTGCTGGACCCGAGGAAGCGCTACTACATCTCGATCTTGCCCGGCGACGCCGGCAATCCGTTCGCGTCAGGCGCCGGTGCGCCGGTACCCGTCGACCCGAACAATCCGAGCGGACCGACGCGGCAATTCAGCATCGCCCTCGATTGCCCCTCTGGGCCAAGCGGTGCCGATTTCGCTCCGGGCACCGGCAAGTGCGGCCATGGGATGGGCGGCGCGCCGATCGCGGCGGGGCAGAAGGGCGTCAGCGTCGTACTGCAGCAGACGCCGTTCCAGACGGCCAAAGTCTCAGTGTTCGTATTCGAGGACGATTCGCCGCTCAACGGTGAAGTCGACGTTCACGGCGGCAGTGACAACTTTGGCACCGCTCGCGAGCCCGGCCTGGGCGGCTTCGAAATCAAATTGTGGGACGACGCGGGCGGCACGGGCGACGCGACCGGGCAGATGACCTACGACATGTTCAACATGCCGTTGTCGAACTCGCTGCAGGGCACGATCGATCCGACGACGGGGCTCAACGCATGTCCGATCTCGGCCGCGAGCGACGGCATCGTCGGCATGATCCCGACCTGCCCGAACTACGAGTCCGACGGCAAGACTCCGTCGCCGCTCGCAGGCCAGGCGGTGATCGCGAACCTGATGCCTGGGCGCTACGGCATCGTCGCGACACCGGCCGCGGATCGCATCGCGCGCGGCGAGCAGTGGCTGCAGACGAACACGCTCGACGGTCAGAAGGCGCACGACTCATTCATCAAGATCGGCGGTCCCGCCTACTTCCAGGAGTTTGGCCCCGCAGGCTTCCACGTTTCGATCGGCTTTGCGAATCCGAAGATCATCAACGATCGACTGCCCGGCGTATGCGCGGGCACGACTTGCACGAGCGGCGTGACGGGACGCGTCACGAATCTTCACTACAGCCGGCCGCCCAACGAGAACCTCTACGGCAGCCAATCGCGCAAGCCACTCAGCTTTACGCAGTGCTATGTGAGTCTCGGCTCAACTGACGGCGACGACATCGCTTTCACGAAGTGCAACGAGGACGGCACGTTCAGCTTCAGCGGGCTGCCTGCGGGGACGTGGCGAGTCACGGTCTTCGATCAATGGAACGATCAGATTGTGGATGGGCTCGCGAGCGCATTCACGCTGCAGCCGGGACAGACGCTCAACGTCGGCGACATCGCGGTGCTGCAGTGGCAAACGAACCTTTACACGAGGACATTCCTCGACCTGGCCGGAGACGGCGTCTCGCACGATTCCGATCCGGGCCTGGCGATGGTGCCGATGAACATTCGGTTCCGCGATGGCAGCTACTCGAACCTGGGCGTCACCGACATGAACGGCTACATGTCGTTCAACGAGGTATTCCCGCTCTTCAACTGGTATGTCGCCGAGACTGATACGACACGCTACAAGCAGACCGGCGTGCATGTCGTCTACGACGCCGGTGGGCCACCCGACGGCACGCCCGGCGGCGGCACATCGACGATCGCCGCGAATCTTGCGAATACTAAGGAATCGTCGACGGCTCATTTGCCGACCAACCTGCGGGTGCCCGGCGCCGTCTACTGCGACAACGCCGATTGCAACGGCTTCTCGATCGCCAACGGTCCCGGCAGCAGCACGTCGAACCCCTCGACGGGACGCATCGATCCGCCCTGGGTGACGACGGAGGGCTGGCAGGGATTCTCGGGTCAGGCCGGCTTCATCGAGTTCGGCAAGAAGCCGTTCGCGGCCGGAGAGAACGGCGGCATTCGCGGCGAGGTGGTCTACGCGTCGACGCGCGCGTTCGACGACCCGACGCTGACGGTCCACGCAAAGTGGATACCGAATATCCCGCACGTGACGGTCAATCTGTATCAGGAGGGCACAGCCGAGGATGGCACCGCGAGCCTGAAGCTCGTGGATACGACGCAGAGCTCGAGCTGGGACGATTGGGCGCAGGGCTTTCGGTTGAACGGCGTGCCGAACATGAACTGCCCGGGTCAGGAGACGAACGATCCGTTCTTCTTCACGTTGAAGAACTCGCCGACGACGCTCAATCCGAATCATCCGTTACCGTACAACGCGCAGTTCAAGTGCTATGACGGCATGCACGTGTTCAACCAGCTGCAGCCGGCGCCGTACGACGGGATGTACCAGTTCCCGAGCGTGACGGCACGCAATCCTTCGACCGGCCTGCCGATCGGCACGAACTGCAAGATTTGCGTCAGGAATCCGACCGGCGACGGGACCTGGATGCTGCCGGCCGGAAAGTACGTGGTGGAGGTGATCGTACCGCCCGGCTACGAGCTGATGAAAGAGGAGGACAAGAACATCCTCATCGGCGACAACTTCATCGCCCCGGTGACGCAGGAGTTCGCTGCCTTGTCGAACATTTTCATCCTGCCCGACCAAGCCGCGGTGAACAGCGCCTACAACAAGAACAACGCACAGAACCCGACGACCAATCTCGGATCGGTGACGTACCCACGCGAAGAAGGCGATACGGGCACGACCGAAACGTATTGGCCTTGCGTCGGCGAGCTGCGCATCGTTCCCGACTACCTGAGCCTCTTCCCCGAGGCGCAGGAAGTCTCCCCGTTCGCGGGCGCGTCGCGCCACCTCTGCGATCGCAAGGAGATCACGCTGACCGATCAGATAACGGCCGAGGCGAAGTTCTATCTGTTCAGCTCGACGCACGTCTCCTCGCATTACACGGGTTTCATGCTCGACGACTTCTCGTCCGAGTTCGATCCGTACTCGCCGCAGTTCGGCGAGAAATTTGCGGTGCCGAACGTTCCGGTCTCGATCAAGGATTTCGCGGGCAACGAGATCGAGCGCGTCTATTCCGATCAATGGGGCATCTTCAACGGACTCACTTATTCGACGTGGGAGGTCAACCCGCCGAATCCGACGGGCTATGCGCCGACGATGATGGTGGCCTGCATGAACGATCCCGATATGCCTGATCCGGCCCATCCGGGCAAGACAATTCGCGATCCGCTTTACAACCCCGGATACAGCCAGTTCTGCTACGAGATCCCGTTCATGCCCGGGCAAACGCAATACATGGACACGCCCGTCGTCCCCGTGCAGGCCTTCGCGGATGGCTACAATCCGCCCGATTGCGCCTATCCCGACGCCACGCCGGCCGTATCGACGGTGACGGGAGACAGCCTGCCCGGCGGAGGGAGCGGACCGTGGGTGAGCGCTGCCGGCAATACGGTGACGATCAATGCGCTCGGCGATCAGCAGGTGCCCAACAACGGCTACACCGGGCCGCAGGCGACGGCGGCGCCGTTCAACGAGAAGTTCATCAAACGGCACTATGGCTTCGGCACTCGCGGAACCGGCAGCAAAGTGACGATCGGCGGACAGGCAGCGACGATCGTGTCGTGGAGCGATACGCAGATCAAGGTGCAGGTGCCCGCGCTCACGGCGGCCCAATCGAGCTGCACCGTGCCGCAGCTCGGGTTGCCCGCGGGCACGCCGCAGGCACTTTGCGGGGAGCTCGTCATCACGGCGGCGAACGGCAAGCAGTCTATCGACGCGGTGACGGTCACCATCGGCGGCAAAACGCCGACCTACGTGAACGGGGAGAACGCGACGAACAACGCGATCCAAGCCGCGCTCGACAACGCGAGCCCCGGCGACATGGTCATCGTCGGTCCCGGCAACTATCAGGAGATGCTGCTGATGTGGAAGCCTGTGCGGCTGCAGGGTGTCGGTGCGCCTTCCGTCGTCGTGAATGCGAACACGCACCCGTCGGGCAAGATGGATCCGTGGCGCAGGCAGACGGCGTGCCTCTTCGGTGTCGCACTCAACGGCGCGATGATCTCTTCGACGAATCCGTACGACCCGAGCGGCGCCTATAGCTGCCCGGCGGCGATGCAGCGCCAGGTCGATCCGATTCCGTTCGAGCCGATCGTCGGCTGGGATTCGACGTTGAATGGTGACCTCGCCGAGTTGCTGATGGAGCCGACGTTGATGGGCGCCTACGAAGGGGCCGGCATCACGGTGCTCGCGAAGGGGGTGCGCGACGTGCCTGTCAACGGCGCGCTGCAACCCGATCCGAACTGCACGGCGAACGGCATCTGCACGCCGCTCACGAATAGCGCGGCCGACTGCAGCACCTACCCGAGCAACTTCCTTTGCAATCCTTCGAGCATCGACGGCATGACGTTTTCGAACAGCTCGCAGGGCGGCGGCGGGATCTTCCTGCACGGATGGAACCACAACATGCAAGTCGCCAACAACCGCGTGCAGGCCAACGCGGGGACGCTCACCGGCGGCATCACGATCGGCCAAGTCGAGGTGCCCGACGCGACGATTGCCGCGGACGGCGTGACGGAGGTTCCATTCGGCTACAACCAGAACGTCAATGTCCATCACAACTCGGTCACGTCGAACGCTGCGTATGGCGACGAGATCAATTCGACCACGCCGGCATCGGCGGGCGGCGTGACGTTCTGCACGGGCGCCGACTACTACCACTTCAACTACAACTGGGTCTGCGGCAACATCAGCAGCGGCGACGGTGGAGGTCTCGCGCACTTCGGCTTCAGCTACAACGGCGACATTTCGCACAACTGGGTGCTCTTCAACCAGAGCAACAACCCGACCTTGCCGACATACGGGGGCGGGATCGTCGCGATGGGCGTGCCGCCGGACGGGACCTTCTGCGAGAACTCGACCGTCGACGTCGACTGCGCGCCGCAGCTCACCGATGGCGCCGGGCCGGGGCTCGTCATCGACAGCAACCTGCTGATCGGCAATACGGCTGAAAGCGGCAAGGGCGGCGGGCTGAGGCTGCAGTTGATCAACGGCACCGACGTGCAGCGCAGCCCAAGCGATCCGAGCAAGTGGTACTCGGTCAAGGTGACGAACAACATCATCGGCGACAACGTCGCGGGTTGGGCTGGCGGTGGCGTGTCGCTGCAAGATGCCGTGAACGTTTCGTTCATCAACAACACGGTCGTCTCGAACGATGCCACGGCCTCCTCGGGTGTGCTGTTCAACACCGATGGCGCGACCCAGGCCAACGTCGGGCCGCCGAACTGCACCACCGTCGGTGGCGAAACGACGTGCCAGCCGATCACGACGTCGACGAACCAGCCCGCGGGACTGGAGACGGCGCCCCACACGGCGAATCTCGTCACGGCCTTCGCCGGTGCGAGCGGAGCGTGCCCGGCGGGCGTGTCGAATTGCACGCAGGTCTCGAGCCCAGTGATCGCGAACAACATCTTCTGGCAAAACCGTACGTTCCATATCACCGTGGGAGGACTCAACGCCGGTATCCAAGGCTTGCAGAACATCGTGACGCTGAACCCGACGCTGAACCAGGCCGGGCATCCGACGGGCTACTGCCCGGCGGGCGCGGTGTACTGGGACATCGGCGTGGCCGGCGACACGGCGGCAAGCAATCACGGCTCGGGCTTCACGCTGAGTCCGACGTACTCGATCCTGACAGACGCGAACGACTACACGGGCCAGAACAACCTCGGCGGCAATCCCGCGGTCGTCAGTCAATACTGCAACGGTTCGCGCATGCCGCCGGAGGCGGGCGGGAACGGCATCCAGGTGCCGCCGGGCATCGCCGATGCCGTGCTGCCGAACCCGCTATTCAGCCTGCAGCCGTCGGCCACGCCCGATGAAGGCAACAACTGGATCAATCTGCAGTACGGGCCTATCTCGCTTTTCAACGAGGCGCTCGTGGCAGGCCGGCCGGGGTACAACGTGCCGCTCGGCAACTATGCGATCCAGTCGAATTCGCCTGCGATCGGCAGCGCTACGGTGCAAGGTGCTCCGGCCTATGACTTCTTCGGCAATCCGCGCACGCCGCGGAAAAACGGGCAGATCGACATCGGAGCGGTCGAGTACGTCAGCACGCCGACGCTGGGTGGTCTGCTCGCCGGCACGCCGTTCCTGCCGCTTCCGGTCGGCGGTAGCCAGAACGGCACGATCGGGCTCGCCCGTTCGCACGGCGTGAGCTTCACGGGGACGGCGCCATGAGATCGGCCTGGCAAACGGAAGCAGGCTCCGGCGGCGGTAGGGGCGAGCGCCGCCGGAGGTCGATGCGTGAGGGTGCCGATTTCGCGGCTGTCGCCGTGATTTGGGGATTCGCCGCGTTCTGTGTGGCAAGCGGGGGCGCGAAGGCGGCAGCGCCGTCGAGCGCTTCGATATCGGCGAAGAAGGAGTCTCCCTATTTCCCGGCAAAAGCGACCGCCCGTGCACTGGAGTTCTACGCAGCGTCCGGCGGTATCGCCGAGCCGCACGTGCAGCTGACGGCATCGGGCAATCTGATTCGCTTCAGCTATCGGGTGGTGGACACATCGGCGGCGAAACTGCTCGTCGATCGACACGCTACGCCGTATTTGTTCGCGCCGCGCTCTCACGCGCTGCTGCATGTGCCGGAAATGGAGCAAATCGGCCCGTTGCGGCAGACGGGCGAGGCCGAGGTCGGCAAGGCCTACTGGATGGTGTTTTCGAATAAAGGCAATCTCGTGAAGGCCGGAGATCGCGTAAGTGTGATCGTCGGCACATATCACATCGACGGCTTGATGGTCCAATGAGCGTTCGAGCGCGAGCAGTCGGTTCGGACGAGAAGCAGGTCAAGCATGGAGGGGGATGCGATCATGACGCGATTACTATGGCTTGAGATCGGGCTCGCGGGCTGTCTCGCGGCCGCGACGCTTTCGGCTACGACAGCGACGGCGGCTGCGGCGACATCGACGACGGCGGTCGGGAAGGTGGCGAAGGCCGCGAAGGCGGTGAAGCCTGCGGCCGCGGATAAATCCGGACAGGCGATCTCGTTGCCTTCGCTCGGCGCGGAGCAGATCGTCGAGCGAAGCATCGCCGCAAGCGGCGGATTGCAGGCCTGGCGCGCGGCCAACACGATGGTGATGTCCGGGCAAATCGAGGTCGGCGGCAAGCGTAACGTGGCATTGCCGTTCACGATGACGATGAAGCGGCCGAAGAAGAGCCGCTTCGAGGTGCGCTTCGACGGCCAGACTGCGTTTCAAGTCTATGACGGTGCCGAAGGATGGAAGGTGCGGCCCTTCCTTGGCCGCGATGAAGTCGATCCTTACACGCCGGCCGAGGCCAAGCAGGCGGCGGAAGCCTCGGAGCTCGACGGCTTGCTCGTCGACCACGCGCAAAAAGGCACCAAGATCGCGCTCGCGGGCGCCGAGAAAGTCGAAGGCCATGGTGCGTACAAGCTCAAGCTCACGTTGAAGGACGGTACGCAGCGAATGATGTGGGTCGATGCGACGAGCTTCCTGCAGCTGAAGGTCGAGGGCGATCCACGCAAGCTCGACGGCAGAATGCATCCCGTCTTCGTCTTCCTGCGCGATTACCGGAGCGAAGGAGGCCTCAAGGTGCCGCATGTGATCGAGACAGCGGTGCAGGGCGTCAAGCAAACGCACAAGATGACGATCGAGCATGTCGCGGTGAATACGGCCGTCGACGACGCCCTCTTCGCCAAGCCCACGCTGGCGATGGCGAAGGCCGCCGCGCAAACGCACTAGTGCGGGGAGCGCGATCATGAAACGAATCGCACTCTTGGGGGTGGCGCTCGCCTTGTCGGTGACGATGGCGGCGTGTGCGGGTTCCGACGAAGGTGGCTCGGCGAGCCTCGGCGTAGAGCAGATCGTCGCAAAGAATGCGGCGGCGCGCGGCGGCGCGGATGCGTGGCGCAAGATCGATACGATGGTCTGGATCGGGCGCGTGGACACGAGCAACGGCGGCATGCCGGCTCGGTTCGTGCTCGCCATGAAGCGGCCCAACAAGACACGCTTCGAAATCGTGTCGATGAACCGGATGGCGCTGCGCGTGTTCGACGGCACTCACGGATGGAAGCTGCGGCCGATGCGGCGCGGCGAAGAGGGCAGCATGCAGCCCTACGATGCGCAGGAACTCCGGTTCGCGCACGACGAGCAGGTCATCGACGGGCCGCTCATCGACCACGCGGACAAGGGCATTCAAGTGAAGCTCGGCGGCGTAGACGAGATCGAAGGGCACAAGGCTTATCGGCTCGAGCTGCGCCTACCTTCCGGCGCGACGCCGCGCGTCTGGGTCGACGCGAGCTCGTTTCTCGAGGTCAAGTCCGAGCACGAGAGCCACACACCGCTCGGATCCGGCTCGCCCGTTGATGTCTACTACCGGGAGTACCGCACCGTCGAGGGCGTGAAGCTTCCTGTCGTGATCGAAAGCGGCCCCGCTTCCGCGCCGCCGGCGGACCGACTGACGATTGAAAAGGTCGAAGTCAATCCGATGATTGACGACAAGATGTTCGCGCGTCCGCTCGTTGCTTCACCGCGCAACCATTCGATCGAATTGCCCCCTGTCGGTGCTGTTCCTGCGCTGCCGGGCAGCGCGCCGGGCCGCTAGTCAAATGGAGACCGAGCGGCTCGCACGCGCGGCGCATGCCTCGATTGGCTTCATCGCGTCGATGGCCATCGCGCTGCTGCCGCTCATGGGAATCGCGGCCAGTGCGTCAGGCATGGCGGACAAGGACGGCGCGTTCTCCATCATGCGGGCACGGCCGATAGAAGATCCAGGAGAAGCCATATTCCGCGAAGGCCGACTCCCTTCAGGCGCGCCGCTCAAAGCGGTACGCGAAGGCGGCATGCACGTCGAAGGCGCTGCGGCGGCATGCATGAATTGCCATCGACGCAGCGGATTCGGTTCGAAGTCGGGGCTTACATCGATTCCGCCGATCACGGGCCGATACCTGTTGCATCCGCGGGCGCAAACGGTCCAAGACCTCGACATTCCTTTCGTCGAGACGATGCGATTCGACCGCGATCCGTACACCGATGCGACCATCGCGCGGGCGGTTCGCGACGGAATCGATTCGCAAGGACACGCATTGAGTTATCTGATGCCGCGCTTCGATCTGAACGACGCCGATATGGCGTCGCTCATTGGCTATCTAAAGCGGCTCGACCATCATCGCGTGCCCGGCGTCGAGGACACGGTCCTCCATTTCGCGACGATCGTGACGCCCGACGCCGACCCGGTGAAGCGTGACGGGATGCTCGACGTCATGAAGCATTACTTCGAGGACAAGAACGCGTTTCCGTTGGGTGCCACGCCGCCGCTGCGCACGTCGCGCAAGATGATGTTCATGGTCAACCGGCGCTGGGCGCTACATATCTGGACGCTGACAGGACCCGCTTCGACTTGGAAGGCTCAACTTGAGCAGCACATGGTGGCCGAGCCCGTGTTCGCGATCGTATCAGGCATCGGCGGAAAGAACTGGGCGCCAGTGCAGGCGTTCTGCGAGGAAGCCGAGGTGCCGTGCCTGTTTCCGAACGTCGAGGCACCTGTCGATAGCGGGGCGAATTTCTATCCGATCTTCTTTTCACGCGGCGTTCGGCTCGAGGCCGACCTCATGGCGAAGCGGATCGCCGGCGCGCAGCGTGGCCATCGGTTCGAACGCGTCGTCCAGCTTTATCGCGCCGGAGACAACGGCGAAGCGGGTGCACAAGCGCTCGCGACGGCGTTGCGGCGCGAAGGCATCGACGTGACGAGCCGCGCGCTCGGGCCCGCCGAGCCCGTTGCAGCGGCGCTGCGAGCAATCGCAAGCGACGACGCGCTCGTGCTCTGGCTGCGTCCCGCCGATATCGCGCGGCTCGGCGACCGCGCGAGTGCGCGTACCGTCTTCATGTCGGGCCTCATGGCCGGGCTCGAGAATGCGCCTTTGCCCGCCGGCTGGAGATCGGTGACGGAAATGGCTTATCCGTTCGATCTGCCGGAAAAGCGCCGCTGGCGACTCGATTTCGCGCTCGGCTGGTTCTCGATACGGCATATTCCCGTCGTCGATCTGCAGGTGCAAGCGGACACGTACCTGGCGTGCGGGATCCTCGCCGAGACGTTGAGCCACATGACCGATGCATTCGTGCGCGACTACCTCGTCGAGCGGATCGAGGACATGCTCGAGCATCGCCTCGTGACGGGTTACTACCCGAGGCTGACCCTTGCGCCGGGGCAGCGGTTCGCATCGAAGGGCGGATATTTCGTGCGATTTGCGGACCCGCGCGGAACGCGCATCGTCGCCGACGGCAACTGGCTCGTGCCTTAGCGCATGCCGCGGGGCGTCACGATCGGTCAGCCGCGGCCGCAGCCGAGTACCGTTCCAACCCGCCATCGTTTGCGATGGTCGATCCCATGCATCGATGGGGAAGGTACCCCATGCCGCGCCGACGCGCACCCGCCGACAATGAAAGGGTGGGTCGGTGTCGACGAACTTCAGGACTCCCGACGAACGATCGGAGTCCTGACCGGCCGCTTGGCGAGCTATTCAGGAGTCCGAACCATGAACACGTTCCAAAAGGTGGCGGCCCATGCGGCCGTCGTGGCCGCCGCCGCCGCGGCTTGCGCGGCCATTCCCTTGGCCTGGGCGCACGAAGACGCCGACGGCCAGATGACGCACATGCATCATGAAATGACGCGCGACGTGAAAACGTCGAGCGTCGCTTACAACGTGCCGCCGATCACGCTCGTGCGTGCCGACGGCCGACCGATCGACTTGAAGAGCGAGCTCGACGACGGTCGTGCAGTCGTCATGACGTTCATTTACACCACTTGCACCTCGATCTGCCCCGTCATCTCGCAAACGTTCGAGCAATTGCAGGACAAGCTCGGACCTCAGCTTTCCCACGTTCATCTCGTCTCGATCACGATCGATCCCGAGAACGACACGCCGGCGCGCCTGCGCGAATATGCGGCGAAGTTCGGCGCGGGGCCCGAGTGGCAGTACTACACGGGCACCGTCGATGCCACGATCGCGGCGCAGAAGGCCTTCAACGTCTATCGAGACGACAAGATGGACCACAATCCGGTCGTCTTCGTGCGCGCGGCGCCGGGCCAGCCGTGGTTGCGCGTCGACGGCTTCGCAACGGCTGACGAGCTGCTGCACTCGTATCGGCAACTCGTCGCGTCGAATTGACATCGAGGCCGATCGGCGGCAATGCGAGGCGCGAGATGTTCTTGCCGACCGCAAGCGCCGGAGCCGTCGCGTCGCTGGTCGTTTCGCTCGCCTGGCCGGGCTCCTCGTGCGCGCAGGTGTTTGGCGCCGTCCGGCCAAGCGGGCTCGTGGTGCTGACGAACATCCCCAAGGAAACGAGCGAAACGGGCTTGAAGGTCATCGTCGCCGGTCCGCCCGGCGTGCAGGATGGCAATGCCGCCGTGGCATCGGGGCCAGCACCGGGAGAGGGCGGCGGGAACGATGACGTCGATACGTCGCGATTCGCCGAAATCATCGCGGAAGCCGGACGCAGGTGGAACGTGCGTCCCGAGTTGCTGCGGGCCGTCATCGCCGTCGAATCGAAGTTCAATCCGCTCGCGGTTTCCAAGCGCGGCGCGCGCGGCCTGATGCAGCTGATGCCGGAGACGGCGAAGCGCTTCGCGGCAGGCAATCTCTTCGATCCGCGCGTCAATGTCCTGGCGGGCGCGCAGTACCTTCGCGCATTGCTCGATCTGTTCGACGACAATGTCGAGCTCGCCGTCGCCGCCTACAACGCTGGCGAACAGTCCGTCATCAAAGCCGGCTATCGAATCCCGACGAACCCCGAGACGAAAGCATACGTGCCCGCGGTCATGGCGCGCTATCGGCGCTTGATCGCGGGCCTTTGATGGACCCGATGCCGCTTCAGCGGGAGGACGCTATCGGCGCGAGCGAGATCGCCGCGATAGCGGCTGCTGGCCGCAAGCGCCCGCAACGACGGCACGGCAATGCCGGCCGTCAGTATAAAAAGAGCGCCCGCCGGGGGACGAGGCGCCGAGAAACCGGTGAATTCGAGGTAGACGTACATGGCAGAGTGAGGTTGAGCCGCTCATTGCGCCGCGGCTGATTTTGCTTCCTGCGTCGGCGCGACGCCATCCGCTGGAAACGCCTCGACGAAGGCGGCCACGGCCCGCATGTCATCGTCGGACATGTTTGCGCATACCGCTTTCATGAGCTCGCCGCGCGGCCTGTCTGTCGTGCGTTGAAAGACTCGCAATTGCTTTATCACGTAGTCGGCATGCTGCCCGCCGAGCCGGGGAAATTTGTCCAGGCCTTCGCCGTGCTGGCCATGACACGCGACGCATGCCGCGACGCCCTTCGCGGGCAGTCCCGACAGATAAATCTCCCGGCCCGCATTCATGAGCGCCGGGTCGACGGACTCGCCGACGACAGCCGGTTGACTCGAGAAATAGGTGGCGATGTCACCGATCTGCGCATCGGTCAAATGCGTGAAGCCCCACATGAATCGCTTCGCGTTCGGGTCCGAGCGAGCATGCGTCTTGAAGTCCGTCAGTTGCGCGACGAGGTATTCGCGCGGCTGGCCGGCCAGCTTCGGAAAAGCGGGCGAGACCGAAATGCCCTTCAGGCCATGGCAGTTCGAGCAGACCTGCAACGCGATCGTCTTGCCGGGGACGGACGCGTCGCCGACATCGCGCGAGCGCTCGAGATCATGACAGCCCGAGCCGCCGATCAGCATCGCCAACGATATGACTTGCGCCCACGCTTTCATCTCATCGACTCCCCGACGCATTGCGCGTCGCGCTTGCATTCGACGCTTCCGTTCTCGCCAGCATTCGTTCGTGGCGCGAGAGCGTCGGCACATCCGATCACGGCACTCGACGGGCATCGTCGTCGCCTGATCACCAAATAGCGGCCCATAGATAGAAAAACAGCGTGTCGTTGTCTGACGCGTTGCGCCCGGTGCCGTCGTAATTCGCCTTCGATCCAAGGTATTTCGTGAAATGCGTGTACTGCACACCGATCCGCACGTATTGATAAGGAATCCAGAATATCTCCGGCATCCAGCCTTGAGTGTTCGGGTGGAAGTTCGCGCTGCTTCCATAGGCCACGCTGTCGGCGCTGCCGGTCACGTTGAAGAAGGACAGGCTCACGCCATACTTCGCCTGGTAGATGTAGGAGGCCTTGAGGCGCAACGAGCCGAGATTGGCCGACTGACTATCGCCGAACACGAAGTTCTGCGCGTCGCCGACGTTCTCCTTGATGTACCGCGCCTGCGCGGTGATCGTATGCGGCTCGAGCAGGTACTGATACTGCGCGTCTACCCCGACGTCGCGATAGCGCGTGACGCCTTGCGCGAAGATCGGGATCGAGTCGGCGTCGTTCGGGTAGACGTTGGCGATGAGGCCAAACGTGCCGAACATGATGTTGTGCGGGCCCCATTCATGGGTCAAGGCGAGACGCCAGTACGGGTTGTAGCCGCGCAGGTAAGTCTGCGGGTGGTTCGGATCGCCCGGCTTGTTGCCTTTGCTGAGGAACGACCAGATGCCGTCCGCTGTGCTGTATGCGGTCAGCTCCGCGTAGAGCAGCTTGTTCCAGTAAAGATAGGCGCCGGTGCCCACCACTTGCTGCGCGAGCGCGCCCTCGATCAGCGGAAGGAACTGCGGAGAGGCGACGTTGCTGACCGGCGACGAAAGATACGGGTAGCTCCACGCGGGCGCTGTGTTCCAGACATCCTGCACGGTCGGATTGTTGTGCACGGTCAGGCCGAGGATGACGTCGTTCGCTGCGCCGATGAACCGGTCAGCGAACCGGAAGTCGGTATTGTCCGAACCCCAATGTCCGATCCACTTGCCGTCGCCATTCTGGTGATCGTAGTTGGTGTACGTGTATTGGGCGAACGCACCGATCTTGTCGGTGATCTTGCCGCCGAGAAAGATGCTGGCGGCGTCCCAGACGAAATTTCCGTCCTTGGGCGAGATCGGATTCCCATTGACGTCTTTGTTGTTGCGCGTTTTGGTAAAGTCCGCCGTTCCCATGAACGCAAGTGGAATCGTGCGCTCGCCAGCCGTGTAGCCCGTCAGCTTGAACATGCGGCCGTACGGCGTGAGCTCGGGGAACTGGCCGCCCGCGTGGCAGGCGAGGCAGTTTTGTCCGGTCTGGCGCGCGAAGATCGGCAGCGCGTGGGCGGGAATGGCCTGCCAGAGGCACAGCATCGCGAGACTGGCGAGCGTCACGTAGCGCATCAGACGATGAAACACGTGCGAGCCCGCGAAGACCGTGGCCATGACCCACCCCCTTTCAACGTCGGGATCCGCTCGTTGCGATCATCCCTGCAACGCCATCACGCCGCGTTCTTCTGTTGCATCCGAAGACGATGAGCGCGAACGAAGCGATGCTCGCCGGAAGTTAGAACGGGCGAGACATCGCCGTTATTCCGATCGATGCTCGATTGCTCTCGTCTTGCTCGTATTGTGCTGATGCGGTGGAAGCGAGGGCATGGGGCAGGGTCCTACTGGTCGAGTAGGAAAGATGCTCGAAAGTCCCGGTATGTGGACCGGTGGTGGCGACCCTGAGAACCGCGTGCCGCCTTCGAGCACGGGTCGGACCAATCAGGGTCCCACCAATTAAAAGCCGCGTGGCGTGACGAGATCGGCAGCTCGAAGATGCGATCGGGTGTCGAATGGGATCTTCAGCCAGGCGAACACGCTCATGTCTTGATAGCCCGGCGACGCCCGATAGCCTACGCCACCCCCGACGATGAGATTCGGCGCGACGAGCATGGCGATCGTCGTCGTATCTTCGCCGAACGCGCCCGAAGCGCGGCCCGAGAAGAGCTCGCGCGTGGCGTAGCCGATACGGCCGCCCGTTTTGAAAAGGAATCGATGGTCTTCGGCGGTTTGGGCGTTGAAAACGAGCCCGGCTTCGCGATTCGATTTGGGACTCCAATAGCCCGCATAGGGCCCGTCGAATCGATTCGCGTCGTATCGGTATGAGCTGAGCCGGATTTCCGGTCCGGCGTTGAGCCAGCTCCATCCTTTTACGGAGAAGTCTCGCGTGAGCGCGAGACTTGCCGCGTAGAACGGGTTGAATGCGGTATTCGTCGCCGTGACCGTACCGCCTCCCAGCGTTTCGCCGACGTACCATGCCGTCCGACCGATCGGTTCCCTCGCGGCCACTTCGAGCGAAGACGAGACGGCCGGGCCGGATCCCGACAGGCTGCCTTCGTATGCGCGCAGCGAATCGTAGATGCTCTCGCGCATGGCGGTGATGCGCACGAACGATTGCTCGTTCTCAGCGACTCGCTGGTATTGAATCTTGCCGAGTATCTGAGTCGGGCCGCGGCCCGGCATCTCGATCGCCGCGCCGGCGACGAGCTCGCCTTCGTTCCAGTCGGTCCGCGCCGCGGCGGCGAAGAGCTTGCCCCAAGCACGGCGTTCGCCATCATCGAGTCGCATGACCGTGGCGTCGAGTCGCAATGAGAGCGAAGGGGTCGGCAAAAGCATCGCGGACAACTGCGGGATCGTCCAGACGGTCAGCTTGTCCTGCCCCGGTGTCCCGGATTTTCGGTCCAGCGAGAAAAGCGACTGCATCGCCGCTTCGTGCCCCTCGATGGAATGTCCCGCGAGCGAGCGCGCTCGAGCATCGAGACCGAGGCGCTCGTCGTGCTCGGCAAGCAGCTGGCGGGCGGCGTCCGGCGTGCGCGAACCGTTTTCGGCGACGAGCGCATCGAGCGCCGCATAGTCGTGGGCGGCGGCGGACGAGAATGCCAAGCCTTGCGTGTACTCGTCGTTCTTGGGCGCTTCGCGGTGAAGCGTGCGGAAAATGTCCTCGGCCTGAGTCGGGCGTTTGCTCGCCAACATGGCCCAGCCGATCATCGAGCGCGTCGCGGCATCGCGTGCCCCGCCCGTTTCGTCGATGAGTTTCAGCGCGGCATCGACCTCGGCCGGATCGCCCGACGCTTTTGCACGCTCGAGTGCGATTTCCGCGTGCAGGCGCCGGCCCTGCGGTGTCGTCAAGCCGCGCGATTCGGCTTCCGCTTCTTCGAGTCGGCCTTGATGCATCAACGCCAGAGCGAGGCCGAACTGCGCCGGTGCGGGGTCCTTCGAGCCTTTCAGCGCCTCGCGGAAAAGGCGCTCGGCGGTTGCGTCGTCGTGTGCTTTTTCCTCGAGCCAACCGGATGTCTCGAGCGCGGCGGCGTCGAGCGTGACGGAGGGATCGGCTCGCAGCGCGCGCGAGTAGCCGAGGGCGTCTTCGTAGCGGCCTGCCGTATTTGCTGCATACATGCGCTGCAGTTCGATGTCGGTGCGGATCTTGTGCAATGCCGGCCTCTCGAACGCGGGGTCGGCGAGCAGGCGGTCGACGTAGGCCGCCGGCAGCGCGTTGGCCGCTTTCCATGCAGTGCCCTCGAGCTCGGGCCCGAGGGGGCAGGTATGCAGGAGCTGGAGGTAGCTCGCGTAAGCCTGCTCGGGATGGCCCGTCGCGGCCAATCGCTCCGCTCGATTCCACTTCGCGGGCAGGCTCGTGCAGCCGGGCGATTCGGCCGTCGGTGCCACGTAGGCGCGCGTCCGACCCGTCGTCGTTGCCTTGCGCTTGTGATCGACATTACCGTGCGTCCCGACGCCGGCGGCGGGCTCCGCGAGCCTGACGGAATTCTGCGCTGCTGGCGCGTCGCCCCACGCGCCTTGGGCCGATACCGATTGGCGCGACGCCTGCGGCGCCCGAGGCGACGCAGGTGACGATTGCTCCCTCGCGGCGTTTTGCGCGGAAAGGAAAGCGCCGAAAGCGGCGAGTGCGAGCAAGTGCTTCATGGTTCTCGCCCGGACCGGGAATCGGGGAAGGGGGGCTTGCCTGCTGCCGCGAGCCGCTCGGCGACCTGGGCTTTCAACGCCGCATTGAGAAAGACGAAGCTGGCGAAAAGCAGTGCCGTCAGAATCGACCAGAAGACCACCGGATCGGCGAGGAAAAGCCGGACCTCCGCAATGGGCGAGCGCCGCGCGAGCGCGAGCGGGACGGCCGAGTCGGCACGCGTATCGAAGAGCGTGGCGCGTTGCATGAAGAGCGACCAAGCGGCCGGCCGGCGCAGCATGTCGACCGCGCGGCTCACGGCGGCATCCGAGATCCCGAGCAGCGCGATGCGCGGTGCCGGGCCGTTGCGGCCGGGAACCGACACAACCTGACCGGGTTGCAGTGGCGGATAGGCGGGCAACTCGCGACGTAGCCGCGGCGAGAGCGCGGAGTCTTGACCGAAGAAATAGTTTGCCTGGCTCGCGTCGGCGGAGAAATCGATCGCGACGTCGGCGATGGCGCCCGTTGCGCGCGCATGCAGCGCGGCGAAATTGAGCGCTGCTCGCATCAGCGCGGGATCGGCCTCGGCCAGCGTGATCGCCATGCGCGTTGCCGGCGTTTGAACGGCCGTCGCGCTATCGATTGTCATCGCGGAACGAGCGGCAAGCGTTGCGCTCGTATCCGCGAACGCCTGCGCCGCTCGAAGACAGTCGGCGTCCGTGTTCCCGGAAAGAACGACGATGACTGCCTTGCCGGCGCGAGCCGGATAGATCCCGATGAACGGGCCGCTGACAGTGCGCGCGACCGATTCGGGCAGCAGGTCGGACAGTGCGCTGCGCGTGCCGACGAGCAGCATGTCCGCCCCGTCCTCGTCTTCTTGCTCGAGGCCCCACGAAGCCGAGTCGCGAGGCCAGTCGAGGAGCTTCCTGTCGCTGCGATACTGTACGTCGACATCGACCTCTCGCATACGCGCTGCGATGCCTTCGACGGCGAGTGCGGCCGCCCCCAGTCGCTCAGGCGATATCGCGCCCCGCCCCAGATCGACCGTGACGGTGCGAGGCAGCCACGAGCGTGCGTCGAATGCGAGCGGCAGCTGCGCCAGCGTCGGCGCGGCATTGGGGCGAAGGCCGGCGAAATCGAGCGTAATCGAGGATCGGACGTCGTTCATCAGAGCCGCGTGCGTGCTCGCATCGCCGCCGGTTACCTGCGCCGTGCGCGGCACGAGGGCCACCTGGATGCTATTGATCCCGGGGACGAAGGCTTGCGGCGGGAGGGCGAGCGTCGTGTCGGTCGCGCCGGCATCGGGCGCGCCATCGGCATCGGCGGAACGAACGCCGTTGATCCAAACGACGTACTTCGAATCCGCGGGCGGCGGATGGGCCGGCACCAAGTGGACGCGCACGCCGCTCAGCGCCTCGCGGGGCGCGAGTTCGACGATGAGCGCATGGGCGGCGGCAGCGGCGCCGCCGGTGGCGCGAAGCGCCGAGAATGGCCGCGTCGCCGTCTGTCCGCGGGCGAACGCCGCGACCGCGCACAGCAAGCACGCGGCGGCGGCGCGGGCCCATCGTTTAGCCATGGAAGACCTTTCGGCCAACATGCCGAGCATGCGCATGGGCGCCCTTCACGGAGAGGGCAAGCATGCCGATGAAGGACCTGAGAAAGTTCGCCGGCGCCTCGCGCTCCTTCCACTGGCGCAACCATCGTTCGCTGTCGCCGTAGGCCAGCACGACGGCGGCGCGCTCCTCCTCGGCCGATTGCGGCGTATAGAGGCCGACGTACTCTCCTCGCGCGCTATCGACGGTGCTGATGACGCGCACGTTGAGCAGTCGGTCGCCGAACTTGAGCGCGAAGCGCTCAAGCGATAACGGCTCGTGCAGGCGTATGCGCAGTCCGAGTTCGTTGGCATCAACGAGCACCGCTTCTCGTTCGCCGAACGGACCGACGAGCGTCACGGGGTCTCCCATGACGATGCGCGGTCGTACGCGACGCTGCGCTTTTTCGAAGAGGGCGCCGAGCGCGCCGAAGCTCAGAAAGAGGTTGAAGCCGATCCATGCGACGGCTGCCACGAGGAGAGCGCGCGATTCCGGTTCGAGCGCGAGGCGAACGCCGCCCCATATCAGGCCGAGCAGCGAGCCGGCGAAGATGGCATAGAACGGCAATCGGAGCTCGCTGATGAAGTCGACGTCGCTTTTTTCTCCTTTCGGCGTGACGTGAAATATCGGCGAGTTGGGTCGCAAGAGCGCCGAGACCAGGGCGGGAAGGACGTAAAACGCTTGTATCGTCTCGTACAGTTCGGACGAGAAGATGCGCCTGAAGCGGCCGTTCAATCGCTCGGCGGTCAAGACGGCCGCGACGAGATAGGGCAGCGTATAGCCGACGAGATTGTTCGCTCCGCCCGGATACGTCTGCAGCTTGAAGACGATGCTCACGATGGGTACGGCGAAAGTGACGAGGCGCGCGAACGGGAAGAACCAGAAAAGACCGACGGAGGAGTAGGCGACCCGCTGGGTCAGCGAGAGGCCGCGGATGAACCACGGATTTTGCTTCATCAGGATCTGCATCATCCCGACGCCCCAGCGGATGCGCTGAACGAGGAAGCCGGAGATCGTCTCCGGCTGCAGACCCGCCACCATCGGTCGACTCAAGTAGGCGGAATGCCATCCGCGCTGATGCAGCTTGACGGAGGTCGAGGCGTCTTCCGTGATCGACTCTGTCGAGAATCCGCCGATTTCCTCCATGGCGGCACGCCGTACCACAGCGCCGGAGCCGCAGCAAAACGACGCATTCCACGTATCCAGGCCCTTTTGCACCACCCGATAAAAGAGGTCGTTCTCGGCTGGCGTTTGACTGAAGAGGCCGAGATTTTTTTCGACCGGATCCGGGTTCGTGAAGAAGTGAGGTGTTTGCACGAGGGCGATTTTCGGATCGGCGAGAAAAAAGCCGACGGTAGCCCGAAGGAAGTCGCGGGTCGGCACGTGATCGGCATCGAGGATCGCGATCAGATCGCCCGACGTGGTGCGCATCGCCGCATTGAGATTGCCGCTTTTCGCGTGCGCGTTCGATTCGCGGGTCAAGTAGACGGCGCCGTGACGTGCCGAGAGTGCTTTCAGCCGCTCGGCGCGCTCGGCGAGTTCCCGTCTTTGCTCTGCGCGTTGCGCTGTCATGGAGCGCGGAAAGCCGTCGTCGAGCACGAAGACGCGAAATCGTTCCTTGGGATAGTCGATTTCCACGGCGCCGCAGACGGTCGGCGCGACGACGGATAGCGGTTCGGAATAGGTGGGGATGTAGATGTCGACAAAGGGCAGCGCCAGCGGATCGTCAGGCAGCGGGAGCGGCCGCCGCTCGAGCGGCCGAGCGCTCACGAAATAGCTGAGCAAAGAAACCCCCATGCAATAGAGCTCCGCCGCGAGCAGCGCCGCCGCGACGAGTTCGGTCGGCAAGCCGCCGCCGATCGGAAAGGATGCGAAGCGCCAGGCGATGTAGCGCGTGATGAGAAAACCGGTGAACGCGAGCACCAAGGGCCGCGTGAGCGGCGTCTGCACCGGAATCAGGATCGCGAAGAGAGCAAGGAACCCACATGCGTTCGCGATCGGGTGTGGCAAACCGACTGAGAGGACGGCGAGCGCGGCAAGTCCCGCCAGCGAAAGCACGGCCGTCAGCTTGTAGACGTTCGGTAGCATTTGCGACTTCCGGGCCTATTGATCTTAACCGGTAGGCAATTCATACGAGCATAGTAAGAAAATCGCGGCAATGCTATGTCTGTCGGCGGCGGTGGCCGTCCGCGTTGCGACCAGGGGCGCGGCGCGACGCGACCGGTCCGGCTTGCGAGTTAGCGATTCATGGTTATACTAAAAAATCGGACGAAACCGACCCTGATTCAACCCCGAAGACCGAATGCCGGAAGCAGTCAGGCGTCATTCGACAGACATAACGAGAGAGGGCGTGCATGGCGACACCGAACGAGCAACGCGAGGCGCTGACGTTGATGCATCAAATGGGGCTCAGCGATGGCGCCATCGAGCGACGCAAGAAGATCGTCGGTCTCGACTCGACCGACGTCACGCGGATTGCCGCGATCAGGGACCCGGTGCTCCACCGGCTCGACGAATATGCGGGCATCTTCTTCGATCATCTCTCGGGTCTCGACGAAGCCCGCCCGCTGCTTCAGAACCAGGCGCTTGCCGATAAAGCGAAGCGCCTCAAGAAAGACCACTTGCGTGCGATGGTATCGGGCGATTATGGCTCGGGGTATGTCGAGCAGCGCATCGAACTCGGCCTGCTCTATGCGGTGGCCGGTCTCGACACCCGGCTTTTTCTCGGCGCCTTCCACCATCTGTTGCGCAACATCGGCGTAGACATCGTGAAGCATGCCGGGCATGCGGCCTACGATGCATTCGAGAGCTACATGTCGCTGAAGAAGGTGGCCTTTTTCGATATCGGCCTCATCGTCGACGTCCTCGTCTTCGAGCGTGAGCGCGTCATTCGCCAGCAGCAGGAGGCAATACGCGAGCTCTCTACGCCGGTGTTGCAGTTGCGCGAGCGCCTGCTGCTTTTGCCGATCATCGGCGTCATCGATACCTATCGCGCGCGGCTCATCACCGAAAGCCTGCTGCAGGAAATCCGGTCCGCCCGCGCCCGCGTCGTCGTCATGGATATCACGGGCGTCGCGACGATCGATTCGCGCGTCGCCAATCACATCATGCAAACGGTCGCCGCGGCGCGCCTCATGGGGGCGCAGGTCATCGTGACCGGTATCAGCGCCCCCGTGGCTCAGTCGCTCGTCGCGCTCGGCATCGAGCTCGGCACGCTCGACACCGTCGGCGATCTCCAAGGCGGCATCGAGCGCGCCGAACACACGCTCGGCTATCGTTTGATGCAGGCGGGCGCGCCGGAGCTCGTCGACGGCCGTTTGAACGGGGCGAGCTAAGGCCGTGTCCGTTCCCATCCTCAAACAAGGCGATGTGCTCATCGCGTCGATTCAATCCGCGCTGTCGGATCAGGATCTCATCGACCTTCGCGACGGGTTCGCGGAGCGGATAGGGCACTTGCGGATCAAAGGTGTCCTCATCGACGTGACGGCACTCGACGTGCTCGATTCGTTCGCGACGCGCACGCTGCGCGCGATCGCCTATGTCGCGAAGCTGCGCGGCGCCGCGACGGTCGTCGTCGGCATTCAGCCCGACGTGGCGTTCGCGATGGTCCAACTCGGGCTTTCGCTCGACGGCGTCATCACCGCGCTCGATCTCGAAGAGGGGCTCGCGCATCTCGGCGGACAAGCGAGAGAGGGCCGCCGCCATGACGGGTGAGGTGCGGGTGCCGATCGAGCGCGAAGCCGATATCGTCACGGCTCGCCAGAAAGGTCGCGAGCTAGCCGCCGAGACGGGATTTTCGACGACTGACCAGACGATCATCGCGCTCGCGATCTCGGAGATGGCCCGAAACATCGTCTCCTATGCGAAGAGCGGCGAGATCGTCCTGTGCCGCCTCGACGACGGCGCGCGCAAGGGCATTCAGATCGTCGCTCGGGACGAAGGGCCGGGCATTCCCGACATCGAGCTCGCCATGCGTGACGGGTACTCGACGGGGAGGAGCCTTGGCGTCGGCCTGCCCGGCACGAAGCGCGTCATGGACGAATTCGAGTTGACGTCGGCGCTCGGCAAGGGCACGACGATCAAGATGAAGCGATGGCTGAGATGATTTACCCTACGCCCCCGTCCGGAGGCCCCGTCGTCGAATGGGGCTGGGCGGGTCGTGCGCTCGACGGGCCGTCGGGCGATCTTCACGTCGTCGTCCCGTTCGATGGCGGCACGCTCGTCGCATTGCTCGATGGGCTTGGACATGGCGACGCGGCGGCGGCCGCCTCGCAGGCTGCCGTCCCCGTGCTCGAAGCGCATGCGTCCGAGCCGGTCGCGCGCCTGGTGCAGCGATGCCACGAGGCGCTGCGCGGGACGCGTGGCGCCGTCATGACCCTGGCCTCGTTCGACGCGCGCGATGCCTCGCTGACGTGGACCGGGGTAGGTAACGTCGACGGTATTCTCTGCCGCGTTCGCGATGGCCGGCAGCGGCGCGACGAAGCGATTTCCACGCGCGGCGGCGTCGTCGGCTATCGGCTTCCGCCGCTGAAGGCCGATCGATTGCCGTTGTCGCGAGGCGACACGCTCGTCATGGCGACAGACGGCATTCGAAGCAATTTCTCCGCTGGCGTGACGATGGAGTACAGCCCCCAGGAAATCGCCGAGTCGATCCTCGTCCGCTACGGGAAGGATTCCGACGACGCGCATGTCGTCGTGGCGCGCTATCTCGGAGCCGCCTCATGACCGCGCGGCTCGACGCGCTCGTCGACGAATACGTCTCGAGTCTCGAGGCGTATCTCGGGCAGCGCGACGAGGCCGCACGGACACGCGCCTACGAATTGGGCCGGCGTGCGATGGTCGAGGGCTTGGGCGTGCTCGAGATGGCCGCGCTGCATCGCGCCGCGTTGGATACGCTCGTGTTGCCGGCTGCCGCCGATCGACAGCAACGCCTCGATGCTTCGACGGAGTTTTTCAACGAACTGCTCGCGCCGTTCGAGATGTCGCTGCACGGCTATCGCGCCGCGCTGGCGGCGAGCGAGGAGCGGTTTCAACTTGCCGTGAGCGGCGCGACGGCCGGACTGTGGGACTGGAATCCGCAGAGCGGAGAAGTCTATTTCTCGCCCCATTTCAAGGGGATCATGGGCTATGCGGATCACGAGCTGCCCAATGAGAGCCGTGCCCATCTCGATGCGATCCACCCCGACGATATCGGCCGCGTGAAGCAACGGCTGAACATGCATCTGCGCGAGCGCCGCCCGTACGATGTCGAGTATCGGCTGCTCACGAAATCGGGCGGATTCCGATGGGTTCAATCGCGCGGGCAGGCGTTATGGGACGATGCCGGGGAGCCCTATCGGATGGTGGGGTGGATCATGGACATCACGGATCGCAAGCGCGACGAGGAAGCGCTGCGCGTTTCGCGCGAAGAGCTGCGGCGCCTGTCCGCGCATATCCAGCGGATTCGTGAAGAGGAGAAGGCCCGGATCGCGCGCGAGCTGCACGATGACCTGGGGCAGCAACTGACCGCGCTGAAGATGGCCGCGACGCTCGCCGAGCACAAGAGCGCGAACCGCGCGGCACCGTCGCTATCGCAGGGCGACCTGCGCGGCATGTACGCGATGATCGATCAACTCATCGATTCAGTGCGGCGGATCGCGGCGGATCTGCGTCCGGTCATGCTCGACGATCTCGGGCTGATTCCGGCGATCGAATGGCTCGCCAGCGACTTTTCCGCACGCTATCAGGTGAAGGTGATCCGGCATATCGATGTCGACGCGATGGAGTTCAATCGCGAATGCAGGATCGAGGTGTTTCGCATGGTGCAGGAGGCGCTGACGAACGTTGCGCGCCATTCCGGCGCGACCGAGGTGGTGCTCGACATCGTCCGGCGCGATCCGCATTGCATCGTGCGCGTCGTCGACAACGGGCGCGGCGCCGCCGCGCGAGACTCCCGCTCCGGCCGGCACTCGTTCGGCCTGATCGGTATGCGAGAGCGCGCGGCGTTGCTCGGCGGCGAAATCCAAATCCGCACGGCGCCGGGCTCGGGCTTCGAGCTGACCGCCATTTTGCCGCTCGCGGCCGTCGAAGCGCGCGAAGAGAAATGATTCGGCGTGGGGTGAATCGGTTCCCGCCGTTGGCGTCGCGCGCGTGGCCGCGCGTTTGCTTCAGAGCGGTTTGTCCCAACCCCAATCGATTGCGTCGTTCCACTGCTTGAGCGTCACTGTCACGCCTGCGCCAACGACCGAATCGATCTCGAACTCGTCGACGAGACGCCGTGCGCCGGCGAGCCCCAGGCCCAGCCCATCGCCGGTCGAATAGCCATCCTGCATCGCCTGCGCGACATCCGCGATGCCCGGCCCCCAGTCCCGAGCGAGGACGGCAACGCCACGGCGTCCGCCGTCCGTGAGGGTGCCGAACGAGATATCCCCCTTTCCGGCGTGCACGAGGATATTGCGCGCGATCTCGGTGATGGCGGTTTCCAGCGCCGCGATCTTGGGCGGTGGGAGCGCTTCCTGCGCACCCAACTCGCGAACGCGGCGCCGCGCAACCGCGACGTCGGAATCGTCGCGGATCGCGAGACGGTCACCGGGTCCCGGCGTACGGTGCTCCGTCATGATGTGAGCCTGCCGGAGGACGCGAAGACTTTCCCGGATCCGTGATGCGCGGGGCGCGATGGCACACCGATGAGCCGACTCATGGCTCCTCCTGCGGAGCATGCGAGATTGCCCAATAAGATAAGCGAAGGCCCGGTTGCAAGCCAATGTTTTGTTACCGGAGTAATCTGTCCGACACGCGCGAGTGCGGCAGGCAAGATCGTTCGCTCGCGCGATCTGCTCTTTCGTTCGATCGCAGTTGCAGTTCCTCTTGCGCACGCCGGGCGTTTCATCCGCCGCCGCGCGCGCCCGCAATCGTCAAACGAATCCAACGAGAGTCTTCATGAAAGCATCCGATCTGTTCGTCAAGTCGCTCGAGGCCGAAGGCGTCGAATACGTATTCGGCATTCCGGGCGAGGAAAATCTCGACCTGCTGGAGTCGCTGCGCCGCTCGAAAATCAAGCTGGTGCTGACGCGCCATGAGCAGGCGGCCGGTTTCATGGCGGCGACGTACGGGCGGTTGACGGGTCGCACGGGCGTCTGCCTGTCCACGCTCGGCCCCGGCGCCACCAACTTCGTCACGGCCGCGGCCTACGCTCAGCTCGGTGGCATGCCGATGCTGATGGTGACGGGCCAAAAGCCGATCAAGACGAGCAAGCAGGGGCACTTTCAGATCGTCGACGTCGTGCGCATGATGGAGCCGCTCACGAAGTACTCGCGGCAAATCGTGTCGATCGGCAATATCCCGGCGTTGGTGCGCGAGGCGTTTCGCCGTGCCGAGGAGGAGCGGCCGGGTGCCACGCATCTCGAGCTGCCGGAAGACGTCGCGCACGAAGAGGGCGACGGCAAGCCGATTCCGAAGAGCTACAGCCGACGTCCCGTCGCCGAGGAAAAGGCCGTCGCGCATGCCGTCAGTGCGATCGGCGGGGCGAGGCATCCGCTTCTGATGATCGGCGCCGGCGGCAACCGCAAGACGACGCGCAAGGTGCTGCGCGAATTCGTCGACCAGACCGGCATCCCGTTCTTTACGACGCAGATGGGCAAGGGCGTGATCGACGAATCGCACCCTCTGTGGCTCGGAAACGCGACACTTTCGGACGGCGATTTCGTGCACCGCGCGATCGATCACGCGGACTGCATCATCAACGTCGGGCACGATGTGATCGAGAAGCCGCCGTTCTTCATGCGCGGCGCCGACGCGGGCGAGAAGACGGTCATCCACGTGAATTTCCTCGGTGCCGAAGTCGATCCTGTCTATTTCCCTCAGATCGAAGTCGTCGGCGACATCGCGAACGCGGTATGGCAGTTGAAGGAGAGCCTGAAAACGTGCGAGAAGCGGTGGGATTTCACGCGCTTTACCGAAATCAAGGAGCACTTCGAGGCGCACCTCGTGAAGGGGCAGCATGACGATCGGTTCCCGATGTACCCGGTACGGATCGTCAACGACGTCTACGAGACCATGCCCGAGGACGGCATCATCTGCCTCGACAACGGCATGTACAAGATCTGGTTCGCGCGCTACTACCGCGCGCACGAGCCGAACTCGCTGCTGCTCGATAACGCGCTCGCGTCGATGGGCGCGGGCTTGCCGTCCGCGATCGCGACGAAGATCGTGCATCCCGATCGCAAGGTCATCGCCGTCTGCGGCGACGGCGGCTTCATGATGAACTCGCAGGAGCTCGAAACGGCCGTACGGCTCAAGCTCGATCTCGTCGTGCTGATCTTGCGCGACGATGCATTCGGCATGATCCGCTGGAAGCAGGAGAACATGAACTTTCCGGACTACGGGATGACGCTTGCGAATCCCGATTTCGTCGACTATGCGAAGAGCTATGGCGCGCAGGGTCACCGCGTCACGTCGGCTGCCGAGTTCGCGCCGCTCGTGCGCGATTGCTTCGCGACGCCGGGGGTGCATGTGATCGACGTCCCCATCGACTATTCGGACAACGAGCGCGTGCTCAATCGCGAGATCAAACGGCTGTCGGCGCGGATCTGAGAGGAGAGAAGGGGGATTGATTTTCCTAAGCGAACGAATCGCACCCAGGAGAACATGACATGTTGAAACCGACCTATCCGTATTACCTTGCGAACGAACCGGTTGCGGCGAACACCGATCTCGAGGTCACCGACAAATACAGCGGCGAAGTCGCGACGCGTGTCGCGCTTGCCGACGCACAGGCCATCGACAAGGCGATCTCGGCCGCCGTCGACGCGATGCCGGCGTTGCGCGCCTACCCGCCGTTCAAGCGGCAGCTGGTGCTCGAGCATTGCGTGAAGCGCTTTCGCGAGCGCTACGACGAGCTCGCGATGGCGCTTTGCATAGAAGCCGGCAAGCCGATCAACGATTCGCGCGGCGAGGTCACGAGGCTCATCGATACATTCAAGGTCGCGGCCGAAGAGTCTGTCCGCATCGACGGCGAGGTCATCAACCTCGAAATATCGCAGCGGGCGAAGGGTTACCACGGCTATGTGAAGCGTGTGCCGATCGGACCGTGCTCCTTCATTTCGCCGTTCAATTTCCCGCTCAACCTTGCCGCGCACAAAGTGGCGCCGGCGCTCGCGGCGGGAGTGTCGTTCGTGATGAAGCCGGCGAGCCGCACGCCTATAGGTGCGCTCATCATTGCCGAGGTACTGGCCGAGACGGATTTGCCGAAAGGCGCCTTCTCCGTGCTGCCCGCTCATCGCGATGGCGCGGACTTGTTTACGACCGACGAGCGATTCAAGCTGCTTTCGTTCACAGGGTCGCCGGCCGTCGGCTGGGAACTCAAGAAAAAGGCGGGGAAGAAGAAGGTCATCCTCGAACTGGGCGGCAATGCTGCCGCGATCGTCGACGGCGACCAGGGCGGCAAGCTCGACTACGTGGTGGACCGGCTTGCCTTTGGGGCGTTCTATCAATCAGGGCAAAGCTGCATCGGCGTTCAGCGGATACTCATCCATGCGTCGCTATACGACGCGCTGCGGGAGAAGCTGATCGCGAAGACGAAGTCCCTGAAAATGGGCGATCCAAAGGACGAGAAGACCTTCGTCGGCCCCATGATCTCCGAATCGGAGTCGCGGCGCCTTGCCGGCTGGATGGAGGGTGCGGTGCAGGCGGGGGCGAAGATCATCGCGGGCGGGAACGTGGACGGCGCGATGTTCGAAGCGACGCTGCTCGAAGGTGTCAAGCGCGACACCGATCTCTATCGGCGGGAGGCATTCGGGCCCGTGGCGATCCTCGAGCGCTTCGATGATTTCGAGCAGGCGCTCGCGGTCGTCAACGACAGCGACTTCGGGCTGCAGGCAGGGATCTTCACCGATTCGCTTGCGCATGCGCACCGCGCGTGGGACGCGCTCGAGGTGGGCGGCGTCGTCATCAACGACGTGCCGTCGTTTCGCGTCGACAACATGCCGTACGGCGGCGTGAAGGATTCGGGGCTTGGACGCGAGGGTATTCGCTATGCGATCGAGGACATGACCGAACTGCGGCTGATGGTCGTGCGCGAGACGTGGTGAGCGCGGCGGAGGAGCTAAGCGCTGGCTGCAATCGGAACGGCGTGCGGCTCCTCCCGGTCATGGGCTTATCCGAATGGGCGATTTCGAGCCCGGTTTACGGCAGAAGGATCGATGAGGGTTTTGAGACGGATATGCTTCTGGCAACCATCGCCGAACGCCGCGACGCCGATCTCTTGAAATTGAATTGTTCCAGCAATGACTGCACCGACGAAAGAAGATTTCGAGCTACACCTGCGCCACTTGGACGATAGGCTCGAGGCGACCGCGAAGCTATTCGACGAAAGGCTCGACTCGCATAGAAAACTGTTCGATGAGCGCGTCAGTAGCGAGCGCGCCCTGCTGGCGCAATGGCGCGAGGCGCAACAAAAGTTGTTGGATGAACGGGATGTGCGTTTCGGGACAGTTCTCGAGGAATTTCGGAGCGAGGTGGCTGCCGCTCGATCCGAGTCGAGGTCCATTCGGTCCGAGATGGCGGAGTATGCTCGGAGCCTCAAGATTTTCATGGTGACGACCGCGATCGCGACCGTGGGTAGCATTGCGACTTTCAATGCCACCGTGCTGTCGAACATGGTTGCATCGTTCGACTCCGGCAGAACCTTGGCAGCCTCGCTCGCTGAAACCGCCAGTGAGTTGAAGCAGATCCAAAACGATGTAACAAAGACTCGGCAGGAAGTGCAGGAGCTGGTGGAGAGCCTCAGAGGACATCCCCGATCCAATGAGCCGTAGCCAGGACGCGGTGGTAGTCGGCACGCCGCTTGGTACGCACGGCACGGACAGGCTCTATCGCGGCGGATCGACGGACGCGATCAGCGAGTATCTGGGCTCCCAGCTCGAACGAAGCTTCGCGCATGACGGCGAGGGATGTCGAATGACCGCGGAAAGCAAAAGCCCCGCGGCTTATCAGTCACGGGGCTTTCATGGAAGAGGACGAATGCTGCGATGATGTTTGGTGGAGCCGGCGGGAATCGAACCCGCGTCCGCAAATAGTCCACAGCCAGTTCTACATACTTAGTTCTGTCATTTGATTTAACCGCACCGACGCGGACGAACACGCTTCGTTACGGCGAGTCGCTAGGTTTTCGGCTCCGGCCTCGCGACGCTGCCGGAGATTAGCTGACGTGAATGACCTCGCTGGTCTTGCGACCCTAGCCCGTCAGCGAGCCAGTGCGAGGTTGGCGGGGTTTAAGCCGCCAATGCGTACGTTTCGTCGTTCGCAGTTACTTAAGTTCCCATTGATTTACGAGGTGACGGGTCCTCGGTATGCCCTGCACTGCTTCGTTATCCACGTCGAAACCAGGTCGGCCCCGGTCGAAGGATGAATTATCCCACAGAACGCAAGATGGTGCGCCCCCTCGGGAATTCAAGAGCCCAACTGGGAACCGAGGGCCCTCAATCGCCGGCGCATTCGGTTCAGGCGCGGCAGTTGAGCCCGGCGAGCAGTCGCCGCAATTGAACCGGCGAGTCGACGATATGCTGCGCGTGCCACATCGCCGGCGGCAGGTCGGTGCCGCAATAGCCGTAGGCCGCAGCGACTGTCACCATGCCGGCGGCGAAGCCCGCCTGGACATCGCGCAGGTCGTCGCCTACATAGGCGACGATGTCGGGCCGCATCGCCAGCACCTGAGCCGCGTGAAGGAGCGGGGCGGGATGAGGCTTCGCGTGAGGCGTCGTGTCGCCGGCAACGACGCAATGCGCCCGGCTTGCAAGCCCCAGTCGTTCGACGAGCGGCATCGTCAGCCGACCGACCTTGTTCGTCACGATCCCCCAGCGGAGATCGCGCGCGTCGAGCTCGTCGAGCAGTTCCGCGATGCCCGGAAAGAGCGTCGTCTCGATGCAGAGATCAGTCTCGTAATTGGCGAGAAACTCTTCGCGCATCGCCGGGAATTCTCGATGCTCGGGTCCGATCCCGAACGCGCCGCCGATGAGCCCGCGCGCACCGGCCGAGGCGAGCGGTCGCAACTGCTCGAGCGGCACCGTCTCGAGTCCGCGATCCGCGCGCATTTTATTCGCGGCGGCCGCGAGATCGGGCGCGGTGTCGGCCAGCGTGCCGTCAAGATCAAAGAGAACGGCCCGGCAAAGATCGATCGAGCCGACGCCAAGGCGCGGATCGGGTTGGGGAATCGGTTGATTCATGGGAAGGAGGGCGTGAAAAGCGGGATGGCGAAGGCCGCCGGCTCGAGCCTGCGGCCACGCTTGTGCCTCAACCGTCGCGGCGGCAGGCAAACATATAGTTGACGCTCGTATCGTCCGAGAGCCCGAAGCGCTTGCCGAGCGGCCGGTACGTGATGCCCTTCAGGTCGGCAGCGGTGAGCCCCGCGGCTCGAGCGAAGGCCGCCAGCTCCGACGGGCGGATGAAACGCGCATAGTCGTGCGTGCCTTTCGGCAGCATCTGGGCGATGTATTCGGCCCCGATGACCGCGAAAAGGTACGACTTGACGTTCCGGTTCAGCGTCGAGAAGAAGACCCACCCGCCCGGCTTGACGAGCGTGGCGGTGGCTTTCACGATCGCGGCCGGATCGGGCACGTGCTCGAGCATTTCCATGCACGTGACGACGTCGTAGCTCGCCGGCTCTCGCGCCGCGAGTGCCTCGGCCGAGATCTCCTCGTACTCGACGGAAACTCCGCTTTCGAGACTGTGGAGATCGGCCACGCCAAGCGCTTCCGACGAAAGATCGATCCCTTTGACTTGCGCGCCGAGCCCCGCCATCGATTCGGACAGGATGCCGCCGCCGCAGCCGATATCGAGCACACGCTTGGCCGGAAGATGCGCATGGGCGTCGATCCACCCTAGCCGAACGGGATTCAGGTCGTGCAGCGGCTTGAACTCCGCATTCGGATCCCACCAGCGATGAGCGAGATCGCTGAATTTCTGTAGCTCATGGGGATCGGCGTTCGTCATAGGTTCGAAGGAGGTCAAAGCCTGCGGTCAGTTCCGAGTATATCGAGGCTCGTGCGCTGACAAAAGCAAACCGGCGCCAACTGACGGCGCAACGGCGCCCGCGCACGGAGATGATCGGGGGATGCCGGGCCCCGGCGACGGCGGCCGGCAGAAAAAAACCCCGCCGAGGCGGGGTTTTGCCGCAAGACGCCCGCAAAGGCGCCGTTGCTTCTATTATTACTGACCTTGCTGCACTTGCTTCGTGCCGACGACTTCGACTTCCACGCGGCGGTTCGGCTGCAGGCAGGCCTTCAGAGCGGCCGTGACCTTCTTGCCCGCGCATTCCTTGACCGGGTTGCGCTTGCCCTTGCCTTCCGTGTAGATCTTGTTCGCCGGGATACCCTTGCTGACCAGGTACGCCTTCACAGCTTGCGCACGGCGCAGCGACAGACGGTCGTTGTACTTGTCCGAACCGATGCGGTCCGTGTAACCCGTGGCGACGACCACTTCGAGGTTCGTGTTTTGCAGCTGGCTCGCCAGATCGTCGAGCTTGGCCTTGCCTTCGGGCTTCAGGACAGCCTTGTCGAAGTCGAACAGCGTGTCAGCCGAGAACGTGACCTTTTGGCTCGTGATGGCCGGCGGCGCGGGCGGCGGAGCGACCGGCGGCGTCGGGGCTTGCGCGACGAGAGCGCCGTCGCACTTGGCGTTCGCCGTTGCCGGCGTCCAGAAAGCATCGCGCCAGCAAAGCTCGTTCGTGCCGTTCATCCACACGTATTCGCCGGTGCCGTTGACCCAGTTGTCATTCGTGGCTTGTCGCGACGCCGGCACCGACTGTGCCGAAGCGGATGCAGCCATGACTGCGGTAGCTGCAATGAACGCGAGCTTTGAAAGTTTATTCATATTTCTCCTCTCGAAATTGAGATTACCGCAGGTTTACTGCGAGCTTTGATGACAAAGACTAGTCATACATTGCTCGAAGTATAACATCGGTGCAGCGCAGAAACGGGCGGCCATGCAGACACTTCGAGCAGCGTCTAGCCGAGTGCGTTGGCATTTTGCCATATCGTTCCCTTCTTACGAAAAAAAAGTTCCCCGAGCTCGGGCCGTCTCATTCGAATGTGGTGCATCAGCAACAGCGAAGCAGGACGGGCGTTTGCGGCCGATGGGCCGGGGCACGGTCCGTGCCAGCACAGAAGAAAATTCGACTCGCGGCGCGCGCGCCAGCTGAGTCAAATCTTCCGACGGACCTGCTGCACGCCGCACTCGCCGCGGCTCGCGAAATGCCTCGAGAACGCCTTCGCGAGCTTCCCCAATGGGGGATACGTACCTGCGGCGGGCGGGCGTCTGCCGCATGTTAGAATCGCGTGATGCCCGGCGCTCGCTTGGGCCGTGCGGGAACGAACCGGATGATCGAGGCGACTCGAGCGGTCGGACAAAGGTCGGAGCAGCGTGCCGGCCGTCGTCGAAACGCCTGTCCGGGCTCGTCCTCGCCTGAACAAGACACGGATAATGGATCAATTCGCCAAAGAGACTCTGCCCATCTCCCTCGAGGAGGAAATGCGCCGCTCGTACATCGAGTACGCGATGAGCGTCATCGTGGGGCGCGCGCTTCCCGACGTCCGAGACGGCCTGAAGCCCGTGCACCGGCGCGTCCTTTACGCGATGCACGAGCTCAACAACGACTGGAATCGCGCCTATAAAAAGTCGGCGCGTATCGTCGGCGACGTCATCGGTAAGTACCATCCGCACGGCGATCAGGCGGTCTACGACACGATCGTGCGCATGGCGCAGCACTTCTCGCTGCGCTACATGCTCGTCGACGGGCAGGGCAATTTCGGTTCGGTCGACGGCGATAACGCCGCGGCGATGCGCTACACCGAAATCCGCATGGCGAAGATCGGCCACGAGCTGCTCGCCGATATCGACAAGGAAACGGTCGACTTCGGACCGAACTACGACGGCAGCGAGAACGAGCCGCTGATTCTGCCCGCTCGCATTCCGAACCTGCTGATCAATGGCTCGTCGGGCATCGCGGTCGGGATGGCGACGAACATTCCGCCGCACAATCTCGGCGAGGTCGTCGACGCCTGCCAGCATCTTCTGAAGAATCCGGCCGCGGGCATCGACGAGCTGCTGGAAATCATTCCGGCGCCCGATTTCCCGACGGGCGGCATCATCTACGGCCTCGCCGGCGTGCGCGAGGGCTACCGCACGGGCCGCGGGCGCGTCGTGATGCGCGCGAAGACGCATTTCGAGGAGATCGACCGCGGCCAGCGCATGGCGATCATCGTCGACGAGCTCCCCTATCAGGTCAACAAGCGCTCGCTGCTCGAGCGCATCGCCGAGCTCGTCAACGAGAAGAAGCTCGAGGGTATTTCCGATATTCGCGACGAGTCGGACAAGAGCGGCATGCGTGTCGTGATCGAGCTCAAGCGCGGCGAGGTGCCCGAAGTCGTCCTCAACAATTTGTACAAGGCGACGCAGCTCCAGGATACGTTCGGCATCAATCTCGTCGCGCTCGTCGACAACCAGCCGAAGCTCCTCAATCTGCGGGAGATGCTCGAGGCGTTCCTCGCGCACCGGCGCGAGGTGCTCACGCGGCGCACCGTCTACGAATTGCGCAAGGCGCGCGAGCGCGGCCACGTGCTCGAGGGCCTTGCGGTCGCGCTCGCGAACATCGACGAATTCATCGCCATCATCAAGGCGGCGCCGACGCCACCGATCGCGAAGCAGGAGCTGATGGCGCGCGCCTGGGATTCGTCGCTCGTGCGCGAGATGCTGACGCGCGCCGAAAGCGACAATGCGGCGGCGGGCGGGCGCGAAGCCTACCGGCCCGAAGGGCTGAACCCGGCGTTCGGCATGCAGGGCGACGGGCTCTACAAGCTTTCCGATACGCAGGCGCAGGAAATTCTGCAGATGCGCCTACAACGCCTCACGGGCCTCGAGCAGGACAAGATCATCGGCGAGTATCGCGAGGTGATGGCGCAGATCGCCGATCTGCTCGACATTCTCGCGCGCCCCGAGCGGATCACGACGATCATCGGCGACGAGCTCGCCGCGGTGAAGGCCGAGTTCGGCGATGCGCGCCGCTCGACGATCGAGCTCAACGCGACCGAGCTCAACACCGAGGATCTGATTACACCGCAGGACATGGTCGTCACGATGTCGCACGCGGGCTACGTGAAGTCCCAGCCGCTGTCCGAATACCGTGCGCAAAAGCGCGGCGGGCGCGGCAAGCAGGCCACGCAGATGAAGGAAGACGACTGGATCGACACGCTCTTCATCGCCAACACGCACGACCACATTCTCTGCTTCTCGAACCGCGGACGCGTCTATTGGGTGAAGGTCTACGAGGTGCCGCAAGGCTCGCGCAATTCGCGCGGGCGGCCGATCGTCAATATGTTCCCGCTGCAGGAAGGCGAAAAGATCAACGTCGTCTTGCCGGTCAAGGAATTTTCGGCCGACAAGTTCGTTTTCATGACGACGTCGCTCGGCACCGTGAAGAAGACGCCGCTGGAGGCTTTCAGCAGACCATTGCGCAAAGGTATCATTGCGGTCGGGCTCGACGAGGGCGATTATCTGATCGGCGCCGCGATCACGGACGGTCAGCACGATGTGATGCTGTTCTCCGACGCCGGCAAGGCGGTGCGCTTCGACGAGAACGACGTTCGCCCGATGGGCCGCGAGGCGCGCGGCGTGCGCGGCATGCAGCTCGAGGAGGGGCAGCAGGTCATCGCGATGCTCGTGGCGGGCAGCGAGACGCAGTCGGTGCTGACGGCAACCGAGAACGGCTACGGCAAGCGCACGCCGATTGCCGAGTACACGCGGCACGGCCGCGGCACGAAGGGGATGATCGCGATCCAGACGTCGGAGCGCAACGGCAAGGTGGTCGCGGCGACGCTCGTCGACGCCGAGGACGAAATCATGCTGATCACGACCACGGGTGTGCTGATCCGCACGCGCGTCTCGGAGATCCGCGAGATGGGCCGCGCGACGCAGGGTGTTACACTCATCAGCCTTGACGAAGGCACGAAACTCTCCGGTCTTCAGAAGATCGCCGAAGCGGACGCGGATGGCGAAGTCGCCGAGGACGGCAACGGCGAGGGCGGCGAAGCCTGATCACACATGGATGGACGCTTCGCCGAACGGCGTTTTACGGTCGGCGGACAGCACTCGGCCATGACGCGCGAATGGCGGGGGAGAGGGCCGCGCAGCGTAAGCTGCGAGCCACGCGCGCGAGATAATCGACTTATTTTTTAGAGGGAGTGAAGATGCAACGACGTTTCAAGCAATGGATGCTGCTGGCCGCCTTCGTGCCGACCTTCGCGATGGCGCAAGCGCTCCAGTCGCAGCAGTCGGCTCCGGCGGCGCCGGCACCGGCCGCCGATGCGAACGATCCGGCCAAGCAAGGCGCGATCAAGGAACTGCTTGCCGCGATCGACGCGCAAAAACTCGTCAGCGCGATCGGCAACAGCGCGCAGATGCAGGCGAAGCAGCTCGTTCCGGCGATTCTGTCGGACGCGTTGACCGAGAACAAGTCGATGACGGATAAGCAGAAGCAGGCCGCCGTGCCTACTCTGCAGAAGAACGCGGTGCCGAAGCTCGTCGACTCGGCGGGCCAGGTTTTCGCGAGCGACCAGTTCCGCCAGGACGCGATGCAGGCCCAATATGAAGCCTACGCGAAGTACTACACGACGCAGGAAATCAAGGACCTGACGACGTTCTACAAGAGCCCGACCGGCCGCAAGTTCATCGAGGTGCAAGACCAGGTGGGCCGCGACGTCGTCAACGGCCTCATGCAGAAGTACATGCCGCAATCGATCAAGGCGACGCGCGACCAGGCCGACAAGGAAGTCGCGGGAGTCAAGCCGGCGGCCAAGTAAGTTCGGCGGCGAGCCGCATCGGCCGCTCTCGGGCGGCCATGGCCGCGGCGGCAGTTGGGGCTGCGGCTCGCTGCCCGGCGTGCCTGAGGCCTTCCGAACAGAGGCTTGGGCGCCGGGCATCACGCGCGTTCCGTCGTCGTTTATACGGCACTGCGATAAAATGGTCGTTTGCGCGATATGCGCGGACGGCCATTTTTCTTTTTTCGACTGGGTCGGACTCTCGCAGCCGGCCCTGTCGCCGCCAGGCCGTTCGCTTTCGCCGCAGCGCTTCACCATCGATCTCGGGGGTTTTTCAAGATGCGCGTCTTCAACTTCGCTGCCGGCCCGGCCGCCATGCCGGAGGAGGTGCTGCGCCAAGCGGCCGAAGAAATGCTCGATTGGCGCGGCAGCGGCATGAGCGTGATGGAGATGAGCCATCGCGGGCGCGAGTTCATGTCGATCCACGAAGAGGCGCTGGTCGATCTGCGCGAGCTGCTCGAAGTGCCCGCGAGCCATCACATTCTTTTCATGCAGGGCGGCGGACTGGCCGAGAACGCGATCGTTCCGATGAACATGCTCGGCTCGCGCAAGACGGCCGATTTCGTCTTAACGGGCTCGTGGTCGAACAAATCGTTCAAGGAGGCGGCGAAGTACTGCACGCCGCACCTCGCCGCGAGCGGCGAGACGTCCGACGGCTTCACGCGCGCGCCGCGGCGCGCCGAATGGCAGCTGTCCGACGATCCGGCGTACGTCCATCTCTGCACGAACGAGACGATCCACGGCGTCGAGACGTTCGACATCCCCGATCTCGGCGACATACCGCTCGTCGCCGACGTCTCCTCGCACGTGCTGTCGCGCCCGCTCGATGTCGCCAAGTTCGGCGTGCTGTTCGGCGGCGCGCAGAAGAACATCGGGATGGCGGGCGTGACGCTCGTCGTCGTGCGCGAGGACCTGCTCGAGCGGGCGCTGGCGATCTGCCCGTCGGCGTTCGAGTGGAAGACCGTCGCCGCGCACAACTCGATGTACAACACGCCGCCCACCTACGCGATCTACATCGCCGGGCTCGTCTTCAAGTGGCTGAAGCGCCAGGGCGGTGTGCGGGCGATCGAAGCGCGCAACGTCGAGAAGTCGAAACATCTTTACGACACGATCGACGCGAGCGACTTTTATATCAACAAGGTTGAACGCGCTTCGCGTTCGCGGATGAACGTGCCGTTCTTTCTCGCGGACGAGTCGCGCAATGAAGATTTCCTTGCCGGCGCGAAAGCGCGCGGGCTGATGCAGCTGAAGGGCCACAAGTCCGTCGGCGGCATGCGGGCGTCGATCTACAACGCGGTGCCGCTCGAAGGCGTCAAGGCGCTCGTCGAGTATATGAAGGAATTCGAAAAGGACCGCGCATGACGCGCGAAACCGGGCGCGCGCCGGCTCCATCGCGTGTCGATCCGCCGGATGGCGATCGACGCGAGGGCACCGGCCGCTTGCCGACTTTCGACATGGCCGTTTCACGCATGGACGACGAACTGAATTCAAGATTGAAGCCGCTGCGCGACCGCATCGATGCGATCGACGAGCAGTTGATTGCGCTGCTCAACCAGCGCGCGGCGATCGCGCTCGAAGTGGGCGAGGTCAAGAAGGACTACAACGCACCCGTGTTTCGGCCCGAGCGCGAGCAGCAGGTCATCGCGCGGCTGCAACAGATGAGCGGCGGGCCGCTCGCCGATGATCACATCGGCGCCATCTGGCGCGAGATCATGGCGGCGAGCCGCGCGCTCGAGCGGCCGATTACCGCGGCGTTTCTCGGTCCGCTCGGCACCTATAGCGAAGAAGCGGTGCACGAGTATTTCGGGCATTCGATCGAGGGCGTGCCGTGCCTCACGATCGACGAGGTGTTTCGCGCCGTCGAAGCCGGAAGCGCGGAATACGGCGTCGTGCCCGTCGAGAACTCGAGCGAGGGAGCCGTCGCGCGTACGCTCGATCTGCTCTTGCAGACGCAGCTCCTGATCGGCGGCGAAATCGTGCTGCCGATCCGCCACAATCTGCTCACGCAAAGCGGCACGGTGACCGACATCACACGCGTGTGCGCGCATGCGCAGTCGCTCGCGCAGTGTCAGCGCTGGCTCGCCGCGAATCTGCCGCATGTCGAGCGCCAGGCCGTGTCGAGCAACGCGGAAGGGGCGCGGCTGGCTGCGGAAGATCCCGGTGTCGCCGCCATCGCCGGCGAGCGCGCCGCCTCGCGTTATGGGCTGCAGATCGTCCATGCGGCGATTCAGGACGATCCGCACAACCGCACGCGCTTCGTCGTCATCGGCCGCGCGCCGGCCGGCGTGAGCGGCTACGATCTGACTTCGCTGATCGTCTCGGTCAAAAACGAGCCGGGTGCCGTCTTCAAGCTGCTCGAGCCCCTCGCGAAGCACGGCGTCTCGATGACGCGCTTCGAATCGCGGCCCGCGCGCATGGGGACGTGGGAGTACTACTTCTATATCGATGTCGAGGGCCATCGCGACGATGCGTCGGTGGCGGCGGCCCTCGCCGAGCTCGGGACAAAGGCGGCGTTCCTCAAGATTCTCGGCTCGTATCCGCGCTCGCGCTAAAGCGCGAGCCGCCGCCATCCACGATCCATTCCGTACTCAGTCGAGAGAGACGTTCGCCCTGGAGACATATATGACCATCCAATACGGCCCTTCCTACGTGCGCCAGATCGCGCCCTACATCGCCGGCAAGCCGATCTCCGAAGTCGCGCGCGAGTTCGGGCTCGACGAGGCGCGCATCGTCAAGCTCGCGTCGAACGAGAATCCGCTCGGCATGCCCGACTCGGCGAAGGCCGCAATGGCGGCGGCCGTGGCGGAGCTGGGCCGTTATCCCGATTCGAACGCGTTCGAGCTGAAGGGCGCGCTCGCCAAGCGATACGAAGTGCCGGCCGAGTGGATCACGCTCGGTAACGGCAGCAACGACATCCTCGAGCTCGCCGCGCATGCGTTCGTCGAAAAAGGGCAATCGATCGTCTACGCGCAGTACTCGTTCGCCGTTTATGCGCTTGCGACACAAGGGCTCGGCGCACGAGCGATCGTGACGCCGGCCGTCCAGTACGGTCATGACCTCGATGCGATGCTGCGCGCGATCGAACCCGATACGCGCCTCGTCTTCATCGCGAATCCGAACAACCCGACCGGCACGTTCATCGAAGGGCCCGCGCTCGAGGCGTTTCTCGAGAAGGTGCCAAAGAATGTCGTCGTCGTGCTCGACGAGGCCTACACCGAGTACCTGCCCGTCGAGAAGCGCTACGACTCGATCGCCTGGGTGCGCCGCTATTCGAACCTGCTCGTCTCGCGGACGTTCTCGAAGGCCTACGGCCTGGCCGGGCTGCGCGTCGGCTTCGCGATCGCGCAGCCCGAGCTGACCGATTTGCTGAACCGTCTGCGCCAGCCGTTCAACGTCAATACGATCGCGCAGGCCGCGGCCGTCGCCGCGCTCGGCGATCGCGCATTTCTCGAAAAAAGCGCCGCGCTGAACGCGGCCGGCTATCGGCGCTTGACCGAGGCGTTCGACAAGCTGGGCCTCGAGTATGTGCCGTCGTTCGGCAACTTCGTGCTCGTGCGCGTCGGCAATGACGACGGCGCGGGCGCGCGCGTCAATCTCGCGCTGCTGAAGGCGGGCGTGATCGTGCGGCCCGTCGGCAACTACGGGTTGCCGCAGTGGCTGCGCGTGACCATCGGCCTGCCCGAGGAAAACGAGGCGTTCATCGCGGCGCTCGAGCAGGCACTCGCGGTGGGCTGAGCCGTCGTGACTTCTTTCACTTTCGAGAAACTCGTCATTTTCGGCGTCGGCCTGATCGGCGGCTCGCTCGCGCGCGCGTTGCGCGAAGGCGGGCGGGCAGCGGCGGGCGGCATCGTCGTCGGCGTCGGCCGCTCGCTCGCCACAGCCGAGCGGGCGAAGGCGCTCGGCGTCGTCGACGAGGTCGCCGCGCTCGACGACGACGACGCTTTGCGCCGCGCGCTTGGCGGGGCCGACCTGGTTCTCATCGCGGCGCCCGTCGCGCAGACCGAGCCGCTGCTCGCGCGGATCGCGCCGTTTCTCGGCGAGGCGACGCTCGTCACCGATGCCGGCAGCACCAAAACGGACGTCGTGGCGGCCGCGCGCGCGGCCCTCGGCGCGTCGATCGGGCAATTCATACCGGGTCATCCGATCGCGGGCCGCGAGTCGAGCGGCGTCGAGGCGGCGCTGCCCGATCTTTATGTCGGGCGCAACGTCGTCCTGTGCCCGCTCGCCGAGAACCGGGCCGCCGACGTGGCGCGCATCGAGGCGCTCTGGCGGGCCGCCGGCGCCGAGGTGCGGACGATGGAAGCCGGGCAGCACGACCGCGTGTTCGCGTCGGTCAGCCATCTGCCGCACCTGCTCTCGTTCGCGCTGGTCGAGCAGATTCTCGGGGAGCCCGACGCGGCGTTGAAGTTCTCGTTTGCCGCGGGGGGCTTTCGCGACTTTACGCGGATCGCGGCTTCGAGCCCCGAAATGTGGCGCGACGTTTGCTTGGCGAACCGGACTGCGCTGCTGGCCGAGCTCGACGGCTACGCGGCGGTGCTCGCGCGGCTGCGCGCCGCGATCGTGGCGGGCGACGGCGCGACGCTCGAAACCGTCTTCACCCGTTCCCGCGAGGCACGCGCCGCGTGGCAGGAGCGCGGCGCTCAGGCTGCCGGCCCCGCCGGCGATCTCGCCGCCAAATGAATCGATCCGGAGCGATCCGGAGCAGACCCGAACAGGACCCGACAGATATGGACTTTCTCGACCTCGGACCGTATTCCCATGCCGAGGGCACCATCAGGCTGCCCGGCTCCAAGAGCATCTCGAACCGCGTGCTGCTGCTTGCCGCGCTCGCCGAGGGCGAAACGACGATCTCGAACCTGCTCGATTCCGACGATACGCGCGTCATGCTGGACGCGCTTGCGAAGCTCGGCGTTCGATTCGTGCGCGAAGGCGACACCTGTGCCGTAACGGGCACGCGCGGCGCATTCACGGCGAAGTCGGCCGATCTTTTTCTCGGCAACGCCGGTACCGCAGTGCGGCCGCTGACGGCCGCGCTCGCCGTCAATGGCGGCAACTATCGCGTATTCGGCGTGCCGCGCATGCACGAGCGGCCGATCGGCGACCTCGTCGATGGTCTGCGGCAGATCGGCGCGCGCATCGACTACGAAGAAAACGAAGGCTTTCCGCCGCTTCGGATCCGCCCGGCGGAGATAGCGGTCGACGGCCCGATCCGCGTGCGCGGCGACGTGTCGAGCCAGTTCCTGACGGCACTCTTGATGACGCTGCCGCTCGTGCGCCTGAAGCGGCCGGCGGGCGATGTTCGCGGCGCGCCCGAGGCTGCTTCAGGCGCAGGAGCGGGCGTCGGCGAGCGGGTCGACATGATCACGATCGAAGTCGACGGCGAGCTAATCTCGAAGCCCTATGTCGAGATCACGATGCGTTTGATGGAACGCTTCGGCGTGATCGTCGAGCGTGACGGGTGGCGGTGTTTCCGCGTGCCGGCCGGCGTGCGCTACAAGTCGCCGGGCTCGATCATGGTCGAAGGCGATGCATCGTCGGCTTCGTACTTTCTCGCGGCCGGCGCGCTCGGCGGCGGCCCTGTCCGTGTCGAAGGCGTCGGGCGCGCGAGCATCCAGGGCGACGTCGAGTTCGCCGAGGCGCTTTCGCAAATGGGCGCCAACGTCTCGATGGGCGACGACTGGATCGAGGTGCGCGGCGTCGGCCACGACGACGGCCGGCTCCAGCCCGTCGACATGGACTGCAATCTGATTCCCGATGCGGCGATGACGCTCGCCGTTGCGGCGCTCTCCGCACGCGGCATCACGCGCTTGCGCAACATCGGCAGCTGGCGCGTGAAGGAGACGGACCGCATCGCGGCGATGGCGAACGAGTTGCGCAAGGTCGGCGCCACGATCGAGGAGGGGCCCGATTACATTGCCGTCAGGCCGCCCGCGGCACTCACGCCCAATGCGGCGATCGACACCTACGACGATCACCGGATGGCGATGTGCTTTTCGCTCGTGAGCCTCCTCGGCGTGCCGGTGCGCATCAACGATCCGAAGTGCGTCGCGAAGACGTTCCCCGACTACTTCGACCGCTTCAAGACGCTCGTCGCACCGTGACCGCCCGATGAAATCGACCCGTCCCTACCACCAGACTCCCGTCATCACGATCGACGGGCCGACCGCCTCGGGCAAAGGCACGGTCGCCGCGCTCGTGGCGGCTCGGCTCGGCTTCCACCTGCTCGACAGCGGCGCGCTGTACCGGCTCGCCGCGCTCGCGAGCTTGCGCTATGACGTGGCGCCCGATGCGGCCGATGCCCTCGTCGCGCTCGTCGACGATCTCCATATCACGTTTCGGGAGGGGCTGGCCCAGCTCGACGGCGTCGACGTATCGGACGAAATCCGCGCCGAGGCCATCGGCAACCGCGCGTCGGCGATCGCCGTGCACCAGCCGGTGCGGGCGGCGCTCGTGGCGCGCCAGCGCGCGTTTCGCAAGGAGCCGGGGCTCGTCGCCGACGGCCGCGACATGGGCACGGTGATCTTTCCCGACGCGGCGCTGAAGGTGTTCCTGACGGCGAGTGTCGAGGCACGCGCGGAGCGGCGGTATAAGCAATTGATCCAAAAAGGCTTTTCTGCTAATATGGATGACTTGCTCCGGGATTTGCGTGAGCGCGACGCACGCGATACGAACCGCGCCGCCGCGCCGCTCAAGCCCGCTGCAGATGCGAAGCTGCTCGATACCTCCGCGCTTTCGATCGACGAAGCCGTCGATCAGGTGGTGCAGTGGTATGGAGCACCGTAGGTGTTTCGCGAGCGCGTCCGAAGTTGCCGGGAAGTCGATGCGGATGATGGCGGCCGAGGGTGCGAAAGCGTGAAACGTGGTGTTAACCCTTAACCCCGTATGGCGTTCGCCGTTGTGCGCGCCCCGGTTCGGTGCCCGCTCGTGATCGATTCGAGCGCGAGGCCGGATCCAGGCGCTCGGCGCGAAGCCATGCAAATACGATTTTTATGTCCGACCTGCAAACCTCCAACCCGAATACCGAATCTTTCGCGGCTCTGTTCGAAGAGTCGCTGACCAAGCAAGACATGCGCGCGGGCGAAGTGATCTCCGCCGAAGTCGTGCGCGTGGACCACAACTTCGTGGTCGTCAACGCGGGTCTCAAGTCCGAAGCCTACATTCCGATCGAGGAATTCCTGAACGATCAGGGCGAGGTGGAAGTGCAGGCGGGCGACTTCGTCTCGGTCGCGATCGACGCGCTCGAGAACGGCTATGGCGACACGATCCTGTCGCGCGACAAGGCGAAGCGCCTTGCTTCGTGGCTGTCGCTGGAAAAGGCGCTCGACAACAACGAGCTCGTCACCGGCACGATCACGGGCAAGGTGAAGGGCGGCATGACCGTCATGGTCAACGGCATCCGCGCGTTCCTGCCGGGCTCGCTCGTCGACACGCGCCCCGTCAAGGATACGACTCCTTACGAAGGCAAGACGCTCGAATTCCGCGTCATCAAGCTCGATCGCAAGCGTAACAACGTCGTGCTTTCGCGCCGTGCCGTGATCGAGGCGACGCAAGGCGAAGAGCGCGCGAAGCTGCTCGAGACGCTGAAGGAAGGCGCGATCGTCAACGGCGTCGTCAAGAACATCACCGATTACGGCGCGTTCGTCGACCTCGGCGGGATCGACGGCCTGCTGCACATCACCGACATCGCATGGCGCCGCGTGCGTCACCCGAGCGAAGTGCTGTCCGTCGGCCAGGAAGTCACGGCGAAGATCCTCAAGTTCGATCAGGAAAAGAACCGCGTCTCGCTCGGCATCAAGCAGCTCGGCGACGATCCGTGGGAAGGCATCTCGCGCCGCTACCCGTCGGGCACGCGTCTTTTCGGCAAGGTCACGAACATCACTGACTACGGTGCGTTCGTCGAAGTCGAGTCGGGCATCGAAGGTCTCGTCCACGTTTCCGAAATGGACTGGACGAACAAGAACGTGGCGCCTTCGAAGGTCGTTCAGCTCGGCGACGAAGTCGAAGTCATGGTGCTCGAGATCGACGAAGACCGTCGTCGTATCAGCCTCGGCATGAAGCAGTGCAAGCCGAATCCTTGGGACGACTTCAGCCGCAACTTCAAGAAGGGCGACCGGATCAGCGGCGCGATCAAGTCGATCACCGATTTCGGCGTCTTCATCGGCCTGCCCGGCGGCATCGACGGTCTCGTCCACCTGTCGGATCTCTCGTGGAGCGAGTCGGGCGAGGAAGCCGTCCGCAAGTACAAGAAGGGCGACGAAGTGGAAGCGGTCGTGCTCGGCATCGACGTCGAGAAAGAGCGCATTTCGCTCGGCATCAAGCAGCTCGAAGGCGACCCGTTCAGCAACTTCGTTGCGATGAACGACAAGGGCTCGATCGTCGACGGCACGGTCAAGTCGGTCGATGCCAAGGGCGCGGTGATCACGCTCACGGCTGACGTCGAAGGCTATCTGCGCGCGTCGGAAATCGCGCAGGACCGCGTCGAGGATGCCCGCAACGCGCTCAAGGACGGCGACAAGATCAACGCGATGATCATCAACATCGATCGCAAGTCGCGCAGCATCAACCTGTCGATCAAGGCCAAGGATTCGGCCGAGCAGCAAGAGGCGATGCGCGGTCTGCAAGCCGATACGAGCGCGGCGGCTTCGGGTACGACGAACCTCGGCGCGCTGTTGAAGGCCAAGCTCGACGGCCAGAATCAGTGAGCTCTTGAGAGGTCTGCCGCAGTATGACCAAATCCGAATTGGTCGCCCAGCTGGCAGCGCGATTTCCGCAACTCGTCTTGAAGGATGCGGATTTCGCGGTGAAAACGATGCTCGATGCGATGTCCGAGGCACTCGCCAAGGGTCATCGCATCGAAATTCGCGGCTTCGGCAGTTTCGGCCTCAATCGTCGTCCGTCCCGTGTGGGACGCAATCCGAAGTCGGGGGAGAAGGTGCTCGTGCCGGAAAAGCACGTGCCGCATTTCAAGCCCGGCAAGGAATTGCGGGAGCGGGTGGACCGTCGCGCAGGTGAGCCGCTGAAGGTCGCCGACGACGCCGACGATGCGTGAGCGCGCTGCGCAAGCAGGATCGTCCGGCCGTAGTCGACTGCCGGCAACCGATCGAATGCCGATCGATGGCAATGAAAAAAGCGCCCCAGGGCGCTTTTTTCATGGGCGACGGATACCGCGGCGAGGCAGCCGTCAGCCTTTCGCCGGCACGCATCACGCCCGACGAATGGGGCCTTTCCATTACAATACGGGGCGTTTCGCCAGGGCGGCGGCGCGCCCTGGGGCCGTCGCATTCCGAAGCTGCTCAGTCGGCTGCCTACCGCTGCGTCGATGGCCGTTCCGCGCGGCGCCGCCCTCGATTGAGCCTACCCTCAAGAGTGACCTATGAAAGTCATCGTCTGGTTGATCCGTGCGCTGGTCTTCGTGCTGCTGCTCGTGCTCGCGCTCGCGAACACACAGAGCGCTACCTTGAATTTCCTCGCCGGATACGCCTGGCAGGCGCCGTTGATCCTGATCGGCCTCGCGTTTTTCGGCGTCGGTCTGCTTGCCGGGCTCGTTTCCGCGCTGCCGGCCGTCGTGCGGCTCCGGTTCGAGAACGGGCGGCTCAAGCGCGAACTGCGCACGGCGCGTGAAACGCCGGCTGCCGTCAGCGAGCCGCCGCTACCGCCCGTGGTCTAACTTTCGGCGGCCGCAAGACCCCAGTCGTCCACCTTTCCCCTATCGTTTAACCGGCCAACGTCCACCCACGCATGGATCTCGATTTCTGGTGGCTGCTCATCATCCCGGTGGCGTTCGCGCTCGGCTGGATGGCGGCGCGCTACGACCTGAAAGCGCTGCTGTCCGAGAGCGCCAATCTGCCGCGGTCCTATTTTCGCGGCCTCAATTTTCTGCTCAACGAGCAGCCGGACCAGGCCATCGATGCATTCATCGAAGTCGTCAAGCTCGACCCCGAAACGATCGAGCTTCACTTCGCGCTCGGCAACCTGTTCCGGCGGCGCGGCGAAACCGACCGCGCGATCCGCATTCATCAGAACCTGTTGAGCCGCGCCGACTTGCCCGCCAACGAGCACAGTCATGCGCTGATCGAGCTCGGCCAGGACTTTCTGAAGGCTGGCCTGCTCGATCGCGCGGAAGAGACGTTCGCGCGGCTCGACAGCGGCGAGCATGCGCTCGCCGCGCAACGGGCGCTGTTGACGATCTACGAAATCGAAAAGGAATGGCGCAAGGCCATCGAAACCGCCGCCAAGCTCGAGGCCATGGGCGCCCCATCGCTCGCCAAGGAGGTTGCCCAGTTTCATTGCGAGCTGGCGCAGGAGGCGCTCAATCGGAAGAACGGCGCGCAAGCGGCGGACGAGCTTGCGTTGGCGCTCGAGGCCAACCCGCAGAACGTTCGGGCGACGATATTGGCTGGTGACGTGGCGGCGGCCGCCGGTGAGCATGAGGCTGCGATCGCGGCCTGGCGCCGTGTCGAAGAGCAGAACCCCACCTACTTGCCGCTCGTGGCCGAGAAACTGATGAAGGGCTACGCGGCGCTTTCGAGAGCGGACGAGGGCGCCGAGTTGCTGACGGAATACGTCAAGCGCTATGGATCGAACGACTTGCTCGATATCGCTTATCCGCACGTCGCGGCGTTGCGCGGCGACGACGTCGCCCATACGTTGGCCCGCGAGCAGATGCGCGCATCGCCGAATCTCGCCGGCATGACGCGGCTCATCGAGGCACAAATGGCGGCGGCCGAAGAGCCGCGCCGCAGCGAGCTCGAGCTGATTCGCATGCTGATCAAGCAGCGCACCAAAAATCTGCCACGATACACGTGCCAAAATTGCGGTTTCCGGGCGAGGCTTTTCTATTGGCAGTGCCCCGGCTGCAGCGGCTGGGAAACCTATGCGCCGCGCCGGGTCGAGCCGATCGCGACGCCGCAATGAAGTTGCTCGCCGGCTGCTGCCAGCGGCCGGCCCCAACCAGTGAACGTTTGAACGCTCATGAAAATCACCATCATCGGTACGGGTTATGTCGGTCTTGTCACGGGTGCCTGTCTTTCGGAAATCGGCAACGACGTCTTCTGTCTCGACGTCGATCCGCGCAAGATCGACATTCTCAATAACGGCGGCGTGCCGATCCACGAGCCGGGGCTTCGGGAAATCATCGCGCGCACGCGCGCGCACGGGCGCATCACGTTTTCGACGGACGTGAAAGCGAGCGTCGAGCATGGCGAGATTCAGTTCATCGCCGTCGGAACGCCGCCCGACGAGGACGGTTCGGCCGATCTTCAATATGTGCTCGAGGCGGCACGCAATATCGGCCGCTATATGAACGGCTTCAAGGTGATCGTCGACAAATCGACGGTGCCCGTCGGCACGGCCGAGCGCGTGCGTTCCGTCGTCATGGCTGAGCTCGACGCGCGCGGCGTCGGCGGCAGCGACGCTCACGCGTTCTCGGTCGTCTCGAATCCCGAGTTTCTCAAGGAAGGCGCGGCGGTCGAGGACTTCATGCGGCCGGACCGCATCGTGATCGGCATCGACGACGATGAGCGGGGCCGGCTCGCGCGCGAGAAGATGAAGCGCCTTTATGCGCCTTTCAACCGCAATCATGAGCGCACGCTCTACATGGACGTTCGCTCGGCCGAGTTCACGAAGTATGCGGCCAACGCCATGCTGGCCACGCGTATCTCATTCATGAACGAGATGTCGAATCTGGCCGACCGCGTCGGAGCGGACATCGAGGCCGTGCGACGCGGCATCGGCTCCGATCCGCGCATCGGCTATCACTTTCTCTATGCGGGCGTCGGCTACGGCGGCTCGTGTTTTCCGAAAGACGTGCAGGCGCTCGTGCGCACCGCGGGCGAGAATGGGCAGCGGCTGCGCATTCTCCAAGCGGTCGAGGACGTGAACCATGAGCAAAAGGAAGTGCTTGTGCAGAAGATCGAGAACGTGCTCGGCCGCGATTTGACGGGGCGCACATTCGCCGTCTGGGGGTTGTCGTTCAAGCCGAACACCGATGACATGCGCGAGGCGCCGAGCCGGCGCGTGATTGCCGCGCTGCTCGCGCGCGGCGCTCGCGTGCGCGCCTACGATCCCGTTGCGCTCGATGAGGCGCGGCGCGTGTTCGCGCTCGATCTGGCCCATGAACCCGATGCGCTCGCGCGGCTCTCGCTCGTGAGCTCGCAGGAAGAAGCGCTGCCGGATGCCGACGCGCTCGTCATTCTGACCGAATGGAAGGAGTTCAAGAGCCCCGACTTCATGCACATGACATCGGTGCTGAAAACCTCCGTCATTTTCGACGGCCGCAATCTCTACGAACCGGAAGCGATGGCCGAGCTCGGCATCGACTACTACGCGATCGGGCGCCCTCATGTCCAAATCGACACCGCAATCCACTCCTCGACCGATCACGGCGCCTGACGCGGACATGCGCGTTCAGGCCGTGCAGACGGCTCGTCAGGCGACATCGCCGATTCCCGCCGCCGGACCGGCGCCGGTGCCCGTCGTGCCGCGCGAGCGGCTCGCGGCGGCGCGCGTGCTCGTCGTCGGCGACGTCATGCTGGATCGCTATTGGTTCGGCGATGTCAACCGCATCTCGCCCGAGGCGCCGGTGCCCGTCGTTCACGTGCAGCGGCAGGAAGATCGGCTCGGCGGCGCCGCCAACGTCGCGCGCAATGCGGCCGCCCTCGGCGCGCAGGCGGGGCTGCTTTGCGTCGTCGGGCGGGACGAACCGGGCGAGCGGATCGTCGAGCTCTTGAAGGTGAGCGGCGTCGCGCCGCACCTGGAACGCGACCCGGCGCTTTCCACGACGATCAAGTTGCGCGTGCTTTCCCGTCAGCAGCAATTGTTGCGGATGGATTTCGAAAACATGCCGACGCACGAAGCGTTGCTCGCGGGACTGGCGCGTTTCGACGCGCTGCTCTCGTCGCAAGATGTCGTCTTGCTGTCCGATTACGCGAAGGGCGGTCTTACGCACGTCACGCGGATGATCGAGAAGGCGCGCGCGGCCGGCAAGCCCGTGCTCGTCGACCCGAAAGGCGACGACTGGGAGCGCTATCGCGGCGCGACGCTGATCACGCCGAACCGGGCCGAGCTACGCGAGGTCGTCGGACAGTGGAAGTCCGAGGAAGACCTGCGTGCGCGCGTCACGGCGCTGCGGACATCGCTCGAGCTCGAGGGCTTGCTGCTCACGCGCTCGGAAGAGGGGATGACGCTTTTCACGGCCGACGGCGAGCTTCACGTGCCGGCCGTCGCGCGCGAAGTGTACGATGTGTCGGGTGCGGGCGATACTGTCATCGCCACGCTGGCCGTCATGCTCGGCGCGCGCCTGTCGCTCGTCGAAGCGATCACGCTCGCGAATCGTGCAGCGGGGATCGTCGTCGGCAAGCTCGGCACGGCCACCGTCGACTACGAGGAACTGTTCGCGCCGGCCGGTTGAATCGGCTGAGCGGAAACGCGAAGGGCGCGCCGCCCGGTTCCGTTTCCCGCGCGCTTTTGCGTTTTTCAGCTTTCGCGTTTTTCTTTTTCTTAGCCCTACCATCATGACCATCATCGTCACCGGAGCCGCGGGGTTCGTCGGCAGCAATATCGTCAAGGCGCTCAATGACCGCGGTGAAGCACGCATCATCGCTGTCGACAATCTCACGCGCGCCGACAAGTTCAGGAATCTGGTCGACTGCGAAATCGACGATTACCTCGACAAGAACGATTTCGTCGAGCGGTTCGCTCGCGGCGAGTTCGGCAAGGTACGTGCCGTGTTTCACGAAGGCGCCTGCTCGGACACGATGGAGACCGACGGCCGCTATATGATGGAGAACAACTTCCGCTATAGCCGCGCCGTGCTCGACGCATGCCTCGCGCAAGGGACGCAGTTTCTCTACGCGTCGTCGGCGGCGATTTACGGCGGCTCGACGCGGTTCGTCGAAGAACGCGAGGTCGAAGCGCCGCTCAACGTCTACGGCTATTCGAAATTCCTGTTCGATCAGGTGATCCGTCGCGAGCTGCCGAGCGCGAAAAGCCAGATCGTCGGGTTCCGTTACTTCAACGTCTACGGGCCGCTCGAAGCGCACAAGGGCCGCATGGCGTCGGTCGCGTTTCACAACTTCAATCAGTTCCGAGCCGAGGGCAAGGTCAAGCTCTTCGGTGAGTACAACGGCTATGCCGCGGGTGAGCAGACGCGCGATTTCGTTTCGGTCGAGGACGTCGCGAAGGTCAATCTCTTCTTCTTCGATCATCCCGAGAAGTCAGGCATCTTCAACCTCGGCACCGGCCGTGCCCAGCCGTTCAACGATATTGCTTCGACCGTCGTCAATACGCTGCGTGCGCTCGAGAATCAACCGGCGCTCTCGCTCGCCGAGCTCGTGCAGCGCGGGCTCATCGAATACGTTCCGTTCCCGGACGCGCTGCGCGGCAAGTATCAGTGCTTCACGCAAGCGGATCTCTCGCGCTTGCGCGCCGCCGGCTACGATGCGCCGTTCCTGACGGTGCAAGAGGGCGTCGATCGCTACGTGCGTTGGCTGTTCGGCCAACTGTAAGACGCGCTTCGTTATCCCTACACTGGGGTCTCGCGGTTGGCCTTCCAGGGCTGGCCAGCCGCCACGTTCAACGGAGATTCCATGTCCAGACGATTTCTACACTGGTTTGCCGCCGCCGCGCTCGTCGCGGCCCACGGCCACGCATTCGCGGCTGTGGATGTCAATGCTGCCGACGAGGCAGCGCTCATCAGCATCAAGGGTATCGGGCCCGCGAAGGCACGCGCGATTCTCGACGAGCGCGCGGCCGGCGGCCCGTTCCGCGATGCGGCCGATCTGGCGCAGCGGGTCAAGGGGTTCGGCGGTCGTGCACTCGAGCGGCTGCAGGCCGAGGGCCTCGAGATCGGGCCCGCCATCGAACATGCCCCCACCAGCGGGGCGTTCGCCGCGCGCAGTCTCGCGCGTGCGCAGGCGCGTCCCGCCGCCATGGCGATAGGGCAGTAGCCGACGTTTCGCGGCCCCATCGTGCGCACCGTGCGCGAGCGGCCCGATTGATTGCCTCGGAATTTCATCTCCTTCACCGTCAGAGAGATGACGGCTTCCCGCGGCCGCACCGCGGGTTTTTTGCGTTGGCTCGCGGCATGGCGAATCCGGGCTCCGGCGCGTCCTCGCCCGGTGTTCTACAATCGCAGTCGTTTATTCACGTTTCCAGCCTACATACCCAAGCGCGCAACCTCATGCCTTACAAGACCATCGAAGACACGATAGGCAACACGCCACTCGTTCAACTCGTGCGCTTGCCGGACGACGAGATCCGCAGCCGCAACAACGTTATCCTCGCCAAACTCGAAGGCAACAATCCCGCGGGCTCTGTGAAAGACCGGCCGGCCCTGTCGATGATCAAGCATGCCGAGGCGCGCGGGCGCATCAAGCCCGGCGACACGTTGATCGAAGCGACGAGCGGCAACACGGGCATCGCGCTCGCCATGGCGGCGGCGATTCGCGGCTACAAGATGGTGCTCGTGATGCCCGAGGACCTGTCCGCCGAGCGCCGTCAAAGCATGGCCGCGTACGGCGCCGAAATCCTGCTTACCCCCGTCAAGGGCGGGATGGAATACGCGCGCGATCTCGCCGAAGAGATGCAACACGAAGGCAAGGGCGTAATCCTCGATCAATTCGCGAACCCTGACAATCCGCTTGCGCACTATGAAGCGACGGGTCCCGAGATCTGGCGCGACACCGAGGGGCGCATCACGCACTTCGTCTCGTCGATGGGAACGACGGGCACGATCATGGGCGTCTCGCGGTTTCTGAAGGAAAAGAACGGCGAGATCGAGGTCATCGGCGCGCAGCCCGAAGATGGCTCGCGCATTCCGGGGATCCGCAAATGGCCTGAGGCGTATATGCCGAAGATCTTCGATCGGAGCCGCGTCGATCGCACCGAGAACGTCTCGCAGGCGGCGGCCGAGGCGACGGCGCGGCGCATGGCGGCCGTCGAAGGGATCTTCTGCGGGATTTCGTCGGGCGGCGCGTGCGAAGTGGCGCTGCGCGTCGCTCGCCAGGTCGAGAATTCGACGATCGTCTTTATCGTCTGCGATCGCGGCGACCGTTATTTGTCGACAGGCGTATTTCCGGCCTGAAGCATGCGAGCCTTGACGGTTTCGCCAAGCTCGTAGACGGCGAGCGCGTAGAAGAAGCTGCGGTTGTAGGTCGTGAGGACAGAGAAGTTGTTCAGGCCGAGCATGTAATCGGTCGGTTCGCCGGGAGTCGGTAAATCGATGACGAGCACGGCCGTGCTCGCTTCAGTCGTCGTATCGAGTCCCGGCTCGTCGAGCACCATGCCCGCGCGCAGCATTTGCGAGAGCGGCCAATGCGGCTCGGGCCGCCCGTCGGCCGCCGCCTGCGCGATGCCGAGACTGCCCGCATCGTGCGAAATCTTCCACACGACGGGGCGCCCCGTGCTCCAGCCGTTTTCATTCAGATAGTGAGCCACGCTGCCGATCGCGTCGGCGACGCTCGTGCGCAAGTCGATGTGGCTCGTTCCGTCGAAGTCGACCGCGTACTTGAGCACGCTGCTCGGCAGGAACTGCGGAATGCCGATGGCGCCCGTGTATGAGCCGCGCACGCTCGTCGGATCGAGTCCAGCGTTACGCGTCCAGACGAGGTAGTCCTCGAGGTTCTTGCGGAACGTCATTTCGCGCTCGGCGCGGTTCGGCGTGTTCGGATAGTCGAACGCGAGCGTCGTGAGCGAGTCGAGCACGCGGAAGTTGCCCATATAGCGGCCGTACATCGTTTCGACGCCGATGATGCCGACGACGATCTCGGGCGGCACGCCGTACTGTTCGTAGGCGCGTTGCAACGTTGCCTGGTTCTCGCGCCAGAACTTGACGCCCGCATCGATCCGGATCGGATCGAGAAAGCGCGACTGATAGGCGGCCCAGTTCTTGATGCCCGGCGTAGGCGCGGGCGTCACGAGCTTCACGATCGTCGGCGAATAGTTCGCGCTCGCGAAAAGCGCGTGCAAGGCTTCGGGGTCGAAGTCATAGCGCGCGACCATGTCGTCGACGAACGAGTTGACGTCTTGATTGTTCGCGTAGCGCTGCGGCTCGATCGGCTCCTCGCTCGTGCCGTTGCTCGGCCCCTGCGGCGGCTGATTGTTGGACGCGAGTGTGACGCGCTTCTTGGCGAGCGTGTGGGCGGCGGCGATCTGAGGCGCGCTGCCGCAAGCCAGGGCGGCGGCAGCGATCAGGAGCGCGGCGGCTCGATGCAACCTCTTGGTGGGGCTCGTTGCGATGTCGACGGTCATGTTCTGTTCGGGAAAAGCGGCTCGGCGCAGTATAGCGAACGGGCGTGGCGCGCGAAACCGCGATTTGGCGTGCGCAATCGCCTCTGATCGCCGCCATGTGCGGTGTGGTAACGTAGTTGCTGAGCCGATACAGGAGACATGCCGTACGCGGCAGGCAAACGAACATGGCGACAGCTGTCTACTCACATCCCGACTGCGCCTGGCACATGATGGGCCGGGGGCACCCCGAGTGCCCGGAGCGGCTGCAGGCGATCGAAGACCAGTTGATTGCGAGCGGCATCGCGCCGCTGATCGTGCACGAGGACGCACCGCTCGCGCAGATAGAGGATCTCGCGCGCGTGCACAGTGCCGAGCACATCGCTTACATCGAAGGCTGCGCGCCGAGCGAAGGGTACGCCTGGATCGACCCGGATACGGCGATGAATCCGCACAGTTGGAAAGCGGCGCTGCGTGCCGCGGGCGCGGCGGTCGCGGCGACCGACGCGGTCATCGAGGGGCGCTACGACAATGCGTTTTGCTCGGTTCGGCCGCCGGGCCACCACGCGGAGCCCGCGCGCGCGATGGGATTTTGCTTTTTCAACAACGTCGCGATCGCGGCGCGCCGCGCGCTCGACGTGCACGGTCTCGAGCGCGTCGCCATCGTCGATTTCGACGTTCATCACGGCAACGGCACCGAGGCGGCATTTGCAGGAGACGAGCGCGTGCTGATGTGCAGCTTTTTTCAGCACCCCTTCTACCCCTTTTCAGGCGCCGAGAACCCGGCGCCGAACATGCTCAATCTGCCGATGCCGGCGCGAACGAAGGGCGACGTCGTCAGAAGCGCGATTGAGACGACCTGGCTGCCGCGTCTTGCGGCGTTCAAGCCGGAAATGATTTTCGTCTCGGCCGGATTCGACGCGCATCGCGAGGACGACCTCGGCAATATGGGGCTCGTCGAAGACGACTACGCGTGGATCACCGAGCAGATTCGGCTCGTCGCCGAGCGTGACGCGCGCGGACGGATCGTGAGCTGCCTCGAGGGCGGCTACAACCTGTCGGCACTCGGGCGAAGCGCCGTCGCGCACGTGCGCGCACTGGCGGGCATTTGATGAAAGATGCCGTGCCCGAGCCGGCGTGACCGACGATCGGGAGCACGGGCGCGGTTGCGAAGGGAAGTCGGCGGGGAAACGCCAACACGCAACGGACGAGACGCAAAGGAGCCGCTATGGATGCGAACCAACCGCTACCGTCATCTTCATCGCCGTCGACACCGACAAGCGGAGCGGGCGTGCTCATCGTCGAGCATGGCGCGTACGGCCTGCCGGGTGTCGTGCGTCTCACGCTCAATCGCCCCGACGCGTTCAACGCGCTGTCGGAGCAGCTGATCGCCGAATTGCACACGGCGCTCCGGACGATCGAGAAGTCCGATGCGCGCGTCGTCGTGATCGCGGCCGCGGGCCGTGCTTTCTGTGCGGGGCACGACCTCAAGGAGATGCGCGCGGCGCCGTCGCTCGAGTACTATCGAGCGCTTTTCGCACGCTGCTCGGAACTGATGATGACGATCCAGCGCATGCCGCAACCTGTCATCGCGCGCGTGCACGGCATGGCGACGGCGGCCGGGTGTCAGCTTGTGGCCATGTGCGATCTTGCCGTGGCGGCCGACACCGCGCGCTTTGCCGTTTCCGGCATCAACTACGGTCTCTTCTGCGCGACGCCGGCCGTGCCGCTTTCGCGCAATCTTTCCCGCAAGGCCGCTTTCGAAATGCTCATGACGGGCGATTTCATCGACGCCGCGCAGGCTCGTGAAAAGGGGCTCGTCAATCGGATGGCGCCGCTCGACGCGCTCGATGCCGAAATCGCCGAGCTGGCCTCGAGTATTTGCGCGAAGCCGGCCGCGGCGGTCCGCGCGGGCAAGACGCTGTTTTATCGCCAGCTCGAGCTGGACGTCGAAGCCGCCTATCAGCTGGCCGCGCAGACGATCGCCTGCAATGCGATGGATGAGGCCGCGCTCGAAGGCATCCATGCATTTATCGAGAAGCGGAAGCCGAACTGGCCGACGAACGGTGCTTGATCCAATCGATCAACGCTTCGATGACGCGCTCGCGATCGAGATCGTTCATCGTCTCGTGGTAGCTGCCTTCGTAAATCGTCAGCGTGCAATCGGGCGAGCCGACTTGCGCGGCAAACGCGCGGCTGCCCAGCGGCTCGGTGAGCTTGTCCTCGCTGCCATGATAGACGAGCACCGGTAGCCGCAGCGCGGCGCGGCCACGCTCGATGCGCGCCATCGCATCGAGAATTCCGGCCCCCGTGCGAGCCGGTATATTGCCGTGGTGGACGAGCGGGTCGCGACGATTCGCTTCGACGACGGTTTCATCGCGCGCGAGCAGCGCCGGTTCCACTTTCATCGCCGGAAAGCTGGGCCAAACACGGCTGACAAAGCGGCTCGCCGCGATCTTCCAGCGCGGCACGTCATGGCCCGGCGCCAGAGCCGGGCTCGAGAGGATGAGGCCGGCGAGCGGCCCGTTGCGCTCGGCGAAATCGGCGAGCCGCTCGATGGCGAATAGCGCCGCGATCGCGCCACCCATGCTGTGGCCCATCAGGAAGAGCGGCGGCTCGGAGCCGTCGCTACGCTCGGGGTCGCGAGCGGCATCGAGCAGCGCCTGCGCATCGGACAAATAATCGTCGATCCGAGCGACCCACGTGCGCTTGCCGGGCGAACGTCCGTGGCCGCGCAGATCGATCGCCACGAGCTCGATGCCGGCCGCGTTCAGGCATTCGGCGAGCGGGGCATAACGGCCGGCGTGCTCGGCGAGGCCGTGCAAGAGTGCGACTGTCGCGCGAGGGCGCGGCTCCCGGTAAGCCGCGGTGGCGGCAGCCGAGGCTGCCGGCCAGCGGTAGCAGGCGAGTTCGACTCCGTCGGCGGTGCGAACGGTGCCCGTGTGTCCGCGTCGCCCGGCTCGAGGCGGCGCTCCATTCTGATGTGCGGGCGAGCGCTCGACGCTGCTGACCATGGCGCAACCTTTCAAGTGGTGCTTGGGGAACAGATATTAGTCGGGTTCGCGCGGGCGGACCCGCATCCACGTGGGTCAAGACCTCTAATTACTGATAGTTATTTTAATCGGACGATTGCTTATTAATCGTCATTTGCCGCATTGCGATAAAATAAGCGCCTTTACCAGTGAGCCACGGCGGCCGGCTGTCGACAAGCGCGAGGCGCGCTCCGACGGTCTCCGCCGTTTTACTTTTGATGATCGAATTACGCAACGTTTCGCAGCGCTACCCCGGACCACAAGGATGGGTCGATGCGCTTCAAGCCGTCAATCTGACGATCCCGGCTGGCGAGATCTTCGGCATCATCGGCCGCAGCGGCGCCGGCAAGAGCACGCTGGTGCGCACGATCAATCTGCTTTCGCGGCCGAGCGAGGGCGAGGTCGTCGTCGCGGGCCGTACGCTGACGGCACTGCCGGCCGACCAGTTGCGCGAGGCGCGCCGCGAAATCGGCATGGTTTTCCAGCACTTCAACCTGCTGAACTCGCGCACCGTCTTCGAGAACGTCGCGCTGCCGCTCGAGCTGGCCGGCATGAAGCGGGCCGCGATCGAGGCGGCCGTGCTCCCGCTGCTCGAACTCGTCGGGCTCTCCGCTCAGAAGGACCGCTATCCGGCGCGAATCAGCGGCGGTCAAAAGCAGCGCGTCGGTATCGCCCGCGCGCTCGCGAGCAAGCCCAAAGTCCTGCTTTCCGATGAAGCGACGTCGGCGCTCGATCCCGAGACGACGCGCTCGATCCTCGAGCTGCTGAGAAGCATCAATCGGAAGCTCGGCTTGACCATCGTACTGATCACACACCAGATGGAAGTCATCAAGCAGGTGTGCGACCGCGTCGCGGTGCTGGACGCAGGCCGGGTCGTCGAGCAAGGCAGTGTCGTCGATGTATTCCTGAAGCCGCGTCACGAAGTCACGCGCGCGCTGCTCGGCGACGTCATCGCGCACGAGCTTCCCGAGGCCGTGAAAGCGCGCGTCGCGAAGCATCTCGAGACGGGCGAGGGCCGACTGCTGCGGCTCGCGTTCGCCGGCGCGAGCGTCGATCGGCCCGTGCTCTCGGAGACGATCCGGCGCTACGCCGTCGACATGAACATCCTGCACGGCCAGGTGGACGACATTCAGGGCCGCGCATTCGGCTCGCTTGCCGTGCTGGCGGGCGGCGAGCCGGCGCAGCTTGGCGCCGCGCTCGACTTTCTGCGTGAGCAAGGCGTGGTCGTGGAGGCACTCTCGCATGTTTGACGAAATGCTCTCGATGTTTCTCCAGTCGTTCTGGGAAACGCTCGTCATGGTCGGTATTTCGGGGACGCTCGGCGCGCTCGTCGGCCTGCCGCTCGGCGTATTGCTGCACCTCACCGAACGCGGGGGCGTGCTCGAAAGCGTCTCAGCTAATCGCGCGATGGGCTTGACGGTCAACGCCGTGCGCTCGACGCCGTTCATCATCCTGCTCGTGGCCGTGATTCCATTTACACGCGTCGTCGTCGGGACCTCGATCGGCACGGCCGCGGCCGTCGTCCCGCTCACGATCGCGTCGGCGCCGTTCATCGCGCGCCTCGTCGAGACCGCGCTGCGCGAGGTCGATCGCGGCCTTATCGAGACGGCGCAAGCGCTCGGGGCGACGACGCGACAGATCGTCTTCAAGGTGCTGCTGCCCGAAGCGCTGCCGGGCATCGTCGCGGGGCTCACGATCACGTTCGTTTCGCTAGTCGGCTATTCGGCGATGGCGGGGGCGATCGGCGGAGGCGGGCTCGGCGACCTCGGCATCCGCTACGGCTATCAGCGCTTCCTGCCGCAGGTGATGCTGGCCGTCGTCGTGATCCTGATCGTGTTCGTCCAGCTCGTTCAGTCGTTCGGCGATTGGCTCGTGCGGCGGCTCAGCCATCGCTGAGCATCGCCGGCGGAAACGCGGAAAAGGCGGGGTACGCCGGCTGCGGCCGGCGCGGTGCGCGTTAGTAGAGGCGTTCGTCGAGTAACGGGACTTGGCGTCCAGGTCCGCGCCTCATTAAAATAAAACGATCGTTCGCTAATGCCGCGTGCACCATCGGAGGAGAGACCCTTCGGCTTCCTAGCCCGGCGCGGTGGCTCGAAGCGCCGTCGTTATAATGGCCGCTAGGTTAACGTAATCGTCACTTTGGAGCGTGTGCATGAAAGTTCTGGTTCCAGTCAAGCGCGTGGTTGACTACAACGTGAAGGTCCGGGTGAAGTCGGACGGCACGGGTGTCGACATCGCGAACGTGAAGATGTCGATGAATCCGTTCGACGAAATCGCCGTCGAGGAAGCGGTGCGCCTCAAGGAAGCGGGCGTGGCGACCGAGATCGTCGCCGTTTCGTGCGGCGTGGCGCAGTGCCAGGAGACCTTGCGCACGGCGCTCGCGATCGGCGCGGACCGTGCGATTCTCGTCGAATCGAGCGAAGAGCTGCAGCCGCTGGCCGTGGCGAAGCTCTTGAAGGCGCTCGTCGAGAAGGAAGAGCCGCAGCTCGTGATCCTCGGCAAACAGGCGATCGACGACGACTCGAACCAGACGGGTCAGATGCTCGCCGCGCTGGCTGGCTTGCCGCAGGCGACGTTCGCGTCGAAGCTGACCATTGCCGATGAGGGCGGACAAAAGCGGGCGACGGTGGCGCGCGAAGTGGACGGCGGCGCCGAAACGCTCACGCTGACGCTGCCGGCCGTGGTGACGACGGACCTGCGTCTGAATGAGCCTCGCTACGTCACGCTGCCGAACATCATGAAGGCGAAGAAGAAGCCGTTGGAGACGATCAAGCCCGAAGACCTCGGCGTCGATGTGACGCCGCGTCTGAAGACGCTGAAGGTGGCGGAGCCGCCGAAGCGCAGTGCCGGTGTGATGGTGCCGGACGTGAAGACGCTGGTCGAGAAGCTGAAGACGGAAGCCAAGGTGCTGTAAGCGCGAGCGGAGCAACGAGAAATGACGATTCTGGTAATTGCCGAACATGACAACGCGACCGTCAAGGGCGCGACTTTGAACACGGTGGCCGCGGCTCAGAAGATCGGCGGCGATATTCACGTGTTGGTGGCGGGGCACGACGCGCAAGGCGCGGCCGATGCGGCGGCGAAGATCGCCGGTGTCTCGAAAGTGCTGCTGGCCGACGCGCCGCAGCTGGCCGAAGGGCTCGCCGAGAACGTCGAGGCGACGGTGCTCGGCATCGCCAAGGACTACTCGCATATCGTCGCGCCCGCGACGGCGTACGGCAAGAACATCGCGCCGCGCATCGCGGCGAAGCTCGACGTGGCGCAAGTCAGCGAAATCACGGCGGTGGTGTCGGCCGATACGTTCGAGCGGCCGATCTACGCGGGCAACGCGATCGCGACGGTGCAATCGAGCGATCCGATCAAGGTGATCACGGTCCGTGCGACAGGCTTCGACGCGGCGGCGGCGGAAGGCGGCAGCGCGTCGATCGAAAAGGTCGAGGCGAGCGCCGATCGCGGCATTTCGCAATTCGTGAACCGCGAAGTGACGAAGCTCGATCGGCCGGAGCTGACGAGCGCGCAAATCGTCGTCTCGGGCGGACGCGGCCTGGGCAGCGGCGAGAACTACGAGAGCGTGCTCGTGCCGCTCGCGGACAAGCTCGGTGCGGCATTGGGCGCCTCGCGCGCCGCGGTCGACGCGGGCTATGTGCCGAACGACTATCAGGTCGGGCAGACGGGCAAGATCGTGGCGCCGCAGCTCTACGTGGCCGTGGGTATCTCGGGCGCGATTCAGCATCTGGCCGGCATGAAGGATTCGAAGGTGATCGTTGCGATCAACAAGGATCCGGAGGCGCCGATTTTCAGCGTGGCCGACTATGGCCTCGTTGGCGATCTGTTCTCGCTCGTGCCCGAGTTGGTTGCCGCGCTTTGACGTGACGTGTGAAGCGCTGCGATGAGCGGCGCCTGACGGAAAAGTGGGGGCGCGAGGCGCCCCTTTTTTTATACGCTTGGGACGGAGGAGACAATGAGCTACATCGCGCCTATCAAGGACATGCTGTTCGTGATGAAGGAGCTTGCCGGCTTCGACGAAATCGGCAAACTGCCGGGCTTCGAAGAAGCGACGCTCGACACGGCGCAGGCTGTGCTCGGCGAATCGGCCAAGCTTTGCGAAGCGGTGCTCGCTCCGCTCAACGTCGAAGGCGACCGCAATCCGAGTGTATGGAAAGCAGGCGCCGTCACCGCGACTCCCGGTTTCAAGGAAGCGTTTCGTCAGTTCGTCCAAGGCGGCTGGCAAGGCGTGCAACAACCGCTCGACTACGAGGGTCAAGGCTTACCCAAGCTCATCGGTACGCCCTGCATCGAGATGCTCAACGCGGCGAACCTCTCCTTTGCGCTCTGCCCGCTGCTGACCGACGGCGCGATCGAGGCGCTGCTCACGGCCGGCAGCGAGGAGCAGAAGCAGCGCTTTGTGCCGAAGCTGATCGGCGGCGAGTGGACGGGCACGATGAACCTGACCGAGCCGCAGGCCGGCTCCGACCTCGCGCTCGTGCGCACGCGAGCGGAGCCGCAAGGCGACGGCACTTATCGCCTCTTCGGCACCAAGATCTTCATTACGTGGGGCGAGCACGACATGGCCGACAACATCGTCCACCTCGTACTTGCGCGCACGCCCGACGCGCCCGAGGGCGTCAAAGGCATTTCGCTTTTCATCGTGCCAAAGTTTCTCGTCAACGACGATGGTTCGCTCGGTGCCCGCAACGACGTGCATTGCGTTTCGATCGAACACAAGCTCGGCATCAAGGCGAGTCCGACGGCCGTGCTTCAGTTCGGAGACCATGGCGGCGCGCTCGGCTATCTCGTCGGCGAAGAGAATCGCGGTCTCGAATACATGTTCATCATGATGAATGCCGCGCGCTTCGCCGTCGGGATGCAGGGCATCGCCGTTGCCGATCGCGCCTACCAGAAGGCCGTCGCCTATGCGAAGGAGCGCGTGCAGAGCCGGCCTGTCGACGGCTCGGCGAGAGAGGCCGTGACGATCATTCATCATCCGGACGTGCGCCGGATGCTCGCGACGATGCGTGCGCTGACGGAAGGCGCGCGTGCGCTCGCCTATGTGGCGGCTGCCGAGAGCGACATCGCGCATCGTCATCCCGACGAAGCGAAGCGCGCCGAACATCAAGCCGTCTACGAATACCTCGTGCCGATCGTCAAGGGATGGAGCACGGAGCTTTCGATCGAGGTGGCGAGTCTCGGTGTCCAGGTGCACGGCGGCATGGGCTTCATCGAGGAAACCGGCGCCGCCCAGTACTATCGCGACGCACGCATTCTGACCATTTACGAAGGGACGACGGCGATCCAGGCGAACGACCTCGTTGGTCGCAAGACGCTGCGTGATGGCGGCGCCGTGGCGAAGCAGCTGATCGGCCGCATCGGCGAGACTATCCAGGCGCTTTCGGCGCGCGATGGCGCCGCCTTGGCGTCTATGCGCGAGCGCCTCGAGGCCGGTGCTCGCTCGCTCGCGGCCGTCGTCGACTTCGTCCTGTCCAACGCGAAGCGCGATCCCAACGCGGTGTTTGCCGGCAGCGTTCTCTACCTGCAACTCGCTGGAATCGTGCTCGCCGGTTGGCAGATGGCGCGCGCGATGCTCGCGGCGGCCGCGAACGAATCGAGCGATCCTTCGTTTTACGGCGCGAAGATCGCCACCGCGCGCTTCTATGCGGAACATCTGTTGCCGCGAGCCGCGGCGCTCGAGGTGGCGATCTTGAGTGCGAAAGGCGGCGAGGGCGTGCTGGCGTTGTCCGAAGATCAGTTTTGAGCGCCGCGCGGCGGAAATGAAGAGGGCGCCCCTTCGAGCGCCCCTCCTGCCGTTACGCGTAAGCGGGACGCGGCGTGGCGCCGACGTCGCCGATGTACCGATGCACGGACAGATCGTCGGCCTTGATGGCGGGCCGCTTGCCCGAGATCAGATCGGCCAGCAATTGCCCCGAGCCGCACGACATGGTCCAGCCTAGCGTGCCGTGGCCCGTGTTGAGGAAAAGGTTGGGCAACGGCGTGCGGCCGACGATCGGCGTGCCATCGGGCGTCATGGGCCGCAAGCCCGTCCAGAACGGCGCCTGCGACGTGTCGCCGGCGCCCGGGAACAGATCGTTCACGCACATCTCGAGCGTCTCGCGGCGGGCCTGGCGCAGCTTCTTGTCGAAGCCGACGATCTCGGCCATGCCGCCGACGCGGATCCGGTTGTCGAAGCGCGTGATCGCGATCTTGTAGGTCTCGTCGAGCACCGTCGACACAGGGGCGGCCTCCGCGTTGACGACTGGGGCCGTGATCGAATAGCCCTTCAGCGGATAGACGGGAATCTTCGCGATGTCGGCGACGAGCTTCGTCGAGTACGAACCGAGTGCCACGACGTACGTATCGGCGTGCAGCACCTCGTCGCCGCAGCGCACGCCCGCGATGCGGCCCGACGCCATCAGCAGTTCGTCGATCGACGTGCCGAAGCGGAACTTCACGCCAAGCTCGGCGGCCATCGCGGCGAGGCGTGTCGTGAAAAGTTGGCAGTCGCCCGTTTCGTCGCCGGGCAGCCTCAGGCCGCCCGTCAGCTTATGCGAGACGGCTGCGAGCGCCGGTTCGGCGCGCGAAAGCTCAGTCGCGCTCAAGAGCTCATAAGGAACGTTCGCCTCTTGCAAGACGGCGACATCCTTTGCCGCGCCGTCGAGCTGCTGCTGAGTGCGAAAAACCTGCAGTGTGCCGCCGGTGCGGCCTTCATATTGAATGCCCGTCTCGGCCCGCAGGGCTTGCAGGCAATCGCGGCTGTACTCGGCGAGACGGACCATTCGCCCCTTGTTGGTCGCATAGCGCTCGGCCGTGCAGTTGCGCAGCATTTGCCACATCCAGCGCAGCTGGAATTGCGTACCGTCGAGGCGGATCGCGAGCGGCGCGTGTTTCTGGAACATCCACTTGACGGCCTTCAGCGGCACGCCGGGCGCGGCCCACGGCGCGGCGTAGCCGGGCGAGATCTGCCCGGCGTTGGCGAAGCTCGTTTCGAGCGCGGGCCCCGCCTCGCGATCGACCACGGTGACTTCATGACCGGCGCGCGCCAAATAATAAGCGCTCGTCACGCCGACCACGCCGCTGCCCAGAACGATGACTCGCATAGCTATCCCTCAAGACGGAAGATCCAGTTCTTGGCGCTATACTATTGCGACAAAAGCAGTTTTTGTTTCTGTACTTTTTTGATTTTTGGTGAAAACCATGCGCACGCAGCGGCAACCCGTCCGCAAGCTGGACAAGCTCGATCACCATATCCTGAAAGTGCTCCAGGAAGACGGGCGCATCGCGATGAAAGACCTCGCCGAACGCGTCGGCCTGACCGTGACGCCTTGCATCGAGCGGGTGAAACGGATGGAGCGCGACGGCGTCATCAAGGGCTATCACGCGCGCGTCGATCCGCTGCAACTCGGCGCGGCGCTGCTCGTCTTCGTCGAAATCACGCTCGGTCACAAGAGCGGCAACATGTTCGACCAATTCCGCCGTGAGGTGCAGAAGATTCCCGAAGTACTCGAGTGTCATCTCGTCTCCGGGGACTTCGACTACCTGATCAAGGCCCGCATCGGCGAAATGGCCGACTATCGCAAATTGCTCGGCGACATCCTGCTGCAATTGCCGGGCGCGACGCAGTCGAAGAGCTATGTCGTCATGGAAGAGATCAAGGAGACGCTCGCGATCTACGTCGGCGATTGACGCGAACGGCCGCGCTCGCCGGCCATCCGGCGCCGCGTGCGGCGCCGCGCAGCGCATTTCCTCCGACTTTCCCGCTCAATCGGCCGCTCGTCCGGGAACCGCTTTTGCTGACCCTTTGAGTGGGGATGCCGGCGCCGTCGACTGGCGGCATCCCGCCGCGTTGTCGCGCGCGAGATGGGCGAGATGCTTTCCATCAGCGCATCGACATTCGCCGCGCCGCCGTCATCGGCCGATACAACAGGGAGGAAGTGATGAAACGGAACTGGTTTTTGGCGCTTTTGCTGCCGTTTTTTATCGCGGGCTGCTTCTCATACAGCAAGAGCCCGCCACCGAAGGAGAACACGACCGTCGTCGTACCGCAGGGAACGCAGACTGTGCCTGAAGAGCGCAACACCATCGTGACGCCGCCGGGCACGACGACGTGCGTGGCGCCCTGCTGAACTCGCTCACCCCCGCGCCGTATTGAGGCTCGAGAAGTCGGCACCGCGATCGACGAGTTCGACGATGAGCGGTGACGGCTTCCAAAAGAGCGGGTCCTCCTTCTCGAAGCGCCGCAAACTCGCGAGCACGTTCGCGAGGCCGAGGGTGTCCGCATACTTCATCGGGCCGCCGCGGTAGCGCGGAAAGCCGTAGCCGTGCATGAGGGTGACATCGACGTCGAGCGGGCGCAGCGCAATGCCTTCACGGACGATGTTCGCCGCTTCGTTGACGACGGCCGTCATCAGGCGCTCGACGATTTCCTCGTCGGTGAAGCGGCGAGGCGTGACGCCGCGCCGCTTGCGCTCGTCTTCGACGAGCGCCTCGACCTCGGGATCGCGAACGCCCGTGCGCGCGCCCTCAGGGTAGAGGTAAAACCCGCGTCCCGTCTTCTGTCCGAACCAGCCGCGCTCGCAGAGGCGGTCCGCGATCTCGACGTAGCGCAGGCGCGGATCGCGCGTCGGCGCGCGCCGCTTGCGAGCGGCCCAGCCGATGTCGCCGCCCGCGAGATCAATGACCTGGTACGGTCCCATCGGATAGCCGAACGCGCGCATCGCTTCGTCGATCTGATAGGGCGATGCGCCGTCTTCGAGCAAATAGTCGGCCGCGGTCCGGTAGACGGCGAGGAGCCGATTGCCGATGAAGCCGTCGCAGACGCCGGCCCGCACGGAAACCTTCGCGAGCCGCTTGGCAAACTCGAACGCGGTCGCGACGACATCGGCCGCGACGCGCGCGGGCACGACCACTTCGAGCAGCTTCATCACGTTGGCCGGCGAGAAGAAATGCAAGCCGATGACGTCGGCGGGCCGTGACGTCGCGCCGGCGATTTCGTCGATGTCGAGATAGGACGTGTTCGTCGCCAAGACGGCGCCGGGCCTGGCGACGCGGTCCAGCTCGGTGAAGACGGCCTTTTTGACGGCCATGTCCTCGAAAACGGCTTCAATCACGAGGTCGACGTTCGCAAGCGCCTCGTACGACGTGCTGCCCGCGAGGCGCGCCATGGCATCCGCCTTCGCTTTCGCGTCGATGCGTCCCTTCACGACGAGGCCGTCATAGACACGCTCGACGTGCGCGCGCCCGCGGCCGAGCGCGGCATCGTCGCGCTCGATCAGCGTGACGGGCAGGCCCGCATCGAGCACGGCGACGGCGATGCCGGCACCCATGGTGCCTCCGCCGACGATACCGACGCTCGCAATCGAACGCGGCCTGGCGGCGCTCGCCTCGGGCACCTTTGCCGATTCGCGCTCGGCGAAGAACGCGTGGACGAGCCCGGCGCGCTGCGGGCTGTCGAGGCATTCGAGAAAGAGTCTGCGCTCGAGTGCCAGGCCTTCGTCGAATGGCAGTTCGAGCGCGGCTTGCACGGCCTCCACGATCTTCAGCGGCGAAAAGAGCCCGCGTGAGCGCGTGGCCGTCTCATTGCGTGCCGCTTCGATGGCGGCACGGCTCGCCGCTTCGTCGGCGAGTCCGTCCGCCGCGCGCGTCGGCCGCGCACCCTGGCGCGCGGCGACGAGCTCCCGCGCGTAGGCGAGCCCCTCGATGACGATGTCGTCAGTCTTGGAAAGACGATCGATGAGGCCGAGCGTCAGCGCTTCGTCGGCGCTCGCGTGGCGGCCGGAGAGCATGAGATCGAGCGCCGCTCGCGCACCGATGAGCCGCGGGGTGCGTTGCGTGCCCCCGGCGCCCGGCAATAACCCGAGCTTCACTTCGGGCAGGCCGAGCTTGGCACCGGCCGCGGCGATCCGGTAGTGGGCCGCGAGCGCGACTTCGAGCCCGCCGCCGAGCGCGGCGCCGTGAATCGCGGCCACGACGGGCTTGGTGCTCGCCTCGATGCGATCGCAGACGGCAGGCAGATGTGGCGGCTGCGGCGGCTTGCCGAACTCGCGAATGTCGGCACCGGCGATAAAGTTGCGGCCCATGCCGACGATGACCACGGCTGCGACGGCCGCGTCGGCGTCGGCCGCTTCGATCGCTTCGAAGAGGCCGCGCCGGACTTCGACGCCGAGCGCATTGACGGGCGGATTGTCGATGGCGATGACGAGAACGTTGCCGTGCAGCGTTCGGGTGACGGCGTGCGAGCCTCCGCCAGCGGAGGAAATCGGGGAAGGGGAAGACGCGGAGGCGGCTGGATGGGTCATGTCTCTCTCTGCGGATTTTGTCGATGCGAATGAGCATGCGCGCGCTTTCGCGCTTGTCGTTGTCGCGCGATTGTCGCATGCATCGCCGACGGGGCTCGCCGCTTTACGCAAGCGGCGGCCCACCCGGCATCACGAGGGAGAGGCGGTCTTGACGACGGAAGCGGTGGGGGAGGCGGCGTCTTCTCCGTGCTCGGCAGCCGTGCTGGTCCGCTCCTCGTGCTCGATGAGCGGCGCGAGCGTCGGGCCGAGCGACTTCAAGAGCTGCACGGCCATCGCGCTCGTGTAGCTGTAGCGCGCCGCGTACGGCTCGTGCGTGAAGGCGGTCAAGGAGCCGAAGAAGCGGTTGTCGATGACGAACACGAACGTCGCCGTACGATTGACCTTGCGCGATTCGATGAGCCTGTGGCCGCTCGCATACACTTCGAAGCGCTGATCGCCGGTGCCCGTCTTCCCGTACACAGTGAGCGTGTGACCGTCTCCGAGCGGCAGGCCGCTCGCGAGGCGCGCGCCGGTGCCGCCCTGCACGACGGAGGTGAGCAGCCCCTGGACAACCTCGGCGATCTCGGGCGATACGACCGGACCCTGCTTGCTCGGCACATGCGCGAAGTGCGTCTCGAACGGTGTCCCGGCCGCGAACTCGAGCGAATCGATGCTTTGTAGCGGCAGCATTCTGCCGTTGCTCGCGATCGTGCCGATCAGCTGCGCCAGCGCGTCGGGACGATCGCCTGACGCGCCGACGGCCGCGGCATACGAAGGCGTCACCGTCTCGAACGGATAGCCGAGCGCGCGCCACGCCTGCGTGATCCGCCCATACGCCTGGAGTTCGACCATGCGACGGATGCGGCGGTCCTGCGTCAAGTGATGCCGGGTCTTGAAGAGCCACGCATAGGACGTGAATCGGGCATCTTCGCTCGCCGCGCGCAATTCGTTTTCGGTAGCGTTCGGGTGCTTGCGCAGGTAGTTGAGCATCCAGAGTTCGATCGGATGGACGCGCGCGATGTAGCCTCGATCGTTGAGGTTGAACTTGTCGATGCCGTACTTGGCATAGAGCGCAGCGAGGTCGCCCTCGGTGAGCCACTGATCGGGCGTGCCTTTCAAAGCGGCGCGCATGCGTCCGCCGAACCACGGAAGCGGCTCCTCGGGCGCGACGCTGCGCAAGGCTGTTGCGAGCTTCGGCGCGGACTTGTGCATGCCCGCGATCAACGTATCGAGCGCCGCATCGGGCGTCTTCCCCTCGTACTTCTTATAGAAGCGATGCAGATAGACGAGGCTCTCCTGATCGACGAACTGCTTGAGGTAGCGCTGCCTCAGCTCGGGATCGTCGGTCCAACTCAGCGACGGCCCGGCGGCCTCGATCATCTCGTAGTGGACGATGTCGCGCATGAGTCGCACGAAGACGAGATTCACCGAATGCTGGAATGCCTGGCTGATCGTGAGAATGCGGCCGTTGTCGGACCTGTCGAAGTTCGTGAACGCCTGCATTCCGCCGCCGGTCGAGAACAGCTCGCCGGGGCTCGCCGAGTACTTGCGCTCGACGGCGGCATCGAGCATCGCTGAAAGCGATCGGTCGTTCGTATGCGAGAGGTAATCGACGGCCCAGCGCGTGAGATTGTCGAGCGGGTCGGGTTGCACGCGCTTGAGCTCGGCTGTCGACATGGACGCATAGCGCGCGTGCAATCTCTCGATGATCTGCAGATACGTGACGACCGTGCGCAGCTTGGCCGTCGAGCCGAGGTTCAGGCGCGCGCCGTGATTGATGTCGAATGGCTGATCGACGCTGTCCGTCTGCACGCGCAGCAGATTCTCGCCGCCGCGGCGCTCGAATAGGGTGAAGCTGAACGCGATCTTCGAAGGATCGTCGCCCGGGCGCAGCATTTCGAAGCCGTAGAGGCCCGCGGCCTTCGCGCCATCGACGGTGCTCGCGCGCGCGAGCGCGTCGCTGACGCTTTGCTGCACGCTGTTATCGAGCGTGGCATGCGCCGTCAAGTCGAGCCGGTCGAGATCGTAGTAGCTGGCGACGCCGAGCGCATTCATCAGATGCGAGCGCAAAAGCGTGACGGCTTTGCGCGCGACGTACGATTCGCCAACCGGTTGCGGCGCGGAAGCGCGATTGAGCACGAGCCGCTCGGCGAGCGCGGCGTCGCGCAGCGGTGGCGAGATCACGCCGTTGGCTGCCAGCACGCGCAAATAGCTGTCGGTCAGTCGATCCAGCGCGGCGGGATTGTGCACGAGATAGTACGAAGGGGCGCGCTGTGCGATGAGCAACGACAACGTTTGCTTGAACGCGAGCGCCTGCTTGGCGAGGGTCTCGGGCGACACCTCGCCGCTCGGGCCTTGCAGGCTCGCCTGCGCGAGCAGATTGTTGACCTCGTTGAAGTCGCGGCCGTACCAGGCGGTGAGTCCGTCGCCGAGACCGGAGATTTCGCCGACGCCGGGCTGCGCGGCAAGCGGCACGGTGTTCAGGTAATGCATGACGATCGTCCGGCGCGCCGGCATCGTATCCTCGCCCCCGAGATAAGCGCGTACCGATGCGGATGCGATCTGCCGCAGCTTTTCGGGCGGCGTCGCCGTGCGGCCGCCCGGCGAGTGGCGAAACTTCTCGATCTGCGTGGCGAGCGTGCTGCCGCCCGGCGTCGACTGATGGCGATTGACGAAGCGCAGAGCCTGATCGCCGAGTGCGCGCGTGAAGCGCCCCCAGTCGATGGCGGGATTGCGGTAGGGCTCGCGCGTATCGAGCAGATACCGATCCTCGATGAATGTCAGCGCGCTCACGACGAGCGGCGGAATCGCATCGAAGCTCGGATAGGCGAGCGCCGGGTAGCGCGCGCTGAAAAGCGGCTCGTCGTTCATCGCGAACAATTTGAGGCCGCCTTGATCCTTTTCCGCATACGGTACAAAGAGGCCATGATCGGCGATCGCGGTCATCGTCGACGAATCGCGCGCCTGCTGGGTGACGACATAGCCGCGAGCGAGCAGGCGCTTTTCGAAATCGGGGAGACGCGCATAGCCGAGCCGGATGTCGTACGGCCCGCTCAAAGACGCCGAAGGAAAGCGGATGCTGTTGCTCGGGCCAGGCTCGAGCGAGAAGGAGACGTCGCGATCGAGCCGCGCGAGGTAGCGTGCCTGCAGCCGCGAAGTTTGTATTTCGATGGAGGCGAAATAGGCGAGGACGCCGAGCAAGCCTGCCGCGACGAACCCGAGAAGCCACTTCCATCGGGCACCGGGCGACATCGTCGTGATGACGCGCAGCGGCATCATGCGGCCGAGCGGGCGATTCATTGTTGGGCTCCTCTGGTGCCTCGACGTGACGGCGCTTGAAACACTGCGGCCACCATGATTAGTTTAACCACAGCAAATGGTTTGCGCATTAAAACGGCGTGGCGTGACGCACGAATTGCCGACGCTCGCGCCACGCGAATACGAAACGTCTGACGTCATGTGTCAACACTGCAGAATAAGCAATCCGCCTGCCTGAAAATGTCGGTAAGATTATTCATTTACGACCCCACTTATTTCGCATGCGATTCGCGAGTTGCTTTAAAGGTTTTCGGCTGTGCCGATGAATTCTTTAAATCAGACGAATGTCGGCTGGGGGGGGGCGGCACACGCAGTCATAAACGATAATTGCGGCGAACCGTGGCAAGGATGTTACGGACGCCGAAAAGACGCTTCTTTCGCTTTTCGGCGAGAAGCAGAGAGGATGATCAGAGGGCGGTCTCGCGCGAGCGCATCTCGCGAGACGTCGCGCGCTGCGCTCGCGCTGTGGGCGGGCGCCCATGCGTCGCTTGCCGCATTCCATCGGGCAAGCGCTCGTCAAACCGCCGATTCATGGATTCCTGAAAGGCGGCATGCTCGGGTCGAGGTGCCCCGAGAGGTCTCATGAATCGCCGTTGTCGGACCCCTCTTTCTCCGGCTCTTTGCGGACCGCGTCGGCAAAGCGCGCGAGCGCGGCGAGCGAGCCGCTCACGCTCACGTACTCTTCCCGGCCGATCCTGCCGTCCAACAGCACGGCCATGCCGGATTCTCTTGCAAGTTCGATAAGATCCATCTGTCGCTGTCCTTGAATTTCTCGAGTCTCTCGCGTTTTAGTCATGATCAAGCGGTTCGTTTGGTCGATGGAGGTGGCTTGCGGTGATGACCGCGACGCTTCCTCTTGGCAGTCGCTGCCCGCGCCGCGTCGATCGCTTGGCCGCGTCCCGCCCTTGCCTCTAACAAAGCACACCTTGTACCTAGGGCTGTTCACACTCATTCGATGCCTGGGCGCACGCCGTTAGTGCGGACCGTTCATCGCATCTCCGCCAAACGACCCATTGCAGTGCGCCAAGCTCGCTGTTTTGGTGCGGCTCGCGGCTCGTCGGTAGCGGTCCGGTTCGCCGATTCGGCCATTCTCTTGCATATGTCTAGACAACCCGCGCCCTCGCGGTTCGACGAAGCCTGCTTGTCGAGGACCTTCGGAGCCCCAACGACGATCTGTCGCTTGAACGATCTTGCGGGCGCGCGCACGCCGCTCAGCTCCGCCACACGCGCTTCGCTACATGTAATGGAAATCCCTTACATGCGGCTTGTAAAAACGAGTTGTATATACAAGAAGACGAGACTAGACTGCCACCTCATTGACGACCGACTGCTGCAACAGGACACCTTCATGATGATTCTCACGCCTGGCCATTTGACTCTGGCCCAACTGCGTCGCATCGCCCGTGAACCCGTCACGCTCACGCTCGACCCGGCGAGCCATGCCGCCATCGACGCCGGTGCGCAGGCGGTGGCCGATATCGCCGCCAAAGGCGAGCCCGCCTATGGAATCAACACGGGTTTCGGCCGCCTCGCGAGCACGCATATCGCGCACGATCAGCTCGAGCTGCTGCAGCGCAATCTCGTGCTCTCGCACGCGGTCGGCGTCGGCGAGCCGATGGCGGCGCCCGTCGTGCGGCTCTTGATCGCGCTGAAGCTCTCGAGCCTCGGCCGCGGTCACTCCGGGATCCGGCGCGAGGTCATGGACGCGCTCGTTGCGCTCTTCAACGCCGACGTGTTGCCCGTCATTCCCGTCAAAGGCTCGGTTGGCGCCTCGGGCGATCTCGCGCCGCTCGCGCATTTATCGGCCGCGCTGCTCGGCATCGGCGAAGTGCACGCTCGCGGTGAGCGGATGAGCGCGGCACAAGGTTTGAAGTTGGCCGGCCTCGCGCCCCTGACGCTCCAGGCGAAGGAAGGGCTCGCGCTGCTGAACGGCACGCAGGCGTCGACTGCGCTCGCGCTATACCACCTCTTCGCGATCGAGGACCTCTTTCGCACGGCGCTCGTCGCCGGTGCGCTGTCGGTGGATGCCGCGGCCGGCTCCGTCAAGCCGTTCGATGCGCGCATTCACGAGTTGCGCGGTCATCGCGGACAGATCGACGCGGCGGCCGCGTATCGCGCGTTGCTCGAAGGCTCGGGCATCAATCTCTCGCATCGCGACTGCGGCAAGGTTCAGGACCCGTACAGTCTGCGCTGTCAGCCGCAGGTGATGGGCGCCTGTCTCGATCAGATGCGTCACGCGGCCGACGTGTTGCTCGTCGAAGCGAATGCCGTTTCCGACAACCCGCTGATTTTCCCCGATACGGGCGAAGTGCTGTCGGGCGGCAACTTCCACGCGGAGCCCGTTGCGTTCGCCGCGGACAATCTCGCGCTCGCGGCCGCGGAGATTGGTGCGCTCGCCGAGCGACGGATCGCGCTGCTTATCGACGCGACGCTTTCAGGCCTGCCGCCGTTCCTCGTCAAGGATGGCGGCGTCAACTCGGGCTTCATGATCGCGCACGTGACGGCGGCCGCGCTCGCCTCGGAGAACAAGACGCTCGCGCATCCGGCGTCCGTCGATTCGCTGCCGACCTCGGCGAATCAGGAAGACCATGTCTCGATGGCGACGTTCGCGGCGCGCAAGCTCGCCGACATCGCCGGGAATACGGCCAATATTCTCGCGATCGAATTGCTCGCGGCGGCTCAGGGCATCGATTTGCGCCTGCCTCATCGCACGAGCGCGCCGCTGCGGCGCGTGATGGAAACGCTGCGCGCGGAGGTACCGCACTATGAGCTCGATCGCTACTTCGCGCCCGACATCGCCGCTGTCGAGCGGCTCGTGCATGACGGCACGATCGCCGCGGCAAGCCCGTTCGCGTTCGCATCGGAGGGGGCGGAATCGGTGCCCGGAGCAAATCCCCTCGGCAACGCGCACTGAAGAAATGAACGCTTCCGCTCCCGCTTATCAGGGCATCAAGGATTTCATCCTCGCGCGCATCCATTCGGGCGAATGGGCCGAGGGCGATCAGGTGCCTTCAGAGAACGAGCTCGCGCGCGAATTCAAAGTGGCGCGCATGACGGTGAACCGCGCACTGCGCGAGTTGACGGCCGAGCAGGTGCTTACGCGCGTGCAGGGCGCGGGGACGTTCGTCGCACGGCCCAAATACGAATCGACGCTCGTTGCGATCCGCAGCATCTCCGACGAGATCGGCGCGCGCGGTCACCAGCATCGAGCGAGCGTGCTCGCACTGGGCGCGGCCGTAGCCGATGCCGCGCTGGCCGAGGAGATGCAGGTCAGCCCGGGCAGCCCGATCTTCCATTCGCGGCTGCTGCATTTCGAAAACGACGAGCCGGTGCAGCTGGAAGAGCGTTGGGTGAATCCCGCCGCCGCGCCCGAATACGCGCTGCAGGACTTCACGAGAATCACGCCGAATCAGTACCTCGTGCGTGTCGCGCCGCTCTCGCGCGTCGAATATCGAATCGAGGCGGCGCTGCCCGAGCCCGAGACGCACGCGCACCTCGCGATGGCCGACGGCGAGCCGTGTCTCGTGCTGCATCGACGCACCTGGACGCGCACGCTCGTCGCTTCGGTAGCCAACCTATGGCACCCAGGCAACCGCTATCGATTCACGGGCCACTTCTGACTGCTGAACTGACGCCGACCGAATCAACGCACACGAATCCCCGAGGGAGGACCGCATGAACGACCCGAAGTTTTCCGATCCGCGCTTCGATCCGACGCGCACCGTGCGTGCACCGCGCGGCACGGAGAAGACCTGCAAGAGCTGGCTCACCGAAGCCGCCTACCGGATGATTCAGAACAACCTCGACGCGGAAGTCGCCGAGCATCCGCATGCGCTCGTCGTCTACGGTGGCATCGGCCGCGCGGCGCGCGACTGGAATTGCTTCGACCGGATTCTCGAGACATTGAAGGACCTCGGCGACGATGAAACGCTGCTGATTCAATCCGGCAAGCCCGTCGGCGTGTTCCGGACGCATGCCGATGCGCCGCGCGTGCTGCTCGCGAACTCGAACCTCGTCCCGCATTGGGCGACGTGGGAGCACTTTCACGAGCTCGATCGCAAGGGGCTCATGATGTACGGGCAGATGACGGCTGGCAGCTGGATCTATATCGGCAGCCAGGGCATCGTGCAAGGCACCTATGAGACGTTCTATTCCGTCGCGAACCAGCATTTCGGCGGCAATGCGAAAGGCCGCTGGATCCTGACGGGCGGCCTCGGCGGGATGGGCGGCGCGCAACCCCTCGCCGCGACGATGGCGGGGTTCTCGATGATCGCCGTCGAATGCGACGAGACGCGCATCGACTTTCGCCTGAAAACGCGCTACCTCGACAACAAGGCAACCACGCTCGACGAGGCACTCGCGATGATCGAGGCGGCGAAGGCGAGCGGCAAGGCCGTTTCGATCGGATTGCTGGGCAATGCGGCCGACGTCTTCGCCGAATGCGTTGCACGCGGCATCACGCCCGATTGCGTGACCGATCAGACGAGCGCGCACGATCCTATCAACGGCTATTTGCCCCAGGGCTGGACGGTCGTCGAATGGCGCGAGCGCCAGCGAACCGATCCGCAAAGCATCGTCACTCCCGCGAAGCAATCGATGGCGGGCCAGGTGCGGGCGATGCTCGCGTTGCAAAAGCGCGGCGCGGCGACGCTCGACTACGGCAACAACATTCGGCAGATGGCGCACGACATGGGCGTCGACGACGCATTCGATTTTCCGGGCTTCGTGCCGGCCTACATCCGCCCACTCTTTTGCGAAGGCAAGGGGCCGTTCCGCTGGGTGGCGCTATCGGGCGATCCCGAGGACATCTACAAGACCGATGCCAAGGTCAAGGAGCTGATCCCCGACGACGCCCACTTGCACAACTGGCTCGATATGGCGCGCGAGCGGATCGCTTTTCAGGGACTGCCCGCGCGCATCTGTTGGGTCGGCGTGAAAGACCGCTATCGGCTCGGCCTCGCTTTCAACGAGATGGTCGCGCGCGGCGAGCTGAAGGCGCCCATTGTGATCGGCCGCGACCATCTCGACACGGGCTCCGTCGCGAGCCCGAATCGCGAGACCGAGGCGATGAAGGACGGCTCGGATGCCGTCAGCGACTGGCCGCTCCTGAATGCGCTGCTGAACACCGCCGGCGGCGCGACCTGGGTGTCGCTGCATCATGGCGGCGGGGTCGGCATGGGCTTCAGTCAGCATGCCGGCATCGTCATCGTCTGCGACGGCACGGAAGCCGCCGCGCGCCGTATCGAGCGCGTGCTGTTCAACGATCCGGCGACGGGCGTGATGCGACATGCCGACGCCGGCTACGACCTCGCGCGACGCACCGCGCAAGACGTCGGGCTCAAGCTGCCGATGCTCGGGCGATGAGGTGAGGGCGATGGTTGCGCTTCAGACTATCGCGGTGGGTTCGATCGTCCCACCGGCGAATTTCGCTTCGGAGAGAGTCGTGCGCGGTGCCGAGGTCGTCGCTTCGCCATGGAAGAATGGCGGCGGCCTGACGCGCGAGATCGCCGTCTACCCGCCGGGCGCGGGGTTCGACGACTTCGTCTGGCGCGTGAGTGTCGCCGATGTCGAACGTTCGGGGCCGTTCTCGCGTTTCTCGGGTGTCGATCGGACGCTCGTGCTGCTGTCCGGCGCCGGCATGCTGCTCGCCGACGAGCGCGGCATGGCGCAGACGGCGTTGAGCGAGCCGTTCGCGTTCGCGCGCTTCGCGGGCGAGCTTGTCGTCCATGCCGAACTGCTCGACGGCCCGACGCGCGACTTCAATTTGATGGTCCGGCGCAGCGAGGCGAGCGGCACAGTCGAGCTCTGGCGGGCAGGAGACGAGCATCGGCTCGATGCCGATGCGGCGCTCGTCTTTTGCGCCGAAGGGATGGTCGACCTGTCAGTCACGGGGGCGGAGCCGGTGCGCCTGACGGCGATGGACACGCTGCATCTCGATCGACCGCGTGGCTTGTCGTGCATCCTGTCTGGTGAAGGCACCGCTCTTGCCGTCGGCATTCGCTATTTCGATCGACAGGTCGACGAAAAATGAGCGAGCGAATCTGGCGGCATCTGCATCTTTGCCCGAGCGGCGACCCGGACGAGACGATCGTCGATGCGGCACTCGCGGTGCGCGACGGCAACATCGAATGGTTTGGCCCGGCGTGCGAGCTGCCGGCTGAGCTATCGTCGTGGCCGAGCGAGGATCTCGGCGGCGCGTGGGTCACGCCCAGCCTCGTCGACTGTCATACGCATCTCGTTTTCGGCGGCCATCGCGCCGATGAATTCGCCATGCGGCTCGCGGGCGTCGGTTACGAGGAGATCGCGCGGCGTGGCGGCGGGATCGTCTCGACGGTGCGCGCGACGCGTGGCGCGGACGAGGCGACGCTACTCGACGATGCCGCTCGCAGGCTCGAGCCGCTGATTGCGGAAGGCGTCGCGGCGATCGAGATCAAATCGGGTTATGGCCTCGATCTCGCGACCGAGCGCAAGATGTTGCGCGTGGCGCGCGAACTCGGGCGCCGCTATCCGGTATCGGTCTACACGACGTTTCTCGGCGCGCATGCGTTGCCGCCGGAATTCGCTGGCCGCCCCGACGACTACATCGACGAGGTCTGCGAGCGGATGCTGCCGGCGCTGGCCGATGAAGGGCTCGTCGATGCGGTGGACGTCTTTTGCGAGCGGATCGGATTCTCGCTCGCGCAAAGCGAGCGCGTGCTCGATGCGGCGGCTCGCCGCGGCTTGCCAGTCAAGATGCATGCCGAGCAGCTGAGCGCCAACGGAGGGACGGCGCTTGCGGCGCGCTACGGGGCGCTCTCGGCCGATCACCTCGAGTTCCTCGACGAAGCCGGCGTGGCGGCGATGAAGGAGGCGGGCACGGTCGCCGTGCTGTTGCCGGGCGCTTACTACTTCATTCGCGAAACGCAGCTGCCGCCCGTCGATTTGTTGCGGCGATACGGCGTGCCGATCGCGCTCGCGACCGACTGCAATCCGGGGACCTCGCCGTGCACGTCGCTGCTCGCGATGTTGAACATGGGCTGCACGCTGTTCCGGCTGACGGTCACCGAAGCATTGCAAGGCGTAACTTGCCATGCGGCACGCGCGCTCGGACGGAGCGACCGCCACGGCGTGATCGAAGTCGGGCGGCGAGCGGATTTTGTCGCGTGGTCCGTCGAAACACTCGCCGAGCTCGCTTATTGGATCGGACGGCCGCTTGCCTCGCGCGTTGTGCGCGCGGGCGTCACGGTGTTCGAACGCGGTTGCTTTCTTCCCCGGGCCATCGGCGACGGGCCATGACGGATTCGATGGAAACGACGATGACACCCGATTCTCGAACGCCGCGCGCGATGTTCGCCGAGAATGCCTGGCTTCCAGCCGGGTGGCAACGCAATGTGCTGCTCGAATGGGATGCCGGCGGCGCATTGACTGCCGTCACGCCGAATGCGACGCCATCGCCCGATGTCGCACGCGCGGCGGGCCCGCTCATGCCGGGTATGCCGAACCTGCATTCGCATGCGTTCCAGCGTGCCATGGCGGGGCTGGCCGAGTATCGGGCGAATGCGAGCGATACATTTTGGAGCTGGCGCGAGCTCATGTATCGGTTCGCGGCGCGCGTCACCCCTGAGACGCTGGCGGCCGTCGCATATTGGCTCTATGTGGAGATGCTGAAGGCGGGCTATACGTCGGTCTGCGAATTCCACTATGTTCATCATGCGCCCGATGGCGGCCGCTATGCGAATCGTGCGGAGCTTGCCGAACGCGTCGTCGATGCGGCCATGCGCGCGGGTATCGGCATGACGATGCTGCCTGTGCTCTACCAATACAGCGGGTTCGGTGCGCGGGCGCCGCGCGACGACCAGCGGCGCTTCATCAGTACTCCCGACGAGTTGCTCGATTTGATCGATGGGCTTCGCAAGGCGAGGCCTGAGCATGGCGCGCTCGCGTATGGCGTTGCCCCGCATTCGCTGCGGGCGGTCTCGGAGCAGTCGCTGCGAGCGCTCATCGACGGGCTTTCGAGCGACATGCGTGGCGCACCGGTGCACATCCATATCGCCGAGCAGACGGGTGAAGTCGACGAGTGCATCGTTGCGACAGGGGCGCGCCCCGTTGCATGGCTGCTCGACCGCTTCGATGTCGATGGCCGCTGGTGCCTCGTCCATGCGACGCATGTCGACGCCGGGGAAGTCGCCGGGCTTGCGGCGAGCGGCGCCGTGGCCGGATTGTGTCCGACGACGGAGGCGAATCTTGGGGACGGCATCTTTCCCGCGCGCGATTACCTCGACGCGGGAGGGCGCATCGGCATCGGATCGGACAGCCATGTGGCCGTCGACTGGCGTGCCGAGCTGCGTCTCGTCGAATACGGACAGCGTCTCGCGCGTCGCGAGCGCAACGTGCTCGCGGGCGAGGCAAGGCCGCAAGTCGCCGATCGACTCGTCGAGGCGGTGCTCGCGGGTGGTGCTGCCGCGACCGGCCGCCTCACGGGGGCTTTGCGCGCGGGCTGCCGGGCCGACTGGATCGTGCTCGATCCGAGGCATCCGTGTATCGATGCGCACCCGCGTGAAAGCTGGCTCGCCGGCATCGTATTCTGCGAGCACGGCACATCGCCCATTCGCGAGGTCTATGTCGGTGGTCGATGCGTCGTGCGGGATGGCAGGCACGCCGACGAGGAGCGAGCTTATGCGACGTATCGGGAAGCGATGGGGGAGCTGCTGCGCTAAGATGGGCGGCTGTTCCTTCTCATATTGACACTCCATCAAATGAACACCTCGCATGAGCGGCCCGTTTTCTCGGTCCACCGCGGGCACTTGCCGCTGCTGATTTCGATGCCGCACGTCGGTACTGAAATCCCCGATGAGATCCGGGCGACGATGACGGATGTGGCCGGGTATGTCGACGATTGCGACTGGCATCTCGAGCGCCTTTACGGGATTGCGGCGCGGCGCGGGGCGTCGCTGATCGTGCCGACCTACGCACGCTACGTGATCGACCTCAACCGCCCGCCCGACAACGCGAGTCTGTACCCGGGACAGGACACGACGGGCTTGCTGCCCGTCGATACGTTCGACAAGGAGCCGCTCTACCATCCGGGCGGCGAGCCGACGGACGAGCAGGTCGCGCGGCGCCGCGCGAAGTACTGGCAGCCTTATCACGATGCGCTCGTCGAAGAGATCGCGGCATTAAAGGCGCGGCACGGTAAGGTTCTGCTATGGGAGGCGCATTCGATTCGCTCCCGCGTGCCGCGCTTCTTCGAGGGGCGCTTGCCCGATTTCAACTTCGGCACGGCGGGCGGTGCGAGCGCGGCGCCGGGGATGGCCGAGGCGTTGGCCGAATGCGTGACGCGGGACGGGGCTTTCACGGCCGTTGCGAATGGGCGCTTCAAGGGTGGCTATATCACGAGGCAGTACGGGAAGCCGGAGGAGGGAATCCATGCCGTGCAACTCGAGCTGTCCCAGATTACGTATATGCAGGAGAGTCGTCCGTATGCCTATGACGAAGCGCGGGCCCGGAGAGTAGAGCCGTTGTTGGAAGCGTTGATCGACGAGGCGCTCGCGCGAATCGGCTAAAGCGCGTCTTTTGGGCGTGCATTCGGCGCGACAACCGCCACTTGTCGGTTGACGAATCCCCGCTTCGTCGATAAGGTTTCGGCCCATGGCCGATTCCGACTTCATTCATCCCGGCGCTATCGTGCGCCAGACTTGCCTCGAGCGGTTCAACCTGACCGTGACGCAGGGGGCGACGGCGCTCGGTGTGAGCCGCCAAGCGCTGACCAACCTGTTGAGCGGCAAGGCAGGGATCTCGCCCGAAATGGCACTGCGGCTCGATAGAGCATTCGGCGGCGGCGCCGAGACATGGCTGCAAAGGCAGCTGCTGCACGATCTCGCCAAGGCGCGCGAGAAGTTCGATGGCTTCGATGTCGTGCCGGTGAGTCAGCAGCGACAGAAGTCGTTGTTTTAGGGCTTTGACGTCGACCGCATCGTTGCACTTGCGGCCGCTGCGGCGAGGCAGAGGCATAATAGAGCGCTTGAATTAAGCTCGAGCTGTACGCGATGGCAGCACTACCGATTGAAAGATTGGAAGACATGACCCCTGCCGAGGAAAAGCGTTTCTGGGCGGTGGTCGAGCGTGCATTCGCGCGCGATGATGGGCAAGCGGCTCGGTCGCACCTGGCTGCGGGCCGGCCGATTTACTACTGCGACGATCGTTACCCAGACGATTTTATTCGGAAGTGGCCTGATGGCCGCCGTGAGTTGGTGGCCGTTGATGATGCCGGCAACATTTCTGTTATCCGATGCTTGTGAGTTCCCCGTACTCAAATCCGCAGTTCTCCCAAAATCTGCTCGGCCAAAAAATCGCATTCGGCGCGATTCGACCCGGCGCTGCGTGCGAGCACGATTTCTAGCGGCGGCAACGGTGGCAGCCCTTGCGCTCGACCGAGCTGAACGAATCGCTCGGGCAGCGCGCAACGCGCGACGGGCGCCACCGCGAGTCCCGCTTCGACCATACTGAAGAGCCCAAGCAAGCTCGGACTCTCATACGAAGTCCGATAGGCGATGCGCGCACGCTGCAGCGCGCGGATCGCGTTGGCGCGCGCGACGCTGCCGGCTGCGAAGACGGCGATCGGCAGTGGACGCTCTTTCCATATCGGGCCGCCACGCGCCGCGCCGGCCCAGACCGTCGGCTCGAGGCGGATCAGCTCGCCGCGCATGCCTTTCATGCGTGTCATGCAGGCGAGATCGATTTTGTTGTCCTTCACCAGCGGCACGAGCGCATGGCTCGGCAGGCCGACCACCTGAATCTCAACCTTCGGATAAGTCGCCGAGAACTTTCGCAGCACGCCGGGCAGCAGCGATGAAGCATAGTCGTCGGGCACGCCGATCACGACGCGCCCCTTGATCTCGGGATGCACGAGCGACGCCCACGCCTCATCGCGCAGCGCGAGCATTCGGCGCGCGTACTCGATGAGCAGATACCCCTCTTGAGTCGGCACGACGCTGCGCGCCCTGCGCACAAAAAGCGTCTTGCCGAGCGCGCCTTCGAGCGCTTTCACCTGCATGCTGACTGCCGATTGCGAGCGATGCACGAGTGCGGCGCCACGCAGGAAGCTACCGGCATCGGCAACCGCGACCACCATCGAGAGGACATCGAGATCGAGGGTCTTCATCGCGTCGTATCATCAGAAAAGCTGAACGAAGCGTTCAATATAACGCGTTTGTCTGAATCCTCCCATATCGGCATACTTCACTCGTCAGCCCCCATTTCATTTCGGAATGACTCGCGGAGAGAACACATGCCGATGACTTACGACGACTTTGCCCGCTTGGGCCTCTCGATCGATATGACTCGCGGCAAGCCCGCACCCGAGCAGCTCGACCTATCTCGCGGACTGATCGATGAAGCCGGGACAGTCGGACATCTTTCGCGCGACGGCATCGATTGTCGCAACTACGGTCATCTGCTGGGCCTACCCGAAGCGCGCGAGCTCGGCGCCGAGCTGCTCGGCCTGTCGCCGAGTCAAGTGGTCTCGGCGGGCAACTCGAGCCTCGAGTTGATGCACGATGTGCTCTCGTTCGCAATGTTGTTCGGCTTACCGGGCGGCGAACCGTGGCACAAACTGCCAAGGGGAGCAGCCATCCTTTGTCCAGTGCCCGGCTACGATCGCCACTTTGCGATCTGCGAGGCGCTGGGCATCCGGATGATCGCGGTGCCCATCGACGACGACGGCCCCGACATGGATTTCGTGGAGGCGCAGGTTGCCGCCGATCCTTCGATCAAGGGCATCTGGTGCACGCCGCTTTACAGCAATCCGACGGGAACGATCTATTCGGACGACGTCGTGCGGCGCCTTGCTTCAATGCCGACGGCCGCGCCCGATTTCCGGCTCTTCTGGGACGATGCTTATCGTTTCCATCACCTGACCGAGCGTAGGCACGCTAGCCCCGACATCGTCGGAGCCACGCTGAAGGCGGGCTATCCCGATCGCGCGCTCGTCTTCGCATCACTGTCGAAGGTGACATTGGCCGGCGGCGGGGTCGCGTTTCTCGCATCGTCGCCCCGTAACATCGATTGGTGGCAGCGCCACGTATCGGTGCGCACGATCGGCCCCGACAAGCTGAATCAGTTGCGGCACGTGCGGTTCCTGCGCGATCGCGCGGGGCTCGAGCGATTGATGGAAAGGCATCGCGCGCTGTTACGGCCGAAGTTCGATGCGGTCGCGGCGACCTTCGAAGCGATGCTCGCCGATGCGCCCGGCGTTTCGTGGTCGACCCCGCAGGGCGGCTATTTCGTGAGCCTCTACACCCCGGATGGACTCGCCAAGCGTACGGTCGCGCTTGCCGCCGAGGCCGGCATCGTGTTGACACCGGCGGGTGCGGCGTTTCCGTACCGCACCGATCCCCGCGACACGCATCTGCGCATCGCGCCGAGCTTCCCGAGCCTCGCGGATATAGAGCTTGCCGCAAAGGGTATCGCGCTTTCGTTGCGGCAGGCCATCGACGAGCGCGAGTGACGCCCTGCGGGCAATGAGCGAGGCGCATGGAGCCGCCGAACGGACATCGGCTCGTCGCCTCGTTCAACCCTCCACGCGCGTCGCAAGAAATTCACCTTCGACGAACCAAGTCGACCCGTCGCGATCGAGCGCTTCGCCGATCCAATGAAAACCGCGGGACGTGATTTCGGCGAAGCGCCAGCGCGTGGCTTGACCATCGGCGCGCGCCCCCGTTTGCACGATCTCGTTTCCAACGCGCCGGCCGATTTGCGTTTCGCGGTGACTTCGCGCCGGATTCGTCCATGAAATGCGCCAGGCGCGCAAATCTGGATCCCAGCTGCGCAGCGTAGTGCCGTACATGTTGAATTCCGGATCTTGCGGCGGGCGGGTGCCGCGCGGCGGCATGATCCAGACGTCCTCGATGGCGCGGCCCTCGAGCACCCAGCCGAAATGCGCTTCGGCCGTCATGCCTTTGCCGCGCAAATCGACGCCGCGATAGCGCAGTACTTCGAGCGACCAGCTGCCGACGAGCCAGCCGTAAATATCGTCGGCCTCTCCGATGTCGGCGGCGCGGCCCGGAGCGGCGAGGGCCGATAGGAATGCACGCGATGCATCGTTTTCGATAGGATTCACGTTGAGTCTCCTTCGTTCATCGAATTCGCTTACCGGCCGACCGTGCCGGCGCGGTCTTCGGCGCAGCGGGCGACGGGTCTGCCATCCGCCCGAGCGGGCTCGAGGACGATAGTAGGTAACGCGGCGAGGTGAAACTTGGCAAAAATTGCGGCCGACTTGGACGAGGCGCTCGCGCTGCGGCGCGAGGCGGGCGCGCGAGGACGTGTCGCGCCGCGTGTGATCGCGGCCGGTCGGGGCTGGGACGTCGCGGACGTGCTTTGTACGCACGGGCCTTGTGACAAGCCATTCGAGGAGCGCCATCAGCAGGTACTGATCGCCCTTGTGGCGGCGGGTGCGTTCGAGTACCGGTCCGTGCCTGGAAGAGGGCTGATGACGCCCGGTTCGGTCATGCTCGGTAACGCGGGCGAATGCTTCGAGTGCGGCCATCGCCACCGCGCGGGCGACCGTTGCGTCGCGTTTCGCCTCACGCCAGAGTGCTTCGAGCGAATCGCCGAGGATGCCGGGCTGCGCCGAGCTAGCGCGAGGTTTCCCACGGCCCGCGTCGCGCCTTCGCGAGCGCTCGCGCCGTTCGTCGCGGCGGCTTCGGCCGGTGTTTCCGCGCGTGCCGGCGTTGCCTGGGATGAACTGGCCTTGGCACTTGCCGCCGTCGTGCTACGAGAGACGACCGAGCAACGCGTGCAAGCGGGCAACTCCGTTTCGGCCGCGGCGCTCGAGCGCGTGATGCAGGTGCTCCGGCTGATCGACGAGTCGCCGGACGGCGATACCAGCGTCGATGGCCTGGCCCGGCATGCGGGTTTGAGCCCTTATCATTTTCTGCGTACCTTCGAGCGGGTGACGGGTACGACGCCGCATCAATACGTCTTGCGGGCGCGATTGCGCGCCGCTGTCGAGCGCCTGGTGGATGAGCCCGCGAAGGTCATCGATATTGCCCTCGATTGCGGCTTTGACGATGTGTCCAACTTCAATCGCGCGTTCAGAAACGAGTTCGGAATGAGCCCTCGTGCCTATCGCGCGCGGATGCGAAGCCGGGGTTCCTAAACCGCGGCCCCGCTCGGGCGAGGCGCGACGGCGGGCCGTTGTTGCTCGCCGCGCGGCGCACGCGCCGATAACCGCATCAAATGCCGCAGGGCCATCATCGCCCCGATCGCTTCGAGCACCGCTGCCGGCACCCACATGATGAGGCCGCCGAGGCTCTGGTCGAGCACCGGCGGGATCGACGTGAACGCGCGGCCACACAGCGTGAAAACCGGATAGAGATCGCGCGACGAGAACGTGATGATCGCGCCGACGAGAATCTGCGGCGTCATCGTGATGACGGGCGACAAGACTCTCAAGCCCGGACGCGTGCGGCTCGGCGGGGCGGGACGGTGATCGAGCAACATCCACCAGTAGAGCAGTCCGCTCGCGGCCACGGACCAGTTCATGAACGTATAGATGCGCCAATCGAGCATCGCCACGAACTGTATCGACGGAATCAGCCAGAACACGACCGAAATGACGAACGCCAGGGAAATGAACGTTGGGTTGAGCAGGACCGCGGCGGCCATGCGCGCGGCCGTGCCGCGTTGCCATCGCCGCAGCGAGATGCGCCAGCGCAGAGGCAGCCCCGCGCGAAGCACGCCGCCCGGATAGCCGGCCATCACGATCAATGGCGCGAGATGGTGCAGCACGAGATGCTGCAGGCGGTGCACGAAGAACTGGTGCTCGGCATAGTAGTCGAGCCGCGTATGCAGCGCGATGTAAAAAAGAGCAAGCCCTGACCAGAACGCGGCCCGCCGCGCGAACGTCACGGAAATGCGCCGCGCGCCGCGCGCATAGAGCAGGGCGGCGGCAATGAAAACGGCCACGAGCGCGGGGGAGGGCTCCCACGGATCGAGCAGGCTGAACAAAGACATGACGAATCGTTGGACGGTGGTGCGGGCGTTGAGCGAGCCCTGTGGCCCGCGGACTGGAGTCGGATGTTATCAGGTGCGGGCAGGCGGCGCCGTCCGGCCGTCGCGGCAAACACACATCCCTGGTACAACCAGAACCTTTGCCAGGTGAACGACTCAGTGATGCCGTGACGCCCGATGGCAGCTCCGCATCACAGGCGCCATGACGCACGTATGCGTTCGCGAACGTCACGCATCCGCGAAACGGGCTCGTTCGAGAAGACCAATCGCAGATAGCGATCCGCCGTCGGTCCCCAGTTCGTCATCGGCGTGGCCGCGACCTTGCCGTGTGCGAGCAGCAATCGCGATGCGTCGGCAGGCTCGATGCCGAGGCTGCGCGTATCGACGAGCAGGGACCAGCCGCCGTGCGGGCGAACAACGGGTGGCAGATCGGCCAATTCGGCCATGAGGAAATCGCGCCGGCTTTCCCATTCGGCGACGGCAGCCGCGACACCGTCATCGGTCGCCGTGAGCGCGGCCGTCGCGCCCGGCATGGCAATGCCGACCTGACAGACGACGTTCGACAAGCTGACGAGGCGCACGTCGTTCATGATCGATGCGGGTCCGACGATCCAGCCCACGCGCCAGCCGATCATCCGGTATTCCTTCGAGAGTGAGCCGACGGTGATCGTCCGTTCCCGCATGCCCGGCATGCCGGCCGGATGGATGATCTCCCGGCCGTCGAAGACGATGCGCTCCATCGCCGCGTCATAGACGAGCCATGCACCGGCCCGTTCGCAATGCTCGGCGATCGCGCGCCATTCGTCTTTCGATGCGACAAAGCCGCTGGGCATCGACGGGGACGCGATGAGGAACGCCTTCGTGCGCGGCCCGATCGCGGCAGCGAGGCTCTCCATGCCGAGCCGCCAGCCGTCGGCGCCGGGCTCGAGCCGCGCGAACTTCGCCACGCCGCCCGCCAGGTGCACACGGTTGATGAGGCCCGCATAGGTTGGATCAGTCAGCACCACCTCGTCGCCGGGCTCGAGAATCGACAGCAGCACGTTGAGAATGCCGGCGAGCCCGCCCGCCGATATGACGCATTCGCTTGCTGGATCGTATTCGACACCCGCCGCGCGGCCGACGCGTAGCGCGGCAGCCTGCCGCAGCGGCCACTGCCCGAGAAACGGCAGATAACTGTTGGCTGCGTCGTCGCCGATTGCGTCGCGCGTACGCGCGAGGGCCTCGGCGGGCGGCCTCAAATCGGTATCGAGATTCTCGAGCCTTAGGATGTCGGCGTCATGCATCGAATCCGCCGCGTCGCCGACGCGATCGACACCGATGCCGGGAATGTTTCGCAAGCGGGATACTGTCACGTCGACCTCCGAATGGGTTTAGGAGGCAATGCGCGCCCATCGACGCTGAAGAAGTACTGCCGGGTGTCGATGGGCGCCGATCAGATCCGCGATCACTCCGCGCTCTTGGTGACGACCGTCACCCATTGGCCGTTCTTGACTTGATACATCGTCGACGAGGCGCCCTTCAGCGAGCCGTCCGGATTGAACGCGATATGTCCCGTGATGCCATCGAAGCTGATGTCTTTCAGCTTCGCACGGTAATCATCGGGCTTGGCTGAGTTCGCCGCCTGCATCGCCTTGATTGCGGTCCAGGTCGCGTCGTAGCCGAACGGCGCATAGGAGAGCACATCCACGCCGAACTTCTTCTTGAAGTTGTCGGCGAAGGTCTTGCCGACGGGCGTGCTGTCGAGCGGGCGCCCATACTCCCATGCCTCGGCGTTTTCGGCGTCGTCGCCAGCAAGCTTGATGAAGTCGATATCCTTCACGCCGCCGCCGCCGACGTACTGCGCCTTCATGCCGAGCTGGCGCATCTGCTTCATGATGCCGGCGGCCTGCGGATTGAGCGCGCCCACGAAGATGAGATCGGGATTCTTGCCTTTGAGGCTCGTGAGTTGCGTCTTGAAGTCGGTGGCGGAATTGGTCGTGTATTCGCGCCCGACGATATTTCCGCCCGCCTTCTTGACCGCCTTGGCGAACTCGTCCGCCTCGCCTTGTCCGAACGCAGTGCGGTCGTCGATGATGGCGATACGCTTGGCCTTCGTCACCTCCACGGCATACGTGCCCGCCGTGCCGGCGTTTTGGGCATCGTTGGAAATGACCATGAACATGTTCTTGAATCCGCGGCCGCTGATGGTCGGATTCGTCGCGGCGGGATCGATATCGGGGATGCCGGCCTTCTCGTAAATCACCGAGGCAGGAATCGTCGTGCCGGAGTTGAAGTGGCCGATGACGACATTGACGCCTTCATCCACGAGCTTTTGCGCGACCTGGGTGCCGGTGCGCGGGTCCGCCTGGTCGTCTTCGGAGACAAGCTGGAAGTCCACCGTCTGACCATTGATCTTGATGCCTTGGGCCTTCGCGTCGTCGAGGGCCATCTGCACGCCGTTCTTGAGGTCAGCGCCGTAGTTCGCGTTGGGGCCCGTAAGCGGCGCGGCAAAGCCGATTTTGACTGTCACGTCCGCCGAAGCGGTGAGCGGCACAGCGGCGAGAAGCGTTCCAACGGCAACTGCGATAGGGGCGATCGTCTTCGCAATACGCATGTTCTTTCCTTTGTCGGCAAACATGGAAAACGGCTACGGCGTGCATGCCGGCTCTCGCAAAGACACTCCCAACCCCGATCCGAGTGGACCCGAGCCGGCGCACGGCTCTAATGTGTTTCTAGTTATTCGATGACGCGCTCGTGTGGCGGGACCTCCTGGCGTTCGTGGTTTTCCTCGACATGCCGCAGGCGCCCAAGGGGCGGTTCGGGCGCGGGTTGACGCCCGGCGGCAGCCATTCGACGCGAATATAGGAAGCCAATATGCGTGCGTCTTGACCGTTCGCGTCGCTCCGCATGCGCATTTCGGCACAGGCGACCGGCGCGGGCAATCAGGGCAAACACGCTCGCCACGCCGGATTTTGGCGAGATAAGGGATTACGCTAAGGGCGTCTCGAGGGGGCTTTCCGCCGGTGGCGGTGATTCAGCGGTCTAGCAACGGTTCGGCGCGCAAAGCCGCGCGACGCTAGGCCGTTTCGGCGAGCCAGGCACCGAGCCACTCGCGCGGCTTGGCGATATCGTCCTGCGCGGCGACGAGCTCGAGCTCGTAGCGACCGGCGTCGAAGGTCGCCTTCAGCACAGCGTGGACGGCGGACACCGTGTGTTCGAGTGCCGTGCGCACCGTGTCGCCGAGAAGCCGGCGCGCGACGAAGATCGCGCTCGTCAGCTCAGCCACGCCGACGGGCTGCCGCGCGAAGGGGTAGCGCGTATGTTGGCACAGCCATGCTTCGTCGTGCGTCACCGCGAGCAGATTGATGCGGTCGGCCGGGCTGTTGCGGTCGCGCAACTGCTTGACGCAGACGACCTGCGGCCCGCGCCGGATCAGCTCGCGGCACGCCACGACGGCTTCGTCGACGGTCTCGATCGTGCGGCCGGCCAGCTTTTGCAACGCATCGTGCGTGGGCGCGAGGCCGTCGGCGATGTCGGGGATCTTCTCGAGCAGATACTCGTCGACGCTCGAGCCGGCGCCCGCGCCGATGACAGGGGTCGCGAAGTGCCAGGCACCGGCGTTCGCCGCTTTGACCGAGCGCACGATCTCGACGACGGCGTCGATCTGGGAAGTCGAGCCGAGATAGCCGGACAGAACGGCGTCGCAGCGCCGCAGCATGCCGATCGTGCCGATGCCTTCGACGAGCTCGGCCATTTGCGGCGCGTCGATCGCGCTGCCCGCCCAGTGGCCGTACTGCATATGATTGGAAAACTGCATCGTCTCGAGCGGCCAGACATTGACGCCGAGGCGTTGCATCGGAAACACGGCTGCACTGTTGCCTGCATGGCCGAAGACAACATGCGGCTGGATGCTGAGGACGTTTTTCATGATGGCTTCGTTCGCGCGTCATGCAGGTTTGGAATTAACGATACATGAGTTGTTGCGTCGCGTCATCGTGCGATCCCGCCCCCTGCCGCCAAAAACCGTCGCGGCAGGCCCGCTTGTTGCATAAATGCTGCTCTCCGGCGACGAGATCCGTTGCGGCAGCCCGTTTCGAAGCGCTTTGCCACGCGCGCTGATACAATTGCCCGTTTGCAAAACAGATTACGGTTTGCGTACAGTCGGCCGATAGCGCCAATGGCAACGGCGGCGCGCACGATCGACGATAAAAGCGCACGGGCAGTGCGTCGGGTGCGGTTCTCGAGCGATATTCGGGGGACTTCCGAAAGTCCGCCGGGATACCTTCGTTCCCGTTTCCGCCGTCCGAGCGAACGCGAAAGGCCCGTACCGGAACCGAGCGGCCAGCGGCACCGACTGATCCGTGCGCGCCGGGCCGGGCGGCGGCTCGGGCAGCCCTGATGGCCGCTCGGGGATGAACGAAGGAGTAAGAAACGTGCCAGCTAGTGTCTTTTCATTCCGGTCGTCCGCGATCCGAACGGCCGCGCCTGGCTTTCCGACCGATTCCATGCTTTCGAGCGGCGCCGCGCGGTGACGATCGTGACGACAATGACGACATCGCTCATTTCGGATTGGTTGCTCGTCGCGCTTTGCTGCGTCGCGGCGGCTTATGCGCTCGTGGCGGCGGTCGCCATGCCGTTCGCGCCGAGCGCCAGGCGGGGCCGTGACACGCACGGCGCGCCGCGCGCCTCGCGGCCGGTATGGCCGTGGGGCGAAGCGGTCAGCGTGCTGAAGCCGCTTTGCGGCACCGAGCCGCGGCTCTTCGAGAATCTCGCGACGTTCTGCGAGCAGACGCATCCCTGCTATCAACTGCTCCTGGGCGTTTCCTCGCCGAAGGATCCGGCCATCGCCGTCGTGCGGCGGCTTCAGGCGGCTTATCCGCAGCGCGAGATAGAACTCGTCGTCGATCCGCTCGTGCACGGGCACAACCTGAAGGTCAGCAACCTCATCAATCTCGCCGCGCACGCGAAACACCCGCTTATCGTGCTTGCCGACAGCGATATCGCGGTCGAGCCCGACTATCTCGAATCGGTCACGGCGCCGCTGGCCGATCCGCAGGTCGGGATCGTGACGTGCCTTTACAAGGCGCGCAGCGTCGGCGGCTTCTGGACGCACGTCGGCGCGCTCTTCATCAACGAGTGGTTCGCGCCGTCGGTGCGCATCGCTCATGCGGCCGGCTCGCGACAGTTCGGTTTTGGCGCGACGCTCGCGCTGCGCGCCTCGACGCTTGCCGAGATCGGCGGCTTCCAGGCGCTCAAGGACTGTCTTGCCGACGATTACTGGCTCGCCGAACACACGCGCAAGCTCGGCTTGACGACGGTGCTCTCGGAAGTCGTCGTCGACACGGATGTGATCGAGTCGGAGTTCTCGTCGCTCTGGACGCGCGAGACGCGCTGGCTGCGCACCATCCGTTCGATCAATCCGCTCGGCTTCGCATTCCTCTTCATCACCTTCACGTCGCCGTGGCTCGTGACCGCGGCGCTGCTCGCGCTCGGTCACGGCGGCGCATTCGTGCACGACGCCGCGCTCGTCGGCTCCGCGGCCGTCGGCACGCTGGCGCGACTCGGCTTGCATGCGCGCGGTTCGCGCAATGCGCGTGAGTTCTGCCTGGACTTGCCGCTCGTGCCGTTGCGCGACGCTTTGCTCGCGGTGCAATGGCTCATCGCGGTGTTCGGGTCGCACGTGACCTGGCGCGGCGCGCGCATGCCGGTCGTCGCGCGCGTGGCAGAGGGGTCCGATGGCCCCTGAACGAATCGGTTTGGAAGCACATCGTCGGGAGCGCACCGCTTCACGCGCTCTCCCCATTTGACATCAGCATCCATACAGGTTGCCGGAGCATTCATGAAAACCCTGTTCTTGCAGGCCCCCTCGTTCGACGGCTTCGATGGCGGAGCCGGCTCGCGCTATCAAGCCAAGCGCGAAATCCGTTCGTTCTGGTATCCGACCTGGCTCGCGCAGCCGGCGGCGCTCGTGCCCGATAGCCGCGTGCTCGACGCGCCGGCCGACGGCGTTTCGGTCGAGGCGACGCTCGACATCGCGATGCAGTACGACCTCGTCATCATCCACACCAGCACGCCGTCGTTTCCGAGCGACGCGCTCTTCGCCGAGCACCTCAAGAAGAGGAAGCCTTCGCTGCTGATCGGCATGGTGGGCGCGAAAGTTGCCGTCGATCCGCACAACTCGCTCACGGCCACCGAGGCGATCGATTTCGTCTGCCGCGAAGAGTTCGACTACACCTGCAAGGATGTCGCGGACGGCAAGCCGTTCTCGGAGATCCTCGGCTTGAGCTACCGCGCGAAGGACGGCTCGATCGAGCACAACGGCGCGCGTCCGATGATCGAGAACATGGACGAGCTGCCGTTCGTCGCGCCCGTCTACAAGCGCGATCTGAAGATCGACAACTACTTCATCGGGTACCTCAATTATCCGTACGTGTCGATTTACACGGGCCGCGGCTGTAAGTCGCGCTGCACGTTCTGCCTCTGGCCGCAGACCGTGGGCGGCCACCGCTACCGCGTGCGCTCGGTCGAGAATGTCCTTGCCGAAGTAAAGTGGATCAAGGAGAACATGCCCGAAGTCAAGGAGATCATGTTCGACGATGACACGTTCACCGACGACGCGCCGCGCGCGGAGGCGATCGCGCGCGGGCTCGGCAAGCTGGGCGTGACCTGGTCATGCAACGCGAAGGCGAACGTGCCGTATTCGACGCTCAAGGTCATGAAGGAGAACGGCCTGCGCCTCTTGCTCGTCGGCTACGAGTCCGGCGACGACCAGATCCTCGTCAACATCAAGAAGGGCCTGCGCACCGATTTCGCGCGGCGCTTCAACGCCGACTGCAAGAAGCTCGGCATCAAGATCCACGGCACCTTCATTCTCGGCCTGCCCGGCGAGACCGAAGAGACGATCAGGAAGACGATCGAGTACGCGAAGGAAATCAATCCGCACACGATTCAGGTCTCGCTCGCCGCGCCGTATCCGGGCACCTTTCTCTACAACCAGGCGGTCGAGAACGGCTGGCTCGAGGAGAACAAGACGATCAACCTCGTCAGCAAGGAAGGCGTGCAGCTCGCGGCGATCGGTTACGACCATCTGTCGCGCGAGCAGATCTATCACCATCTCGAGAAGTTCTACAAAGAGTTCTACTTCCGTCCCTCGAAGATCTGGGAAATCGTGCGCGAAATGCTGACGAGCTGGGAGATGATGAAGCGGCGCCTGCGCGAAGGCGTCGAGTTCTTCCGTTTCCTGCGCGCGCACGAGGCATGATCAATTGACCCCACCGGCGGCGCGCGCGCTCATCTTCACGGCCGACGATTTCGGGCTCGATGAGCGCGTGAACGCGGCCGTCGAGCGCGCGTATCGCGACGGCGTGCTGACGTCCGCGAGTCTCATGGTCAGCGCGCCGGCCGCGCGCCACGCCGTCGAGCGGGCGCGCTGGCTGCCGGGTTTGCGCGTCGGTCTTCATCTGGTGCTCGCCGACGGCCGCGCGACGCTGCCGGCCAACGAGATTCCGGCGCTCGTCGGCGCCGACGGTCGCTTCGGCGATGCGATGGTGCGCGACGGCTTTCGCTTCTTCTTTCTTCCGACGGTACGCGCCCAGCTCGCCCGCGAAATTCGCGCCCAGTTCGAAGCGTTCGCGGCGACGGGATTGCCGCTCGATCACGTCAATGCGCACAAGCACTTCCATGTGCATCCGACGGTACTCTCGCTGGTTCTCTCGATCGGCCGCGAGTATGGCCTGCGCGCCATTCGCCTGCCGTTCGAGGCGCATGCGCCCTGGTGGCTCACGCCTTGGATCGCGCTCATGCGCGCGCGCCTCGCGCGGGCCGGCATTGCCCATAACGATTACGTCGTCGGTATCGCCCGCACGGGCGGCATGGACGAGGCGGCGATGCTCGACGCGCTGGCTCGCTTGCCGGCCGGCGTCGGCGAGATCTACTGTCACCCGGCCGAAGCAGGCGCGGCGCCGCTCACGCCGTCGATGCGCGACTACCGCCACGCCGATGAGCTCGCCGCACTCGTCTCGCCCCGCGTGGCGGCGGCGATCGCGGGCATCGCGCGCGGCGGTTTCATGGACGTCTGCGGCACGGGCGATGCTCGTTTTCCCGGCGGGGTCGGGCGAGGGGGCGGCCGGTTATGACGAAATGGCTGAAGTGGGCCGGATGGCCGATCGGCGTGGCGATTCTGCTGGCGCTCGTCGTGCACGAGGGCGTCGGCGACGTCGTTCATGTGATCGGGCAAGCCGGTTTCGCGTTGCTTTGGCTCGTACCGTTCCATGCGCTGCCGCTGCTGCTCGATGCGGTCGCATGGTACGTATTGCTGGGCCGGCGTGCGCCGCTCGCCTTCCTCTGGTGGATCGCATCGGTGCGTGAGGCGGTGAGCCGCCTCTTGCCCTCTGTCGGCGTCGGCGGCGAAATCGTCGGCATTCGCCTTGCGCGCTGGCGCGTGCACGATGCGAGCCTTGTCAGCGCATCGGTGATCGTCGAGGTGCTCATTACGATCGCCGTCCAATACGCATTCTCCGCGCTCGGGCTCGTGCTGATTCTCGCGACGACCGACGGCGGCGGCGTCAAGACCATTGCGCTGGCGCTCGCCTTGTCGTTGCCGTTGCCTGTGCTCGCGGTCGCCCTTTTGCGGCGCGGCGGCGTCTTCCACGCGATCGAGCGTTTCGCGGCGCGCGTGCTCGGCAACGAACACCAATTGCTGCAGGGGATCGACGGCAAGCGGCTCGATGCCGAGATCGATACGCTGATGTCGCGCCCCGGCACATTGCTGCGCGCTTTCCTCTGGCAATTCGCGGGTTATCTGCTCGGCGCGCTCGAAACCTATTGGGCGCTCGCCATGCTCGGCCATCCCGTGTCGGTGAGCGGCGCGGTCGCCATCGAAGCGCTCACGCAGGCCGTCCGTCATGCCGCCTTCATGGTGCCGGCCGGCCTTGGCGTGCAGGAAGCGGCCGTCGTCGTGCTCGCGCAGATGTTCGGTGTCGATCACCAAGTCGCGCTTTCGCTCGCGCTCGTCAAGCGGATGCGCGAGGTCATTTTCGGCTCCATCGCGCTCGGATCATGGCAGCTCGCCGAGCTTGGGCGGGCTCGCCGCCAAATGAATCTTCGGCGCGCACCGGCCGCGGCCCATTCAACGGCCGAAGCGTCGGCGCATGCGGACGCCGGGGGCGAGAACGAGCCGGACAAAACGCGCGATCACGACCTCGTGCGATAGATTGCGCGTTGGCGCACGCGGCGCATTGCATCGCATCGCGCACCGTAAGGAATTACCGGCCGCTCATCGCAAGGTGACGGCCGGTTCGCTTTTCTGCTCCCGCGAGAACCATGTTGTGTTCTTGTCCGACGATACCCACAGATCGTGACGCGATCGTCGGCCGCCCGAATATCAAAAAAGCGACGCGAAATTTGTGCAATGGCACTTGGCCGATCGGCTTATCGGCGGCGTCGATGCATCGGGAAACACGGCTTGCCGCGGCATCGAGCTCCCGGCAATCGGATATTGCAGTGCAGCAGACTGCGAGGCCCCCATTTGAACAAAGTTTTTCCGATTGCGACGATCGGCCCCGAATGACGAACGACTCAAAAACGGAGACGCGTGTGTTCCTTTACGGTTTCGGCCCAATCCTCCTGGCGGGCGCGCTGCGAACGGTCGAGCTTTCGCTGCTGTCGCTCGGCGTTGCCGTCCTGCTCGGACTGGCCGGCGCGCTCGCTAAGCTTTCTCGCAGCCAGGCCATGACGGCCGTCGCAACGGCCTATACGACGTTGATCCGTTCGGTGCCCGACCTCGTGCTGATGCTGCTGCTTTTCTACAGCATCCAGATCGGCGTCAACCAACTGACCGACACGCTCGGGATGGCGCAGATCGACATCGACCCGTTCGCGGCCGGTGTGTTGACGCTCGGCTTTATTTATGGGGCCTATTTCACGGAGACGTTTCGCGGCGCCTTCCTGGCCGTGCCGCGAGGCCAGCTCGAGGCGGGCATGGCGTACGGCATGAACGGGGCGCGCGTCTTCGCGCGCATCCTGTTTCCGCAGATGATGCGCTTTGCGCTGCCCGGCATCGGCAATAACTGGCAAGTGCTCGTCAAGGCCACGGCGCTCGTTTCGATCATCGGCCTCGCCGACGTGGTAAAGGCCGCACAGGATGCAGGCAAGAGCACGTTCAACATGTTCTTTTTCCTCCTGGTGGCGGCGCTCATCTATCTGGCGATCACGACGGTTTCGAACGTCGCCCTCGCGTGGCTCGATAAACGCTATTCGATGGGTGTCAGGCAGGCGGACCTATGATCGAGATTCTTTCCCAATTCGGCCGTGCCTTTCTCTATTGGGACGGCCAGGGCGTTTCCGGCCTCGCGATGACGCTGTGGCTGCTCGTTGCCTCGCTCGCGATCGGCTTCGTCATGGCGGTGCCGCTCGCGGTGGCCCGCGTCTCGAAGAACCGCTGGCTCTCGCTCCCCGTGCGCTGCTATACCTACGTCTTTCGCGGCACACCGCTCTATGTACAGTTGTTGCTCATCTATAGCGGTGTCTACAGCCTCGCGATCGTGCGCGCGCACCCGGTAGCGGGCGAGTTTTTTCGCAGCGGCCTGAACTGCGCGATTTTGGCGTTCGGGCTCAACACGGGTGCCTACACGACCGAGATCTTCGCCGGCGCGATCCGCTCGATCACGCATGGCGAGGTCGAGGCCGCGTGCGCCTACGGCATGAGCCGCATGACGATGTACCGTCGGGTCATCCTGCCTTCGGCGCTGCGACGCGCGCTGCCGTTGTACAGTAACGAGGTCATCCTGATGCTGCATGCGACGACGGTGGCGTTCACCGCTACGGTGCCCGACATCCTGAAGGTCGCGCGCGACGCCAACTCGGCGACCTACATGTCGTTTCAGGCGTTCGGCATCGCCGCGCTGATCTATCTTGCGGTATCGTTCGCACTCGTTGCGGCGTTCAGGCGCGCCGAGCGGCGCTGGCTCGCGTATTTGGCCGTCGGCCGTCACTGATCAGGCTCCAGGGAGAGCATCGTGCTCCAACAGACTTCTCAATCCGCCGCCGCCAAGCTCGCGGCGCTCGACGTCCACAAGCGGTATGGCGACAACGAAGTGTTGAAGGGCGTTACGCTCGAGGCGAAGGCCGGCGACGTCATCAGCATCATCGGCGCGAGCGGATCCGGCAAGAGCACGTTCTTGCGCTGCATCAACTTCCTCGAGCGGCCGAACGCGGGGCAGATCATCGTCGACGGAGAAGCGGTGCGGACGAAGCCGAATCGCTCGGGCGATCTCGAAGTTGTTGACCACAAGCAGCTTCAACGGATTCGCACGAAGCTCGCGATGGTCTTCCAGCACTTCAATCTGTGGGCGCACATGACCGTGCTCGAAAACGTGATGGAGGCGCCCATTCATGTGCTCGGGCTCTCGCGCCGCGAGGCGGAGGAGCGCGCGCGAACATACCTCGAAAAGGTGGGCCTCGCGCCGCGGCTCGAGAAGCAATACCCGTCGCATCTGTCGGGCGGGCAGCAGCAGCGCGTGGCGATCGCGCGCGCCCTCGCGATGCATCCCGACGTCATGCTCTTCGACGAGCCGACCTCGGCGCTCGATCCCGAGCTCGTCGGCGAAGTGCTGAAAGTGATGCAGAAGCTCGCCGAAGAAGGCCGCACGATGATCGTCGTCACGCATGAGATGGGTTTCGCGCGCAACGTATCGAATCACGTGATGTTCCTGCATCAAGGGCGTACCGAAGAGGAAGGCGATCCTTCGATCGTGCTGACGCAGCCGAAGAGCGAGCGCCTGAGGCAGTTCCTCTCGGGCAGCCTCAAGTAAGGCGAATGCGCGCGCGCGAGGCCGCCGTGCTTCCCGCGGCCCCTTCCTCCACGCGGACGCTCGACCGTTCGTCGGCGCCGGTCCGTGCAATCGAAGTCGCGATCGTCGCGTTGCCGCCGGTCTCGATGTCGGGCATCGGATCGATCGTCGACGCATTCACGCTCGCGAACGAAATCGACGGCCGCTTGCTCTATCAGGCGCGAGTCTATTCGTGGGACGGACGCCCGGTGCCGCTCTCCGGCGGCGCGATGTTGCCGGCCCACGGAGCGTTCGGCGATGGCGTCGCCTGCGATTGGCTCATCGTCGTGACCGAGCGCTTTCAGCAGTTCGCCGATTACCGGCTTTTTCTCGCGGCGCTTTCGCGCGTTGGTCAGCGCACGCCGTTCGTCACCGGCATTCATCACGGCGTCTGGTGGCTGGCGATGGCGGGCCAGCTCTCGGGATACCGCGTCAGCGTGAACTGGGAGACTTTTCAGCAGTTCGCCGAGGAGTTCGAACGGTCGATCGTCACGCAACAGATCTTCGAGATCGATCGGGACCGCGCCACCTGCGTCGGCGGGCAGGCGAGCGCCGACTTCATGCTCGCGATGATTGCCCGCGATCACGGTCCCGAGCTCGCCCACCGGATTGCGGATGCGCTGGGCCTCGGGGCGCTGCGCGCCGGCGAGGAACGTCAGCGCATTCCGTATGTCACGGCGCCGGGCGAGCGCCATCCGCGGCTGAACGACGCGTTGAAGCTGATGGAGGCCAACATCGAGGATCCGCTGACGACGGACGAGATCGCCGAGCTCGTCGGGGTTTCGCGCCGGCAGCTCGAACGACTCTTTCGTCAATATCTCGCCGCCATGCCGTCGAAGTACTACCTCGGCCTGCGCCTGACGAAAGCGCAGATGCAGTTGCGGCGCACGAGCAAGTCGATCGTGCAGGTAAGCCTTGCCTGCGGGTTTTCATCGGCGGCGCACTTTTCCAATGCCTATCGTGAGCGGTTCGGCATCACGCCGCGCGAGGAGCGCCGCAGCTGGATCGCCAAGCAACAGGGGACGGGTGCGCCTTTTGCGGCGGAACCGCCTGTCGGCGCCCTCATCGAGCCGCTCGATGCCGAGCCGCGCGGGGCGACGCGAAACGAATAGGGTGCGGCGAACCCCGATAAATCGCGTCGCGCATGAGCAAGACGGAGCCGCGAACGTTTTCTAAACTATCGCCATTACCTCAACGAGGAATCTGCCATGAACGAATTCGCTGTGGACCGCCGGACGTTCGACGACGTCATGGTGCCCGTGTTCTCGCCCGCGCCTTTCATTCCCGTGCGCGGCCAAGGTTCGCGCGTATGGGACTCGCAAGGGCGCGACTATATCGACTTCACGGGCGGCATCGCGGTGACGGCGCTCGGCCACGCGCACCCCGAGCTCGTGCGCGTGTTGCGCGAGCAGGGCGAAAGGCTCTGGCACGTCAGCAACGCCTATACGAACGAGCCGGTGTTGCGCCTCGCGAAGCGTCTCGAGGCGTTGACGTTCGCCGAACGGGCGTTTTTTGCCAATTCGGGCGCCGAGGCGAACGAGGCGGCGCTGAAGCTCGCACGGCGTGTGGCCGTCGAGCGGCATGGTGCCGAGAAGTTCGAAATCGTCTCGTTCGCACAGTCGTTTCACGGGCGCACGCTCTTCACCGTCAGTGTCGGCGGCCAGCCGAAGTACGCGGAAGGTTTCGGCCCGGTGCCGCCCGGCATCCGCCATCTGCCTTACAACGACATTGCGGCGGCGCGTGAGGCCATCGGCCCGCAGACGTGCGCCGTCATCGTCGAGCCGATCCAGGGCGAGGGCGGCGTGATCCCGGCCGATCCGGCGTTCTTGCGGGCGCTGCGCGAGGCGTGCGACGCGCATGGCGCGCTGCTGATTTTCGACGAAGTGCAGACCGGTGTCGGCCGCACGGGGCATTTCTATGCCTATATGGACACGGGCGTGACGCCGGACATCCTGACGACGGCCAAGGCACTCGGCAACGGCTTTCCGATCGGCGCAATGCTGACCACGAAAGAGCTCGCCGCGCATTTCAAGGTCGGCGTGCACGGCACGACATACGGCGGCAACCCGCTCGGCGCCGCGATCGCGGACAAGGTCGTCGAACTCGTCAGCGATCCGGCGCTGCTCGAAGGCGTCAAGCAACGCGGTGCGACGCTGATTGCGCGGCTCGATGCGCTCGGCAAGCGCTTCGGTCTCTTCAAGGAGATTCGCGGCAAGGGCCTCTTGATCGGCGCGGAGCTGACTTCGACCTACGAAGGCCGCGCGAAGGATTTCGTCAACGCGGCGGCCGAGCACGGCCTGATGCTGCTGATCGCGGGCCCGAACGTTTTGCGCTTTGCCCCGTCGCTCGTCATTGCCGACGCCGACCTCGAAGAGGGGCTGCGGCGGCTCGAGAAGGCGGTCGAGCAGGTTGCCGGCGCGAGCGCCGAAGCAAGCCAGGCCGCGAGCGCGACGAACGTCGCGGCGCGTTGATCGGGCAGGCCACCGAGACTGGAACGACGATGCTTTTCGTACGCCCCGGAAGACTCTCCGACCTCGACGCGCTCGAGAAAATGGCCCGCGCGGCGCGGCCCGTGCTGCATTCGCTGCCGCACGATCGGCAGGCACTGGAAGCGCGCGTCGCGCTCTCCGAGGATTCGTTTCGCGCGGACGTGGACTTCCCGGGCGAGGAGTTCTATCTCTTCGTGCTCGAAGACAGTGCGACGGGCGAACTGCTCGGCACGTCGAGCATCGTCGCCTCGGCCGGCTACGCGGCGCCGTTCTACGCCTTTCGCAACGACGCGTTGATCCATGCGTCGCGAGAGCTCCGTGTGAGCCGCAAGATTCATGCGCTCACGATGTCGCACGAGCTGACGGGCAAGAGCCGGCTTGCCGGTTTCTATCTCGACCCGTCGGTGCTGGACGGCGTTCACGCGCGATCGGAAGCGCTCCCGCCGCAAGCTGCCGCCGCGGCGGCACACCTGCTCTCGCGCGCGCGAATGATTTACGTCGCCGCGAATCGCCGGCGCTTCACATCCGAGGTGTTTTCGCTGCTGCTGGGCGTGACCGACGATGCCGGTGTGTCACCGTTCTGGGAGGCCGTGGGCCGGCGCTTCTTCGGCCGTGACTTTCCTGAAATCGAGAAAATCTCGGGCGGGCGCAGCGCCACGTTCATTGCCGAGGTGATGCCGTCTTATCCGCTTTACGTGCCGCTGCTGCCCGAAGCCGCGCAGCGCGTGCTCGGCGAGCCCAACCCGAAGAGCTTGCTGGCTTACGACATTCACCTCGAGGAAGGTTTCGAGCCGGATCGCTTCGTCGACATCTTCGATGCGGGGCCGGTGCTGACCGCGCACGTCGATCGCAGCGCGTGCGTCACGCACAATGAAACGCGCACGGTGCGCGAGACGGCGGAGCCGAGGCATACCGCCGGCGCACCGCGCACGCCCGAGACGGCGGCCGAGTCGGCGGGCGGAGCAGTGGCTGCGGCCGGCGCGTCCCAAGTGCCTGACACGCAGACCTATCTCGTCGCCAGCAACCGCGAGGGCGAGTTTCGCTGCCTATTGGCCGAACTGCCCGCCGACGAAAGCGAGGGCGCGACGCTCGCGTCGGCGGCTCGTGCCGTGCTCGAGGTCGTGCATGGCGATTTCGTTCGCTGCGTGCCGCTGCATCGGCGCGCGGCCGATCCGGGCGAGGCGGCGGACGATGACGCCGATGTCTACCGCGAGCCTTCCGCCGGTCGCAGTTCAGTCCGTTCCGCATCCGCTGCGCAAGGAGCTCGCCGATGATCGTCGTTCGCGCCGTCACGACTGGTGACATCGACGCGCTCGTCGCGCTCGCGCAGGAAACGGGCCCCGGGCTCACCACGTTCAAGCCCGATCGCGATGCGCTCGTCGCGCGCATCGAGCGATCGAAAAAGACGATCGAGGGCCGCGCCGCGCCGCAGGAATCGGGCTACTTCTTCGTCATGGAGGATTCCGCGACGGGCGACGTGGCCGGCGTCTGCGGGATCGAGACAGCGGTCGGCCTCGAGCAGCCGTTTTACAACTACCGCGTGAGCACGGTCGTGCACGCGAGCCAGGAGCTCGGCGTCTGGACCAAGATGTCGCTGCTCAACATCGCGCACGATCTCACGGGCTATGCCGAGGTCTGCTCGCTGTTCCTCTCGCCGCGTTACCGCGCGCACGGCGTGGGCGGGTTGCTGTCGCGTTCGCGCTTCATGTTCATCGCCCAGTTCCGCGATCGCTTCCCCGACCGGCTCTGCGCCGAGTTGCGCGGGCATTTCGACGCCGACGGCACGTCGCCGTTCTGGCGCGCCGTGGGCGTGCATTTTTATCAGATCGACTTCAACGAAGCCGACTATCTGAGCGCGCACGGCCGCAAATCGTTTCTCGCCGAGTTGATGCCGCGCTATCCGGTCTACGCCGATCTGCTGCCCGAAGAGGCGCAGCTCGCCATCGGCAAGACGCATCGCGACACGGCGCCCGCGCGCAAGATGCTCGAAGCGGAGGGGCTGCGCTACGAGAATCATGTCGACATTTTCGACGCCGGCCCCGTGCTCGAATGCCACATCGACGACTTGCGCACGATGCGCGAGAGCGTCGTCGTGCCGGTGGTCATCGACGAGGCCTCGGCCGCACGGCCGGCCGACTCGGAGGGCGCTGCGGGAGCACCACGCGCGCTCGTGTCGAACACGATGCTCACCGATTTTCGTGTCGGCATGGTGCCGGGCGTGGCCGAAGGGGGCGCGATGCGTCTCGCGGCCGCCGATGCCGCCGCGCTGCACGTGCGCGAGGGTGATGCCGTGCGCGTGCTCGCGCTGACCAGAAACCAGCAGGGATGATCGAAATGACAGGACTTTTTATCGATGGCGCGTGGGTCGGGGCGAACGGCCACACGTTCTGCTCGCGCAATCCCGGGACGGGCGAGATCGTCTGGGAGGGCAAAAGCGCGACGGCCGACGACGTCGAGCGCGCCGTCATGAGCGCGCGGCGCGCGTTTGCGAGCTGGTCGGCGACGTCGCTCGAAGCGCGCTGCGAGATCGCGCGCCGTTTCGCCGCGATCCTCGCCGAGCGTAAGGAAGCGCTCGCTCACGCGATCGGCCGCGAGACTGGCAAGCCGTTGTGGGAGGCGCGCACCGAAGTCGCGTCGATGGCGGCGAAGGTCGACATCTCGATCGCGGCCTATCACGAGCGCACGGGCGAGAAGCGCACGGCGATGGCCGACGGCGTCGCGGTCTTGAGGCATCGCCCGCATGGTGTCGTCGCCGTTTTCGGCCCCTACAACTTTCCCGGCCACTTGCCGAACGGACATATCGTGCCCGCGCTGATCGCCGGCAACTGCGTCGTCTTCAAGCCGTCCGAGCTTGCGCCGGCCGTGGCGCACGCAACGGTTGAGGCGTGGCGCGATGCCGGGTTGCCCGCCGGCGTGCTGAACCTCGTGCAAGGGGAGAAGGAGACGGGCATCGCGCTCGCCCAGCATCGGCAGATCGACGGGCTTTTCTTCACGGGCAGCTCCGATACGGGCACGCTGCTCCACAAGCAGTTCGGCGGGCGGCCCGAGATCGTGCTCGCGCTCGAGATGGGCGGCAACAATCCGCTCGTCGTCGCGCAGGTGGCTGACATCGACGCCGCCGTTCATCACACGATTCAGTCCGCGTATCTGTCGGCCGGACAGCGCTGCACCTGCGCGCGTCGAATCTTCGTGCCGCGCGGAGCGTTCGGCGATCGTTTCGTCGCTCGCTTCGTCGACGTGACATCGCGCATTGCCTACGGACGTTACGACGCTGAGCCGCAGCCTTTCATGGGCGCCGTCGTATCGGCGCGAGCGGCCGCGCGCCTCGTCGCGGCGCAAGACAAGCTCATCGAGCGCGGCGCGCATGCGTTGTTGCGGATGGAGCAGCGCGACCCGGAGCTCGGCTTCGTGAGTCCCGCCGTTCTCGACGTAACGGAAGTACGCGATCTGCCCGACGAAGAGCACTTTGGCCCGCTTGCGCAGATCGTTCGTTATGCGACGCTCGACGAGGCGATCGAGCGCGCGAACGATACGGTCTACGGCCTCTCGGCGGGTCTGCTGGCCGACGACGAGGCGGCGTGGACGCAGTTTCACCGCACGATCCGCGCGGGCATCGTGAACTGGAACCGGCCGACGAACGGTGCGTCGTCGGCGGCGCCTTTCGGCGGCACGGGGCGCTCGGGCAATCATCGGCCGAGCGCCTATTACGCGGCCGATTACTGCGCGTATCCGATGGCCTCGGTCGAGAGCGCGCAGCTGCGGATGCCCGCGAGCACGCCGCCGGGGCTCCATTTCTAGAGAGCTAGTGCCCTGTCCCGTACGTTCTTTGATAAATGAAATTGTCCAGATGGTCGTCAGGCAAGGAGGGAGGAGGCGCCATAGCCGTAGCTATGGCAACGACGAGCGACGCCGTCCTGGCGGCCATCTGGGCGATTTCATATCAAAGGAACTTGCGGGACAGGGCACTAAACAAAACGGAACGACGAAGGATCGACGATGCAAGCACGGGAAGCCAATTTCGACGGGCTCGTGGGGCCGACGCACAACTACGCGGGACTGTCGTTCGGGAACGTCGCCTCGCAAACGAACGAGAAGACGGTCGCCAATCCACTCGCGGCGGCAAAGCAAGGCTTGCGCAAGATGAAGCGGCTTGCCGATCTCGGCTTTTTGCAAGGCGTGTTGCCGCCGCAGGAGCGGCCGTCGCTGCGCTTGCTGCGTGAGCTCGGATTTTCTGGGAGCGACGCGCGCGTAATCGAGCGCGCGGCCAAGGACGCGCCCGAGCTCCTTGCCGCGGCGAGCTCGGCGTCGGCGATGTGGACCGCCAATGCCGCAACGGTCAGCCCCTCGGCCGATACCGAGGACGGGCGCGTGCATTTCACGCCGGCCAATCTGACGAGCAAGCTGCATCGCGCGATCGAGCACGAAGCGACGCGCCGCACGCTGGCGGCGATCTTCGCCGACGAGCGGCACTTTGCCGTGCACGAGGCGCTGCCAGGCACGCCCGCGCTCGGCGACGAAGGGGCGGCGAACCATACGCGCTTTTGCTCGCAATACGGCGAGCGCGGCGTCGAGTTCTTCGTCTACGGGCGCAGCGAATATCGGCGCGGGCCCGAGCCGCGGCGCTATCCGGCGCGCCAGACGTTCGAGGCGAGCCGCGCCGTCGCGCAGCGCCACCGTTTGCGCGAAGACGCGACGGTCTATGCGCAGCAGAACCCCGAGGTGATCGACGAGGGCGTGTTTCATAACGACGTGATCGCCGTCGGCAATCGCGAGACGCTTTTTTGCCATGAACGTGCGTTCGTCGATCAGGCGGGCGTCTACGATCGGCTGCGCGCACAACTATCGCGTCTGGATGCGACGTTCAACTTCATCGAGGTGCCCGACGCGCGCGTGACCGTGTCCGACGCCGTCTCGTCGTATCTCTTCAACAGCCAGCTCGTGACGCGGCCCGATGGCCGCGACGTGCTCGTCGTTCCACAGGAGTGCCGTGAGAACCCGCGCGTGTCGGCCTATCTCGACGACCTCGTCGCCGGTGGCGGGCCGATCGGCGAAGTGCTCGTCTTCGAATTGCGTGAAAGCATGAAGAACGGCGGGGGGCCCGCTTGCCTGCGCTTGCGCGTCGTTCTCGACGAGGCGGAACGAGCGGCGGTGAAGCCGGGCGTCTGGATCGACGATGCGCTGTTCGTGCGACTCGACGGATGGATCGGCAAGCACTATCGCGATCGGCTCGCGCCTGAGGATTTGGCCGATCCGGCGCTGATCGTCGAATCGCGGACGGCGCTCGATGAGCTCACGCAGATTCTCGGCGTGGGATCGCTCTATGACTTCCAGCGCTGAATCGAAGCTGCCGCCGATGCTCGCCGATTTTCTCGGCTTCACGCTGTCGGGAGCGCAGCCCGGCGCGGGAGAGGCTGCCGGCGAGTGCGCCGACCTACGGTACACGTGGCGCGGCGGCGGACTGCTCGAGCTGGAACCGACGTCGGCGGATCCGGCGGCACGCCCGGGATGCGTTCCGGCGAGCGTGCTGCTTTCGGCCGGCGTGCATGGCGACGAGACAGCACCGATCGAGCTCCTTTCGCGGCTCGTTGCCGAGCTGGCGGCCGGGGCGCTGCCGCTCGCCTGCCGGCTTCTCGTCGTCCTCGGCAATCTCGACGCGATGCGCGAGGGTTGCCGCTATATCGACGATGATTTGAATCGGCTTTTTTGCGGGCGGCATGCGCGCTTGCCGGGAAGTCACGAGGCGCCGCGCGCGATGGCGCTCGAAGCGGCCGCCGAGCGATTTTTCGGCCCGGGCGCCGGCGCGGCCGCACCGCCCGCCCAGATGCGTTGGCATATCGACATGCATACGGCCATCCGCGCCTCCGTCTTCGAGCAGTTCGCGCTGCTGCCGCATACGGAGGGGTGTCCGTCGCGCGAGATGTTCGATTGGCTCGCGCGGGCACGGATCGCCGCGGTATTGCTGCATACGGCGAAAGGGAATACCTACACGCAGTTCACGGCCGAGACTTTCGGCGCAACGGCCTGCACGCTCGAGCTCGGCAAGGTCCGGCCGTTCGGGGAAAACGACCTGACGCGTTTCGCCGCGGCCGATGACGCCGTGCGCGCATTGATATCAGGCGCGCCGTTCCGCGGCGAATCGCCGATGCCGCGCGCGTTTTCCGTCGTCGATCAGATTACGAAGTTGAGCGAAGCGTTCGAACTGAACCTCGCCGCCGACGTGCCGAATTTCACGCCGCTTGCGAAAGGGGCGCAGCTTGCCGTCGACGGGGACTATCGCTACGTTGTATCGCGCGACGAAGAGCGCATCGTCTTTCCCAATCCAACCGTGAAGCCTGGCTTGCGCGCGGGATTGATCGTCGTGGAAACGACGTCTGAGACGCTCGCCGCGCTAAAGTCCGATAACGGCTGAAAGAAGTCCGACTATTTATAAATGCTTTCTGTAAATGCGCCTGTGCTGGATCGCAGCATTACGCCGATTGCATGCAAAATAGTCGGACTAGTTAAGGGTATACATCGATTATTAGACGATAGTCGGCTGAGATAGCATTTTCAGGCCCCGCCGCCTGCTGCGTAACCATCTGGCGCGTATGTAGCATTCACGGTGGCGGCACAGTTGTAACGCTGAGCGCTCGCGTTTTCCGCCGGCGCTTTCTTTCTCGTTTGAGGTGACGTTCCAGAAACAAAAAACAGGAGGCCGTCATGAAAGTACCCCCACGCTCACTACGTTCGCTGCCCCCCGAGGGGGCTGAGGCGTCCCTTGGGGCGGCCCGGCGGGACGCCGTCGCGCAAGAGCGCGAAGAAATGGAAGAAGTAAGCGGTACACGGCGCGGACTACTACAGGGCGCAGGTCTGGCGACGGCCCTTGCTCTACTGGGCGGAGCGATGACGCCGGCCCAGGCGGCCGAGGGCGAGCCTTTTCCCGCCCACAAACGTTGGAAAATTGTCTTCGTCAACCATGTGACGACGAATCCGTTCTTCGTGCCGACGCAATACGGCATCCAAGACGCCTGCAAGATGTTCGGCATGGACTATCAGTGGACCGGATCGGCCAACGCCGACGTCTCCGAGATGGTGAACGCGCTGAACGCGGCCGTCGCCGCGAAGGCCGATGCGATCGCCGTGCCGATCGTCGACCCGAATGCCTTCAACGCGCCGATCCAGAAAGCGCTCGACGCCGGCATTCCGGTCTTCGCCTATAACGCCGACGCTCCCGCAGGTAAATCGAATCCGCGCCTCGCCTATATCGGCCAGGATTTGTACTTGTCCGGCTACCAGATGGGCGAGCGGATCGCCAGCATGATCGATAGCGGGCTCGTCGCACTTTTCATTGCCACACCGGGTCAGCTCAACATCCAGCCGCGTCTCGATGGGGCGAAGGACGCCATCAAGAAGTCGGGCAAGAACATCGATGCGCAGCAGATCGCCACGGGCGCGACGGTCAACGAGGAGCTCTCGAAGATCAAATCGTTCTACCTCGGGCACCAGGACCTGAAAGGCATGTTCGCCGTCGATGCCGGCAGCACGCAGGGCGTCGCCGAGGTGATGAAGGAATCGAACCTCAAGTCGAAGGGCGTGCATGGCGGAGGCTTCGATCTGCTGCCGCGCACCGTGCAACTCATTCACGAGGGCGTGCTTGACTTCACGATCGACCAGCAGCCTTATGTCCAGGGCTTCTATACTGTTCTCGAGGCATTCGTGTTCCTGGCGTCGGGCGGGCTCGTCGGACCGGCCAACATCAACACGGGCCTCAAGTTCGTGACGAAGGACACGGTCGAGCCCTACCTCAACACTTCGACGCGCTATGAAGGCAAGAGCACCAAGGCGCAGATCGTGCCTCACAGTGGGGCGATCAAATCGTGATGTCTTCCATCGCTGACTCCCGCAGCGCAGGCGCGCGCCTGAAGCTGCGGGCGGGTAAAGTCGCGCGCTCTGCCGAGCTTCGCATCCTCGTGGTAGCGCTGCTTCTCGGCGCTTACTTCGAGGTCGTTAATCACGACTTTCTGCTCACGTCCGCGAGCCTCACGAACCTGTCGCAGTTCATCGCGCCGGCCGCCATCATCGCCTGTGGCGAGATCATGCTGATGATCGGCGGCGAAATCGATCTGTCCGCGGGCATGGTGTTCGCCTTCGCACCGTTCATCATGCACTTCGCGAACGATGCGGGGGCGCCCGCCTGGGCGGCGCTGCTGATCGGCATTCTCGCCGCCGCGGTCGTGGGGTTCGTGAACGGCGCGCTGACGGTTTATCTGAGGATTCCGTCGTTCGTCACCACGCTCGGCACGCTGTTCTTCGTCAACGGCTTCACCCTGACGATTTCGCAAGGCACGCCCGTCACGCCGCCCGAAAATGAGGCGTTCGCATCGTTCATGGGGGCCTGGGGCTATAGCGAAATCATCTGGGCGGTCGTCATTGCCGCCGCGATGCACGTCTTGCTGCGGCACACGCGCTGGGGGCTCCATACGATCGCGGCGGGAGCGAACGCGCTAGGCGCCAGCGAAGCGGGCATTCAAATCCGCACGCTGAAGCTCGGCAACTTCATCCTCGCCGCTGTCCTTGCCGGCTTCACGGGCATACTCGAAGGCTTTCGTATCACGTCGATCGATCCGCAGGCGGGCGGCAACCAGATCATGTTCCTCGCCGTCGCCGCCGCCGTGATCGGCGGCACGCCGCTCGCGGGCGGCTCGGGCACGATCATCGGCGGGTTCATCGGCGCGGCGGTGCTCGGCATTCTGAACGACGGCTTCACGCTCGTCGGCATCAATGCATTCACGTTCAACATGATCCTCGGCGCGGCCATCGTCGTCGCGATGATCATCAACATTCACCTCATGCGTCTCGCGCGCAAGGGAGAGCCGTGATGTCGGGGGCAGGGGGGGAGGAAGCGCTGCGCGTCGAGCATATCGTCAAGCGCTTCGGCGCGGTGACCGCGCTCGACGGCGTGAGCATCACATTGCGGCGCGGCGAGATCCTCGGGATCCTGGGCGACAACGGCGCGGGCAAGTCGACGTTGATGAAGATCCTGACGGGCTTTCATCAGCAAACGAGCGGCAAGCTCTTCGTGAACGGCGCCGAAACGATGCTACGATCGGTCGATCATGCACGCGCGCTCGGCATCGAGTGTGTCTACCAGGACCTCGCGCTCGCGAACTCGCTCAGCATCTATCACAACATGTTTCTCAACCGCGAGATCGTCCATCGCGGGCCGATCCGCCTGTTGAACAACCGCGCGATGCGGCAGCGCGCGGCGGAATGTCTCGAGGACATCGGGGTGCATGTCCCGTCCGTCGATCTGCCCGTCGAGCAACTTTCGGGCGGTCAACGGCAGGCGATCGCCGTTGCGCGCGCGGTCAACTCCGACGCGCGCATTTTGCTGCTCGACGAGCCGCTTGCCGCGATGGGCGCGCGCGAAGCGGGTCTCATCATCGACCTCATCGTCCGTCTCAAGCAGAAAGGCGATCTGTCGATCGCCATGATCATGCACAACTACGCGCAGACGCTCGATATCGCCGACCACATCGTGCTGATGCAGCGTGGCCGCGTGACGTACGAAAGCGAGGCGGCGAGCACATCCGTGCCGGAGTTGATGGACATCGTTCGGCGCGAGTATCGAGACCTGCGCAACGGCCGGCAGTGACCGGCGCGAGCCCGGTTCAGTTCGCGGCCGGCACGGGACGCCAGCCCGCGGGGCAGCTCGTGACGTACGGATAGTATTGCTCGGCCGACTGGCAGTAGTACCAATAGCGCCCGCCGGCCGGCGGGCGCGCCACCAGCGGCGGCACGAACGGGTCCGGGGACGGATAGACCGGCCCCGGATAGTAGTACCAGAGGCTGCCGACCACCCACCACCATCCGAGGCGGCCGCCGTGCCTGCGGTGACGCCAGTGGCCGCTTTGCCAGAGACGCATGTCGTGCTGGCGAAACTGACTGATGTCGCCATGCCAGTGGGGCCCCAGCGCAACGCTCGGCGCGCCATGATCCGCTTCGTCCGGCTGGCCCGCCGAGGGAGCGCCATGGCTGCCGACGAGCGCAGCGGCGGCAAGCGCGGTCATCGTCCGTCTCGGGGTGGACGGCATGAGAGGTCTCGCAGTCTTCTTCGGGCTTTCAGCATACGCGCCGCGAGCAGGCGTCGCTCCAACAGGCTGCTTCGTTGTGTGCGCATTCGAGCGGTCCCGTACGCCCTATCGCCGTCGCCGACCCCATCGTATAATCCGCCGAAATCCGCTCCGGTTTGGAGCTGTCGCGGCCGGAAGCGATAAAAAAAACGTAAGCGCATCGAAAGGGGCAGAGGCTGATGGGGATCACGAACGATACGGGGGTGAGCTTGCAGGCGGGCGGCCAGTCTCCGCTGGCTGAGGGGCACCCGCAGATCTTGCATCCCGCGCGGCAGCCTCTCGTCGACGCCGATGGCCTTTTGCACGGATTCGAGCTGATCGCGCGAGAGCCGAGCCGCGTTGGGGACATCGCCCTCGACGATGAGGGCGAGCGCAAGCCCCACGCCGAGGCCGATGCGGCCGCGGCGCAAACGTTGGCGATGCTCGGTGCAAGCGGTGTGCGCGCCGCGCTCGGCGGGCATCGCGGCTATCTGAACGTCAGTCGCGCGTTACTTTTGTCGGACGCGTTCGCGCGCATATCCCCCGATCGTTTCTTTCTCGAGCTGCCGCCCGACATCGAGGCCGATACCGAGCTCGTCGCGCGCCTCGTCTCGTTGCACGCGAAGCGTCACCGATTCGTGCTCGATCACGTGACGCAGCCGACCGCGGCGTTCGCGAAGCTCTTGCCCTACGCCTACGCGATCAAGGTCGAGGTCGACCGAGCGGCCCCGGAGCTGCTCGCCAAACTGTCCGGCGCGCTGAAATCGGCCGGCAAAATCCTGATCGCGCTCGGCGTGGAATCGCAGGAGACGTTCGAGCGGGCGAGAGCGGCGCATTTCGATCTGTTCCAAGGGTATTTTTTCGCGCGCGGCCACAAGCAGGCCACGCGGCGGGCGAGCGCACCACGCCAGGCGCTGTTGAACCTGCTGCGCCTCTTGACGGCGGACCCGACCGTGGCCCAGCTCGAAGCCGAACTGAAGCTGAACCCCGTTCTCGTCATGCATCTCATGCGTCTCGCGAACTCCGGGGAGGCGAGTATCGGCCGCAAGGTGGAGACGCTGCGCGATGCGATCACGGCAACGGGCACCAACCGCATCGCGCGCTGGACACAGCTGCTGCTTTACGCCGACGGCCGCAAGGTACGACTCGAAGACGATCCGCTCGTGCAGATGGCCGCGACGCGCGCACGGTTCATGGAGATGTCCGTTGCCCGCCTTGCAAAGGCGGATCGCAAGATCGTCGACGGCGCGTTCCTGACCGGCGTATTCTCGCTCGTCGATGCTGTTTTCGGAGGCTCGCTCGAAGAGACGCTGGAGGCGCTCACGCTCTCCAGTCACATCCGCGCGGCCATCCTGCATCGGACGGGCACGCTCGGCACATTGCTCGATGCGATCGAGGCATTCGAGCGGGCCGACTGGGCGGCGCTCGATCGCGCGAGTGCGGCGCTCGCGCCGTTGAGCTCGAGCGAGCTCGCGGAGCTCGCCACGGCCGCCGCGGCATGGGCGAGTTCCGCCGACCAGAGCGAGGAGCACGCGGGACTCGACCATTTCGAGGATTGAGAAAGCTCTCAAGGCTGGCGCCTCGCGCCAGGTTCCCCGAGGGATGAAAGCAAACTAGCGGCGGGTCGATCAGAGCGTTTCGACTTCGCGTGTCGGCGCGCGGTTAAAGAAGCGGCCGAGTTCGCGTGCCAGCTCGTTGAGCGCGCTCATTTCGACTTGCGAGATCTTGCGCGGCTCCTCCTCGTGGAGCCAATCGCCGTAGAGCAGCGCGACCGTCGACTGGTTCGCCGCGACAGGCAGCAGCACGAACGCGCGGGCGTCGGCGAACGCCTCGCGGTACCACGCGGGCAATCGCACGACGATCTTCGAATCCTGTGCGTTTTCGATGAAGATCCCGACCGAGTTCGCGATGGCGAGATGGAAGACGTCCGGTTCGAAAGCCTCGTCGAACTGGAGCATCGGCAGGACGTGATCGACGTTGCGCCCGAAGCCGAGCCGGGCCTTGAAAACGCCCGTGGCCTGGCGCACGAAGACGACGGTGCGCGCGAAGCCGAGGCTCGCGAGCACGGTTTCCGATGCGAGCGCGAGCACGGGCGCGAGTGCATTCTCCGAAGGCAGCGCGCGCAAATCCTCGATGCCGGCCGCGATGCGCACCTCGGCGTCGACGGAGGCCCGCGCGATCGTCGCGGCGCTCGCCCGCAGCTCGTCGATCTCGCGCATGACGCCTTCGCCGGCTTCTTCGCGCGCAAGCGCGATGCTGGTGGCGACGAGCGCATCGGGTTCGGTCGACAGTGCGTGGCAGTAGCGCTGCGCGAGTTCCGCGAGCCGTGCCTCGACCTCATCCGCAGCCGTGCTCGGCGCCGTGAGCGCGTCGGCCACTTCGGTCGAAAAGTTGGTGACGGCGCGCAGCCACTGAACCTGCTGCGGCTCGTCCGCCTCCGGCTCGTAGGTGCCCATGCCGGCGCGAATGATATCGGGCAGCCGCCAGCGCGTGGCGGCCTCGAGGCCGATCTCCTTGAAGCTCACGCCGAGCACGGCCGAGCAGGCCGCGCCTTCGTCGAGCGTGCCGCTCTCGGCCTCGCGGCGAATCGCATCCCATTCGGCTTCGAGGTAGCAGACGACGAGCAGCTTGCCCACCTGCCGCATCAGCGTGCAGACGACGGCCTCTTCGCCGGCGCGCAAGTCGATGCGCTCGGTCAGCTTGCGCGCCACGCAGCCCGAAAGCATCGTGCGGTTCAACTCGAGCTTGGCGTCGATGCGATGCGGCGCGCTTTGATGAAAATGATCGACGATCTTCAGGCCGACGACGAGATGGCCGACGGCATCCATGCCGAGCACCATGAGCGCTCTCGTCACCGTGGTGATGTTGCCGCCGAACGCCATGTACATCGCCGAATTGGCGAGCCGCAGGACTTTTTGCGTCAGCGCGAAGTCCGACAGTACGACCTGCACGAGGGCCGTCAAGTCGAGATCGTCGTTCTTCATCGCGGCCATCGTCGTACGCAGCGACTGCGACAGCATCGGGAAGTCGCCGCGCTCGCTCATGCGCGCCCACAACTTGTCGAGCAGCGCGGCCTTTAACATGTCGTCGATCTCGTCAAAACCATATGCAAGTTAGTGTTATTTGCGGCAACGCTTCGCGAACCGCCCGCGTGCGTTGCCGCTTGACGCTTTAAATCATTGCGTCGGCTTCGTGCAGGCGCAACGTCCGCGATGCGAAGCGCTGAGCAAGCTCCTCCGAAGGCAACGCCTTGCAGATAAGCCATCCCTGGATATGGTTGCAGCCCATCTCGGTGAGGAGCTCTCGCTGCGCTTCCGTTTCCACGCCTTCGGCCACGAGCTCGAGTTCGAGCGTTTGCGCGAGCCCCACCAAGGCCGATACGATCGCCTGATCGTTGCGAGAGGTTAGCAGGTTCTCGACGAAACTGCGGTCGATCTTCAATTTGGCGAGCGGAAAACGTTGCAAATATGCAAGACTCGAGTAGCCCGTGCCGAAGTCGTCGACGGCGAAGCGGATGCCGGCCGCAGTCAACTCCTCGAGCAGCACCTTCGCATGGGCGGGGTCCTGCATCAGCAGGCTCTCCGTGATTTCGAGCACGAGCCGGCGCGCGTCGAGCCCGGTGAGCGAAAGCGCGTCGCGCACGTTTTGCGTGAAGTTCGGATCGCGGAACTGCTGCGGCGAAACGTTGACGGCGACGTATTGCAGCGCGATGTCTTGAGCGTCCCATTGCACGAGTTGCATGCAGGCGACCTTCAGCACCCAGTTGCCCAGATAGTTGATGAGGCCGATCGATTCGGCGAGGGGGACGAACGTCGAGGGCGGCACGAGCCCATGCACGGGATGATGCCAGCGGATCAGCGCCTCGACGCCGACGACGCCGCCGCTCGTACTGCTCGTGATCGGCTGAAAATGTAGCGCGAACTCGCCGTTGCGCACGCCATCGTAGAGGTCGGCCTCGAGTTTCAGGCGCTCGGCATCGGCCGGATCGGCGCTCGGCGCGTGGAACGCCAGGGTGTTGCTGCCCGAGGCCTTCGCCTGCACGAGCGCATGATCGGCACGGCGCAGGAACTGGGCGTGATGACCGGGCCGCGTGGCGTCGACGCCGGGTTCCGGATAAAGCGCGATGCCGATGCTCGCCGAGAGATGCACGGGCTGGCCGTCGAACGTGTAGGGCTGCTGCACGGCCGTCATGAAGCGGCGACCGAGCGCCTCGGCGGCGGCCGCGGCGTCGTCGCGCGTGGCCGCGCGCAACAGCACCGCGAATTTGTCGCTCGTCAGGCGCGCGAGCGTCTCGCTCGGCGAGACGAGGCCGGCCAGCCGCTGCGCCGTATCGCGCAGCAGCGCGTCGCCGGCGTCGTAGCCGAGCGCGCGGTTGACGCGCTGATAATCGTCGAGATCGACGAGCACGAGCGCCGCGGCCGTGCGCTTCGCGTCGGCTTCGTCCTGCGCGAGCCGGATCCGGTCGGCGAGGGCCGTGCCGTTTGCAAGGCCCGTCATGCGGTCGTTGTGGAGCTCGTAGGTGAGGCGCTCTTCCGTAGCACGCCAACTCGTCACGTCGAACGCGCAGACGGCGAAGCCGGGCGTGCCCTCGTGCGTGCTTGGCACGATGCGCAGCTCGACGGAGATCGGGTACGTGAGCGACTTCATCAGGTGCAGCGTTGCCCGCTCGACCTGGCGTGTCTGGGACGCGCGCGCGACGAGCGCGTCGAACGCCGCCACATCGCCCGCCGCGACGAGCTCGTGCAGCGTCACGGCCCGCAGGTACTCGCGCCGGTAGCCGATGAAGCGCAGGCTTGCCTCCGAGACGTAGACGAAGCGCAGATTCGAGTCGACGTGGGCGAGAAAGTCGACGGGGCCGACGATGTGCTCGAGCCTGGCCGCGAACGCGTTGCCCTGATCGCTCCCGCCCGTCTCGCCGCCGCGGGCGGCTATCCGTGCCGCGCCGCCACGGCGCAGCAGCAGATCGATCGCCGCGCGCAGCGTTGGGCGGCGCGCGGCGCTGGTGTTTTTCTCTTGCATTGGTTCTCGTAGACGACTGGGTCCGGGCTGGGCGGCGCGAAGTCGAGCGCTCGACGCGATGCCTTCCAACAGCGGAATTATCGGCGCTCTCGCGGGTTTCTTTAGCTATTTTGCCCGAATGGAGGGATTTGTAAGGCTAATGCGCCCCGGAGCCGCGAAAGGAAATCCGCGCCGACGGGCGTGAGAGCCGTCGGGCGCGTGACGGGCGTGAGCCGCCGAACATTGCCGACGCGCGAACGCCACGCGCGGGTTGGAGTGGCGCTACTGCCGTTGATAAATCTCCGCGCCGCTCTTGACGAACTCGACGGCTTTCACTTCCATGCCC
>NZ_PYUC01000013.1:0-214141 GCF_003028655.1 Trinickia symbiotica
GCCTGATGACCATAGCGAGTTGGTACCACCCCTTCCCATCCCGAACAGGACCGTGAAACGACTCCACGCCGATGATAGTGCGGATCCCCGTGTGAAAGTAGGTAATCGTCAGGCTCCCCAACCCCCATCAAACCCCCGCCAGCTCTCGCTCGCGGGGGTTTGTGCTTTAGCGCACCAAAATAGGTATAAGTGAGGGCGTCGAGAGATGGCTTGGCTGCACTATGCTTGACATAGTCGGTGGTCACCGTCATAATCGTCCGTTCTCTGCGGAGGGGTGCCCGAGTGGCTAAAGGGGGCAGACTGTAAATCTGTTGGCTTACGCCTACGTTGGTTCGAATCCAACCCCCTCCACCAGAATGCAATGGTGAGTGGCAGGAATCGCATGGCCCAAGCGGGTGTAGCTCAATGGTAGAGCAGAAGCCTTCCAAGCTTACGACGAGGGTTCGATTCCCTTCACCCGCTCCAATGCCAAGAAGTACCTGCCCATGTGGCTCAGTGGTAGAGCACTCCCTTGGTAAGGGAGAGGTCGGCAGTTCGATCCTGCCCATGGGCACCAGAGAGTGTCAGTGATAGTTTGCGTGCGGCGCAACATACGGTAAATCCTCTTAGGAGTCGAACATGGCTAAAGGCAAGTTTGAGCGGACCAAGCCGCACGTGAACGTCGGCACGATCGGTCACGTGGATCATGGCAAGACGACGCTGACGGCGGCGATCACGACGATTCTGTCGCAAAAGTTCGGCGGCGAAGCGAAGGCGTACGACCAGATCGACGCGGCGCCGGAAGAAAAGGCGCGCGGCATCACGATCAACACGGCGCACGTGGAGTACGAGACGGCCAACCGTCACTACGCGCACGTGGACTGCCCGGGGCACGCGGACTACGTGAAGAACATGATCACGGGCGCGGCGCAGATGGACGGCGCGATCCTGGTGTGCTCGGCCGCGGACGGCCCGATGCCGCAAACGCGCGAGCACATTCTGCTGGCGCGCCAGGTCGGGGTGCCGTACATCATCGTGTTCCTGAACAAGTGCGACATGGTCGATGACGCGGAGCTGCTCGAGCTGGTGGAAATGGAAGTGCGCGAGCTGCTGTCGAAGTACGACTTCCCGGGCGACGACACGCCGATCGTGAAGGGCTCGGCTAAGCTGGCGCTCGAAGGCGACAAGGGCGAGCTGGGCGAGCAGGCGATCATGAGCCTGGCCGACGCGCTGGATTCGTACATTCCGACGCCGGAGCGCGCGGTGGATGGCACGTTCCTGATGCCGGTGGAAGACGTGTTCTCGATCTCGGGGCGCGGCACGGTGGTGACGGGTCGCGTGGAGCGCGGCATCGTGAAGGTCGGCGACGAAATCGAGATCGTGGGGATCCGGGCGACGGCGAAGACGACGTGCACGGGCGTGGAAATGTTCCGCAAGCTGCTGGACCAGGGTCAAGCGGGCGACAACGTGGGTATCCTGCTGCGTGGCACGAAGCGCGAGGAAGTGGAGCGCGGTCAAGTGCTGGCCAAGCCGGGCTCGATCACGCCGCACACGCACTTCACGGCCGAGGTGTACGTGCTGTCGAAGGACGAAGGCGGTCGTCACACGCCGTTCTTCAACAACTACCGGCCGCAGTTCTACTTCCGTACGACGGACGTGACGGGCTCGATCGAGTTGCCGAAGGACAAGGAAATGGTGATGCCGGGCGACAACGTGTCGATCACGGTGAAGCTGATTGCGCCGATCGCGATGGAAGAAGGTCTGCGCTTCGCTATCCGTGAAGGCGGCCGTACCGTCGGCGCCGGTGTCGTCGCGAAGATCATCGAGTAAGCCAGTCCCGTCTCGTTGATCAGTGGTTTCGGGGTTGGCGGCAAGCCAACCCCAAATGGTTTAGGGGTATAGCTCAACTGGCAGAGCGTCGGTCTCCAAAACCGAAGGTTGGGGGTTCGATTCCCTCTGCCCCTGCCAACTTTCTGCGCGTAGTAGGCGCAAATAAGGTGTTATGGCGAATCCTTCCGTCGAAGCTGTGGATACTTCCAGCGACAAATTGATGCTTATCGCGGGCGTACTGCTTTTCTTGGCCGGATTCGTTGCTTTCTTCTGGCTGAGTGGCCAGGAATGGTATGTGCGCGGTGCGGCCTTGGTGGTCGGCATCGCCGCGGGTGTTGTGGTCGGTCTGTTCTCCTCCCCCGGTAAGAGCTTCATCGCTTTCGCCAAGGACTCCTACAAAGAAGTTCGCAAGGTCGTCTGGCCGACTCGCAAAGAAGCGACGCAGACCACGCTCGTGGTCTTCGGCTTCGTGCTCGCAATGGCGGTCTTTCTTTGGGTTAGCGATAAGTCCATCGAATGGGTCATTTTCTCGGCGATTCTGGGTTGGAAATGATATGAGCGGCGATACTCCGGCATCCCCGAGCGGCAAACGTTGGTACGTCGTGCACGCCTACTCCGGCATGGAGAAGAGCGTGCAACGCGCGCTTCAGGAGCGCATCGAACGCGCCGGCATGCAAGACAAGTTCGGCCAGATTCTCGTTCCGACCGAAGAGGTCGTCGAAGTGAAGGGCGGTCACAAATCGGTGACGGAACGCCGCTTCTTCCCCGGCTATGTGCTCGTCGAGATGGAAATGACCGACGAAACCTGGCACCTCGTGAAAAACACGGCCAAGGTCACGGGCTTCGTCGGCGGGGCGCGCAATCGCCCGAGCCCGATTTCCCCGCGGGAAGTCGAAAAGATCATGTCGCAGATGCAAGAGGGCGTGGAGAAACCGCGTCCGAAGACATTGTTCGAGGTCGGCGAAATGGTGCGCGTCAAAGACGGCCCGTTCACGGACTTCAACGGCAGCGTCGAAGAGGTCAACTACGAGAAGTCGCGCGTCCGCGTTTCCGTCACCATTTTTGGTCGCGCCACGCCCGTCGAGTTGGAATTCGGGCAGGTCGAAAAGCTGTAATCGAGCTTCATGGGGATTGCCCGCCCGCGGGCAGCCCCTTCAGCGCTTACGGTCCGCTCAATGACCGTTGAGGAGCGTCAGTAGCCGCCAGCATCGAAGCGACGAACGCGCGTTATCACTCACCGAACGCCCACGCGTTCCAACGAGGTTGTCCAAATGGCAAAGAAAATTGTCGGCTTTATCAAGCTGCAGATTCCTGCAGGTAAAGCCAACCCGTCGCCGCCGGTCGGTCCGGCACTGGGCCAGCGCGGCCTGAACATCATGGAGTTCTGCAAGGCGTTCAACGCGCAGACCCAGTCGATGGAGCCGGGTCTGCCCGTCCCCGTCGTCATCACCGCGTTCGCCGACAAGAGCTTCACGTTCATTCTGAAGACGCCGCCGGCCACGGTGCTGATCAAGAAGGCCGCGAAGGTCGACAAGGGCTCGAGCAAGCCGCATACCGACAAGGTCGGCAAGATCACGCGCGCTCAGGCAGAAGAAATCGCCAAGACGAAGATGCCGGATCTCACGGCAGCCGACTTGGATGCCGCGGTCCGTACGATCGCCGGCAGCGCCCGCTCGATGGGCATCACCGTGGAGGGCGTGTAAATGGCTAAGGTTTCGAAGCGTTTGCAGGCATTCGCAAGCAAGGTCGATCGTCAGAAGCTCTACCCGATCGAGGAAGCCCTCGTGCTCGTCAAGGAATGCGCGACGGCGAAGTTCGATGAATCGATCGACGTGGCCGTGCAGCTCGGCATCGATGCGAAGAAGTCGGATCAGGTCGTGCGCGGCTCCGTCGTGCTGCCGGCCGGTACCGGCAAATCGGTGCGAGTCGCCGTCTTCGCGCAAGGCGAAAAGGCCGAGCAGGCCCGCGCCGCCGGTGCGGAGATCGTCGGTATGGAAGACCTCGCCGAGCAGATCAAGGGCGGCAACCTGAACTTCGACGTGGTGATCGCGTCGCCCGACACGATGCGCGTGGTCGGCACGCTCGGTCAGATCCTCGGTCCGCGCGGCCTGATGCCGAACCCGAAGGTCGGCACCGTAACGCCCGACGTCGCGACGGCAGTGAAGAACGCGAAGGCCGGTCAGGTGCAGTTCCGCGTCGACAAGGCAGGGATTATCCACGCCACGATCGGCCGTGCCTCGTTCGAGCCGAGCGCGCTGCGCACGAACCTGTCGGCGCTCGTCGAAGCGCTGCAAAAGGCGAAGCCGGCGTCGAGCAAGGGCGTGTACCTGCGCAAGATCGCGGTGTCGAGCACGATGGGTGTCGGCGTACGCGTCGATCAAGCATCGCTCGCCGCGCAGTAAGCAGTCACCGCGGAATAGAGCAAGGTAGTAAAGAATCTATCGCGCCGGCAGGCAAGGCCACTCAGGGAGTTGGAACAGCCGGTAGCCGGCGCGATATTTAAGTGCTTTGGGCGGTCGCGGGAAGCGGAAGTTCGCCTCTCTCGGCCGGTTGTCAAAGACCGTTGGCGGAAGTGCAGCAGTTGGGCATTTCCTTAATCCCAAAGCCAACGCAGATGGCGAACCCGAACAGTTTTGCAGTGATGAAGCCGGCCGCCGGCTGCAGCGATGCGAAGGCGGACGGTCGAAATACTCCTAACACCTCGGACGCCGTTGTTGAACGCGGCACGCAAGGTTCGATTGAAGCAATCGCACCGCGTGTGTCGAATTTGGAGGTTGACCGTGCCACTCAACAAGGAAGATAAGCAGGCCGTCGTGGCTGAGGTTTCCGCGCAGGTCGCGAAAGCCCAGTCCATGGTGCTGGCCGAGTATCGTGGAATCACGGTTGGCGATCTGACGAAGCTGCGCGCGAAAGCGCGCGAGCAGCAGGTGTACCTGCGCGTGTTGAAGAACACGCTGGCGCGTCGCGCCGTCGAAGGTACCCCGTTTGCTCCGCTGGCTGAGCAGATGACCGGTCCTCTGATCTACGGCATCTCCGAAGATGCCATTGCCGCGGCCAAAGTCGTCAACGACTTCAGCAAGGGCAATGACAAGTTGATCATCAAGGCCGGTTCCTACGAAGGCAAGGTGATGGACAAGGCTGGCGTGCAAGCGCTCGCCAACATCCCGAGCCGCGAGGAACTGCTCTCGAAGCTGCTGTTCGTCATGCAGGCGCCTGTTTCGGGCTTTGCGCGCGCGCTTGCCGCGCTCGCCGAGAAGAAGCAGGGCGAAGCCGCCTGAGCTTGCTCAGGCCACGCATGAGGGACGGCGGCCGGGCGTAACTGATCGCTGGCTGTATCCGAATTCAATTTAGGAGTATTTCAAATGGCAATCGCAAAAGAAGACATCCTCGAAGCCGTTGGCGCGATGTCGGTGCTGGAACTGAACGAGCTCGTCAAGGCGTTCGAAGAGAAGTTTGGCGTGTCGGCCGCTGCCGTGGCAGTGGCGGGCCCGGCGGGTGCTGGCGGCGGCGCGGCCGCGGCGGCGGAAGAGCAGACCGAATTCACGGTCAACCTGCTCGAAGCCGGCGCGAACAAGGTTTCCGTCATCAAGGCCGTTCGCGAACTGACGGGCCTGGGCCTGAAGGAAGCGAAGGACCTCGTCGACGGTGCACCGAAGCCCGTCAAGGAAGCGGTGCCGAAGGCTGCCGCCGAAGAAGCGAAGAAGAAGCTCGAAGACGCCGGCGCGAAGGCAGAGATCAAGTAAGATCCTGCGCGCTGTGCGAAGGCTGGCGGTATTTCCACCGCCGGCCTTTTTGTGCTTTGTGGGGACTATGTTTTGCGACGTGCGAGCGCCGCGACCTGGGCCCCAGAGGCCAAAGAAAATTGCCCATCGGCCGCGCGTAGGCCAGCTCGATCGGCATTTTTCTTTGTCTTCTGAAGCGACTGCAGAAGGCAAGTTTGGTCGGGCAACGGAACGCAGTATTCAAAAGCAGCAGGCTCCGTTGCCGTCAGCCAGCGGTTGGTAGCGGCCAACCACCAAGCTTCTAGGCTCGTTCAAGCCTTAGGACGGCCATCGGGTCTCAGTCGGTGAACACTCGGGTTCTCAAATCTTGGCCACACGCCTCGACAATGCCCGCCGTGATTCGGAGATCGTATGCAATATTCCTTCACCGAGAAGAAGCGTATTCGCAAGAGTTTCGCGAAGCGCCCCATCGTTCACCAAGTACCTTTCCTGCTGGCCACCCAGCTTGAATCATTCAGCACGTTTCTGCAAGCGGAAGTGCTCGCTTCACAACGCAAGCCCGAAGGTTTGCAGGCGGCGTTTACCTCCGTTTTCCCGATCGTTTCGCACAATGGCTTCGCGCGCCTCGAGTTCGTGAGCTATGCCCTGTCGGCACCTGCGTTCAACATCAAGGAATGCCAGCAGCGCGGCCTCACTTATTGCTCGGCGCTGCGCGCCAAGGTGCGCCTCGTCATCCTCGACAAAGAGTCGCCGAGCAAGCCTGTCGTCAAGGAAGTGAAGGAGCAGGAAGTCTACATGGGCGAAATTCCGCTCATGACGCCGACCGGCTCGTTCGTCATCAACGGTACCGAGCGTGTCATCGTCTCGCAGCTGCACCGTTCGCCGGGCGTGTTCTTCGAGCACGACAAGGGCAAGACGCACAGCTCGGGCAAGCTGCTGTTTTCCGCGCGGATCATTCCGTATCGCGGCTCGTGGCTCGACTTCGAGTTCGACCCGAAGGACGTTCTCTATTTCCGCGTCGACCGTCGCCGCAAGATGCCGGTCACGATCCTCTTGAAGGCGATTGGCCTCACGCCCGAGCAGATCCTCGCGAACTTCTTCGTCTTCGACAACTTCGCGCTGATGGGCGAAGGCGCGCAGATGGAGTTCGTGCCCGAGCGTCTGCGCGGTGAAGTCGCGCGCTTCGACATCACCGATCGCGACGGCAAGGTCATCGTCCAGAAGGACAAGCGGATCAATGCGAAGCACATTCGCGACCTCGAGAACGCGAAGACCAAGTACATCTCGGTGCCCGAGGACTATCTGATCGGCCGCGTGCTCGCGAAGAACGTGATCGATAGCGAGACGGGCGAAGTGATCGCGAACGCGAACGACGAGATCACCGAAAGCACGCTGCAAAAGCTGCGCGAGGCGAAGGTCAAGGACATCCAGACGCTCTACACGAACGATCTGGATCAAGGCGCGTACATTTCGTCGACGCTGCGTATCGACGAGACGGCCGACAAGACGGCCGCGCGTATCGCGATCTACCGGATGATGCGTCCGGGCGAGCCGCCGACGGAAGAAGCGGTCGAAGCGCTCTTCAATCGTCTCTTCTACAGCGAAGAGGCTTACGATCTCTCGAAGGTCGGCCGTATGAAGTTCAACCGTCGCGTGGGCCGTGAAGAGATCACGGGCCCGATGACGCTGAACGACGACGACATCCTCGCGGCGATCAAGATCCTCGTCGAGCTGCGCAACGGCAAGGGCGAGGTCGACGACATCGACCACCTCGGCAACCGGCGCGTGCGCTGTGTCGGCGAGCTCGCGGAGAACCAGTTCCGCGCGGGCCTCGTGCGCGTCGAGCGCGCGGTCAAGGAGCGCCTCGGCCAGGCCGAGAGCGAGAACCTGATGCCGCACGATCTGATCAACTCGAAGCCGATTTCGTCGGCGATCCGCGAGTTCTTCGGCTCGTCGCAGCTCTCGCAGTTCATGGACCAGACGAACCCGCTCTCCGAGATCACGCACAAGCGCCGCGTCTCCGCGCTGGGTCCGGGCGGTCTCACGCGCGAGCGCGCGGGCTTCGAGGTGCGCGACGTGCACCCGACGCACTACGGCCGTGTGTGCCCGATCGAAACGCCGGAAGGTCCGAACATCGGTCTCATCAACTCGCTCGCGCTTTATGCGCACCTGAACGAGTACGGCTTCCTCGAGACGCCGTACCGGAAGGTCGAGGACGGCAAGGTCACGAACCAGATCGATTACCTCTCGGCGATCGAAGAAGGGCGCTACGTGATCGCGCAGGCAAACGCGGCGGTGGCCGACGACGGCACGCTGACGGACGAACTGGTTTCGTCGCGTGAAGCGGGCGAAACGCTGATGGTCACGCCGGATCGCATCCAGTACATGGACGTCGCGCCGTCGCAGATCGTCTCGGTCGCGGCTTCGTTGATTCCGTTCCTCGAGCACGACGACGCGAACCGCGCGCTGATGGGCTCGAACATGCAGCGGCAGGCAGTGCCGTGTCTGCGTCCCGAAAAGCCGGTCGTCGGCACGGGCATCGAGCGCACGGTGGCGGTCGACTCGGGTACGACGGTGCAGGCGCTGCGCGGCGGTCAGGTCGACTATGTCGACGCGGGCCGTATCGTCATTCGCGTGAACGACGATGAAGCGGTTGCCGGTGAAGTCGGTGTCGACATCTACAACCTGATCAAGTACACGCGTTCGAACCAGAACACGAACATCAACCAGCGTCCGATCGTGAAGGTCGGGGACCGCGTCGCGCGCGGTGACGTGCTCGCCGACGGCGCATCGACGGATCTCGGCGAGCTCGCGCTCGGCCAGAACATGCTGGTCGCGTTCATGCCCTGGAACGGCTACAACTTCGAGGACTCGATTCTGATCTCCGAGAAGGTAGTAGCCGACGATCGTTATACGTCGATCCACATCGAAGAGCTCAACGTCGTCGCTCGCGACACGAAGCTCGGACCCGAGGAAATCACGCGCGACATCTCGAACCTCGCGGAAGTGCAGCTCTCGCGTCTCGACGAGTCCGGCATCGTCTACATTGGTGCCGAAGTCGAGGCGGGCGACGTGCTCGTCGGCAAGGTGACGCCGAAGGGCGAAACGCAGCTCACGCCGGAAGAGAAGCTCTTGCGTGCGATCTTCGGCGAGAAGGCCTCGGACGTGAAGGATACGTCGCTGCGCGTGCCGTCGGGCATGAGCGGCACCGTGATCGACGTCCAGGTGTTCACGCGCGAAGGCATTCAGCGCGATAAGCGCGCTCAGCAGATCATTGACGATGAGCTGAAGCGCTACCGCCTGGACCTCAACGACCAGCTTCGCATCGTCGAGGGCGACGCGTTCCACCGTCTGGCACGCATGCTCGTCGGCAAGGTCGCGAACGGCGGTCCGAAGAAGCTCGCGAAGGGCACCAAGATCGATCAGGCGTACCTCGAGGATCTCGACCACTACCACTGGTTCGATATTCGTCTCGCCGACGAAGACGCGGCCGCTCAGCTCGAAGCGATCAAGGATTCGCTCGAGCAGAAGCGTCACCAGTTCGATCTCGCGTTCGAAGAGAAGCGCAAGAAGCTCACGCAGGGCGACGAGTTGCCGCCGGGCGTGCTGAAGATGGTGAAGGTGTACCTCGCGGTGAAGCGCCGTCTGCAGCCTGGCGACAAGATGGCGGGCCGTCACGGCAACAAGGGCGTCGTGTCGAAGATCGTGCCGATCGAAGACATGCCGTACATGGCCGACGGCCGTCCCGCCGATGTCGTGCTGAACCCGCTCGGCGTGCCGTCGCGGATGAACGTCGGTCAGGTGCTCGAAGTGCATCTCGGCTGGGCGGCGAAGGGTCTCGGCTGGCGCATCGGCGAGATGCTGCAGCGTCAGGCGAAGGTCGAAGAGCTGCGCGTCTTCCTGACCAAGCTCTATAACGAGTCGGGCCGTGCAGAGGAACTCGACGCCTTCTCCGACGACGACATCATCGAGCTCGCGAAGAACCTGCGCGAAGGCGTGCCGTTCGCGACGCCGGTGTTCGACGGTGCGACGGAGCACGAGATGTCGAAGATGCTCGACCTCGCGTTCCCGGACGACGTTGCCCAGCAACTCGGCATGACGAAGTCGAAGAACCAGGTGCGCCTCTATGACGGCCGCACGGGCGAGGCATTCGAGCGCTCGGTGACGGTCGGCTACATGCACTACCTGAAGCTGCACCACTTGGTGGACGACAAGATGCACGCCCGTTCGACCGGTCCATACTCGCTCGTGACTCAGCAGCCGCTGGGCGGTAAGGCGCAGTTCGGCGGTCAGCGCTTCGGTGAGATGGAAGTCTGGGCGCTCGAAGCGTACGGTGCGTCGTATGTGCTGCAGGAAATGCTGACGGTCAAGTCGGACGACGTGACGGGCCGGACCAAGGTCTACGAGAACCTGGTGAAGGGCGACCACGTGATCGACGCCGGCATGCCCGAGTCGTTCAACGTGCTGGTGAAGGAAATCCGGTCGCTCGGTATCGATATCGACCTGGACCGGAACTAATAGGACTATTGGAGAAAAGCGATGAAAGCTTTGCTCGATCTATTCAAGCAAGTCCAACAAGAAGAAGTTTTCGACGCGATCAAGATCGGTCTTGCCTCGCCCGACAAGATTCGTTCGTGGTCGTTCGGTGAAGTGAAGAAGCCCGAGACGATCAACTACCGCACGTTCAAGCCCGAGCGCGACGGCTTGTTCTGCGCGAAGATCTTCGGCCCGATCAAGGACTACGAGTGCTTGTGCGGCAAGTACAAGCGGCTCAAGCACCGTGGCGTGATCTGCGAGAAGTGCGGCGTCGAAGTGACGCTCGCGAAGGTGCGCCGTGAGCGCATGGGCCATATCGAGCTCGCCTCGCCGGTTGCGCACATCTGGTTCCTGAAGTCGCTGCCGTCGCGTCTCGGCATGGTGCTCGACATGACGCTGCGCGACATCGAGCGCGTGCTTTATTTCGAAGCGTATGTGGTGATCGATCCGGGCATGACGCCGCTGAAGGCGCGTCAGATCATGACCGAAGAGGATTACTACAACAAGGTCGAGGAATACGGCGACGAATTCCGTGCCGAGATGGGCGCGGAAGGCGTGCGCGAACTGCTGCGCGCGATCAATATCGACGAGCAGGTCGAGCAGCTTCGCACCGAGCTCAAGAACACGGGCTCCGAGGCGAAGATCAAGAAGTTCGCGAAGCGCCTGAAGGTTCTCGAAGCATTCCAGCGCTCGGGCATCAAGCCCGAGTGGATGGTGCTCGAGGTGCTGCCGGTGCTGCCGCCCGAACTGCGTCCGCTCGTGCCGCTCGACGGCGGCCGGTTCGCGACGTCGGACTTGAACGACCTCTATCGCCGCGTGATCAACCGTAACAACCGGTTGAAGCGCCTGCTCGAGCTGAAGGCGCCTGAAATCATCGTCCGCAACGAAAAGCGGATGCTGCAGGAAGCTGTCGACTCGCTGCTCGACAACGGCCGTCGCGGCAAGGCGATGACGGGTGCGAACAAGCGTCCGCTGAAGTCGCTCGCCGACATGATCAAGGGCAAGGGCGGTCGCTTCCGTCAGAACCTGCTCGGTAAGCGTGTCGACTACTCGGGCCGTTCCGTTATCGTGGTCGGCCCGACGCTGAAGCTGCATCAGTGCGGCCTGCCGAAACTGATGGCGCTCGAGCTCTTCAAGCCGTTCATCTTCAACAAGCTCGAAGTGATGGGCGTGGCGACGACGATCAAGGCCGCGAAGAAGGAAGTCGAGAACCAGACGCCGGTCGTGTGGGACATCCTCGAAGAGGTGATCCGCGAGCACCCGGTGATGCTGAACCGCGCGCCGACGCTGCACCGTCTCGGCATTCAGGCGTTCGAGCCCGTGCTGATCGAAGGCAAGGCCATTCAGCTGCACCCGCTCGTTTGCGCGGCGTTCAACGCCGACTTCGACGGCGACCAGATGGCCGTGCACGTGCCGCTGTCGCTCGAAGCGCAGATGGAAGCGCGCACGCTGATGCTCGCGTCGAACAACGTCCTGTTCCCGGCCAACGGCGATCCGTCGATCGTGCCGTCGCAGGATATCGTGCTCGGCCTCTACTACGCGACGCGCGAAGCCGTCAACGGCAAGGGCGAAGGCATGTCCTTCACGGGCGTGTCGGAAGTTCTGCGCGCGTATGAGAACAAGGAAGTCGAGCTCGCTTCGCGCGTGAACGTCCGGATCACCGAAATGGTGGCGAACGAGGATACGTCCGAAGGCGCGCCGAAGTTCGTGCCGAAGATCACGCTCTATCCGACGACGGTCGGCCGCGCGATCCTCTCGGAGATCCTGCCGCCGGGCCTGCCGTTCTCGGTGCTCAACAAGCCGCTCAAGAAGAAGGAAATCTCGCGCCTCATCAACACGGCGTTCCGCCGTTGCGGTCTGCGTGAGACTGTGATCTTTGCCGACCAGCTGATGCAGTCGGGCTTCCGCCTGGCGACGCGCGCCGGTATCTCGATCTGCGTCGACGACATGCTCGTGCCGCCGCAGAAGGAAGTGATCGTCGGGGACGCGGCGAAGAAGGTGAAGGAGTACGACCGTCAGTACATGTCGGGTCTCGTCACCGCGCAAGAACGCTACAACAACGTCGTCGACATCTGGTCGGCCACGTCGGAAGCGGTCGGCAAGGCCATGATGGAGCAGCTCTCGACGGAACCCGTTACCGATCGCGACGGCAATGAGGTGCGTCAGGAGTCGTTCAACTCGATTTACATGATGGCCGACTCGGGCGCGCGCGGTTCCGCCGTGCAGATCCGTCAGCTCGCCGGGATGCGCGGTCTGATGGCGAAGCCGGACGGCTCGATCATCGAGACGCCGATCACGGCGAACTTCCGCGAAGGCCTGAACGTGCTGCAGTACTTCATCTCGACGCACGGCGCGCGTAAGGGCCTGGCCGATACGGCGCTGAAGACGGCGAACTCGGGCTACCTCACGCGTCGTCTCGTCGACGTGACGCAGGACCTCGTCGTCACCGAAGACGATTGCGGCACGAGCAACGGCGTCGCGATGAAGGCGCTCGTCGAGGGCGGTGAAGTCGTCGAAGCGCTGCGCGACCGGATCCTCGGCCGCGTGGCTGTGGCGGACGTCGTCAACCCCGAGACGCAGGAGACGCTTTACGAAGCGGGCACGCTGCTCGACGAAGTGGCCGTCGAAGAGATCGAGCGCCTCGGCATCGACGAAGTGCGCGTGCGCACGCCGCTCACCTGCGAAACGCGCTATGGCTTGTGCGCGTCTTGCTACGGCCGCGACCTCGGCCGCGGCTCGCTCGTGAACGTCGGCGAAGCGGTCGGCGTGATCGCGGCGCAGTCGATCGGCGAACCGGGCACGCAGCTCACGATGCGTACGTTCCACATCGGTGGCGCGGCGTCGCGTGCGGCTGTTGCGTCGTCGGTGGAAGCGAAGAGCAACGGTACGGTGCGCTTCACGTCGTCGATGCGCTACGTGACGAACGCGAAGGGCGAGCAGATCGTCATCTCGCGTTCGGGCGAAGCGATGATCGCCGACGATCACGGCCGCGAGCGCGAGCGTCACAAGGTGCCTTACGGCGCGACGCTGTTGCAGCTCGACGGTGCGCAGATCAAGGCCGGCACGCAGCTCGCGACGTGGGATCCGTTGACCCGTCCGATCATCACCGAGTACGGCGGTACGGTGAAGTTCGAGAACGTCGAGGAAGGCGTCACGGTCGCCAAGCAGATCGACGACGTCACGGGTCTTTCGACGCTCGTCGTCATCGATGCGAAGCGCCGCGGCTCGCAAGCGGGCAAGAGCGTGCGTCCGCAGGTGAAGCTGCTCGACGCGAACGGCGAGGAAGTGAAGATCCCCGGCACCGAGCACGCAGTGCAGATCGGCTTCCAGGTCGGCGCGCTGATCACGGTGAAGGACGGCCAGCAGGTGCAGGTCGGTGAAGTGCTTGCGCGTATTCCGACGGAATCGCAGAAGACGCGTGACATTACCGGCGGTCTGCCGCGTGTGGCCGAGCTCTTCGAAGCGCGTTCGCCGAAAGACGCCGGCATTCTCGCGGAAGTCACGGGCACCGTGTCGTTCGGCAAGGACACGAAGGGCAAGCAGCGGCTCGTCATCACGGACCTCGAAGGCAACCAGCACGAGTTCCTGATCGCGAAGGAAAAGCAGGTCCTGGTCCACGACGGTCAGGTCGTCAACAAGGGCGAAATGATCGTCGACGGTCCGGCCGACCCGCACGACATCCTGCGTCTGCAGGGCGTCGAGGCGCTCTCGCGCTACATCGTGGACGAAGTGCAGGACGTGTACCGTCTGCAGGGCGTGAAGATCAACGACAAGCACATCGAAGTCATCGTGCGTCAGATGCTGCGCCGTGTGCAAATCGTCGACAACGGCGATACGCGCTTCATCCCGGGCGAACAAGTCGAGCGTTCCGACATGCTCGACGAGAACGACCGGATGACGGCGGAAGACAAGCGTCCGGCCACGTACGAGAACGTGCTGCTCGGTATCACGAAGGCGTCGCTCTCGACGGATTCGTTCATCTCGGCGGCATCGTTCCAGGAAACGACGCGCGTGCTGACCGAGGCGGCGATCATGGGCAAGCGCGACGACCTGCGCGGTCTGAAGGAGAACGTCATCGTCGGTCGTCTGATTCCGGCCGGTACGGGCCTTGCGTTCCATAAGGCGCGCAAGATCAAGGAAGCGTCCGATCGTGAGCGTTACGATCAGATCGCGGCCGAAGAAGCGTTCGAGTTCGGCACACCCGAGACGCCTGTCGAGGAGCCGCAGCAGCAGCATCCGACGGAGTAAGCCGCGGCGGCGTATGCCGCTCGGCCGATTCCACGGCGAAACCGCTCAGTCGCGAGGCTGGGCGGTTTTTTTTTACGCTTCTGGAAGGCGAAGCGGGTGCTGACTCACGCGTCGTTTTTACGAAGGGAAATCGAAAGAAAGACCTGGTTCTCGTTAGAAGCCCCGATGTCACTCATCTATCGTACGTGGGCGCAACTGCAAGTAAATGGGCCGCGCGCCGGCAATGAAAGCTTTGGATGGCCGCGCGCATTAAATTGAGCTTCGAATGAGAATCACGCCATCACAAATTGCCCCAGTCAACGCACTCGAAACCGGTGAACAATCGTCCGGTTCGACGCAAGTGCAACAGGAGGAGGGCGAGCAGGCCGCCGCTCGTCACTTCTCTGATCATGCTGATGCGCCGGACTCTTTGCGGATTATTGAGAACGACGCGAGGATGAAGACGGCGCTTCTCGACGAGGCAAGACAACAGCGCACGAAGCGGTTCGTTAGTGTGGCGGACCCTCTTATCATCGGCCCTGTCCTCGCGCGAGCGATTGCGGCGGTAGTGGACTCGGTCCGGAACAAAGAAGAAGCCGCGGCCCCCGCCAAGACCGATCGGTTTGTCTTTCTGACGATCGACAAGGAGTCGCCCGCATGGGGCACTCTATCAGCGATTCAGACAGCGACTCAGGCGCTGCTGGCTGCGGCTGTCACACAGCATGGCGAGCTTGGTTTCGCCGTTGCCGAAGGATTCGTCGAACGGTTGTTGGATGCGAGCGGCGAGCGAGCACGGTCGCTACCCCTCGAAATTTCGCGAGTGGTCGATAACGAAACGAAGCGACAGCGACTATCCGAACTCGCTGCACTGCTTTACTGCGCCGCTCGCGTGAAGATCTCGCCGTCGACCCGGGAGATAACGGTGGAGGGCGGTATCGCGCTCAACCAGTTCAACCCCGTGCTCGAGGGCGAGGCACTCAGGCGCCGCATGTTCGAGCGGCCTTCTCTCCCTGAGCACGAGCTACAAGACAAGGTTTATTTCGACGGCAACGCACTCGTCAACGCTGTCGGCAAGAGCGTCTCACAGCTGGCGGAGGAGCCCTCGCTCTTGAACATCCCCGCCTATGCCCGATTGAGCGCAAGTGACCGACTCGAAGCAGTCGAGAAATTCCTGGACGAGCGCGGGCTGGACTACCAATATCCGATTGGCCGCATGGAGAATGCCATGGCCAGCGTGCTCAAGGCTTCGGCGCTTGCGCGGGGCAATCCAGCCCCGGAACCTTATGCCACAGAAGCCGACGTCTATCGAGCCTTTATGGCGCTCGTCAACGATTGGCAGCAGGTAGACGGAACCCTAATCGATCCGCGAGTGCTCCTCGGAATCAATCTCGCCAAAACACGAGGCATTGCCCTAGCCGGCAATACTCCGGAAGAACGGTTCGCCGATTTGTGCAGCTATCTCAACGATGTCCTCATCGAATACAGTGGGCCGCCGCACTTCGACGAGCGTGCCGTTACGCTCGAAATCCTGATGGAGGAGACGGGGCTGAGTGCCGCCCAACTCATCCAACCGTTAAAGACGACCGGCAAGAGCATGCTCGATACGTTTCTCGATCGGAGCAAACAGACGCCAATTAACGATGCTGCACTTATTGCGGACAACGGTGCGGAGATCCATGTCCCATCCGTTGCTCGCAAACTCAAAAAAGCCGAGTCGACCTTCCGGACTGAGGGCCGATTCGATGCCCCGTACTTCAGCGCAGCGGCTCGCCTTCGGCTGCGCACCATCGATAAGGTTCCGCAGACTGATGCAGCCATCGAGGCAATACTGGCTGAACTTGTGAAGAGCGCGCAGAAGGAGGAGAGCGACGCACGGACGGCCGAGGCCGTCCGTGAGATAGCGAAGAAACATCCCCCTCGCGTTATCGATCCCTTCGTCGGTCCTATCGTAAATAGCGTCAACTGGATTTTGGCGCGCGTGAAGGAGCACGACTCAGAAAGGGGGACGAATATCAGGCACTGGCTGGATAACATGCCTATCCTCTCGAACGTTATTGGCTTTGCAGAAGGCGTCGAGACCGCAAACTTGGAGCAGATCATCAACTCCCTGCCGGTGGTCGGGGCCGCCTATAACATGGGGGACGGCCTTCGCACGGGTGACCACGAGCGGTTCGGGATGGCGGTGGTGTCGATGGTTCCTTTAGTTGGACCCGGCATCACTATCGCCGAGGGCATCGCCAAAGACGATACCGCGCAAGTGGTGGGCGGAATCTTGGGCCTCGCGCTCGATGCCGCGCCCTTTGCGGAAGGCAAGGGCAAGGCTGGGGGTGTTCGCAAGGTCGTCTCCTACTCCGCCTTGGACGATGCACGCGTGACTTCCCGGACGATCCCATTGGAGGGGATTTCTCGTCCACTGCAAGTGCAGGTGAACCAGAGCCTGACCGCACTGCGGGATCTTGGGTTTGCTCCTGATGCCAAGGCGCTGAAAATCGCTAGGGTGAAAGTACCCGGGAAAGCGGCTCCAAAGCCTGTCCCCTCCATATCCACGATCCGATCGCTCGATGTTGTTCGGGTTGCGAAGAAGCTCGAGGGCTACGAAGTCGCGACGCGACCTGCCATGTTGCAGCGAACCGCCTCTGGCATGCTCTGGGACCCTGCCACCGCTGCGCATTACGCGGAGTTGGAAGGCAATCTGTATCGGCTTGCTCCCGATAGGGCGAAAACCACGCCGCAGCGGCCGATCTGGAACGTCGTTTCGCCGGACGGCTCCAACAGGGTAAGGGCTGTCCACCTCGAATACATATTCGATAACGATGTGGAGGTGGGCCAGTGGCGGAATGCGAAGAACCTTCCCGGCCTCAAGGGAGGCAACCCGGACGGGGAAATCGGGGCGCATGGCGTCGATACCAATGTGTATGACGAGAGGGGATTCTTCAAGGTGGAGCTGGCGCGAGAGCGCGTTGAGAAAATTGATACGTATAACCGAGACAAGCGGCTCGGGTTCGATAGCGACGTTAGCCGCCTATCCCTTATGTTGGATCCGTTGGAGCGGCTGAAGGAAGAGGGACGTCGTGAGAAGGGCGCGCTAGTTGAGAAAAAAGAGCTCTTGAAGAAAGAACCAACTGACGGCGAAAAAAGCCGCCTCATTGAAGATATATCGAAACACAGAAGTCGGTTCAACGATATGGCAGCTCGGTACGGTGACTTGTCGAGCCAGTTTAGCTTCGCGCTTGAGGAAGTCGCAAAAAAAATAAATGACAAACTTAGTCACGTTGCCAGGATTGAGAGCACGGTCAAAGCCTTAGTGGATGAAGTACCGACAGGGCGATCATCTGATGGCGGCACGGTAATGCGTCTGATGTCGAAAGCGGAGGCCGACGATATCAAGAGTTCTGGCGAGTTGAGGCAGGGTGGAAGTTCTTTTGAGCAGCACAAGTGGTTTTACACTGACCGAAACAATCCTCCGATCCAGGGTAAATCTTCACCATATCGACTTGAAATCGATGTTCCAAAGAGCATCGTTGACGAGATTCACGACATGGGTAGCAACGACCCAACCGGAACGACCGACGCGTTCCGGGTGAAGCTGGGGCCAACAAATGAGTACCCGGATGCGCCTACGGCTGAGGAGAAAGCATTCGGCGTTCAAACGTATGGGCTTCGAGAGTTCTCGCGTCTTCTCGACAAACGCCCCTGGAAGATCGTGGATAACCAAACTGGCAGGGTCTATTTCAGCAAGTAGATCCACATGCTGATGGTGTGGGAGGGGCGCGGCCATATTGCGGCCCTATGCTTTCTCTGGCAAGGCTCTCGAGGGCTTGATCTCCTTGGCGGCCGCGACGCCGTCCGCCATGGACGTCATGCAGCACGGATGAATTCGCTGACCTCCTATGATCCCACTAGCTCTTATAGCTTGAATGGCCAGACGAACTCACATAAGATCGACTGGTTCCGAGAGGGCGCAACTTGGCGCCGATGCCATTACATAACGATAAGGTGAGCGCACAATGCCGTATATCTGTTATTGACCAATGGTCGACGAGTGGCACTATCAGGAAGCGGCGGCTCCGATTTCCCGGTAAGGACAAGAATGGGAACTATATTTCGCCTAGCGATAACGGTGATGCATTCTCGGTGATCAAGTGATTATGCGACTTTATCCTGGTTTTGCCGAAGTTGTTGCGCTATCGTCGCTCGTCATCCTTCCGGCGATTAGCCGAGCCGAAATTGCGTCTACTTGCCCCGCACATATTGCCGTGAGCCAGGCTTTCTCCGGCAAGGCGCCCGAGGGCTGGTCAAGCTATGACGCCAAGGGCGACTATCCGCTCACGAACGTTTCGTTCTGGTCAGGCCCGCCAACAGACAAGGCACAACTCGTTCCTGACCAACGTATACGCCGCGCCAACAGTGAAGTCGACACTTGGACGTTTCCGGATTCACCCAACGCCTACTGGGTAGCATGCGAGTATGCGGGGACAAGCGTGCTAATGGCGAGGCCGCTCGGCAAGGAGACGCGGGCTTGTACCGTCGAATACGACGGCCGGTTCTCGAACCCGGTCGCAAGAACCTGGCATTGCACAGCCGCCCGGTGATTCCGTTGGGCCCCGTTTGAGGGCGAGCGATCTGCCGATCGGCCAACGCGCGCATTCCGGGCGGCCTCACCACGCGACACATTGTTAGAATTGCGCCATCCGCAGCCAGTGTCGCAGCCCTCTCGCCATTTCATGTCACGCCCGCTCGAAATCCTCAACGAAGTCTTCGGTTATCCCGCTTTCAGAGGGCAGCAGCGCGATATTGTCGAACACGTGGCCGGTGGCGGCGATTGTCTCGTCCTCATGCCGACGGGCGGCGGCAAGTCGCTGTGCTATCAGATTCCTTCGCTCGTGCGCAGCGAGGCCGGGCTCGGCGCCGGCATCGTCGTCTCGCCGCTGATCGCGCTGATGCAGGATCAGGTCGCCGCGCTGACCGAGCTCGGCGTTCGCGCCGCTTTTTTGAATTCGACACTCTCGGGTGCCGAGGCGGCCGCGACGGAGCGCGCGCTACGCAACGGCGAAATCGACCTGCTCTACGTCGCGCCCGAGCGCTTGATGACGCCGCGGTTTCTCGATCTGCTCGAGCGCACGCGCGTCGCTCTGTTTGCCATCGACGAGGCGCATTGCGTGTCTCAATGGGGACACGATTTCCGGCCCGAGTATATCCAGCTGTCGGTGCTGCACGAGCGGTTCCCATCGGTGCCGCGCATCGCGCTGACGGCCACAGCCGACGCCATCACGCGCGAGGAGATCGTTCACCGTCTCGCGCTCGACGACGCGCGCGTCTTCGTTTCGAGCTTCGATCGCCCGAACATCCGGTATCGGATCGTCGAAAAGGACAATGCGCGCGCGCAACTGCTCGACTTCATCCGCGCCGAGCATACGAATGCCGACGGCACGACCGACGCCGGCGTCATCTACTGCCTGTCGCGCCGCAAGGTCGAGGAGACGGCCGAATGGCTCAAAGCGCAGGGCATACGCGCGCTGCCGTACCACGCCGGCATGCAGTTCGAGATGCGGCAGCGCCATCAGGAGATTTTCCAGCGTGAGGAAGGCGTCGTGATCTGCGCGACGATTGCGTTCGGCATGGGCATCGACAAGCCCGACGTGCGCTTTGTCGCCCACCTCGATTTGCCGAAGAGCGTCGAGGGCTACTACCAGGAGACTGGCCGCGCGGGCCGCGACGGCTTGCCCGCGAACGCGTGGATGGCCTACGGCCTCGGCGATGTCGTGCAGCAGCGCAAGATGATCGACGAATCCGATGCCGACGATGCGCACAAGCGGGTCCAAACGGCCAAGCTCGAGGCGCTTCTCGGTCTTTGCGAGACGATTTCCTGCCGCCGCGTGCGGCTGCTCGACTACTTCGGCGAAACGAGCGCGCCGTGCGGCAACTGCGACGTCTGTCTCGAGCCGCCCGCCTCGTGGGATGCAACGCGCGAGGCGCAAATGGCGCTCTCGTGCGCGTTCCGCGCACAGCGCGCGAGCGGCTTCAACTTCGGGGCGGGGCACCTCATCGATATCTTGCGCGGCAACCGCAACGAGAAGGTGCTGCAGCGCGGCCATGAATCCCTCAGCACGTTCGGAATCGGAGCGAGCCTTTCCGAAGCCGAGTGGCGTGCCGTTTTCCGGCAACTGGTGGCGTTCGGCTACCTCGCCGTCGACCACGGCGGGTTCGGGGCGCTGGTGCTGACGGAGGCGAGTAAGCCCGTGCTGAAGGGGGAGCGGACGGTCACCCTGCGTCCTTATGCAAAGCCTCAGCGCACGCGCCAGGCGTCAGGGCGCTCGGCGCAACGAGCCGACCCCACGGCCGGCATGGCACCGCGCGAGCGCGCCCGCTGGGAGCGGCTGCGCGTCTGGCGTACCGATACGGCGAAGCGCGACGGGGTGCCGGCCTACGTCATTTTTCACGACGCCACCCTTGCCGAGATCGCGCGCAGCTCACCGGACTCGATCGACGATCTGCGCCAGATACCGGGCATCGGCGCGCGCAAGCTCGAGCGCTTCGGGGGCGAATTGCTGGAAGTCGTCGCCGCCGACTGAGCGCCCCGTCGCGGCAACGCTCGCAAGCTATTGACGCGCTTGACGTTTTTGCCATATCATGCCGGGTTCCTGTTCGTGGCTTTTGGTATCGCTCGCCCCGAACGGGAGAAGAAGGTTTGGACGCAGGCGCGCTGCCGCTTTGCCCGGCAAGGCGTCGCGTCGGTTTTGATTAATTTCGGGAATACACAATGCCAACCATCAATCAATTGGTTCGCAAAGGCCGTGCTTCGGAAGAGACGAAGAGCAAGAGCCCGGCCCTGCAGAACTGCCCTCAGCGTCGCGGTGTGTGCACGCGTGTGTACACCACGACGCCGAAAAAGCCGAACTCGGCGCTTCGTAAGGTCGCCAAGGTTCGACTGACGAACGGCTTCGAAGTCATTTCGTACATCGGTGGTGAAGGCCACAACCTGCAGGAGCACTCGGTCGTGCTGATTCGCGGCGGCCGTGTGAAGGACTTGCCGGGTGTGCGTTACCACATGGTCCGCGGCTCGCTCGATACGCAAGGCGTCAAGGATCGTAAGCAGGCTCGCTCGAAGTACGGTGCGAAGCGCGCAAAGGCTGCGAAGTAAGCAGTACTGGTAGCAATCGAAAGCGGTGGTGCCGGAATGGCCGGTGCTGTCGAGTAAGTGGTCACCCGGCCAAGCTGGTTTGTCGTGCGATCGATCGGGTTAGTTGGTGGCCGCGGGGCGTGCAAGCGCTCCAACTGAAACGTCAAAGGAAGAAACATGCCGCGTCGTCGCGAAGTTCCCAAGCGGGAAGTGTTGCCGGATCCGAAGTTCGGCAACGTTGATGTAGCTAAGTTCATGAACGTGTTGATGCTCTCGGGCAAGAAGTCGGTGGCCGAGCGCATCGTTTATGGCGCTTTTGAGCAGATCCAGACCAAGGGTGGCAAGGACCCGCTGGAAGTGTTCACGGTGGCGCTCAACAACGTGAAGCCGGTGGTCGAAGTGAAGAGCCGGCGCGTTGGTGGGGCGAACTATCAGGTTCCGGTCGAAGTGCGTCCGTCGCGTCGTATGGCATTGGCGATGCGCTGGTTGCGTGAGGCCGCGAAGAAGCGCAGCGAGAAGTCGATGGCTCTGCGTCTTGCCGGTGAGTTGCAAGAAGCCGCGGAAGGTCGCGGCGGCGCGATGAAAAAGCGCGACGAAGTGCACCGGATGGCCGAGGCCAACAAGGCGTTCTCGCATTTCCGTTTCTAACAATCGCGCTTGCGGCTGCCTTCCCGGTCTGCTCGCAGGCGAAATCAAGCGGAAATACTTTCCGGGCGGGTGCGCTTTTCAGCGCCTCGCCCGTTTGTGTTAGGGCGCGAAGACTTTTCGAGATGCTTCGCGCGATCCAATAGAGGATAAAAGTGGCTCGTAAGACACCCATCGAGCGCTACCGCAATATCGGTATTAGCGCTCACATCGACGCCGGCAAGACGACGACGACCGAGCGCATTCTGTTTTACACCGGCGTGAACCACAAGATCGGCGAGGTTCACGACGGCGCGGCGACCATGGACTGGATGGAGCAGGAGCAGGAGCGCGGCATCACCATCACGTCCGCGGCGACGACGGCCTTCTGGAAGGGCATGGGCAACAACTATCCGGAGCACCGGATCAACATCATCGACACCCCGGGGCACGTCGACTTCACGATCGAAGTCGAGCGCTCGATGCGCGTGCTCGACGGTGCCTGCATGGTCTATTGCGCCGTGGGCGGCGTGCAGCCGCAATCGGAAACGGTCTGGCGCCAGGCCAACAAGTACCGGGTGCCGCGTCTCGCGTTCGTCAATAAGATGGACCGCACCGGCGCAAACTTCTTCAAGGTCTATGACCAGTTGAAGCTGCGCCTGAAGGCGAACCCGGTGCCCGTCGTCGTGCCGATCGGCTCGGAAGAGAACTTCAAGGGCGTCGTCGATCTGCTGAAGATGAAGGCGATCATTTGGGACGAGGCCTCGCAAGGCACGAAGTTCGACTACGTCGACATCCCGGCCGAGCTCGTCGATACCTGCAACGAGTGGCGCGAGAAGATGATCGAATCGGCCGCCGAGGCGAGCGAAGAGCTGATGGAGAAGTATCTCGGCGGCGAGGAGCTCACGGAAGCGGAGATCGTCAAGGCGCTGCGCGACCGTACGATCGCCTGCGAGATCCAGCCGATGCTGTGCGGCACCGCGTTCAAGAACAAGGGCGTGCAGCGCATGCTCGACGCCGTGATCGACTTCCTGCCGTCGCCGGTCGACATTCCGCCGGTGAAGGGCGAGCTCGAAAGCGGCGAATCGGCTGAGCGTAAGGCGTCGGACGACGAGAAGTTCTCGGCGCTCGCGTTCAAGATCATGACGGACCCGTTCGTCGGCCAGCTGATCTTCTTCCGCGCCTATTCGGGCGTCGTGAACTCGGGCGACACGGTCCTGAACTCGACGAAGGGCAAGAAGGAGCGCATCGGCCGGATTCTGCAGATGCACGCGAACCAGCGCGAGGAAATCAAGGAAGTGCGCGCGGGCGACATCGCCGCGGCCGTCGGCTTGAAGGAAGCGACGACGGGCGACACGCTCTGCGACCCGGCGCACCCGATCGTGCTCGAGCGCATGATCTTCCCCGAGCCCGTGATCTCGCAGGCCGTCGAGCCGAAGACGAAGGCCGACCAGGAAAAGATGGGCATCGCGCTCAATCGTCTTGCGCAGGAAGACCCGTCGTTCCGCGTGCAGACGGACGAAGAGTCGGGCCAGACGATCATCTCGGGCATGGGCGAGCTCCACCTCGAAATTCTGGTGGACCGCATGAAGCGTGAGTTCGGCGTCGAAGCGACGGTCGGCAAGCCGCAAGTCGCGTATCGTGAAACGATCCGCGCGACGGCGACGGACGTCGAAGGCAAGTTCGTCAAGCAATCGGGCGGTCGCGGCCAGTACGGTCACGCGGTCATCACGCTCGAGCCGCACGAGCAGGGCAAGGGCTACGAGTTCCTGGACGAGATCAAGGGCGGTGTGATTCCTCGCGAATACATCCCGGCGGTCGACAAGGGTATCCAGGAGACGTTGAAGAGCGGCGTGCTGGCGGGCTTCCCCGTCGTCGACGTGAAGGTCCATCTGACGTTCGGTTCGTACCACGACGTCGACTCGAACGAAAATGCGTTCCGGATGGCCGGTTCGATGGCGTTCAAGGAAGCGATGCGCCGCGCGAGCCCGGTTCTTCTCGAGCCGATGATGGCTGTCGAAGTGGAGACGCCGGAAGAGTACATGGGCAACGTGATGGGCGATTTGTCGGGCCGCCGCGGTATCGTCCAGGGCATGGAAGACATGGTCGGCGGCGGCAAGATCGTCCGTGCGGAAGTGCCGCTTTCGGAAATGTTCGGCTACTCGACGTCGTTGCGCTCGCTCACGCAGGGCCGCGCGACGTACACGATGGAGTTCAAGCATTACGCCGAAGCGCCGCGCAACGTTGCCGAAGCGATCATCAGCGCGAAGGCGAAGTAAGCTCGAAGTTGCTCGCGCAGTCTCGAATACCGGCTGAGCATTCTCATCGATACTTTATTTTTGAAAGAAGCGAATCATGGCAAAAGGTAAGTTTGAGCGGACCAAGCCGCACGTGAACGTCGGCACGATCGGTCACGTGGATCATGGCAAGACGACGCTGACGGCGGCGATCACGACGATTCTGTCGCAAAAGTTCGGCGGCGAAGCGAAGGCGTACGACCAGATCGACGCGGCGCCGGAAGAAAAGGCGCGCGGCATCACGATCAACACGGCGCACGTGGAGTACGAGACGGCCAACCGTCACTACGCGCACGTGGACTGCCCGGGGCACGCGGACTACGTGAAGAACATGATCACGGGCGCGGCGCAGATGGACGGCGCGATCCTGGTGTGCTCGGCCGCGGACGGCCCGATGCCGCAAACGCGCGAACACATTCTGCTGGCGCGTCAGGTCGGTGTGCCGTACATCATCGTGTTCCTGAACAAGTGCGACATGGTCGATGACGCGGAGCTGCTCGAGCTGGTCGAAATGGAAGTGCGCGAGCTGCTGTCGAAGTACGACTTCCCGGGCGACGACACGCCGATCGTGAAGGGCTCGGCTAAGCTGGCGCTCGAAGGCGACAAGGGCGAGCTGGGCGAGCAGGCGATCATGAGCCTGGCGGACGCGCTGGATTCGTACATCCCGACGCCGGAGCGCGCGGTGGATGGCACGTTCCTGATGCCGGTGGAAGACGTGTTCTCGATCTCGGGTCGCGGCACGGTGGTGACGGGTCGCGTGGAGCGCGGCATCGTGAAGGTCGGCGACGAAATCGAGATCGTGGGGATCCGGGCGACGGCGAAGACGACGTGCACGGGCGTGGAAATGTTCCGCAAGCTGCTGGACCAGGGTCAAGCGGGCGACAACGTGGGTATCCTGCTGCGCGGCACGAAGCGCGAGGAAGTGGAGCGCGGTCAAGTGCTGGCCAAGCCGGGCTCGATCACGCCGCACACGCACTTCACGGCCGAGGTGTACGTGCTGTCGAAGGACGAGGGCGGTCGTCACACGCCGTTCTTCAACAACTACCGGCCGCAGTTCTACTTCCGTACGACGGACGTGACGGGCTCGATCGAGTTGCCGAAGGACAAGGAAATGGTGATGCCGGGCGACAACGTGTCGATCACGGTGAAGCTGATTGCGCCGATCGCGATGGAAGAGGGTCTGCGCTTCGCTATCCGTGAAGGCGGCCGTACCGTCGGCGCCGGTGTCGTCGCGAAGATCATCGAGTAAAATCGACGATTCGCTTCGGGAATCCCGCTCGGCATGATCGAGCGGGGCGCCCGCGGCAAGCCAGCAGTCTGTAGCTGTGTAGTGCAATACCAGGGGCCTGGCGCGGGCTGCCGAGTTCGGCGCCCGGCCCTGCGTTCTTTCATCAATCCGGCGGTGCAAGGCCGCCTCGCTCTTTCAAGGAATCGTCATGCAGAACCAGAAAATCCGCATTCGCCTGAAGGCATTCGACTATCGCCTGATCGATCAGTCGGCAGCCGAAATCGTCGACACGGCAAAGCGGACCGGTGCGATCGTCCGCGGCCCCGTGCCCCTGCCGACGCGCATCCAGCGTTTCGACATCCTGCGTTCGCCGCACGTCAACAAGACGTCGCGCGATCAGCTCGAAATCCGCACCCACCAACGGCTGATGGACATCGTCGATCCGACGGACAAGACCGTCGACGCGCTGATGAAGCTCGATCTGCCGGCCGGCGTGGACGTCGAGATCAAGCTGCAATAAGGTTTTCGTGCCGTCGCCGGCCCGCCGCGTCTCGTTGTGCGGCGCCGACGGCGGTAAGTCTTTGATTGCTTGCGAAAAACGAAAAGCCTCGCTATAATGCAAGGCTTTTCGCGCATTTGCGAAAAAAGTCAACGTCATTAGCCCCGGCCAATCGCAGTCGGGAATGGAGAAAACGATGAGCCTTGGACTCGTAGGTCGCAAGGTTGGCATGACCCGTATCTTCACGGCTGAAGGGGATTCGATCCCTGTCACCGTGCTGGACGTGTCCGACAACCGCGTGACGCAGATCAAGACCGTTGAAACGGATGGCTACACCGCCGTTCAAGTGGCATTCGGCAAGCGTCGTGCGTCGCGCGTGACGAAGCCGTTGGCAGGTCACCTCGCCAAAGCCGGTGTCGAAGCCGGTGAAATTCTCAAGGAATTCAAGATCGATGCGGCGAAGGCCGCCGACCTCACCGTCGGCGCCATGGTCGGCATCGATATTTTCGAAGTGGGCCAGAAGATCGACGTTCAGGGTGTGTCGATCGGTAAGGGCTACGCCGGTACGATCAAGCGTTACAACTTCGGCTCGGGCCGTGCCACGCACGGTAACTCGCGTTCGCACAACGTGCCGGGCTCGATCGGTATGGCGCAGGATCCGGGTCGCGTGTTTCCGGGTAAGCGCATGACCGGCCACATGGGTGACGATACCGTCACCGTTCAGAACCTCGAAATCGCTCGTATCGACGCCGAGCGCAAGCTGCTGCTCGTCAAGGGCGCGGTGCCGGGCGCGAAGGGCGGCAAAGTTTTCGTGACGCCGGCTGTCAAGGCGCGTGCCGTCAAGGGGGCGAAATAATGGAACTGAAGCTCCTCAATGCGAATGGTCAGGAAGCCGCGGGCGTGAACGCGTCGGACGTCGTGTTCGGCCGTGACTACAACGAAGCGCTGATTCACCAGATCGTCGTCGCCTACCAAGCCAACGCGCGCAGCGGCAACCGTGCGCAGAAAGACCGCGAGCAGGTCAAGCACACGACGAAGAAGCCGTGGCGTCAGAAGGGTACGGGCCGTGCCCGCGCCGGTATGTCGTCGAGCCCGCTCTGGCGCGGCGGTGGTCGGATTTTCCCGAACTCGCCCGAAGAGAACTTCGCGCACAAGGTCAACAAGAAGATGCATCGCGCAGGCCTCTGCTCGATCTTCTCGCAGCTCGTCCGTGAAGGCCGTCTGTCGGTCGTCGAGGATATCGTCCTCGAAGCGCCGAAGACGAAGCTTTTGGCCAGCAAGTTCAAAGCCATGGGTCTCGATTCCGTGCTCGTGATTACGGACACGGTCGACGAGAACCTCTACCTCGCGTCGCGCAACCTGGCCAACGTGGCCGTTGTCGAGCCGCGCTATGCCGATCCGCTCTCGTTGATCTACTTCAAGAAAGTTCTGATCACGAAGGCTGCGGTCGCCCAGATCGAGGAGTTGCTGTCATGAGCGAGATTCGCAAGAACGATCATCGTTTGATGCAGGTTCTGCTCGCGCCGGTGATCTCCGAAAAGGCGACGCTGGTGGCCGACAAGAACGAGCAAGTGGTGTTCGAGATCGCGCCCGATGCGACGAAGCAGGAAGTGAAGGCCGCTGTCGAGCTGCTCTTCAAGGTCGACGTCGAATCCGTCAACGTGCTCAACGTCAAGGGCAAGGCAAAGCGCTTCGGCCGTTTCATGGGTCGCCGCAAGGACGTCAGGAAGGCCTATGTCTGCCTGAAGCCGGGCCAGGAAATCAACTTTGAAGCGGAGGCCAAGTAATCATGGCACTCGTGAAAGTTAAGCCGACCTCGCCCGGACGCCGTGCGATGGTCAAGGTGGTCAACAAGGATCTGCACAAGGGCAAGCCGTTCGCGGCCCTCGTCGACAAGCAATCCAAGACCGCCGGCCGCAACAACAACGGCCATATCACGACGCGCCACAAGGGTGGCGGTCACAAGCAGCACTATCGCGTGATCGATTTCCGTCGCACGAAGGACGGTATCCCCGCGAAGGTTGAGCGTATCGAATACGACCCGAACCGCAGCGCGAATATCGCGCTCGTGCTCTACGCCGACGGTGAGCGTAGCTACATCATCGCGCCGAAGGGCGTGGCGGTGGGCACGCAGCTGATGTCGGGCTCGGAAGCGCCGATCCGCGCGGGCAACGCGCTGCCGATCCGCAACATTCCGGTCGGTACGACGATCCATTGCATCGAGATGCTGCCGGGCAAGGGCGCGCAGATGGCGCGTTCGGCCGGTACCTCGGCCATGCTCCTCGCACGTGAAGGCACGTATGCTCAGGTCCGCCTGCGCTCAGGCGAAATCCGCCGCGTGCATATCGAGTGCCGCGCGACGATCGGTGAAGTCGGCAACGAAGAGCACAGCCTGCGCCAGATCGGCAAGGCCGGTGCCAACCGTTGGCGCGGCATTCGCCCGACCGTCCGTGGCGTGGCGATGAACCCGATCGACCACCCGCACGGCGGCGGCGAAGGCCGTACTGCCGCGGGCCGCGATCCGGTGAGCCCGTGGGGCACGCCGACGAAGGGCTATCGCACCCGTCGCAACAAGCGCACGACGACGATGATCGTCCAGCGCCGTCACAAGCGTTAAGGAGTAGGCAATGGCACGTTCTGTTAAAAAAGGTCCGTTCTGCGACGCCCATTTGCTGAAGAAGGTCGAGGCGGCTGTGGCTTCGCGCGACAAGAAGCCGATCAAGACGTGGTCGCGTCGTTCGACGATCCTTCCCGACTTCATCGGCCTGACGATCGCCGTGCACAACGGGCGTCAACACGTTCCGGTGTACATCTCGGAAAACATGGTCGGCCACAAGCTTGGCGAGTTCGCATTGACCCGGACGTTCAAGGGTCACGCGGCCGACAAGAAGGCCAAGAAATAAGGGGCAATCAAGATGGAAGTGAAAGCAATTCATCGCGGTGCCCGCATCTCGGCGCAAAAGACGCGCCTTGTGGCTGACCAGATCCGCGGTTTGCCGGTCGACAAGGCGCTGAACGTCCTGACGTTCTCGCCGAAGAAGGCGGCTGGCATCGTGAAGAAGGTCGTGCTGTCGGCGATCGCGAATGCGGAGCACAACGAAGGCGCCGATATCGACGAGCTCAAGATCAAGAGCATCTACGTCGACAAGGCTGCTTCGCTCAAGCGCTTCACGGCGCGCGCGAAGGGCCGCGGCAATCGCATCGAGAAGCAATCCTGTCACATCACTGTGACGGTCGGGAATTAAGGGGTCACACGATGGGACAGAAAATTCATCCGACTGGCTTCCGTCTGGCCGTCAGCCGCAATTGGGCTTCGCGTTGGTACGCGAACAACAACAATTTCGCGGCGATGCTGCAGGAAGACATCGGCGTCCGTGAGTATCTGAAGAAGAAGCTGAAGAACGCTTCGGTCGGCCGCGTGGTCATCGAGCGTCCGGCGAAGAACGCGCGCATCACGATTTTCAGCTCGCGTCCTGGCGTCGTCATCGGCAAGAAGGGCGAGGACATCGAGCTGTTGAAGTCGGAGCTGCAGCGCCGCATGGGCGTGCCGGTCCACGTCAACATCGAGGAAATCCGCAAGCCGGAAACCGATGCGCAGTTGATCGCCGATTCGATCACGCAGCAGCTCGAGCGCCGGATCATGTTCCGCCGCGCGATGAAGCGTGCGATGCAAAACGCGATGCGTCTCGGCGCGCAAGGCATCAAGATCATGAGCGCCGGTCGTCTGAACGGCATCGAAATCGCGCGCACCGAGTGGTACCGCGAAGGCCGCGTGCCGCTCCATACGCTGCGCGCAGACATCGATTACGCCGTGTCGGAAGCGAAGACGACGTACGGCATCATCGGCGTCAAGGTCTGGGTCTACAAGGGCGACACGCTCGGCCGCAACGAAGCGCCGGTCGTCGAAGAGGCTGTCGAGGAAAAGCGTCCGCGCCGCAACGCACGTCCGGGTGGCGATCGCCGTCCGCGTCGCGACGGTGAGGGTGGCGCGCCGGCGGGCCAACGCCGCGGCGGTCCCCGCCGTGGTGGCGGCGGTGCCGGTGGTGCCGGCGGCAAGCCCGAAGGCGACGGCAAGACTGGAGAATAACGATGCTGCAACCGAAACGCAGAAAGTATCGCAAAGAGCAGAAAGGTCGTAACACCGGTGTAGCGACGCGCGGCAACGCCGTATCGTTCGGTGAGTTCGGCCTCAAGGCGATCGGTCGCGGCCGCTTGACTGCCCGTCAAATCGAGGCGGCGCGTCGTGCCATGACGCGTCACATCAAGCGCGGCGGCCGCATCTGGATTCGCATCTTCCCCGACAAGCCGATCTCGCAAAAGCCGGCTGAAGTGCGGATGGGTAACGGTAAGGGTAACCCCGAGTACTACGTCGCCGAGATCCAGCCGGGCAAGATGCTATACGAAATGGATGGCGTGTCCGAAGAGTTGGCGCGTGAAGCGTTCCGTCTGGCCGCAGCGAAGCTGCCGCTCAAGACGACCTTCATCGTCCGTCAGTTGGGCGCCTAAGGAGCAGATGATGAAGGCTTCCGAACTTCACCAAAAAGACAAGGCGGCGCTCAACAAGGAGCTGTCGGACCTGTTGAAAGCGCAATTCGGCCTGCGCATGCAGCTCGCGACGCAGCAGCTCACGAACACGAGCCAGCTGAAGAAGGTTCGTCGCGACATCGCACGTGTGCGGACCGTCCTGACTCAGAAGGCGAACCAGAAATGAACGATAGCGTGAAAACCTCGCTCAAGCGGACGCTGGTCGGCAAGGTCGTCAGCAACAAGATGGACAAGACGGTCACCGTGCTCGTCGAGCATCGCGTGCAGCACCCGATTTACGGCAAGTACGTCGTGCGTTCGAAGAAGTACCATGCGCACGACGAAGCGAACACGTACAACGAGGGCGATCTCGTCGAAATCCAGGAAACGCGTCCGATTTCGAAGACGAAGGCCTGGACGGTGTCGCGTCTCGTCGAAGCAGCGCGCGTGATCTGACACCGCTTGGTGCCTGATCGAAGCGGCTTCTGTCGAAGAAGTCGTTGAAAAAGCAGTAATTTTGCTTGCAAGACCGAGATTTCGTTTGATAGAATCTCGGTCTTCCCTCTTTTTGCGGGGTCCGTTAGGGCTGGTAGAGCCGAGCGGGGTCCGGGCGGAAGGGGAGCGGCGGGTCCCAAGCTCGTCCGAAGGATTCACTCGAATGCGATGGCGGTTTCGCATGCCGTCGCTGCTGTTCCAACCCAAGCAGCCGATTGGCTGACGGGACCAAGACTGACCGGCTGAACCATGGTGGTGCAGGCGGATTAAGTTGGGAAAGACAAACCATGATCCAGACCGAATCTCGGCTTGAAGTGGCCGACAACACGGGTGCGCGTGAAGTCATGTGCATCAAGGTGCTCGGCGGCTCGAAGCGTCGTTACGCCAACATCGGCGACATCATCAAGGTGAGCGTCAAAGAGGCAACGCCGCGCGGGCGCGTGAAGAAAGGCGAAATCTATAACGCCGTGGTCGTCCGTACGGCCAAGGGCGTGCGTCGCCAGGACGGCTCGCTGATCAAGTTCGACGGCAACGCCGCCGTGCTTTTGAACAACAAGCTCGAGCCTATCGGCACCCGCATTTTCGGGCCCGTCACGCGTGAGCTGCGTAGCGAACGGTTCATGAAGATCGTTTCGCTCGCGCCCGAAGTGCTGTAAGGAGTCGCGATGAACAAGATTCGCAAGGGTGACGAAGTCATCGTCATCACCGGCAAGGACAAGGGTAAGCGTGGCGTGGTGCTCGCCGTCAAGGACGAGCATGTGACGGTCGAAGGCCTCAACCTCGTCAAGAAGCATGTGAAGCCGAACCCGATGAAGGGTACGACGGGTGGCGTGGAAGCCAAGTCGATGCCGCTGCACATTTCGAATGTCGCGCTCGTCGACGCGAACGGCAAGGCTTCGCGCGTGGGCATCAAGGTCGAGGACGGCAAGAAGGTCCGCTTCCTGAAGACGACCGGCGCCGTGCTTAGCGCCTGACGCTGCGGAGTAAAAAATGGCTCGTTTGCAAGAGTTTTACAAAGAGAACGTTGTACCCGAACTCATCAAGAAGTTCGGCTACAAGTCCGTCATGGAAGTGCCGCGCATCACGAAGATCACGCTGAACATGGGTCTTGGCGAAGCGGTTGCGGACAAGAAGATCATCGAGAACGCCGTCGGCGATCTGACGAAGATCGCGGGTCAGAAGCCCGTCGTCACGAAGGCGCGCAAGGCTATCGCGGGCTTCAAGATCCGTCAGGGCTACCCGATCGGTGCGATGGTGACGCTGCGCGGTCAAGCGATGTTCGAATTCCTCGATCGTTTCGTCACCGTGGCGCTGCCGCGCGTGCGCGACTTCCGCGGCGTTTCGGGCCGCGCGTTCGACGGTCGCGGCAACTACAACATCGGTGTGAAAGAGCAGATCATTTTCCCCGAGATCGATTACGACAAGATCGACGCGCTGCGTGGGCTGAACATCAGCATCACGACCACCGCGAAGACCGACGAAGAAGCCAAGGCACTGCTCGCCAGCTTCAAGTTCCCGTTCAGAAACTGAGGTTACCGTGGCTAAACTGGCACTGATCGAACGTGAAAAGAAGCGCGCCCGCCTGGCGGCCAAATACGCAGGAAAGCGCGCGGCGCTGAAGGCGATCATCGACGACCAATCGAAGTCGGAAGAAGAGCGCTACGCGGCTCGCCTCGACCTGCAGCAACTGCCCCGCAATGCGAACCCCACGCGCAAGCGCAATCGCTGCGCGATCACGGGTCGTCCGCGCGGCACGTTCCGCAAATTCGGACTGGCGCGCAACAAGATTCGCGAAATCGCATTCCGCGGCGAGATCCCTGGCCTGACCAAGGCAAGCTGGTAATAGGAGAAACATAAATGAGCATGAGTGATCCTATCGCCGACATGCTGACTCGCATCCGCAATGCGCAGTTGGTCGAGAAGGTTTCGGTGACGATGCCTTCGTCGAAGGTCAAGGTGGCGATTGCACAAGTCCTGAAGGACGAAGGCTATATCGAAGACTTCGCGGTGAAGGCGGACGGCCCGAAGACGGAGCTCAACATCGCGTTGAAGTACTACGCGGGTCGCCCCGTCATCGAGCGCCTCGAGCGCGTGTCGAAGCCGGGCCTGCGCGTATACCGCGGCCGCAACGACATTCCGCAGGTCATGAACGGCCTCGGCGTGGCCATCGTTTCGACGCCCAAGGGTGTGATGACGGACCGCAAGGCGCGTGCAAACGGCGTCGGCGGCGAAGTCATCTGCTACGTCGCTTAACACCGAAAGGAGAGGAAACAATGTCTCGAGTAGGTAAAAGCCCAGTTGCGCTGAACGGCGCGAAAGTGGCTCTGAGCGGCGGGCTCATCACCATCACGGGTCCGCTCGGCACGATCTCGCAGGCGCTGAACAAGCTCGTGGACGTCAAGGACGACAACGGCACGCTGAAGTTCGAGCCGGTCGACGAGAGCCGCGAAGCGAATGCGATGTCGGGTACGTTCCGCGCGCTCGTCGCAAACATGGTTCATGGCGTGACGAAGGGTTTCGAGCGCAAGCTGACGCTCGTGGGCGTGGGCTATCGCGCGCAGGTGCAAGGCGACAAGCTCAACCTGTCGCTGGGCTTCTCGCACCCTGTCGTGCACCAGATGCCTGAAGGCGTGAAGGCGGAAACGCCCTCGCAAACGGAAATCGTGATCAAGGGGATCGACAAGCAGAAGGTTGGCCAGGTGGCCGCCGTCGTGCGCGGCTATCGCCCGCCCGAGCCCTACAAGGGCAAGGGTGTGCGCTATGCCGACGAGGTCGTGATCCTCAAGGAAACGAAGAAGAAGTAAGGGTGCGCAATCATGGATAAGACTCAATCTCGCCTGCGCCGTGCTCGCCAGACGCGTATCAAGATCGCGGAACTGCAGGTCGCGCGTCTCGCCGTGCATCGCACGAACACGCACATCTATGCGCAGGTGTTCTCGCCTTGCGGCACGAAGGTGCTCGCCAGTGCGTCGACGCTCGAAGCCGAAGTGCGCGCTCAACTCGCCGATCAATCGGGCAAGGGCGGCAACGTTGCCGCGGCCACGCTGATCGGCAAGCGCATCGCGGAAAAAGCCAAGGCTGCCGGCATCGAATCCGTCGCCTTCGACCGCTCGGGTTTCCGCTACCACGGCCGCGTGAAGGCGCTGGCCGATGCGGCGCGTGAAGCCGGGCTCAAGTTCTAAGGGAAGAATTCGTCATGGCAAAGATGCAAGCGAAAGTTCAGGCTGACGAACGCGACGACGGCCTTCGCGAAAAGATGATCTCGGTCAACCGCGTGACCAAGGTCGTGAAGGGCGGCCGGATTCTCGGCTTCGCCGCACTGACCGTGGTGGGCGACGGCGACGGCCGTGTCGGCATGGGCAAGGGCAAGGCGAAGGAAGTGCCCGTCGCCGTGCAAAAGGCGATGGAGCAAGCCCGCCGCAACATGTTCAAGGTGCCGCTCAAGAATGGCACGTTGCAGCATGAAGTGCACGGCAAGCACGGCGCTTCGACGGTCCTGCTCGCTCCGGCGAAGGACGGTACCGGCGTGATCGCCGGCGGCCCGATGCGCGCCGTGTTCGACGTGATGGGCGTCTCGAACGTCGTCGCGAAGAGCCACGGCTCGACGAACCCGTACAACCTCGTTCGCGCGACGCTCGACGGACTGCGTAAGCAGTCGACGCCGGCTGACATCGCCGCGAAGCGCGGCAAGTCGGTCGAAGAAATTTTGGGCTGAAGCCCGGGTGGTCACCATGTCTGAAAAAACTGTCAAGGTTCAGCTCGTGAAGAGCCTGATTGGGACCCGCGAATCGCACCGCGCCACGGTGCGCGGCCTGGGCCTGCGCCGACTCAACTCGGTTAGCGTTCTGCAAGACACGCCCGCCGTGCGCGGCATGATCAACAAGGTTTCGTACCTTGTTAAGGTCGTCGACTGAACGCGCACCAGGGACTCGAGGAGTTGAATATGGAATTGAATAACCTGAAGCCGGCGGAAGGCGCGAAGCACGCGAAGCGCCGCGTTGGCCGCGGTATCGGCTCGGGCCTCGGCAAGACGGCAGGCCGCGGTCACAAGGGTCAGAAATCGCGTTCGGGCGGCTTTCACAAGGTCGGCTTCGAAGGCGGTCAGATGCCGCTGCAGCGTCGCTTGCCGAAGCGCGGATTCACGTCGCTGACGAAGGAGTTCGTCGGTGAAGTGCGTCTTGGCGACCTGCAAGGGCTGCCGGTCGACGAAATCGATCTGCTCGCGTTGAAGCAGGCCGGTCTCGTCAGCGAGCTGACGAAGAGCGCAAAGATCATCGCCACGGGCGAGATCTCGCGCAAAGTGGTCGTGAAGGGTCTTTCGGCAACGAAGGGCGCTCGCGCGGCAATCGAAGCCGCCGGCGGCTCGTTCGCCGAGTAAGCGGCTTTTGATCGCGTGAGAAGCCGATTGCCGATCAAGGCGTTCGAATCGGAGAAGGTACTTGGCTAACAGTCCGAGTCTCGCAAAAACCGGCAAGAGCACGGCGAAGTTCGGCGACTTGCGCCGGCGCGCAGTTTTTCTGCTGCTGGCGCTCGTCGTCTATCGGATCGGCGCGCACATTCCGGTGCCGGGGATCGACCCGGATCAGCTGGCGAAGCTGTTCCAGAGCCAGGCAGGCGGCATCCTGGGCATGTTCAACATGTTCTCGGGCGGCGCGCTGTCGCGCTTCACGATTTTCGCGTTGGGGATCATGCCTTACATCTCCTCGTCGATCATCATGCAGCTGCTCGCGATCGTTTCGCCGCAGCTCGAGGCGCTGAAGAAGGAAGGGCAGGCGGGCCAGCGCAAGATCACGCAGTACACGCGGGTCTTCACCGTGGTGCTCGCCACGTTCCAGGCGTTCGGCATCGCCGTGGCGCTCGAGAACCAGCCGGGCCTCGTGATCGATCCGGGCATGCTGTTCCGCCTGACGACGGTCGTGACGCTCGTCACGGGCACGATGTTCCTGATGTGGCTCGGCGAGCAGATCACGGAGCGCGGGCTCGGCAACGGCATCTCGATCATCATTTTCGGCGGGATCGCGGCGGGCTTTCCGAACGCGGTCGGCGGGCTTGCTTCGCTTGTGCAGTCGGGTTCGATGAATCCGTTCTCGGCGATCGTCATCGTTGTGCTGATCGCGGCAGTGACGTATCTCGTGGTGTTCATCGAGCGCGGCCAGCGCAAGATTCTCGTGAACTACGCGAAGCGCCAGGTCGGCAACAAGATTTACGGCGGGCAATCGTCGCACTTGCCGCTGAAGCTGAACATGTCGGGTGTGATTCCGCCGATCTTCGCGTCGTCGATCATCCTGTTTCCGGCAACGATCCTGAACTGGTTCAGCGCCGGTTCGCACAGCGGATGGTTTTCGGACACGCTGCATAACGTGGCCAATGCGCTGAAGCCGGGCCAGCCCGTCTATGTGCTGCTGTATGCGTTGGCGATCGTGTTCTTCTGCTTTTTCTACACCGCGCTGGTGTTCAACAGCAGGGAAACGGCCGACAACCTGAAGAAGAGTGGGGCTTTTGTTCCGGGTATTCGCCCGGGCGATCAGACCGCGCGATATATCGACCGCATCCTCACGCGTCTTACGCTTGCCGGTGCGATCTACATCGTGTTCGTCTGCCTGCTGCCCGAGTTTTTGGTGTTGCGCTGGAACGTGCCGTTCTATTTCGGCGGAACGTCGCTGCTGATCATCGTCGTCGTCACCATGGACTTCATGGCGCAAGTGCAGTCGTACGTCATGTCGCAACAGTATGAATCGCTGCTCAAGAAAGCCAATTTCAAGGGCAGCAACATTCCGATGCGTTAGAAGGGCTTATGGCTGCCAAAGACAAAGAGGATGTGATCCAGATGCAGGGTGAGGTCATCGAAAACCTCCCCAATGCAACCTTCCGAGTGAAGCTGGAGAACGGCCATGTCGTGCTGGGCCACATCTCGGGCAAGATGCGGATGCACTACATCCGCATTCTGCCGGGCGACAAGGTAACCGTTGAGTTGACGCCTTACGATCTCTCGCGTGCGCGAATCGTGTTCCGGGCGAAGTGATTTGGAAAAAAGGGTAATATCATGAAAGTGATGGCATCGGTTAAGCGCATTTGCCGCAATTGCAAGATCATCAAGCGCAAAGGTGTCGTGCGCGTGATTTGCAGCTCTGATCCGCGCCACAAACAGCGTCAAGGCTAACGGCCTCGCTTTTGCTTGCGCTTTTTGTTTGAGGAAAAACAATGGCTCGTATTGCAGGGGTGAACATCCCGAACCACCAGCATACCGAAATCGGCCTCACGGCGATCTACGGTGTCGGCCGCACGCGCTCGCGCCAAATTTGCGACGCGGCTGGTGTCCAGTATTCGAAGAAGGTCAAGGACCTGACCGACGCGGATCTCGAAAAGTTGCGTGAAGAAGTCGGCAAGTTCGTGGTCGAGGGCGATCTGCGCCGCGAAGTGACGATGAGCATCAAGCGCTTGATGGACCTCGGCTGCTATCGCGGCGTCCGTCACCGCAAAGGTCTGCCCCTGCGCGGCCAGCGTACCCGCACGAATGCGCGTACGCGCAAGGGTCCGCGCCGTGCCGCGGCAGCGCTGAAGAAATAAGCGCGATTGAAAGTTACAGGAAAACGTAATGGCTAAGGCTTCGAACAGCACCGCGGCGCAACGCGTTCGCAAGAAGGTCAAGAAGAACGTCGCCGAGGGCGTGGTTCACGTTCACGCGTCGTTCAACAACACCATCATCACGATCACCGATCGTCAAGGCAACGCGCTTGCCTGGGCGACGTCGGGTGGCCAGGGCTTCAAGGGCTCGCGCAAGTCGACGCCGTTCGCGGCGCAGGTTGCGGCCGAGTCGGCTGGCCGCGTGGCGATGGAATATGGCGTGAAGAACCTCGAAGTGCGGATCAAGGGCCCCGGCCCCGGCCGCGAATCGGCGGTGCGCGCGTTGCATGGTCTTGGCATCAAGATCACCGCGATCTCCGACGTGACGCCCATCCCGCACAACGGTTGCCGTCCGCCGAAGCGCCGCCGCATCTAAGGCGTGCGCATGTAAGACGCCTGCTTGCGCAGCATGGGTTGCGCCAGCAGGCTATTTGCTATCGATCGATTTGCTAAGTCCACCGTTCGGCCCGACAGGGGTCGGACTAGCGCGGGGCGATGAGCTTCGCGTGATCAAACCTAGAAGGAACGCAAAGTGGCACGTTATACCGGCCCCAAAGCCAAGCTGTCCCGCCGTGAAGGCACCGACCTCTTTCTGAAGAGCGCTCGCCGCTCGCTCGCCGACAAATGCAAGCTCGACAGCAAGCCGGGTCAGCACGGCCGCACCTCGGGTGCGCGCACGTCCGACTATGGCACGCAGTTGCGCGAAAAGCAAAAGGTGAAGCGCATCTACGGTGTGCTCGAGCGCCAATTCCGCCGCTATTTCGCCGAAGCGGACCGCCGCAAGGGCAACACGGGTGAGAACCTGCTGCAGTTGCTCGAGTCGCGGCTCGACAACGTCGTCTACCGGATGGGCTTCGGCTCGACGCGCGCTGAAGCGCGCCAGCTCGTGAGCCACCGTGCCATCACGGTGAACGGCCAGGTCGCGAACATCCCGTCGCTGCAAGTGAAGGCCGGCGACGTCGTCGCCGTGCGCGAGCAGGCGAAAAAGCAGGCGCGGATTCTCGAGGCGGTGTCGCTCGCCGAGCAAACCGGTATGCCGAGCTGGGTATCGGTCGATACGAAGAAGTACGAAGGGACGTTCAAGCAAGTGCCCGAGCGTGCCGATATCGCCGGCGACATCAACGAAAGCCTGATCGTCGAATTGTATTCGCGTTAATCAGATTGACGGCCGGGGTACCCGATTGCCTTGGGCAAGAGGGCGCCTCGGCTCATCTTTTTAGGGTTGTTACCGGTCAGCCTTATCGGTGTAACGAGCCGAGGGTATTGAAAAGGAAAACCTACATATGCAAACCAGTTTGTTGAAGCCCAAGATCATCGCCGTGGAATCGCTTGGCGACAACCACGCGAAAGTGGTGATGGAGCCGTTTGAACGCGGCTACGGCCACACTTTGGGCAACGCGCTTCGGCGCGTCCTGCTGTCGTCGATGATCGGCTATGCGCCGACCGAAGTGACGATCGCAGGCGTCGTGCACGAGTACTCGACGCTCGACGGAGTGCAGGAGGACGTCGTCAACCTGCTGCTGAACCTGAAGGGTGTGGTATTCAAGCTGCACAATCGCGACGAAGTGACGGTCACGCTGCGCAAGGAAGGCGAAGGCTTGGTGACCGCGCGCGACATCGAACTGCCGCATGACGTCGAGGTAATCAACCCCGACCACATCGTCGCGCATCTGTCGAAGGGCGGCAAGCTTGATGTGCAGATCAAGATCGAGAAGGGCCGTGGCTATGTGCCCGGCAACGTGCGCCGTTACGGCGACGAAACGGCGAAGATCATCGGCCGCATCGTCCTCGATGCATCGTTCTCGCCGGTTCGCCGCGTCAGCTATGCCGTCGAAAGCGCGCGCGTCGAGCAGCGCACCGATCTCGACAAGCTCGTCATGAACATCGAGACGAACGGCGTTATCTCGCCCGAGGAAGCGATTCGCCAATCGGCGCGCATCCTCGTCGACCAGCTCGCCGTATTCGCGGCGCTGGAAGGCACGGAAGCCGCCGCGGAAGCGCCTTCGCGCGCGCCGCAGATCGATCCGATCCTGCTGCGCCCCGTCGACGACCTCGAGCTCACCGTCCGTTCGGCGAACTGCCTCAAGGCCGAGAACATTTATTACATCGGCGATCTCATCCAGCGCACGGAGAACGAGCTGCTGAAGACGCCGAACCTCGGCCGCAAGTCGCTCAACGAGATCAAGGAAGTGCTCGCTTCGCGCGGCTTGACGCTCGGCATGAAACTCGAGAACTGGCCGCCGGCCGGTCTCGACAAGTAACTCGCCGGGCGCCCCGGCAACTGGCGAGGTCGCGGATTTCGCATTACAATCCGCGCCTTGCCGTTTTTCTGTTACCGGCCCGTGTCCCCGTCAGTCGTTCGAGGCGGGGGCGATAGAAGAGCTGGATCAAAACTTTGAATCAAGGAAACTGAAATGCGTCACCGTCATGGTTTGCGGAAACTGAACCGCACGAGCAGCCACCGCCTGGCAATGCTCCGTAACATGTCCAACTCGCTGATCGAGCATGAAGTCATCAAGACGACGCTGCCGAAGGCGAAGGAACTCCGTAAAGTCGTCGAGCCGCTCATCACGCTCGGCAAGAAGCCCTCGCTCGCCAATCGCCGCCTCGCGTTCAACCGCCTGCGCGATCGCGATTCGGTGACGAAGCTCTTCGACGTGCTCGGTCCGCGCTTCGCGAATCGTCCGGGCGGCTACCTGCGCATTCTGAAGTTCGGCTTCCGCGTGGGCGACAACGCGCCCATGGCGCTCGTCGAACTGCTCGACCGTCCGGAACCGGTGGAAGCGGAAGAAGTACAAGAAGCGGAATAAGCACCATCCGCGATCGATAAAAGGGGTCAAGCGTCATTCGAGCTTGGCCCTTTTTTTCATCAAAGGTCTTCGCTCGGCGGGGACGATAGTGCGCCCGCGCTCGCTTCCGGCCATCCGGCCAGTCCCGGTCGGCCAAGTGAAACCTCGGCCGGTGATACGATAATGCGTGCTTGATCGCTTGCCGTTGGAGGGAGTCGTGCCGCTCGAAATCGTTCTGATGCTGACGACGCTGCCGGATGCCGCGTCGGCGCAACAGCTTGCCGATGGCGTGCTCGACGAGCGGCTGGCAGCGTGCGTCACGGAACTCGGCCGTGTCCGTTCGCGCTATCGCTGGAAAGGCCAGGTCGAATCGGCCGAGGAAGTGCAGTTGCTCTTCAAGACGAGCGCGGCGCGCGCGCTGGAGCTCGAGCGCTTCATCGCGGCGCATCACCCCTATGAGACGCCCGAGATCATTTCATGGCCCGCGACTGCGTCCGCCGCCTATGGGCAATGGGTGGCCACTGAAACTCATCGTCCGACTCATGTATAAACCGGCTCAACCGCGCCGCGACGCCTTCGTCATGCGCTTCGTGCTATGGCTCTTCGCGGCCTGCCTGGCGGCAGGATTGACGAGTGCGGCGCGTGCCGACGATTTTCTCGATCCATCGGCCGCGTTTCGCTTCAGCGCGAGCGAGCAGCCCGGCGAGGTCGACGTCAAGTTCAAGATCGCGAACGGCTACTACCTCTATCGCGAGCGTTTCGCGTTCGCCGTAAAGGGCGGCACGGCAACGCTGGGCACGGTTCAGCTGCCCGCGGGACATGTGAAGTTCGATCCGACGTTTCAAAAAAACGTCGAGACCTATCGGCAGGAAGTCGATATCCGTGTGCCGGTGCAAGCCGCCAGCGGACCGTTCGAGCTCGCCGTCACTTCGCAAGGGTGCGCCGATGCCGGCATCTGCTACCCGCCCGCCACGCATGTCTATCGAGTCGAGGGCGCGGCGCTACAGCAGGCTACCGCCTCGACCGGCGGCAACGCGACGGCCGCGAACACCGCGATCCACGATGTTGGAGCGGCGGAGCCTCAGTCATGGCTCGATCGCGCGACCAGTGCGGACTACGCGCAATCGCTGCTTCAAGGCGGCAGCTTCTTCGCCACGGTCGGCCTCTACTTTATCGCCGGCATCGTTCTCAGTTTGCTGCCGTGCTCGTATCCGATGATCCCGATCGTGTCGGCAATCATCGTCGGCGAAGGGCGCAAGGTGACGCACGCACGCGGGTTCGCGCTGTCGTTCGCCTACGTCGTCGGCATGGCGCTCGTCTATACGGTGCTCGGCATTGCCGCCGCGCTCGTTGGGCAAGGCCTCGGGGCCTGGCTGCAGAACCCATGGGTGCTCGGGGCATTCGCGCTGCTCTTGAGCGCGTTCGCGCTGACATTGATCGCGGGCGTCGATATCGTCTTGCCGCAGCGCTGGCACGACAAGGTCACGGACGCATCGAACCGCCGCTCCGGCGGCAAGTTCGTCGCCGTCGCTGGAATGGGCGCGCTCTCGGCGCTGGTCGTCGGCGCCTGCATGACCGCACCGCTCTTCGCCGTGTTGGCATTCATCGCGCATACCGGCGACGCCGTGCTCGGCGGCGCGGCGCTCTTTTCGATGGGGCTCGGCCTTGGCGTGCCGCTCCTGATCGTCGGCCTCGGCGCCGGCGCGATATTGCCGAAGGCCGGCGCATGGATGGAAGGCATCAAGCTCTTCTTTGGCGTGATGCTGCTTGCCGCCGCGCTATGGATCGTCTGGCCCGTGCTCGCGTCGACGGCGCAGATGCTGCTCGGTGCGCTCTGGCTGTTGCTCGCCGCCGCGATGCTCGGGCTCTTCACCCCGCAGGGAACGGCCGTCTCGGTCTGGCGTCGCCTCGGCCGTGGCGTCGGGGCGGCACTCGCGATCTGGGCGGCGGCCTTGCTCGTCGGTCTCGCCGCCGGCTCCGCGGACCCACTGCGTCCGCTTGCGGTCTTGGCAGGGCGCATCGGCGCGCCGGATCAGTCAACCGGGACCGGGGCCGCGACTTCGTTGACCGCAGGGCGTGCCGTCAATGCAGCCGATACGCTGACGTTCGAACCCGTGCGCTCGACGGCCGTGCTCGACGATGCTTTAAAGGCGGCCGGGCGGCCCGCGATGCTCGACTTCTACGCCGATTGGTGCGTGAGCTGCAAGGAAATGGAGCGCATCACGTTCGGCGACCCGCGCGTGCGCGCGCGGCTCGCGCAACTGCAGTTGATGCGGGCCGACGTGACGGCCAACAACGCCGACGACCAGGCGCTCCTCAAGCGCTTTGCGCTGTTCGGGCCGCCGGGGATCGTCTTCTTCGACCGCGACGGGAAAGAGATCACGCGCGTCGTCGGATACGAATCGGCCGATGCGTTTCTGCGTAGGCTCGATCGCTTGACCGCCGCGCCGCCCCCGTCGAGCGCGGCGCCGCAGTCCTGAGCTGAGCGCCGGCTGCTGCTCGCGGCGCGGCGTAGGCACTTACTTTTGCGCGCGCAGCAGCCGCGCGGCGTCGAGCGCGAAGTAGGTCAGTATGCCGTCCGCACCCGCGCGCTTGAACGCGAGCAGCGACTCCATCATCACTTTGTCGTGATCGAGCCAGCCGTTTTGCGCGGCGGCCTTCAGCATGGCGTACTCGCCGCTCACCTGGTAGACGAAGGTTGGAAAGCGATACTCGTCCTTCACGCGCCGGACCACATCGAGATAAGGCATGCCGGGCTTGACCATCACCATGTCGGCGCCTTCGTCGATATCGAGACCGACCTCGCGCAGGGCCTCGTCCGAGTTCGCCGGGTCCATCTGGTACGTCATCTTGTTGCTCTTGCCGAGGTTCGACGCCGAGCCGACGGCATCGCGAAACGGTCCGTAGAACGCCGACGCGTACTTCGCGGCATACGCCATGATCTTCGTGTGGATATGGCCTTCGTCTTCGAGCATGCGGCGCAGCGCGCCGATACGGCCGTCCATCATGTCCGACGGCGCGACGATATCGACGCCGGCTTCCGCCTGCGCGCGCGCCTGCGCGACGAGAATCTCGATCGTCTCGTCGTTGATGACGTAGCCCGCTTCGTCGAGCACGCCGTCCTGGCCGTGGCTCGTGTACGGATCGAGTGCGACGTCTGTCAGCACGCCGAGTTCGGGAAAGCGTGCTTTGAGCTCGCGCACGGCGCGCGGAATGAGCCCTTCGGGGTTCGTGGCCTCGCGGCCGTCGGGCGTTTTCAGTGACGGCTCGATCGCGGGAAACAGCGACAGGACGGGAACGCCGAGCTCGAGGCACTGCTCGGCCACGCCGAGCAGCAGATCGACCGATACGCGCTCGACGCCCGGCATCGATGGCACTGACTGCCGCGCGTTCGAGCCTTCGGAGATGAACACGGGGTAGATGAGATCGTTCGTCGTCAGTACGTTCTCACGCATCAGACGACGGGAAAATTCGTCGCGGCGCATACGGCGCGGGCGGTAGTGCGGATGGAAGCTCATGAGCATCGGAAAAAGTCGAGCAATTCGTTGACAGGTGGCGCCCGTCACGGCTCTACGCAGGGCCGGAGCGAGCGCTGAAGCGCTAACAATGGTATATGATAGCGATCGAGCGACGCGCTTGGCGCCGAGCTCCCCGCTTCTCCTCCCTGAGCGGGTGCCTGTCGTTTTTTCGATTAGGCTGTTTAACCCGCCGAGGTCCGGCGGGTTTTTTTATGAACGCCCGTGCGGTTCAGTCGGCTTCGGACGATCCCGCACCGCCCGTCGACAGCCAGCCTTCGATCAACTCGTGCGCCTCGTCGAGCCCGGTGCGCTTCAGCGCGGAAAAAAGCTGGGCGGTCAACTCGCCCGCAAATCCCGCATTGCGATATTCGGCGAGCCCTTTTTGTGTCGCGCGCAGTGCGTTGATGCTTTCCTGCCGCGTCAATTTGTCGCATTTGGTCAGCAGCGTATGAATCGGCTTGCCTGTCGGCGCGAACCATTCGATCATGCGCCGGTCGAGCTCCGTCAGCGGCCGGCGCGAATCCATCATGAGCACCATGCCGCGCAGTTGCGCGCGACTTTGCAGATAGCTCGAGAGCAGCGCTTCCCAATGCGCCTTCGCTGCGCCGGGCACTTCGGCGTACCCGTAGCCGGGCAGGTCGACGAGATAGCCGGTCGGCTCGTCCACGGGCCCGACGCTGAAATAGTTGATATGCTGCGTGCGTCCCGGCGTCTTGCTGGCGAAAGCGAGGCGCTTCTGGTTGCAGAGCACGTTGATCGCCGTCGACTTGCCTGCGTTCGAGCGGCCGGCGAACGCGATCTCGGGCGCCACCGTGGCAGGCAGGTCGCGCAGATGGTTGACTGTCGTGAAAAAGCGCGATTGGTGCAGCAAGAAGGCCATAACGAAATCTGAAACGCGCTCGAGAGCGGCGTGGAAGAGTTGAAACCGCGGGCGGGCACGACCCTGACAGGTCTTGCGGCAAGCGGTGGGGCGCGGCCGGGGTGTCGCCGACTGGCGTCTCGGGCGATAGCGCGGTATTGTACAATACGACGGTTTGCACCCGCCGGAAGCATGCGTGAACCCTGAGCATGCGTCGGCATTCCATTCCAAAAGACGAGACAAGACGGTGTGCGAATGAATCGACTCTGCAAGTCCTTGGTGGTCCTTGAACTGGTGGCGGCAAGTTGGTTGGTTTGGGCAGGAGACGTCAGTGCGGCTGAGGCGCCGAAGCCGGACATGAATCGGGGGCAAGCCATCGCGACGGGCGTTTGCGCAGCCTGCCACGGTGCCGACGGGAACAGCGCCACGGCAGCGTTTCCGAAGCTTGCGGGTCAGCACCAGGAGTATCTGATCAAGCAGTTGAAGGATTTCAAGACCAAGGCGGGAGAGAAGGTCGCCGCGCGCCAGAACCCGGTCATGGCCGGCATTGCCGCGTCGCTTTCCGATCAGGACATGGTCAACGTTGCGGCATACTTTGCGTCGCAAACGCCGAAGCCTGGCGTGGCGCGCGATGCGGCGACGGTCCCTCTTGGGCAGAAGATTTACCGCGGCGGTATCGCGGACAAGGGCGTGCCGGCTTGTGCGGCCTGTCACGGGCCGACGGGCCAGGGGATACCGATCGAGTATCCGCGCGTGTCGGGGCAGTGGGGCGACTATCTCGCTGCGCAGTTGACGGCCTTCCAGCAAGGCACGCGCAACAATAGCGCGCCGATGCACGACATCGCGCAGCGGTTGTCGGACCAGGAAGTGAAGGCGGTCGCCGATTACATGGCCGGCCTGCACTGAAGGCTCGAAGCGCGACAAGAACAAAAAGGGTGGGGCGCCGCGCGATCGGCCGGCGGCCCTACCCTTTTTTGCTGGCAGTTTTGGAGTGGTAATGAGCGTCACCACCTCGGGTTATGAGTTGAAGTCGGACCGGCGCGCGCTGAAAAGCGCCGTCGAGTTGTTGAGCTCCATGCGGTTTGCGATCGCGCTGCTCGTCGTGCTCGCGATCGCGAGCATCATCGGGACGGTGCTGACGCAGGACGATCCCTACCCGAACTACGTCAATCAATTCGGTCCGTTCTGGGCCGACATCTTCCGCGGGCTCAGCCTCTACACGGTCTATAGCGCCTGGTGGTTCATGCTGATCCTCGGCTTTTTGATCGTGTCGATCTCGCTTTGCGTGATCCGCAACGCGCCGAAGATGATCGCGGATGCGCGCAGCTGGAAGGACAAAGTGCGCGAAGGCAGCCTGCGCGCGTTTCACCACAAGGCTGAGTACGAGGCGCGCGGCACGCGTGCCGAAACCGCGACACGGCTCGCGTCGCTGCTCGGCAAGCTCGGCTATCGCTACATCGTTCGCGAGAGCGAGGGTGCGACGCTCGTCTCCGCGAAGCGCGGCGCCCTTGCGAAAATCGGCTACATCTTCGCGCATCTCGCGATCGTCGTGATCTGCCTCGGCGGGCTGCTCGACAGCAATCTGCCCATCCGATTCCAGATGTGGCTCTTCGGCAAGACGCCTGTCGCAAGCAATGCCCCGATCGCCGATATCTCGCCCGAGCATCGGCTCTCGTCGTCGAATCCCACATTCCGCGGCTATGCCTGGGTGCCCGAGGGGCAGCACGTGTCGACGGCGATCCTCAATCAACCGAGCGGCTCGCTGATCCAGGACCTGCCGTTCTCGATCGAACTCGAGAAGTTCATCGTCGACTACTACTCGACCGGCATGCCGAAGCTCTTCGCAAGCGACATCGTCGTGGTCGACCACAAGACCGGCAAGCGCATTCCGGCCCGCGTCGAAGTCAACAAGCCGTTCGAGTACGACGGCGTCTCGATTTATCAATCGAGCTTCCAGGACGGCGGCTCGCAACTGTCGATGACGGCATGGCCGATGACGAGCGCGAGTGCGAAGACGATGTCGATCGACGGCACCATCGGCTCGTCGGCGCCGCTGTCAGCGTCGATGCCCGGCGTTTCCGGGCAGACGGTCGAGTTCGCGGACTTCCGGGCCATCAACGTCGAGAACATCACCGATGCGAGCGGCAAGACCGACGCCCGCGGCGTAACGTCGCACCAGACGCTCGCGAAGTTCTTCGACGATCGACTCGGCTCGGGCGCGAAGACGGACAGGCCCGTCGAGCTGCGCAACATCGGCCCGTCGGTGCAGTACAAGGTGCGCGGCACGGATGGGCAGGCGCGCGAATTCAACAACTACATGCTGCCCGTCGAGATCGGCGGCGAGCGCGTGTTTCTTGCCGGGGTGCGGCTTGCGCCCGACGATCCGTTCCGCTATCTGCGCATCCCGGCCGACAGTAGCGGCACGGTCAAAGAATGGATGATGCTGCGCGCGGCGCTCGACAACCCCTCGCTGCGAGCGCAAGCCGCGCACCGCTTCGCCGAGCGCTCCGTGCCCGGGAACAATGCGGAGCTGCGCCAGCATCTCGAAGAGAGCGCGCTGCGCGTCCTGACGCTTTTCGCCGGATCGGACGAGCGAGTGCCGGCCGGCCCCAGCGCGGCGCAAGCCAACGCGGGCTTCCAGGCGATCGCGGCGTTCATCGATCACTCGGTGCCGAAGGCCGAGCAGGAAAAGGCGGCATCGTTGTTGCTGCGCATGCTCGAAGGGGCCACATGGGACCTCTGGCAGCTCGCGCGCGAGCAGGCCGGCGAGCCCGATGCGCAGGCCGACGCGGCGACGAGCCGTTTCGTGCAAAGCTCGATCAACGCGCTTTCGGACAGCTTTCTGTACGGATCTCCCGTCTATCTTCAGCTCGATTCGTTCAAGCAAGTGCAGGCATCGGTGTTTCAACTCACACGCGCGCCGGGCAAGAAAGTGGTATATCTTGGCAGCCTGCTGCTCGTGGCCGGCATCTTTTCGATGTTCTATGTGCGCGAGCGGCGTGTCTGGTTCTGGCTCAAGGATTCGGCCGCGGGCACTAGCGTCGTGATGGCGATGTCGTCGGCGCGCAAGACACTCGATTTCGAGAAGGAATTCGCGCGCACGCGCGATACGGTGGGCGCCACGCTCGGCGCGGCGCCTCGTGATGCAAGCTCGCCCGCTTGAACGCGCGGGCCACGATCTCACCCGGTAACAGCATGGATCTGACAAACGTCTCCCGCTCCGACCCCATGGCGGACGAACCTTCCGCGGCCGCGAGCCACGTCTTCGACGATCGTTCGTTCCTTCGGCGCCTGAGCGTCATCGACTGGCTTTTCGCTGTGGCGCTCGTCGGCGGCGCGGGCTTCGCGCTGTCGCGCTATCACGCGTTCATGAACTACTACGACGAGCTCGTGCTGATGGGCTCGACGCCGGCGCTCGTCGCCCTTGGGTGGCGCTGGAAATCCGCGCGGCCGCTGATGGCCGCCATCGCCGTGCTGTCGTTGCTGTCGATCGAGCTCTATGGCGGCGATCTGACACGGGCCGACAGCGCCTTCCTGCTCAAGTACTTTCTCTCGAGCCAGTCGGCGATTCTCTGGATGAGCGCGCTCTTCGTGCTCGCCACGCTGTTTTACTGGATCGGCATGCTCTCGCGCTCGCCCACGGGCGGCGCGATCGGCACCAGGCTGACCTGGTTCGCCGTGCTCATGGGCTTCACCGGCATGATGGTGCGTTGGTACGAGTCGTATCTGATCGGCGCCGACGTGGGCCATATCCCGATTTCGAACCTCTACGAAGTCTTCGTTCTTTTCTGCCTGATCACGTCGCTCTTCTATCTGTATTACGAACAGCACTACGCCACGCGCGCGCTCGGCGCGTTCGTCATGCTCGTGATCAGCGCGGCCGTCGGCTTCCTGATGTGGTACTCGATCGCACGCGATGCGCAGCAGATCCAGCCGCTCGTGCCGGCGCTGCAAAGCTGGTGGATGAAGATTCATGTGCCGGCGAACTTCATCGGCTACGGCAGCTTCGCGCTCTCGGCGATGGTGGGCGTCGCGTATCTCGTGAAGGAGCGCGGCGTGCTCGCCGACCGGTTGCCGGCGCTCGAAGTGCTCGACGATGTCATGTACAAGTCGATCGCCGTCGGCTTCGCGTTCTTCACCATTGCGACGATTCTCGGCGCGCTCTGGGCCGCCGAGGCTTGGGGCGGCTACTGGAGTTGGGACCCTAAGGAAACGTGGGCGCTCATCGTCTGGCTCAACTACGCCGCGTGGTTGCACATGCGGCTCATGAAGGGTTTGCGCGGGGCCGTCGCCGCCTGGTGGGCGCTCACCGGTCTGCTGGTGACGACATTCGCGTTCCTCGGTGTCAATATGTTCTTGTCCGGTCTCCATAGCTACGGGAAGCTGTAAGCCGTCTGACGGAATACCGGTTTCATCGCGAAACCGCCGGATGAGCCTTTCGGCTCCCGGCGGTTTTTTATTCGTCGGTGAATTGGCATGCATCCAAATGCCGAAACGATCGGTATATGAAAACGACAGCCCGACGTCTTCTATGAGGAACCATCATGGTGTTGATCAAACGAGAGCAGAGCCGGCAACTGACGGGCGAAGACCTCCGCCCGAGCGAGATCGCGCCGCGCGCTGTATTCGAGAATCGTCGCCGGTTGCTGCAGGCGGCCGGCGTGGCGGGCCTCGCAGCGGCGGGCGGCGCGCTCGGCCTCGCGAGCCCGGCCGCTCGCGCCGAATTTGCGTCGCCCGATCCGAAGGCCCAAAAGCTCGCCGCGGCGACGAACGCGAAGTTCGTCGTGCCCGATAAAGTGACGTCGTACAAAGACATCACCAACTACAACAACTTCTATGAGTTCGGCACCGACAAGGGCGATCCATCGCAAAACGCCGGGACGCTGCGCCCGCGTCCGTGGCGCGTGAGCGTCGAAGGCGAGGTCAAGAATGCGAAGGTCTACGACATCGACGAACTGCTGAAGCTCGCCCCGCTCGAGGAGCGCGTCTATCGGCTTCGATGTGTCGAGGGCTGGTCGATCGTCGTTCCGTGGATCGGTTACCCGCTAGCGGAACTCATCAAGCGCGTGCAGCCGACAGGCAACGCGAAATTCGTGCAGTTCATCACGCTCGCCGATCCGTCGCAGATGCCGGGCCTGGCAGATCCCATTCTGAATTGGCCATACTCGGAAGGGCTGCGCATGGACGAAGCCATGAATCCGCTGACGCTGCTGACGGTGGGGCTCTACGGGCAAGTGCTGCCGAATCAGGACGGCGCGCCGATTCGCATCGTCGTGCCGTGGAAGTACGGCTTCAAGAGTGCCAAGTCGCTCGTGAAGATTCGCTTCGTGGAGAAGCAACCGCCGACATCGTGGAACACCTATGCGCCGAACGAGTACGGCTTTTATTCGAACGTGAATCCGAACGTCGACCACCCGCGCTGGAGTCAGGCCACGGAGCGGCGCATCGGCGAGGACGGCTTCTTCACGCCGAAGCGCAAGACATTGATGTTCAATGGCTATGGCAATCTCGTCGCCTCGATGTATCAGGGCATGGACCTGCGCAAGTACTACTGACTCCGGGCAATGCCTGATCACTCGCGGCGAAACGCAATCATGACGACTGACACATCCACCGTGACCCGAGCGAGAGCGGCCGCGGCGCAAGGCGATGGGAGCCGCCTGACGGCGGTCAGTGCCGCCGCCAAAACGGGCCGCCCGGCACGCGCGGCCACTCCCGCTCGCAAAGGCGAAGGCTGGGTCGTGCCGGCCAAGATCGCCGTCTTCATGGCGGCCTGGTTTCCGCTTGTGCGTCTCGTCGTGTATGGATTGACGGACCGGCTCACCGCCGATCCGATCCGTTTCATCACATGGTCGACCGGAACCTGGACACTCGTCTTTCTCTGCATCACGCTCGCCGTGACACCGCTGCGCAAGCTGACCGGCATCAACGCGCTGTTACGATTCAGGCGCATGCTCGGTCTCTATGCGTTCTTCTACGGAACGCTGCACTTCGTCACCTACGTCTGGTTCGATCAGTGGTTCAACATCGCGTCGATCGTCAAAGACATCGGCAAGCGGCCATTCATTACCGTCGGCTTCGCTGCGTTCTTGTTGCTCGTCGTGCTGGCCGCGACCTCGCCGCGTGCCGCCGCGCGCAAGCTCGGGCGGCGCTGGCAGACGTTGCATCGCGCCATCTATCTGATCGGCGCGCTGGCAATTTTGCACTTCTGGTGGATGAAGGCCGGCAAACACGATTTGATCGAGCCGAAAATCTACGGCTCGATCATAGTTCTGCTGCTCGGATGGCGGCTCGTCGCTTGGATGAGGCCGCGGCTCTTGCGTGGCCGACCAGGGTCAGTCCGGCAATAGCGCTTCAGTCGCGAAGAGCGACTCGACCGTTTCGCGCGGCCGTGCGACGTAAGCCTTGTTTCCGTCGACGATGACTTCCGCGGCGCGCGGCCGCGTGTTGTAGTTGGAGCTCATGACGAAGCCATAGGCACCGGCCGAGCGGATGGCGAGCAAATCGCCGGGACGGACCGCAAGCGCGCGCTCGCGGCCAAGCCAGTCGCCGCTTTCGCAAACGGGGCCGACCACGTCGTACACGCTCGGTGCCTCGTTGCGCGGCACGACGGGATCGATCGCATGGAACGCCTGGTACATCGCGGGGCGGGCGAGATCGTTCATCGCCGCGTCGACGATCGCGAAGTTCTTTTCTTCCCCCGGCTTAAGGAATTCGACGCGCGTCAGCAGCATGCCCGCATTGCCCGTCACCGAGCGGCCCGGCTCGAAGAAAACCGAGCGGTGGCCGTGGCCGCGCGCGTCGATATGGTCAAGCAGCGTGCGCACGAACAAACCGGTGTCGGGCGGCGTTTCATCGTCGTAGGTGATGCCGAGACCGCCGCCGACATCAACGTGATGGATCTTCGTGCCGTCGGCTTCGATTTGCTCGACGAGCGCGAGCAGGCGATCGACGGCATCGAGATAGGGGGCGATCTCGGTGATTTGCGAGCCGATATGGCAATCGATGCCGACTACTTCGAGATGCGGCATCGCGGCAGCGCGCCGGTAGGCATCGCGCGCATCGTCGAACGCGACGCCGAACTTGTTCGCCTTCAAACCCGTCGAGATGTACGGGTGCGTTTTCGGATCGACGTTCGGATTCACGCGCAGCGACACGGGCGCCTTCTTGCCGAGCGCGCCCGCCACCGCATCGAGCCGATCGAGCTCCGCGATCGATTCGACGTTGAAGCATTTCACGCCGGCTTCAAGCGCCTGGCGCATTTCATCGGCGCTCTTGCCGACGCCCGAGAACACGACGTTCTCGGCCTTGCCGCCTGCCGCGAGTACGCGCGCGAGCTCGCCGCCCGACACGATGTCGAAGCCCGCGCCGAGTCGTGCAAAGACATTCAGCACCGCGAGATTGCTGTTCGCCTTCACGGCCACGTGCACCGATGCTCGACGGCCGGCGCAGGCGCGCGCGTAGGCTTCGTACGCGTCGGTCAACGCGGCGCGCGAATAGACGTAGAGCGGCGTGCCGAACTCGTCGGCAAGAGAAACGGCGCTGACCTGTTCGGCGTGCAAGACACCGTCGATGTAGGTGAAGGCGGAATGAGTCATGCGATGACGACCGTGTCGCGTGAGCGGTTACTGATCTTGCGAAGGGTTCGAGCGGCCGCGCGTGTCCGAAGCGGCGCTTGCCGGCGACGGCGCGTTCGCGGCGGCAGGATTCGCAGCCTGCGCATCGGACGTGGCGCCTTGGGGCGCCCCGGTTGCGGCGGCAGGCTTGGGCGGCAGCGGCGGGACCGTCGGCAGATAAAGCGGTCCGCGTTGCCCACAGCCGGCGAGCGTGACACCGCCCGCGATGGCAATGGTCAAAGCCGCTACAATCGCGCTCATCCTGCAGACGACTCGCATGACTGCTGGGTCCGTGAAGTATTCAAACCCCGGAGTTTAGCATGACCGACAGTGACTACCTGACGCGTGCGGAAGCCGTGCTGGCAGCCGTCGAGCGCTCGCTCGACTACTGTGACGCCGACATCGAGGCGGAACGCAACGGCAACGTCCTTACGCTTGAGTTCGCGAACGGCACGAAGATCATCGTCAATTTGCAGCCGCCGATGCAGGAGATCTGGATCGCCGCGAAGGCGGGCGGTTTTCACTTCAAATTCGCGGACGGCGAATGGCGAGACACGCGCAACGGGACCGAGTTCTTTGCGGCGCTATCGGATTATGCTTCCCAGCAAGCCGGTGAGGCGGTGACGTTCGAGCCGTGAAGCGCCCCGCGTTCAGCGACTTTCCGCTGGACTAGCGGCACCGCCGCCGTTATCGGTGGCCGGCAGGCCCACGGCCACGGGTTCGATACTTGCCGTGCCCGATGCGGCGCCTGGTTGTTGGACTCCGTGGTTTTCGCCGGCTTCGGTTTCGGTTGGCGAGGGCACGCCCACTGACGCGATGAAGCCATGCCCGGGCAAAAATGCGTCGAAATAGAGTTCGCCGCCCGCCGATACGACCTCGGCCGGCATCGGCATCGTGTACTCAGGTACACCCTTCAACGCATCGCGCATGTAGTCCATCCATATCGGCAAGGCCACGCCGCCGCCCGTCTCGCGATCGCCGAGACTGCGCGGGCTGTCGTAGCCGACCCATGCAATCGCCGCGAGCGTGTGCTGATACCCTGCGAACCAGGCATCGCGCGAGTCGTTCGTCGTGCCTGTCTTGCCCGCGAGATCCTTGCGCCCGAGCTCGTTCGACTTCGCGCCCGTGCCGTGCTGCGCCACGCTTTGCAGCAGACTGTTCATTACGTAGGCGTTGCGCGCATCGATGGCGCGCGGCGCATCGTTCTCCGCGACGATCGGCGTCGCGCGCGCGAGCACGACGCCGTGCTGATCGGTCACTTCGCCGATCAGATAGGGATTCACGCGATAGCCGCCGTTGGCGAAGACGGAGTAGGCCGCGGCCATCTGCAACGGCGTCACGAGGCCGGCGCCGAGCGCCATCGGCAAGTAGGCCGGATGGCGCTCGGCGTCGAAGCCGAAGCGCGTGACGTATTGCTGCGCGTAGTGCGTGCCGATATGGGCGAGGATGCGGATCGAGACGAGGTTGCGCGATTTTTGCAGCGCGGTTCGCATCGTCATGGGTCCGTCGAAGCCGCCACCGTAGTTCTTCGGCTCCCATGGCGCGCCGCCTGTTTGCGCCGCGCTGAAAAAGAGCGGCGCATCGTTGATGACGGTCGCGGGACCGAGGCCCTTGTCGAGCGAGGCCGAATAGATGAAGGGCTTGAAGCTCGAGCCGGGTTGGCGCCACGCCTGCGTCACATGGTTGAATTTGTTCTTGTTGAAATCGAAGCCGCCGATGAGCGAGCGGATCGCACCGTCTTGCGGCGCGATGGAGATGAACGCGCCCTCGACTTGCGGCAACTGGACGATTGCCCAGCCGCCGTCGTCCCGCTTGGCGACGCGCACGATGGCGCCCGGGCGGATGCGTGAAGCCGCCTGCGCACGCGCGCTCGGCGCCGCCGCCGAAAAACGCAGGCCGTCCCCTTCGATCGCGGCGGTGCTGCCGTCGGCCAGCACGGCCTCGACTCGCCGAGGGTCCGCGACCGTCACGACGGCCGCCGCGATCTCACCCGTGTCGGGCCGCGCGGACAGGGCATCGGCAATGGCGTCGGCGCGCGCGCCGGCTTCGGCGGGCAAGTCGATGAAAGCCTCCGGGCCGCGATACCCGCGGCGCGCGTCGTACGCGAGGAGACCTCGGCGCAGCGCACGATAGGCGCTCGCCTGGTCGGCCGAATCGATCGTCGTCGTGACGATGAGGCCGCGCGTGTAGGCTTCGTCGTGATATTGCTGATACATGGCCTGGCGCACGATCTCGGCGACATACTCGGCATGCACGCTGAATTGCTGCGCCGGCCCTTTGGCGAGCGCGAGCGGTTCTTTCGCCGCCGCTTCGTACTGGGCTTGCGCGATGTAGCCGAGCTCGAGCATCCGCTGCAGGATGTACTGCTGGCGCAGCTTCGCGCGCTCGGGATTGACGACGGGGTTGTAGGCCGATGGCGCCTTCGGCAACCCGGCCAGCATCGCCGCCTCGGCCAGCGTGATGTCCTTGAGACTCTTGCCGAAGTAGATGCGCGCGGCGGACGCGAACCCGTAGGCGCGTTGGCCCAGGTAGATCTGATTCATGTACACCTCGAGAATCTGATCCTTCGTGAGCTCGCTCTCGATCTTGTAGGCGAGCATCATTTCGTAGACCTTGCGCGTGTAGGTCTTTTCGCTCGAGAGAAAGAAATTGCGCGCGACTTGCATCGTGATCGTGCTCGCGCCCTGCGTCGCGTGGCCGTTCGTCAGCGCCGCCATGCCGGCGCGCACGACGCCGGCGGGATCGACGCCGCCGTGATCGTAAAAGCGCGCGTCTTCGATCGCGAGAACGGCCTGCTTCAGGTAGGGCGGCACGTCCGCGATATGGACGACGTCGCGCCGCTCGTCGCCGAACTCCCCGATCAGCACATGATCGGCCGTATAAATCCGCAACGGGATCTTCGGCCGGTAATCCGTCAGCGCGTCGATGGAGGGCAGTCGCGGACTCGCCACGATCAACGCATAGGCGACCACGAGCCCGACCGCGAGCGCGCCCGCGGCCGCGAGGCCCGCGAGTCCGGCGAGAAGCTTCGCCAGCAGACGGCGCCCGCGCGGGGCGGGCGCTGACGGTGCGGTGGGCGGCGGCGACACGGGCGGCTGCATATGAAAGGTGATGTAAGGAAGGCCGCGATTATAGCGGGCGAACGGTGACCGTTTCGACACCGCTGGCCGAGCGGACAAGCGTGAAGTCCCAACGGTCGGCGTGCCGGGCGCTCGATCGTCGTGCCCCTCGCACGGGCGGCCGCGTTGGCCATTTGGTCGAATGTCGCGACGGCCGCGCGCTCTGCAGAATTTCTCCGACGCGAACGACGCCACGGCCAAGCCGGCCGGGCCTAGCAAGGAGAACTCATGCTGGTTGCAAACGAACTGTTGTGCTCGCCCCTTCCCCAGCCATTCAGCCGCCGCTTCGCCGCGGGCATCGACGTGAGCGCGTCCGAGGTCAGGCTCGTCGTGCTGAGCCGTCGCACGCGACGCGAGGCGTCGGTCCGGGTGGAATGGCTGGGCGCGGTCCCGCTCGAGCGCGCCGCCATGTCCGGTGTCGAAATCGTGGACAGCGCCGCTGTTTCGCGCGCGATCGCGGCGCTTTTCGCCGAGTGGCCACGGCGCCGCGCCACCGGCCTGCTGTCGTGTTCGATGGCGCTTCCCGGCAGCGCCACGCTGATCGACTCAATCCCGATGAACCTCTCGCCGCCTGATGCGATCGGCGGGGTGTCCATGGACACCCTTGCGGAACTCGAACCCGCCGTGTACGCCCACGCTGAACGGGTGGCCGGCATCGAACGCCAGGCGCTGGCGGTGGACTGGTTCGTCGACGAAAGCAATCGCGGCTGCGGCCCGGGCGGTGCCTCGTCGCAGGGCGATGGCGCGGCGCGAGTGACGATTGCCGCGGCGGCTCGGCGGCACCTCGAAGCACGTGTCGAGGCCGCCGCGGCCGCGGGAATCGCCTTGAGCGCGATCGATGGCGAGCCGCCCGCTGCATTGCGTGCGCTCTGCTACGCGGCCCATTACGAAATGCGGGAAAGCGAACGCTACGCCGCGGTCTGGGTGGGCGGCGACGGCGTCTACGGTTGGCGTATCGCCGACGACGCAGTCGAAGCCTATATGCGGTATCCGGCGCCCCAGCACCCGGATTTACCGGCCGCGCTGCGCGCGCTGACCGACGGCGAAGAGCTCGGATGCCTGATGACCGGAGGCGACTTGGAGGTGCTGGCTGAATGCGGGATGACGCTCGCCGACGTGGGCGATCTCCTCGGGTGCACGGTGTTCCCCTTCGAGTGTGCGTCGTTTCTCGATGCAAACGCGCACCATCGGTTGGGCGACGCCTATCGCTGGGCGCAGGCGCCGACGTTCGCCGTCGCGTTCGGCCTCGCCCTGCGCGGGGTGTACGAATGATCGCAAGGCTATTGCCCGGCCGGGGCGGGCAGCCTATCGGCATTTGTATCGGCGGCTTCAATTTGCTGCCTTACCGGCACAACGTCACGCGCGGCCGGCGTCGCCGACTCATCGCTCAGGCGGCCACGGCTGTGCTGTTCGGCGCGCTTGCCGCGCTCGCATGGACCGGGTGGGGCGATGCATTCGGGGCGTCGGGTTCGATGCGGCGGCGAGCGGAGCTGCAAGCGCTGCTCGCCGACTTCGCGGCGCCGCTTGGCGAGTACCGACAACTCGAGCGTGCGGACGCGGAGGCCCGCGAGCGTAGGGCGATTGGCGCTCAACTGGCGAAGCCGCGCGCCTGGTTGGTCGGTATCGCCGAGACGCTGAGCCGCGCGCCGAATCCCGGCGTCGTGCTGCGTCGTTTGACGCTGACCGGCAAGGGGCTCGCCCTCGACGCGACTGCCGTCGATGTTCCCGCCGCCACCTCATGGATCGAGCGATTAGGGCGGGCGGATGGCGTTCGAGCGGCTGAAATAACGCATTGGCGATCGGCCGCCGGCGCCGGCAGCCCTTCCGCCGTGGACATCGCGGCACGGCTGCAGTGGGAGGGTGAGGGGCCTGCCGACGCTCCGTCCAGCACCAGGGACTCGAGGCGAGGGCGCCGATGATCGCGGTTGCGAAGAAAGACGGCGGCGGATTCTTCCGCGGGATGGCACGCGCAGCTCACAGACCGGGGCCCCGCGGACAGCGATTCCGTCGATGGCTCGCAAGCTTTGCGTCGCCTCCCGAACGTTGGAGCGGGAAGCATCGGCTTCTCGCATACGTCGCGCTTGCCGCCACTGCGTTCGCACTCGGCGCGCACGGTTGGCGCGCGGTCGGTGTCGGTGCGACGGCTGGCAGCGGAGCCGCGTTGGCGGATCTCGAGCGACGCGTCGAAGAGGCACGCGCCGCACTCGAGCGGTTGCCGGCAATGAAAAAGGCGGCGATCGAGAGCGATGCTTCTCGCGATACGGCGTCTCGCTCGCCGACAGCAATGTGGCAGGCCATTTCGTCCCTCGCGCAGCGAAGCGGCATGACGCTGGGCGCCCTCGAACCGGGCGCGGTCGGCTCAGACGGCATTCGGGCGGCGCGGGCCGTGCGGGTCGCGGCACATGGTGACTTTGCCTCGCTTCTTGCATTCATGCGGGCGTTGCCGGACCTCCCGGCACTCGCCGTGCCGGTTGCACTGCAGCTCGAGCCCGCGCAACACGGACTCGCGATCGACGCGACACTGCAGGTGTACGACGCACTGCCAGGCGACTCGCTTGCCGATGAGGCGGCGATTGCCGAGGCCGTCAAGGCCGATAGCGGTCCGGGTCCGTTCGCCGATCCGTTCGCGGCCGCGCCGGGCGCTCGTGAGGGAGCGGGCGCGACCGAGATCCGTCTGGTCGGGCTCATGCACGAGCAAGCGCGGGCGCATGGGCTCGCGTTGCTCGCGACCGCCGATAGCGTGGCCATCTACTGGCCTGGCCAGACGATAGGTACGGAGCAGGTCGTCAGTATCGACGCGCGCGGTGTGACGCTCGCAAGCGGGGAGCAACGGCGCGTGATGAAGCTCGAGAGGGAATCGATCTCATGAAGAACCGGCGAATTTTGGTCTGTCTGTCCGCCGCTTCGTCCATGGCCGTCGCTTTCGCGCACGCGGCATTGCCGCCACTGCCGCCACTGCCGCCGGCGATGACGGACGCCGTGTCATACCAGGACGCTTACGACGACGGCGAAGATAGCGACGACGATGACCTCGATCGCGTCAGTGACCACAATAGCGATGGTGCCGGTGCCGGTGCCGGTGCCGGTGCAGCCCACATCGGCGCGCGACCGGACGCTGATGTCGGCGAAGCGCGCGCTTCGGTTCCCGCTCGCGAATTTCCGTCCACTGGCGTTGCCGAAACCGCCGCGGCGCCGGATGAAAAGCCCGGCCAGGCGTTGCCCGGTCCGCGGCAGGCGCTCGAGGGGCCGCCCGTGCCGCTCGCACCGGCCGAGCGCGTCAGCGACTCGCATAAAGGCCGGATCGGCGAGCGGGACGGTTACGCGGACGACGACAAACCGATCACGCTTCATTTCCGCCATGCGGAGCTCGCGGACGTCCTCGAAGCGTTTGCGCGCTTCACCGGCCTCAACATCGTGGCCAGCGAGAAAGTGCGCGGCTCGGTATCGCTTCACCTCGATAACGTGCCGTGGCGTACCGCGTTCGACACGCTGCTCGATGTGAATGGGCTCGCGATGGCGCGACGCGGAAATGTGATCTGGGTGGCGCCGCTCGCCGAGCTCGCGGCGCGTCAGCGTCAGCGCTTCGAGTCGCACGCCCGGGCGGCCGATCTCGAGCCGCTCTCGAGCAGAACGTTCGCGCTGCGCTATCCGCGCGCCGAGGATGTTCAGCGCCTGCTGACGGCACCTGGCGCGCAACGTGTCCTCTCCAAGCGCGGGGGGGCGATGGCCGACGCACGCACGAACCTGTTGTTCGTGACGGACCTGGATGCGCGTCTCGCCCAAGTGGCCGACCTGATCGCCGAGCTCGACAAGCCGACGCGGCAGGTGCTCATCGAAGCGCGCATCGTCGAGGGTGTGCGCGGGTTTTCGCGCGATCTGGGTGCCCGGCTGTCGCTATACTCGACCGGTGCGAAAGCGGATGGCGGCGGCGCGCGAGCGCAGGCGCTCGGCCTCGCCGGCGGCAAAGACGGCGTCGTCCATGACCTTTCGGCCCGCGCGCTCGGCGGTTTCGATGCGGCCGCGGTGGGCCTCGCGCTTTTCGCCGCGCGAGCCACGCGCCTCGTCACGACCGAGCTTTCGGCGCTCGAAGCGCAGGGACGGGGCCAGATCGTGTCGAGCCCGCGCGTCGTGACGGCTGATCGGGCCAAGGCCATGGTCGAGCAAGGCACCGAGATCCCTTATCAGGCCCGGGTGCGCAACGGCGTCGGCGTGCAATTTCGCCGGGCGACGCTCAAACTCGACGTGGAGCCGCGGATCACGCCGAACGGGCGCGTCATTCTGGACCTCGAAATCGCGAAGGACAGCGTGGGACAAGAGACGGCCGCCGGACCCGCCATCGACACCAAACGCGTGCACACGCGCGTCGAGGTGGAGGACGGCGGCACCGTGTCGATCGGAGGGATTTATGAGACCGAGGACCGCGACGATGTGACGGGCGTGCCAGTGTTGGGCAAAATACCGATTCTGGGCGCACTTTTCCGCCATCGGGCGCAGCGTGAGCAAGCGAAAGAGCTTGCTGTTTTCATCACACCGCGCGTGGTCGAACTCGATTGAGACCGGCCGGCCATGCGGAATACGGTGGCGACAGTGGCGAGCGCGCCGGGGCGGCCCGCGCGGGCCGGCTGAGCCCGGCCGGATGGCGCACTCGACAAGCTTGCGGCTTTGCCAGTAAGCTGCGCCACGAACTTTGTCCGAATCAATCAGAGGAATACCGTTGCAAGAGCGGGGCGCTGACACCAATATTTTCTTCGTGGGACTCATGGGGGCCGGCAAGACCACCGTGGGACGCGCCGTGGCTCGCCGGCTCGATCGGCCGTTCTTCGATTCGGACCATGAAATCGAGGCGCGCACGGGCGCGCGCATCCCTGTCATCTTCGAGCTGGAGGGAGAGGCGGGCTTTCGCGAGCGCGAAGCGCAGATGATCGCCGAGCTGACGGCGCGCCAGTCCATCGTGCTCGCCACGGGCGGCGGAGCGATCCTGCGTCCGAATAACAGGGAGTTGCTGCACACGCGCGGCCTGGTCGTCTATCTTCGGGCGAATCCGCACGATCTTTGGCTGCGTACGCGCAAGGACAAGAACCGGCCGTTGCTGCAGACCGAAGATCCGAAGGCGAAGCTCGAGGCGCTTTACGAACTGCGCGACCCGCTTTATCGCGAATGCGCCCATTTCGTCGTCGAAACGGGGCGACCGTCGGTGAACGGGCTCGTCAACATGGTCCTGATGCAACTCGAAATGGCCGGCATCAACCGGCAGGTCAACTCTTGACGAGGCTTAGCGGAGCAATTCCTTGATGATTACGGTCAGTGTCGATTTAGGCGAACGCAGCTATCCCATTCACATCGGGGCCGATCTCATCGGCCGCACCGATCTCTTCGCGCCGCACATCGCGGGCGCCACCGTGACGATCGTGACGAACACGACCGTCGAGCCGCTTTACGGAGACCGGTTGCGAGCGGCGCTCGCGCCGCTCGGCAAAACAGTATCGACGGTCGTGCTGCCCGACGGCGAGGCTTACAAGAACTGGGAAACGCTCAACCGCATTTTCGATGCGCTGCTCGAGCGGCATGCGGATCGCAAGACGACGCTGATCGCGCTCGGCGGAGGCGTGATCGGCGACATGACGGGCTTCGCGGCGGCCAGCTACATGCGCGGCGTACCGTTCATCCAGGTGCCGACGACGCTGCTCTCGCAGGTCGATTCGTCGGTGGGCGGCAAGACGGGCATCAATCATCCGCTCGGCAAGAACATGATCGGCGCCTTCTACCAGCCGCTCGCCGTCGTGGCCGATACGGCCGCCTTGCGAACGCTGCCCGAGCGCGAACTGGCGGCAGGCATCGCCGAAGTCATCAAGACGGCCGCGATTGCCGATGCGGCGTTCTTCGAGTGGATCGAGGCGAACGTCGAGGCGCTCAATCGTTGCGATCCCGACGCGCTCGCGCATGCGATCAAGCGCTGCTGCGAGATCAAGGCGTCGGTTGTCGCCGCCGACGAGCGCGAGGGCGGGTTGCGCGCCATTCTCAATTTCGGGCACACGTTCGGTCATGCGATCGAAGCGGGTCTCGGCTACGGCGAATGGCTGCATGGCGAAGCCGTCGGCTGCGGCATGGCGATGGCGGCCGATCTATCGGTGCGGCTCGGTCATTTGGATGATGCTTCGCGCAAGCGCCTCGTCAGCCTCGTTTCGGCCGCCTGCCTGCCGGTGCGTGCGCCGGCGCTCGGCCAAGAGCGCTATATCGAATTGATGAAGGGCGACAAGAAGGCCGAGGCGGGCACGATCAAGTTCATCCTTCTGAAGCGACTCGGTGAGCCGCTGATCACGAGCGCGCCCGAGGCGGCGCTGCGCGCGACGCTCGCGGCGAGCGGCTGACCCGCTCGCGGGGCGGTCGGATGCGATGGGCAAGCGCCGAGCACACCGAACTGGCGTGACGTTGGAATAGGAGGCGGAGGAAGGTGAAGCAGATGCCGACGCATGAAGAATCGACCGGCGCGTCGCGAACCGAAGCGCGCGAGGAGCCGTCGCCTGGCGTATTGGGCGCACCGACGGTCGCGATGCTCGAAGCGCACCTCGCTCCGTACGCCGCTCATTCGTCGCGCTCGCGCGGCCGGCGCTACCCGGAGCCCCCGCCCGTCGCGCGCACGGAATTCCAGCGCGATCGCGACCGTATCGTTCATTCAACGGCCTTCAGGCGCCTCGAATACAAAACACAGGTTTTCGTCAATCACGAGGGCGATCTATTCCGCACGCGGCTCACGCATAGCCTCGAAGTGGCGCAAATCGCGCGTTCGGTCGCGCGCAACCTGCGCGTGAACGAAGATCTCGTCGAAGCGATTTCGCTCGCGCACGACCTCGGCCACACGCCGTTCGGCCATGCCGGGCAAGATGCGTTGAACGACTGCATGCGCGCGTATGGCGGCTTCGAGCATAACCTGCAGAGCCTCGCCGTCGTCGACGAACTGGAAGAGCATTACGGCGCATTCGACGGGCTCAATCTCTGCTTCGAGACGCGCGAGGGCATTCTCAAGCATTGCTCGCGAGAGAACGCGACGAAGCTCGGCGAGCTCGGCGAGCGATTCCTGAAAGGTAGGCGCCCTTCGCTCGAAGCGCAGATCGCCAACATCGCCGATGAAATCGCCTACAACAATCACGATGTCGACGACGGACTTCGTTCAGGACTGCTGACGATCGAGCAGCTCGCGGAAGTGGAGCTTTGGCAAACGCACTACGAAGACGCCCGGCGCGCGCATCCGCGGCTTGATGGACGTCGGCTCGTGCATGAAACGGTGCGCCGCATCATCAACACGCTGATCGTCGACCTCATCGAGGCGACGCGTCGCAATCTGCTCGAGCACGCGCCCGATTCGCTCGACGCCGTGCGCGCGGCGCCCCCGCTCGTCGCGCATAGCGAGCCGATCGCCGCGCAGGCGGCCGAGCTCAAGCGCTTTCTCTTCAAGAATCTTTACCGCCATTACCGCGTCATGCGGATGGCCAACAAGGCGCGGCGCGTCATTACGGGGCTTTTCGACGCGTTCACCGACGATCCGCGGCTTTTGCCGCCCGATTACATCGCGGGCGATCCGACCGATCAACCGCGGCGCATTGCCCATTACATCGCCGGCATGACGGATCGATATGCGCTCAAGGAATACCAACGTCTTTTTGTCATAAACGACCAATAGACTGCCCGGTCTGCCGAAGGACGGCGAGGCCCGGTCCACTGACCGCAAGCCTCGCGAGACGGGCGTGAACGCGAAAGCGGGCACGTCATAGTGGGGTATATGACCCGCGGGCCTACAGGCCAGGTGTCATTTTCCAAGGAGAAGAAGACAAATGAAGCGTTGTTCGACGTGGGTTCGTTTGATGGCGTTCGGCGCGGCGCTTGCCGCCGGGGCAAGCCAAAGCGCCGTTGCGGCGACGGAAATTCAGTTCTGGCATGCGATGGACGCGGCGCTCGGCGAGCGCGTCAACGATATCGCCAAGGACTTCAATGCCTCCCAGAGCGATTACAAGATCGTGCCGGTCTTCAAGGGAACCTACGATCAGACGCTCGCGGCCGGCATCGCGGCCTATCGCAGCGGCAACGCGCCGGCGATCCTGCAGGTGTACGAGGTCGGCACGGCGACGATGATGCAGGCCAAGAAGGCGATCATCCCGGCGACGGACGTGTTCAAGCAGGCCGGCGTGCCGCTCGACCAAAAGGCCTTTGTGCCGACGGTCGCCAGCTACTACAGCGACGCGAAGACGGACGAGCTCGTTTCGATGCCGTTCAACAGCTCGACGCCGGTGCTCTATTACAACAAGGATGCGTTCAAGAAGGCGGGCCTCGATCCGAACAAGCCGCCCAAGACGTGGGAAGAAGTGGCTGCCGATGCAGAGAAGCTGAAGGCGGCCGGCATGTCGTGCGGCTTCACGACCGGCTGGCAAAGCTGGATCCAGCTCGAGAACTACAGCGCCTGGCACGGTCTGCCCTTCGCGAGCGAGAACAACGGCTTCGACGGCACCGACGCCAAGCTCGAATTCAACGGGCCGCAGCAAATCGCGCATATCGCCATGCTGCAGAAGATGGCGAAGGAAGGCACGTTCACCTACGCGGGCCGCAAGGACGAGGCGAACTCGAAGTTCTACAGCGGCGATTGCGGCATCATGACGAACTCGTCGAGCTCGCTCGCGAACATCCGCAAGTATGCGAAGTTCGACTTCGGCACCGGCATGATGCCGTACGATGCGAGCGTGAAGGGCGCGCCGCAGAACGCGATCATCGGCGGCGCGAGCCTCTGGGTGCTCGCGGGCAAGGTTCCGAACGTCTACAAGGGTGTCGCGAAGTTCCTCGCCTATCTGAGCTCGCCGGCGGTTGCGGCGAAGTGGCATGAGGATACGGGCTATCTGCCGGTGACAAAAGCGGCGTACGAGCTCGCGGAACAGCACGGTTTCTACGCGCAGCATCCGGGCGCGGACACGGCGACCAAGCAAATGCTGAACAAGCCGCCCCTGCCGTTCACCAAGGGGCTGCGTCTCGGCAATATGCCGCAGATCCGCACGGTCATCGACGAAGAGCTCGAGCAGGTCTGGGCGCAGAAGAAGACGCCCAAGGATGCGCTCGATTCCGCCGTGTCGCGTGGCAACGAGCTGCTGCGCCGCTTCGAGCAATCGGGCACGTAACACGCGCGGGCCATGAGCGATCGTTTCCGGTCCCGCTTCGCCGCGAGTCCGCTGCCGTATCTGCTCGTCGCGCCACAGCTCGCGATCACCGCCGTCTTCTTTCTTTGGCCGGCCGGTGTCGCGCTGTGGCAGTCGACGCAAATGCAGGACGCGTTCGGCACTTCGAGTGAATTCGTCGGTTTCGCCAATTTCGCGCATTTGTTCGCGGATCCGCTCTACCTCGATTCGTTCAAGACGACGCTGATCTTCAGCGCGCTGGTGACGGGCTCGGGCCTCGTCGTCTCGCTGTTGCTCGCCGCTTGCGCGGATCGCGTGACGCGCGGCGCCAAGGCCTATCGCACGTTGCTGATCTGGCCGTATGCCGTGGCGCCGGCCATCGCGGCCGTGCTATGGGCCTTTCTCTTCAATCCGAGCATCGGCCTCATCACGTATGCGCTCGCGAAGGGCGGCGTCGTCTGGAATCACGCGCTCAACGGCTCGCAGGCGATGTTTCTCGTCGTGCTCGCCTCCGTCTGGAAGCAGGTCAGCTACAGCTTCCTGTTCTTCTACGCGGGGCTGCAGGCGATTCCGCGCTCGCTGATCGAGGCCGCGGCGATCGACGGAGCGGGTCCCGTCCGGCGATTTTTCGGCATAGCGCTGCCGCTGCTGTCTCCCACGACGTTCTTTCTGCTCGTCGTCAATCTCGTCTACGCGTTCTTCGACACCTTCCCCGTCATCGACGCGGCGACCGGAGGCGGCCCCGCGCAGGCGACGAAGACGCTCATCTACAAGATCTTCGCGGAAGGATTTCAAGGCCTCGATATCGGCAGTTCGGGCGCGCAGTCGATCGTGTTGATGGTGATCGTCGTCGCGCTGACTGTCATCCAGTTCCGCTTCATCGAACGCAAGGTGCAGTACACGTGATTTCACGGAGCAGGTTCCGATGATCGAGAATCGAAGAGGCTTCGATCTCTTTTGCCATGCGGTATTGATCGCCGGCATCCTGGTGATCGCCTTTCCCGTCTACGTCGCCTTCTGCGCGGCGACGATGAGCGAGCGCGAGGTTTTCTCGGTGCCGCTCTCGCTGATGCCGGGCACGCATCTGCTCGAAAATGTGGTTTATGTATGGACGCACGGCACGGGCAACGCGGCGAGTCCGTTCGGACGGATGCTCATGAACAGTCTCGTCATGTCGCTCGCGATCTCGATCGGCAAGATCGCCGTCTCGATTCTGTCGGCCTACGCCATCGTCTTTTTTCGCTTCCCGTTGCGTAATACGGCGTTCTGGCTGATTTTCATCACGCTGATGTTGCCGGTCGAGGTACGGATCTTTCCGACCGTGCAGGTCGTCTCGTCACTGCATCTGACGAACAGCTATGCGGGCTTGACGCTGCCGCTGATTGCGTCGGCCACGGCCACGTTCCTCTTCCGCCAGTTCTTCATGACGCTGCCGGACGAGCTGATCGAGGCGGCGCGTATCGACGGGGCGGGGCCGCTGCGCTTTTTCCGCGATGTGGTGCTGCCGCTTTCGAAGACGAACATTGCGGCCCTCTTCGTCATCACGTTCATCTACGGCTGGAATCAGTATCTCTGGCCGATCCTGATCACGAGCGATCAGTCGCTGACGACGGCTGTCGTCGGCATCAAGTCGATGATCGGGAGCGGCGACACGGCCACCGAATGGCATTACGTAATGGCGGCAACGCTGCTCGCCATGCTGCCGCCGCTCGTCATCGTGATCGCGATGCAGCGATGGTTCGTGCGGGGCCTCGTCGATTCGGAAAAATGAAAGTGGCGTCCCGCGAGCGGCGGCCGCCAGGGCACTATCTAAGGATCAGGATCTCGGGAGAACGAACCGAATGGCTGCATTGAGCTTGAACCGCGTGCGCAAGACCTACGATGCCAAGCAATACGTCCTGCACGGCATCGACGTCGAAATCGGCGACGGCGAATTCGTCGTTCTCGTCGGCCCGTCGGGCTGCGGCAAGTCGACGCTCTTGCGCATGGTCGCGGGGCTCGAAAGCGTATCCGAGGGCGAGATCAAGATCGGCGAGCGCGTCGTCAACGGCCTCGAGCCGAAGGATCGCGACATCGCGATGGTGTTTCAGAACTACGCGCTCTACCCGCATATGAGCGTGCGCGAAAACATGGCCTACGGACTCAAGATCCGCGGGGTGAGCGGCGCCGAGATCGATGCGCGGGTGGCGGCGGCGGCGAAGATTCTCGAGCTCGATCCGTTGCTGTCGCGGCGGCCGCGCGAGCTCTCGGGCGGACAGCGACAGCGCGTGGCGATGGGCCGTGCGATCGTGCGCGAGCCAGCCGTTTTTCTCTTCGACGAGCCGCTCTCGAATCTCGACGCGAAGCTGCGCGTGCAGATGCGGCTCGAGATTCAGCGCTTGCATGCGCGGCTCGCGACGACGAGCCTTTATGTCACGCACGATCAGGTCGAAGCCATGACGCTCGCGGAACGCGTGATCGTCATGAATCGCGGGCACGCCGAGCAAATCGGCGCGCCGACGGAGGTCTACGAACGGCCGGCGACGGTCTTCGTAGCGGGCTTCATCGGCTCGCCGGCGATGAACCTCGTGTCAGGACGGCTGTCGCAAGAGGGCAACCGATTCGAAGTGGCCGGCGGCGGGCCGGTCCTCGAGCTCGACGGCGCGCACGCCATCGGCGGCACGCTCGAGGGCGGGCGCGAGTGGATTCTCGGTATTCGGCCCGAGCACATGACGCCGCGCGCGGACGGGCCTCGCGCGTCGCTCCTCGTCGATTCGTGCGAGTTGCTCGGCGCGGACAATCTGGCGCATGGGCGCTGGGGCGATCACGATGTGACGGTTCGCCTTCCGCACGGACATCGGCCGACGCGCGGGGAGACGCTGCTGGCCGCTTTGCCGCTCGAACATCTTCACTTCTTCGATCCGGCCACGGGCAGGCGAGCGAACTGACAGGCTACCGGAAGGGCAGCGCGCGGAAACGAAAAAGCGCAGCGGCGGCCAAGGGCGCAACGAGTGAACGCAGATGACGATGAACACGAACAGTTGGCCTTACCCGCGCGTGGTCGCACATCGCGGCGGCGGCGCGCTCGCGCCCGAGAACACCTTGGCGGCGATCGATACGGGCGCGCGTTTCGGGCTGCGCATGATCGAATTCGATGCGAAGCTCTCGTCCGACGACGTCGTCTTCCTGCTCCATGACGACAAGGTGGACCGCACGTCGAACGGACGCGGTGACGCAGCCGGCATGACCTATGCCGAACTCGAGGCGCTCGATGCCGGGAGCTGGTTCGACGCCCGTTTCGCGGGCGAGCGGATGCCGACGCTCGAGGCCGTCGCCGCACGCTGCGCGGTGCTCGGACTCGCCGCGAATGTCGAGATCAAGCCGTGTCCGGGGCGCGAGGCGGCGACGGCGCGCCGCGTGGCGACGGAGGCCGCGCGGCTTTGGGCCGGCGCGATGTTGCCGCCGCTGCTGTCGTCGTTTTCCTTCGAGGCGCTCGCGGCTGCGCGCGGCGCGGCCCCGGCGTTGCCGCGCGGCTTGCTGTTCGGCGGCGTGCCCGCCGATTGGCGTTCACAGACGGCTGCGCTCGAGTGCGTTTCGTTGCACGCCGATCATCGCAAGCTCGACGCGCGGCTCGTCGAGCAAATCAAGGCCGAGGGGCTCTTCATCCTCGCTTATACAGTCAACGACCCCGCCCGTGCGCGCGAACTCGCGCAGTGGGGCGTCGACACGATCTGCACCGACCGCATCGATCTGATCGGTGCGGACTTCCTGGCTTCTACGTGAGCACACACTCACGTAGCGGCTTGCGGCGATGTCACCGGCTGCGCGCGAGGAGCCAGCCGGTGAGCAGGGCGAGGCCTCCCACGACGGCAACGGTTTCCCACGGGTTTTCCCGTACGTAGTCGTTGGCGCCTGCCATCGCGTTGACCGCGCGCGTGCGCATCGTTGCGCGAGCGCCGTCGAGCCGCGCTCTCGTCACGTCGATGCGTTTCCTCAATTGCTCGCGCAATTGGGCGGCGTCGGCCTGCGCGCCTTCAGAGAGGGCTTCCTCCAGTTCCGACAGTAGTTCGCGCATTTCTCCTCCGATGTCCTCGGCGGCGTTGCGGCTATGGCGGGCGATACGGCGGGCGTGTCGTCCCGTGCTCTGCCACGATGTTTCGAGCGCGTCTCGCGTATTCGGTAGTGCGGTCATGGTCGCTCCGTCAGCTTCTTTCCTATAACGGGATAAGGCCCCGTTCGAAGAGCGGGGAATGCCACGAGCCGCAACATCGATGCCAGCGGGCGGCTAGCCGAAGGCGCCCGCGCTCGGGACCCATGGTTCGTATGAGGGTACGAGCGCATGCGTAAAAATGGGACGAAACACACGTAGAAAAGTGATTCGGTTCGATTGGGCGGCCCGGCACGACGCCGCCGCGGCTGCGGCGGCGTCAGCGCGGTCACCGCGCGGCCCGAGTTGAACTAGGCTAGAAGGCGTAGCCGATCTTTGCGTAGGTCACGATCGGGTCGAGCCTGATCTTTGCTTGCGTGCGTAGCGTTGTACCAAGCGGGCCGGACGGCGACGTCGTGAAGTCGGCCGTCGCGCTGACCGGGATGTAGGACACGGACAGGCCGGCGAACCAATGCTTGGTGAAGTTGTAGTTGAAGCCGAGATTGAAAACGGGCGCCCAGGAACGATCTGCCGATGCGGTGGTCGGACCCCCTAGGACGCCTGATTCGAACGTGGTGTTCGTAATCTGCGCATCGGTGAACCAGACACGCGTGACGCCCAGGCCGACGTACGGGCGGAACTTGTCGTCCGGTTTCCGGAAGTTCCACTTGAAGAGCACGGCCGGGCTCCAGAGGCGCGCGCTGCCTAGTTTGCCGAACTGCGAGAATCCGTCGGCGCCGTTGATGTCGAACTTCGGCGGGATGCCAAGCTCGAACTCCGCGGCGAGGTGATCGGTGACGAAGTAGCCGAGCGAGAACCCGAGCGTGTCCGATTGGTCGATCCGGGCGCCGGTGTTGGGCTGGTACTGGTTGATGGGCGTGCCGCCCTGGCTGAGTACCTTCAACTGGTCACTGGAACTTTGAGGCGAGAGATGGAACCACCCCGTTGTGACGTAGAACGTGCCGGCCGATTGTGCTTGTGCAGCCGTTGCGCAGGCGAGCGCCACGACGGCCCCCGTAGTGGCCTGTTTTAGTTTCATATGCGTCTTCCTCCATAAAAGGCCCGCCTATTATGAGTAAAAGGATTGAGTCAGACCAAGTGCGCTCGCTAGAGCATTCTCCCTAAGCGGGGCGCGCTTGCGGCGGAACCGCTCGAGGAACCGCGGCGGCTCGTGCGCCGCGTCGTCCCTTCGGGTCATCACCAACGTTCTTAACGGAATCCAGCATGGCACGGCTTGCACGTCTTTACGTCCCTGAACAGCCGCAGCACGTGATCCTGCGCGGACTCGATCAGCAGCCCGCCTTCGTCGACGAGCAGGATTACGAGCTATTCGTCGATTGCTTGAAAGCCGCTTCACGCGACCACCGCCTCGGCGTCCACGCCTATGTGCTGATGCCGGGCGCGGTGCAGCTCCTCGTCACGCCGAGCGACGAATCGAGCTTGCCCAAAGCGATGCAGGCGGTCGGCAGGCGCTACGTGGCGCACTTCAACCGCCGCTACTCGCGGCGGGGCACCCTCTGGGAAGGTCGCTATCGCGCGACCGTCATCGAAGGGGAGCGCTACTTCCTGCTTGCCAGTCGTGTGATCGAGCTTTGTCCGGTTCGCGAGCGCCTCGTGACATCGCCGGAAGACTATCGATGGTCTAGTTATCGGCATCACATCGGCCTGGCTGTAGACAGTCTCGTCACGGACCACCCGCTTTACTGGTCGCTCGGCAATACGCCGTTCGAGCGGCAGCGCGCCTATAAGGAGCTTTGCGAGCAGCCGCTCGACGAGCGCGAGGCGAACGAGCTGCAGCAGGCGACACTGAAAGGATGGGTGCTCGGCGGCGAGTCGTATCGAGAATGGGCGGCGAGGGCGGCGAACCGGCGCGTCTCGCCGCTGCCGCGCGGCCGGCCGAAGAAGGTGCGCGAGACGCCGCAGACGCAATAGCGCTGCTGCGCGCTTGGAACCTGCTTGCCGCCGCCTGCCTTGGCATGCGTGAGCCGCGAGCGGGGTGAGTTCGCCTGTTCGATGCGCGTAGGGCGTCGGTTGGCGCGCTATCGGCAAAGATGGATACGAGGCGGTCGCGGACGGCACGTTCAGCGTGCCGTTTTCTATGCTCATTTTTGATGCGGCCCCAATAAAAGCGCACCGTTTGAATGCGCTGCAATAATTAGGGTCGTATCATGCGATTTTTGTTGCTATTCCTTTGATTCGTCGCGTATATTCCGATTTCCGACGGTTTTTCTTCGGCGCAATGCGCCTTCCCGGCGGCCCTATCGAGAGCGGCCGCGCGGGCAAACTGCGGCTCAGCCCTTTGAGAACGGCCCTTTCGAGGCCCCCTACAGGACGGTGTCCCCATGAACGAACAGCAACCGATGACTTCGGTCCCTGCGGCGCAAGGTCTGTACGACCCGCAAAACGAGCATGACGCCTGCGGCGTCGGCTTCGTCGCGCACATTAAGGGCGCGAAGACTCACGACATCATTCAGCAAGGGCTCAAGATTCTCGAGAATCTCGATCACCGCGGCGCCGTCGGCGCCGATGCGCTGATGGGCGACGGCGCCGGCATCCTGATCCAGATTCCCGATGCGTTCTATCGCGAGGAAATGGCGCGCCAGGGCGTGACGTTGCCGCCCGCCGGCGAGTACGGCGTCGGCATGATCTTTCTGCCCAAGGAGCATGCGTCTCGTCTCGCCTGCGAACAGGAGCTCGAGCGGACGGTGAAGGCGGAGGGCCAGGTCGTCCTCGGGTGGCGCGACGTGCCCGTCGATCATGCGATGCCGATATCGCCGGCCGTCAAGGCCTCCGAGCCCGTCATTCGTCAGATCTTCATCGGCCGTGGCCGCGACATCATGGTCACGGACGCGCTCGAGCGGAAGCTCTACGTGATCCGCAAGACGGCGAGCCACCGCATCCAGGCGCTCAAGCTCAAGCATGGCAAGGAGTATTTCGTGCCGTCGATGTCGGCGCGCACGGTCGTCTACAAGGGCTTGCTGCTCGCGGGGCAGGTGGGCGTCTACTATCGCGACCTGCAGGACGAGCGTGTCGTCTCCGCGCTCGCGCTCGTGCACCAGCGCTTCTCGACGAACACGTTCCCGGCCTGGGAGCTCGCGCACCCGTACCGGATGATCGCGCACAACGGCGAGATCAACACCGTTAAGGGCAACGTCAACTGGCTCAACGCGCGCACGGGCGCGATCGCGAGCGCCGTGCTCGGCGACGATCTGCACAAGCTCTGGCCGCTGATCTACCCGGGCCAGTCCGATACGGCCTCGTTCGACAACTGCCTCGAGCTCCTCGTGATGGCGGGCTATCCGCTCGTGCACGCGATGATGATGATGATTCCGGAGGCGTGGGAGCAGCACACGCTGATGGACGACAATCGGCGCGCCTTCTACGAGTATCACGCCGCCATGATGGAGCCGTGGGACGGCCCCGCCGCGATCGCGTTCACGGACGGCCGCCAGATCGGCGCAACGCTCGACCGTAACGGCCTGCGCCCCGCGCGCTATCTCATCACCGAAGACGATCTCGTGATCATGGCTTCGGAGGCTGGCGTGCTGCCGATCCCCGAATCGAAGATCGTCAAGAAGTGGCGTCTGCAGCCGGGCAAGATGTTCCTCATCGACATGGAGCACGGCCGCATCATCGACGACAAGGAACTCAAGGACAACCTCGCGAACGCGAAGCCGTACAAGAGCTGGATCGACGCCGTGCGCATCAAGCTCGACGAGATCGAGCCGAAGGCCGAGGACGTCATGACGGAGCGCCGCGAGGCGGCGGCGCTGCTCGACCGCCAGCAGGCGTTCGGCTATACGCAGGAGGACGTCAAGTTCCTGATGGCGCCGATGGCGCAGCAGGGCGAGGAGGCGGTCGGCTCGATGGGCAACGACTCGCCGCTCGCGGTGATGTCGAACAAGAACAAGACGCTCTACCACTACTTCAAGCAGCTCTTCGCGCAAGTCACGAACCCGCCGATCGATCCGATCCGCGAAAACCTCGTGATGTCGCTCGTCTCGTTCATCGGTCCGAAGCCGAACCTGCTCGACACGAACAACATCAACCCGCCGATGCGGCTCGAAGTGTCGCAGCCCGTGCTCGACTTCAAGGACATCGCGAAGATTCGCGCGATCGACCAATACACCGGCGGCAAATTCAGCTCGTACGAGCTCAACATCTGCTATCCGATCGCCTGGGGTAAGGAAGGCATCGAGGCGCGCCTCGCGTCGCTGTGCGCCGAAGCCGTCGATGCCGTGAAGTCCGGCTACAACATCCTGATCGTGTCGGATCGCCGCACCGATCGGGAGAACGTCGCGATTCCGGCGCTGCTCGCCACGGCCGCGATCCATACGCACCTCGTCTCGCAGGGTCTGCGCACGAGCACGGGCCTCGTCGTCGAGACCGGCTCGGCGCGTGAAGTTCATCACTTCGCGCTGCTCGCGGGCTACGGCGCGGAAGCGGTCCATCCGTACCTCGCGATGGAAACGCTTGTGCAGATGGCGCAGGGCATGAAGGGCGATCTCTCGCCCGAGAAGGCCATCTACAACTTCACGAAGGCGGTCGGCAAGGGCCTGCAGAAGGTGATGTCGAAGATGGGCATCTCGACCTATATGTCGTACACGGGCGCGCAGATTTTCGAGGCGGTCGGGCTCGCGAGCGATCTCGTCGAGAAGTACTTCAAGGGCACGGCCTCGAAGGTCGGCGGCATCGGTCTCTTCGAGGTCGCCGAGGAGGCCGTCCGTTTGCACCGCGAGGCGTTCGGCGACAACCCGGTGCTCTCGACGATGCTCGACGCCGGCGGCGAATACGCTTACCGCGTGCGCGGCGAAGATCACATGTGGACGCCCGACGCGATCGCCAAGCTCCAGCATTCGACGCGCAGCAACTCGTATCAGACGTACAAGGAGTACGCGCATCTGATCAACGATCAGACGCGCCGTCATATGACGTTCCGCGGCCTCTTCGAATTCAAGGTGGAGCCGTCCAAGGCGATTCCGCTCGACGAGGTGGAGTCGGCCAAGGACATCGTGAAGCGCTTCGCGACCGGTGCGATGTCGCTCGGCTCGATCAGCACGGAGGCCCATGCGACGCTCGCGATCGCGATGAACCGCATCGGCGGCAAATCGAACACGGGCGAGGGCGGCGAGGACGAGAACCGTTACCGCAACGAGCTGCGCGGCATTCCGATCAAGAACGGCGATACGCTCGCCTCGGTGATCGGCGCCGAAGTGGTGCGCGACATCGCGCTCAAGGAAGGCGATTCCCTGCGCTCGAAGATCAAGCAGGTCGCCTCGGGCCGCTTCGGCGTCACGGCCGAGTACCTGGCCTCGGCGGATCAGATTCAGATCAAGATGGCGCAGGGCGCGAAGCCCGGCGAGGGCGGCCAGCTGCCGGGCCATAAGGTTTCCGAGTACATCGGCAAGCTGCGCTATTCGGTGCCCGGCGTCGGCCTCATCTCGCCGCCGCCGCATCACGACATCTATTCGATCGAGGATCTGGCCCAACTCATTCACGATCTGAAGAACGCGAACCCGGTCGCGAGCATCTCGGTGAAGCTCGTCTCCGAAGTGGGCGTCGGCACGGTCGCGGCTGGTGTCGCCAAAGCCAAGGCCGACCACGTCGTGATCGCCGGTCACGATGGCGGCACGGGCGCGTCGCCGCTCTCGTCGGTCAAGCACGCGGGCACGCCGTGGGAACTCGGCCTCGCCGAAACGCAGCAGACGCTCGTGCTCAACCGCCTGCGCGGCCGTATCCGCGTGCAGGCCGACGGCCAGATGAAGACGGGCCGCGACGTCGTGATCGGCGCGCTGCTCGGCGCGGACGAGTTCGGCTTCGCGACGGCTCCGCTCGTCGTCGAGGGCTGCATCATGATGCGCAAGTGCCATCTGAACACGTGTCCGGTCGGCGTCGCCACGCAGGATCCAGTGCTGCGCGCGAAGTTCCAGGGCCAGCCCGAGCACGTCGTCAACTATTTCTTCTTCGTCGCCGAAGAAGTGCGCGAGATCATGGCGCAACTCGGCATCCGCAAGTTCGACGACCTGATCGGCCGCGCGGATCTGCTCGACATGAAGAAAGGAATCGAGCATTGGAAGGCGCGCGGCCTCGATTTCTCGAACATCTTCTATCAGCCCAAGGTTTCGGCCGACATCGCGCGCCGGCATGTCGAGGAGCAGGATCACGGCCTCGTGCGCGCACTCGATCACACGCTGATCGAGAAGTCGCGCGCGGCCATCGAGAACGGCGAGCACGTTTCGTTCATCCAGCCCGTGCGCAACGTGAATCGCACGGTCGGCGCAATGCTCTCGGGGATGATCGCGAAGAAGTACGGTCACGACGGGCTGCCCGACGACACGATCCATATCCAGTTGAAGGGCACGGCGGGGCAGAGCTTCGGCGCGTTCCTCGCGCGCGGCATCACGCTCGATCTCGTCGGCGACGGCAACGACTACGTCGGCAAGGGCCTCTCGGGCGGTCGCATCATCATTCGCCCGACGAACGATTTCCGCGGCAAGTCCGAGGAAAACATCATCTGCGGCAACACGGTGATGTACGGCGCGATCGAGGGTGAGGCGTATCTGCGCGGTGTGGCCGGCGAGCGCTTCTGCGTGCGCAACTCGGGGGCTTCCGCTGTCGTCGAGGGAACGGGCGATCACGGCTGCGAGTACATGACGGGCGGCACCGTCGTCGTGCTCGGCGAGACGGGCCGCAACTTCGCGGCGGGGATGTCGGGCGGCGTCGCGTTCGTCTACGACCCCGAAGGCACGTTCGCCGGCAAGTGCAACAAATCGATGGTCGCGCTCGAGCCCGTGCTGCAGCAGGCCGAGCAGGAGCGCACGGTCGATCGCGCGCTCTGGCATACGGGCGTGACCGACGAGGCGCTGCTGAAGGGGCTCGTCGAGCGGCACTTCCAGTTCACGGGCTCGCCGCGCGCGAAGGCGCTGCTCGAGGATTGGGACGCGTCGCGCCGGCAGTTCGTCAAGGTCTTCCCGACCGAGTACAAGCGCGCGCTTGCCGAGCTCGGAGCGAAGAAGGCCGCCAGCGAGGTGCTCGCGGCGTGAGCGGCGCGTTCACGCGCACCTGAATGCGCCCGTTCGCCTCGCGGTGCGGAAGTCACCGGAGCGAGCGGGCGATAGATAAGATGCCATCGAGGCTTGCCGCCTGCGCACCCCGCGCAGGCGGCGCCCGCCGGCCCCCGATACGACGATTTGGATCAAGACAAGAGAACCCCATGGGCAAGGCAACCGGTTTTCTCGAATATGAACGCCGCCACGAGGCGTACGAAGCGCCGCTCGCGCGCGTCAAGCATTACAAGGAATTCGTTCTCGCGCTGAGCGACGAGGACGCGAAGATTCAGGGCGCGCGCTGCATGGATTGCGGCATTCCGTTTTGCAACAACGGCTGCCCCGTCAACAACATCATCCCGGACTTCAACGATCTCGTTTATCGCCAGGACTGGCGGCACGCGATCGATGTCCTCCATTCGACGAACAACTTCCCCGAGTTCACGGGCCGCATCTGCCCGGCGCCGTGCGAGGCTGCGTGCACGCTCGGCATCAACGCCGATCCCGTCGGCATCAAGTCGATCGAGCACGCGATCATCGACAAGGCCTGGTCCGAAGGGTGGGTCGTCTCGCAGCCGCCCAAGAAGAAGACCGGCAAGAAAGTCGCCGTCGTCGGCTCGGGGCCCGCCGGCCTTGCCGCCGCGCAGCAGCTTGCGCGCGCGGGCCACGAAGTGACGGTCTTCGAGAAGAACGATCGCATCGGCGGCTTGTTGCGCTATGGCATTCCTGACTTCAAGCTCGAGAAGTGGCTCATCGACCGCCGCATGCGGCAGATGGAAGGCGAAGGCGTGACCTTCCGCACGAACGTGTTCGTCGGAAAGGACGCGTTGCCGTCGCACATCGGCAACACGGCCAAGGAGACGATCACGCCCGAAGAGCTTCTCGAGAAGTTTGATGCGGTCATCGCCGCGGGCGGCTCGGAAACGCCGCGCGATCTGCCCGTGCCGGGCCGCGAGTTGGCGGGCATCCACTTCGCGATGGAGTTTCTGCCGCAGCAGAACAAGGTCAACGCAGGCGACAAGGTGGCCGATCAGCTGCTCGCCAAGGGCAAGCATGTGATCGTGATCGGTGGGGGCGATACGGGTTCCGACTGCGTCGGCACCTCCAATCGTCATGGTGCGAAGAGCGTGACTCAGTTCGAGCTCTTGCCGCAGCCGCCCGAGGAAGAGAACAAGCCGCTCGTCTGGCCGTATTGGCCGGTCAAGCTGCGCACGTCGTCTTCGCACGAAGAAGGCTGCAGCCGCGATTGGTCGGTGGCGACGAAGCGCTTCGAAGGCAAGAACGGCAAGGTCGAGAAGCTCGTGGCGGCGCGCGTCGAATGGAAGGACGGCAAGATGCAGGAAGTGCCGGGTTCCGAGTTCGAAATGAAGGCCGACCTCGTGCTGCTCGCCATGGGCTTCACCCAGCCTGCTTCGCCCGTGCTCGACGCTTTCGGCGTCGACAAGGACGCCCGCGGCAACGTTCGCGCGACGACCGAGGGCGAGCGCGCCTACTACACGTCCGTCGACAAGGTGTTCGCGGCCGGCGACATGCGCCGCGGGCAGTCGCTCGTCGTCTGGGCGATTCGGGAAGGCCGCCAATGTGCGCGCTCAGTCGACGCCTACCTGATGGGCAGCTCGGAGCTCCCGCGCTGACGACGCCGATGTCGCCGGCGGCGCCGGTGGCCGAGCGCGATGATTGGCATCGCTGCTTCATTGCGCTCGTCCCCGATGCATCGACGCGCGAGACGTTCGCGTCGATGCCGCTCGACGTCGCCGTGCGCCGCGTGCCCGTCGATCAATTGCATCTGACGCTGGCGTTTCTCGGCTCTGTCTCGCCGGAGAAGGGCGCTTTGCTGGCAGCGGCGCTGCCGTCCGTGATCGTGCCGCTGCCGGCGCTTGACGGCGAGCGGTTCGAATATTGGCCGAATCGGTCGCATCCGCGCCTCGTCGTCGTTTCTTTTGCCCTGTCCGACGCGCTGGCCGAAATCGAATCGCGTGTGCGCACGCTCGTTGCGGGGCTCGGGCTGCCGATCGACGACCATCGCCCGTTTCTTCCGCACGTCACGCTTGCGCGGCTGCCTCGTAACGCGAAGCCGATCGCGGCTCCGGTTGCGCGATCGGACGGCACTGCCGACCGGCGAGGCGAAACGGCGGCAGAGACTGGCTCTGTCTCGCGCTTCGATACCTTGACGCTATACTCGAGCACCCTTGAGCGTCGTGGCGCTCGCTATCGTGCGCTTGCATCGGCGTGCGTGCCGGCGGACTGACTCGACTGGGACTTCGTTGACGCGTTCGTATGGGCGGAGTTAGGGGGGCCGGCATCGACATGAAAGACCGATGTTGAATGAGCCCCATTATTGGCGCGACGTCCGTCACCTTTCTGTCTCTTACCGATTGCTACATTTGGCATCCAAAGCTTTCTGGCCGCGATAACCTTGCGATTTGCCGCTTCGCGGCGCGGGTGCGTTTGCGTTTTCGTCCTGCCGGCTCGCCGGCATCCGCTACTTGTCCTTAACCACTGCAATGACTCCGACCGCCAAAGTCGATTCGTCCTCCGGACGCATCGGCTTCGACATCCACCTTCCGCAGCGGACCGCGACTGAGGATGTATGCCGCTCGCGCCGCACGTTCCTGAAGGGGACGGCGAGCGTCATGCTTGCCGGCGCCGGCAGCGCGCTGCTGGCGGCATGTGGAGGTGGCGGGCCCGGTTCGGGCGATGCGGCGGCGACGCCACGCCTGGCCTCGGTCGAAAACTTTCGCGATGTGGGCGGGGCCGCGTCCGGCTATCCGACGATCGACGGCAAGGTCGTGCGACGCGGCGTGTTTTACCGTTCGAACGTCCTGGCGCCCAGCGCGGCCGATAAGGCGACGCTCGACGCGCTCGGCATCGCGGTGGTGTACGACTTGCGCACGCCTGGAGAGATCGCGCGCACGGCGGATGCGCTGCCCGTCGGCGCGGGCTATCAAACGATCAACGTGATCGGCGCCGACGACGTGGTGTCAGCGGCGTATGACACCCCAGCGGACGCGATCGCGGCGATGGAGCGCGCGCAGCGCGCGTATGTGCTCGGCGCCGCTCAGCGACAGGGTTTCGGGGCGCTGCTCATGCAACTGGCGGCGACGGCGGGCGCGCAGGTGATCCATTCGAGTTACGGCAAGGACCGAACCGGTTGGGCCGCCGCGCTGATGTTGAGCATCGCCAACGTGCCGTTCGACGTGATCATGCAGGATTACTTGCTGTCGAATACTTACGCGGCGGCCTCGATATCGGCGCGCGTCGCGGCCGTGTCGACACAGAGCGGGCAGGCGGCCGCGCTGGCCGATGCGCCTGCTTTCAGTGTGCAACCGAGCTTTCTACAGGTCGCCTTTGATCAGGTGCATGAGACGTTCGGGACGATGAATGCCTATCTGACCCAGGGGTTGGGGCTGTCGCCGGATCAGATCGATCGGTTGCATGATCGGCTGGTTGTATAGCGGGAATGGGCCTAGCTCTATAACGCTCCCCAGTTTCCTCGCGTGACCTTTTGGCCGTCCGAGAAAAAAAAGGTCCGCCCCGGCCATACAGGGCGGACCTAAAGGGGCTGGCATTTGCGGAGATGCCAGGCCCCCACTATAAGTCCGCCCCGGTCGCTTCAGGCCCGCCGGTAAGGCGGAGTAAGCTCGCCGCCCGCAACCCCAACCGCGATCGGCGGCGGATCGTCCGGATGTGTATGCGGCTCCGCCTGCATCTCATGCTGAGCCGGCAGAGGAAACGGCACAGGCAACGCCAATGCCACCGGCAGCGCGATCCGTACACGCAGCCCGCCGCCGGCATCGTTGCTGAGCTCGCAACGCCCACCCCGATCGCGTGCGAGCCGCGTCACAATCGCGAGCCCGAGGCCGCAATGGCCCGCGCTGCCGCGCGCCGGATCCAGCCGCACGAACGGTTTCATCGCCGCCGCCATGCGGTCCTCCGGAATGCCCGAACCATGATCGCGAACATCGATGACCCAATGCCGCTCCTCGCGCAACGTCGTGATTTCGACAGGCGGCTCGCCATGCTCGAACGCGTTGTCGACAAGATTCGTCATGAGCCGGTCGAGCAGCGTGCGCGGCAGCACGAACTGCGGTCCCGCTTTCAGATCGAGCGCAAAGAGCGGCGTGTCGGCCGGCGCATCGTCCGAATTGCAGAACTGCCGCTGAATGAATGCATCGACTTCGACGGGCGGCCCCGTTTCGGGTGTCTGGCCAGCGAACTCCAGAAACTGCTGGACGATGCTCGTCAGCGAATCGACATCCTCGATGAGCCCGCCCCGCTCCTCCTCGGCGATCAATACGCTCGCGCGCAGCTTGAGCCGCGTCAGCGGCGCTTTGAGGTCGTGCGCAACGCCCGCGAGCATTACCGCCTGATCGTCGCCGGCCTCGTTGAGCCGTCGCATCATGTCGTTGAAAGAAGCGATAAGATCGCGCAGCTCGCGCGGCCCGCTCTCATCCACCGCGTCGGGCCGCTGGCCCGCGCCGAACGCGGCGGCCGCATGCGCGACGCGGGCAAGCGGCCGCTGCATCTGCCAGGCAGCCCCGAGCGAAAGCAGGATCGCCGCGGCGAGCATCGACACGCCTTCGATCAGAAAGCGCGGCGGCGGCGGAATGTTGACGGGCACGATGACCCACATCGACTTGCCGGGGAATCGAACCCAGAGGCGCGGCGGGCGCAGGTCGTCCGCGGCGAACTCGGTGCCGGACGGCAGATGCGGACGCAGATGAGCGGTCAGCTCGACCAACGGTCTCGTGCGCGGCGTATGCAAGTGGATCGTCGACGGCACGTTCCACGTCGGCATCAGATGCACGCGCAACGCAGGCGCGAGCTCGGCGCTATCCCGCGTTTCCGAGTTGACGGCCTGTAACGCGAAAAGAATGCCGCGCGCGAAGCCATCGACCTCGTGATGCGGCTGCCGCGACATCAGCACGAACCAGCCGGCCTGAATCGCGAACAATACGGCCATCGACAGCAGCGCCATCCTGCCGAACAACGTATTGAGCGGATTCCTCATCGGCGATCACCGGCCGGCGGCGGACTCGTCGGCGGACTGAGCAGAGCGCGGATGGCCGGACGGTGGAGCAGGCTGGCCGGCGGACGAATCGGCCGCCTCGCTGGCGGCCGGCTCGCTGAACGGCGTGCCGTCGGCGTCGGGCACGAAAACGTAGCCCTTGCCTCGCACGGTCTGTACATAGCAGGGGTTGGCCGGATCGTCTTCGATCACGCGGCGCAACCTCCAGATCGGCACATCGAGGCTGCGGTCGCGAAACGGCAGGTCGTCGCGGTGCACGAGATCGTGGATCAGCACGCGCGAGAGCACCTTGTACGGATTGTTCGCGAAGATCTTCAAGAGCGCGAACTCGCTGTCGCGCAAGGGCAGCCGCTGATCGTCGCGCGTCAACGTGCGCGTGACGAAATCGAGCTCGAAGCGCCCGAAGCGGTAGCGCTGGCGCGCCTCCGGCGCGCTCGTCGTCGAGGGGCCGCGCCGCCGCAGCACCGTCTGGATGCGCGCGAGCAGTTCGCGCGGATCGAACGGCTTCGTCAGGTAGTCGTCGGCGCCGAGCGACAGGCCCTGGATCCGGTCCGTCACGCTGCCGCGCGCGGTGACGAAAATGACGGGAATGTCGTCGCCCGCCGCCCGCAAGGCGGTCAGCGCACGCAGCCCATCCGTCTGCGGCATCATGATGTCGAGCACGACGACCGACGGCCGCTCGCGTTCGAGCCGGCGCGCCAGATGGGTGCCGTCGTGCAGTACGGACGCCTCGAAACCGTTGTCCCGCAGGAAACGGCAAAGCAAATCACGCACGACGGGGTCGTCGTCGACGATGAGGACCTGTTGACTCATTCCGGAATTCTAGACTGAGCCGGGACCCAAAGGGCCGGTCGTTCCTTACCAAGGCTTACTTGAGGGCCGGGCCGCGTCCGTGAGCGCTCGCCGGCACAAGCGTCCCACGCTTTTTCGCGCTGGCGAAATCCGAGCTGCCCTTCCGTTTCACGCCCCGATTTTCTTACCGAATCGCTCCGCCGGAAAGGATTCTCCGCGCAATCGAAACGCGCCGTAACGACCGGATGAATCGGCGCGTTTCTTGGCCGATCGGACGTTCGACGGCGATTCGAGAATGCGTCGCATGGCATTGCCGCACCGTTGCCGAGAGCTCCGTCGAACGAAGCGTCTCACGGGCACGGCATTCCGACCGACTTCCTAAACGAGCAGCAAACGAGGCCACCAGCGATGACCGTTCAAAGAACTTCCGGCAGTCCGACGCCATTGTCGACCGTTTCGCCTACCAAGAGCGCGACGAAACCCGCTGCATCGCGCCCCGCGGGGACCGCAAAGGCAGACACTTCCTCGTCGAGTGATCTGACCTCCAAGTCATCGTCGCCGAGTGCGACGGGCCTCGTCGGCAATCACGTCAATACGACGGCGTGAGCGCGACATACTTGCGACGCCGGCGCACTCACGCGCCGCGTGCGCGCTTGCAGCGCTTGCGCAAAGCGGCGCGGCGCGGGGCCTGTTGGGCTGGCGCGGCGGCGTTGATGCTGTCGATCGGCGGCTGCGGTCTGGCCGCGTTTCCGTGCCGGGTCGTCTCCGCGACGCTCAAGGTCGTGCCCGGTGTCGGCGACGTGGCCGCGACGCCGTTCGACACCTGCGCATCGGCGATCGACTAGAGAGTTGCGTGTCCGTTGATGAGTGAGTCGCAAGCCATGAGACTCGTACCGTTCATCGGCGCGGCGTTCATAGCCGCCGCCATTTTGTCGGGCGCCTGCCTCGGCGCTCCGGCAGGAGTGCCCGCGCATTCGCGGCGGGCGAGCGTGCCCGCCGTCCACATCGAAAAGGCCGTGCAGCAGTCGAAGCCGTTCGCGTTTCGCGGCATTGCCCTCGGCATCACGCTCGATGAGTTCCGCGCGGGCCCCATGGTGCGGGCAACGCCGTCCGGCAGCGTGCCCGTTTGCGAGACCGACGTTGCGGCGGGCGCGCTCGGCATGGAGCTGCATTCGGACCAGAGTGTCACGGTGGCTTGCCGCTGGGCGCACCGGACAGCGGACGGCTGGCGGCGCTCGCAGGCCGTCGTCGATGGCTCGCTCGCGCAGGATCACGTGCTGCGTTTCGCACGCACGGCGGGGCAAGGGGAATATCGCCTCTATGAGATGTCGTTCGTCGTCGACGAAACCGTCGCGCGAGACTTGCGCGAGGCGCTCGCGCAACGCTATGGAGCGCCGCATCTGGCGACGGATGCGGCGCCGGACCCATCGCGCGGGGCCGCTCCGATTTACGTCTGGCGCAACGAGCTGAGCTCGATCACGCTCTGCTACCTGCCGGCGAGCCATAACGCAACGTTGACGTACTTGCTCAACGATCCGGACGCATGGCTGAAGTCGGTCGCGCGCCGCTGGCTCGACGACAGCGCCGATGCGGTATGAAGCGCGGCGCGCTCGTCGGTTCTCCTTTCGCCTGGTTCGAGGAAAGTCAATGTCCGCATTACGCTCCGCTCGCCTCATTGCCGTGCTTGGCGCAGCCGTCAGTCTGATCGCCTCGCTCAGCGCCTGCATGTTCGGCCACCCGAGCCCGTCGATCGTCGATGTGCCGATGAACCCACCGCTCTCCGCCGCGCCCGTGACCGTCAATACGATGGGCGCCATCTATCAAGCCGGCGCGCCGCTCGTTCTGTACGAAACGCCGCGCGCTCAGCACATCGGCGATGTGTTGACGATTCGCCTCTCGGAAAGCTATTCGGCCAACGACAGAACCGACTCGTCGGGCAAGCGCTCGGCGGACATGACGGCCCAGGCGGCTGACGGGGCGAACAAGGCCGTGCAGCGGCTCGCGAAGATGTTCAACGTCGGCTCCACGAGTTCGGATTTCAGCGGCACCGGCAGCATCGTCGACGCGCGCGGGATGTCGGGGACGTTGGCCGTCACGGTGATCGGCACGACGCCGAACGGCAACTTCGTCGTCGCCGGCGAGAAGGTGATCGCGCTCAAAGGGAACCGCGAGCGCCTGCGCCTCTCGGGCGTCGTCAATCCAAAAGATATCGAGTCCGGCAATTACGTGGAATCGAACAAGGTAGCCAACGCGCGCATCGAAGAGGCCGGCTTTGGCGCCCTCAACGACACGACGACGATGAGTTGGCTGCAGCGAATGTTCCTGAGTGCCGTGATTTTTTAGAAGCACGAAGAGCGCGACAGGCGCTCATGCATCGGTATCGGCAGGTAGGCAGCGCTCGGCCGCGCCGACGTCGCCCGCCGGCACGAAGACATACCCGCGGCCCCATACGGTTTGCACGTAGCGCGGCTCGGACGGATCGCTTTCGATGATTTGCCGCAGCCGCCAGATCGACACGTCGAGGCTGCGGCTGCGGTGCGTCTGCGCGCCGCCATGCAGTTTTTCGATCAGCTGCGCGCGCGAGAGTACAGTCATCGCATGCGTGACGAACACTTTCAGCGTCGCGAATTCGTTCGTGCTGATCGCTACGCGCTCGCCGTCGCGAAATAGCTCGCGCGTCGCGAAGCTCACTTCGAAGCGGCCGAAGCGATAAGGCGCACGCGCTTCAGGTGCGCCCGGCACGAGCGAGCCGCGGCGCCGCAAGACGGTACGGATGCGCGCGACGAGTTCGCTCGGGTCGAAGGGCTTGCCCAGATAGTCGTCGGCGCCCAGCTCGAGGCCGATCACGCGATCGATCACGTCATCGCGCGCAGTCAGCAAAATGACGGGCACGTCGTTGCCCGCGGCGCGCAGCGCGCGCAAAGCGCTGACGCCATCGAGCGCGGGCATCATGATGTCGAGCACGATGAGCGCCGGGCGTTCGGCTTCGAGCGTGCGCGCGAGCCCCATGCCGTCTTCGAGCAGCGAGACCGCGTAGCCGCGCTGCCCGAGATAGTCGCGCAATAGCTCGCGCACGACAGGGTCGTCGTCGACGACAAGAATCGAGGGGTTCATGGCCGGATGTTAAAAGAGAGCGCGTCATCCAGAAAAGCGCCAACTGCTTTCGAATCCTTACTACGCGGCTCGTCGGCGGGGAGAGCGCTGCCCTCGCTGTGCTTTCGAAGCCACTGCGGCGACTGACCGCGCCGCTTTCAATCCGCGAGCGGCGAGCTCAACGCCGAGGCGGATTCGACGCCGCGCTCGACGATCATTTTGTCGATGAGCCCTTTCACCTTCCCTGATGCGCTCGAGAATCGGTTCAGGTCGAGCTCGCCCGCCTCGTAGCGGGCCGTGACGAGGATTTGGCCGCGCTCGATCAACGTGAGGTCGATCTCCGCAAGATAGGCGACAGGTTGCGGCGCGTACGGACGACGGCCGTACGCAACCGACGCCGAGTAAGTGAGCTCGGCCTCGCAATTGGCCGGCGACGCGCCGGGGTTGTAGACGCCCGAGTTCACGCCGCGGCGCTCCAGCGCGAGCTGCAGCGCCGGCACGAGGTCGAGGGCCGAGACGTTCGGATTGAGCTCGATGCAGACCCTGTGGACGAGTGCCGGTCTACCCGTTACGAAGGCCGGTGCGGAGTAGTTCGCGGCGATCGCGTAACCTGCCTGGATGGTCGAGCCGGCCGCGTCGAGGGCGGTAAAGACGGTCCAGGCGCAGCCGCTCATGCCAAGCGTGGCGGCAGCCGCGAGGGCGACGGTCGGCGCGCGACACGCGAGCGACATGGGCGGGACTCCGATGGGGCGATGGATGAGATCGATCGCGAGGCGCAACGCGTCGATCGAAAACCGTCCCGCGTCCCTCGCTTACCATCGATGATCGCCGCAGCCGAGCCGCGCCGAAGCCACGAACAACCTGGCTGGCCGGCAACTGCTTTCGGGCTGTTGCGGGCGCTTGCAGGTGCTTTCGAGATGTTTCGGACTGCTTGTTATCGGCTCTGCGCCTCGCGTCAGGCCACCGCGCGTTCCTCATGGCGCTCGATATCGAGCGTGTGAGGATGAAACGCCGCGAGCGATTCGCGATGCGCGACGCTGACGATCGCCGTGGCCGGCAACCGCTCGTTGAGCAGTCGATAGACGTGCGCTTCGTTGCCCGGATCGAGCGCGCTCGTCGCTTCATCGAGGAAAACGAAATCGGGCTTGTGCAGCAGCACGCGCGCGGCGGCGAGCCGCTGCTGCTCTCCGGGCGAGAGCACGCGGGTCCAATGGGCCGATTCGGCGAGCCTGTCGACGTAGCCGTCGAGCCGGCAGGCGACGAGCGCTTCGCGGCACGCTTCGTCACTGAACACATCGGCTTGCGCCGGATACGTGAGCGCCGCCTTCAGCGTGCCGATCGGCAAATAGCTCTGCTGCGGCACGAACATCGTCTTCGCGCCGACCGGAACGTCGATGGCGCCGTCGCCGAACGGCCAGAGGCCGGCGAACGCACGCAGCAGCGTGCTCTTGCCGCAGCCGGATGGCCCGCGCACGAGCCAGCGCGAGCCCGGCTCGATGACGATATCGGAGATCGTCGCGAGCGGCGTGCCCTTCGGCAACGCGAGCTCGAGCCCGTGCGTGGAGAGCGAGCTCGAATCGACGTAGTGCAGATTGATGCCGCCGCGCGCGGTGGACGGCAGCACCGACTCTTTGAGATGCGTCGCCCGCATGACGCGTTTGAATTCGCGCAAACGGTTGACGGTGGCGCGCCATTCGACGAGCGACGAGTAACTGTTGATGAACCACGAGAACGAATCGCTGACGCTGCCGAACGCCTGCGCGATCTGCATGAGGACGCCCATCGTGTACGCCCCGGCGAAGTAGCGCGGCGAAGCGACGACGATCGGAAAGATGATCGCGATCTGGCCGTAGAAGCTCAGCACGAAGTTCATCCGCTTCGTGTACTTCATGATGAGCCACCAGTTGTCGCGGATGCGCGCGAATATCCCGCGGGCGTTCGTGTTTTCCGTGTCGATGCCGTTATAAAACGCGATCTGCTCGGCGTTCTCGCGCACGCGGATGAGCCCGAAGCGGAAATCGGCCTCGACGCGCTGTTGCTGATAGTTGATCGACACGAGCGGATGGCCGACCTTCTTGATCAGCAGCGAACCGCCGAGCGCGTAGAGCGCGGCGGCCCAGACCATATAGCCGGGAATGGTGAGCGGCGTGCCTCCGAGCGTGACCGTCAACGCTCCCGCGATCGTCCAAAGGATCGTGACGAACGAGATGAGCGTCACGACGGTCGAGAGCAGATCGAGCGAAAGGGTGAGCGTCGTCGTCGCGAAAGATTGCAGGTCGTCGCTCAACCGCTGGTCGGGGTTGTCGGCGAGCCGGTCGCGCTCGATGCGGTAGAAGGCGCGCTCCCCGAACCATTCGTTGAGAAAGCGGTTGGTGATCCATTGGCGCCAGCGGAAACCGAGCATCTGGCGCAGATACGTGCGGTAGACCGCAAGGATGATGTAAGAGAACGCGATGACCGTGAAGACGACGAGCAAATGCGGGAAGTGGCTGACGTCTTTTTCCTGCAGCGCGTTGTAGAACTGCGCGTTCCAACTGTTCAACCGTACGTTGATCCAGACGATCGCGAGATTCATTGCGACGATCGTGACGAGCAGCCCCCAGGCGACTTTCCATTCCTCGGAGACCCAGTACGGCTTGATCAGGCTCCATGCGGAGATGGAATCGGTGTCACGCGGTGCTCTGCCGCGCAGGGAAAAAGCAGCGTTGGATGGGGTCATGGAGTTCTCGATCGAAACCGGCTCGTGGAGCGGGATGCGCGCGAAGTACGGCAAGCATTGTTTCGCCGAGCTCTTAAAAGAGGCTTAACGGGGCGGGACCGAAACGGCCGCTCCTCGGCCAATGCAGGCGCTCACGTACACGTAGTCGGCACATTGTGCCAGAGCCGGAGGCCGACGGCCGTTTGCGGCTCCTTCGTCTTTTGTGGTCTAATGGCCAACGACGAAACAGGGGTGCTTCGTGCAGTGACGCGCGGCGTGACCGCGCTCAGGCGAGGCTGAGAGAGACCCTTCGCACCCGATCCGGGTAATACCGGCGCGGGAAGTTTCTCACCGGATCTGCGTGGGACGTTCATGGCGAACGTTCCGCTTTCCACCGGGCAGCGCCCACATTGCTGCGGCGCATTTCCCAAGGCTCGGTCGGCCCCAGCACCGGTTTCGTCCTTTGTACGGTGATCCGTACGGTAAGGATCGATCCGATGACCGCTCAATCTTCAGTCGTTTCAGCTGCGCGTCCCGATTTCGCCGTGCTCGGCGGCGGGCTATGCGGCCGGCTCGTCGCCTGGCTGCTCGCGGGCGACGGTTATCGCGTCGCCCTCTATGAGCGCGGCGACGCGGCTGGCACCGGCGCGGCGGCCTGGGTGGCGGCCGCGATGCTCGCGCCGCTCGCCGAAGCGGCGAGCGCCGAGCCGCTTCTCGTCGAGCTCGGCGCGGCCTCGCTCGAGCTCTGGCCGCGCCTCATCGCCGAGCTCCCCGAGCCGGTGTTCTTCCAGCGCAACGGCACGCTTGTCGTCTGGCACCGCGCCGATCGGCCCGAGGCTGCGTTGTTCGAGCGGCGCGTGCACGCGAACGCGCCGGCTTCGCTCGTGGCCGATGGCGGCCTCACCACACTCGACGGCGCCGCGCTCGCCGCCGCCGAGCCCGCGCTGGCCGGGCGTTTCAACCAGGGCTTGCTGCTGCCGCGCGAAGGCCAGCTCGACAATCGGCAAGTGCTCGCGGCGCTTGCTGCAGGACTCCAAGCGCGCGGCGTAGTCTCGCATTGGAACACGCCTGTCGCGGATGGGGCATTGCCGGCCGCTCACGTGACGATCGATTGCCGCGGCCTCGGCGCCAAGGCGGCGCTGCCGGCGTTGCGCGGCATTCGTGGCGAGGTGGCCCGCGTGCACGCCCCCGATGTCGCGCTCACGCGCCCCGTGCGGATGCTGCATCCGCGCTATCCGATCTACATTGCGCCGAAGGAGCGGGGGCTTTTCGTGATCGGCGCGACCGAGATCGAGGGCGAGGACATGTCGCCCGTCACCGTCCGCTCGGCGCTCGAGCTGCTCTCCGCGGCGTTCGCCGTGCATCCTGCCTTCGGCGAGGCACGTATCGTGGAGCTCAACGCGCAGTGCCGCCCGACATTGCCCGACCACCGTCCGGCGATCGTCTGGAATGGGGCGGCAACGATCGCCGTCAACGGTCTTTATCGTCACGGCTATATGATCGCGCCCGAAGTCGCGCGCACGGCGGCCGAGCTGGCCACCGCCGTCCATGCTCGCCGCGTGACGGACGCCGACGGCTTCGACGAGTGGCGCAATCAGGCGCGCTGGGCGCAAATGCTGCATTTCAGTGAGAACGAAGGGGCGGGCGGGTCCGGGCGTCGATCGCTTTCCGAGGCGCGCCGGCAACCCGGATATCGAAGTCATTCCGCCGAACCGACGTAGTTTGCAAACATGGAAATCGAGATCAACCACAAGCCCCTCACGTTGCCCGACGGCGCCACGGTGGCCGACGCGCTCGCCGCATTCGGCGCGCGGCCGCCTTTCGCCGTTGCGCTGAACGGCCAGTTCGTCGCGCGCGCACAGCATCCGGCGCGCATGCTGAACCCGGGGGACCGGCTCGACATCGTTCATCCCGTCGCGGGCGGCTGAGCGCGCGATCGTTACGTTTCGATCGGGACCGCCGCCGTCGCCCGTTGCTTGCTCAATGCCTGAGGATTCTTCAATGACTTCCGCTTCCGCCGCCGATCCACTGACGCTTTACGGTGTCGCCTTCGCGAGCCGCGTGCTGCTTGGCACGTCGCGCTACCCGTCGCTCGCGTCGCTCTCCGATTCCATCGAGGCAGCGCGGCCCGGCATGGTGACGGTCGCGCTGCGCCGCCAGATGCAGGCCGATACGGCCGAGGCGGGCTTCTTCGATCTGCTCAAGCGCCACGCCGTGCCGCTGCTGCCGAATACGGCCGGCTGCCAGACCGTCGACGAAGCCGTGACGACGGCGCATATGGCGCGCGAAGTCTTCGAGACCGAATGGATCAAGCTCGAGCTGATCGGCGACGACTACACGCTTCAGCCCGATCCGATCGGACTCGTGGAGGCGGCCGCGCGCCTCGTCAAGGACGGCTTCAAAGTACTGCCGTACTGCACCGAGGATCTGGTCGTGGGGCGCCGTCTCGTCGATGTCGGATGCGAGGCGCTGATGCCGTGGGGGGCGCCGATCGGCACGGGCAAGGGCATCGTCAATCCGTATGGCCTGCGTGTGCTGCGCGAGCGCCTGCCCGACGTGCCGCTCATCGTCGATGCGGGGCTCGGCGTGCCTTCGCACGCGTGCCAGGTCATGGAATGGGGGTTCGACGGCGTGCTGCTCAATACGGCGGTCTCGCAGGCCACGGACCCTGCCGCGATGGCGCGTGCGTTCGCGATGGGCGTCGAGGCGGGACGTGCCGCCTATCGGGCGGGGCCGATGGACGAGCGCGACAGCGCGCAGGCGAGCACGCCCGTCGTCGGCATGCCTTTCTGGCATCAGGATCCGGGCTGATCGCCCGGCCCCGGGAGGCACGCATGACGCGCACACTCGCCTTCGCCGACCGCGAAATCTTCTGGCCGCCGGCCGACGAGTTGACCGAAGCCGCCGAGCGCATTCGCGCGCGCCTGGGCGACTGGCCGCCGGCGGGCGAGCCTTGGCGCATCTGCCTGACGCCGCCCGACACGCCGCGCGCGGGCGATCTCATCGTCGCCGCCGGAGAGCGCAAGCATGGCGCGGATCCTGCCGACCGGGCCAAATGGCTCGCCGCGGGCGCGAGCGTCATCGATGCGGACGAGCACGGCGCGCGACTCACGACCGACAAAGGGCGTTATGCGCTCGCCGGGCCGCTCGCCGAGGACTGGCTGGCGGCGCTCGCGAGCTTTCTCGACTGCGGCTTCGACGCGCGCGACGCGCTCGTCTTGGCGCTCGCGTGGCGCGACGGCGACGAAGCCGATGCCGCGCGTGAAGACGCCTGGCCCGCCGATCTCACGCACTTTCCGCGCGTCGAGGGACTGCCGGCGGCGCCCGCGCAGCCGTTCGCGCGCTGCCCCGACCGGCTCGGGCTCTACGCGGTCATGCCGAGCGCCCCGTGGGTCGAGCGCGTGCTCGATCTCGGCGTGTCGACGGTTCAGCTTCGCGTGAAGGAGGCGAGCCCGGCGCTCGCGGCCGAGATTGCCGAGAGCGTCGCGGCCGGCCGCAGGCACGGCGCGCGGGTCTTCATCAACGACCATTGGCGCGAAGCCATCGATGCGGGCGCTTACGGCGTCCATCTCGGCCAGGAGGATATCGAGACGGCCGATCTCGCGGCAATCGCGGCGGCCGGCGTCAGGCTCGGCCTTTCGACGCACGGCTATTACGAGATGCTCTGCGCGCTGCATTTTCGCCCGAGCTATCTTGCCTTCGGCGCCGTCTTTCCGACGGCCACGAAGACGGTGGCGACGGCGCCGCAAGGCCTGGAGCGGCTGGCGCGCTACGTGCGTCTCGTCGGCGGGGCAGTCCCGCTCGTAGCCATCGGCGGGATCGACCTCGCTAAACTGCCGGCCGTGCTGGCGACGGGCGTCGGCAGCGCGGCCGTCGTCAGCGCGATCACGGGGGCGGACGATCCGGCCGCCGCCGTGGCGGCGCTCGAGCGCATCGTTGCAAAACGGTAACGGTCTTTTTGCACCGGAGTAACGCTGCGTCACGACAGTGTTTTCCCTAAGGCCCTATAATTCCGCTTCCGCATAAAGGGAGCGCCCGCTTCGTGCCGCCTTCTTCATCCGAGCCCATTCTCGAGTTGCGCAACGTCGATTTCGGCTACGACGACGACCGTCTCGTTCTATCGAACCTGAACATGCAGTTTTCGCGCGGCCAGGTCGTGGCCGTGATGGGCGCGTCGGGCGGCGGCAAGACGACGGTGCTGCGCCTGATCGGCGGCCTCGAGCGCGCGCGCCGCGGCGAGGTGCTTTTTCATGGCCGCGACGTCGGCAAGGAAAGTCGCGAAGGGCTTTATGCGCTGCGCCGGAAGATGGGCATGCTGTTCCAGTTCGGTGCACTTTTCACCGACATGACCGTCTTCGAGAACGTCGCCTTCGCCTTGCGTGAGCATACGGACTTGCCCGAGCCGCTGATTCGCGACCTCGTGCTCATGAAGCTCAATGCCGTCGGCCTGCGCGGCGCGCGCGATCTGGCGCCGTCGCAGATTTCGGGCGGCATGGCGCGCCGCGTCGCGCTCGCGCGCGCCATCGCGCTCGACCCCGAATTGATGATGTACGACGAGCCCTTCGCCGGTCTCGACCCGATTTCGCTCGGCATCACGGCCAATCTGATTCGCACGCTCAACCAGGCGCTCGGTGCGACGTCGATTCTCGTCACGCACGATGTGCCCGAATCGTTTGCGATCGCCGATTACGTCTACTTTCTCGCGAACGGCTCCGTGCTGGCCGAAGGCACGCCGGCCGAGCTGCGCGAATCGAAGGAGCCGATGGTGCGGCAATTCATCGATGGCGCGCCCGACGGCCCATTCCGTTTCCACTATCCGGCGAAGGCGCCGCTCGCCGCCGATTTCGGCGTCGCCGGAGACCGCGCATGATCGGCCTCATCAGTCTGCTCGGGCGCCGCGTGCTCGACGGCGTGGCCCGCACGGGTTACGCGACGCGCATCTTCGTGCGCCTCGTGCTCGAGTTGTTCGTATTGCTGCGGCGGCCGAATCTCGTCATCAAGCAGATCTACTTCGTCGGCAACTATTCGCTGCTCATCATCGCCGTATCGGGGCTCTTCGTTGGCTTCGTCCTCGGCTTGCAGGGCTATTACACGCTGAACCGCTACGGCTCGGAGAGCGCGCTCGGCCTGCTTGTCGCGCTGTCGCTCGTGCGTGAGCTCGGCCCCGTCGTCACCGCGCTCCTCTTCGCGGGCCGCGCGGGCACGTCGCTCACGGCCGAGATCGGCCTCATGAAGGCGGGCGAGCAATTGACGGCGCTCGAAATGATGGCCGTCGATCCGCTTGCCACGATCGTGGCGCCGCGCATGTGGGCCGGGATCATCGCGATGCCGCTGCTCGCGGCGATCTTCAGCGCTGTCGGCATTATCGGCGGCTACATCGTCGGTGTGCTGATGATCGGCGTCGATGCGGGTGCGTTCTGGTCGCAGATGCAAGGCGGCGTCGACGTCTGGGCCGATGTCGGCAATGGCGTCGTCAAGAGCGTGGTGTTCGGCTTCGCCGTCACGTTCATCGCGCTCTTTCAGGGCTATGAGGCGAAGGCGACGCCCGAGGGCGTCTCGCGCGCGACGACGCGCACCGTCGTCTACGGCTCGCTCGCCGTGCTCGGCCTCGATTTCATTCTGACGGCGTTGATGTTCAGCTAGCGCGTTTTGCGCTGGCCTCAATTGGCATAGTGGATGACCGGCGTCTTCAGGACGCGGATGGCATCGCGGGCGCGCCCGCGGTTCTTTAGGATGAAGATGAAAAAAACTGCTCTCGACTTCTGGGTCGGCTTGTTCGTGCTGCTGGGTTTCGCCGCCGTGCTGTTTCTCGCCTTGAAGGCCGGCAACATGAGCTCGCTCTCGTTTCAGGCGACGTACCCGGTGAAGCTCAAATTCGACAACATCGGCGGCCTCAAGGTGCGCGCGCCGGTGAAAAGCGCTGGCGTGGTCGTGGGCCGCGTGGCGTCGATCGGATTCGATACGAACACCTATCAGGCCGTCGTCACGATCGATATCGACAAGCAATATGAATTTCCGAAGGATTCGTCGGCGAAGATCCAGACTTCCGGTCTTCTCGGCGAGCAGTACATCGGCCTCGAGCCCGGCGGCGACAGCGAAATGCTGAAGCCCGGCGACACGATCGCGATGACGCAGTCGGCGATCGTGCTCGAGAACCTGATCGGGCAGTTCCTCTACGGGAAGGCAGCCGATATGGGTGCGTCGAAGGGCGGCTCGGCGGCGACGCCGCCCGCGGCGCCGGCAGCCGCTCCGGCGGCACCGCCTCCCGCACCGGCGTCGGCCAGTGCCGCGGCGTCGGGCGCCGGCGGTTGAAATGAAACGACCGGCGGGAAGCTGAAATGAAACGCGCCCTTTCTTCGCTGCCCGGCATCGGAGTGTCGCAAGGGTACGGCAGGCACCGACATTACGGAGAAAAATAAATGCAGACCACGCATGTAAAAAACGTGGCATTGGCCATTGCGGCAGCGGCGCTCGCCGGCTGTGCGTCCGTCCAGACGCCCACGCCCGGCGACCCGCTCGAGAGCCTCAACCGAGGGGTGTTCAAGTTCAACGACACCGTCGACACGTACGCGCTGAAGCCGGTGGCGAAGGGCTACCAGCGCGTGGTGCCGGACCCGGTGCGCAAGAGCGTCACGAACTTCTTCTCGAACGTCGGCGACGTCTACATCGCCGCGAACGAGCTGCTGCAGCTCAAGATCGCGGACGGCGTCGGCGACATCATGCGCGTCACGATCAATACGATCTTCGGCGTCGGCGGCCTCTTCGACGTCGCCACGTTGGCCAAGCTGCCGAAGCACTCGTCGGACTTCGGCATCACGCTGGGGCATTACGGCGTGCCGTCGGGTCCTTACCTCGTGTTGCCGCTGCTCGGGCCGAGCACGGTGCGCGATGCGGCCGGGCTCGTCGTCGATTACTATGGGAATCCGCTCAGCTATGTCCAGCCATCGTCGGTCAGCTGGGCGCTTTACGGTGTGAATCTCATCAACACGCGTGCGAATCTGCTCACGACGACCGATGTGCTCCAGGCCGCGGCGATCGACAAATATTCGTTCATCCGCGGTGCTTATCTGCAGCGGCGGCGCTTCCTGATTTCAGGCGGCGATGGCGCCGCTCCGACCTACGAGCAGCCGCCGCCGAATTATGATGATGGGTCGTCGGGCGCGGCCCCGACGCCGGCACCCGTACCCGCATCGGGGCCGGCCGGCGCGGCGCCGGCCGGCCCGTCGGCTGCTTCGGGCGCCACGGCCGCTGCGCAACCCGCTGAAGCGGCCTCGGGAGCGTCGGGCGTGGCCGCGCCGGCGCCGCTCGGTGGGCCGGACGGCGAAACGGTGCCGGGCCAGCAGTATGTCCCGCCGCCGCAGCGCACCGGCTTCCCGGTGATTCGCATGCTGAAGTGAAACCGCCCCCGCGCGCGCTCGATGACGCGTGGGGACGTAACAGTTCGACACGAATCTTGCTCGATCGGGCTGGACCGGGCTCGAACTTGCACGGTACTGTAACCGAGCTTTCACGGAACTTAGGATTGACGATGAAAAGATTCTTTCTGATTTCTCTGTTTGCCGCGTTCGTTTCTTTCTCGAATGCCGGTTTTGCGCAACAGGCGGTCAACAACGTCGACACGGGCAATCCGGACACCATGATCAAGACGGTGACCGGGCGCGTGCTCGACACGCTGCGCACCGACAAGTCGATCAAGAGTGGCGACATCAACCGCATCACGCAGGTCGTGAATCAGGAAATCCTGCCGTACACCGACTTCCGCCGCACGACGCAGCTCGCGATGGGCCGCGCCTGGCGCACCGCGACGCCGCAGCAGCAGGACCAGATGGTCGAGCAATTCAAGATGCTGCTGATCCGCACTTATTCGGGCGCCCTCTCGCAATTCCGCGATCAGCAGATCGAGTTCAAGCCGTTCCGAGCCTCGCCGACCGATACCGACGTCGTCGTGCGCAGCTCCGTCATCAGCAACGGGCAGCCCGTCGAGCTCGACTATCGTCTTTACAAGACGCCGCAAGGCTGGCGCGTCTACGACCTGAACGTGGCGGGTGCGTGGCTCATTCAGGCCTATCAGCAGCAATTCACGGAGAAGATCAACGAGGGCGGCGTGCAAGGCCTGATCGACTTCCTTACGCAGCGCAACGAGCAGCTCGCGGCCGGCAAGCAGCCGTCTTGAGTGACGCAAACCGCACGATGAACCGCTTTACGACCGGTACGACCATCACGCACGCGAGCGCGAAAGCCGCGCTCGGCGCCGGGCTCGCGAGCATCGAGGCCGGCGCGTCGGGCGTCGACTGCTCGCCGCTCGCCGAGTTCGATTCCTCGGCGCTCGCCGTCTTGCTCGCCTGGCGGCGCGCGGCTGAAGTGCGCGGCGGCAACTTCGAAATCGTCGATCTTCCCGCCGGCCTCGCAAGTCTTGCCGAGGCTTACGGCGTCCTTGGGCTCGTCGCGGCGCGACATCGACGCTCGCAGGAAGGGGCCACGGCCGAACTCTGAAGCTCGGCGGCGGCGGACGGGCGCGCCGACATCCGCCTCCCTTCGTCCCGCTTCGACAGCCTCTTGATGGTCGCCGAGCCATCGGCTGACCGCCTCTTCCCGCGAGCGATCCCGCACCCAATCGGCCAACGGAGAGTTGGCCTATAATCAACCGTTTTTCCGGACATCCGTTCCGCCCCGCATTTCGGGGGGACGGTCAGACCCGGATGAACGGGGCAGCGGCTATCTAGGCGTCGGTTTTCGCCTGCCGCGTTGCCAGCATTCAAACGTCGAACCCAAGGCGCGCCGCCGGCAAAGGCCGCGCACATCCATGTCAGCCATAGAGATCCGCAACGTCAAGAAGCGCTACAAGGCACTGCAAGCGCTCAAAGGCGTCAGCTTGACGGTCGACGAGGGCGAATTCTTCGGCCTGCTCGGCCCCAACGGCGCGGGCAAGACCACGCTGATCAGCATCCTCGCGGGACTGGCGCGCGCCGACGAAGGCAGCGTGTCGGTGCTCGGGCACGATGTCGTGACCGATTTCCGCGGGGCGCGCCGCTCGCTCGGCGTGGTGCCGCAAGAACTCGTGTTCGACCCGTTCTTCACGGTGCGCGAGACGCTGCGCATCCAGTCGGGCTATTACGGACTGCGCCGCAACGACGACTGGATCGACGAGGTCATGGCGAATCTCGATCTGACCGAAAAAGCCGACGCGAACATGCGCGCGCTGTCGGGCGGCATGAAGCGCCGCGTGCTCGTCGCGCAGGCGCTCGTGCACCGGCCTCCCGTCATCGTGCTCGACGAGCCGACAGCCGGCGTCGACGTCGAGCTGCGCCAGACGCTCTGGAAATTCATTTCGAGGCTCAATCGCGAGGGCCATACGATCGTTTTGACCACGCATTACCTCGAGGAAGCGGAATCGCTGTGCGATCGCATCGCGATGCTGCGCCGAGGCGAGGTGGTCGCGCTCGACAGCACGAGTGCGCTGCTCGCGCGCTTCGCCGGGATGCAGCTCTTCGTGCGGCTCGCCGCGGGCGTGCTGCCCGTTGAGCTGCGCGCGCTCGAAGTGGAGCCGTCGGCTCCGGGCGCACGCCAGCACTTGCTGCGGCTGTCGAGCTATGACGAGGTCGAGCCGATCCTCGCGCGCTGCCGGGCGGCCGGTTGTACGTTCGAGGAAATCGACGTGCGCAAGGCTGATCTCGAAGACGTTTTTGTCCAGTTGATGAGCGGGCCTGAGCTGGTCGAGGGCTTAGCATGATGTTACGACCCCCACGCTCATTACATTCGCTGCCCCCTCCCACACGGGGACTTCCTGGCTGCGCCTGCGGCGCATCTGCGGGGCGCGTGGGGGCGGCCGCCTCCCTTGGGGCGGCCCGGCGGGAGGCGGCATGCGACCGACCCTAACGACATCCGCCGCGCCGGAGCGAACCGCCATGAGCGGTTTTCGCACGCTGTTCTACAAGGAGACGCTGCGCTTCTGGAAGGTTTCGTTCCAGACGGTGCTCGCGCCTGTCGTGACGGCGCTGCTTTATCTGGCGATCTTCGGCCATGCATTGCGCGGCCACGTCGAGGTCTACCCCGGCGTCGGGTACACGAGCTTCCTAATCCCCGGTCTCATCATGATGAGCGTGCTGCAAAACGCGTTCGCGAACAGCTCGTCGTCGCTGATCCAGTCGAAGATCACGGGCAACCTCGTTTTCGTGCTGCTGCCGCCGCTCACGCATTGGGAGCTGTTCAGCGCCTATGTGCTCGCGTCGGTCGTGCGCGGACTCGCGGTCGGCTTCGGCGTTTTCATCGCCACGATCTGGTTCGTGCCGATGACGTTCGCCGCGCCGCTCTTCATCATCGGATTCGCCGCGCTCGGCTCGGCGCTGCTCGGCACGCTCGGTCTCATTGCCGGCATCTGGGCCGAGAAGTTCGATCAATTGGCGGCGTTTCAGAACTTCCTGATCATGCCGCTCACGTTTCTTTCGGGCGTGTTCTACTCGACCCACACGCTGCCGGATATCTGGCGCCAGGTGTCGCGGCTGAACCCGTTCTTTTACATGATCGACGGCTTTCGCTACGGCTTTTTCGGCGTGTCAGACGTCGATCCGCTCGCGAGCCTCGCCGTCGTCGCCGCGTTTTTCGTCGTGATCGCCGCGCTCGCGATGCGTCTCATCGCATCGGGCTACAAGCTGCGCCACTGAAAATGAAACAGACCCCACGCCCCGAAGGAAGTCCCGTGGGGACGCGTACTGGCGCGCGGAACCCGAACTAAGCAAGGAGCTTGAAACCATGTTGCCGACTCCCGAGGTAGTCAAGCAATACATCACGGCGGGGCTGCCGTGCACCCATATCGAAGTCGAGGGCGACGGCCAGCACTTTTTTGCGACGATCGTCTCCGAGGCGTTCGAGGGCAAACGCCCGATTCAACGTCATCAGCTCGTCTATGCGGCGCTCGGCGATCGCATGCGGGCGGAAATCCACGCGCTGAGCATGAAGACACTCACGCCGGCCGAATGGCAAAACGCATAATTCAGGAACCGTAGTGCGCATTACACAAGACGAAACGAGCGGCGCCGGCGGCGCCGCGGCAGAGAGCAGGGCCGAGGGCGAAGCCAACCAGGGACAAATGAGCATGGACAAGCTTGCGATCGAAGGCGGCCGGACACTTTCCGGCGAGGTCGGCATATCGGGCGCGAAAAACGCGGCGCTGCCGATTCTTTGCGCGAGCCTGCTCGCCGCCGACCCGATCCATCTCGAGAACGTGCCGGACCTCAAAGACGTGCGCACGACGCTCAAGCTGCTGACGCAGATGGGCGTTCGCGCCGAGACGGCGGGCGATGCGGTCGCGCTCGACGCGACCCATGTCGACAATCCCGTCGCGTCCTATGACCTCGTGAAGACGATGCGCGCATCGATCCTCGTGCTCGGACCGCTCGTCGCGCGCTTCGGCGTCGCGAAGGTATCGCTGCCGGGCGGCTGCGCGATCGGTGCGCGCCCCGTCGATCAGCACATCAAGGGCCTGCAGGCGATGGGCGCCGAGATCAGCATCGAGCACGGCTATATCGAGGCGCGCGCCAATCGCCTGAAGGGCGCGCGAATCGTCACGGACATGATCACGGTCACGGGCACCGAGAATCTTTTGATGGCCGCCGCGCTCGCCGAGGGGCAAACGATCCTCGAAAACGCGGCGCGCGAGCCCGAGGTCAGCGACCTTGCGCGTCTGCTCGTCGCGATGGGCGCGAAGATAGAGGGCATCGGCACGGACCGGCTCGTGATCGAGGGCGTCGATAAGCTGCATGGCGCGCGGCATGCCGTCATTCCCGATCGCATCGAGGCGGGCACATTCCTGTGCGCGGTGGCGGCGGCCGGCGGCGACGTCACGCTGCGCGACGTGCGCCCCGAAACGCTCGACGCCGTGACGGCGAAGCTGCGCGAAGCCGGCGTGACGATCGAGGAAGGCGACGACTGGATCCGCGTGCGGATGCACCGCCGTCCGACGGCCGTATCGGTGCGCACCTCAGAGTACCCGGCGTTCCCGACCGACATGCAGGCGCAGTTCATGGCGCTCAATGCGATCGCCGAGGGCGCGGCGCAAGTCGTCGAGACCATTTTCGAGAACCGCTTCATGCACGTGCAGGAGCTCAATCGGCTCGGCGCGAACATCAGCGTCGACGGCAACACGGCGCTCGTCGCGGGCGTGCCGAAGCTATCGGGCGCGACCGTCATGGCGACGGACCTGCGCGCCTCCGCGAGCCTCGTCATCGCGGGGCTCGTCGCGGACGGCGAGACGCTCGTCGACCGGATCTATCACCTCGATCGCGGTTACGACCGGATGGAGGAAAAGCTGACAAAGATCGGCGCCCACGTGCGCCGCCTCACCGGCAGCGCGGCGAATGCCGCGGGCGTGGGGAGCTTCGCATGAGCGCCCCGCAGTTGACGCTCGCGCTTTCGAAAGGGCGTATTTTCGAGGAAACGATGCCGCTGCTCGCCGCGGCCGGCGTGCAGGTCTCGGAAGACCCCGAGACCTCGCGCAAGCTGATTCTCGGAACGAGTGCGCCGAACCTGCGCGTCATCATCGTGCGCGCGACCGACGTGCCGACTTACGTCGAGTACGGCGCGGCCGATTTCGGCGTGGCCGGCAAGGACGTGCTGATCGAGCACGGCGGCAGCGGCCTTTATCAGCCCGTCGATCTGAACATCGCGCGCTGCCGGATGTCGGTGGCGGTGAAAGCCGGCTTCGACTATGCGAACGCAGTGCGCCAGGGCGCGCGCCTGCGCGTTGCGACGAAGTACGTGCAGACGGCGCGCGAGCACTTCGCGGCGAAGGGCGTGCACGTCGACCTGATCAAGCTCTACGGCTCGATGGAACTCGCGCCGCTCGTCGGGCTGGCCGATGCGATCGTCGACCTCGTCAGCACCGGCGGGACGTTGCGCGCGAACCATCTCGTCGAGGTCGAGGAGATCATGCCAATCTCGTCTCGCCTCGTGGTGAATCAGGCTGCGCTGAAGCTGAAGCGCTCGGCGCTCGAGCCGTTTCTCGATGCGTTCGAGAGCGCATCGCGACGCGGCGGTGGCCAGGCGTAAGACGGCGGCGCCGAACGATCACGAGATCGGCGCGCCTTTACCGGAACGGATACCAGCATGTCTCTGAAGATTCGCAAACTCGATTCGAGCGCCGCCGGTTTCGATGCGGCGCTCGCGGCGGTGCTCGCCTTCGAGGCGAGCGAGGACGAGGCGATCGAGCGCTCCGTCGCGCAAATTCTTGCCGACGTGAAGCGGCGCGGCGACGCGGCGGTGCTCGAGTACACGAACCGCTTCGACCGGCTCGACGCGTCGAGCGTCGCCGCGCTCGAGCTGCCGATCACGGAGCTCGAGGCGGCGCTCGAAAGCCTCCAGCCGAAGCAGCGCGCGGCGCTCGAAGCGGCGGCCGCGCGCGTGCGCGGCTACCATGAGAAGCAGAAGATCGAATGCGGCAGCCATAGCTGGCAGTACACGGAGGCCGACGGCACGGTGCTCGGCCAGAAGGTGACGCCGCTCGATCGCGCGGGAATCTACGTGCCCGGCGGCAAGGCCGCGTACCCCTCGTCGGTGCTGATGAATGCCTTGCCGGCGCGCGTGGCCGGCGTGCGCGAGATCGTCATGGTCGTGCCGACGCCCGACGGCGTGAAGAACCCGCTCGTGCTGGCGGCGGCGCTCATCGGCGGCGTCGATCGCGTCTTCACGATCGGCGGCGCGCAAGCGATCGGCGCGCTCGCGTACGGCACCGAGACGGTGCCCGCGGTCGACAAGATCTGCGGCCCCGGCAATGCCTATGTGGCATCGGCGAAGCGCCGCGTGTTCGGCACGGTCGGCATCGACATGATCGCCGGGCCTTCCGAGATTCTGGTTCTGTGCGACGGCACGACCGATCCGCGCTGGGTCGCGATGGATCTCTTCTCGCAGGCCGAGCACGACGAGCTTGCTCAATCGATTCTGCTCGCGCCCGACGACGCGTTCATCGCGCGCGTCGAAGAGGCGATCGCGGAGCTCCTGCCGACGATGCCGCGCCGCGACGTGATCCAGCGCTCGCTGGAAGATCGCGGCGCGCTCGTGAAGGTGCGGGACATGGCCGAGGCCTGCGCGATCGCGAACCGGATCGCCCCCGAGCATCTCGAGATTTCGGCGCTCGACCCGCAGCAGTGGGCGAACGAGATTCGCCATGCGGGCGCGATCTTCGTCGGCCGCTTCACGAGCGAAAGCCTCGGCGACTACTGCGCCGGGCCGAACCACGTACTGCCGACGTCGCGCACGGCGCGCTTTTCGTCGCCGCTCGGCGTCTACGATTTCTTCAAGCGCTCGAGTGTGATCGAAGTCAGTGCCGAGGGCGCGCAGACGCTCGGCGAGATCGCGGCCGAGCTTGCTTATGGTGAAGGGTTGCCGGCACATGCGAAGAGTGCCGAATACCGCATGAAGCAAACCGGGTGAAGCGAAAGACCCAATGGCCAGGAAGGACACGGGCCGGACAACCGGCTGAACGATTATGACGACACCTAAAGACGTTATCCGCGGCGACGTGCTGGCGATGACGAGCTATCCGGTTCCCGATGCCACGGGTTTCGTGAAGCTCGATGCGATGGAGAACCCCTACGAGCTGCCCGACGCGCTCGCGCGGCAGCTCGGCGAGCACCTGGCCGGCGTGGCGCTGAACCGCTATCCGGCGCCGCGGCCCGCCGCGCTGATCGAGAAGCTCAAGCGCGTGATGGGCGTGCCGGCCGGCTGCGCCGTGCTGCTCGGCAACGGCTCCGACGAGATCATCAGCATGATCGCCGTCGCTTGCGCCAAGCCCGGCGCGAAGCTGCTCGCGCCGGTGCCGGCCTTCGTGATGTACCAGATGTCGGCGAAGTTCGCGCAGATCGAGTTCATCGGCGTGCCGCACCGAGCCGATCTCACGCTCGATACGGAGGCGATGCTGGCCGCCATCGCCGAGCATCGGCCGGCCGTCGTCTATCTGGCGTACCCGAACAATCCGACGGGCACGCTCTACTCCGAAGAGGACGTCGAGCGTGTCATCGCGGCGGCGGGGCAAAGCCTCGTCGTCATCGACGAGGCCTATCAGCCTTTCGCGCAAAAGAGCTGGCTGCCGCGCGTGCTCGAATTCGGCAATGTCGTCGTCATGCGAACGGTGTCGAAGCTCGGTCTGGCCGGCATCCGGCTCGGCTACCTGGCGGGCTCGCCCGTCTGGCTCGACGAGCTCGACAAAGTCCGGCCGCCCTACAACGTCAACGTTTTGACGCAGGCCGCCGCCGAGTTCATGCTCGATCACATCGACGATGTGCTCGAGGTGCAGGCCGCCGATTTGCGGGCCGAACGGACGCGCCTTGCCGATGCCGTCGCGGCGTTGCCGGGCACCACCGTCTTCCCGAGCGCCGGCAATTTTCTGCTCGTGCGCGTGCCCGACGCGGACGCCGCGTTCGAAACCCTTCTCGCGGCGCGGATTTTGGTCAAAAACGTGAGTAAAATCCACCCATTGCTTGCGAATTGCCTGCGCTTGACGGTCGGCACGCCGGACGAAAACGCGCAAATGCTCGCGGCGCTCAAACTGGTTTTGAAGTAAAGACTGAAAAGCGGGCCTGAGGCAGGGCGCCGAAGCGAGGCGCCCGTGCCGGACTGCCGCACTTCATTCTTGTTTTTCGAAGCAACTTATTTCCCGCTTGATTCGAGGTTTTCCATGCGTGTGGCGGAAGTCGTTCGCAATACCAGCGAAACGCAGATCCGTGTGAAGATCAATCTGGACGGCACCGGCGAGCAGAAGCTCGCGACGGGCGTGCCGTTTCTCGACCACATGCTCGATCAGATTGCGCGGCACGGGCTCATCGACCTCGAGATCGAGGCGCATGGGGACCTCCATATCGACGATCACCATACCGTCGAAGACACGGGCATCACGCTCGGCCAGGCCGTGGCCAAGGCCATCGGCGACAAGAAAGGGATTCGCCGGTACGGTCATGCCTACGTGCCGCTCGACGAGGCGCTCTCGCGTGTCGTCATCGATTTCTCGGGCCGTCCGGGCCTCGAATTTCATGTGCCGTTCACGCGCGCGCGGATCGGCACGTTCGACGTGGACCTGTCGATCGAGTTTTTTCGCGGCTTCGTGAATCACGCGGGCGTCACGCTGCATATCGACAATCTGCGCGGGCTCAACGCTCACCATCAGATGGAAACGGTCTTCAAGGCTTTCGGCCGCGCGCTGCGCATGGCCGCGGAGCTCGACGAACGCGCGGCGGGGCAGGTCCCGTCGACTAAAGGCAGCCTATAGCGACTGGGATAGGGCGGCAAACCCCAAGGGACGAGCGACCGGCGCAGGACGCGCCGACCGGCTTGCGATGGATTTTCTGAAATCGTTCATTTCGTTGCTCGCGCTGATCAATCCGGTCGGCGCGGTGCCGTTTTTCTTGAGTCTCACTTCGGAGCAGTCCGAGGGTGAGCGGCGACGCACGATCCGGATCGCCTCGATCTCCGTGTTTTGCGTCATCGCGATCACGACGGTGCTCGGCCAGCAGATCATCAGCTTCTTCGGGATCTCGGTCGGCTCGCTCGAGGTGGGCGGCGGGATCATCATGCTGCTGATGGCCGTCAACATGCTCAATGCGCAAATCGGCAATACGCGCGCCACGGCCGAAGAGCGCGATGAGGCCGAATCGAAGAACAGCATCGCGGTCGTGCCGCTCGCGATCCCGCTGCTCACGGGGCCGGGCTCGATCAGCACGGTGATCGTCTACGCGGCGGGCGCGCACCACTGGTACGACCGGATCGGGCTCGTCGTGATCGGCGCCGTGCTGGCGGTGATTTGCTTCCTGTCGCTGCGGCTCGCCGAGCCGATTGCGCGCTGGGTCGGACAAACGGGTATCAATATCGGTACGCGGTTGATGGGTTTGATGTTGTCGGCGCTCGCGGTGGAGTTCATCGTCGACGGGTTGAAGGCGTTGTTGCCTAATTTGCGGTAGCTGTTTCGACGCGGCTATTTTGGTGCGATAAAGATCGCGATGAAGAAAATTGCAATTGTGGACTATGGGATGGGCAACCTGCGCTCCGTGCAGCAGGCGCTGAAAAAGGCGGCGCCTGAAGCCGAGGTGGCCATCGTCGATCGCCCCGAGGACATACGCGCCGCCGAGCGCGTCGTCCTGCCCGGGCAGGGCGCGATGCCCGACTGCATGCGCTCGCTGCGCGAGTCGGGGCTCCAGGAGGCGGTGCTCGAGGCGTCGCGCACGAAGCCGTTGATGGGCGTATGCGTCGGCGAGCAAATGCTGCTCGATTGGAGCGAGGAAGGCGACACGAACGGGCTCGGCCTCATTCATGGCAAAGTCGTGCGGTTCGCGCTCGAAGGCCGGCTGCAGGACGACGGCTCGCGCTTCAAGGTGCCGCAAATGGGCTGGAACCGCGTGCGTCAGGTGCACGCGCATCCGCTCTGGGACGGCGTGCCCGACGGAAGCTTTTTTTATTTCGTGCACAGTTACTACGTCGTCCCCGACAATCGCGCGCATAGCGTGGGGGAAACGGACTACGGCAATTCGTTTACGTCGGCCGTGGCGCGCGACAATTTGTTCGCCACCCAGTTTCACCCCGAAAAAAGCGCAGACGCAGGCTTGCGTGTCTACCGCAATTTCGTGCATTGGAACCCGTAAATTCGTGAATTTGCTTGCCAGGTTTTACGCCGGCACGCCGGCCGAAGCGCTTCGAGACTGTACTAAACTAGCGAAACGGTTCGCGGCCCGGGCCGCCGACCTCCAACTCATCCCAGACTTAACGCGATTGCTATGCTGCTGATTCCCGCCATCGACCTCAAGGACGGTCAGTGTGTGCGCCTCAAACAAGGCGATATGGACCAAGCGACGATATTCTCCGAGGATCCCGCGGCGATGGCCCGGCACTGGGTGGAGCGCGGCGCTCGGCGGCTGCATCTCGTCGATTTGAACGGCGCGTTCGCGGGCAAGCCGAAGAACGAGGAGGCGATTCGCGCGATCATCGAGGAAGTCGGCAACGAAATTCCCGTTCAACTGGGCGGCGGCATCCGGGATCTCGAGACGATCGAGCGTTATCTCGACGACGGCCTCTCGTACGTGATCATCGGCACGGCCGCCGTGAAGAATCCCGGCTTCCTGCAGGATGCCTGCACGGCTTTCGGCGGGCATATCATCGTCGGGCTCGACGCGAAGGACGGAAAAGTGGCGACGGACGGCTGGAGCAAGCTCACGGGCCACGAAGTCGTCGATCTCGCGCGCAAGTTCGAGGATTACGGTTGCGAGTCGATCATCTATACCGACATCGGCCGCGACGGAATGCTGCAGGGCATCAATATCGACGCGACGGTGCGCCTCGCGCGCGCGGTCAAGATTCCGGTGATCGCGAGTGGCGGGCTTTCGAGCATCGCCGATATCGATGCGCTGTGCGAGGTCCAGGACGAAGGCATCGAGGGCGTCATCTGCGGGCGCGCGATCTATTCGGGCGATCTCGACTTCTCCCAGGCGCAAACGCGCGCCGATACCTTGCGGGAATCGGACGACGCCTGACCGAACGGCGCTTCGCGCGCGCCGCCGCGGCCGGCGGCTACCCGCCAGGAGGTCTGGCCACCCGGTCCGGTCACGAACATTCACGATGGCATCCGCCTTTGGCCGGGCGGGCTTTCAGCGGCACTTGCACCAATATGGCACTAGCTAAACGCATCATTCCCTGTCTCGACGTGACCGCCGGGCGAGTCGTCAAAGGCGTGAACTTCGTCGAGCTGCGCGACGCCGGGGATCCGGTCGAGATCGCGCATCGTTATGACGAGCAAGGCGCCGACGAGTTGACGTTTCTCGACATCACGGCCACGTCGGACGGCCGCGATTTGATCCTGCCGATCATCGAGGCCGTCGCTTCGCAGGTCTTCATTCCGCTGACGGTCGGCGGCGGCGTGCGTGCCGTCGAAGACGTGCGGCGGCTGCTCAACGCCGGCGCGGACAAGATCAGCATGAATTCGTCGGCCGTCGCCAATCCGCAATTGGTGCGCGATGCGGCCGGCAAGTACGGCTCGCAGTGCATCGTCGTCGCGATCGACGCCAAGCGCGTCTCGGGCGAAGGCGAGGCGCCGCGTTGGGAGGTCTTCACGCATGGCGGGCGCAAGCCGACCGGGCTCGATGCCGTGCAATGGGCGAAGCAGATGGCCGAGTACGGTGCCGGCGAGATCCTTTTGACGAGCATGGACCGCGACGGGACGAAGAGCGGCTTCGATCTCGCGCTGACGCGCGCCGTATCGGACGCGGTCCCGGTGCCCGTGATCGCTTCGGGCGGGGTCGGCTCGCTGAAGGACCTGGCCGACGGCATCATCAAAGGCCACGCGGACGCCGTGCTGGCCGCGAGCATCTTCCACTACGGCGAGCATACGGTCGGCGAGGCGAAGCGCTTCATGGCCGAACAAGGCATTCCCGTGAGACAGTGAGATGGAACGATTGCTCACGCTCATTCCATTCGCTGCTGCCCGGAGGTTCAGATGATTGCGCCCGACAAGTCGTGGCTCGACAAGGTTCAATGGGACGCGAACGGCCTCGTTCCGGTGATTGCGCAGGAAGCTTCGACGAACGACGTGCTGATGTTCGCTTGGATGAACCGCGAGGCGCTCGCGAAGACGATCGAGACGGGCCGTGCCGTTTATTTTTCGCGTTCGCGCCAGCGCCTCTGGTTCAAGGGCGAGGAGTCGGGCCATGTGCAGCATGTGCGCGAGGTGCGGCTCGACTGCGACGAGGACGTCGTGCTGCTCAAAGTCGAGCAGGTATCGGGGATCGCCTGCCACACGGGCCGGCATTCCTGCTTCTTTCAGAAATTCGAGGGCACGGCCGACGAGGGCGACTGGGTGGCCGTCGATCCCGTGCTGAAGGATCCCGAGCATATTTACCGATAAGCTCGGCTGCGCGCGCGGCCGAGATCGTGTCGACGGAGCCGGCCGGTTCGCCCGCCGCATCGATCGACGCCGTTCCGATTCACTGATTGAATGAAGCGACATCACTGATGCAATCGACCGAAGATACGCTGGTGCGGCTTGCGGCCGTGATCGATAGCCGCAAGGGCGGCGATCCCGAGAGTTCGTATGTTGCCCGCCTGTTTCACAAGGGTGACGATGCGGTGCTGAAGAAGATCGGCGAGGAGGCGACCGAGGTCGTGCTCGCCGCGAAGGACGTGCGCCAGGGCGGCGCGCCGGCCGCGCTCGTCGGCGAGGTGGCCGATCTCTGGTTCCACTGCCTCGTCATGCTCTCGCATTTCGAGCTGAGCCCGGCCGATGTCATCGCCGAGCTCGAGCGCCGCGAGGGGATGTCGGGCATCGAAGAGAAGGCGCTGCGCAAGCGCCGCGAGCGCGAAGAGAACGGCGGATAGGGTTAGAAGGTAACAACCGGCCGAGAGCGGCACGAGCGAGCTCGATCGATCATCGATCGAGCGGTTTCGAAAGGCGAGAGGCGCGAAGATGGAAGATCCAGGCAGACGTTCACCTGTTTCCTACGGCGGCACGACCGATGCGGACCGCATTCGCACGCTGACGCACGTGCTTTATGGGCTCTATGCGGTGCATTGGTTCACGGGCGGCATTTCGGGCCTCGTCGCGATCATCATCGACTACCTGAAACGGCCGGACGCGGCCGGCACGCCGTACGAGGCGCATTTCGAGTGGCAGATCCGGACGTTCTGGCTCGGCCTGATCGGCTATGTGATCGGCGGCGTGCTGGTGTTCGTCGTGATCGGCTTTTTCATCCTTGCAGCCGTTTCGATCTGGATGCTGTACCGTATCGTCAAGGGCTGGCTGTATCTGTACGACAACAAGCCGCTCGAGCCGCGCGCGTGGTTCTGATCGAAGCCGCCGCGCCCCATTCACCGGGAAGACCATGAGCCACGAAAACTGCCTCTTTTGCAAGATCGCCGCCGGCGAAATTCCGAGCACGAAAGTGCACGAGGACGACGAATTTCTCGCTTTCAAGGACATCCGCCCGGCCGCGGCCACGCATATTCTCGTGATTCCGCGCCGGCACATCGATACGCTCTCGAATTGCGATGAAAGCGATGCCCCGCTGCTTGGTAGAATGATGGTTCTGGTGGCGCGCCTCGCCGATAAACTCGGCTGCGCCTATACCGGCGGCGAGACGGGTTTTCGCACGGTGATCAATACGGGGCCAGGCGGGGGACAGGAAGTCTACCATCTGCACGCGCATCTGCTTGCCGGGCCGCGCCCGTGGCAGCGGATGGGTTAAGCGCGCCGCACTATCAAGGTTTCAGGAGATTCACATGGGTTCGTTGAGCATTTGGCACTGGCTGATCGTGCTTTTGATCGTGGCGCTCGTCTTCGGGACGAAGAAGCTGCGCAATATCGGCAGCGATCTCGGCAGCGCCGTGAAGGGATTCAAGGAAGGGATGAAGGAAGGCGAGACGCCCGCTTCCCCGGCATCGACGAGCGAGCGGCGCGAATTGCCGAACGGCGCTGTCGACGTCGAGGCGAAGGAAAAGGTTCGCTCGAGCGACTACCGCTGATCCGGGCCGCTCGCGTGGGCGTCCGATGACCTGATGACGGAAGAACGAAGCCGATGCTCGACCTCGGTCTGACCAAGATGGCCTTGATCGGCGTGGTGGCGCTGGTCGTGCTCGGCCCCGAGCGGCTGCCGCGCGTGGCGCGCACGGCGGGCGCGCTCTTCGGCCGTGCGCAGCGCTACATCAACGACGTGAAGGCGGAAGTTACGCGTGAAATCGAACTCGACGAGCTGCGCCGCATGAAGACCGATTTCGAATCGGCGGCGCGCAACGTCGAAAACAAGATCCACGATACCGTGCGCCGCGAGGAAACCGAATTGACCGACGCTTGGCGCGCGGGCACCTCGGTGTCGCCGAGCATCGCGAGCGGGGCGTCCGCTGCCATCGAAGACGCCGGTACGGCGGGCGCCGCCGAGCCGCCGCCATTCGGCATGCCCGGCAACGGCGGCGGTGCGCCCGGCGCGGAGAAGCGGCGCAATTGGCGGGCGAAGCGGCTTGCCACGCCAGTCTGGTATAAACGCGCGACGGGGCGCCGCATACACGTACAGTCGGGCGCCGCGCGCGTGGCGCGCCACACGCCGGCGAGCTTGCGGACGCCGAAGCGCTTTCTCTGATTCTGAGCGCGCGTGCGAGCCGCCTTTCCCGTCTTTCCACTTTCGAAGCCGCAAGTGACGATATTCCAACGAGGGCCGGTGTGAGCGACCCCAACAAACCCGACAGCCCCAACGACCCCAACGACGGGGGCCCCGAGGAAACCTTCATCTCGCATCTCGTCGAGTTGCGCGACCGGATCATTCGGGCGGGGATTTCCGTCATCGTCGTCTTCGTCGCGCTCGTCTATTGGGCGCCCGACATTTTCCGCTTGCTTGCGCGGCCGCTGATGGAGAATCTGCCCGCCGGCGGGAAGATGATCGTGACCGACGTGACCGGCTCGTTCTTCGTGCCGATGAAGGTCACGATGGTCGTGGCGCTCGTGATCGCTTTGCCGTTCGTCCTTTACCAGATCTGGGCGTTCGTCGCGCCGGGCCTTTATCAGCACGAGAAGCGGCTCGTCACGCCGCTCGTCGGCAGCAGCTACGTGTTGTTCCTCTGCGGGATGGCGTTTGCCTATTTCGTCGTGTTCCCGACGATCTTTCGCGTCATGGCGCACTACAACGCGCCGCTCGGCGCGGAGATGACGACGGACATCAACAACTACCTGAGTTTCGTGCTGGCGATGTTCATTGCGTTCGGGGTGACGTTCGAAGTGCCGATAGTCGTCGTCTTGCTTGTGCGGATGGGCGTGCTGACGATCAAAAAGCTGAAGGAGATCCGGCCCTACGTCGTGGTGGGGGCGTTCATCGTCGCGGCCGTCGTGACGCCGCCCGACGTCTTCTCGCAGTTGATTCTGGCCGTGCCGCTGATCGTCCTCTATGAGGCCGGCATCATCGCGGCGCGGTTCTTGGTCGGCAAGGACAGCGCGCTCGCCGATAAGGAGCACGCCGCGAGCTGATCGAGCGCCGCCCGCGCGGCGCTCGGCTTGCGGCCGCAGCTCATTCGTCGGGCTGCGAATTGTCGTCGCTGGCCTGCTTCGGCGGGGGCGGGCGCTTGCCGATCGTCACCTTGACTTCCATTTCCTTGTTCTTCCGCTTCAGGCGGATCTTGGCGTCGGTGCCAGGCTTGATCTGCGCGATTACGTTGAGCAGGCGCGTCGTATCCGTGATGTCCTGACCGTTCACGTTGAGCAGCACGTCACCGGGTTTGATGCCGGCCTTGTCGGCGGGCCCACCCTGAAGCACGCCGGCCACGATGGTGCCCTTTTGCTCCAGTCCGAACGACTCGGCGATCGCGGGTGTCACATCCTGCGGCTCGACGCCGATCCAGCCGCGCGTGACCGCTCCAGTCGTGATGATGCTCTCGAGCACGCTCTTGGCCGTCGAGACGGGGATCGCGAAGCCGATCCCGAGCGAGCCGCCCGAGCGCGAGTAGATGGCCGTATTAATGCCGAGCAGGTTGCCGTGCGCATCGATTAGCGCGCCGCCCGAGTTCCCCGGGTTGATCGGCGCATCGGTCTGAATGAAGTTCTCGAACGTATTGATGCCGAGGTGATTGCGCCCGAGCGCACTGATGATGCCCATCGTGACGGTTTGGCCGACCCCGAACGGGTTGCCGATCGCGAGCACGACGTCGCCCACGCGCGCCTCGTCCATCCTGCCGAGCGTCATCGTCGGCAGATTCGACATGTTGATCTTGAGCACGGCGAGATCGGTTTCGGGGTCGACGCCGACTACTTTCGCATTCGTTCTGCGGCCGTCGGCCAGCGCGACTTCGATCTCATCTGCCCCGTCGACGACATGTTGGTTCGTTAGAATGTAGCCTTCCGAGCTGACGATGACGCCCGAGCCGAGGTTCGTCGCCGGCTCGTCCTGCGGCTCTTTGCCGCCTTTCGGATTGCCGAAGAAGTACCGGAACAGCGGGTCGTTCGCTTGCGGATTCGGCGGCAGCGATCCACCCTTGCCGGAGAAGACGTTGACGACGGCCGGCATCGCTTTTTGGGCGGCGTCGGCATACGAGGTCACGGCCGTGCTCGAGCCCGTTCCCGGCGCGACTTCCCGCAGCGCGACGATCGGCGAGGCGAGCTGCTTGCCGAATTGCCCCTGCCGCTGCAGCCATTGCGGCTTGAGCGTCACCACGATGAACATGAGCGCGAGCAGCACTGTCACCGCTTGGGCAAAAAACAGCCAAAACCGTCTAAGCATTTGAAGAATCGAGGTTTATATGGATCGCATAGAACTTGAATTGTACTTGAATGGGTTGCTCGAAACCGGCCGGTTCAAGGATTACAGCCCCAACGGGCTGCAGGTGGAAGGACGTCGGCGCATCGACAAGATCGCCACCGGCGTTACCGCTTCGCTAGCCTTTCTGGAAGCGGCGCTCGAATGGGGGGCGGACGCCGTCCTCGTCCATCACGGCTATTTCTGGCGCAACGAAACCCCGCAAATTACGGGCCGCAAATACCGCCGCCTGAAGCTCCTGCTTGCCAACGACATCAATCTTTTCGCCTTTCATTTACCGCTCGACGCCCATCCCGAGCTCGGCAACAACGCGCAGCTCGGCGCGCGCATGGGTCTCATCGGCGAGTCGCATTTCGGCCCCGACGATCTCGGCTGGATGGCGACGCTGCCGATGCCGATCACGCTGGCGCACTTCGTCGCGCAGGTCGAACAGACGCTTGGCCGCACGCCGCTCGCGCTCGGCGATCCGGACAGCGAACTGCGGCGCGTCGCCTGGTGCACGGGTGCCGCGCAAAGCTACTTCGAGGCGGCGATCGATGCTGGCGCCGACGTTTTCCTGACCGGCGAAGTGTCCGAGCCGACCACTCACATTTCGGCCGAGAGCGGCGTCGCCTTTCTTGCGGCGGGGCATCATGCGACCGAGCGCTTCGGCGTGCAGGCGGTCGGCGCCCACCTGTCCGAGCGTTTCGATCTCGAGCATCTCTTCATCGACATCGATAATCCGGTTTGACCTTTGCTATTCGGTTGCGCCGCAATACGACGTATTGTGCAAAGTGTTTAAAGAATAACGGAAATAGGGTGCGGCGCACGGCCGCGCGGTGGGGGGAAACCCTTACGGATCAATCGCTTCGCATGGTTTTTGTCGGTCGGGTCTTGTAAATGACGACTCCATTCCCGCAAACTAGCGGCGGTGGAAAAAGCGTGACGGAAAATCCAACTCAGAAGTGGGGCGTGTGATGCGAGACAAAGAAGAGGAACGCGTCGACGGCAGCCGCCGTACCTGGCTGATTGCGACGTCCGTAGCAGGCGGCTTTGGAGGCGTGGCCGCTGTCGTACCGTTTGCGAGCTCTTTAGCACCATCCGAGAAAGCCAAGGCCGGCGGCGCGCCGGTCGAGGTCGACATCAGCGACCTGAAGCCCGGGGAGATGAAAACGGTCTCCTGGCGCGGCAAGCCTGTCTGGATCATCAATCGCACCGACGAGATGCTGGCCGACGTCAAGAAGGCCGATCCTGAGCTGGCCGATCCTCAGAGCAAGAACCCGTTCTCGATGCCGCTGCCCGAGTATTGCAACAACGAATACCGGTCGCGCGCCGATCACAAGAACATTTTTGTTGCCGTTGCCGTCTGTACTCATCTCGGCTGCACCCCGACGCAGCGCTTCACGCCCGGCCCGCAGCCGAATTTGCCGAGCGACTGGCCCGGCGGATTCCTGTGCCCGTGCCACGGCTCGACCTACGATCTTGCTGGCCGTGTCTTCAAGAACAAGCCCGCGCCGCAAAACCTCGATGTTCCGCCCTACCAGTTCACGTCGGCGACCACGCTCGTGGTCGGCAAGGACGAGAAAGGAGAAGCGTAATGGCTACGACTGAGAAGGCAGAGAAAGCAGTCGAGACGACGGGCCTGACCGGGTGGATCGACCGGCGCTTTCCGATGACGGCGACCTGGAAGGCACACGTTTCCGAGTACTACGCACCGAAGAACTTCAACTTTTGGTACTTCTTCGGCTCGCTTGCGCTGCTCGTGCTCGTGAACCAGATCGTCACGGGCATCTTCCTGACGATGAACTACAAGCCCGATTCGACGCTCGCGTTCGCCTCGGTCGAGTACATCATGCGCGAGGTGCCGTGGGGGTGGCTCATCCGCTACATGCATTCGACGGGCGCGTCGATGTTCTTCGTCGTCGTCTACCTGCACATGTTCCGCGGGCTGCTCTACGGCTCGTATCGCAAGCCGCGCGAGCTCGTATGGCTCTTCGGCTGCGCGATTTTCCTCTGTCTCATGGCCGAGGCGTTCTTCGGTTACCTGCTCCCGTGGGGGCAGATGTCGTATTGGGGCGCGCAGGTCATCGTGAACCTCTTTTCGGCGATCCCGTTCATCGGCCCGGATCTGTCGCTCTGGATTCGCGGCGATTACGTCGTATCGGACGTGACGCTGAACCGCTTCTTCGCCTTGCACGTGATTGCAATTCCTCTCGTGCTCGTCGGTCTCGTCTTCGTGCATTTGATTGCGCTGCACGAAGTGGGCTCGAACAATCCGGACGGCATCGAGATCAAGGCGAAGAAAGGGCCGGACGGCCGCCCGCTCGACGGGATTCCGTTCCATCCCTACTACAGCGTGCACGACTTCTTCGGCGTTTGCGTGTTCCTGATCGTGTTCGCGGCCATCATTTTCTTCGCGCCGGAGATGGGCGGATATTTCCTCGAGCAGAACAACTTCATTCCGGCGAATCCGTTGCAAACACCGTCCGAGATCGCGCCGGTCTGGTACTTCACGGCGTTCTACGCCATGCTGCGTGCGACGACGGACCCGTTCAAGATCGTGCTGATGATCGTCGTCGCGCTGCTCGGCGTGCTCGCGCTCGTGCGCGCGCGCGGCAAGTGGCGCATCGGTTTGCCGGTGCTGTCCGCGCTCGTCATCGTCGCGATGCTGTTGACGGAGTCCAAGTTCTGGGGCGTGGTGGTGATGGGCTCGGCCGTGCTCTCGCTCTGCTTCCTCCCGTGGCTCGACCATAGCCCTGTCAAGTCGATCCGCTACCGGCCGTTCTTTCATAAGGTGTTCTACGGCATCTTCGTGCTGGCGTTCCTCATCCTCGCATTTCTGGGGACGCGGCCACCATCGCCGGTTGCGACCGTCATTGCTCAGGTTTGCGCGCTCATCTACTTCGCGTTTTTCCTCGGCATGCCGTTCTGGACACCGCGCGGCAAGTTCAAGACGCCGCCGGAGCGCGTTCGGTACAAGCCTCATTGAATCGGGAGCGAGGAACAACGATATGAATACATGGCTTTCGAAGCTTGCGCGAATCGGCGCCGTGGCCGCGGTGCTCGCGGCCGGCGTCGCGGCGGTTCCGGCATCGGCTCAGGAGGAGGGATTCCGGCTCGATCGTGCGCCCGACAACACGGCGAATCTCGTCTCGTTGCAGCATGGTGCACAATTGTTTGTAAACTATTGCCTGAACTGCCACAGTGCGAACCTCGTACGTTACAGTTCGCTTACGCAGCTCGGCATTTCGCAGAAGGAGATCGAGCAGAATCTGCTGTTCACGACCGACAAGGTCGGCAACACGATGAGCGTGGCGATGCGGCCGACCGACGCGAAAACGTGGTTCGGCGTGACGCCGCCCGATTTGTCGGTGGAGGCGCGAGCGCGCGGCAGCGATTGGCTCTACACGTACCTGCGCAGCTTCTATCTCGACGATACGCGGCCTACGGGATGGAACAATATGGTGTTCCCGAACGTTGGAATGCCTAACGTCTTATGGCAGTTGCAGGGCGAGCGGACGGCGAAGTACGAGGACGTGACCGATGCGGAGACGGGGGAGAAGTCGCATCGGTTCGTCAGCTTCGAGCAGGTGAAACCGGGGACGATGTCCCGGGTAGATTATGATTCTGCCGTGGCCGACCTCGTCGCCTACCTGACCTGGATGTCGGAGCCGACGCAGCACGTGCGCAAGCAGCTTGGCGTGTGGGTGCTGCTGTTCCTGGGCGTCCTGACGTTTTTCGCCTGGCGGCTGAACGCGGCCTACTGGAAGGACGTCAAGTAATTCACGCCGTGATACCGGTGTGGGGCCGGCGCACGGAAGAGCACGCTTCGGCGGCTTTTCGGCGCGCTGGCCCTTCAGTTTTTTGAGGAAACTTTAGACATGATGGTTTTGTATTCCGGCACTACTTGCCCGTTTTCCCAGCGTTGCCGACTGGTTCTGTTCGAAAAGGGCATGGACTTCGAGATTCGCGACGTCGACCTCTTCAACAAGCCGGAAGACATTGCGGTGATGAATCCGTACGGGCAGGTGCCGATTCTCGTCGAGCGCGATCTGATCCTTTACGAATCGAACATCATCAACGAGTACATCGACGAGCGCTTCCCGCATCCGCAACTGATGCCGGCCGATCCGGTGCAGCGCGCGCGTGCGCGGCTCTTCCTGCTCAACTTCGAGAAGGAGCTGTTCGTGCACGTCGGCACGCTCGAGAACGAGAAGGGCAAGGCGGCCGAGAAGAGCCATGAGAAGGCGCGTCTCGCGATCCGCGATCGGCTCACGCAGTTGGCACCGATCTTTCTCAAGAACAAGTACATGCTGGGCGAGGAGTTCTCGATGCTCGACGTGGCGATCGCGCCGCTCTTGTGGCGTCTCGATCACTATGGCATCGAGCTGTCGAAGAATGCGGCGCCGCTCATGAAGTATGCCGAGCGTATTTTCAGCCGCCCGGCTTACATCGAAGCGCTGACGCCTTCCGAGAAGGTGATGCGCCGCTGAGCGCCGCGCGCAGAGTAGTTTTGGGGGCAGCCGCCGCGCGGCTTGGCGGTTCGATAGCGGTCGTTTCGCTTTCGCTTCGGGCTGATTGGTAGCGCGGTGCTGTTTCCGAACGAGGATTGTTGATGCAAGAGATTCCGACCAAGCCTTATCTGTTGCGCGCGCTCTACGAGTGGTGCACGGATAACGGGTATACGCCGCACATCGCCGTGCGGGTCGATAACCAGACGCGCGTGCCGCGCCAGTTCGTGCATAACGACGAGATCGTGCTCAACATCAGCTTCGAGGCGACTAGCCAGTTGCAGATGGGCAATGAGTGGATCGAGTTCAGCGCGAGGTTTTCGGGCAAGGCGCACAAGATCGAGGTGCAGGTCGCAAACGTGCTCGCGATCTATGCGCGCGAGAACGGGCAGGGCATGGCATTCCCAGTCGAGCCTGCGGTAGGGCCGGCGGCGACGGCTCCGGCCGAGCCCGTGGAGGAGGGGCAAGCGCCGCCGAGCGACGCGCCTCCCTCGGAGTCGAGTGAGCCCGAAGAAGGGCGGTCCCCGAGCTCCGACGACGACGGCTCGAAAGGCGGCGGCAAGGGACACCTCAAGATCGTGAAATGAAGTAGAATCACGGGCTCACGCCGGCTTAGCTCATCTGGTAGAGCAGTTGATTTGTAATCATCAGGTGGCGGGTTCGAGTCCTGCAGCCGGCACCACATTCCAGTCCGTCGAGATTCGGCGGAATCTAAAAACCCCGCAAAATCAATGGTTTTGTGGGGTTTTTCGTATGCAGGCGTCCACCGTCGTCCGGCAGTTGCCAAAAAAATTGCTGGTATATTCGTTGGTACCAAAACGAAGAATGTTGGTATCGCCGCCATGCCACTCACAGACATTGCTGTCCGCAACGCTAAGCCCGCCCCAGAGCCGTACAAGCTGACCGACGGCGGCGGGATGTATCTGCACATCCACCCCAACGGCTCCCGCTACTGGCGCATGGCGTACCGCATCGCCGGTAAACAGAAAGTTTTTGCGATCGGGGTCTATCCGGCCGTCACGCTGGCCGAAGCGCGCCAGATTCGCGACGACGCGAAAAGGTTGGTCAAGCAGGGCATTGACCCCGTGGCGGAGCGCAAGCGCGCGGCGAAGCAGAACGCCGATGACCGAGCGAACACGTTCGAAGCGATCGCGCGCGAGTGGCACCAGACCAAGCAAGGAAGTTGGACGGCGTCGCATGCCGCGAAGATTCTCAACTCGCTGGAGGCTGACATCTTTCCGGCGCTTGGCGACCGCCCGCTCACTACCGTTACCGCTCCCGATTTGCTTGAGGCACTGCGCGTGATCGAAAAGCGCGGCGCACTGGAAGTGGCAGGGCGGGTGTTGCAACGATGCAATGCCGTATTTCGTTTCGCGATTGCCACAGGGCGCGGAACGTACAACCCGGCTGCTGACCTGCGCGGAGCGTTGAAGACGCCCGAAAAGCGGCACTACGCGGCGCTGGGACATGCAGAGCTGCCCGAATTCATGCGAAAGCTCTCCGAATACGATGGCGACTTGCAGACGCGATTGGCGTTGCGGCTTCTCGCACTAACCTTCGTGCGGACGGGCGAACTGCGGGCGGCGCAATGGACCGAATTTGATCTCGACGGAGCGGAATGGAGAATTCCGGCCGAGCGGATGAAGATGCGAGAAGCCCATATCGTTCCGCTCTCGCGGCAAGCCGTCGACGTACTGCGGCAGTTAGAGGCGATCAACGGCGACGGCGCATACGTCCTTCCGTCGCGTAACGGTCGCGGTGCCTGTATCAGCGAGAACACGGTTCTGTACGCGTTGTATCGAATGGGTTACCACTCGCGGGCAACCGGCCACGGTTTTCGTGCGACGGCGTCAACGATCCTGAACGAGATGGGATTCCCTCCCGACTGGATAGAGCGGCAACTCGCGCACGCGGAACGGAACAAGGTCCGAGCGGCCTACAATCGCGCGCAGTATCTTGTTGAACGCCGGGAATTGATGCAGGTATGGGCGGACTATCTTGACAGTGCGGCATCTGACAGATTCGTCGCGCCTACCGAGTTTGGTCGATTGTGGCTTCGCAAGTGACGACGCTAGTGTGATGCCGCAAGTGCAGTCCAGGAGGAAATGGAACCACGAAGGGCTGCGGTAGGAGATGCCGGGAACGGCGATTTGCCGTCCCCGTTTGTTCAGTCACGTTTCAGGACGAAACCTTGCCAGCCATTGAATGAGCTGCGACGAACGTGGCGCATTCCGCGCAGTTCGAGCTTGGCGTTGAACTTGGCGATCGGCAGCGGCGTGCGCCCATTGTCGCGGGTGTGTGCCGCGTAGCTGTGGTAGACGTCTTTCGCTCCCTGAATTGCGGCGTCGTCGCGCACGGTACAACAGGATGCGAACCACGAGCGAACGGTGTCCGAGCGGGTCCGCAGTTGCTCGGTGGCATGCGCCACCTTGCTGCAGGTGCGGAGTTTGCACGCGTAATACTGTCGCGCTCCTTCGATGAGCCAGTTGAGAATGCCCGACAGTTCATTGGCGAGCTTCGCGTCGAGGTCGGGATCGCAGTTCTCGCCGTTGAAGCGGCGCATCAACGGTATGACGCGAATACGACGCCACATGGCGGCGTTGTCATACGCGATCTCAGGATCGGCGTTCAGCGACAGCCAGAGCTTCCCGACCGGCGTGAATGTTTCCTGCTCTCCGAAGTTGCTTCGGCCCGTCAGCACGTCGCTGCCGCTGAGCTGCTTGACGAATGCCTCGTCAAAGCGCTTCTGTCCGTCGAACTCGGTGCAAGCGTACAGGCGTGCTCCCTTCAGTGTCATGACAGCGGGACTCGGCGAATTCGGATTGCTGGCATATGCGCGTTGCAGCAAATTCGGTGCGACGGTTTTTCCGTAGTCTCCGAGCACCTTGACGATCGTGCGCAACAGAACACCCTTGCCGTTGCTGCCGGGTCCAATAATCAGAAAGAACACCTGCTCGCGAGTATGCCCAAAAAGGCTGTAGCCGAGCGCACGCTGAATATACCGCGCGAATTCCTTGTCGCCTTCGGTGATGCTTTCGATGAACTTCATGAACTCGGGGCACTTCGCTTCGGCGTCATAGGCAGTACCGCAGCGCAGTGTGATGAAATCGTCGGGATGAGCGGGGCGATGCTGTCCAGAGACAAGTTCGATCACGCCGCCGTTCTCCACCCCGAGTAGGCCAGGGTTGGTATCGAAACCCGAATTGGATGTCTCCATGTCGGCATCGAGCGAGGCGTGGCGAAGGATCGCACCGAGCGAAGACGCTGTCGCCTGACGTTGGAGAGTCGACAGCAGAGCACTTTGCTTGTCGGGTTGAGCGCCACGCACCGTTTCGATCAGGGCTTCCAGCATCTCCTTACAGAGGCGCAGTGCCAGATGCGACCCTTTTTTCCAGATTCCGTCGAATACCCACCAGGTCGACGTGCGGTGGTCGAAAGTGACTAGGCCCTTGCGCGTGACGACGAAGCGCTTCGCCAGATCGGCTTCAGTGGTCGGAACGTCAACATGCGTGTTCCCGGCCGCATATTGGCTCGCGTAGTAGAACAACGTCGCCTTGGTAACGCCGCCGGTCGACTTAAAGTTACGCCACGCTCGATCCTGCTCCTTCTGATCGAATTTGCCCGGGGCCGTCCTGGACCATTGATCCCACAACGCCTTCCCCTGATCGTTCGGCAAGAACGAGTGCAGTGCCATACCGACGGTGAGCCAGATGTGACGATCCTCGGCGGGAATCAGGTCCAGTGCGCTGCGCACTTCGTCGAGGTCGGGCGTCCTGCCGATACGTGGTTGCTCTTGCGGAGCCGGCTTACGCTTCGGCTTCATGCCGAACCCGCGCTTGAACTCGCTAAACGCGATCCGTTCGCGCGCAGCGTCTTCATCAGATGAAACAATCGTGACCAGATGGCTCTGCCCGTTTTTCCGGTTGATCGTGCCCGCGACACGCATGCAGCGAGTCACGTCGGTCACGTTCGGATCGCCGCCGAGATTCCTAGCGAGAAACGCCTGCACGTGGCGAAACTCTTCAATCGGGCAACCAGCGACGAGCCAGACCACATGGTAGTGGCCGGGCGATGTTTCGGTCACGACGTGTGGCTTGACTGGAAATCGGCTGATGTCGTCGAGGGTGACTCCGCCGTCGAGATCGGCGAAGAAGGCATTGATGCGCGTGACGTGAGTCGCTTTGCGGATGCCATCGCGGAACTCATTCACGGCGATGCCGACGGCCAAGCGTTTGCGTACCGCAGCGTCAATCCTCGCGCCGCATTCTTTCAATGTTCCAGAAAACACCTCAGCGTTCCCGACGTCTCCTTTTTCGGGATAGGTTTGGAAGATGACCGGACGGGAGCCGTGCAGCGAGTGTTTATGACGCGTCACGACAGACTTATCTATTCTCATATTTAGGTTTCCTAAATAAATACGATTTCTCCCTCCCTCTTCGACAAAAAAACGAAGCAGATCAGGAGGTGGAGGAAGTGGAGGATTTTTCGGAACGGATCACACCAAAAGCTTCGCTTTTTCTCAGATCCGAAGTCGAAAAAACACTTCCACTCCTTCCACTCCAACTGGAGAAGTAGTTGTCTTTACAGTTTCGGAGGGAAGAAGAGGACGGTTAGGCGGTTGCCTGCTCAGAATCGCGAGCAGCGATGCACGACGCGATGAATGCGTCCACTTCGTCTTCGACCCACGCCGAAGCACGACCACCGGTCGGTTTTACGGCCCTCGGGAAGCGGTTCCGAGCTATCAGCTCGTACAGGGTCGAGTTGGACAGCCCGGTGCGTTCGAGCACCTGCTTGCGCTTGAGGAGACGGCCGTAAGCGCGATTGCCGGTCGGGGTTGCTGCCGCAGTTGCGGCGCGGGTTTGTGTGACGGGGGAAGCCATGAATTCTCCTTGTGAACGATCCGCCACCGTGGCGGATTGCTGAGGATTATTCATGTGGGAGCAGGTTAAGGATACCGGGTTTAGGCGGCAGCAATAGCGCCGACCGGCGCTAACATGGGCCATTAGCGCCGACAAGCGAGATGTGGCGAGCGAGTTGCTATTTGCGAGGGGGGAGCTCCTTTCCCATTGCGGCGAGAAGCAAGTAACCCTTTTGGGCGACATTCATCGCATCGTCAAGTGAGTCCACGAGTCTCTTGGCCGGTGTCCCTGGGCCCCATACAAGTGCGGCTTGCTGAGCAAGCGTTCCCGCTTGAGCGCGTGCGTCGAGCATTCGTAGTTGCAAGAGCAGTCGTGGCATCGGCCTTGGACGCCCCTTCTTCGGGGTAATGCTTTTGGCTCTGCGCCAAACATTAAGTTGCTTCTCTAGGATATCTCGCGCCGTCTCAATCTGTGCCTCGAGAATCTTGTCATCTTCCATAGCAAGACGTAGATCGAAGCGGATTGCGAATTGACCGGGCCGGATCATAACCGGCTGTGTCCAGCTTCCGCCATCTTTGCGCTTAGGTTTGAAAGACGATACGGCTTTCGAGATGAACATTGGCTCGTTTGATTTGCTGCTAGATTCGAACGGCTCACTGTAATGTTTGAATCCGACTAGCCCGAATTTCCTTGCAAGGGCAAGCTTACGTGCAGGCGTCGCATCGACGCTGAGAGCGTCACATTCTGCCTTGAAGTCGTCGTTGCGCCGCAGGAATTCCCAAGCCCACTGCTTGTTAGTCCATTTATCGTGGTCCTTGTATCTGGTTTCATCGAGTGGAGGGAGTGGAGGCGGATTTTGTGGTCTCCGGGTCATAGCGAGTTTGGCAAGTTTGCTCAGTAGGAAGATTGGGGCATTTATTATCGCCTGACGTCGACCGCGAGATTGGTGAATGGGAGCACCATGCTTCGTTCCAATGCGGATTTTGATCGTGGTCGCGGCCGCCTCGCCAGGGAGTATTCTCGACGGCGCGCGTGAGGCACGATCGTGATGGAGATCTGGAGGGTAGCGGGCTGACAGCTCGCCCACCCGCTGCTCCGCGTTATTTCCACTTCATCTCCAACTGCTGGATCAGTTTCACGTCGATCCAGAAGCTTCCGATGCTGAGGGCTTTATCCCAGTCCCGGTGCAGCGCGTGATCGGTCAACTCGTGGAAGAGCCAACAGTGGCGATCATCCTTCAGGCGGTTCGCCTCGCAGTGCCGGAACTCGTTCCAGTTCTCGTCGGACAGTAAAAGACTCGGCTCTTTGCCGCACCAAGTGTCGGAAAGCGTGGCGACAACATTGTCCTCGTTCTCGGCATAGTCGGGGTGACTGTCACGCAGTACGCAAGTCACTTCGATCTCGACTTCAACGCCCTCTGCCCGTTCGTCGTTGTATCGATGGGGCTCGACGCCGCCCGCTCGGAAATAGTCGTCCAAGCAACGCTGCGCTCGTTGGCAAATCCATTGCTGGGCCTCTTCGAGTTTCCGATTCAGTAGCCGCAGTTGTTCTATTTGTTCATCGCTGAGTTCGTCAATGCTGCGTGAAAGCATGTTGGTCGCCGTTGATCGCTATCGGTCTTGTGCTTGCATATGTGGCCCGCAGTGCGGGCCACATACAGATGGTGTGGCAACGCCCCACGTCATTGGCCGCTAACCGGCTTGCCGTCTTGCATCAGCGTCTTACCGTCGTAGACGTACTTCACGCGTTTCTTTGCCGCACGCTGCTGCTCGGCTGCGGACTCCAAGGGTCCCGCAAAGCCGGGCATGGTGAGGACTAGCGCGCCCGCTGCGGTCGAGACCTTCGCCAGATCGGAGCAGGAGCCGAACCCCCGACTGACGGTGTAGCCGCCATCCGAAACAATCACCCACCGGTACGCGGCAGGACAGGCCGTTCCGCCATCGTCCCGGACCAACACCGCGCGGCGATTCTTCAGAGCAACCTGTGCTACAAAGCTCAGCGAGTTGTTGCCTTCAACGCGCGGCGTAACCGGCTTGCCGTCAAGCATGAGAACCCTATCGTCGCTGACCGTAAGCTTGCCGAATGGGGTCGCCATACTTCCGTCCGGTGACACATCGGCGTTCATAACGGTGCCGATCGCCGTGCCGCTTTCGTCGGCTTCCTGTGCATCGGCATCTCCGCGTTCCGAACTCGTACCCCGGTTAGACGCGACCGGTGTTGACGATGCAACCGGAGACGGTGCGGTCCCCTGTTGAGGCTGGTCTGATTCCGCGGTACTGGGCGACGGACCGGCGCTTTTCCCGGCGCTGACCGCCACAGCAACGATGACGGCAATGACGACCGCTGCCCCGCCCCACGCGACAAATGTTTTGGCGGATTTCCCGCGTGGCGCGGGGACCGCCTCGGCGTCATGCTTCCGGGCGCCCGTGCTGCCGATGATCGCCAGCACACCGCCGATCAAGGCAAGTCCCATGAATATCGCGACCAAGGTCCCGCCAAGAATTGCGCCGAGAATTGACGTGACCACTAACGCGATTCCAGCTCCTTTCGGGCGGGCAAAGACGACCGCGCCGAACACAATGGTGAGGAAGGAAAAGAAAACGCCACCCCAGCCCAGACCAACAACGGTCTGAGCGCCGTTGGCGTTGAATGCTGCACCGATGCCGCCGAACAGAAGCGTCACCAACGCCGCCCCTGTGCCGAATACACCGGCAATAATCCCGATTATCCCGCCCGCGTTTTTCATATGTTCCTTATCAGTCAGGTTTCGTTAAGCTGCGGCCTTATTTTCAGTGCTTTACCACTGAGGCCGGGCGCACGGCGTACCTCGCTGATAGCACTTGGCGTAATAGTCGAAGACATCGTTTCCCCTGCGAGGATTGGTCACATTGTCTTCGTAGATGTCCTGCACAATCGCCGCCCCGTATGCTTGCGCCGCAGTTGGCCCGTCGCCGATAGTGGCCATCATTTGCTGTTCCGACATGCCCCTGTTCTTACACGTAACAATCGCGGCACCCGATCCTAGTTTCGTGTTCGCCAGTTCGGGGCAGGCAGCTCGTGCTTGGGCCGCAGCTTGTGCGGCACGGCGCGCGTCTTCCTGCTGCGCTCTCGCGTATTGTTCATCTGTCTCGCGCCTCCGCTTTTCCCCTTCCGCATGGCCGGCGTCGGCCTTCGCTTGTTGCTGCTGTAGGAAAGCGTTCTGCTGTGCCTGTTGCTCAGCCAATTCTTGGGCACGGTCCTGCTGGGCTTGGGCCGATTTCTGCGCCCAAACTTGCTGCGCCGCCAGTCCTTTCGCTTGCTGCAATAGGGCCGCCCCCGACGGTATGTCAGGCTTATCCGGTGATTTCGCTTGCGCTATCGCAGACTGCGCTGATTGAATAGCATTTAGGAGGTTCAATTGAGCGTGGGCAGCGGGCGTTGCAACGAAAACCGCGGCGACGGCGATTGGCAAAACTTTCATAGTCATTCCTCGTTTGTTGAGAGACAGTGCCAGGCTATTGGCATGAACGTTGAGTGCAGGCGATTGGAGCGGCAGGCAATGGCGGCGGCTTGTCAATTGCAAGACGCGTGTCATTCGTCTTCGTCTTTCTTGATCCTCCCTGCGGTGCAGGACGCGGGAAGAAAGCATGCCGTCTCGCCCCACTGAAATTCCGCTAAGCTAGATTCCTTACCTTTCATGGCATCTATCCCTTTCCGCCGGCTCCGATGTGGATTATACAAGTCGCCGTGACTTGTATATCCTGTGGAGTGGCAGTAGTCGTCCGGGCATGCTTGCTGCATGAAATCCGGAGCGAGAACCAAGGACAAACGCACTCCCGTAGCGACGGCAATCGGCAAGCGGATAAAGATTTGCCGTGTCGAGGCAGAGTTGACGCAAGAGCAACTGGCACACGAGGCGCTCATTGATCGGTCCTACGTCAGCGCGATCGAACGCGGCGTCGGAAACCCATCCATAGAGACGCTTGCAAACCTCTGCTACGTTATGGGCATCACACTTTCGAAGCTGTTTGAGCCACTCGATATCTCGCTGAAACCCACCGGGGATCGGCGGGCGAGTCCGGGCGGCAAGTAGTTGCGCCAGCTACGGCGGTTTCCTTTTTCGCCCGACCGGCGTACGAACCGCACGAATCGAGATGGCACCGGTGACTACGATCAATCGCCGGTAGCTCGCCGTTACGTACCGCATTTGCGCGTCACGGCTTCCGCGACTTGGCACTGTCCAGGTGAGCCGTGCGTTGTAGACGGTCAGCGACGGCTCACACTCGGCCGGATCGAGCGCTAACAACGTGTGCGCCTGGAACATCCTTCCTTTCTTCCGGCCCTCCACCCCGACGACGAGCACCGCGTGCTCCTGTGCTCGATGACGCTCTCGCCAACTGACGATCACCGGCCAGCCGCGCGACATCTCACGTTCACAGAACCCGATGACGTGGGTCTGCCTTCCCTCGAACACGATCGGCCGCAAACCCCAATCGAGCCCTCGGATCAACGTAGAGAGGTCATCGAAAGTGATGCCCGAGAGGTAGTGCGGCTCTGCACGTTCCCAAAATTTCGCTTCAGCGCCGCCCCGACGCCATGTCAAGCGCAGGGGGTGAGACAAGCGCCCGAGCATGGCAATTGCCATTGCCGCGGAGTGCAACGCGCAGCCGCCGTCCCACGAGCCTTGATACGAAAACGCTGCGACGTTTGAGCCGGTAAGCATGAGGCGCTGTCCGGAGGCGAGCGCAGCATGGAGTTTTTGCACGTTGAACTCCATCAATATTCCGCCGGCAATAGCAGGGTTGTCATACGCCGGTCCGCTTCTGTGACGATCCAAAGACGCTCGCGGCGATCGCCTAGCTCGTAAGCAGAGACAATGCGTGTGCCGGTTTCGACGGCCCGGTCATTCGAGCGGGCATCCTGGGGGCACACCACTCCCCAGTCACCTTTCACATGCCGCATTAGAAGGTCAACTACATCCGTGCCTGTCTGCTGCAGCAGCGCGAGCGCACCAGGGGTGGCGAAGATTTCGCCGAGGCGAAACAGGGGGCGTGCGGACACGCCACGCGGCGAGGCGAAAAAGCTCATTACGAATCTCCGAAAACTGCAGGCGAGCGCGTGCTTCCGGCGGAGCGCGGATTGGCGAACGACAAGCCTGGGAAACAGGAAGGAGGGAGACGCGGCTAGGCCGCGGGACAAGAAACCGAAAGACGGTGCCCGACGTCAGGTCACGACGAGGAAGACTCGCTTGGAAATATCGGTCGGGATTCCGCAAAAAGGACGGCTACCGAGGCGGGATGCGGTGCGCACGCGCCCCTGGATCAGGTGCCGAGTACGCCGGTTCAGCAACGCACCTCAATCCATCTCAACATCTCGACATTTCGAGTTAAAACAACCCAAAACGTCGAAGAATTTGGTCAATTCGTGCTAAGATTAGCACAAATTTTTTCCGACCGCCCGCTTGGGTGGTCGGCTCGGAAAACTCCAATTTCACCGTTTTGGTGCATTCTGGCCAGCCGACCATCTCCCCGCGTTGGCGGGCGTCCGCTTCCCCGGCCCGGAAACCGGGCCAGAATGGCCGAAAACGGCCCTTTCTGCCGTCCGTGGAGGGCGGATGGGGGTTGGCAGCGGGTAGCCGGCCAAAACGGCGCTAGCACGGCCCTTCTTGAAATGATTTTGTAATGTTGACGGCGCCGGTGGCCCGTCGCCCGCGTCCCGCGCCGTCGCAGTCCGAGCGACAAGCGTCACCGCAACCCGAACAGGATGCGTCATGGATGAATTGCAACTAACACAAGCGGCAGACTGGATACGCGACGCCGACGGGCTGCTCATTACGGCGGGCGCTGGTATCGGCATCGATTCGGGGCTGCCTGATTTCCGCGGCCCTGAGGGCTTCTGGCGTGCCTACCCCGCTCTTCGGGCCGAAGGGCTGACGTTCACCGAGATCGCCAACCCCGCCGCGTTTCTGCGCGATCCCCGGCTCGCGTGGGGCTTCTACGGGCACCGGTTGAATCTGTACCGGGCGACGGTGCCGCATGAGGGCTTCCAGATTCTCAAGCGCTGGGGCGAAGCGTGCGCGCAGGGTGCGTTCGTCTTCACGAGCAATGTCGACGGTCAGTTTCAGAAGGCCGGCTTCCCGCCGGGGCAGCTCGCGGAATGCCACGGCTCGATCCAGTTCCTGCAATGCATGGGCTCCTGCACGGAATCGCGCTGGAGCGCAAGCGGCTTCGCCCCGGACGTGGACGCGCAGGCAGCGCGGCTGCGCAGCCCGCTACCGAGATGCCCGAGTTGCGGCGGGATCGCGCGCCCGAACATTTTGATGTTCGAGGACTACAACTGGGTCGGCTGGCGGTACGACGAACTCGTCGAACGGGCGCGCACTTGGCTGCGCGGGCTACAGCGGCCAGTGACGATCGAGATCGGCGCGGGCACGGCAATTCCGACCGTGCGGCGCTTCGGCGAGCGCACCACGGGACCACTCATCCGCATCAATCCCGACGAGTGCGCCATCTCGCGCAGCAACGCCGTGGAGTTGCGTGGCGGCGCTCTGGACGTGCTTCAACGACTCGATCAGATGCTGGGTCGCCGTTGATCGGGCGGCGGCGCTCGATGCTCCAGGTGCCGTCGAGCCATGAGAGCACGTGCATATGCACGGCTGGCGGCCTTGCGTGCGCCGTGCATCGCTGTTGTCGAGAGCGACTGCTTTGATCTCGGGCGGACTGGCCGCATACGTGATCCTTCGACGCCTTTATGAGGCTCGCATATCGGCGAAGTACGGCTCGAACAACTATAACGGGGAGCCGTCGACGAACCGAGAAGAGGTAACCTCGAATTGAGAGCCAAATACGTAGACTGGTGCGGCGTATACAGATCACTTTCGTCTCGCGGGGGGATGCTACGATGGCGGCCCATTCCCTCACACATGGAGACGATCGATCGATGGCCTCGGTCAAAATCGACTTGGGTTTTGGTGAACAAGCAATTCTCTCCGAACGTGCAGTCTCGGGAATCGGGACGGCGAAGCACCAGCGGGACGCCGAGGAATTCCTGCGGCGCTGGCCGCGAACGCGTTCGATTCATCAGGAGCGCGATTACCTCCGACAACTTGGACTACACGCGGGATTCAACCCTCCCGGCGTGAATTCGAGTGATACGGCCGCTTTACTTCGGTCGGCCGTGACGAACGGCAAAGTCACGGTTGTGATCGAGCGCGCGGCGACGCGTAAGGGAGGGGGCGGAGGTGTGCCTCAGCCGACGACGCCTCCCTAATCCACTCGAAATGCGGGAGAAAGCGGCCCGGATGGCTCCTACTCGTAATTCCTATTCCTACGATTGGCTACCAAGGTACGACGACGTTACCGCTGACGATCTGATCAAATACATCCAGAGCGTTATCGGCAGCACGCCCGGCGAGGCTGCCGCGCCCGATGCCGATTCGTCGTCGCCTCTCAGCGACGCGCAACCGTTTGATCTCGGCGACGCGCATGCGTCCGAGGACTCGATGAACGTCGCCGTACGTGGTGTGAGTGACGAGGCCGAGGGTGAATGCCATGACGAATATGAGCGAGACATGGACTTGTGCAAAGCGCTTGCCGGCCCGATGGGTGGGGCGCGAGGACTGGCTCTCTGCCAGCAAAACGCGTTCTTGAAATACCAGCAATGCAGGGGATTCTAAATGGCTAATCATCCGCCTTACTCGGTCGTGTTGACTTACGACGAATCGGAGGGGAAGTTCAACGTTCAGACGGTCGATCCGGCAAAGCTGGCACCGCTGCTGGCTGGCCGGCTCGAAATGCCGATCCTGCTGGACGAGTTCGACTATAAGGTTGACGACGAGTTTGCTCGACGGCTCGGCGTCGCGATGCTGAATCTCATAGCGCTAGGAAAGCCCGAACTGAAGCAGTACATGAGCGTCACGCCTGGGCCGATTCCGCGGCCGGGAGACACCCCCTAGCCGAGTTCCAGACCGATACTGTCGGCCGCCTACGGGCGGCTTCTTTTGTACTGCGTGGTGACAAATCTCTCGCGACGTTTCAGGGTCCAGCAATTTCGCGCGCGTTCCTCATTCGCCGATAGGCAACGTAAAGGGCTCGTCCCGGCGCTGCCAGCGAGCGACGAACGGTAGGACTTTTCGCCGCGAGGGACATAGCGAGTTGCCGTCGACATGAAAGTATTTGTAATATCTGAGGGCCTGCGGGGGCGGTGCTGGCGTCGAACCGCTGCTCGCAATAAATCGCACGGGGACCCACATGCAAGACCGCACGGCAACAAACACGCAACGGTCATCGGCGACCATTGAGGAAAGGTTGCAGGGAGTGAAGTCCGCCGTCGAAGCGGCGCAGGACGAAGCAATTCTGGCTGTTCAATTTCACGAAACTTGGCGACCTACGATTGCCGACGCCGACTTGCGAAGGCGCATGGGTCATTCGTTCGCCACACATTCTTTTCACATAATCCGCATGGCTTTACGCCGCGAAGTCTTGCTGGCGTTGATGCGTTTGTGGGACAAGGACAGCCGCGCGGTGAAAGTGACGGGGATTGCTGAGCTGCTCCGAGATAAGGCGTTCTTCGACGAGTTGGTACGTGAGCGAGCCAGCAGGATCGGTTTTAGGTTTGACGTAACAGAGAGCATGCGTGACACCCTCGAGCCAAAGCGTGATCAGATTTTGGCGCTCGTCCGCAAATATACCCACGGCAAAGAGCGCCCCACGCTGCTTGAGCGGTTGACGACGCTGCGCCATGAGCAACTTGCTCATCGGCAGACGCGTGAGCCTACCGACCCCGCTGAGTTGCAGCATACCGACGAAGAGGTGGAGGAGTTCTACCAAGACACGCTCGAAATTGTAGGACTGATGCTATCGGTTTTTCTCGGGCGCGCATTCGACATCGCCGGCGACGCGAAGGACGTTTTTCAGCACCACGCCAAATTCTTCTGGGCGGCGGCTCGCGGTGAGCGCACAGCGGGCCATCCGTTTTTCAAACCACGTCCAGAATAACGGAAACTAATGGGGAGGACTATGGCTTACTTTGACGCAAGGGCTCATGCAGCGCGAATTCCAGTCGCGCCTACGGCAGAAGAAAGCCTGCGGCGCGTGGTCGGCCTCTTGAACGGTCTGATGTACAGCAAAGCGGTGGGCGACAGACTGATAGCGATTTATCTGTTTGCTACGGTAGGTCCCGACGTTCACCTTGTGGTGGTGGTGGATTGCTATGTTGTGGGGCTGCATACGTACGAGGTAGCCGATAGCCCCATTGTCACCGCCGGGAAAATCGAGGAGATTCGTGAACTCCTGCGCGTGGTCGACCAATACCAAAACAAATTGCTGGCGGATGCAAGACCGCCAGCAATCGGCGACAATCTAAAAGTCCTTTACTGTGGCAGACCCGCTCCCCGTACCGACGCAAAGATTCAGCCACACGATGCGGCGGAAGAACTGTTAAAGCATTTTTGGGCATCGCCCGTTCCTAGGCCGGACAGCGAAGAATTCCTGCGACTGTTTGAGAACGCTAGTACACGCGAGCCATAAATGGACAACGTTGATCGAATAAAAACCTTTCAAGCAATGGCGGACGTGTCCCGCAAGTGGATCACCGCGCTTGATGCGAAGGCCGCGTTTCTCGTCGCAGTGAATGGCGCGCTCCTCGGCTTTATTTGGACGGGTGCTAAGTTACCAGACTGTCCATTGCATTGGGTCAAGGCGCTGGCCTACGTCTCGTCGGCGCTAGCGTTCTTTTCGCTCTTCATCGCCATGCTTACAGTTTTTCCGAGAGTCAAGTTGGACATCAAACCGACAGTCAAGCACGTCTCGTTTTATGCGTATGTTGCGGGAAAGTACGCACAGCAGGACGGGGCACGCTTCGCCGATGACACTTTGGCGATGACGGATGCTGAGCTGGCGAGAGAGGCACTGGAGCAACACCACGCGATCAGTCACGTCGCAATGATTAAGAACAGCGGCGTCATGTACGCATCCGGGTTCTGGATTGCCGCGCTTATTTCTGCGGCGGTCGCTGTCTTCTGCCGGGGATTGGGGTGAAACATGGAAACTAACCAGCGCGACTACTACTGTAACGATAGTGACTCTCGGTTGCAGGAGATTCTGGATGCGCCAGCGGGGGCGTTCGAAGAACTAAAGAGCATCCCAGATCGGGGAAGGCTCACCTATACAAATGGTTTCTACGTCTACTGCACTGCGGTATTTATCGATATTCGCGATAGCTCGAAGCTTACTTCCTCTCATAATACGCCGGTCCTCGGCAAGATATATCGAAGTTATATCAGCGAATGCGTCGCCGTCCTAAATGCGCTCGATGAATGCAAAGAAATTTTTATCGCCGGAGATTGCGTTAGCGGAATATTCGATACGCCGTACCAGGAGAGTATCAATCGCGCGCTTCTGGCGACAGCCTCTCTAAATTCTCTGATCGCACATCTTAACTGGCGATTGGAGCAGAAGGGGTACTCCACGATAAGCTGTGGCATCGGCATTTCATATGGCCGTGCGTTGATGATAAAGTCGGGGTTCAAGGGCTCCGGGATCAATGATGTTGTGTGGATGGGCGATGTCGTCAATGAGGCGTCAAATCTCTGTCATCAGGGTAACAAAAACGGACGCCTTCCAGTTCAGATTGCCACGAGTGTTTATCAAAATTTGACCGATTATCACAAAAGTATCGTCTATCCGGTCTACCAGGGATTCGCAGACCTTCAAGATATTTGGGAGCCATCTCAGTATCAGGGTGATATTATAAATATATCATTTCGGGATTGGCTTCAAGCCAAAAAGCCGGCGAGTCAATTAAACATGTTAGCGGCGCTGGCACAAGGGAAAAATGCGTTTGCGCAGACCGCGACACCGTACTATGGCTTGGAGCAGTTTTTACTATCGCCACCGCCGGGACGCTCCTAGAAGCCGGTTTATATGCGTGTAGCCGGGGCGGTTGTGAGGCGCATCGGCGTCCTGCTTTGACCGATGCGGACCTTGCCACCACGGGCGCGAGCTTTTAGCAAGTCCTGCTCAGCCTCATCAATCGAAAAGTCCGCGGCGCTGTTGCATTGCATAACACCTTGGGCTCCGTATTTTTTGTGTCCAAGCATTCCCGCTTCGCCGTGAACAACATTCCTACGACCCGGTTACGCGTCGGAGTTCTGCTAGTGACATTTCGTACTCACCGCGAAATCTGGTGAAGCTATGCCCCCAACTGTATGGCCTAGCCTCCCATCGCCGAGCGTCCCAGCCAGCCTCGATGAAGTCAGACGCAGCGAAAATGAACTCGAGCGAATCCGTCAGAAACGGTAGAAGATGTTCCACTTTTTGATAGTTGATATCAGCGGAGCTGCCGTGGACAAAAAAATTGCGGCACTTCACAGCCACGCTGGCCACGAACTGGAGATCGGGAAAACACCTTCCGAGCTTTGAGTCGACAATCGACGTTCGATGCGCCACCTTTTTCGGCAGCGAGGGCTTGCCAAGCCTACCAAGCGCATCGAGAGCGCTGTTCCGATCGATGCTAACGGGAAGCTTTCGAAACATTGCCTTGCAAGCGTCCCTTGCAGCGACCAGATCGTCGGTAAGCGCCGTAGCCAGCGGCACTGCGTCTGTGGGCAAGATGTCGAACATATTTGCCGCCGCAACTATCCGCTCCGGGCCATATTCGTTTGCCTTTTGGAGGCAGTCCAGGTACCGCGCTCGCGCAATTCGCCACCCGCTGTGGCGGCCGAGCCAATCGGAAAGTACGGCGTCGAACTCACCAGGGTAGCCGATTGGATCGAGCGGAACATCTCCCGGGCTGGGTTCTCGTTGTTCGTCTTTATCGCGAGCCTTCCAACCGTAGCTAGAAAAAATAGCCAGGGATTGAGGGATGCCGTCGAGTGCTTCGGCGGTATTGACGTAAATGTGATCGATCTCTTGAGTGCGCCCAGCTGCCATTGACACAAAACCCACTAGTTCATACATCCGCTCGATGGCTTCACCGAAGGTAACGGCAGTTTCCGGCTCGATCGAAACGACGATACGGTTCTTGATGAAGACCCCAGACGGGCCACCCATGTTGGAGCTGGGGCGATGATGGACAGACACCTTACCAATAACCGTCGACACTTCAATAATGCGGTCCTTTCCGGTGAAGTAGAGGACCTGGGGTGATTCGCCCGACTGCACCGGTCGTATGCGACGGCGCTCTTGTAGCACCGAGTCGATAATAGGCTTAGCGTCGATCACATGACTGAACGCGTCAAAGTCGTAAAACACCACCGGCAGGTCGGTCGTTGTAAATTGAATTGCCCGGATACCAGGCTGATCTGGTTTAAGGTGCAGTCTACCGATGGCCACGTAGTGTGGAAAAACATCGGAATGGTAGATCGTCGGGGCGCCCTTCGAACTGGTATGTCCGATGCCGGGACTGTGGCAATCAATGAGCGTGAGACGTTCGCCGGTATACGCCAATCCTTCAATGCAGCTTCCCGCCTCCACTGGTCCTAAGGTTTGGTGAGAGTGAAGTCGGAGCAACGTATTCGCACCTTTTAGTCGCAGTTCGCCGACAGCGGCCCCGCCGTCGGCCCATGTGTACGTCCCGAGAACTCGGCCGGGTTGCCCTTTTTTGCTGCGTCGTTTTGCCATGATCAATGGTACTGGGTGTTGGATCGATTGCGCGAACTCCCGCGAGAGTCGCCCTCCGAGCGTGAGGGTTCCGCCTAGCCGCGTTGCGACACTTTGAGGATGGTCGGATGCGAAACGGCATACTCTTTCGCCAGTCCGCGCGCAGTAGCGCCCGCCGCTAGCTTTCGCCGGATGTCCTCTTTTTGCTGCAGCGTCAGCGCGTCTTTACGCCCCAGCTTTTTTCCTTCTGCCTTTGCTCGAGCCAATCCGGCGTGCGTGCGCTCGATTAGTAGATCGCGCTCGAATTGCGAAACGGCCGCGAGGACAGTCATGTGAAGCTTGCCGGACGCACTCGTCAAATCAACGCCCTTCAGTGCCAAACAATGAACGTGGACGCCGAGCGCGGCCAATCGCTCGACTGTCGCTAGCACGTCAGTCGTATTGCGGCCCAATCGATCGAGCTTCGTGACGACAAGCGTATCGCCCTCGTCCAAGCGCTCCAGCAACTTCGAGAAGCCGGGGCGCTCCGCAGCCGGAACGCTTCCAGAAATCGTCTCAGCTACCGTATGGCGCGGCTGGACCACAAAGCCCGCAGTACGGGCTTCAAGAAGTTGGTTGTCGTTGGTCTGGTCAGCGGTCGAAACACGCGCGTAGAGGAACGTGCGGGACATAGCAACCCCGGTAAATAATCATGGTAATCATTTTATATGGTAATCATCCCGTTTACAAGGACTTGTTTACCACTCGGGTGACGATCTCCAGCGCGGTAATAAGACGGACGTTTTTTTACCGGGGCAGTCACTGCGCGGATTTTAGAATTCGAGTGCTGGTCCTCCAGCGTGGGCGGGACCGCGCTTCTGCAGATCAATGGCCGTTCGGCTGACTAGGAGGCGGACGAGGCAAGCCGTAGAATGGCGACCGTGCGAATTGCCTGTGAATTTTTACGATGATTACGACAATCTGGGGTACCACGCGAAAGCCCGCAGCCGCGCAGCAACTTTCCGAGCGCCTCGAAAGCGACCTGACGCTGGACGGAACGCTGTACATCGGCTATCCGATCATCGGTACGCCGGACGGTGCTTTCCCACTAGACGCGGTGTTGCTGAGTCCGAACCGTGGACTCGTCGCCTTCAATTTGGTCGAGGGCAAGGGTATTGACGGTTTCGAGCAGGCTCAAGACGAGACATTCAACAAACTCACTGCGAAGCTTTTTCAGTATCCGAGTCTGACTCAAGGTCGGCAGCTTGGTGTTTTGCTCACGGTAATCACCTATGTTCCCGCAATAGCTAATATTAATTCATATGCTAGGGTCGGCTATCCGCTTGCGAACAACGGAAACTTGTTGGCGGAAGTCGAGAAAATACATTGGGACCAGCCTCATCTCTATGACGCGCTAGCCTCGGTGATTCAAGCAATTTCCACGATTAGAAAAGGGCGCCGACGGCCTGCCGTCTCGAATTCTGAATCACGCGGCGCAAAAGTGCGTCGCCTTGAGGACTCCATTGCAAACCTGGATAGCCGCCAAAGTGAAGCGGTGATCGAAACGGTAGATGGTGTTCAGCGAATTCGTGGGCTTGCAGGGTCGGGTAAAACGATCGTATTGGCGCTAAAGGTGGCTTACCTTCACGCCCAGCATCCCGATTGGAAGATCGCTGTAACGTTCAACACTCGGTCTCTTAAGGAGCAGTTCCGCAAACTGATCAACAATTTTGCGATTGAGCAGACGAGCGAAGAGCCTGATTGGGGCCAAATTGACATTATTCACGCATGGGGTTCACCGGCTGGCTCAAGCGACGACGGAATCTACTACCGCTTTTGTACAGAGAACGGAGCAACATACTTTGATTTTGGAAGTGCTCGTGACAACTTCGGCGACAAGGACCCATTCGGCGGAGCTTGCAAGAGTGCGCTTGCACAGGCAGTTCGACGAGCCGAGATTTATGACGTGATCCTTGTCGACGAGGCGCAAGATTTCTCGCCATCGTTTTTGCAGATTTGCCATTCACTGCTGCGCCAACCCAAGCGGCTTGTATATGCTTATGATGAGCTTCAGAGCTTGACTGAGACTTCACTTCCGTCACCTGAAGAGATTTTCGGAAACGACAGCGCTGGCCGTCCACTGGTTGTTTTTGGTCAGCATCGACCCGGTCAGCCGCGACAAGACATTACATTGGACGTTTGCTATCGCAATTCCCGTCCTGTGCTCGCAACTGCACACGCTTTGGGATTCGGCGTTTATCGCGAGCCTGGCGGCCTTGTGCAGATATTCGACGAACCGTCGCTATGGAAAGAGGTTGGGTATCGGATCGCGGACGGCGACTTGGCGGACGGCAGGCGCGTCATGTTGGAGCGGACAGATAGAACTAGCCCGCAGTTCTTGGAAACGCACTCGCCACTCGAAGACCTGATTCAGTTCAGCACGTTTGCTTCCGAGGAAGAGCAGACGGACTGGCTTGTTAAATGCATTGAACATAACATTAAGGTAGATGAACTGCTACCCGAAGATATAGTAGTTATAAACCCCGATCCAAAAAAGACAAAGAGGGCGGTTGCGGCGGCCCGCGCAAAGCTTTTCGCGATGGGCATCAATTCGAATATTGCTGGCGTTACGAATTCGCGCGACATATTCTTCCAACCGAACGTTGTCACTTTTACCGGCGTGTTTCGCGCTAAGGGCAACGAAGCGGCAATGGTTTATGTCATCAACGGGCAAGACTGCTTCAGCTCATACTTGCCATCGGAGCTTGCTACTGCTCGTAGCAGGTTGTTTACCGCTATAACACGAAGCAAGGCTTGGGTGCGGGTGTCGGGCATTGGCCCAAGAATGGGGGGGCTTGCCGAAGAGTTTCAGCGGGTTGCTGCTCACAATTTCACACTGGATTTTACGTATCCCACGGCGGCGCAGCGTGAAAAATTAAAAATCATTAATCGGGATCGTTCGGAGCAAGAGAAATCTGCTTTGAAAATGCAAGTTCAAACTCTGTCTGAGCTTCTTGGTTCGATCGAGGCTGGGCAAACAAGTATGGGCGATATTCCGGATGAACTTAGGGAGCGGTTGCAGCGTTTCTTGAGGGGGGAATAAATTGACTCCCGACGAGGTTGTGAAACAAATTACCGCGGTGACCGTTAAGCTTATCGAACTAAGTTTCGTGGATGAGCAAAACTTTCCCTCTGTAAAAAATTTTCCCGAGCGCGTAACCCAGATTGGGTTGGGCGCAGAATTGGATCTCAGCCTGTCGCTGAGAAATATTTCTTACAAGGAGATATACAGCGCGCTTGACCATGCAGGAGCGTTCAACGTCCGAATGTTGGATGGTGCGCTAATACAAATGTTTTATTCGTTTACGGCCGGAGTGCTCACCTCGCATCGCTTGGCATATTTTCCTTCTCCATCGCTTGAGGCTTACCAGAACGAGCCGGAGATATACGAGGATGACTATATTTACGCCGATATTCTCGCCAAAAATATTGTGGCGTTTCCGATTAGGTTCGATTTCGATGTTAGTGAAAAGCTCTTCAGGCCGGTGCTGCATCCTAGGTCGCATCTGACGTTGGGGCAGTACAAAAACTGTCGCATTCCAGTTACGGCTCCCTTGTCGCCAATCGTCTTTGTGAAATTTATTCTCAACAATCTTTACGCAACCGCAGCCCGAGCGGTCGGCGATTTGGGAATAACCCCGACACATTTTCAAAGGAACATCCACCCGGACGAGGAACGGGTGCCCCACGTACGCCTACAGGAATGAAATTCCGCAAGCGTCTTGCCTTATCTGCAGCGACAGATGCAGGAACTTCGGGATAGCGTGGTGGACGTTCGCGGAAGTCCGATAACATCCAAGAGCTATGTTGGTACAATTGTTGGTATTTTTCTTTGTGGAAATTTGCTTTGTTCGGTGGGGGCGGGGTTGTAGCCATGAATTTGATTCCTGCAGCCGCACCAATACAAAAGCGGGTCCCAGAGATGGGGCCCGCTTTTTGTTCTACGATTTCGGCCCGTGCGCGCGGCATGACGAAGGTCGCGGCACAGTCGAGAGCAGGAACTGCCCGCGTTGGACGACATTTTGCCGGGCTCCAATTCAGAATCCGAACTGCTTTACGAAACGGTCCACAGGCACCGACCACATCTTCCCGCCGTAGGAGAGCAGGAAGTGCCCATCGTGGCCAGCCAATTCGCCCGGGTTGACGAATTCCGCGGGACTGCCTCCGGATACGAACGCATCGAACCACCGGCGAGGAGCTTCCGGTCCCCAGTAGTGGTCGTTCTCGGCATATAGCCAGATACCCGGTAAGGCGGTCGTCTTGCCCAGTTCGGCCATGACCTCCTTCATTTGTTCGGGGTCGCAACTGTGGCCCGGCGAGCGATCCGGCAAGCCGCCGGCTCCGCCCGCGAAATTGATATAGGCGATCACGCCTGAAGGATGCGTCGCGGCGGTCGCGACCGTCGCAAATCCGCCAACCGAGCCGCCCTCGAGCACGATGCGCTTGCTGTCGACCCAGGTCTGCGCCCGTGCCCAGTTGATGGCGGCAGACGTTTCCTGAGCCGTCACTCTCGCCAATTTTCGATAATCGGGCCGGCTTCTGCAGGTGCCGAAGGAGTCGAACCAGCTTCCGGAATCCTCGATATCCGGGCCGCCCGTCTTGCCATAGCCCACACGGACCGGCGCGACGATAGCAAAGCCCTTCGCCAGCCAGTATCTGACATGCCCATTGCCGATGGGATGCGCGAGCTTGGCGCGGTCCAAGCCGTCGGCCGCGCGCCCGTGCGAAAAGATCAGCGTGGGAAATGGCCCGTCGCCCGCGGGTTTATAGACTTCGGTATGCATGGCGACATCGCCCCCGAACGTGCCTACGCCGGGCACCGTGATGGAGACGATTTCAGGCTCGACAGCGGCGCGCGAAACGCTCGTTGCCGATACTGGCGCAACGGCTGATTCCGACGCTTCGTCGGCAAGCGAATGTTCTGTAGCGAAACCGCTTGTCACGGCGACGATGACCGCTGCGCGGACGAATTTCCATGGAAATTCACCAACGCATCCCTTATGACCGGCTACCCGCGACCGCGAAGATTGTTTTTTCATTACCCCGTCCAGTTCTTGTAATTTGGCGTTTTCAATTGCCGCCGATGAGCTTATAACGACTTGCATACAACTGGGCAATCAATCCGCTGACCGGCAAGTCGCAACGTGCCGCCTGCCCCGCATAAGCTAGCGGCGTCGTCGTCCCGTTGCGTCCTCGCTTCTCGAGAAGGTCTGCCGTCGATAGTAAAGTTACTCGAGTTTATCTGCCTGGACGATAACAATGATAAACTCGAGTAACATCGCTCAAATCGACGACTCATGGATCCCCTCCTGAACCCCTTCTCGCCGGGCGCGGGAACGCCACCGCCCGAGCTGGCTGGCCGTCGCGAGCTTCTGCGCCAGGCCGAACTCTCGCTCGCTCGCGTCAAAGCGGGGCGCGCGGCGAAGAGCTTTTTCCTTATTGGTCTGCGCGGCGTCGGCAAGACAGTGCTTCTCAACCGCATTCAACAAATCGCCGAAGACGCCAGCTACCAGTCCGTTTTCGTCGAGGCACATGAAGGCAAATCGTTGGCGGCGTTGCTCGCGGCGCCGTTGCGACAACTGCTGTTTGCGCTCGATCGCATGGCGAGCCTGAGCGCCAGGGTGAAGCGAGGCCTGCGCGTACTGAAGAGCTTCGTCAGCGGCGTCAAACTGCGTATCCAGGACATTGAAATTGGGCTGGATATCGATCCCGAGCGCGGTACGGCCGACTCGGGCGACCTGGAGGCCGACCTGCCCGAACTCCTCAGCGCCGTTGCCGAGGCGGCGCAAGACAGAGGTGTTGCCGTGGCGATCTTGATCGATGAGGTGCAGTACCTCACGGAGGCCGAACTGAGCGCCCTTATCATGGCTGCGCATCGCATCGCGCAGAAGCAGTTGCCGCTGATCGTCATAGGCGCGGGCCTGCCGCAACTCGTCGGCTTGAGCGGCCGCTCGAAGTCCTATGCCGAGCGCCTCTTCGATTTTCCGGCTATAGGGCCGCTTGCTCCGGAGGATGCCGCGGCGGCACTCGCTGAACCTGTACAAAGCGAGGGCGTACGTTTCACCGAGGACGCCCTCGCCGAGGTCGTACGCGTAACCGAAGGCTATCCCTACTTCCTGCAAGAGTGGGGCTATCAGGCCTGGAATATTGCCCCAGCCAGTCCGATTGACGTCGAGGCAGTGAACGAAGCGACGCGCCGCTCGATCGCCCGGCTGGACGAGAGCTTCTTCCGAATGCGTTTCGACCGCCTTACTCCGCGCGAAAAGGCATACATGCGAGCACTCGCGGAGCTCGGCGCGGGTGCGCAACGCTCGGGTGAAATCGCCGAGTTGCTCGGTGTGAAGGTCCAATCGATCGCACCGGTGCGCAATGCGCTCATCAAGAAAGGAATGATCTACAGCCCGGCACACGGCGATACGGCGTTCACGGTGCCGCTGTTCGACCAGTTCATGAAGCGCATCATGCCGGATTTGAGCGCCGCGAGCGCCTAAGAACGATTAATGGGCGCTCAAGGACCTTTACCGCCGCCCCGCAACTACGTAGTCCTACGTAACGCGCTTCCGTAGTGCTGCGGTTGTGAGCAACCCAGCGATCGGGAATACTTAGCGCCGGTCGGACTCTATCCAGCCTTGTAATAGTCGAGCAGGCTCGCGGCGAACGGACTCTTAACCTCGCCGATAACAACGATAACCACAGGAGACTCGCCGCGATCCCGGTGCCGCATTGGGGTTTCGGCTGCCACCCGCGCGCTGGCCGTGCGCGTCTCCCTCGTGAATCGATGCCGCCCGGGCTGTCCGCCGTGCCTCAAACCCTGATTCCACACGAGCTTTGGAGGAGAAAACAGTGACGACGCAAGCGCGTTCAGCCGGCCGTTCATGGCTTTGGCTCATTTTGCTCATCCCCTATGTAGCGCTGCTCTGGCTGCCGTTTTACAACGAGCGCATGCCCGCATTCGCCGGATTCCCATTCTTCTACTGGTATCAATTCCTCTGGGTTCCCGTTACGTCGCTACTGATCTATCTGGTCTACCGGGGGCTCAAATGAACGCGCTGAATCCGATCAATCCGGTGGCGATGGCGGTATTCATCGCATTTTTCGCGCTCGTTACGGTGCTCGGCTTCTTTGCCGCACGTTGGAAGCGCGGTGATCTGACGCAGTTGCACGAGTGGGGGCTCGGCGGTCGCCAGTTCGGCACGATCATTTCCTGGTTTCTCGTCGGCGGCGATTTCTATACGGCGTATACCGTCATTGCGGTGCCCGCGCTCGTCTATGCCGTCGGCGCGTATGGCTTCTTCGCGTTGCCGTACACGATCATCGTTTATCCGTTCGTCTTTGCCGTGATGCCGAAGCTTTGGCAGATCGCGCATGCGAAAGGCCACATCACAGCCGCCGATTTCGTCCACGGCGAGTACGGCGGCAAATGGCTACCGGCCGCCATCGCGCTGACCGGCATCGTCGCGACGATGCCGTACATCGCGCTGCAACTGGTCGGGATGGAAGTCGTCATCAAGGGACTCGGCGTGTCAGGTGAGTTGCCGCTCGTCGTGGCGTTCGTGATCCTCGCGCTCTACACCTACACGAGCGGATTGCGCGCACCCGCGATGATCGCGTTTGTCAAGGACATCATGATCTATATCGTCGTCATTGCCGCCGTCTGCTTGATTCCGGCAAAGCTCGGCGGCTACGGGCATGTGTTCGAATTGGCCGATGCGCATTTCAAGGCCAAGGGCGGCGCAACCGGGATTGTGCTCGCGCCGACACAGTTCACGGCGTACGCGTCGCTCGCGCTCGGCTCCGCGCTCGCGGCTTTTATGTATCCGCATACGATGACGGGCGTGCTCTCCTCGGCATCGGCCAACACCGTCCGCAAGAACGCCATCTTCCTGCCCGCCTACACGTTGCTGCTCGGCCTCATCGCATTGCTCGGCTACATGGCGATCGCGGCCGGCGTGCAGGTCAAGTCGGCAAGCGATGTCGTGCCCGCCCTCTTCAATACGCTGTTTCCGTCGTGGTTCATCGGCTTCGCCGCCGCCGCGATCGCGATCAGTGCACTGGTGCCTGCCGCGATCATGTCGATCGGAGCTTCGAACCTCTTCACGCGTAACCTGTGGCGCCCGCTCGTTTCTCCGAATATGTCGCCCGCAAGCGAAGCGTCGACGGCGAAATTCGTCTCGCTCGTCGTGAAGTTCGGTGCGCTGGTTTGCATCGTCGCCTTGCCGACCAAGTTCGCGATCGACTTGCAACTACTCGGCGGCGTCTGGATTCTGCAGATTTTCCCGGCGATCGTCTTCACGCTTTATTGCCGCCGCCTCAGCTCCACGGGCCTTTTCCTCGGCTGGCTCGTCGGTATTGCGCTCGGCACGGGGCTCGCCGCCGTGCAGCAGCTCAAGCCGGTGTTTCCGCTGCACGTGTTCGGGAATGTCTATCCGCTCTACATCGGCCTCATCGCGCTGGTCGCGAACGCGGTCGTGGCGATCGTCGTCTCGCTCGTGTTGCCCGCGCGCAATCCTGTAGAAGCTGGGAAGCTGGCCGCGTAATAACTACACGGCAAGCAGTTCCGATCCGAATCCGTTCCAGCGCAGGGGCTGCCGGCACCATCGCGTCAGCACGCTTCTCGCGAGCGTGCTGACGATGGCCGTCCGCGCGCTCAATCCACGTTCGAGCGGCCCCGCGCCCGCGGCCCGCCAATTGCTTATTGGTGGCGGGTTGTCAGTGAAGTGCGGCGGGATTACATTTTCCGGCAGTCTTTTCGCGGCGTTCCGCCTTCGGCGGAAACTGCGTGGGGTCGCGCGTCGGGCGTAAGGATTCGGAGAGGTTGCAATGAATTGGCTTGGCGAAATGCCGGAACCGGACGTGAACCTCGATGGCGATGCCGATCGCGATTCCCCTCCGAAGCAGGCTCGGTATGGACGATTCGCATTGTGGATCGCCTCGGCGAGCTCCCTCGCTTTTGGGGTCGCGGGCACCGTTGCGTACGGCGTCTGGTTTCATCACGATCAGGGTGTGTACGTCGATGCATTGGCGAGTGCCAGGCAGGCGCTCGGAATCGGTGAGCCCGCGGCGGCGTCGGTGGCCATCCGCGCGGGCACGGTAACGCACGCGCCTGACGTGGGCGCAGCGACCGGGGCCAATGTCGCGTCGGCTCAGCCCGCCTCCGCCGCTGAGCCGTCCGCGGCGAATTCGCAGGATCCTGCCGAATCGCCCGTGGCGGCGACAGGTTCGGCCCGGGCTAGCCGCTCGCCTGCGCAGGCCCGCGGAAGTACGGCGCCGCCGCGGGGCAAAGCGAGCCGCAACCCGTTCGTGCGGATCGCCTGGTTCTTCCACCGTGCAAGCCACCGCCGCCATGGCACCGGATATCGGCCAGAGCTCTACGCACGTCCCTAGACGGCCGCGCCCGCTGCGCGACCGGGCCGAGCGTGCTCTCGCGCGCGCCCTGCGGGTGGGACCGCGGGCGATGGCCATCGCCTCCTTGCTCGCGCTGCTGACAGGCTTGCTCTTCCTCGCGGTGCAGGCCCGCGCGATATTCTCGGACGAGCTCAAGCAGGAATACGTCGCGCTTGTCGTCGAAGCGGTCGGGCGCGCGCAAGCCGCCGCCGTCGCGGCGAGCGAAACCAAGCGAACGTTCGATCTCGATCAGACCGCGGCCGATGACTATCGGCGCGCGCAAGCGAACCTCGTCGCTCGCGTCAAAACGCTTGCGGCGTTGGAGGACGCAAGCCCGTTCGCGTCTCCGCACGTCACCGGGGCCGCGCTCTCACCCGACGCGGTGGCGAGCGACACCGACGCCTCGCTCGACGCGGCGTCGACGTATTGGCACGCGCAGCGCGACCGCACGGCTGCCGATCTGCGAATGCGTATCTCGGGCGTGGCCAATGCCCTCATCGTGTTGTCCGCATTCGTATTCAGCGCACTCATTACCGCACTCGTGATGTATTCGAAGCGGGCGCGGCAGCTCGCGGAGCAGTCATCGCTGTTCCAGCACGCCGCGCTGCACGACGCGCTGACGGGGCTGCCGAATCGACGCAAGCTGTTCGAAGTCATCGAGGAAGCGGCGGCGGCGACTTCCAACGATCCGCCGGGCAAGCTTGCCATTCTCTACATCGACCTCGATGGATTCAAAGCCATCAACGACTCGCGAGGACATCGCGCGGGCGATGAATTTTTGATCGGCACGTCGAGGCGCTTTCGTCGTGCCGTTCGCGCGGGCGACGTCGTCGCACGGATAGGCGGCGACGAGTTCGCTGTGCTGATCCGGGAATATTCGAGCGATGCTCAGCTTGCTTCGATCGCGCGACGCTTGAGCGCTTGCGTGACGCAGACTGCCGAGGAAATGGGACTCCGAGGCGTGAGCGCAAGTATCGGCATCGCTTGTTGGCCGGATTCGGTCAAAGATCTCTATCGCCTCGTCGCCGCAGCCGATGAAACGATGTACCAGGTGAAGCGAACGCGAAAAAGTGGCTATGCGTTCGCTGCGCCGGCGAATCGATGACGGGCTTCCTAGGTCTGCAGCGATCGCCTCGACGCAACGCCGGCGTGAGCGCACGTTGCGTCTGACCGGCTCGGTCACAACTGCACGACTTGCTTGATCGCATCGGCGAACGCCTCCGGCGCTTCCTGCGGAAGGTTGTGGCCGATGCCGCCGCCGAGGGTCCGATGCAGGTACTTGCCGGTGAATTTCTTTGCATACCCCGCGGGTTCAAGGTGCGGCGCCCCGTTGGCATCGCCTTCGAGGGTGATGGTCGGCACGGAGATGGTCGGGCCAGTAGCCAGGCGCTGTTCGATGCTGTCGTATTGGGCTTCGCCCTTAGCGAGCCCGAGCCGCCAGCGATAGTTGTGAATGACGACGGCTACGTGGTCCGGGTTCCGAAACGATGCGGCCGACCGCTCGTAGGTCGCGTCGTCGAAGTCCCACTTCGGCGAGGCCAGTTGCCAGATCAGCTTGTTGAAGGCGTCCCGATTCGCCTCGTAGCCGAGCGCGCCGCGCTCCGTCGCGAAGTAGTACTGATACCACCATTGCAGTTCGGCCTTCGGCGGTAGCGGTTTCTCATTCGCCGCCTGACTGCCGATCAGGTAGCCGCTCACGGATACGAGCGCTTTGACGCGCTCGGGCCATAGTGCCGCAATGGTATCGGCCGTGCGCCCGCCCCAGTCGTAGCCGCCGAACACCGCCTGATCGATTTTCAGCGCGTCCATCAACGCGACGATGTCGACAGCCGTAACAGCCTGCTGACCGTTGCGAGGCGTATCGGCCGAGAGGAAGCGCGTCGAGCCGTAGCCGCGCAAATACGGCACGATGACGCGATAGCCGGCAGACGCCAAGAGTGGAGCAACGTCTATGTAGCTATGGATGTCGTAAGGCCAACCGTGCAGCAGTATCACCACCGGCCCGTTCTTCGGTCCGGCTTCGGCATAACCCACGTTGAGGACGCCGGCGTCGATCTGTTGGATTTCGCCGAACGACGCATTGCCGCTCGTGCGTTTTTTCGCGGAAGCGGTGTGCGACGACTTGGCGTTCGCAAGACTGTTCAGGCTCAGGTCCAACAGGCTGACGCTGGCGAGCGTCGTACCGAGTATTCTGCGGCGGCGGATATTGACGGGATCTGACATGGCGAATGCTCCGGTTTGGTTGTTCGGAAGATCGATGCGGCCGACCACGCGACCACAAACATCACCTGCTTTTTCGATCGATTGCGCTTTCCGCGACGGCGGACGGAGCGCATCACCCGCTTTATATCCGGTCCATTCAGATGTTTTGTATTTCAATGTATCGGCCAGGAGCTGCTACACACGCCGATTCAAAATCGCTGGATTCCAGTTGAATCACGTCCTGGCTGATACGTATTTTTGCGCTGACTTGCGCCGTGGCGAGGGGCCGCGATGCTATCGGTCAGTTCGGCCGAACGATGATCGTCAGCGGCCACCCGTAAGTACCGTCCTTCGGTTTTTTCGCCAGGTTGAAGCGGTAGGTCAGCGACAGATTGGTGGTCGGTCCCGTGAATGGCATGGCGACTGTGCCGCCGGTGGCGGGCAAAGTTACGCTCGTGCCGAGTCCATAAATCTGGATGGACGAGAAGAGCGCTTGTTCGGATGGTGCGACCTGGAAGACGAGCGTGTAACCGGCGCGGTCGTTCGTCTTGACCGTGAGAGTCGATCCGCTGTGGTTATCGCCGTCGGGCACGTTGAGATAGCCGAGGTTCACGTCCTTGTTCGTGATGACAAGCTGGGTCGGCTCACCGGCGGCATCTTGCGCATAGGGCTGTACCGTGGCCCCGATCGTGATTTGCCGCATCGATTGCTTGGCGCCCGCTTGAAAGCAGAACAGCGCCAAGGACGTCGCTGTCAGTGCCGCGAGCAGTGGCGCGAAGCCGATTATCCGTCCATCCCGCCCGTTGCGAGCGGCCTTCCCCTGGGTCCGTTTCATTTCGTCGATCCTTTCAGAGCTTCATCGGCGTCGGCGGCTCATTCTCGACCGCCGTGGGCGAGCGAGCTGGCACCGTCACTGATAAGTCAAAGTCACCGTGATCGGCACGGTCGTCCCGTAGCTTCCAGGCACTGCATTCTGGCCCGCTCGTATCACGCCGTAGATGGTGATCGGAACCGACGGCTGCTGGTTGGTGATCGTTCCCGAGAGGGTGATCGTTCCGTCTCCGGTGCCGTCCCCCCAAATGGTCGTATAGGCACTGCTCGTATAGAGGTTGTACGAAACGGTGTGGCTGCCATAGAGCAACTGACGGTTGGCATAGCTGCCGGAGCCAGCGCTTGCCGACAACGTGTAACTGACTGACTTGCTGCCGTTGCCCCAGCCGCCGCACGTTATGGTGATCGTCGTCGTGCTCGTCGCGTTGCTCGTCGTGCTGTAGGTGCCAAAACTGAGCGGATTGGCCGACACGGTGCAGGTCGCGGCTGATCCATCGCGGCTCCATGTTGCGGCCACTGCCATCATGGCCAGCGCGATCACGCCATGCCGGGCCCATGCGCGCCGCCAGCTCGCGGTTTCTCGAACGTACGTCATTGTCGAACTCCCTTGCAAACGAATGTGCCGAGATCGGGAAGCGGCTCCGCGCCCGCGGGAAAGGGCACCTCGACGTCACACTGCTGGCCGCGCCAGCCCGCGCGAAGGCGATTTCGTGCCGACAGTCCCGTGAGGTAGACCACGCCGTCGTGACCGACGGGGAACTCCTGAGCTTGCCCATCGATTTTCACCGTCGCGCCCACGGGCAGGCGGCTTCCGTCGTCGAGCGCGAGCGTGAGCACCGCGTCGTGCGCGTGGCTGACGGGAAATTCGAGGACCATTCCGCTGCGGAACCGCGGAACGGCATCCATCGACAGCGTGCCCACCTTGGCGTCGAACGGCAGATCCATCTGTTCGATCGATATCGAATTTTTCTCGAACGCGCGCAGTCTGGGCACCAGTGCTTCACCGCCCGCACCGGTTTTCCCGACGAGCTGGTTGTCGGCATAGACGCGAACATTGGGAAAATCCGGCACCTTGACCACGGCGAAACTGTCCGTGATGCGCCGAGTGAGATGAATGCCGTCAAGAATCGCAACACCGCCTGAGACATCGAGGCGCATGCCAGTTTGCCCCTCATGGCTCGCGCCTTCGAGCATGTAGCTGCCGATCCTGTTTTGCGCATTGAGCTCGACGTCCCACGTGCGGCGGTCGCCTTGCTCGATGCTATAGCCGATGCCATCGCCTGGAGGCAGGCCGCGCTGGAGTTGCGTCAGGACATCCGTACGATTTTGCTGTCGAGTAACGTTGATGGAGCTGGTCGTTCGTGGGCCCATCGGCTTCGTCCAGAACATGCCGATCGAGAGACTTCCGGACTGGTTCAACGCTTTGGAGACCGACAAGCTGACGAAGCCCAGATTTCCCAGCTCCGTGCTGTAGGTTGCGGAGGCCAGCTGAGTCGGGTGACCGTCGCGATCGTCGAGGTAGACGTAGGCGAGCCCGAGCGAGCCGTTGTGAGGGATCGCCACGCCCATGTTCACGTTCGCCAGGAGGCGCGGTGCGGGCATGCCGGATTCGAGGCCCAGTTGCGTGAAACGGCTGCTGGTCATCTGTGCATGCACGCCTAGGCTCAGGGGGCTCGCCTGACGCTCGAACCCCAGCAAAAGCAGGCCGCCAACCCCGTCCCGGCTATGGCTCGCGGCGATTGCCGCATTGAAAGTGCCCAATGACGGCGCGAGCAGAACGGCGCCGACCCCGAGGGTCTGTCGTTGGGCTTGCGCCTCCCCGTGCACTTCCCCCGTGAATCGCTCAGTCACGCCGAGCCGATGTGTGGCGGCGATGAACGGTTGAATGTAGTCGTTGCTGTCGATGCCATAGTTTTCGCGTACGCCGCCAAGCTCGTACGAATAGTCGTGCAGTCCTTGTGCGAGCAGGCGGGCACTCGCGTAAAACGGCTGAGTGATCACCTGCTCGCGGCCCATCACGTCGCGCACGACGAGGCGCACATTGCCCTGACCCGTCACCACAGGCACGTTGGTGATCGAGAATGGACCGGGGGCGACCTCCTTGGTGCCGCTCAGCACGTTGTTGACATAGAGCTCGACCGTGGACGGCAAGGCGGCCTGGCCGCCGATGCTTTGCAACGGCAACGCGACAAAGCCGGGTTGAACGCCGAAGTTCGTGCCGTATTGGATGCCGCCGAACCTCACGCTGCGGCCCCACATTCCGGCGTCGTTGATCGAGTCCCCGAGACGCAGACTGGTGAGCCGTTCGGGAAAGTCCTTCGTCCAAGTGGTCTCGAGCCGGGTGAAGCGCCGGCTGACATCGTTGCCGTTGACCAAAAAGCTGCCGACACCCACGCCGAGACTGTTGAAAATGCCTGCTTCGAACAAGCCGGATTGATGAGTGAGGCCGCTCGAGCGTTCTGCGTAGAGGTCGTAGTTGAAGAAGCCTCCGAGGCCGGGTTTCGCCGCGAGCGCAGGCGGCTTGCTCGCTTCATCGAATGCACTCGGCAAAAAGGCTCGAGCAGGCGCCGTCACCGTGATCGTCAGGTGAGCTTCGTCGATCTGATACGAGACATCGGGGATCGCCTTCAGCGGGTAAAAGGCCTCGTTGTTGTGCATGAGCGGCGTGACGTCCGGTGTTTGCAAGCGCCATCGTTTGAGGTCGGACGCAGCCGCATAAACGGTACCGTCCTTGCCCCTTAGCAGTAGCACCGTCTCATCCAGGTCCTGCTTGTTGAGGTCGAATTGCAAAAGCATTTCCTCGGGGCTCTCGGCGACGATCTGATGTGCCGCCGGCGAGCCTGGTAGGTCATTGGGGAACGTCATGCCTGCTCTCGCCACGGACGCCGCCAGCATCGCCAGCGCCGCGACCGTCCTACTGCCACTGCTGCGCAATGGGCGAATCGATGTCACCCGCATCGGAATAAGCCTTCAATCGCAAGGCGCCGCCGGGCGCGGAGGGCGCATCTCGTCCTGGCTGCATGACGAGGCGCCGCGTCTGTCCGGGCAAGACGTAGGCGAACCCCGGATACGTTGCAACCGGCCGATCGCCGGCTGTCAGCACGAGGTTGGCGACTTGCGCGTGGGCCGTGCCTTCGTTCGTCACCGAAAGGGCGAGGGGGCCACTGCCTTGCGTGTCGACGTGCCATTGCAGTGCGGGCGCCGTGGGCACGCGCGGCTTGACGAAAATCGGCAATCGCATTTCCAGCGCGATTTGGACGCCGGCGAACCCGGGTTTGGGCGGTGGCGGAACCTCGCGCAGATAGAGCCGATAGCTCGTTTCGCGATCGGACGCCGACGGATGACGGAGGCCGACGCGAACGACCTGTGTCGCGCCCGGCGCCAACGTGAAAATGGGCGGCGTGGCCAATAGCTCGGGCGCTGGGGTATAGACGTCTTCGCCGTCCTTTTGCGACCAGGCCACGGTATTCAACTCGACGACGACCGGCTCGTCGGTCATTTCATTCTTGACCGTCAATGCGCTCGACGTCTGAGAAGCCGACAGTTCCACCCTCACGGGCGTCACGGTGAAATTCGCCGCATGCGAGACAGCGCACGTCGAGACGAGCGCGGCGCCCGTCGCGGCGCGGGCTAGCAGGTGGATCGCTCGGATCATCATTGGCTGGCTCCCCCTAGTCATTACGCCCCCTCGTTGGGGGGCTGGTGTTATCGGCGGACTTGCGATCCGTCAGTACGTCACGGTGACTTTCACCGTATCGGCATAGCTGCCCGGCACCGTGTTGGGCTGACTCGGGACATAGCCGAACACCGTTTTCGTGATGGCATTGCCGGAGGCCATGCCCGCTCCCGTGGCGGAGACCGTGTCCGTGCCGACCGTATTGCCCCATACGGTGCTGTGCCCGGAATCTTGATAGAGCGAGTACGAGAGCGTGTTGGAGCCGCTCGTCATGACCCGGCTTGCCACCGTGGCGCCCGAGCCCGCGCCGGCGTCGAGGCCGATGTTGAACGGCGTCGTATTGGTGCAATTGACGCTGATCGACGAAGTGGAGGCCTGAGCCCCTTGGGTCGGGTCGAAGGCGCCGAAAGACAACGCGCTCGCCGAGTTGATGACGCACGTTGCGTTGACGGTTGCGGAAACGCCGAACGTCGTGGACGTCGTGCCGGCAAACGCCCCCGCGGCAAGCGAAAAACAGGCGGCTGCGACAGCCGCTCTGATCACGGTTTTTTTCATCACGAACACTCCTGAAAGAATGAGTTCGATCCGACATCGGTGCGGACGTCATCGAGCGGCCGCGACCCATGCGCCGGATCGATGCGAGCGGACTGCAATACCCGCGCCATGCTCGCCATTGGCTCGTGACTAAAGGGCGAGCGCGGCCGTTGTGAGCGACTCGGACGGTTCCCGCGCAAAGAACGTCTCGCGCATGAGACGCGCAAGAGCGCTTGTCATCGGCCCGGGCTCTCGATTGGCAAGCCGATTGGGGTCGCGCTTGCGCCAAATCGGGGGGACTGGAAAGACGCGAATGCCTCATAAATGAGACACATCGCGTACGCATGCTCGCTGGCCAGCAAAATCGAGGCGTGGCGAGTATCCTGATTCGCCTCATTCACGACGGAGGCGGAGATGGAAAAGCGCAAACTGGGCGGATCGGCGCTCGATGTGTCGCCGATCTGTTTTGGCGGAAACGTGTTCGGCTGGACGGCGGACGAGGCGACGTCGTTTTCGCTGTTGGACGAGCTCGTCGATGCCGGGATCGACTTTATCGATACGGCCGACGTCTACTCGCGCTGGGCGCCGGGCAATCGGGGCGGCGAGTCGGAGACGATCATCGGCAAGTGGCTCAAGCGAAGCGGCAAACGGAACCGGATCGTACTGGCGACGAAAGTCGGCATGCTCGAGGCACGGCCGGGTTTGTCGCCGGCGAACATTCTGCAGGCGGCGGATGAATCGCTGCGCCGTTTGCAGACTGATTACATCGATGTTTACTTTTCTCACCGTGATTTTGCGGACACCCCGCTCGAGGAAACGCTCGGCGCGTATCAGAAGTTGATCGAAGCGGGGAAGGTCCGCGTGATCGGCGCGTCGAACTACAGCGGCGCGCGGCTCGACGAGGCCGCGGCGATCAGTGCGCGCAACGGCTTGCCTGCCTATCAGGTCGTACAGCCCGAATACAACCTTTATGACCGGCAGGAATACGAGCGCGATATCGAGCCGGCCGCTGCGCGGAACAAGCTTGCCGTGGTGACGTACTACTCGCTCGCGAGCGGCTTCTTGAGCGGTAAATATCGGGGCCGCGACGATCTGAAGAAGAGCGCGCGCGGCGGGAATGTCGAGAAGTATTTCACCACGCGCGGGCAGAGGATTCTTGGTGCCCTCGACGAGGTCAGCGCGCGCCACAACACGACACAGGCGAGCGTGGCGCTGGCTTGGCTGATCGCCCGGCCGAGTGTGACGGCGCCGATCGCGAGCGCGACGTCGCGCGAGCAGGTGCGGGCGTTGGTGGCCGCCGCGGATCTGATGCTGGACAAAGAGGATGTCGAACTGCTCGATCGGGCTAGTCAGTACGGAGAGCAGCACTAACCACGTTTCATTGCGGCTATGCGGCGCGGGGTTTCGTTCGCGCCGCATCGGTCGACCTGTGGGCCCGTTGATGGGGCCCATTGATCGTTTCTCGGAATTCTTCCATCACTCGGATACGTCGGAAATCGTTACCAGCGCGGCCGCGCGCGGCGGCCTTTCTCACGCGATCCAACCTTCCCTTCGTCCGAGAATTTTCCCTTCCTAGCGATTTGCTTGCGGTGGTTGCCTACATTGCGGCCTTCGTTTGGCGAGCGCGCATGCTCCGCCGATCGTCGGCAATGCATCGGCACGTCCGTGCTCGTGCAGATGCAAGAGCGCGCATGTACGCCTATCACGCTTGCCGATGTTGCGATTTCGAGTCAGTGCCTTGTACTGACTTGTTTTGTGGACGGGGTTCGAGGGATCCCGAATAAGTGGCTAGGAGAGACGATGAAACATAAATCGATAGATCTGCCGCGCAGTCGAGCGGCATGGGCTGTCTCTGCCGTTGCGGTGTTGGCAGCGATGGGGTTAGGTGCTTGTGGAGGCGGGAGCGGGGGATCCGGTGCGGCGGCTAGCCAAAAGGAAACGGCCGCCGGTTCTGCTCCGAACGGAATCAAAGTGGAAGGGAAATCGCAATCAGTGCAAGCTGTTGAGGGGAAGGTAGACCTAGTTTTGCCTCAAGTGCCTTCTTCCGAATATGGCGTGCTCAGGGGTAACTTCGAGAGTTCTTTGATCGACGCTGCCGCGCTTCAGGAAGCGGCACCAGGTGCATACAGGGCATTTGGGAATCGCGCCTCGCTGTCGTCGGGAACAATCACCGATTTATCGGGCAATGGCGAGTACGCGATCGGCCGCTGGACGCAGGGCGCCGATTCGAACGGTGGAACGTACAACGCAAATCAAGGTCGTGCATGGGCGGTAGGGAAGGCACTTGCCCTGACTATCGATGAAGGCTCCGAGTACCACTGCAAGTTCCAGGCGGCTACACGGCCGGTGGCAATCAATGGCAATACTCCACCCGGCAAATTGAAAGCGGGCGCGGCGAAGGTGTATGTAAAGCGCGAAGTATCGCCCTGGGGCGACCTATCGCTCAGCGATGTCTTCGATCTGTCGCTGGAGTACTCGATTGGAAACGACGCCGCGCAGACCAAGGCGGCGAGAGCCATCTCTATCGGGTATGTGAGCAGTCCGACGGATCAGCATACGTTCGTGTCTAGACTCGTCGGCAGCGACAAAGCAAAGCCTTATCTCGCCGTTGCCTACACGATACAGGCGCCGACTGCCGGCACGGTCCACGGGGTCGCGGTAATGGCTTGCGACTACCATCCGCCGGCAGCCAACGAGCAGCCTCGGGAAACGAATAGCCAATCCGAGCAATTGAGCCAGTCGGAGGCAGCCGGCGATTCGCCCGCGGCGACCGATATTCCATCGCAGCAGCACAAGGCGCCACCCGTCGATCAATCCCAGCAGGTGGGGCAGACGGACACGGCCGACGGCTCGCGCGCTACGACTGATACCTCGTCTGTACCCCCTGATGTTCCGTCCGGTGCTCCATCGGAGCAAGCAGCGCAGTCGGACGCGGCAGGCGGTACCTCTGCGGTGACTGAAACTCCGTCGTCGCAGAATGACGGTCCATCTCTCCGGACGCTCGTCAAGGCCCTCCCGAGCGTCGGCGACGGCATCGACTGGCCGGAAGGGGACGTGCTCCCGACGGATAAATAGTATCGATGATCGACGGCCGGTTCCCGATTCGGCTACCCGTCTTCCAGACGGGTAAAAGATGTTCAGCGTTGAGCTATGGGAACTGATCGAACTAGTACTTGCGAGAGGGGCAACGCTTGCCCCTTTTTGATTCAGCACGCGCTCGCTAACGATCTCCGAGACCCTCTCGGCAAATCGGTTTGGCGACCCGACAGGCTTCCACCGGACGGCTTGTTCCGCGACCCGCGCTCGCCGAAGCGCGGGGCCGAGTGGGCACAGCGGTCCACTACGGAGCCGGAACATCGATATCGAGCAGTGCCGAGCTAACGGACTTGCCATGCGCATCAAGCGCAAGCGAGCGCGTCACCCCACCGCCCAGCGCCTCAAGTAAAACAAAGTTCAGCGCACCGATTAGAGGCAATTCATAGCGCACGACATCGCCGCGCACAACATCGGCTAAATGCGCTTTCACACGCTCGGGCGTCAAGTGCGCGAGCACATGTGCGTAGACACGCGGATCGTGACAAATGACCGATACGTTGAGCGTATTGCCTTTGTCGCCGGTCCTCGAATGGGCCAGGTCTCGCAGCTTCAATCAAACCTCCACGATTTCGAATGATGGCTGGACCAGTTCGCGCGGAACCAACACCGACTGCACGGCAATCACCTCGCGCGCGCTCTTCGTCGCACCGCCGCCGCCGGCCGGTCCGTTCGTATAGAGCGTTTCGACCTCGTTGCCGATCCGCGTCGCCTCTTCGAGCGTCGGCGCGCGCCCAGCCACGCGGGCACGGACTTCATACGGTGCGGGATGACTCATGCTCAACGAGGGCCCATAAAGCGCGTCGACCCCAATCAGATCGAAGCGCAACTCGCCAACATCGACGCCCGCGAGCGCTAGCCGCTCGCGGACGATGTCGAGCGCCAACCGTGCTCGATCGACGGCACCCGGGCCGCCATATGAAATTTGCCCCTCGCCGATGAACCCATCGGCAAACGCCACGCTTGCCTTCAACGTAGACGGCCGCGGCGTTCCCGTTCCTCCTGTCACGCGCACGCGATCAGGGCTTTCCTCTTCAATGCGCACGCCGGTAAAGTCGGCAACGACATCAGGCTGTAGATAGCGCTTGGGATCGTGTATCTCGTAGAGCAATTGCTCCTTGCAAGTCGCCGCCGTCACGCAGCCGCCCGCGGAAGGGATCTTCGTCACGATGACGGTGCCGTCTTCCGTCACCTCGCCGATCGGAAACCCGAGCCTCGCCAACGCGGGAACGTCCTTGATGCCGGGATCGGCGAAATAGCCGCCCGTGATCTGTCCCGCGCACTCGAGCAAATGCCCGACGACGGTGGCTTGCCCGAGCCGCCGCCAATCGTCGAAGGCCCAACCGAACTCGTAAGCGAGCGGCGCCACGAAAAGCGACGGATCGGACACGCGACCGGTCAGCACGATATCGGCTCCGGCCGCGAGCGCCGCAACGATCGGTTCGGCACCGAGATAGGCATTCGCCGACACCATCCTTTCGCCGAGCGTGCTGACCGCCTGGCCCGTCTCCTCGAAACGATAGTCGCCTTGCTTCACGATATCGAGAACATCGTCGCCGACGACAGCGGCGATCTTCAAGCCCGACAACCCGAGCGATCGCGCGATTTCGGCAGTCGCGCGCGCAGCCGCATGCGGGTTGGCCGCGCCCATGTTCGACACGATGTGCACGCCATTGCGCACGGCGTGCGGCAGCACCGCACGCATACGCGCCTCGAGCAGCGGATCGTAGCCGCGTTGAGGGTTATGCCGCCGCGCTTGCTGCGCGAGGGCGATGGTTCGTTCAGCGAGGCACTCGAACACGAGGTAATCGAGGGCACCCTGTTCGGCGAGCTCGACTGCGGGCTCGATTCTGTCGCCCGAGTAACCGGCGCCTGCGCCGAGCCGCACGACGCGCTTAGATTGAGCTTGGGCTGCTGTCATCGTTGATCGGTTGCGTCAAAGAGAAAAGATGCCGAGCACGACGCAAGCGATCGTCATGACGATCGACGCGCCGAACAGCAGCGGAAACGTAAACTTCTGGTGGTCGGCCAGATCGACGCGCGTCAGTCCGCAAACGAGAAACGTCGCGGGCGTGAGCGGGCTGATCGGAAAGCCGGTCGTCATTTGCCCGAGCAGGGCCGCCTGCCCGATCTTGACGGCAGGCACGCCGAGCTGGGCGGCGACTTCGGCGACAACAGGCAGGACTCCGAAGTAAAACGAATCGGGATCGAACAGAAGGCTGAGCGGCATCGATAGGAGGCCGAGCACGACCGGAATATGCGCGGCCATATTGGCGGGGACGAACCCGACGGCGACGCCCGCCATGGCCTTCAGCATGCCGCTGCCCTGCATGATTCCGGTGAATGCGCCGGCGGCGAGCAGGATGCCGGCCATCATCAGCGCGGCCCGCGCATGCGCGTCGATGCGCTGACGCTGCATCTCGACGTCGGGGTAGTTCACGAGCAGCGCAATGCAAAGGCCCACCATGAACATGATGGCCGGCGGCATCTTCTCTCCCATGGCGATCATCGAACCGAGCACCAAGACCGTCAACACGATGTTGAACCAGAAGTTGCGCGGCCGACGCAGTGCTTTCTGTTCGTCGGTGATCACGAACTGGGGCAGGGGGGCGCCACTGCCGGACCCAGCATCGAGCCCGAGGCGCTTTTCTTCGCGTCGGCCGAGCCAATAGGCGGCGCCGAATACGAATGCGAGCCCGACGATCTGCACAGGGACCAGCGGATTGAAGAGCGCCGGTATCGGCAGATGCAGCGACGCGGACGCCCGGATCATCGGCCCGGTCCAGGGCAGAAAGTTCACGCCCGCAGCCATCGAGGCGGCTGCCGCCAGCACGCGTCGATCCATGCCGAGACGGTCGTATAGCGGCAGCATCGCGGGAATCGTCACGAGAAAGCAGACGGCTCCCGAGCCGTCCAGATGAATCAGCAGCGCGAGCAACGTGGTACCCATGACGATGCGGGTCGGGCGCGTGCCGACTGTCCGCACGATGCGCTCGATGATCGGATCGAGCGTGCCGGCATCCGTGATCACTCCGAAGTAGAGAATCGCGAACACGAACATGCCGACGACCGGAGCGAGGCTCTTCAGCCCGTCGAGCACGAACTTGCCCGTCTGCAAGCCGAATCCTCCGATCAGCGAGGCGACGATCGGCACGATGATCAGCGCGACGAGCGGCGACATCCGTTTAGTGAGGATCGCCGCGAGCAGCACGGCAATAGTCAGGACTCCTAGCAACGCCAGCATGCGAATGTCTCCGATCTTGTCTTTTGGTGGCGACAAGCGTAGTTTTTTGCCGTTGATAAAACAATTGAAACGATTTGATCGCAGCGATTATGGATAGTGATGGATCTGAACTTACGTGACATCCGCGCCTTCATTGCCGTGGCGCAGACGGGCAGCTTCACGCGCGCGGCCACGAGGCTGCACCTGTCGCAGCCCGCGCTAACGGTGCAAATCCGTCGGCTCGAAGAGATCGTCGGCACGCGACTTTTCGACCGCAACAGCCGTAGCGTGGCGTTGACCGTGGTCGGGCGTGAGCTCTTGCCGCTCATGCAGAAATCGCTGCATGACATGGAGCGCGTCCTGCACGATGCGCGAGCGCTCAGCGATTGCGCGCGCGGGCGAGTACGTGTGGCCGCGTTGCCGTCGTTTGCATCGAGCGTGCTGCCCGACTGCATTCGCTCGCTGTCGCAGGCCATGCCGAGAATTTCGTTCGAAATTCGCGATGTGGTGGCGAGCGTCGTCAATCAGCTCGTTCGCAACGAGGACGCGGATCTCGGCGTGACGGGCGGCGAGATCGCGGATCCTTCGATCGAGGTGATCCATGCGGGCAACGATCGTCTTTGCGTGGTATGCCCGAGCAACCATCCGCTGGCAACGAAGCGCAAGATCGGCGTCGCCGACATCGTCGCGCATCCGCTCGTCCTGACGGCGACGGGAACGAGCGTGCGAGCCGTCGTGGATGCGGCGCTCGCGGAGGCCGGCCGTGCGCCGGTGATCAATTGCGAGCCGACATACATGATGACCGCCGTCGCCATGGTACGTGCGCGACTTGGCGTCACGATTCTGCCCGCGTCGGCGCGCGAGATTCGCGCCGAACGCAGCCTGATTGCGCGCCCGATCAACGACGAGCGCTTCTTGCGCCCGATCATGCTCGTCAAGAAGCGCGGCCGCGGATTGCCGCGGGCAGCCGAGGCATTCGCCGAAATCGTGGTCAACGCGCTCGAGCAGGGGAGCTGAGCGGAAAGATCAGCCTCACGGCGAAGCCTCCGCACGCAGGAAAGTCGAACGCAACCTCGCCCCCGTGAGCCTTCATGACTTCCCGCACGATCGCAAGCCCCAACCCGGAGCCCGCGCCGCGGCCGCTTCGATCGGGGGCGACGCTCACGAACGGAAGCAGAACCGCCTCCCAATGTTCGCGCGCGATACCGGGGCCGTTGTCGCGTACGCTCAGTTCCACTGAGTGAGTCGATGAGGACACCGAAACGGTGATCTCGTCGGCGTGGCCGTGCAACAGGGCGTTGTGGAGCAGATTGGACAACGCCTCCTGCAGGCTGACCGCATCGCCGAGGATGTAAGTCTGCGCGGCGTCGCTTTCGAATGCGACGGTCACGTCGCGCTCGTCGGCGAGCGGAATCGTCCGCCCCAGGACTTCCTTTGCGAGCGCGTTCAACTCGACGCGTTGCGGCGTGATGGCTTCCGATCGATGAATCACCATCGCGTGGTTGAGCAGTTGCCCTGTCAAGCGCCCGACGTCGATGCACGTGTCTCGTAGCGAAGACAGCCGCGCGCGATAGCGGCCCGCATCGGTTTCGCTGCTGAGCAGCTCGATTTGTGCGTCGAGCCGCGCGATCGGCGTGCGCATCTGATGCGCGGCGTCCGCGATGAAGCGCTGCATCGACGCGATGCGGTTGGCGAGTCGCCGCATCAGCACGTTGATCGCGCCGATGATCGCGTTGATTTCGCTTGGCGTATCGACCGCGACGGGCCTCAGGTCGGCAGGATCGCGCGCCGCGATGATCGTTTCGATCTCAGCGAGCGGACGCAATCCGCGCTTGATCGCAAGGCCGCTCGCGCCGACAGCGAGGATGCTCATCAGCGCGATCAGCGTCCACACCTTGAAGCTCATTTCGTTCGCGAGCTGCTGGCGTGAATGCGTCGTCTGAGCGAGCGTGATGACCGCCCAGCCCGGTACGGTTTCCTCGGGCATATAGCGCGCGACGGTCGCGATCCGGACTGGCTGACGCTGGTACGTACCGTTTGCGAACACCGGCCCCTGACGAGCCGAAGCGAGCGTCGTGCCGCTATCGAGCTTGGGGTCGCCTGCCACGACGATGCCGCGCGAATCGACGACCTTGTAGTAGACGACGTCGTAGCGCGACAGCGTGGAAAACGCCGCTACGGGCGGGTTCAGCGCCAGCACGCCGCCTTGCACATACAGGTTCTCGGCTACCTGGATCACGGCGCCCGACAGCAACTGATCGTAGGCTCGCTCGGCTGCCACGCCGGCGTAATAGCGCGCCACTGCCGCCAGCGTCGCGGCCCCCGCGGCGACGACGAGCGCGATGAAGAGCAGCGTGCGCCCGAAAAGCGTCCTCGGAAACCATCTAAGCCGACGCAATTTGGTATCCCATGCCGCGCACCGTGCGAATTTCGACGGAGCTGCCGAGCAATTTCTTACGCAGGCGCGTCACGTATTGCTCGACGGCGTTGGTGCTCGGCTCGTTGCCGAAACTGAAAAGCTGGCTCAGCAATTCCTCTTTGGGAAAGATTCGCTGCGGCCGGCTGGCGAGGATCTCGAGCAACGCGAACTCCTGCCGAGACAGCGAGAGCGGCTTGCCTTCCAATTCGGCGAGGCGGCTGCTGCGATCGACGACGAGGGCACCCACGGTCAGGACATCGTTGGCGTGCCCGCTTCCACGGCGCAAGAGGGCTTGCACGCGCGCCTCGAGCTCACGATAGTCGAACGGCTTCACGAGGTAATCGTCAGCGCCCAGTCCGAGCCCGCTCACCCGGTCGTCGATCGTCGAGCGCGCCGTCAGCAGGAGCACTGGCGTCGCGCCGCCGGCTGCGCGCAGCCGGCGCAATATTGCGAACCCGTCCATCGACGGGAGCATGACGTCGAGCACGACGAGGTCGAAGCGCTCGATCGCGAGCAACGCGTTGGCCGAGGCCCCGTCGGCCTCGAGGTCGACGGCGTGGCCGAGCCTCGTCAGGCGGTGTCGAATCGCCGCGCCGATTTCGGCATCGTCTTCCACTACGAGAATGCGCATGATGAAGGTCGTCGTTCTGATCGCGGGTTTTCCCGGGGGCGGCTTGTCAGCATTTTCTCAGACTCGGCCGCTAATCTGACGTCACGCATGCATCGGCGACGACGGTTTCGAGCCGACTTTCGCCGCGGCTGCTTTCATGAAGACAAAACCGAAGAAGACGACGAGACTGTGAGAAAAGAGGAGATGCGAGCCGTGCCGGCGAAGCCTGACCGCAGGCGGCGGGCAATGACCGTCGCCGCGCTCGGCGCGGCGTTCGCGCCGTCCATCGTCTTGCCGCGCACGCGCGAAGTCCGCATTTCCAAGGGCTACGGAATCCTCTATCTGCCGCTGCTCGTCATGGAAGCGCACCGCCTCTTCGAGAAGCACGCTGCGCGCCGAGGGCTCGGATCGATCGCCGTCAACTGGGTGCTGCTCGACGGCGGCAATTCCGTCAACGACGCGATGATGGCCGGCACGCTCGACTTCGCGGGCACCGGCGCGCCCGGTTTCATCGAGCTCTGGGCGCGAGCGCGCGGCATTCCGAACGTGGAGGTCATCGGCATAAGCGGCCTGAGCAGCACGTCGCTTTCTCTCAATACGAACAAGCCGTCGATCACGTCGCTGCGCGACTTTTCCGCCGCGGACAGGATCGCCGTGCCGGGCATCCGGACATCCTTGTCGGCTGTCGTATTGCAGATGGTCGTCGCGCGCGAGCTCGGCGCTCGCCAGTTCGCGCGGCTCGACGCGATGACGGTCAATCTGCCTCATCCGGTCGCGATGGATGCGCTGATTCGCCGCGAGAAAGGCGTGACGGCGCATTTCACGTCGCCGCCGTTTTCGACGCTGGAGCTGCGAGAGCGCGGCATCCATCGAGTGATCAGCTCGATGGACGTGCTCGGGCCGCTCTCACTCGATGTCGTCTTCGCACCTAAAAGGATCGCGGACGGGGAGCCGGCGCTCGTCGATACGTTCCTCGATGCGCTTGTCGAGGCGAATCGGTTCATCGCCGCGAATCCGCGCGCGGCAGCGGACATCTACGTCGCGGGATCGGGCGTGAGCGTCTCGCCCGCCGATGTCATGCAAATGCTCGCCGATCCGCAGACGGCGTTCTCGCTCGAACCCAAACAGTTGCTGGAATTCGTCGACTTCCTGTTCATGGTCGGCACGATCAAAGCGAAGCCCCGAACGTGGGAAGAGATGTTCGCTCCAGCGCTCGGTCGCTATCGATCGGCGCGAGCGACGGCAAGTACCCCAAGTTGATCCCATTCGAAGTCGAGACAAAAGAGGAGTCCATAGTGAGCGAAAGCGGCACGAACAGTCCAATATCGAGCGAAGAACGACATGTCATGACGAAGATGACCTGGCGCCTCATGCCGATTCTCGTCGTCATGTTTCTGATCTCGTTTATCGACCGGCAGAACGTAGGCTTTGCCAAGCTGCAAATGATTCATAGCCTCGGGATGACCGAAGCGGCGTTCGGCTTCGCCTCGTCGCTCTTTTTCATCGGCTACCTGCTTTTCGAAGTGCCGAGCACGCTCGCGCTGCATCGTTTCGGCGCGCGCTTATGGCTCGCGCGCATCATGCTGACGTGGGGCGTGATCACCGTGCTGATGGGCTTCACGACGTCGACTGCGGTGTTTTGCGCTTTGCGCTTTGCATTGGGCGTCGCGGAAGCGGGCTTTTACCCGGGCGTGATCTATTACCTCACGCTCTGGTTTCCCCAGAGCTATCGTGCCCGTGTGCTCGGCATCTTCACGCTCGGCAGCGCGCTCGCCAACATGCTCGGATCGCTCGTGGGCGGCTGGCTGCTGAGCCTGAGCGGCGTCATGGGGCTCGCCGGCTGGCAATGGGTATTCATTGCCACGGGCATTCCGGCCGTTCTCGTCGCCCTCACCGTGTTCAAGCTGCTGCCCGCATCGCTCGCGGAAGCGCGCTTTCTCGGCGAGCGCGAAAAGCAGGTGGCCCTCGCGGCCCTCGAACGCGAGAAGCCCGTCGACGCCGTGCACGAGCGCCCGTGGAAGGCATTGTCCGATCCGCGCGTGATGCTGTTCGCGGCAACCTACATGCTGATGTCGACTTCGCTTTATGGCGTGACCTATTGGCTGCCGACGCTCGTCAAGACGTTCGGCGTTTCGAGCACGACCAATGGATTCCTCAGCATGCTTCCGTGGGCGCTCGCCGTCGTGCTGCTGCTTTATTTGCCGGGCAAGCTTCGGCGGGCCAAAAGCATTCTCAAGGCCGTTGCATGCGTTGCCGGCCTCGGCGTAGTCGGTTTTACGCTCAGTCTCTTGTTGCCGACTACGCCTTTGCGCTTCATCGCGCTGGTGTTGGGCGGTGCCTGCATACCGCTGCTCTATCCGTGCTTCTGGTCGATGCCGCCGCGTTACTTCAGCGGGGCGCGCGCCGCGGCGAGTGTCGCCGCGATCAATTCGATCGGCAATCTCGGCGGGTTCTTCGGCCAGAACTTGATGCCCTATGCGGGCAAGGTCAGCGGCAGCGCGTTCGGGCCGATGATCGTGCCGATCGCATGCTTGGCAGTCCTTACGATAGGCACGACTGTCGCGCGGTTGAGGAGCGACCGCCGGCTCGTTGCCGCTGAGGCATGAGGCAGCCGGTCGGCGCGCCTCGTTTTACGCGGCGGCCGCGCCGCGCCGCTTGCGCTCGCTAACTCTATTTGTTGACGGCTTCTTTGTTGACGGCGCCGCCGCGTCGCTTGCCTGCGACGCCAGCCGCGATTCGCGCTCGGCGTTCCACATCTCGAGCAACGCGCGCGTTTGGCCCTGTACGACTGTCTTGACGAGCTCCAGCTTCGCCTCATCCATTTCCGTCCAGCCGAGGGCCGCCAGCATCGCGCGCGGCGCGTGATGGAAAATGGTCAACTGTCCCATCAGGCTCAGCGTGCGGATCTGTGTCACGGGATCGTCGAACGCGGTTCCGCCGATTCTGGCGACGAGCGACGCGCAAACGCGGTTCAGCGGCATGCGCAACTTCTCTTGCAGGATTTGTGACGCGATCGGCGGCTCTTGCCCCGCCTGCTCCCGCACCATGAAAAGCCGCAGCCCCGGCATCTGGGGCCCGTAAAAGATTTTGCTGGTCATCGCTTCGTGGATCGAAACGAAAGCGTCGATGAGCGCGGCCGCCCCCGCTGAACCGGCGAGCACTTCAGTCGCCTGCTGCACGACCGGCTCGAAACGCTCCCACACGGTCTGGACGATGTGCTCGGCGCAGGCGCGGTAGACCCCTTCCTTGTTTTCAAAGTAGTACTGCAGCGCCGGCGCGTTGACGCCCGCGCGCGCCGCGATGTCGCGCGTCGAGGCCGCAGCGAAGCCGCGCTCCCCGAACAGCTCGATGGCCGCGTGGATGATGCGGTGCCGCGTTTCATCGCCGCGCGCATAACCCCCTTCCGGCGGACGGCGAAGCCGCTTCACGTCGCTCATGACTTCTCACTCCTTTCCCATACCGCGGTCAGAAATATATCACTTGACACATTTTTTCCAACTGGAATAATTGCCTGCGCTTCCTCAGGAGAATCCCTCATGTCCGAAACCGTCGATGCCCCAACGCGCGCCGGCCCGGCCGGCACTGCCGTCGCCGCAGGCAAACCGGCCGAGGATACCTCGGGCGGCGCCGCTCCGGCGCGCCCAAAGAGGCGCGGTTGGCTCATCGTACTCGTCGTTGCGCTCAGCCTTGGCGGGATGGCCTGGCTCGTCCACTGGTGGACGGTCGGTCGCTTCATCGAAAGCACGGACGACGCCTATCTTCAGGCCGACGGCGTCACGATCGCACCGAAAGTGAGCGGGTACGTCACCGAGGTACTGGTCGCGGACAATCAGACGGTCGAGGCGGGCGCACCGCTCGCGCGGCTCGATGCGCGACAGTATCAGGCATCGGTCGATCAGGCCCAGGCTACCGTCGACGCCCGCGTGGCCGATCTCGAGCGCGCCCACGCGGATCTGCTGCAAGAGCGGGCCAAGGTGGCGCAGGCGCAAGCGGACGAGCAAGTGGCGCGCGTCGCGCTTGCGCACGCCGAAGACAATGTGCGCCGCTATGCGCCGCTCACGGCAACGGGAGCCGAGACGGCGGAGCGCCTGGCCGATATGGTCAGCACGCGCGACCAGGCACGTGCGACGTTGGCATCGAACGCCGCGGCCGTCCACTCGGCCGAGACGCAAATCGCGGCAACGACGGCGCAGATTGCCCAAGCGCGCGCGCAGCTCGAAGCGGCGCAGGCCAACCTGAAGCAAGTGCGGCTCGATCTGCGCGACACGACGCTCTACAGCCCGATCAAAGGCCGGGTCGGCGACCGCACGGTGCGCGTGGGCCAGTACGTGCAGCCGGGCACGCGTCTTCTGACGATCGTCCCTGTCCATAACGTCTACCTCGAAGCGAACTTCAAGGAGACGCAGGTGGGACGCATGCGCGTCGGCCAGCCGGCGACGCTTCACGTCGACGCGCTACACGGCGTCGATCTTCATGGTGTCGTCGAGAGCTTCGCGCCCGGCACCGGAGCGCAGTTCGCGCTGCTTCCGCCTGAGAATGCGACGGGCAACTTTACGAAGATCGTGCAGCGCGTGCCCGTGCGCATCCGTATCGATACGGGGCCCGAGACGCGGCGCGTCTTGCTGCCGGGCCTCTCGGTGACCGTCGATGTCGATACGCGCTCGGCGCGTGAAGACGACAAGCGGATCGCCGGCGAGAACCGACATGGCTGACGCGCCGCCGATTTCATCCGCGCGTGCTCCCGCGCAAGCTGAGCGCGCGAGCGCCGTCGATTGGATCGCGGTTGCCGCGGGCTCGCTCGGCGCCTTGATGGCGACGCTCGACATTTCGATCACGAACTCCGCGTTGCCGCAGATCCAGGGCGCCGTCGGCGCGACGGGCACCGAGGGGACCTGGATCTCCACGGGCTACCTGATGTCCGAGATCGTCATGATTCCGCTCGCCGCCTGGCTCACGCGCGTGTTCGGCCTGCGCAACTTCCTGCTCGTCAACGCGGCTCTCTTCACGATCTTTTCGATGATGTGCGGGCTTTCGAGCTCGCTCGAGTGGATGATCGTCGGGCGCATCGGGCAGGGTTTCACGGGCGGCGCGATGATACCGACGGCGCAAACGATCGTTCGCACCCGGCTGCCGCGCTCGCAGATGTCGATCGGCATGACGATCTTCGGCCTGATCGTGCTGCTCGGCCCGCTGCTCGGCCCCGTCGTCGGCGGATGGCTCGCCGAGAACATTTCATGGCGATGGTGCTTCTTCATCAATCTGCCCGTTTGCGTCGCGCTGGTGACGTTGCTGATCGTGGGGCTTCCGGCCGACCGGCCGCATTGGCACGACTTCGTCAATGCCGATTGGATCGGCATCGTGGGCCTGTCGATCGGTCTGTCCTCGCTGACGGTCGTGCTCGAGGAAGGCCAGCGGCATCAGTGGTTCGAGTCGCAGCAGATCGTGTTTTGCGCCTGCCTGAGCGCGCTGGGATTCATTCTCATCGGTATCTCGCAGTTCGCCGCGAAGAAGCCGATCATGCGGCTCGCGTTAATGAGCAATGCCCGGTATGCGAGCGTCATCGTCATCGTGACCGCCGTCGGGGCCGGGCTCTATGGCGTCTCGTACCTCGTGCCGCAGTTCCTCGGCATCATCTCGGGCTACAACGCCGAGCAGTCGGGCGCGATCATGCTCCTTTCAGGGCTGCCTTCGTTCCTGATGATGCCGCTGTTGCCGCGCCTGCTCTCGACCGTCGATTTCCGGATTCTCGTGGTGACGGGGCTCCTCTGTTTTGCCGGCAGTTGCCTGCTCGACACGACGCTCACCGCGCAAAGTGCCGGCGGCGACTTCGTCTGGTCGCAGCTTTTGCGCGGCGCCGGACAGATGCTCGCGATGATGCCGCTCAACCAGGCGTCGATGGCGGCCGTCTCGCGCGAAGACTCGGGCGATGCGGCGGGGCTTTACAACATGGCGCGCAATCTCGGCGGCTCGATCGGTCTTGCGATCATCGGTGTCATCATCGACCGGCGCACGACGTTCCATACCGAGGCCATCCGTGAATCGCTGACGGCCAACTCGGTCATCGGCCAGGAGCGCATTGCGGCCAACGCCGCCAATTGGTTCGTGCAGACGGGCGACATGGCCTACGCGAAGATGCGCGCGCTCGGCCAGCTTGCGGCGCAGATTCAGGTGCAGGCGTCGGTCATGACGTACGCGGAAACGTTCTATGCGCTCGCTATCGCGCTCCTGGTCTGCATTCCGCTTGCACTATTGCTGAGGACTCCTGCGCAATCGGCCGGCGCGTCGCAGGCTTCGGGCCACTAACGATCAGTTCGACCAACAATTGTCATGACGACGCAGATCCGCCGTTGTTTGCCCTTCGTTTCGTTGCCGACTATTCTGCGCACGAGAAGCCTCACAGTGACAGTCCCGGTCGGGCTCGCCGTCGCGGCGGCGGTTTCGCTCACCGCATGCACCGTCGGCCCGGACTACCGCGGTGCGCCGCCGGTGGCCAACGATGCTGTCCACGCACCGGCATTCGTTCGCACGCCATCGGCCGGCGTCTCGAGCGGTCCCGCTCCGAACGATTGGTGGCACGCGCTTGGCGATCCGCAGCTCGATGCGTTGATCGATGCGGCGCTCGCGCACAATCCTGATGTCCACGCGGCCGAGGCGCGTCTTCGCGAAGCTCGTGCGCAGCTGAACCTGCAGCATGCCGATCAACTGCCGAAGGTGAGCGCCGATGCGGCCGCGCTGCGCATGCGTCAGCCCGATCTCGGCAACCTGTTCTCGTCGGGCGGCAATGGCTCGGGACAAAGCTCGTCGAGCGGAGGCGGGCCGGTGCAGTTCTACGCGGCGACGCTCCAGGCATCCTGGGAGATCGACCTCTTCGGCGGTACGCGGCGTGCCGTCGAGGCCGCCTCGGCTCAGGCCGAAGCCGTCGACGCCGATCTCGCCGACACGCAAGTCGCGCTCGCGGCCGAAGTGGCGCAGGCCTACTTCGATCTGCGCGACGAGCAGCAACGCCTCGCCTTGGCGCGCGATACGGCGGAACTGCAGCAGCGCATGCTGACGCTGACCGAGCAGCGCCGTGCGGGCGGCACTGCGGCCGACGTCGACGTCGAGCGGCTCACGAGCCAGGTCGAAACGACTCGCGCGACCATCGCCCCGCTGGACGAGCAGATTGCCGAATCGCTCGACCGACTCTCCGTGTTGACGGGACGCGCGCCCGGCGCGCTCGATGCCGAGCTCGCATCGGCACGGCCGCTGCCGTCGTTGCCGGCGGTCGTGCCCGTGGGCGAACCGGCCCTGCTGATGCGGCTGCGCCCCGACGTGCGCGCCGCGGAGCGGCGATTGGCGGCGAGCAATGCGCAAATCGGCGAGCATATCGCCGACTATTTTCCAAAGCTGACGCTTTATGGCGATCTCGGCTTCACGGCCGCCGATCCGGGGCACCTCTTTCACAAGAACAACTTCTCGTGGTTCGGCGCGCCATTCTTGCAGTGGAACGCGTTCGATTTCGGCCGCACGGCGGCCAATGTCAGAAGCGCCGAAGCGTCTCGCGACGAAGCGAGCGCGAAGTACGAGAAGACGGTGCTCGCGGCCCTGCAAGACGCCAATGCGGCCCTTTCGCGCTACGGCCATCAGCGCGAGCACCTCGTGCGGCTCGAGGCGGTGCAGCGCTCGGCCGATCGCGCCTCGGTCCTCATGCAGCAGCGCTACCGGGCGGGCGTATCGACGCTCATCGATCTGCTCGATACGCAGCGCACGCAGTTCTCGGCACAGCAGGATGTCGTGGCGGGCGAGGCCGAGCTGCTCAAGGATTACGCGCTGGTCCAGAAGAGTCTCGGCTTGGGTTGGCGCGCGCGATCGGACTGAGCCCGGTTTCGGCCGCCTCCTCAATGTTTCGGCCGCTTGGCCGTTAATACGTTCGGGAGGGTAGCATCGACGCCTGAATGCTCGCTGACTCGCGGGATCTGGTCTACTCTCGTCAGATCATACGAACCCGTCGGGGAACCTCTGTGCTTACGTCCGGAAGGGGCGATGCGGGCTGGACGACCGGCCTTGTGCGGCGCATCTATCAGCTTCGCGTGCTCGGCTATACGATGGGTGCGGCGCCGGTGCTATTGCTGCTGCGTGCGCAGCGGGCGCCCGCGTGGCTCTTCGGCATCGTGCTCTTCGTCTGCTTCGCCTGGCCGCACATTGCCTACCAGCGCGTGCGCTCAGGAGGCGACGCGCCGAAGCGCGAGCAGTGGAACCTGATCTTGGACTGTGCGTTCGGCGGATGGCTCGTCGCGGCGGTCCATTTCGAGCCGCTCGCGACTGTCGTCATCCTCTTGATGTTCGCCCTGGACAGCATGGCGGTCGGCGGCTGGCCTGTCTTTCTCGGCGGGATGGCCGCGAGCGTCGTGGGCGTCGTGCTCGGAATCGTCGGCCTGGGCATGCGAACCGATCCGCTCTCGGTGCGGATTGCGCCCGCGTGGCTTCCCGTCATCTTCGTCTACCCGCTCGTGTACGCCAAGGTCACGCACGATGTCTCGGTCAAGCTGCTCGACCGCTCGCGCCGGCTGCGCGAGCTCAGCGAGCGCGACACACTGACCGGCCTGGCGAATCGCGTAACAGTCGGCACGAGGTTGCAGGCGTTGCTCGCCGATCCGGATGCGGTCGACGGGCGGATCCTCGTGTTCTTCATCGATCTCGACGGCTTCAAGACGGTCAACGATGTGCTCGGACACGGCATCGGGGATCAGGTGCTCGTGGAGGTGGCGCGGCGTCTTTCGGGCTGCGCGCGTGGCGGCGATCTGGTCGCCCGCTACGGCGGCGACGAGTTTCTCATCGTGACGACGGGCGCGGACGGGGCCCATCGACGCGAACTGCCCGATGTCGTCCTCGCGGCGATGGCGCAGCCGATTCATGCCGGCGGACACGAGCTGCACATCGGCGCGAGCATTGGCATCAGCGTGTTTCCGGTCCACGGCAGCGACGCCGAAGCGCTCATTCGTTCCGCCGACATGGCGATGTACGTCGCCAAAAGCCGCGGCCGCAATTGCTGCGCCTACTATCGAGCGGAAATGAGCGAGGCGGCCGATGCGAGGCTCAAGCTGTCGAGTCGGCTCAGAAAGGCGATCGAGTCGGGCGCACTGCGCCTGCACTACCAGCCCCAGGTCGATATGCGCGACGGGAAGCTCGTCGGCGTCGAGGCGCTCGTGCGTTGGCGGGATGAGCTATACGGCGACGTCGAGCCCGCGCTCTTCGTTCCGGTCGCGGAGGCCGCCGGACTCGTATCGGATCTCGGGGAATGGGTGCTGCGCGAGGCCTGCCGTCAGTCGGCGCTTTGGCGCAGTGCGGGTGTGCGGCCGAAGCGCCTGTCGATCAATCTCTCGGCGCTGCAGTTGCAGCGCGGGAACATCGTAGAGACGTTCCAAGCGATCGTGCGGGAAACAGGCGTCGACCCCGCCACGATCGAGCTCGAGGTCACCGAGACCGCACTGATGAAGCAGCCCGAATTGGCGGTGCGCCGGCTTTATGACTTTCGCCGCGCCGGCGTCACGGTCGCAATCGACGATTTCGGCATCGGTTACTCGAGCCTGAACCAGTTGCGCACGCTGCCCGTGGATCGCATCAAGATCGACCGGGCCTTCGTGGAGGGCATCGGGCAGGGCAGCCGCGAGACCGGCGCCATTGCGACCGCGATTGTGACGCTCGCGAAGGCGCTGGGCCTGGGCGTGATCGCGGAGGGCGTGGAGACGCCCGCGCAGCAGGATTTCCTGCTGGCGCTCGGGTGCTTCGAAGCGCAGGGCTTTCTCTACAGCAAGGCACTCGATGCCGAGAGCATCACGCGACTCATGCGCGAGGGCGGCCCGCTGCCGAACCCGCCCCTCGCGACGCAAGGCAGCGCCTTGATCGCTTGAGCCCGCGAACGGCGCATCGCGATGCGTCGATCCGTCATCCGTTCACGCATCAGGCCGGGAGCGTTCTAACGGCACGGGCCCTGCCAGGGAAGGTCTTGTGCAGGTATTCAAAATCGAAGCCGTTGAAGTTGTGGCCCCACGCCATGGTGTCCGATCGTTCGGTGCTCGACCAATACCAGGCGTTCGCCGCGAACTGTTCGCGGATCGTGGCAACCGCGACGTCCCATTCCTGCCGGGATGGCAAATGAAAATCCGTCTTCCGGTCCTTTTCATAATGGTCCGCCCATTCGGCGGCCGGATGCGCATACCTCGAGGCGACGAGCGCGCGGGTATTGGCCGCGCCATCGTGATCGCTCGTCGCGCCGCGTTCGGACACGCCGTAGGCGCCCCAGGTCACACCGACAGCCTCATCGATCGAAAAAATCACATGTTGGGGATTGCGTCCGATATAGTCGGGCATGATGCCGGCATAAACGCCGCCCTCTCCAGGCCAGTACTCGCCGATCGCCGGCGGCGCGGCCACGGGAATGCCTTGCACGAATACGCTCATACGTCCTCCTTTGCGGTTTCTCTTGCGAGGTCGCGGGATGCGACAATGCATTGAGCGCTCGAGCCGGAGCGTCGCTGTCCGCGACGCCCCGAAATCGGACGAAGTCACTTCCTTTTTGATATCTCGGAAAACGCCGCGGTAATTGGACGGCAGACCGACCGGAGCTTTTTCATTTCTCGAAAAGCACCGTCGCGAGCGGCGGGCCGACGCACAAATCGTATTCATGCATCCCTCTCAAAACACGATCGGCTGGACGGAAGGCGGCGTTTCGCATAACGCGCTATGGCGTTCGGAAGCCGGTGTACCCGTGCCGAAGCGCGTAGTCGTCGCCGACGACCGCATCACGGCCGACGCCGCCTACGCTCAAGCCTGCGAAGGCGTGGCGCTCCTCTGGCGCGGGGACTTTCAGAACGCGCGCCAATTGCTGCAGGCGATGGCGCGCCGTATCGACCGCAAGCCGCGAAAGACCGCTGAGGCGCCGCTCGATGCCTTCAACCTGCACCGGCAGGCCCAGGCGCAGCGCGCGCGTACGCTCGGCATGCTGTTGATCCCACTCGATGCCGATTACGCGATTCCGTTGCGACGTGCCCCCGACGTACGCGCCGCCTGCCTCGAAGCGTACGGGGAGGCCGACGCGCCTTCGATCGTATCGTTGAGAGAGTTGCAGGGATTGATCGGCGCGCATGAGTGGCGCAAGAAAGGTGTGGCGATTGCGGCGTTAGGCGGGGCGCACGTTTATCCGCACTATGGCGTCTTCTCGCCGGTGCGCGGCGAGTACGTCGAACTCGTCGCGCGTGCGCCGCTGCCGTCGACCGCGCTCGCGTTCGATATCGGCACGGGGACCGGCGTGCTCGCGGCCGTGCTCGCCAAGCGCGGCGTCGCGCGCATCGTCGCAACCGACAACGACGATCGCGCGCTCGACTGCGCACGAGAAAATACCGCGCGGCTCGGCTATGCCGATCGCATCGAGATCGTGAAGACGGACCTCTTTCCGCCGGGTCGCGCTCCGCTCGTTGTCTGCAATCCGCCGTGGCTGCCCGCGCGCCCGAGCTCACCGATCGAGCGCGCTGTCTACGATCCCGGAAGCCAGATGCTGCGCGGGTTTCTCGGCGGACTCGCGGCGCATCTCGAGCCCACCGGCGAGGGGTGGCTGATTCTGTCGGATTTTGCCGAGCACTTGGGTTTGCGCACACGCGATGCGCTGATGGCGATGTTCGGCGAGGCGGGTTTGGAGGTCGTCGGGCGCGACGACATACGGCCCCAGCATCCGAAGGCCTCGGATGCAAGCGATCCGCTCTATCGCGCGAGGGTGGCCGAAGTGACGTCGCTCTGGCGTCTCGCCGTTCGCCGGGCTCCTCGATGAACGCGCGTGGCGAACGCATCGCCACCCGCGCTCGGCAAGGAGACCGTCAGCCCGGATAGGCCTCGTCGACCTTCAGTCCGGCGAGCTTGAAGATGACGCGAAGCGTCTGCGGGCGGATGTCGCGCCGCGATGCGAGCGTCGTGAGAATGAAGTCGATCACTTTCGCGTACTTGAGCAGCGTGAGCAATGTCTCCAGCCCGGCGTCGGTCGTGTCGCGCATCGATTCCGCGAGGCGCAGCATTTCCACCGAAATGTCGCGCGCCATTTCGAGCTCCAACTGCTGTTTTTCCGACCAGCCGGTTGGCGCCGCGAGGAGCGTGGCGAGCATCGCCTGAAACTTTTGCTCAGCGTCTCCGTTAGGTATCGTAGCCATCCCTGTCGTCCTTCCTCAACTTGGGTCCCGCACCAGACGCCGTCGACTGCCCTCGAACCGCATGCACGGACGTTACGTCGGCCGGTTACTCTGTGGTTACGGCTGTCACGTAACACGATGCGCGCATTTCGCGCGCCTCGACCAGACCGTGGTACGGCCTTCGCGGCATGCATGCGGGAAACGCATTGCTCATTTGCGCCTGCCAGCCCGATGCCGCCGGCCGCGCCGGGTGGTCCATCCCGGGCGTGCCGGCGTTGCCGCGTCTTGCCATGACGGCGCAACGCGGGCCGGTGACGCATAATCCGTTCCATCGGTGCGCGTGGGCGGACGGCAACGCCCCGCGCCGTTTTCGGTAAACTGACGCGATCATTCCCGCTGTTCTGTAGGCTGTCGCACGTTTGACGCGACTTGGCCGCAGGTTCTGCCCTCGATGTCCGCAAAAACCTACGAAATCCGTCCAAATCAGTCCGTCGAGCTGCTGAAGGAGCTGCATATCCTCACGCGCGACGGCAAGCTGAACCAGGATAGCCGCCGCAAGCTCAAGCAGGTCTATCACCTTTTCCAGTTCATCGAGCCGCTGCTCGAAGAAGTGCATCGCGAAAAGGGGTGCGTCTCGCTCGTCGACCACGGCGCGGGCAAGTCGTATCTCGGTTTCATTCTTTACGACCTGTTCTTCAAGGCGCTTGCGCCCGGCGACGGCTCACGGATTTACGGCATCGAAACGCGGCCGGAGCTCGTGGACAAATCCACGGCACTGGCGGCGCGGCTCGGATTCGAGCGAATGTCGTTTTTGAACCTGTCGGTGGCCGCATCGATCGAGTCGGACCGGCTGCCGCCTGTCGTCGATATCGTGACGGCGCTCCATGCCTGCGATACCGCCACGGACGACGCCATTCGCTTCGCATTGCAAAAGCACGCGAGCCGCATCGTGGTCGTGCCGTGCTGCCAGGCGGAAGTGGCCGGTGTGCTGCGCCGCAACAAGGGAAAATCGCTCGGCAACGCGCTCACCGAGATCTGGCGCCACCCGCTCCATACGCGTGAGTTCGGCAGCCAGGTGACGAATGTGCTCCGTTGCCTGCAGCTCGAAGCGCACGGGTATCAGGTCAGCGTGACGGAGCTCGTCGGGTGGGAACACTCGATGAAAAACGAGCTCATCATCGCGCAGTATAAGAACCTTCCTCGTCGGCGGGCGGCCGAGCGGCTCGCGCAAGTGCTCGACACGCTCGGCCTCGACGAACTGCGCGAGCGGTTTTTCGCGCCGGCGGTAGACGAGCAATCGCACGCTGGCGGCGCCGTGGAAGCCTCGAGCGAGAGCGCCGGGTAGCACCGGCGTCTAATCGTTGTCTTCGTGCTTGTCGCTGGTTTCGCTCATCAACTTGCGCCAGCCATCGTGGCCCAGGCGGCGCAGCGTTTCCATATTGCGTTCGTAGATCCCGGCGGCGTCGGGGTATGCGTCGACCGCGCGCGTGATGCTCGATTCTCGCAGCAGATGGAGGATCGGGTAGGGCGCCCGGTTCGAGTAGTTCTCGATATCGTCCGTGTCGCTGCCCTCGAATTGGTAGTGCGGATGGAAGCTCGCGACCTGAAGTACGCCTTCCAAACCCATTTGGGCCACGAGCCGTTCCGCGAAGAACAGGCAATCGTTGAATTCGACGAAGTCGGCCAGCGCGTGCGGAAAGATCACGAGCGTCGTATCGATTCGTTGCGGATCCGCCGCCTCGAGCTGTTTGAGTTCGGCTTCGAGATCGGTCAAAACGCCTTCGAGATCGTGCGCGTCGCTGACCGCATAGCGGATCTGATCTTTGACATGGACGGCCTTGGCGAACGGACACAAGTTGAGTCCGATCACGGCGCGCGTCAGCCACTGCTGCGTGGCGGCGATGACGGCGGCGGCAGTGGCGTTTGCGGCATCGGCGGCTACTGGATTGGGCGGCATCGGGGCGCGATTACGTCAGTGAACGGGAGCAGGCTGCGGCGACGAGTTGCGCCGCCACGCGCGGCGCCGCCTTGATCGGGGCGCATCCGGGGCCGTAGGTTTGGCTCGCGGCGTAGACGCCCTCGATCAGCAGCGCGAGCGCGCTTGCCAACGCTTCGGGATCGTCCGCTCCGGCGCTCGCGGCGAGCACCGTCAATCGCTCCATCAGCTCAGTCTTGTTGCGCAGCACGCACTGCCGCGCCGGGTGGCTCGCATCCGGAAACTCGGCGGAGACGTTGACGAACGGGCAGCCGCGGTACCCTTCGACCGAAGCGCGCTCCGCCAGATCCTCGAAATACTGGGCGATCTGCCGGACAGGATCGCCGGGGTGCTTGTCGAGGCTGCGCTGAAAGCGCTGGAAGAAGCGCTCGCTCGATCGCTCGAGGTAGGCGACGACAAGTTCGTCCTTCGACGAAAACTGCCGATAAAGACTCATCTTGTTCACGCCCGCGCGCTCGACGACGGCATCGACGCCGACGGCCCGCACTCCCTCACGGTAAAAGAGCTCCGCCGCGGCATGAAGCAGCAATTGCTGCGCGGCAGGCCCCGCCGTGTGAGGACGCGGTTGCGGGCGGTCGGATGTTGGGCCTCTGGGCTTCTCTAATGCGGTCCGGGTCATGTTCACTCAACTTTCAGTTTCTTCTCACTTGACATGTTACTGACCGGTCACTACGATGGCAACTCTATTTGTGACCGACTTGTCACAACCGGGAACGGACACAAACGACGACGAGCACCAGATGACTTCCGTGCCACTGTGGCGCCGAACGCGATAAGGGATACCAATGAACTGGCTGGCGAAACGAATAAGAACGCGGTTTCACTATGGATGGCTCGTGGCGGCCGTCGTCTTCCTCGTGCTGCTGGCGGCCGCCGGCACGCGGGCAACGCCGAGCGTTCTCATGTTGCCGCTCGAGCACGATCTCGGCTGGAGCCGGGCCACGATCTCGCTCGCGATATCGGTCAACATCGCGCTCTATGGTCTGACGGGGCCGTTTGCGGCGGCGGCCATGCAGCGCTTCGGCGTGCGGCCGACGCTCTACGCGGCGCTCGGCACGATGGCGGCCGGCGTGGCGCTCTCGTCGATGATGACGGCGCCTTGGCAAATGGTCCTCGTTTGGGGAGTGATGGTCGGCAGCGCGACAGGCGTCGCGGCGCTGACGCTCTCGGCAACCGTCGTCAATCGTTGGTTCGTCGAGCGGCGCGGGCTCGTGATGGGCATCCTGACCGCGAGCTCGGCCACGGGGCAGCTCGTCTTTCTGCCGATGCTCGCCACGGTGGCCGAGCATCACGGATGGCGCGCTGTCGTGCTCATCGTTGCCGTTGCCGCCGCTATTGTGCTGCCGCTTGTCGCGCTGTTCTTGCCCGAGCGTCCGGCCGACGTCGCGCTGCGCCCGTACGGCGAAGCGCCCGATGCGCCGCCGGCCGCGGCAGCCACGAAGCAAAACCCGTTGGCGCTCGCTTTCGGCATGCTGTTGTCGGCGAGCAAAAAGCGCGATTTCTGGCTGCTTTTCTTCAGCTTTTTCGTCTGCGGCGCTAGCACCAACGGCTATATCGGCACCCACTTCATCGCGATGTGCGGCGACTATGGGATGACCGAGGTGCAGGGGGCTTCCGTGCTCGCGGCGATGGGCGTTTTCGACCTTTTCGGAACGACGCTTTCCGGTTGGCTCTCGGATCGTTTCAACAGCCGCGTGCTCCTCTTCTGGTACTACGGGCTGCGCGGGCTGTCGCTGATCTATCTGCCCCATGCATTCGGCATCGATTTCTTCGGCCTGCCGCTTTTCGCGATGTTCTACGGGCTCGATTGGATCGCCACAGTGCCGCCGACGGTACGCCTCACCACCGACGTCTTCGGCAAGGAGGCGGCGCCCGTCGTGTTCGGCTGGATCGTCGCCGGCCATCAGCTCGGCGCGGCTTTCGCGGCATTCGGCGCCGGCGTGCTGCGAGCCGATCTCGGCACTTACACCTTGGCGTCGACGATCTCGGGCGGCCTGTGCCTCGTCGCGGCGCTCGTCGTGCTTCGCATTCATCGGCGCGGCGCCGTGCGCAGGGTGGGCGCCTTGGTCGAGCGCGCGTGACGCTCGCGCCGCAACCGCGGAAGGGCCGAGCGCAAGCTCAGCCTGACCGGGCCTCAATCGTCGCGCAGGGCTGAAAGCGGCAAGGCGACGTGCTCGAGCGGCTTGCGTTCGGCATCGACGCCCCATATCGCGGCAATGAGCGCGGCGAGAAGCATGAGGGCCGAGCCGAGGAGATAGCCCTCGAATACGGCGAAGCGTTGGTGCGTGTCGATGAGACTACCGAAGAGTGCCGGCCCGGCGATCCCACCGAGCGCCGTGCCGAACGCATAGAAGACCGCGATGGCGAGGGCGCGGATTTCGAGCGGAAACGATTCGCTCACCGTGAGATAGGCCGAGCTCGCGGCCGCCGACGCAAAGAAAAAGATGATCATCCAGGCGATCGTCTGCTCGACCACCGTCATCCATTGCCGTTCGAAAAGATATCCGCTTGCCGTGAGCAGCACGCCTGAAATCGCGTAGGTGAAGGCGATCATCTTGCGGCGGCCGACGACGTCGAACGCGCGGCCGAGCACGAGCGGTCCCAGGAAATTGCCGAGCGCGAATGGCAACAGATACCACCCCACGTGCGCGCCAGGCACATGATAGAAGTCGGTGAGCACCAGCGCGTAGGTGAAGAAAATGGCGTTGTAGAAGAACGCCTGTGCGGTCATCAGGGAAAGTCCAACGAGCGAGCGCCGTCGGTGCAGGACGAAAAGCGCGGCGAAGACTTCGCGAAGCGGCGTGTGATCGCGTTCGGCGAGCCGCAGGGTGTGGATCTCGCCCCCGAGCGGTGCTCCCGCGTGCCGCTCGAAGCGCGCCTCGATCGCCTCGACGATCTCGCGGGCCGGATGCGGCCGATTGTGCGTCAACAGCCAGCGGGGGCTTTCCGGTATCCACATGCGCATCAGCACGATGACGAGCGCGAGCGTTGCGCCGATGAGAAAACACGCGCGCCAACCGTAGTCGCCGGGTACGAGCGCCGGATCGAGCAGCACGATCGAGCTGCCGGCGCCAAGCGCGGCGCCGACCCAGAACGTGCCATTGATGCCGAGATCGGTCCATCCGCGCACGCGCGCGGGGGTGAACTCCTGAATCGTGGAGTTGATCGCGGCATATTCGCCGCCGATGCCGGCCCCGGTCAAAAAGCGGAACAGTACGAAGCTCGCGAGGTTCCACGAGAGCCCCGTCGCCGCGGTTGCGGCGAGATAGAGCGCAAGCGTGACGAAGAAAAGCTTGCGCCGCCCGAGCCGATCCGTGAGCCAGCCGAAGACGAGCGCGCCGAGCACCGCGCCGGCGATGTAGGCGCTGCTCGCGAAGCCGACGTCCGCGTTCGAGAAGCGAAGCACGGGGCTCGCTTTCAGCGCGCTCGCCACGGCCCCGGCGAGCGTCACCTCGAGCCCGTCGAGGAGCCAGGTCACGCCGAGCGCGACCACGATCAGGGTATGGAAGCGCCCCCAGGGCAAGCGATCGAGCCGCGATGGGAGATCGGTCTCGATCACACCGGGCGGACGAGCGGCAACGGGGGTATCGGTGGGGCGGTTCACGCGGGGGCGGTCTCCTGATGAATGTGCGCGGCGGATCGCGCATGCGCGCGACCAGGCATGGGGCGCCGGGGGGAGCGAGCAACGCTGAGCAAACCACGTTCCCGAGCGATCAAGTTCCGAGGTTCGTCCGCGCGAGTTGCGCGGCCCCGGCCGTTCGTGGTAAAACCGCGCTCCGCGATTGGCCATGGCCCGCGCACCGGAATGCAAGCGATGGAATCCCAAGCGAAGACTTACTGCGCGATCGACTTCGGCACGTCGAACTCGGCGCTCGCGCTGCCCGCCGGCGATGCCGTGCGGCTCGCGCCCGTCGAGGGCGATCATACGACGTTGCCGACGGCCATCTTCTTCAATACGGACGAGGATGCGATCGTGTACGGGCGCGCCGCCATGGCCGCGTACATCGACGGATTCGACGGCCGCCTCATGCGCTCGCTCAAAAGTATCCTCGGTTCCGCGCTGGCCGAGGGCGTCACCGAGCTCGGCGACGGCTCCGCCGTCAAATACACGGATGTCATCTCGACGTTCCTTGCCTATCTGAAGAAGCGGGGAGAAGCGTGCGCGCACGCGCCGATCGAACGGGCCGTGCTCGGCAGGCCCGTGTTTTTCGTCGATGACGATCCGCGCGGCGACCTGCTGGCCGCCCGGCAGCTGGAAGCGGCCGCGCAGGCGGCTGGGTTGCGCGAGATTCACTTCCAGTACGAGCCGATCGCGGCCGCGTTCGACTACGAGTCGCGCCTCGATCGCGAGGCGCTCGTACTCGTGGCCGACATCGGCGGCGGCACATCGGATTTCTCGCTCGTGCGGGTGGGCCCCGAGCGGATGCGCCGCCTCGAGCGCAAAGACGATGTGCTCGCCCATCACGGTGTCCACGTGGCGGGCACCGACTTCGATCGCCGCGTCGAGCTGGCGACGATTCTTCCCGAGCTCGGCTACAAGGCGATCGATCCCGAGGGGCGCGAGGTGCCTAACCGGATCTACTTCGACCTTTCGACCTGGCATCTCATCAATACCGTCTACACCGGCAAGCGTGTCGGCGAGCTGCGCTTGATGCGGCACCTTTACCGCGACTCGCGGCACCATGACCGGCTCATGCGTGTCGTCGAGCAGCGGCTCGGCCACGCGTTGGTCGCGCGCGCCGAGGAGGCGAAAATCGGCGTGGCGGCCGGCGGACAGACGTCGATCGATCTCGACGATGTGGAGACCGACTTGCGGCTGGCTTTCGACGAAGCGCAGCTCGTCGAAGCCGGCGTCGACGAGCTGCATCGCATCGTGGACGCCGCCCGAGAAACGGTGCGGGCGGCCGGTATCGCGCCGCGCGACGTTGGCGCGCTTTACTTCACGGGCGGCTCGACGGGGCTGACATTTTTGACGCGCTCGCTGGCCGAGGCGTTTGCCGCCGCGCAGCCCGTTTTCGGCGACCGGCTCGCCAGTGTTGCGACGGGGCTCGGCATCCACGCCCGTCGAATCTTCCGCTAAAGAACGAAAAAAACCCCGCCTGAGCGGGGTTTTTTGCATCCGGTGGGACGGGGCTTAGACCGGCTTGATGTTCGCGGCCTGCTTGCCCTTCGGGCCCGTCTTCACTTCGAACTGCACCTTTTGGTTTTCTTGCAGCGTCTTGAAACCATCGATGCGGATTTCCGAGAAGTGCGCGAAGAGGTCTTCGCCGCCGCTGTCCGGAGTGATGAAGCCAAAGCCCTTCGCGTCATTGAACCACTTGACGGTACCGGTTTCCATATTACGTATTCCTAAAAGAGACTATAAAAAACTAGGCCGAAGCCCGGGGTGCACGAAAATCAAGGAAGGGTAATGGAACAACCGAAGGTACCTGAGGGGCGAACCACGAAAGACCAATTCACACTCGCCGCTTGAAATCCTGCCCGCTCGTTATACGGCGAAATCGCGCAAAGGTCAACCTGTATCCTCGAATTTGCAGGGACATTCGATGCCTGGGAACACCGTTTGCTACAGAACTCTTTCCCCGCGCCAGTGAATTTTTGGGTGCCGGATCAAAACGCACACTTCTGGGGCGGCGCAACCGGTAAACTACGCGCCACACAGCGCGGTTGCGCCTGGTTGCGGCCTGGTATCGGCCGCGGGGCGGGGCACGAGTTGCAAGCGTCGCCTGACGCACTTGCAAGCGTGCGCTCGCGCGTTCCCCATATCCCCTAGGAGAGGTTGTGAAAAGTTCGATTCAACGGAACATCGGCCCATTCGCGCTGATGCTGACCGGCTTGGGCTCGATCATCGGGTCCGGGTGGCTCTTCGGCGCCTGGAAGGCGGCCAAGATTGCCGGTCCCGCGGCGATCTGCGCCTGGATCATCGGCGCCGTCGTCATTCTCGCGATCGCGCTCACCTATGCCGAGCTCGGCGCCATGTTTCCCGAGTCGGGCGGCATGGTCCGTTACGCGCGTTACTCGCATGGCGCACTCGTCGGATTCATCAGCGCGTGGGCGAACTGGATCGCCATCGTTTCGGTGATTCCGATCGAGGCCGAGGCGTCGATTCAGTACATGAGCACGTGGCCCTACGAATGGGCGCACGCGTTGTTCGTTCACGGAGAGCTGACGACGACGGGGCTCTTGCTGTCGGCGTTGCTCGTCATCGTCTATTTCCTGCTCAACTACTGGGGCGTGAAGGTGTTCGCGCGCGCGAACACGACGATCACCGTCTTCAAGTTCATCATTCCGGGCCTCACGATCCTCGGGTTGCTCGCCTCCGGCTTCCACTCGGACAATCTCCAGGCCGCTGGCGGCTTCGCTCCCTATGGGTGGTCCGCCGTCTTCACCGCCGTCGCGACGAGCGGCATCGTCTTCGCCTTCAACGGCTTCCAGAGCCCGGTGAACCTGGCGGGCGAAGCGCGCAATCCGTCGAAGAGCGTGCCGTTCGCCGTGCTCGGCTCGATTCTGCTCGCGCTCGTCATTTACGTGCTGCTCCAGATCGCCTATATCGGTGCGGTGAATCCGGCCGATGTCGCGAAGGGCTGGAGCCACTTCAACTTCGCTTCGCCGTTCGCCGAACTCGCGCTGGCGCTGAACCTCAACTGGCTCGCGTTTCTGCTTTACGTCGACGCCTTCGTGAGCCCCAGCGGCACGGGCACGACCTACATGGCGACGACGACGCGGATGATCTACGCGATGGAGCGCAACAACACGATGCCGAAGTTCTTCGGCAGCGTGCATCCGCTTTACGGCGTGCCGCGCAACGCGATGTGGTTCAACCTGCTCATCTCGTTCGTCTTCCTTTTCTTCTTCCGCGGGTGGAGCTCGCTCGCCGCCGTGATTTCGGTGGCGACCGTCATTTCGTATCTCACGGGGCCGGTCAGCCTCATGGCACTGCGCCGTTTCGCGACGCATCTCGCGCGGCCGCTGCATTTGCCGCTCATGGGCGTCGTCGCGCCGTTCGCGTTCGTTTGCGCGTCGCTCGTGCTCTATTGGGCGAAGTGGCCGCTCACGGGCGAAATCATCCTCCTCATGATCGTCGCGCTGCCTGTCTATTTCTACTATCAGGGCAAGTCGGGCTGGGGCGGCTGGGGCCGCGATCTCAAGGCCGCGTGGTGGCTCGTCGGCTATCTGCCCGTCATGGCGTTCCTCTCGCTCATCGGCAGCAAGCAGTTCGGCGGTGCCGGGTGGCTGCCATACGGATGGGACATGCTGACGGTGGCCCTCGTCTCGCTCGTCTTCTACCTCTGGGGCGTCCGATCCGGCTATCGCACGCGCTACCTCGACGAGCGCGAACCGGAAGACGACATCCTCGAGGGTGTCGGCGTTTGAGATCGGCGTCCCCAACGAGCTGTTCCGCAAGGGACGCTCTTTGAGCACGTCTGGGGCATCGCGCGAGGACCGTGTCTCGACGGGAGTGCCTGGGGGGCGCGTCCGGCCGGGCTCGGCCGCGCTCAGTTGCCGGCGCTCTGGAACACATAGTTCGTCATCGCAAGCGCGCGCTGATAGGTGCCGAGCGACTGAATCTCCAGTCGATAGTCGTCAGGGGCCGCGCCGAGCGCCGCGAAGACGGGCAGCAGATGCTCGTCGCGCGGATGCATGAGCGCCGCATGCGGCGCGAGGCGGCGGTAGTCGAGCAACGCGTCGACGTCGTGTGAGTCTAGCCGCGCCTCGAACCAGTCAGTGAACTCGGCGACGCGCGGATCGGCATCCTCCGGGCGCGCACCAAAATCGGCGGCGCGCAGGTTATGCGTGATCTGCCCCGAACCCACGATCATCACACCATCGTCGGCGAGCGGCCGCAGCGCGCGGCCGACGCGATAGTGGTGCGCCGGGTCGCGATGCGGCTGAATCGAAAGCTGCGCGACAGGCACGCCCGCATCGGGAAACATCAACAATAGCGGCACCCAGGCGCCGTGATCGAGACCGTGCTCTTCCGTCGTCGCGGCGATGTCGTCCTGAGCCAGCAGCGTAATCGCCTGCCGCGCGAGGTCCGGCGCGCCCGGTGCGGGATAGCGGATCTCGTAGAGCGCGCGCGGAAAGCCGTAGAAATCGTGGATCGTCTCCGGCTTCACCGCCGTGCTTGCAACGGGGGCCGACGTCTCCCAGTGCGCCGATAGCATCAGAATCGCGCGCGGGCGCGGTAGCCCGGCAGCCAGCGTGCCGAAAGCGCCGGAGGGAAGCGACGGATCGATCGGCAGCGTCGGTGCGCCGTGGGATAGAAAAAGCGAAGGTAGGCGAGACATGGCAACAGGCGTCGCGCTGAGGCGAACGAGAAAGTGATCGTATTGAATCGACTATAAGCGCTCACGGCCGCGCCAGAAAGCCGTGATCGTGAAACGCATCGTGTCGCGCGTGTTAAGAATCGCGCTTCACGCGCCCGCGTCGCGCGGGCTGCCCAGGCCGTTCCACGAAGTGGCCAGCGTGGGGCCGAGCGAGAACATGTCCAGCACGCGCGCGATCGTTTCGTCGACCATCTCGTCGATCGAGGCGGGCCGATTGTAGAAAGCGGGAAGCGGCGGAAAGACGATCGCGCCCATCTCGGTCACGGCCGTCATGTTGCGCAGATGCGCGAGGTTGAGCGGCGTTTCGCGCACGAGCAGCACGAGCCGGCGGCGCTCTTTCAGCGTGACGTCCGCGGCGCGCGCGATCAGATTGTCGGAGAGCCCATGCGCGATGCTCGCGAGCGTTTTCATCGAACATGGCGCGACGACCATGCCCGCGCTCGAGAACGACCCCGACGCGATGCTGGCGCCGACGTCACGAACCGAGTGGACGACGTCGGCCAGCGGATGGACGTCGTCTTTCGTCAGCTCGAGCTCGTGCCGGATGTTGAGCCAGCCTGCGCTCGAGATCAGCAGATGCGTCTCGATGCCGCCGAGGCGCTTCAGCGTCTCGAGCAGGCGCACGCCGTAGATGGCGCCCGTGGCGCCCGTGATCGCGACGATAAGCCGGCGCGGCGGCGCGCTCAGCGGTGCTTGCATTGCGTGCGGTGCCGCGGGAAGCGGGCCAGGCTGCCGGGCCGCAGAATCAGGCCGACGCGAACAGCTGCTGCAGCTCGCCGTTCTGATACATCTCCATCATGATGTCGGAGCCGCCGACGAACTCGCCCTTCACATAGAGCTGAGGGATGGTCGGCCAGTTCGAGAACGCTTTGATGCCCTGGCGGATCTCGTCGTCTTCGAGCACGTTGACCGTCTTGAACTCGTTGACGCCGCATGCGTTGAGGATCTGCACGGCGCGCCCCGAGAAGCCGCACATCGGGAACTGGGCGGTACCCTTCATGAACAGGACGACAGCGTTTTCGTCGACGATTTGCTTGATGCGTTGTTGCGTATCCATGACTGACCTTGATTCCGTGAGGGACACGGAGCGTGGTAGATAGACGCAAATGATAGCGGATTTCGTGAGTGCCGGCCGGCCGATGCGGGTAGCCGCGCAGCGTCGGTGGGACCGGAGCGGCGAGCGGGCCGTGCGGTCGGCGTGCGGCCCGGGCCCTAGTCCTAGGCTGTTGCCATCCCACCGTCGACGGCGTTCGGGGCGATGCCGCCGCTGGCCCGCTCGATGCCCGCGAGATCGCCTAGCGAGCGGACGTCGGCGAATCCCTGCGCCGCGATCAGCGCGCGCACTGCCGCCGCTTGATCGTAGCCGTGCTCCAGCCAGAGTTGCCCGCCCGGCGCCACGAAGGCGCGGGCGCCCCCAACGATCGCGCGAATCGCCGAGAGCCCGTCCGCTTCGTCCGTGAGTGCGCCGCGCGGCTCGAAGCGCAGGTCACCGACGCCGAGATGAGGATCGCCCGACGCGATATAAGGCGGATTGCTGACGATCACGTCGAACGAGAGGGCCGGATCGAGCGCCGCGTACCAATCGCTTTGCAATAACTCGATCGCGCCGCCGGGCCGGCGCTCGCCGACGAGCCGCGCGGCGTTGCGCGTCGCGACGGCGAGCGCCTCCGGCGACCGATCAAGCGCCCAGACGCGCGCATCGGGCCGCGCCGACGCGATCGCGACCGCGATGGCGCCGCTGCCCGTGCCGAGATCGAGCACGCGCGGACGCGTGAGCGGCGCGATCGCGGCTAGCGCCATTTCGACGAGCAGCTCCGTCTCGGGACGCGGAATCAGCACGTGCGGCGTGACTTCGAATTCAAGTCCGTAGAACTCGCGCGCACCGACGATCTGCGCAATCGGCTCGCCGGCCGCCCGTCGCGCTTCCAGGCTGCGGTAGACGGCGACTTGCGCTTCGTCGAGCGGCTCGTCGCCGCGCGTGATCAGCTCCGTGCGGCGCCAGCCGAGCGCATGCGCGAGCAGAATGCGGGCTTCGAGGGCCGCGAGCGGCGACGCGCGCAGCAGATCGGTAGCCGTCCGAGATGGCGGTGGGGAGGCGGGCATGGGTTGCGGATCCCGATGAAGGCGCAGCGGGCGGCGCGTCGGTGCGGGCGTCAGTCCGCTTCGCCGAGCGAGGCGAGCTGCTCGGCCTGATGTTCGCTGACGAGCGCCGCGATGAGCTCGTCGAGCTCGCCGTCCATGATCGCTTCGAGCTTGTAGAGCGTCAGGTTGATCCGGTGATCGGTGAGTCGTCCCTGGGGAAAGTTGTAGGTGCGGATCCGCTCCGAGCGGTCGCCCGAGCCGATCAGACTCTTGCGCGTGGCGGCCTCCTTCGCATGTTGCTCGTGATACTGCTTGTCCTTGATGCGCGCGGCGAGCACCTTCAGCGCGCGGTCCTTGTTCTTGTGCTGCGAGCGATCGTCCTGACACTCGACGACGATGCCGGTCGGCAGGTGCGTGATGCGAACCGCCGAATCGGTTTTGTTGATGTGCTGCCCCCCCGCGCCCGAGGCGCGGAAAGTATCGATGCGCAACTCGGCCGGATTGATCTCGACCTCGCCGATCTCGTCGGCTTCGGGCATCACGGCGACGGTGCAGGCCGACGTGTGGATGCGGCCCTGTGTTTCGGTCGCCGGCACGCGCTGCACGCGATGGCCGCCTGACTCGAATTTGAGCTTCGAGTAGGCACCCTGGCCCGCGACGCGGACGATGACCTCCTTGTAGCCGCCGAGATCGGACAAGCTCTCCGAAATCATCTCGACTTGCCAGCGCTGCCGCTCCGCATAGCGCAGATACATGCGCAACAAGTCGCCGGCGAAGAGCGCCGACTCGTCGCCTCCCGTACCCGCGCGAATTTCGAGGAAGATGTTGCGTTCGTCGTTCGGGTCCTTCGGCAGCAGCATGGCCCGCAGCTCGTGCTCGAGCTGCCCCATCCGGTCGCGTGCCGAACGCGCCTCTTCTTCGGCGAACTCGCGCATCGATGCGTCGGCCGACAGCTCCTGCGCCGTCGCGGCATCGCTGCGCGCCTGGCGCCAGTGCGCGTAATGCTCGACGACGGGACTGATCTCGGCGTGCTCGCGCGAGAGCTTGCGATACTGATCGAGATTCGCGGTGACGTCCCCGCGGCTCAGCAGGTCGTTGAGTTCGGCCAGCCTTGTCGTCAGCTGGTCGAGCTTTTGTTGCATGCTCGTTTTCATGAATTCGGAGCTCGGCTCCAGGGGCAAGAAGATTCGAAAAAAGCGCGGCGCGTTGGCAAGCCGCTGCCGCGGCGGGGCGGGCCGAGACCGGCGCTAATGATCCGACGACGGTTTGTCGTGCCGGTAGACGCCGCCGAGCAGCTCGATGAGCGTTGAGCGCTCGCTGCTGCTGGCGCGGTTGAGCGCATGCGTCGGGCCGTGAATCAGCTTGTTGGTCAGCGATTGCGACATCGCTTCGAGCACGGCGGCGGGATCGTCGCCGCGCGCGAGCATTTTCAGCGCGCGCTCGACTTCGGCCCGACGCAGTGCGTCCGCCTGCGTATGCATGTGGCGAATCACCGGCACGACGCTGCGCGCGTCGAGCCATTGCATGAAACTCTGCACGCGCGTCTCGATGATGGTCTCGGCCTGCGCGACGGCGGCCTGCCGCGACGCGTGACCTTCGCGCACGACCGCGCCCAGGTCGTCGACGGTGTAGAGAAACACGTCTTGAAGCTCCGCGACTTCGGGCTCGATGTCGCGCGGCACCGCCAGATCGACCATGAAGATCGGCCGGTGCCGGCGAGCCTTGACGGCGCGCTCGACCGCACCGAGACCAATGATCGGCAGCGTCGACGCCGTGCACGAGACGATGATGTCGAACTCGTGCATGCGCGCGGGCAGTTCCGAGAGCGGCATCGCATGACCGCGAAAGCGCTCCGCGAGCTTGGCGCCGCGCTCGGCCGTCCGGTTCGCGACGACGAGCTCGCGCGGCTCCTGCGCCGCGAAATGCGTCGCGCAAAGCTCGATCATCTCGCCCGCGCCGATGAAGAGCACGCGCTGGTTCGAGACCTTGTCGAAGATTCGCTGCGCAAGCCGCACGGCGGCCGCCGCCATCGAGACCGATTGAGCGCCGACGGCCGTATTGCCGCGTACTTCCTTCGCGACGGAGAACGTGCGCTGAAAGAGCTGATTCAGATAAGTGCCGAGCGCGCCCGCTTCCGAGGCCGTGCGCACGGCCGTCTTCATTTGTCCGAGGATCTGCGTTTCGCCGAGGACCATCGAATCGAGGCCCGACGCGACGCGAAATGCATGCCGCACCGCCTCGGATTGCGGCAGTGTATAGACGTGCGGCGCGAGTTCGCCGGCATCCATCCCGTGGTAGCTCGAAAGCCAGTCGATCGCGGCCTCGCGCGTCGACAGATCATCCGCCGCGCAGTAGAGCTCCGTGCGGTTGCAAGTGGAGAGGATCGCCGCCTCGGGCTCGGCACTCGAGCCGCCCGCGACCCAAAGCGACTTGAACGCGGCAAGCGCCGGTTTGATCTGCTCGAGCGGAAACGCCACGCGCTCGCGCAACGCGACGGGCGCCGTGTGGTGATTGATTCCGATCGTGAGCAGTTGCATACGCAGGGAATATAGCCGCTCAGGTAGACAGGCGGCAGCTCGATTTCAGGCGGTTATTATAGCGGTTCCATGCTTTCGGCTCTTTGAGCGCGGCAGGCGGCCGCGGGCCGCCGACCATACCGGACGCCCGCGCCGCTTGGGGAGCGGCCGATTGTCGCGGTGCAGCAATCCTGCTTGCGACATCGCCACGGCGCCGGAAGCCAATCCTTCTCAGATCGACAGAGTCGACTATCTATGCCATTGCGCCGTTCGTTCCGTCTTCCAGCCATCACTCCGACAACGATCGCGGCGGGCCGGCACTGATGGGCTGGCCGGGGATCGTCGTGCTCGGCGCCGTCGTCGGCCTCGCCGGCTGGCGCTTGCATCCGCTTTATCGCGCCACGCGCATGCGCTGGTTCGTCGCCTTGCCGATCGGTGTCGTTGCGGCAGGCGCCGCCAAGATGGCGGGCAGCGTATCGGGCCTCTTTTACGATGGTGGCGTGCTCGAATGGCCGCTCTGTACCGCTGTCGCGCTTTCCGCCGTGGCTGTGGCAGCGGCTTTGGCCTCTCGTCGTTGAAATTCCGGAAAAAATCATGAACGTCCGACTCTCCGAAACTCCCGCGCCGGCGAACTCCGGCGGCCCCGAAACTTCCCACGAGGCCGTGTCGGCCCGCCTTGCGCGCCTGCGCGAGGCGATGGCGCGCGAAGGGCTCGCCGCCTACATCGTGCCGTCGTCCGATCCGCACTTGTCCGAATATCCGCCGGAGCGGTGGGAAGGACGGCGATGGCTGTCGGGTTTCACGGGATCGGCCGGCACGCTCGTCGTAACGGCCGATTTCGCGGGCCTGTGGGCCGACAGCCGCTATTGGTCGCAGGCGGACATTCAGCTCGCCGGTAGCGGCATCGCACTGATGAAGATCGCGGGAGTACAACAGGCCCAGCATGTCGAATGGCTCGCCGCGCATCTGGCGGCCGGCGCTTGTGTCGGCGTCGACGGCGCCGTGCTCGCGCTCGCCGCCGCCCGTACGCTCATCGACGCCCTGGGCGCACGCGGCATGTCGCTACGCACGGACCTCGATCTGCTCGACTCGGTCTGGCGCGGCCGGCCCGCCCTGCCAACGGATGCCGTCTTCGAGCACGCGATGCCTTACGCCAGCGTGACGCGCGCGGAGAAACTCGTGGCGATCCGCCGAGCAATGCGCGAGCAGGGCGCCCAATGGCATTTCGTCTCGACGCTCGACGATCTGGCGTGGCTCGCGAACCTGCGAGGCGCGGACGTCAATTTCAATCCCGTTTTCGTCGGGCATGCGCTGATCGGGCTCGAGTCGGCGACACTCTTCGTTGCCGCCGGCAAAGTGCCGAATGATGTGGCGAACGCGCTCATGCGCGACGGCTTCAGGATCGAAGACTATGCGCGAGCGCCGGCGGCGCTCGCGGCGCTGCCGGAAGGGTCGACGCTGCTCGTCGATCCGCGCCGCATCACGTATGGCGCGAGGCAGGCCGTGCCCTCCACCGTGAAGGTCGTCGAAGCCGTCAATCCGTCCACGTTCGCTAAATCGCGCAAAACGTCCGGCGAGGCCGGGCACGTGCGCGCGACGATGGAGCAGGACGGCGCGGCGCTTGCCGAATTTTTTGCATGGTTAGAAGGGGCGCTTGGCCGCGAGACGGTCACGGAGCTCATGATCGATGAAAAGCTCACCGCGGCGCGGGCGCGCCGGCCCGGCTTCGTCTGCCGCAGTTTCGCGACGATCGCCGGGTTCAATGCGAACGGTGCGATGCCGCATTACCGCGCGACGGACGCTTCGCACGCCACTGTGACCGGCGACGGATTGCTGCTCATCGACTCGGGCGGGCAGTATGTCGGCGGCACGACCGACATCACGCGCGTGGTGCCCGTCGGTCGCGTCTCACCGGAGCAAAAGCGCGACTTCACGCTCGTGCTGAAAGGGATGATCGCGCTTTCGCGCGCCCGCTTTCCGCGAGGGATCCGTTCGCCCATGCTCGACGCGATCGCGCGCGCCCCGATCTGGGAAGCGGGCGCGGACTATGGACACGGCACGGGCCACGGCGTCGGCTACTTTCTCAACGTGCACGAGGGTCCGCAAGTGATTTCGCACTATGCGCAGGCGGAGCCGTGGACGGCGATGGAAGCGGGGATGATCACATCCGTCGAACCGGGCCTCTATCGGCCCGGCCGCTGGGGCGTGCGGATCGAGAACCTCGTGCTCGCCCGCGAGGCCGGCGAGACGGAGTTCGGCGCTTTCCTCGACTTCGAGACGCTGACGCTTTGCCCGATCGATACGCGCTGCATCGTGCTCGAGCTGATGCGCGACGACGAGCGCGCCTGGCTCAACGCTTATCATGAGACCGTGCGCGCTCGCGTTTCGCCGCATGTATCGGGTGACGCGAAGGCCTGGCTCGAGGCACGCACGCAAGCGATCTGAAGGAGAACGCGGCGGCAAGCGCATGCGCGTCGCCGCCGACGGTACGTCCAGAACCAAGGCTCACGATTGGAGTTCACATGGCTGTCAAAGCGGTCGTTTTCGATTTCGGCGGAGTCCTGATCGACTGGAACCCCGAGTATGTGTATCGCAAGCTGATTCCCGACGAAACCGAGCGGCGGCGTTTTCTCAGCGAAGTCTGCTCGATGGACTGGGTCGTTCGGCAGGATGGCGGGCAATCGATCGAGACCGGCACGGCCGAGCTCGTTGCCCGTTTTCCCGAGCATGAGACGCTGATTCGCGCGTTTTACGAGCGCTGGCACGAGATGATCGGCGGCGTCATTGCGGAGGGCGTCGCGCTCGTCGACAAGCTGGAGACAGCCGGCGTCCCGCTTTTCGGCCTGACGAACTGGTCGGCCGAGACTTTTCCGTGGGCGTGGGAGCGCTTTTCGGTATTGCGGCGCTTTCGCGATATCGTCGTTTCGGGGCGCGTCAAGCTCGTCAAGCCCGACCCGGCCATCTACGCCGAAATGTTCTCGCGCATCGAGCGGCATTTGCCGCGTATCGCGCCGCACGAGCTCGTTTTCATCGACGACAACGTCAAGAACGCGCACGCCGCCGCCGCGCTAGGGTGGCACGGCGTGCATCACACGAGCGCGGCGGCCACGGAGGCGCGCTTGCGCGAGCTGGGGCTCGTCGTCAGCGAGTGATCGGCTTGTAGCGAATGCGCTTCGGCTTCGCGGCTTCTTCGCCGAGGCGCTTGCGCTTGTCCGCCTCGTACTCCTGATAGTTGCCGTCGAAGAACACGACTTGCGAATCGCCTTCGAACGCCAGGATGTGCGTGGCGATCCGATCGAGGAACCAGCGATCATGCGAGATCACCATGACGGAGCCGGCGAACTCGAGCAACGCGTCTTCGAGCGCGCGAAGCGTTTCGACATCGAGGTCGTTCGAAGGCTCGTCGAGCAGCAGGACGTTGCCGCCCGCGATCAGCGTCTTCGCCAGATGCAGCCGCCCGCGCTCGCCGCCTGAGAGATTGCCGACGTTCTTCTGCTGATCGGCACCCTTGAAGTTGAAACGGCCGATGTAGGCGCGCGAGGGCGTCTCGTACTTGCCGACCGTCAGCACGTCCGCGCCGCCCGAAATCTCCTCGAAGACCGTCTTCGCGCCGTCGAGCGCGTCACGGCTTTGGTCGACATACGCCAGCTTCACGGTCGGCCCCATGACGATCTCGCCCGAATCGGGCGTTTCGCGGCCCGTCAGCATCCGAAAGAGCGTCGATTTGCCCGCGCCGTTCGGCCCGATGATGCCGACGATCGCGCCTGCCGGCACCTTGAAGCTCAAGTTGTCGATGAGCAGCCTGTCGCCATACGCCTTGCTGACGTTCTGGAACTCGATCACCTCGTTGCCGAGCCGGTCGCCGACGGGGATGAAGATTTCCTGCGTCTCGTTGCGCTTCTGATATTCCTGGCTGTTCAGTTCCTCGAAGCGGGCAATACGCGCTTTCGACTTCGCCTGGCGGCCCTTCGGATTCTGCCGCACCCACTCGAGCTCCTTCTTGATCGTCTTTTGCCGCGCCGATTCGGTGGCCTCTTCCTGCTTCAGTCGCGTTTCTTTCTGATCGAGCCAGCTGCTGTAGTTGCCCTTCCACGGGATGCCCTGGCCGCGGTCGAGCTCGAGAATCCACTCGGCCGCGTTGTCGAGGAAGTACCGATCGTGCGTCACGGCGACGACGGTGCCGGGAAAGCGCGTGAGAAACTGCTCGAGCCACTCGACCGATTCAGCGTCGAGGTGGTTCGTCGGCTCATCGAGCAGGAGCATGTCGGGCTTTTCAAGCAGCAGCTTGCAAAGCGCGACGCGGCGCTTTTCGCCGCCCGACAGATTGGCGACCTTTGCATCCCACGGCGGCAAGCGCAGCGCGTCGGCGGCCACTTCGAGTTGCTGCTCGGGGCTGCCGCCGTCGCTCGCGGCGAGGATCGCTTCGTACTTTGCCTGCTCGGCGGCGAGCGCGTCGAAGTCGGCATCGGGTTCGGCGTAAGCCGCGTAGATCTCATCGAGTTTCTTTTGCGCGCTGAAGACCTCGCCCAAGCCTTCCTCGACGGCTTCGCGTACCGTCTTCTCGGGATCGAGATGCGGCTCTTGCGGCAGATAGCCGATGTTGAGATTCGGCATCGGCGTCGCTTCGCCTTCGATGTCGCGATCGACGCCGGCCATGATGCGAATCAGCGTCGACTTGCCCGAGCCGTTCAGGCCGAGCACGCCGATCTTCGCGCCGGGGAAGAATGAAAGCGAGATGTCCTTGAGAATCTGGCGCTTGGGCGGCACGATCTTGCCGACCCGGTTCATGGTGAAGACGTATTGGGCCATGTGCGTGAACTGGAGTCAGACGTTGAAGAGGAAATTCATGACGTCGCCGTCATGGACGACGTACTCCTTGCCTTCGGCGCGCATTTTTCCCGCTTCCTTCGCGCCTTGCTCACCCTTGTAGGCGATGAAGTCGGCGAACGAGATCGTCTGCGCACGAATGAAGCCGCGCTCGAAGTCAGTGTGGATCACGCCCGCCGCTTGCGGCGCCGTATCGCCGATATGAATCGTCCACGCCCGCACTTCCTTCACGCCCGCCGTGAAGTAGGTCTGCAGGCCGAGCAGCTTGAAGCCCGCGCGGATCACCCGGTTGAGCCCGGGCTCGTCCATGCCCATGTCCGCGAGGAAGGCGATCTTGTCCTCATCGTCGAGATCGGCGATTTCGGCTTCGATCGCCGCGCAGACGGCGACGACGGGCGATTTTTCACCTTCGGCGTATTGGCGCACGGCGTCCAGATGCGGATTGTTCTCGAACCCGTCTTCCTTCACGTTGGCGACGTACATCGTCGGCTTCGCCGTGATGAGGCAAAGCGGCTTCACGAGCGCCGCCTCCTCGTCGGTGAAATCGAGCGCGCGAACCGGCTTGGCCGCGTCGAGTTGAACACGCACTTTTTCGAGAACCGCGACGAGCTTGGCCGCTTCCTTGTCGTTGCCGGACTTGGCGGCCTTCGAATAGCGTGCGAGCGCTTTTTCGACGGTCGCGAGGTCGGCGAGCGCAAGCTCTGTGTTGATGACTTCGATATCGGAGAGCGGATCGACCTTGCCTGCGACGTGAATGACGTTCTCGTCCTCGAAGCAACGCACGACGTGCGTGATCGCATCGGTTTCGCGAATGTTGGCGAGGAACTGGTTGCCGAGGCCTTCACCCTTGCTCGCGCCCGCGACGAGTCCGGCGATGTCGACGAATTCGACGACCGCCGGCACGACGCGCTCGGGCTTCACGATCTCCGCCAGCGCGTCGAGGCGCGCATCGGGGACTTCGACGATGCCGACGTTCGGCTCGATCGTGCAGAACGGATAGTTCTCGGCGGAAATGCCCGCCTTCGTCAAGGCGTTGAAGAGAGTGGACTTGCCGACGTTGGGCAAGCCGACGATGCCGCATTTGAGGCTCATTAAAAAATCCTTCGACGATCCTAGAGGTTGCGTAGGTGCGCTCGACGCCGGCGGGAGCGCGCTGCGCGCTATTGGCGGCTCGGCGGGGAGCAGTAACGGAGCGAATCAGAGCGTGCAGTCGGGCGCCGGCTCGATGCGGATTCGACCGTTTCGTGCGTGTGTTGTCGCGGAAACCGGAATTGTAACGCTTTCCGGCGTGTCGCCGGCCTGGTCCGGCGAGCCCGATTCCCGGTCGGCGCACGAAGTCATGGCCAACGATACGAAGCGTACGTGAGCGTGCCGGTTCGCGCCACCGGCAACGGCCGCCGTCGGCGTGCAGGCACTTAAGGCGCCAGTCTGTCGCGGACGTGGGGAGCCGCACGGCTCGGCCAGACGCCGCCGTTATAATCCCGAACCATGACCGCCCACCATCAGTCGTTCCATATCGCCGTCGTCGGCGGCGGACTCGTCGGTAAAAGCGCCGCGCTCGCGCTTGCGCAAGCCGGCCTGCGCGTTGCGCTGATTGCGCAGCCGGCCGCGCCGCGTCCGGCCGACGCTCGGTTCGACGCCCGCATCTACGCGCTTTCGGCGAGTTCGCAGGCGCTCTTCGAGCGCTTACGCATCTGGCAGGCGCTCGATCACGATCGCCTCGAACCGGTCTATGACATGCGCGTCTATGGCGACGCGCTGGCCGAGCTGCATTTCTCGGCCTTCCAGGCCGCGGTTCCGCAGCTTGCCTGGATCGTCGAGGCGTCGCTGATCGAGCACGCGCTCGACGCGGCGCTACGCTTCCAGCCCAATGCGGCATGGTTCGATACGCGCGCACAGGGGCTCGACGTGAGGGCGGATGCGGCGACGCTCGCCTTGGCGAGCGGCCAGGTGCTCGAAGCGGATCTGATCGTCGGCGCGGACGGTGCGCATTCGTGGGTTCGCGCACAGATGGGCGTGAACGTCATGCGGCGCGACTACCGGCAAACCGGTGTCGTCGCGAACTTCAAAGCCGAAAAACCGCACGGCGAGACGGCCTATCAATGGTTCAGAGACGGCGAGATCATCGCCTTGCTGCCGCTGCCGGAAGGTCATGTATCGCTCGTCTGGTCTGCGCGGACCGAGCACGCGCGCGAGCTGATCGCGCTCGATCATGCCAAGCTCGAGGCCGCAGTCGAAACGGCCACGCGCTCGCGGCTCGGCGCGCTCGAATGCGTCGGCGCCGCGCATGGCTTTCCGCTGGCGCTGCAGCGCGTCGATCGGCTCATCGCGCCGCGCATCGCGCTCGTCGGCGATGCCGCGCATCTGATTCATCCCCTCGCGGGCCAGGGGATGAATCTTGGCCTGAGAGACGTGGCTTCGCTCGTCGACGTGTTGACGGCAAAAGAGGCGTTCCGCGACCTCGGCGACGTCGTGCTGCTGCGCCGCTACGAGCGTTCGCGCCGCGAGGATATCGGCGCGCTGACGCTCGCGACCGACGGCCTGGAGCGGCTTTTTGCCGTTCCCGGTATGCTGGCGCGAACGGTGCGCAATGCGGGAATGGCGCTGGTCGGCGCGCAGCCGCTCGTCAAGCGCTGGCTCGTCTCGTCCGCGCTCGGCTGACATCCCGGAGGTAGTGGCCGAGGGGCCCGCCACCGATTCGTTTCAACGTGACGCGCGCAAAGCCGTGCGGCACACCATCAGGGAAGGACTCGACATCATGTCCATCAATTCGCGTCACGCCGCCTCCGTCGCGGCCTTTGCGGCCGCACTGGTGCTCGGCGCGTCGGCGCATGCCGACCAGACGACCGACAAGCTGAAGGCCACGCTGCAGGCGCGCCTGCCCAACGTCGAGATCAAGAGCATCGACAAAGCGCCGGTCGCGGGGCTTTACGAGGTCAATCTCGGCTCACAGATTCTTTATAGCGACGCCACGGGCAACTATGTAATCGCCGGCGAGCTCGTGGATACTAAAACGCATACGAACCTCACCGAGGCGCGCCTGGCCGAGCTGAACAAAGTCGATTTCGCGAGCCTGCCGCTCGGCGACGCGATCAAGGTGGTGAAGGGCAACGGCAGCCGCAAGATGGCTGTCTTCTCCGACCCGAACTGCCCCTACTGCAAGCAGCTCGAGTCGTCGCTGAAGTCGATCGACAACGTGACCGTCTACACGTTCCTCTTCCCCGTGCTCTCCGACGATTCGACGGCGAAAGCCAAATCGATCTGGTGCTCGGCCGACCGCGCGAAGACGTGGGAGGCGTGGATGCTCGAGCGGCAAACGCCAAGCGGCAAGGCGATCTGCGATACGAGCGTGCTCGACAAGAACCTTGCGCTCGGCCATTCGATGAACGTAACGGGGACGCCGACGATCATTCTGGCCGACGGCCGGCGGCTGCCGGGCGCCGTTTCGGCTGACACGCTCGACAAGGCCCTCACGCAGGCGAGCGCGGCCGCTCGCTGAGCGCACTCTCACTCGGATTGACACGATACCGCCAACCGTTGCCGATGAAGCCGATTCGCTACGCCATCGTTCCCAAGCATCCCGCCGCTCACCTCTTCGAAGTCACGCTGACGCTCGCCGATCCGGACCCGGCGGGCCAGCGCTTTACTTTGCCCACGTGGATACCGGGCAGCTACATGGTGCGCGAGTTCGCGCGCAACATCGTCGCGCTGCAAGCGTTCAACGAGGCGGGCCGCAAAGTCGGCATCGTGAAGACCGACAAGCAGACGTGGCAGGCCGCGCCGGTGAAGAGCGGGGCGCTGACGTTGCGCTACGACGTCTACGCCTGGGACCTGTCGGTGCGCGCGGCGCATCTCGACGATACGATCGGCTTTTTCAACGGCACGAGCGTGTTCCTTGCGCCGATCGGTCATGAAGACGCGCCTTGCATCATCGACATCCGCAAGCCCGCCGGCTCTGCCGCGCGCGACTGGCGCGTCGCGACGGCGCTTCCCGAAGCCCGTGGCACGAAACGCTATGGGTTCGGCGAGTACCGGGCGCGGAACTACGACGAGCTCATTGATCACCCGGTGACGCTCGGCCAATTCGACCTCGCCACGTTCAAGGCTCATGGCGTGCCGCACGACGTCGTCATCGCGGGGCGCACGGTCTCCGTCGACATGGAGCGGCTCGTCGCGGACCTGAAGCGCATCTGCGAGACGCAAATCGAGCTCTTCGAGCCGAAATCGAAAAAGGCCCCAGTCGATCGCTACGTCTTCATGACGCTAGCCGTCAGCGACGGCTATGGAGGCCTCGAACACCGCGCATCGACTGCCCTCATCTGTAATCGGACCGATCTGCCCGTACTCGGGCGCCCCGAGATGTCGGACGGCTATCGCACCTATCTCGGCCTGTGCAGTCATGAGTACTTCCACACCTGGAACGTCAAGCGCATCAAGCCGGCCGCGTTCGTGCCGTACGACCTTTCGCGCGAGAACTACACGTCGCTGCTTTGGCTTTTCGAGGGCTTCACGTCGTACTACGACGACTTGATGCTCGTGCGCAGCAAGGCGATCGGCGAGGCCGACTACTTCGGGCTCGTCGGGAAGACCATCGGCGGCGTGCTGCGCGGCAGCGGCCGCCTCAAGCAAAGCGTGGCCGAGAGTTCGTTCGACGCCTGGGTCAAGTACTACCGCCAGGACGAAAACGCGCCGAATGCCATCGTCAGCTATTACCAGAAGGGCTCGCTCGTCGCGCTCGCGTTCGATCTCGCGATCCGCGCCCGCACGAATCACCGCAAATCGCTCGACGATGTGATGCGGCTGCTCTGGCAACGCTACGGCCGAGAGTTTTACAGCGGCCAGCCCGTCGGCGTTGGCGAGGACGATGTCAAAGCGCTGATCGAGGAGGCGACCGGCGTCGACCTCGGGCCGCTCTTCGACGACGCGGTCGGCGGCACGCGCGACCTACCGCTCGCCGATCTCCTCGCCGCCTTCGGCGTGACGCTTGCGCCCGATCCGGGCAATGGCGGCGGCAAGGCCGGCAACGGCGCGACGAGCAAGCCATCGCTCGGCGTGCGCGTGCGCGGCGGCGCCGAATGCACGATCGCCGCGGTCCACGACGGCAGCGCGGCGCAAAAGGCGGGGCTCTCGGCCGGCGACGTGCTGGTGGCGCTCGACGGCCTGCGCGTCACCGGCTCGAATCTCGATGCGCTGCTTTCGCGTTATCGGCCGGACGCGGCGGTCGAGGTCCACGCGTTCCGGCGCGACGAGTTGCGCGTTGCGCGCGTGAAGCTCGACGGCCCCGAAGTCACGCGCTACAAGCTCGCGGTCGACGAGCGCGCGCGAGGGCCTCAGCGCAACGCGCTGAAGCGCTGGCTGCACGGGTGATCGTTCCACTGATGCAACGATCCGTCGCTGCCGACCTACTTTTTGAGATAGGCTGAAGGAAACAGAATGGCTCCACTCGCGCAACCGATGCGCACCCCATCCGGAGCCCAACATGACGACCATCCTTCAACTGAACTCGGCAGCTCGCTCGCAAGGCGCGAATTCGACGCTGCTCGCCAACGAACTGACCGCCAAGCTGCAAGGTGCGAACCCCGGCGCGAAAGTCGTCGTGCGCGACCTGCTCGCCGATCCGCTGCCGCACCTCGACGACGCCATCCTCGGCGCGTTCTTCACGCCGGCCGAGCAGCGCACGCCCGAGCAAGCGGCCATCCACGCTCGCAGTCAGGCGCTGATCGATGAACTGCAGGCGGCCGACATCATCGTCATCGGCGCGCCGATGTACAACTTTGGCGTTTCCACTCAGCTGAAGGCCTATTTCGACTGGATCTCGCGGGCCGGGATCACGTTCCGGTATACCGCGAACGGTCCTGAAGGTCTCGTAAAAGGCAAGAAGGCGTTCGTCGTTACGGCGCGCGGCGGCAAGTATCACGGCACGCCGAGCGACACGCACACGCCTTTCCTCAAAATTTTCCTCGGTTTCATCGGCATCACGGACGTGAGCTTCATCCATGCGGAAGGTCTCAATATGGGCCCGGATGCCGCCAACGCCGCGTTGGCGGGTGCGCGAGAAGCGATCGCCGCGGCGGCGTAAGCCGTTTTTGTCGAAGGAAAGCATCCGGGCGACGCGACATGCCGGCCCCGTTGACCCGATCGGTCAACGGAGGTAGCCACCGCTGCCCTACCGCGGGGCGCTCGTCACACGGCGAGCGCCCCGGCTTCTTTGGGAAGTCGCCAATCGATCGGCCTGCGGCCGCGTGAGACGAGATACTCGTTCGCGAGTGCGAAATGGCGGCAGCCTAGAAACCCACGATGCGCCGAGAGCGGCGAGGGGTGCGGCGCCTCGAGCACGCAATGCGGCCGATCGTCGAGCAGCACGCGCTTGGCCTGCGCATGCGCTCCCCAGAGCATGAACACGAGCCCGTCATGCCGATGCGCGAGCTCGCGAATCAGCGTATCGGTGCACTTTTCCCATCCTTGGCGCGCGTGGCTCGCCGCCTTGCCGCGTTCGACGGTCAGCACCGTGTTCAGCAACAGCACTCCCTGTTTCGCCCACGCGTCGAGGCAGCCGTGGCCCGGTATCTCAAAGCCGAAATCGGCCGCGATCTGCTTGAAGATGTTGCGCAGCGAAGGGGGCGGGCGCACCGGCGCCGGCACCGAGAAGGCGAGACCGTGGGCCTGCGGATGACCCTTGTCTTCGCCGTGATAGGGGTCTTGTCCGACGATGACGACTTCGACATCGTCCGGCCGCGTCAGTCGCAGTGCGCGAAAGACGTCGGCCGGATAAATCGTCTTGCCGGCCGCGCGCTCCGCATCGACGAACCGGCAGAGCGGCGCATACGCATCGCTTTCGACGAACGGGCGCAGGTGCTCGCGCCATGCGGGCGGCAACGCGTCGAACTGCGCTTCCAACGGCTCGGCAAGCGTCGCGGGCGTGGCGGCGTCGGGGTTCGATGAAGCAGTCGACTCGGACCGATCGGTTGCCTTGGCCGGCTGGGATGCAGCCGACGCTTCGGACGGATCGGCCGGCGGCATATTGATATCGAAAAGGGTCGCTTGAGACGGCGACGATCCGGGGCGAGGTGAGCGGGAGCGTGCCATCGTCGATTGGTCTTCCCTACGCTTAGACGCCCGCGCGCAGCCGATAGCCGCGTTGGGCCTTGTTGACATCTTCGGGCGTGAGGCCCGGCACTTTTGACGACAAATCGGCCGCAAGCGCATGAAGCGCCGACTCGTCGCCGTGGAGCAGTTCGAGCTCGATTTCGCTGATCGGCGCGCGCCGCAGCTCGCCATTCACGTTCGCCGTCACTTCTCCTCGATCGATAGCCGCTTCGATCCGCGCGCCGCCCGCCACCGCCAGGCGCCATAGCCGGCGCGTGAAGCTCGTGCGAAAGAGCGGGACGAGCTCAGGCGCCGCGCGCCGCAGCACGGCAAGCGCTTGTGCATCGTCGCAGGCCGCCGCGAGCGAATCGATCTCGAGCGCCTCGCCGGGTACCGGCACTTCCCATTCGTGGCGGCTGTGGAGCCCGCCCTCGGCGCGGCCCGCTGCTTTGAGCGTCTGCAGCCAGCCGTCCGGGGTCCGGCGCAGTCGCAGTGCGATCTTGGCTTGCGTGAGCGCAAGCGCGGGCGTATCGAAGTAGACGTTGTCGAGCGGCACGTCACGTCCCGCTTCGCCCGCGCGCTCCGTGAAGTACCGAATGGCGGCATCGGCCTGCTCGGCCGGCAAGGCCAGTTTGATCTCGCGTTCGATGCCCATTGAATGCGTCCGTGACTTCCTGAATGGCTCGTATCGAAGCTTGGGAGAATCGAAGCTCAGAAGAACATGCGCTCGAGTTCCGCGCCCGGGTCGTCGGCGCGCATGAACGCCTCGCCGACGAGGAAGGTATGGACCGAGTGCTCGCGCATCCGTTCGACATCGGCGCGCGACAGAATGCCCGATTCCGTGACGACGATGCGATCGGCCGGCACCTTGTCGAGCATGCCGAGCGTCGTGTCGAGCGTCGTCTCGAACGTGCGCAGATTGCGATTGTTGATGCCGATGAGCGGCGTTTTCAGCGTCAGTGCTTCGTCGAGCTCGCGCTCGTCATGCACTTCGACGAGTACGGCGAGGCCGAACGAGTGCGCGAACGCTTCGAGGTCGCGCATTTGCGGTGTGGTGAGGGCGGCCGCGATGAGCAGAATCGCATCGGCGCCCATCGCGCGCGCTTCGACGACCTGATAGGGATCGACGATGAAGTCCTTGCGCAGCACGGGCAAGCCGCAGGCGGCGCGGGCCGCTTCGAGGTAAGCGGCACTGCCCTGGAAGAAACGTACGTCCGTCAGCACGGAAAGGCACGCGGCACCGCCGCGCTCATAGGAGCGCGCGATATCGGCCGGCACGAAATCCTCGCGCAGCACGCCTTTCGAAGGGCTCGCCTTCTTGACTTCGGCGATGACGGCAGGCCGACCCGCCGCATGCTTCGCGCGCAACGCGCCGACGAAGTCACGCAGATTGCGTGTCGACGCTTCCAGCCGAAGCTCTTCGAGCGGCGCACTTTGCTGTGCCGTGCGCACTTCTTCGCGCTTGACCGCGATGATGCGTTCGAGAATGTCGCTCATGGGTGCCCTCGTTTTCTCGCTGCTTGACGCTTGCTGCTGATGTTCGTTCGATGCGTAGTGATGATCACGCGCTGCTCATTGCTTAAATTGCTGCGTGAAGCGGACGAATTCGTCGACCTTCGCGCGCGCGCGGCCGGTCGCGATGGCTTCGCGGGCGATCTGAATGCCGTCGGCGATCGATGCCGCGACGTTCGCTGCGTAAAGCGCCGTGCCGGCATTGAGCGTGACGATTTCACGCGCCACGCCGGGTCGATTCTCCAGTGCTTCGATCAGCAGCTGCTTCGATTCGTTCGCGTCGTTCACCTTCAGCGAGCGATTCGACACCATCTGCAGGCCGAAGTCTTCGGGATGAATCTCGTACTCGTGGATCTCGCCGTCGCGCAGCTCGCCGACGAGCGTGGCGGCGCCGAGCGAGACTTCGTCCATGCCGTCCTTGCCGTAGACGACGAGGACGTGATTCGCCCCGAGCCGCTGCATGACGCGCACCTGGATGCCGACGAGATCGGGATGAAACACGCCCATCAGCTGGTTGGGCGCACCCGCGGGATTCGTGAGCGGGCCGAGGATGTTGAAAATCGTCCGCACGCCGAGTTCGCGGCGCACGGGCGCGATGTTCTTCATCGCCGGATGATGGTTCGGCGCGTACATGAAGCCCATGCCCGTCTCGGCGATCGATTGGGCGACTTCCTCGGGCTTCAGGTCGATGTTGACGCCGAGCGCCTCGAGCACGTCGGCGCTGCCCGACTTGCTCGACACGCCGCGGCCGCCGTGCTTCGCCACCTTGGCGCCGGCGCCCGCCGCAACGAACATCGTCGCTGTCGAAATGTTGAACGTGTTCGAACCGTCGCCGCCCGTGCCGACGATGTCGACGAAATTCGAGTTGTCGGCCACCTGCACGTGATTCGCGAACTCTCGCATCACCGTGGCCGCCGCGGCGATCTCACCGATCGTTTCTTTTTTGACGCGCAAGCCCGTGATGATCGCCGCCGACATGACGGGCGAAAGATCGCCGCGCATGATGAGCCGCATCAAATGCAGCATTTCGTCGTGAAAAATCTCGCGATGCTCGATCGTTCGCTGCAACGCTTCTTGCGGGGTGATCATGATGTGGCCTTCGCTCCGGCGCTAATGCGTTCGACGGCTCAAGCCGTCGCCGCGTGAGTCGTCTTCGCCATTTTCAGAAAGTTTTCGAGCAGCGCGTGGCCGTGCTCGGACAGGATCGATTCGGGGTGGAACTGCACCCCCTCGACGAGCCGCTCCTTATGGCGCACGCCCATGATTTCGCCATCCTCGGTCCATGCCGAAATCTCGAGACAATCGGGCAGCGTGTCGCGCTCGATCGCGAGGGAGTGATAGCGCGTCACGTCGAAATGCTTGGGCAAATCGGCGAATACGCCTTTGCCGTCCGTTTCGATCCGGCTCACCTTGCCGTGCATGATCGTTTTCGCGCGCACGACGCGCCCGCCGAACGCCTCGCCGATCGCCTGATGGCCGAGGCACACCCCGAGAATCGGCTTTTCCCCCGCGAAGCGGCGCAGCACGTCGAGCGTGATGCCCGCATGCTGCGGATTGCTCGGCCCCGGCGAGAGGCAAAGGGTGTCGGGATTCAGGGCCGCAATTTCGTCGAGCGTGATCTCGTCGTTGCGGTAGGTGCGCACGTCCTCGCCAAGCTCGCCGAAATACTGGACGAGGTTGTAGGTGAACGAATCGTAGTTGTCGATCATGAGCAACATGGTTAGCTCTCCCGGTCAGAAGTCGGCGTCGAGGCCGTCTTGTACCTGCTCCGCCGCGCGCAGAACGGCGCGCGCCTTGTTCTCCGTCTCCTGCCATTCGGATTCGGGCACCGAATCGGCGACGATGCCGGCCGCGGCCTGCACATAGAGATTGCCGTTGCGGAGGAGGCCCGTGCGGATCGCGATGGCGAGATCCATTTCTCCGCTGAACGAAAGATAGCCCACGGCGCCGCCGTAGAGGCCGCGCTTGACGGGCTCCAGTTCGTCGATGAGCTCCATCGCCCGCACCTTCGGCGCGCCCGAGAGCGTGCCGGCCGGGAACGTCGCGCGCAGCACGTCGAAGTTCGTCGTGCCGGGCTTGAGCTTGCCTTCGACCGAGCTCACGATGTGCTGCACGTGCGAGTACTTTTCGATGACCATCTTGTCGGTCACCATGACGGTGCCCGTCTCGGCGATGCGGCCGACGTCGTTGCGCGCCAAATCGATCAGCATGACGTGCTCGGCGATCTCCTTCGGATCGTTGAGCAGTTCGGTCGCGAGCTCCGCGTCACGCTCGGGTGTATTGCCGCGCGGCCGCGTGCCGGCGAGCGGCCGGATCGTGACGATTTTGTCTTCGCCGCGCTTTTCCTGGCGCACGAGAATCTCGGGCGATGCGCCGACCACATGGAAGTCGCCGAAATTGTAGAAGTACATGTACGGCGACGGATTCAACGAGCGCAGCGCGCGATAGAGCGAGAGCGGGTTGTCGCGGTAGGGCTTGATGAGACGCTGGCCGACCTGGACCTGCATCAGCTCGCCGGCGGCAATGTACTCCTTCGCCCGCCGGACCGCGGCGAGATAATCGTCGCGCGCGAACTCGCGATAGATTTCGGTGCGCATGCTCGGCGACGTGATCGGCGGCTCCACCGTCGCGTGCAGCCGCTGACGCAGTTCGCGCAGCCGCGCTTTGCCGCGCGCGTACGCCTCGGGCGCCGATGGGTCCGCATAGACGATCAGATAGAGCTTGCCGGCGAGGTTGTCGATGACGGCCACTTCTTCCGTCAAAAGCAGCTCGATGTCGGGCAGATCCAGATCGTCGGGAGGCGCCGTTTGCGCGAGTTTCTTCTCGATGTAACGGACGGCGTCATAGCCGAAGTAGCCGGCGAGCCCGCCGCAAAAGCGCGGCAGGCCCGGGCGGTGCGCCACCTTGAAGCGGGCCTGGAATTGCGCGATGAACTCGAGCGGATCGCCTTCGTGCGTTTCGACGACCTTGCCGTCCTGCGCGACTTCCGTCACCCCGCTCTTCGTGCGCACGAGCGTGCGTGCCGGCAACCCGATGAACGAGTAGCGGCCGAACCGCTCGCCGCCGACGACGGATTCGAGCAGAAACGAGTTCGCGCCGCCACGCTCGGCTTGCGCGAGCTTCAAATACAGCGAGAGCGGCGTCTCGAGATCGGCGAGCGCCTCGGCGATGAGTGGAATGCGGTTGTACCCCTCGCTTGCGAGGGACTGGAATTCGAGTTCGGTCATGTTTCGTTCCTGTTCGTAGACCGACGCTCACGCATCCTTATTCTTACCGGCGATGCGGAGCGGACGGCAAACCGTTGGAGCGCAAGCCCGGGCGGTAACGCGGCAGCCGTTATCGTCCAGTTGTGCAGCAAAGGGAGCGCGGGTGCGCGGCGAATCAAAAAACGGAGCTGGACAGGTACTTCCAGCATACCTCGGGAGAGGTCAGTGCGACGAGCGACGCCAGGGCCAAGCTCCCCGGTCGATACTGCTCGGACTCCGTTTTTTGCTCAGAAACATGAGATGAAAGACTTAGATCGTCGACGATTGAGACGCTGCTGACCCGGCTTCGAGGCTCGCATGATGATGCGCGATGACGGTCGCGGCCGCCAGCAACGTGGCGACTATACCATCCGACTTGATCGTTTGTATAGCCTTGCCATGGTTGTAGCCGTAGGGAACCGTCAGCGTCGCCATACCCGCCGCGCGGCCCGCGATCGCATCGTTTTCGGAGTCGCCGATCGCCACCGTCTCGCCCGGCGCCACGCCCATCGCGGCGCAGGCCGCAAGCATCGGCTCAGGGTCGGGCTTCTTGCGAGGCAAGCTGTCGCCGCCGAAAACGAAGGAGAAGTAGCGCGCGAGGCCGTATTGCTCGAGCAGCGCGACCGCGAAGCGGTGCGGCTTGTTGGTCACGCAGGCGAGCCGCAGGCCGGCATCGCGCAGCGCCGCAAGACCGCGTTCCACCTCGGGGTAGAGCCGCGTATGGTTGCCGTTGATCTTTGCGTATTGGGCCTGATAGACGGCGAGCGCCGTATCGAAGCGTGCCCGCGCGTCTTCGGCCTCGAAGCGCGCGGCCAGCACGCTGCGAATCAGATGCTCCGAGCCTTTGCCGACGTAGCCGATCACTTCGTCGCGCGTGACGGGCGGCGCGGCGCCGAGCTCGGCGAGCATGCCGTTCAGACCGGCCGTGAAATCATCGGCCGTGTCGACCATCGTGCCGTCGAGATCGACGACGGCAGCTTTCAGTCGCAGCGGCGGAAGGTTCGGCGTTTCAGCCGGTACGGTGGAGAGGCGAGTCATGGAATAGCCGCCGCTCATGCAGGCGAGACGGCCGCGAGCCGGGCTCGCATGTCCGCGATGACCGCTTGGTAATCGGGCTTGCCGAAGATGGCCGAGCCGGCCACGAACGTATCGGCCCCTGCCTGAGCGATCTCGGCGATATTGTCGACCTTGACGCCGCCGTCGACTTCGAGATGAATCTCCCGACCTGTCTTTTCGCGATAGGCGTCGATCTTCGCTCGCGCCGCGCGCAATTTGTTGAGCGCTTCCGGAATGAACGATTGCCCGCCGAAGCCGGGATTCACCGACATGATCAGCACGAGGTCGACACGGTCCATCACATGGTCGAGGTAGTTCAGCGGCGTGGCCGGATTGAAGACGAGCCCCGCCTTGCAGCCCTGATCGCGGATCAGCGACAGCGTGCGATCGATATGTTCCGACGCTTCGGGATGAAAACTGATCAGATTCGCGCCGGCTTTCGCGAAGTCTGGCACGATGCGGTCGACGGGACGTACCATCAGGTGGACGTCGATCGGTACCTGCACGTGCGGGCGAATCGCCTCGCAGACGAGCGGCCCGATCGTCAGGTTCGGCACGTAATGGTTATCCATCACATCGAAATGGATCCAGTCGGCACCCGCGGCGACGACATTGCGGACTTCTTCGCCGAGCCGGGCAAAATCGGCCGACAGGATACTCGGGGCGATACGGAATTGCGTCATGACCAGTCGATCCTCTTTGCCGACGATGAGCGGCAACGAAAGCCCGTATTTTACCGTGCGTCCCGTCGGTGTTCGGGCAGGGGGCGACCATCGTTGCGATTGCGGGTGTAGACTCCGACGCGCGACAATGCCGAACGCAAAACCGTGCGCGCCGGCGTTGTTGCGATGTCGTCGCCGTGCAGCCCATTGTATTCGGGCAGGGGTAGAACCCAAACTAAGCAGATTTTTGCTGGAGTCTAAGCAGATACTTATTAAAGCGGAACAGAATCACGATGAGCCAGTACCAATTCAGCGTTTCGGCCCAAACGCGCTACCTGCCTGAACAATCCGATCCTGAGCGCCGCCAGTACGCCTTCGCGTACACGCTGACGATTCGCAACACGGGGCAAGTGCCCGCGCAGTTGATCGCGCGCCATTGGATCATTACCGATAGTGAGTCCAAAGTGCAGGAAGTGAAGGGCCTCGGTGTCGTCGGACATCAGCCGCTGCTGCAGCCGGGCGAGCAATTCGAGTACACGAGTTGGGCCGTCATCGCGACGCCCGTCGGCACGATGCGGGGCGAGTACTTCTGCGTGGCGGAGGACGGCGAGCGGTTCGAGGCGCCCGTGTCCGAGTTCACGTTGCAAATGCCGCGTACGCTGCACTGATGGCGGCCGGCGTTCCCACGCGCATCGAGCGCGCCATAGCCGGGTGGTTCGCGGCCGTCTTGCTGGCGATGCTGCTCGCGGCCTGCGGCGGTCCCACGGTCGTTCGCCCGACGGCCTCACCGGCGGGCAGTGCGGCCGGAACCTTGGGCCAACTGCCCACGGGGCGGTTGACGCCGGTATCGTGGCAGCAGGTGCCGGGCTGGGACGACGATTCGCTGATCGGTGCTACGGCCGCGTTGCGAGAGAACTGTCTGCGCGTCGGACGCGAGCCCTCGTGGCGGCGCGCCTGCACCGCGGCCGCTCAGCTCGACGATCTGGATGTCACGGGTGCCCGGACGTTTTTTGAAACGTATTTCACACCCTTTCAGCTTGCCAACGGCGACGGTACGCTCGACGGGCTCGTGACGGGCTACTACGAGCCACTTCTGCATGGTTCCCGCACGCGGCGCGGACCGTACCAGTACCCGCTTTATCGCTGGCCGGCCGGCTTTCGGGCAGGCACGACGCTACCGGCGCGCGCGCAACTCGAGCGTTCGGGCGCGCTGGCGGGCAGTGAGCTCGTCTGGGTCGACGATCCGATCGAGGCCTTCTTCCTCCAGGTGCAGGGCTCGGGGCGCATCGTGCTCGACGACGGCACGGTCATGCGCGTGGGCTTCGGCGGCAGCAACAACCAGCCTTATCGATCGATCGGACGGTGGCTGCTCGATCATGGTGAGCTGACGCCCGCGCAGGCGACGATGCAAGGCATCAAGGCTTGGGCGCGCGCCAATCCCGCCCGCGTCGACGCGCTGCTCGACACCAACCCGCGGTTCGTCTTTTTCCGCGAGATGCCGTCGGCCGACCCGGCGCTCGGCAGCACCGACGTCGGTCCCATCGGCGCCCTTGGCGTACCACTCACGCCGCAGCGTTCGATCGCCGTCGATCCGTCGTGGATTCCGCTCGGCACCCCCGTTTTCCTGCAAACGACGCGGCCGTTCACCAATACGCCGATGAACCGACTCGTTTTCGCGCAGGACACCGGGACGGCAATCAAGGGCGGCGTGCGCGCCGACTATTTCTGGGGCCTTGGCGACGAAGCCGGCGATCTGGCCGGCAAGATGAAGCAGGTCGGCCGGATGTGGCTGTTGCTGCCCAATTCCTGATACACGCAATCCGCTAAAGAATGCGCTCGTCGGTTCGGGGCAGCGCTTGCTAGCGCCGCCCCAGCGCCTGTCTCCCTATCACGCCCTTCGGTAGGACCGACCGACTTGCCTGCGCGGCCCCCGCGGCCCGCGCACGCATCAACCGCCGGCCTTGCGCTTGTCGACGACATGCCGGGCCTTGCCTGCCGATCGTTCGATCCCGTTGACGGGTAGTACTTCGACGATCGCGGTGACCCCGATCAACGCTTTGATGTCGTACGCGAGCGCCGACTTTGCCGCCTCGATCGCCGCATGGTCGGCGAGCGCGTCGGGCATCGGCTCGACGTTGAGCGTCATGACGTCGAGCGGACCTTCCTTCGTCAGCACGATCTGGTAGTGCGGCGCAAGCGCCCGCTGCTTCAGCAGCAGCTCCTCGATCTGCGTGGGGAAGACATTGACGCCGCGCACGATCATCATATCGTCGCAACCGCCCGTGATCTTTTCCATGCGCCGCATCGTGCGTGAAGTACCGGGCAAGAGCCGCGTGAGATCGCGGGTGCGATAGCGGACGATCGGCAGCGCCTCTTTCGTCAGCGACGTGAAAACGAGTTCGCCGAACTCGCCGTCGGGAAGGACGGCGCCCGTTTCCGGGTCGACGATTTCCGGATAAAAATGGTCCTCCCAGATGGTCGGGCCGTCTTTCGTTTCGATGCACTCGCAAGCAACGCCGGGACCCATGATTTCGGACAGTCCGTAGATGTCGACGGCATCGATGCCCATGCGCCGCTCGATCGAGAGACGCATCTCGTTCGTCCACGGCTCGGCGCCGAATATCCCGACCCGCAGCGACGATTCGGCGGGATCTAGCCCTTGGCGCTGGAACTCGTCGGCGAGCGCGAGCATGTAGCTGGGCGTGACCATGATGATGTCGGGCTTGAAATCCCGAATCAGCTGAACTTGCCTTTCCGTTTGTCCGCCGCCGAACGGGATGACGGTCAGGCCCGCGCGCTCGGCGCCGTAGTGCGCACCGAGACCGCCGGTGAAGAGACCGTAGCCGTAGCTGACGTGGACCTTGTCGCCGCGGCGGGCGCCGGCCGCGCGAATCGAGCGTGCGACGAGGTTGGCCCACGTATCGATGTCGCGCGCCGTATAGCCGACGACCGTAGGCTTGCCCGTCGTGCCGGACGACCCGTGAATGCGCGAGATTCGCTCTTGCGGTACGGCGAACATGCCGAACGGATAGTTGTCGCGAAAATCGCGCTTCGTCGTGAAAGGAAAGCGTGCGAGATCGGCCAGCGTCTTCAGGTCTTCGGGACGCACGCCCGCCTCGTCGAACTTGCGTCGATAGACGAGCGAGTTCTCGTAGGCATGCGCAAGCGACCATTTCAGTCGCTCGAGCTGCAAAGCGGCGAGTTCATCGCGGCTTGCGGTCTCTATGGGCTCGAGCGGGAACGCGGTGTTCATCGGGTCTCTCCTCTGTCTCCTGGTGAAACGTTTGCGACCGGCTCGGAGCCGAGCGCTTTTCGTCGCGCCGCATCGGCGCTCAGCGGGTAGGAATCACGGTTCCTTTGATCTGTGCCGACTTGCCGCGGAACATCGCCACTGTGTCGCCAGCACCATTGGTGACGCGTATATCGTAGATTCCGGTGCGCCCGTTCAATGTCTGCTCGACCGCCTCGGCGGTCAGGGTGTCGCCGCCGTGGACCGGACGCAGAAACTCGATCGAGCATCCCGATGCCACGGTGTTGACGTTGTACGAGTTGCAGGCGAACGCGAAAGTCGAATCGGCGAGGGTGAAGATCAGGCCACCGTGGCAGATGTCGTGGCCGTTGAGGAAGTCGGGCCTTACCGCGGCTCGCATGCGCGCATATCCCGCGCGGACTTCGAGAAGCTCGAAGCCGAGCGCGCGGCTGCACGCGTCGGCGGCGTACATCGCCTCGGCTACCGCTTGAGCGAGTTCGTTGCCGGTCTTATCAACGCCGGTGCCGAGACCGTGAGTTGCCGTAGACATGCTATCGCCCTTCGAAGCGCGCGGAACGCTTCTCGATGAATGCGGCGACGCCTTCCGCAAAGTCGTGCGAGGCGCCGAGTTCTCGTTGCAGGTCGCGTTCGAGATCGAGTTGCTGGTCGAACGAATTGACGGTGCTTGCGTGCATGGCTCGCTTGATGGCGGCGATGGCCTTCGTCGGCTGTTGCGCGAGCTGCGCTGCGACTTGCTGAGCGGCAGCGGGCAGATCCGCATCCTCGACGACCTGCCAGATGAGGCCCCACTGTTGCGCCTGTTCCGCCGAGAGCTTGTCGCCCGTGATGGCGAGGCCGAGCGCGCGCGCCATGCCGATGCGGCGAGGCAGCAGGGCGGTTCCGCCCGAGTCAGGGATCAGGCCGATCTTCACGAACGATTGGACGAAGCTGCTCGAGCGCGCGGCCAGCGTGATATCGCAAGCGAGCGCCAGATTCGCGCCCGCGCCGGCCGCGATGCCGTTGACCGCGGCGATGACGGGCAGCGGCAGGGCTTGCAACCGGCGCACGAGCGGATTGAAGTTTTCGTCGATGAGCGCCCCGAGGTCGGTCTCCGCTCCGGGCTCGAAACTCATGTCGGCGAGATCCTGCCCTGCGCAAAAGCCGCGCCCCGCGCCCGTCAGCACGAGCGCACGCGTCTTAGCGGCCTCGACCTCGTCGAGCGCGGAACGCAGCTCCGCGTGCATCTTGCGCGTGAAGCTGTTGAGCTTGTCCGGCCGGTTCAGCGTAATGGTGGCTACGCGCGAGGACGCGTCGACGTCGACACTGATTGCTTCATAAACCATCGTTCGTCTCCTTGGCCGCTTGGCTTGCGGCTGCTTGTGCCCATCGATCCGTCGGATCGGGCTGCCTTACCCGAGCCGTCGGATTGGAATCACTCCATGCCGCTCACAGTCGCTCGATGGCGAGCGCGATGCCTTGACCGACGCCGATGCACATCGTGCAAAGCGCATATTGACCGCCCGTGCGTTCGAGCTGGTAGAGCGCCGTCGTCACGAGCCGGGCCCCCGATGCGCCGAGCGGATGCCCGAGCGCGATCGCGCCGCCGTTCGGATTCACACGAGGGTCGTCGTCGGCCACGCCGAGCAGCCGCAATACTGCGAGTCCTTGCGCGGCGAACGCTTCATTCAGCTCGATGACGTCGAACTGATTCAGCGACATCCCGAGACGAGCCAGCAGCTTTTGCGTTGCGGGAGCCGGCCCGATGCCCATGACGCGAGGCTCCACGCCGGCCGTCGCCATGCCGAGGATCCGCGCTCGGCGGCGCAAGCCGTATTGCTCGGCCGCTTCGCCGTTGGCAAGCAAAAGCGCGCATGCGCCGTCGTTCACGCCCGAGGCGTTGCCGGCCGTCACCGTGCCGTCGGCGCGCACGACGCCCTTCAGCTTGGCGAGCGCCTCGAGCGATGTTTCGCGCGGGTGCTCGTCTTGCACGATATGCAGCGCATCGCCTTTCTTCTGCGGGACGACGACAGGGACGATTTCCGCGGCTAGTGTTCCATTGCGTTGAGCTTCGGCCGCTTTTCGTTGGCTCCGCAGTGCGAAGGCGTCCTGATCGGCGCGGCTCACCGAAAACTGTCCGGCCACGTTTTCGGCCGTCTCGGGCATCGAATCGATCCCGTATTGCGCTTTCAGCGCCGCGTTCACGAAACGCCAGCCGATCGTCGTATCGTGGATTTCGGTCTGGCGCGAAAAGGCGCTCGTCGCCTTCGGCATGACGAAGGGCGCGCGCGTCATGCTCTCCACGCCGCCGGCGATGAAGAGGCGAGCTTCGCCGGCTTTCAGCGCGCGCGCGGCCGTGCCGACCGCATCCATGCCCGAGCCGCAGAGCCGGTTCAGCGTCGCGCCTGGCACATCGGTCGGCAAGCCCGCGAGCAAGGCAGCCATGCGCGCGACATTGCGGTTGTCTTCGCCGGCCTGGTTCGCGCAACCGTAAATGACGTCGTCGAGCGCCCGCCAGTCCACGCCCGGGTTGCGCTTCATCAGCGCATTGATCGGTACGGCCGCGAGATCGTCGGCGCGGACGTCCTTCAACGCGCCGGCGTAGCGGCCGAATGGAGTGCGGATCGCGTCACAAATGTAGGCATCGTTCATCGGGATTCCTGAAGTTCGCAATCGTGTCCCTAGGCGCGGGGGCGCCAGGGGACGGTCGGATCATCGTACGGAGGGCCGTGGCGGCGCGCCATTCGGCCGTTCGGCCTATGCCGTTTGGCCGACTTGAGCGGCTTGTGCAAGGGGCGCAACATGGACCCGGCTCTGAATCACGCGGAATCGATTGGCCACGAAAGCCGAATCCGTCAGCGCCGCGTTCGCCGCGGGATTTGCCCCGGTTCCATGAAAGTCCGAGAACGCTGCCGACTGGTTGACGAACACGCCGCCTGTCAGATTGATCGAAAGCGCCACCCCGCCGCGGATCGCCGCTTCGTGCGCGGCTTCGATGATCGCTTCATCGGTGCTATAGACGGACAACGTCAACGCGCCATGCGCGGCTGCGGTCGATCCGGCCAGGTCGAGCGATTGCGCGGTCGAATCCGTGGCGATCACGAACGAGATGGGCCCGAACCATTCGCCGCTGAATTTGGCGCTGTCTGCTGCCGCGTCGAGTTTCAGCATGAGCGGCGTGCGTACGCGCGCGCCGGGGAAGGCGGGATGATCGATCGTTCTGCTGTCGACGAGTATTTGGCCAAGCGATCGTGCTTCGTCGATGCGGCGGGACACGCCGTCGTTCTGAATGGCACCCAGCACCTCGACGGCACGGGCGGGATCGCCGAGCAGCTTTTCAACGGCTTCCCCGAGCGCTCGAGCGACTTCATCGAAGCTCGCGTGCCCGGCGGACGTCGAAATGCCGTTGCGAGGCACATAGATGTTCTGTGGCGCGGTGCACATCTGCCCAGAGTAGAGCGCGAGCGAGAACGCGATGTTGCGCGCGGCGGCTTTGAGGTCGTCGACGGAGTCGATGACGATCTGATTGACGCCTGCCTTCTCGGTGAATACCTGCGCCTGGTGTGCGTGCCGTTCGAGCCAGGTGCCGTTTTGGGTGCTGCCCGTGAAATCGATGAGCTTGATTTCGGGGCGCAGCGCCAGATCCTGCACGAGAGCACCGTCGTTCGGATCGGTGGCGAGCAGCGTGACGACATTCGGGTCGAAGCCTGCCTCTCGCAGCACGTCTCGAGCAGTCCGCACGGTGATCGCCAGCGGCAGGATCGCTCCGGGGTGCGGCTTTACGATCACGGCGTTGCCGGTTGCGAGATCCGCGAAGAGGCCCGGATAGCCGTTCCAGGTCGGGAACGTGCAGCAGCCGAGTACGAGGCCGATGCCTCGCGGCGCGATCGTAAAGCGCTTTTTCATCGCGAGCGGCGGATTCTTGCCTTGCGGCTTCTCCCAATGCGCTTCGGCGGGGACGCGGCGTAAGTCGGCCCACGCATAGGCGACGGCCTCCAGCGCGCGGTCTTGCGCATGCGGGCCGCCGGCCTGGAACGCCATCATGAATGCCTGCCCGGTGGTATGCATGACGCTATAGGCGATCTCGAAGCTCGCGCGGTTGAGCCGGGCGAGGATCTCCAGGCTGACGCCGGCCCACGCTTCCGGCCCGGCCGTGCGCCAGCCGCGCTGCGCGGCGGTAGCGGCGGCGATCAGTGCGCCCGCGTCGGCTTTCGGGTAGCGGATGCCGAGCGCGAAGCCGTACGGCGATTGCTCGGCACCGACCGTGTCGCCGGTGCTCGGCTGATCGAGCTCGAAAGTGTGATTCAGACGCGCCTTGAACGCGGCCTCGCCATCGGCGTTGCTGCTTTCCCCGTACACTTTGGGGCTCGGCATTTCGGCGAACGGGCTCCAGTAGCCGCGGGTTTCGATCGCGGCGAGCGCATGCTTGAGCGTGTCTTCGTGCTTGGCAAAGAGAGGATGTGTCATGTCGGAGACGGAAGCGGCGTGAGTTGGGAAAGATCGGCTGCCAATTAATTGACCGACCGGTTGGTTGGTGAATGGTACCATCGTTCGCGCGAAGGTTTCTAGCGTTTTTGCGGTGTATCGAGACAAACCATAGGAGGGTGCAGATGACCTACGAGAACATTCTTGTCGAGACGCGCGGTCGGGTCGGGCTTGTGACGCTGAACCGCCCGAAGGCGCTCAACGCGCTCAACGATGCGCTGATGGACGAACTGGGCGCCGCTCTGAAGGCGTTCGATGCCGACGATGGTATCGGCGCGATCGTCGTGACGGGCAGTGAGAAAGCGTTCGCGGCGGGCGCCGACATCGGGATGATGGCGAGCTACACCTATATGGACGTTTACCGGAACGACTACATCACTCGCAATTGGGAGGCGGTGAGCTCGATTCGCAAGCCGGTGATCGCGGCGGTGGCCGGGTTTGCGCTCGGGGGCGGCTGCGAGCTGGCGATGATGTGCGACATCGTCTTCGCCGCGGACACCGCGAAGTTCGGGCAGCCCGAGATCAAGCTCGGCATCATGCCCGGGGCGGGCGGAACTCAGCGGTTGCCGCGGGCGGTGTCCAAAGCGAAAGCGATGGACATGTGCCTAACGGCTCGCTTCATGGACGCGGCGGAAGCTGAGCGCGCGGGCCTGGTCTCGCGCGTGGTGCCGGCGGCAGCGTTGCTCGACGAGGCGATCGCGGCCGCGTCGACGATCGCGGAGTTCCCGTTGCCCGCCGTCATGATGGTGAAGGAATCGGTGAATCGCGCGTACGAAACGACGCTTGCCGAGGGCGTGCGCTTCGAGCGCCGATTGTTCCATTCGCTATTCGCGACGGAGGATCAGAAGGAGGGGATGACGGCGTTCGTCGAGAAGCGCAAACCGGTTTTCAAGCATCGCTGACGGCGCGCTCATTTTCCCCTTGCGGCGCTTCGCGAAGCGGCCTAGAATCACGCCCTTTCGCGCGGTCGGTGATGGCGGCGCGAGAGAGGGAAGGGGAACGGCGAGCGGCGCGCATCGTGCAGTCAACGAGGCGCGCGGTCAGCGGTTGGCGGGTGAGTGATGTGACGCTGAGCAGGGTGCGACGCAATCAAAAAACTCGTTGACGACTGGCGGGTGACGCTGCATAATCTCGCTTCTCTGCTGCTGATGCAGCAACGCAAGACGGCGGTGCCGAAGGGTAGTGGTGGTAGCGGCGCCGAGGCG
>NZ_PYUC01000014.1:0-172743 GCF_003028655.1 Trinickia symbiotica
CCCACCATCCCGCCCCTCATTGACTACGGCTACCATTCCCCGGCCGAACCTGCGTCGAATCCGACACCGGCGCGGGCGCTTGCCCCAACGGCTGCGAGCTGATCGCTGACGAGGGCACCGCCCCGACCGTCGGCGCGGCCTCCGCCGACTGCGCCGAACTCGGCGCACTAGCAGCCGTCCCAGCCGCAGCCGCCACCGCCTGCTGATCCTGCGGCGAGATGTACTGAAACACCTTCACGACCCGCGTAACCCCAGGCACCGAAGCCGCAACACTCGCCCCCCGATCCCCTTCATCCTGCGTCACGAGCCCCATCAAATAGATATTCCCGTTCTCGCCTACGACCTTGAAGTCGTTCGCCGAAATCCCCTTCTCGGCCACGAGCCCGCCCTTCACGCGTGCAACCAGATAAGAATCATTGGCCCGCGTCCCAAAATCGGTCTTCGGCCCGACAGCCAACTCGTTGACCACAGCATCGACATTAGGCAGCCCGCGCACGATTTCCTCGGCCCTGCGCTTGGCGTTATCGTCAGGCACTTCCCCCGTCAACAACACCCGTCGATTGAACACAGTCAGATCGACATGCGACGCATCGCCCAACTCATTGGCGATCTGCGAATACCCTTTGACTTGAATCTCGCGGTCCTCGGTCTGCGTCCCGATCGTGCGCCGATCGGTCGCCAGCAGCGCGCCGCCCCCTGCCGCACCAGCCACGGCCAGCACGCACCCTTGCAGCGTCACCACGAGCGATGCCGCCAATCCGGCGGCGAGCGTCCCCCGCACAAGCGTCTTCGCGACGCACTTCGCGTTCATCAGCCGTATCCCCTTTATCGAAAGAAAGGTGAAGTTAGTCCTCGCCGAGCAACATGGCGTCGATGCCGTCACACAGGCAATGAATCGTCAGCAAGTGAAGCTCATGAATGCGCGCCACGCGCTCGGACGGCACGCAGATATGAATGTCGGTATCGGCAAGCGCTTCGCTAACCTTGCCCCCGCGATTGCCACCGTTGGGACCGCTGCCGTTCGCCCCGCCCGCACCGCCCGCAACGCTCGCCGCGCCGTTGCCGGTCAGCGCAATCACGAACATCTCGCGCTCGTGCGCTTCGCCGATCGCCGCGAGCACGTTGGCCGAATCGTCTGTCGCCGTCACGGCCAACAGCACGTCGCCGGCGTGTCCAAGCGCGCGCACCTGTCTTGCGTAGACGTCGTCGAACGGGCCATCGGCCGCCAACGCCGTCAGTACCGCGGAATCGGCCGTCAACGCAATCGCGGGCAACCCGGGCCGCTCGCGCTCGAAGCGCGCCGTCAATTGCGCGGCGAAGCGCTGCGCGTCCGTCGCCGAAGCCCCGTTGCCGCAAGCCAGTATCTTGTTGCCGTTCGCCAGCGCGCCGAACATCGTGTCGACAGCCGCGGCAATCGGCATCGAGAGCGCATCCAACGCTTGGAGCTGGAGCGCGGCGCTATCGCGGAAATGCTGTTGAATCCGTTCGAGTGACATCGCTTCTCTACGTATTCGGCGCGCGGGCTTTTCGACTGTATCCGCGCACCGCTACTACTGACTTCGACCACTACATTCGCGCGCAAGTTTAACCCACTCCTCATGCGGCACGGCACCTCGGATCTTCAAATAACAGCCAAAAACCTATAGTCCATCGGCGCGAAACGCATCGCGCACCCAGACGACTTCGCACCCATCGAAGGCCACGACGTCGAAGCGGCACACGCTATTCATCGCGCCGCGCGTGGCCAGAAAGTACTGCGCCGCATGCACGACCCTGCGACGCTTCTCGTGCCCCACGCTCGCCATCGCGCCGCCATAGCCGCGCCAGGCCCGCGCACGTACTTCGACGAACACGAGCCCACCCGTTTCGTCTCGCATGACAAGGTCGATCTCGCCGCCGCGGCATGTCACGTTGCGGGCAACGAGGCGCAAGCGCTGTCGCTGCAAGTACTCGCATGCGCGCGCTTCGAAGACGGCTCCGAGCCGCTTCGACTCTCGGCGCGTCGAAAAGTTGTCGGCATCGCTCGGCGTCCGCATCGCGGTTCCAGCCGCATTAGCGTGAGGCCGGCTCTGCCCCGCGTGGCACAATGGCGGCCTCCTCGCTTCGCGTGGCCGCGTTCTTCGTTCCATGTCTGACCTCCTCGAACTCGCCCAACGGCAGCAATACCCGGCCTCGGCGCTCTACATCGTCGCAACGCCGATCGGCAATGCGGCCGACATCACGCTGCGCGCGCTCCACCTGCTCGGCCTCGCCGATCGCATCGCGGCGGAAGACACGCGCAATACGGGGCAACTGCTCGCTCGCTATGGCATCGCGAAGCCGCTCGTCGCCGTTCATGAGCACAACGAACGCGCGGCGGCCGAGCGCATCATCGAATTTCTGCAAGCGGGCGAGCGGATCGCCTATGTATCGGACGCGGGCACCCCGGGCATTTCGGACCCGGGCGCGAAGCTCGTCGATGCGGTGCGCACCGCGGGCTATCCCGTGATTCCCCTGCCGGGCGCAAGCGCTGTCGCGACAGCCCTCTCCGTTGCCGGTGACTGGGCCGCGACGTTCACGTTTCTCGGTTTCGCGCCGACCAAAGCGAAGCAACGCGCGGCGTTTCTTCAGCCGCTCGCCGCCCATCCGCATGCACTGGTCTTTTACGAAGCGCCACATCGCATCGTCGAAACGGTGCGCGCGCTTGGCGAAGCCTTGGGGGGTGAGCGGCGAATCCTGATCGCCCGCGAATTGACGAAGCTACACGAGGCGCTGCATTGCTGCACCCTGGCCGAAGGGCCAACGTGGCTGGAGGAGGATTCGAATCGTCAGCGCGGGGAGTTCGTGCTCGTGGTGGAGGGTGCGCCGGCGCAAGCGCATGGGGCGAACGAAGACGCCGCAGCACACGATGCGCTGCTTCGATTGCTGCTGGAGGAGGTGACGGTCAGCTCAGCAGCCCGTATCGCCGCGTCGATCACGGGCGCCTCGCGCAACGCGCTTTACGCACGCGCGCTCGAGCTCAAGAAAGAGCAAGAAGAAGGCTGACTAACTGAGAAACTGAGTGAGAAACTGAGGGACTGCCGGACGCGAGCGCCCCCAAAGAGGCCTGGGCCGAGCCCAAGCCTTCTTCGACTACCGAGCCTACCGAGCCCACCGCATCACTGCGGGCTCTTCGGCGTATCGGCCGAAGCGAGCTTCTCGCCGCGCTCGACCTCACTCGCCTCTTCCTGCGAGAGTCCGACGATCTTCACATGCGCCGTGCCGTCGTGCTGCAGCCCGAGCTCGCGCGCGGCCGCGTACGAAAGATCGATGATCCGGCCGCGCACGTAGGGCCCACGGTCGTTGATCTTGACGACGACGGTCTTGTCGTTCTCGGTATTTGTCACCCGAACATACGACGAAAGCGGCAGCGTCTTGTGCGCGGCCGTCAGTGCGTGCATGTTGAAGCGCTCGCCGCTGGCGGTGCGGCGGCCATGGAACCAGCGGCCGTACCACGACGCCCGGCCGACCTGATGGAACCCCGAGATGTCGGGAATGCTCTCATCGATCGGCTTGGCGTCGGCCAGCTTGGAATCCGACGCGGCGGGAGCCGGCGTTGCCGGCTTGTTCTGGCCGAATGCGAGCGGTGCGCCCGCGCCAGTTCGTGAGGTGATCGTCGTCACTTTCGCGTCGCCGGTTTGGGACGGCGGCACCGCGCAGCCTCCCAGCACGCCGGCGGCAAAAAGTGTCCCCACGAATCGATGTAGTCGACGTTTCATAAGACGTGCACGCCACAGTGTCGAGCCGTCGCGCAGGCAGCACTCCGCTTGCAAGAGCGACTCTGGCAACCAAGCAGCAAACGCGCGGGACGCGCGAACGCGGCCAGCGGATGAAGCTCGGGTGCGGCCACACTCGGCCGCAATTTGCCCGGTTGGTATTCACGTCTGGTGCAACTGTCCCCAGCAGCCTTCCCAGACCCCACATGCCACCGTCAGACGTGTCGTCCAAACCACGCCCGCTTGCGTCGTCTCACGACGCGAGGAACGGCGGCATAGGCCTCCCCGGCATGCGGCCGGCTAGGACCGCTCCAGGCGCGTGGCGCCCGGCCGGGAAAGACGTGTGCATCGAACTCTGTCGATACAGAGCGAAGCGGTCTTTGACCGCTCCACATGACAGCGACCGGTAAGCTACTCAAAAAGCCCGGTCGCCCATTGGCGGCGCGGATCTCCGCGCTCGATGACCGGGATTATAGCAAAGCTGCGTTGGAATCCCGCCAGGGCGGGCTTCTTTCATATTAATTAAAGCAATGGATGTAACAATATGTATCCGTAGCGCATAGCCGAAGACGGTAGCCTCGTCCGATCGGCCAAGCGCGGCACGGTCGTGACGCGGCCGGTACAATCGTGGTTTTCGCCCTCGCCCGCACGGCATCGCCATGAAGGTCTTCGTCATCCCTGTCACGCCATTCCAGCAGAACTGCTCGCTGCTCGTCTGTGAAGCAACGCACCATGCTGCTGTCGTCGATCCAGGCGGCGATGTCGAGCGGATCGTGCAAGCGATCGAGCAGGAGAAGGTCACGCTCGAGAAGGTCTTTCTGACGCACGGCCATCTGGACCACTGCGGCGGCGCGAAGGCGATCGCGGCTCGCTACGGTGTGCCGATCGAAGGTCCCCAAGTCGACGAGCGTTTCTGGATCGATCAGTTGGCCACGCAAAGTCAGCGCTTCGGGTTTCCGCCGGCCGAGCCGTTCGAGCCGGATCGTTGGCTCGTCGATGGGGATACGGTCCGCTTCGGCAACGAGTCGCTCGATGTCTACCACTGCCCGGGCCATACGCCGGGGCATGTGGTCTTCGTCAGCAGCGCTCATCGGGTCGCGTTGGTCGGCGATGTGCTGTTCGCGGGCTCGATCGGCCGCACCGATTTCCCGCGCGGCAATCATGCCGATCTGATCGCGTCGATCCGCACGAAGCTCTGGCCGCTCGGAGACGACATCACGTTTGTCCCGGGCCACGGCCCGACCTCGACATTCGGTGAAGAGCGGCGCACGAATCCGTTCGTGGCCGACGGAGTGCGCGCGTGACGACGAAGCCCACGCCCGAGATCTACGTCAGCACGGACGTCGAGGCGGACGGCCCGATCCCCGGTCCGCATTCGATGCTGAGCTTCGCCTCGGCGGCGTTCACGGAAGACAAGCAGTTGATCGGCACGTTCTCGGCCAATCTGGAGACGTTGCCGGGTGCTCAGGCGCATCCGGTGCAGGCGGCCTGGTGGAAGACGCAGCGCGAGGCGTGGGAGGCCTGCCGCAAAGACCTGCGCAAGCCCGAAGAAGCGTTGCAGGCCTACGTGGCGTGGGTCGAGGCGTTGCCGGGCAAGCCGGTGTTCGTCGGCATGCCGGCCGGGTTCGATTTCACGTTCATGTTCTGGTACATGATGCGGTTCACGGGTAAGTGCCCGTTCTCGTGGTCAGCGCTCGATATCAAGACGCTCGCGTTCGCGATGACGGGGCTGCCCTATCGCAAATGCATCAAGCCGCGGATGCCGAAGCATTGGTTCGACGATCATCCGCATACGCATATCGCGCTCGACGACGCGATCGAGCAAGGCGCGCTCTTCTGTAATATGTTGGCCGACTTGCGCGTCTGGCAGAAAAACGCACCGCCGATCGGCAAGGCCGACGAATCCGAAGCTCGAGCGCACGAGCAGGACGAGATAGGACAAAACGACGCCGAGAGCCCGCCAAATTAGGCGATCTGTCTCATTAAACCCGCGTTCGGTTGCCTTTTGTTTCTTCCGCCACTAATATTAAAAAACATTGCGGCGAACCGGAGGCGCGGATGTCACTCGATACGTTTTCCCAGAAGATCCTGCGCCTCTTGCAGCTCGATGCGCGCCGTTCGGTCCAGGAGATCTCGGATCAGGTCGGCCTCTCGAGCACGCCCTGTTGGCGGCGCATCAAGGACATGGAGCAGTCGGGCATTATCCAGCGCTACACGGCGCTGCTCGATCGCGAAAAACTCGGCCTGCACGTCTGCGCGCTCGCGCATATCCATCTGACTCGCCATACGGAAGGCGGCGTCGAGCAGTTCGAGCGCGAAATCGCCACTTGCCCCGAAGTCACGGAGTGCTACAGCACGACGGGCGAATCGGATTACATCCTCAAGATCGTCGCGCCCGATATCAAAGCCTATGACGCTTTCCTGCACGAGCGCATTTTCAAGATCCCGGCGGTCGCTCAGGTGCGCACGAGCGTCGTGCTGCGCGAAATCAAATTCGATACGCAATTGCCGCTTTGAACCGCGCGGCGCGCTCGTTTCTAGCGAGCACTAATGCCCTTGGCGTGGTGCACTCAAATCCCGAATCTACATAGGCCGTGTCGTGGCGACGGTGGCCATATGCGCCGACGACTCGACGCGCCGTTGCAGCGTGACGTTCCGCGCGCCGAGCCGCGTTTTCAGCTCGCTGAGATCGATGCGTTTCGCAAGATCGTCATCATGCTCGCGATCGGCCGATGCATCGGCGGCGAGCGTGATATCGACGTCGAGTCCGGTGCTGAGGTAATGCACGTTATATCCGACGGCGCGTAAGCCCTGTTTCGCCAATTCGGCATCGACCAGCGCGGCGACGGCGGCTCGCGTCGGCATCCGGGCAGGCGGATGAGTCACGGCGTCGTTTTCTGGGTCGACGTGAATGAGCGCATCGAGGACGCGTTTATCGGTCATCACGCGCGTTCGCGCCGATTCGGCGATGTAGTGTCCCTCGGAAACGGAAATCATCGGATCGACGAGAATATGCGCATCGACGAGCGCGAAGTCGCCCATTTTCCGCGTCCGCAACTCGTGCACGTCGAGCACGCCGGGCGTCGAAGCCAGCAGTTTGCGGATATCGGACGCCGTGGTTTCATCGAGCGCGCGATCGGACAAATCCTGCAGCGAATTCCACCCGAACGTCCAACCCATCCGCGCGACGAGAAAACCGACGATGGCGGCGGCAATCGGATCGAGCAGCCGCACGCCGGCAAGGCTTCCGATAATGCCGATCGCGACGACGAGTGACGACGCCGCATCGGATCGCGCATGCCACGCATTGGCAATCAGCATCGCGGACCGCACGCGCTGCGCTTCGCGCAACATGTAGCGAAAGAGTCCCTCTTTCGAGACGAGCACGAGTGCGGCAACGGCCAATGCACTGACGTGGACCGGCGGGATATCGCCGAGGTTGGCGATGCGCGTACCCGCGCGCCAAAGCATGCCCACGCCGACGGCGATCAGCAGCGCACCGAGAAACAGCGAAGCGACCGTTTCGTAGCGAGCATGGCCGTAATTGTGGTCGGCATCGGGTTTCTCGCCGCTCGCGCGATTGGCAATGAGCACGATGAAGTCCGAAACGAGATCGGCGAGCGAGTGGACGCCATCGGCAACGAGCGCCTGGGAGTGGGCGACGAAACCGATGACGATTTGCAGTGACATCAGCACGATGTTGACGGCAACGCTCGCCAACGTGCTTCGGCGCGCGACCGTCTGCTTAACGGCCGATTCAGATTCGAGTTCGGAACGCATGGGAACCAGAGGAGAGGGACGAGGCGAGTAACGCTCGCAAACACCTCAATTGTATCAAGCCTCACGCCGCCATGCCGGAGATCGCCTTGAATTTCCCTTTTAAATCAGTTGCTTATGAGAACGGTAACGATTTGCGTTCAGATAGCGTGATGCCGCCCGGCAAAAACAGTTGTGCGACTCACGAAGCATTCCACTTACGCACCACTCGGAGATAAAGTTATACAAATGAAAAAACCGCACGCCCGTAAGGCATGCGGTTTTCTCGCACATTCGTCTGGTGGCGCCGAGCTTCGATTCGCCGCAACGCCGAAAAGACTGGTCTGTGCGTTTGGCGCCTGATTTGGCGGTGTGGTTATCGTTGAATCAGGAACTGGTCGCGATTCTGTCCGGCAATCCAGCGGGGCGCCTTGCCGCGGCCCGACCACGTCGCGCCCGAGATCGGATCGCGATATTTCGGAGCCACGCCAGCACGGGGACGACCAGCCTTGCCATGTTTGCCGCGGCCGCCGCCGAGTTCGGCGAGCGTAATGCCGTAGTCGGCCATTTTTTGCTTGATCTCATTCAGCACTTCGGCGTATTCACGCGCCTTCGCCTCTTCGATCTGCCTTTCGAGCTTTTCGCGCTGTGCGAGTAGTTCCTTGTAAGAAGACATGGGTTCCCTTGCGGTTTCGTTAAATGACACCGGTCTCTTCGCCGGCTCGCCATTCGAATACATGGTGCCTCGGATATTTCGGGGGGAGATTAGCACAAAAATGCAGCGTGAGAAAAGCCCGAAAAACACAAATCGTAAAGGAACCTTTCCGGATTCTTTCCTGCTTCGGCGTATCGGGGATTTACCCAGTGCGCGTTTTGCACACTATTGACGGAATCAGCATAGATGCACGGGATATCTATCAAATCATGAAATGAGATGCAGCTATCTCAATTAAACCTTTCATAACGTGAAAGGTTCTCATGTCGACTCAATCCAATCCGTCAGTGAGCGCTTCAATTCGGCAAACGTTGTCTTCGCACCGTCGAAGTTGACGCGTCGGCGCACGGCGGCCTTTTCTGTATCCCCCGGCAGCTTCACGTCGGCGCCGTAATGGTCGATTCCCAGTAACTCGAGCCCTGCCGGCCGTGCCGGGTGGCTGGCGAAAAACTCGATGAGTGCGTTCTCGTCTTCGTCCGGGAGCGGCTCGAGCGGGTCGAGCTCGTCGCCCTTGAGCCAACCCATCGCGCCAAAGCCGCCGATATAGCGAAGCCGGTCGATCTCCATTGCATGGAATGCGAAGTCGCCCAGCGCCAGGTAGCGCTCGGCTTCGGGGTGGTAGCGAAGATAGCGGCGCACGAGCGCGGGCGTGGGCTCGATGAGGCTGAAGCGTCCGATCAGCGTGACGCGCTCTCCGGCGAGCACGTCGGCGTTCGCTGCATCGACGACCAGAAACCCGGCCCGCGGATCGGCCTGCAAATTGCGCGTGTGCTCGGCCAGTCCGCTGACGAGAATGACGGGGCGGTGGCGAGCGTCGGGCGCGTAAGGCAGCATCGTCGGGTAGGGGAAACCGTCCGGCTCGCGCAGATGCGTCGCCAGTGTGCCGACCGGGCTGCGATGCAGTAGACCGAGTGGGGCTTGGTTCGGGATATTCATGGGCGATGCTCCTTCCTTTTACCGCGCAGCGTTGAGCGGCTCACGATGGCGTGCGCGCTTCCCCGTGTTCCCCACGTTCCCCGCGTCGGAGAAACCGCCCGGCTCCGAGCAGGCATGAAAGCGCTCCGTTAGAATCGTCGACTTGCATCAATCGTAGCGTTTCTTCATCGAAATTCAGCCATTCCTCCCCGTGTCTGAGACCGCCGAAACCTCCGCACTGCCCGCCGCCCACCGCAATCTGTCGATGTCGGCGCGCCGCCGCGCGCGGCTCGCGACGATGGCGCTCTTTTTCATCGCGGGCATGGTGTACGCGTCATGGGGCGTCCACGTCCCGACCGTGCGCGACAAGTTCGGTCTCGATTCGGCCTGGCTCTCGGTTGCCCTCTTCTCGCTGACGGGCGGCTCCATCGCGACGATGACGGCCAACGGCAAGTGGATCGCGCGCGTCGGCACGCGCCGCGCCTGCCTCGTCGGCGGGATCGTCATGATGGTGAGCACGGCGCTGATCCTCGTCACGCCTTCCTATTGGCTGCTGCTGCCGGTGCTTGCGGCGTTCGGCGGCGGCATGGCCACGCTCGATGTCGCGATGAACGCCGAGGCAAGCGCCGTCGAAGCGGCGATCGGGCGTCCGATCATGTCATCCCTGCACGGCATGTTCAGCATCGGCGGCATGGCCGGCGCGGCCGGCGGCGGCCTTCTGCTCTCGTTCGGCATGGCGCCGACGCTTCATCTCGCGCTCGTCGCCGTCCTCGGCACGCTCGTGCTTTGCTGGGCTTGCCCGGCCGTGCTGCCGCACGTTCCGCACGAAGCGCATCCGAACGCCCCTCAGCACGGCACGAACCGCTGGCGCTCGCCCGCGCTCTGGGCGCTCGGGATCGTCGCGCTGATTGCGCTCGTGGCCGAAGGCGCGATGTACGACTGGGCGACGGTCTATATGCGCGACGTCGTTCATGCGACGCCCGCCTTCGCGAGCGCAGGCTACGCGGCGTTTTCGGGCGCGATGGCGGCGGGCCGGTTCGCCGGCGACGCCGTGCGCGCCCGCTTCGGCGCTGTTCAGCTCGTGCTCGTGAGTGCGACGATCGCCTGTGCGGGAATGGTCGGCGCGCTTATCTTGCCGTTCTCGCTGACGGCATTGACGGGTTTCGCGCTGATGGGCATCGGGCTCGCGAACATGATGCCGGTGCTCTTCGCGGCCGCGATGCGCGTCAAGGGCATCCACGCGGCGGAAGGGATGGCGCACGTCGCCGGCCTCGCCTATTGCGGATTGCTGTTCGGCCCGGTCATGATCGGCGGGGTCGCCCAGGTCACGAATCTGACGATCGGGCTCTCGGTCGTCGCGTTGTGCGCGGCGCTCGTCGCGGTCGTCGGGCCGCGCGTGCTGAAGCGGCTCAATGTCTGAGGCGAGGCGGTCCGCCCAACCCGAGGCAAGGCCCAGGTCGGGTACGGCTGCGTCGAGGAAGCCGGCATCTGTCGCCGCAGGGCGGAGCCGAAGGGTCTTCCTCTCAACCGAAGCCCCCAAAGGCCCCCAACGCTCCCACAGGGCACCCCAAAATAAAACGGGCGTACCCGCATAGGCACGCCCGCTCCCCTGCCGCGCGGGTCTGCGAGAAGCTCGCCCGCCCGTGTTTATCGCTTGAAGCCGCAGCCGGCCCACCAGGCTAACCGGTCCGGCTATGAGCTTGGCCGACCGCATCGGGCCGGCCGCGCCGATTACATGCTGACTTCGGTCAGCGGCGTCTTCTTGCCCGACTTATAGTCGTACAGCGTAATCACGCCATGCTTCAGATCGCCGTGCGAGTCGAACGTCGTCTCGCCGATGACGCCCTTGTAGTCCGTGCTCGGCATCGCGGCCAGAATCTTCGCCGGATCGGTCGAATTCGCACGCTTCATCGCGTCGACGATGATATAGACGGCGTCATACGTGAACGGCGCGTAGATCTGGATCGGCACGCCGAAACGCTTCTGGAACTTGGCCTGGAACTCCTCGCCAGCCTTGCCCATCGCTTGGAGCGAACGGCCCGCTTCCGAGCAGACGACGTTGTCGGTGGCGTCGCCGGCGAGCGATGCGAGCTGGTCGGTACAGACGCCGTCGCCCGCGAGGATCTTCGCGCGCAGGCCAAGCTGGCGCGCTTGCTTCGCGAACGGGCCGCCCGTGGCGTCCATGCCGCCGTACATGATCGCGTCGGGGTTCTCACCCTTGATCTTCGTCAGAATGGCGCGGAAGTCGGTGGCTTTGTCGTTCGTCGCGTCGTGCGAGAGCACTTGCATGCCGAGCGACTTGGCCTTCTTCTCGAACTCGTTCGCGAGACCCTGGCCGTACGCCGTCGCGTCGTCGACGATCGCAACCTTCTTCAGCTTGAGCTTGTCGGCCGCGTACTGCGCGAGCGCCGGGCCCTGCTGAGCGTCCGTCGCCACGACGCGGTACGTCGTCTTGAAGCCTTGCAGCGTGTACTGCGGGTTCGTCGCCGAAGGCGAGATCTGGACGATGCCCGCATCGCTGTAGATCTTCGACGCCGGGATCGACGTGCCGGAGTTCAAGTGGCCCACAACCGCGACGACCTTATCGTCGACGAGCTTCTGGGCAACCTGCGTAGCCTGGCGCGGGTCAGCCGCGTCGTCCTGCGCGTCGAGCTCCAGCTTGATCTTTTGGCCGTTGATCGTGAGACCCTTAGCGTTGATTTCCTCCACAGCAAGGCGCGCGCCGTTCTCATTGTCCTTGCCGAGGTGAGCGATCTGCCCCGTCAGCGGAGCGACGTGACCGATCTTGACGACCTCGTCCGCCGCAGCACCCGTTGCCATCGCAGCAAACATCATCGCCGCCGCGCTGATCGGCAACACCTTGTGCATCTTCATTTTCATGTAAGTCTCCAGTTTCGGTCCAAAAACGACGTGACCGCCCGAACCCCGTCTTCGCCTTCTTTTTCGATCGACTCGAGGGGCGTACACGCCGGAATGCATCGTCATGCACTTTGCTTGCACGGAAAGTGGCAAGTTCGTGACAAGCCGCACTCCGTGCTGCGCGAGAAGTGTAGGGCAACAAATTAAAGTTTGGGATTTTTTTGAGATAGTTGGGAGGAGTACTAATAGGTTTATGCCGGATGTCCGTGCGGCGTCGAGGGCGGACCGGCCGGATCGGTCGGAACGCGCAGCCGGCGCGGGTCTTGGGCGATCGGGGTTTTGGGCCGTCGTTTTTGTGCAACCCCTTTTGTGCAGCCCCGATTGGCCGGGAAGAATCGGCGGACGATTCAGTCGCCTTTCGATTTGCGTTCGCGCGGATCGACTAACCGGTGGCTCGCTGCAGCGGTTCGCGATTGGTGCCAAACTGTCGCGCCTGAGCGAATCGCCCATCTATCTTGGAGTGGAGAAAGACATGAACGTGACTTCCCAATGGATCGACATCGAAAGCGACGACGGCGGGCGCTTCCAGGGCTATCTGTCGCTGCCGCGCACGGGCCGCGGCCCCGGCATCGTCATCATTCAGGAGATTTTCGGCGTGAACGGGCATATCCGTTCGGTCGTCGAGCAATACGCGCTTGCGGGGTATGTCGCGCTCGCACCCGATATTTTCTGGCGCAGCGAGCGGCGCGTGGAGCTCACTTACGAGGGGGCCGACCGTGACAAGGGTATCGCGCTGATGCAAAAGACCGACGTGAGCAAGACCGTCGCCGATCTCGGCGCCGCCGCGCGCACGTTGAAGAGCCGGCCCGAGGTGACGGGCGGCAAGGTGGGCGCGATTGGCTACTGCTTCGGCGGGCAGCTCGCCTATCTGCTGGCGGCGCAAGGTTCGGTCGATGCCGCCGTGGCGTATTACGGCGGCGGGATTCAGAACAAGCTCGACGAAGCCGGCAAGGTTCGCGCGCCGATCCTGTTCCACTATGCCGAGAAGGATGGGTCCATTCCGCTCGATGCCGTCGAGCGCGTCAAGGCGAGCTTCGCGGGCAAGGCGAACGCGGAGTTTCACGTTTACCCTGGCGCGGGGCATGGGTTCAATTGTACGGACCGGTCGTCCTACGATCAGCGCTCGTCCGCCCTCGCGCTCGGTCGGACGCTGACGTTCTTGTCCGCCCATCTTTAAGAGGCGACAAAGGCGCTTGCCAGTGCAAGCGCCTTTTGGGGCGAGCGTCAGGCCTTCTTCGTATAGCCGCTACACCAGCCCTTCGCGTTGACCTGCTTGCCGCCGAAGAGTGCGCAGGGGCCGTACGCGTCTCCCGCCTTGCCCTGGAACAACTGGCAATTGCTGCACGTCTCGCCGGCCTGATACTTGGCGTACTTGGCCTTGTCGACCTTGGTGGCGTCTTCCTTATAGCCGAGCGCTTGGGCGGTCGGGTCGCTTTCGGCAACGTGCGGCGCATCGGCCAACGCCTGGCGCGAGAGGGCGAGCGCCGAAGCGGCGCCGAGACTCGTAATCAAAAACGTGCGACGAGACGATTTCATTGGGGGAACTCTCCAAGTGTTGTATCGGGCCCGTTTGTCAGGGACCTTGTCTGCCACCGTTGAACGGCAAGACCGAGCATACAACGAAGAACGTTTTGCGCATCGCCGAATTCCGCAATGGCCGGGATAACGAGTATTCGCGTTCGCCGCGCCGGCTCCGCCGGAGGAAGTGAGCGCCGTGACAGCAGCCGTTGCCCCTCACCCTTCAGTTGCGTCCGAGAATTTCGCAGACGCGTTGCGCGATGGCGAGACACGCCGTCAGGCCCGGTGACTCGATGCCGAACAGGTTCACGAGCCCGCGCACGCCGTGCGCGGCTGGCCCTTGGATGACGAAATCGGCGGCCGGCTCGCCGGGTCCCGAGAGCTTGGGCCGGATACCGGCATAGGCCGGTTGCAGCGCATCGTCGGCGAGGCCCGGCCAGTATTCGCGAATGGCGGCATAGAAGCTTTCGGCGCGACTCGGATCGACGTCGTAGTTGATCGAATCGACCCATTCGACGTCGGGGCCGAAGCGCGCCTGGCCACCCAGATCGAGCGTCAGATGGACACCGAGCCCGGCCTCGTTCGGCATCGGATAGATGAGTCGCGAGAACGGCGCGCGGCCCGAGATGCTGAAATAGTTGCCGCGCGCGAAGTAAAGCGGCGGCACGTGACGCGCATCGAGCCCGTGGATTTTGCGCGCGAGCGCATTGGCGTGAAGGCCGGCGCTGTTGATGACGCATGCCGCGCTCAATGTCGTCGGCGACGATCCGCCGACTTTAACGACGAACCGGCCGGCCGTTGCTTCGATCGATTCGACGGGCGAGTGGAACGCGCAGACGGCACCGCCGCGCTCGGCATCGCCTTCGAGCGCCAGCAGGAGCTGATGGCTATCGACGATGCCGGTTTGCGGCGAGAAGACCGCCGCGACGCACTCGAGCGCCGGCTCGAGGGCTTGGGCTTCGTCCGCGGTGAGCGGCATCAGGTCGAGGACGCCATTTTCCTTGCCGCGGGCGGCGAGCGTCTTGAGCTGCGGCAGTTGATTGCGCGCGGTGGCGACCAGCAGCTTGCCGCAACGCTGATGCGGAACGCCGCGCTCAGCGCAGTATTCATAGAGCATCTCGCGGCCGCGCACGCAGAGCGCTGCCTTCAACGAGCCGCGCGGGTAGTAGATACCGGCGTGAATGACTTCGCTGTTACGCGAGCTCGTGCTCGTGCCGACGGCCTCGGCCGCTTCCAGCACGATCACCTCGCGGCCGCGCTCAGCGAGCGCGCGCGCGATGGCTAGACCGACCACTCCTGCGCCGATCACTACGCATTCGATCTGATCCATGGTTGTCCGTTGCGGCTCCGCGACCGCGCGTCGTTGCCGGTATGGCCGTTGACGGGACGCTCCGGCTAGCGCTGCCCGAACGCACGTTCATTCGCACATTTCGTATCGCGGTATGGCGCCGCTCACGTGCATGGGGGATTGTACTCAAAACCCGATCGGCCTCCGCCGGGTCCCCCGCTCCAACCGAATATCGTCGCCACGAATCTCATCGCGCCCATCGACTCTCGCCGTACCGAACCCATGCAGGATCGCGCGCCGCATATCGCGCGGCGAGGCCCGCGCGAGCACCTCGAGCGCGTCCTCCCCGAGCGCCTCCGGGAACCGCAGCCCCCATCCATGCGCCGAGCGGATCTCCTCGTAGATGGCCTGCGCAATGCGCCGCGCGCCTTCCGTATCGGGCGGCGTGATTTCATAAACGCTCATCCGGCTCAGAATCGGCTCGGGAATCGACCGATCGTCGTTAGCCGTAGCGACCCAGATGACTTGCGCGGCATTGATGGGCACTTCGGCGAACTCGTCGATGAACGCTTGCGCCGTTTCATGCTCGAGCAGCGCGTAGAGCGCGCCGAGCGGATCGTATTGCGAATCGCTGTTGGCCTTGTCGATTTCGTCGACGACGATGACGGGATTCGCGTAGCTCCCATTCACGAGCGTCTCGAACACCTTCCCCGGCTTCGCGTTCTTCCATTGCGACGAGGCGCCCGAAAGAATCCAGCCGGCCGTGAGCGAGCTCATCGCGACATATTGATAAGCCGTTCCCAAGAGCCGCGCGAGCGCCTTCGCGAAATGCGTCTTGCCGATGCCGGGATCGCCGAGCAACAGGATCGGCATCAGCTCGAGCCGGTCTTCCGTCTCCATGCAGAGTGCGACTTGTCGTCGCACGTCTTCGAGCGGCTCGGAAAAATTCGGGAGCCGATCGAGTAGCGCATCGATCGCCGGCATGCGGTTCGGCTTGACGCAAAACCGCAGATTGCCGACCTTCAGCATCTTCTCGTAAGTGGCGCGCAGTGCTTCGTTCGCACTGTCCCCCAGTTCGTTCAGCGCTGTCTCGACCTGATCCAGATCGTAGACCTTGCTGAACGATGCCACCGCGAGTTCCTGTTTCACCATCGCTGTTGTCATTGCTCACCTCACCCCGCGAATCGAGCGCCCCACTCGGTCACAGGTCGACCCCGCCCATCTGCGCCCAAGGCGCGCACTGCTTCGCTTCATGTCGACATCACGATTCAAGTGTAGCCATGCAAGTTCCATGCGCAAAGCAAGCAGCCGGCCTACCGTGCTGCTGATAGTTCGGTTGGCCCTAATCGCTGCATCTCACGCCATCTCGACGTCAAATGACAGCGTAACAGCCGATACGGCGAGGGCGGGTCGTTAGGCGTAAGATGAGCGGTTCAAGCTTCGACGCATCGGTGCAGCAAAGGAGTAGCTGATGAGAGCAAAAGCCGTCATCGCGGCAGCGTTCGGTTGCGTCTCGTTTGTCGCTTGCGCGCAAACGACGACGGAGCCGCCTGTGGTGACGTGGGAGATCGACGTCGTGCGCGATGGCACCACGATCGATACGTTCGACGGCACCACGCCGATCGGCCAGGCGGCCGCGGCCACGCATCACCATGAAACCGTGCATCGCGTGGGCTGCAAGCAAGCGCCGGCCGCCAGCATCGACCTCGTTCGCTCGCTGACGGTCTCGCCGGTGAGGCTCGATCCGTCGGGCGTCACGCTCGCGATCGAGGCGCAAGACACGATCGAAGACGATACCGAGCAGCGCACCCCCGACGGCTGTCCGCTGCCGCCCGAGCCGAGGCGCCTCACCGCGTCGCATCCGGGCCTCGTCGTGCCGAGCGGCCAATGGACGAACTGGACGATCCTCGAGAGTCATCCGGCACTCGTCTATCGCGTTCGCGCCAGCGTCGCTTCTCACTAATATGGATCATTGAAGCAGGAACCGCTCGGCATGCGAAATCCCGAAGAACTCCTGCAAGCGGCCGCGGCGAGCGAGAAGAAGGACTTCGTCGCAGTGAGCTGGAATCTGCACAAAGGGCGCACGCCGCTCGGTTTCACAGCGTGGAAGGCGATGCAGCGCTGGGTCCAATCGACACATGCGGACGCCTATTTTCTCCAGGAGGCAATGGCGCGGCGCATGCCCGGACCGACGCTCGCGACGAGCTTTGGCGCGCCGGTCCACGAGCCGCTCGCCGACGTGTGGGACTGTCAGGCGACGGAGCTCGCGCAGGCGCTCGAGCTCGAGATCGCGCTCGGACCCAATGTCTTCAAGCCGTCATGGCGGCACGGGAATGCGATTCTTTCGCCGCATCCGCTCGACCTCGGCGGCCGTTGGGACATCTCGGCGCACCGCTTCGAAAAGCGCGGGCTCCTCGTCGCGCGCGCGATGTTCGGCGGCCAGTCGGTCACGCTCCTTTGCGCCCATCTGGCGCTCACGCGTTCGGCACGGCTGCGCCAGATGAACTGGATCGCGCACTGGATCGCGCGCCAAGCGCCCGACGGTCCACTCGTGCTCGCGGGCGATTTCAACGACTGGCGCAACGACTCGATTCCGCTTTTCGGCGAGCACGGTCTCCAGGAGGTCGCGACCGAGCTCGGCGAAAGCGCGCGCACGTTCCCGGCCTTCTCGCCGGCGCTCGCGCTCGACAAGATGTTCGTGCGCGGCATGCGCCCGGTCGAATGGATCCCGCCCGCACAGGAAACGGCCTGGCTCTCCGATCATCTGCCGTATGTCGCGCGTCTTCGGCTCGACGATTGAGCGCCGAAGGGGCGGCATCGAACGCCGATCGAACGGAACGGACCGTAACGGCCCGACTAAAGGCACGGCGCCTTCGAGAGGCGGGCGACGCGCGACCGGAACGGCGACGCGAAGCCTGGCCGTCCAAAGCGCGCTAAAATAGCGAATTCTGCGTCAGCCAGACGCGTCGCACTCTCGAAGCCCATGAGCAACCTTAATCCGCAAACCGTCCTTACCGTCCATCATTGGACCGACACGCTTTTCAGCTTCACCTGCACGCGCGACGATTCGTTCCGCTTCGAGAACGGCCAGTTCACGATGGTGGGCCTCGAGGTCGACGGCAAGCCGTTGATCCGCGCCTACAGCATGGCCAGTGCGAACTACGAGGAAAACCTCGAATTCCTCAGCATCAAGGTGCCCGACGGCCCCCTGACCTCGCGTCTGCAGCACCTCAAGGTGGGCGACAAGGTCCTCATCGGCAAGAAGCCGACGGGCACGCTCGTGGCCGACAACCTGCTGCCCGGCAAGACGCTCTGGCTGCTCTCGACGGGCACGGGCCTCGCCCCGTTCATGTCGATCATCAAGGATCCCGACATCTACGACCGCTACGAGAAGGTCGTGCTCACGCACACGTGCCGGTTCGTCGACGAGCTCGCCTACAAGGAATACATCACCGAGCATCTGCCGGCGCACGAGCATATCGGCGAGATCGTCCGTGAAAAGCTCATTTACTACCCGACGGTGACGCGCGAATCGTTCATGAATCGCGGCCGCATCACCGAGCTCATCGACACGCAAAAGCTCTTCGCCGATTTGGGCCTGCAGCCGTTCTCGATCGAGACGGACCGCGTCATGCTCTGCGGCAGCCCGCACATGCTGCGCGATACGCGCGAGTTGCTCGACGGGCTCGGGTTCAAGGAAGGCAGCAACAACGATCCGGGCCACTACGTCGTCGAGAAGGCGTTCGTCGGCTAACGAGCGGCGAATCGCCGACAGCTGGGCAGCTACAGCCACACTCGTATCACCTCGCGACCGGAGCCACTGTGCTCCGGTCTTCTTTCAGCCGCCGCTGCGCTGCAACATTGCTCGCGCTGTGCTGTTACGTCTGTTACATCGGCGCCACACCGCTTGCCTTGTTTTATCGTAAGGCTTTTCCTACGAGAGAACGACACGGCCTTTGCCAGCGGTCGTTTGCGGTCGCGCTCCAAGCCTTGTTGCGTCTGACTATTTCTTGTTTTTGAGATATCATCCGCCGCATCGGTCACCGGACGGAATCGATTCCTACTGTGTGATCTGTTAGTTACAAAATGTAAATATCGTTACCTGCTCCGTCGGTGTTTTTCCTGCCGGCTCAACAGTAACGCTCGAGTCGTAACAGCTTTTTTTAGCTGCCCTTTTTCAGCGATGAGCGAAGAAAGCCTGGCCAAACTGCAAGCTCGCCTGCGCGAGCTTGCCGGCGAGCTCGCGCAGGCGAGCGAAGCCGCCCGCATTCATCTTGCTCGCGAGCTGCACGACGGCGTGGGGCCCGAACTGACGGCCGCGCGCTTCGCGCTGGCCAGCATGGGCGCCGCCCTTTCGGGCACGCAAGCATGGCCTGACGCCGAACAGGCATTCGCGCTCGCTCAGCGCTCGCTCGAAGCCGCCTGCGAGGCCACTCGCCGCATCGTGGCCGAACTCCACGGGCCGCAGCTCGAAGGCGGCATCGTCGGCACGCTGTCGCAATGGACGCTCGCCTTCACGGAACGGACAGGCCTGCGGACGAGCTTCGTCTGCGCAGCCGACGTCCGGCTGACGCAGTTGCCGCACGATGCGGCCCTCTCCATTTTCCGCGTCGCCCAGGAAGCGCTCGGCAACGTCGCCAAGCACGCCAACGCGTCATGCGCCGACGTGCGCATCGATACGGACAAGCGCCATCTGACGCTCGTCATCGCGGACGACGGCCGCGGCATGCCGCGCCGCGCGCGCAAGCCCGATCACGAATCGGCGACAGGCTTTGGCCTTCCCGGCATGCGCGCGCGCTGCGAGGCGCTCGGCGGCTCGCTGCGCGTGACTACGCGCGAGCAGCGGAAAGCCAAAGCCGGCGGGATGGGGACGGGGACGGGCACGACGGTGCGGGCCCGCTTCGCCTGGGACGCGTTGCTCGGCGCGCTCGCCGAGCGCGTCGGGACCTCGGCGGGCACGGCCAATACGACCGGCATCGCCGGCATCACCAGCACCACCGGCACGAGGGGCACGACGGACATGACGCGCACGCAAGCCCGCATGGTGCCGCTGCGGGGCAACATGGCATCGGCGAGCTAGGGCTATGTCATTGCGCATTCTGCTCGTCGACGACCATGCGATCGTGCGTCAAGGCGTGCGGCATCTGCTGCTGACGCACGATGTCGCGCGCGAAGTCGCCGAAGCCGACACCGGCGCGCAAGCGCTCGCGAGCCTCGACGACGAGTATCCGTTCGACGTCATCGTGCTCGACATCTCGCTGCCCGACATCAACGGCGTCGAAGTCCTCAAGCGCGTGAAGCGCCGCGCGCCGCGCACGCCCGTCCTCATGTTCTCGATGTTTCGCGAGGACCAGTACGCGGTCCGCGCGCTCAAGGCCGGCGCGGCCGGCTATCTGTCGAAGACGGTGACGGCCGCGCAGATGATCGACGCGATCCGCCAGGTAGCGGCCGGCCGCAAGTACGTCAGCCCCGCGCTCGCGCAGGCGCTGGCCGAATACGTCTCGGTCGAGAACGAGCCGTTGCCGCACGAAAAGCTTTCGGATCGCGAGTATCAGACGCTTTGCATGCTCGCATCGGGCAAGCGGCTGACCGACATCGCGCACACGCTTTCGCTCTCGGTGAAGACGGTCAGCGTCTATCGCACGCGCCTGCTCGAGAAGATGAAGCTCAGCAACAACGCGGAGCTGACGTTCTACGTCATGAGCAATCGCCTCATCGACTTCAATCCCGCCGCCACGATCGACACTTCGCCAAGCTGACGATCGCGTCCACCGCGTCGGCGGGACAGCTCGACCTGCCCAGCCTGTCGCGCGCTATTTTGGTGCCTGAGCGCAGGATCTATCTGAGTTCTTAGGGCTGCGCAAGCCTGCCGACCCGGATCGGCTAAAATCGCAGGTTTTCCCAACGGCCGGCACGCACCAAGCCGGTGCAATCCGTAGGAGACCACCTCCCATGTCCCTTTTCCGCAAAAAGAACGTCGAGCAAATGATCGCCGGGGCCCAGCGCACCGGGCTCAAGAAGGCGCTCGGCGCGCTCGATCTGACGTTCCTCGGCATCGGCGCCATCATCGGCACCGGCATTTTCGTGCTCACGGGCACGGGCGCCGTGCAGGCCGGCCCGGCGCTCATGGTCTCGTTCCTCATCGCGGCCGTCGCCTGCGCGCTCGCCGGGCTCGCCTACGCGGAGTTCGCCTCGACGATCCCGGTCGCCGGCTCTATTTACACGTACTCCTATGCCACGATCGGCGAGCTGGCCGCCTGGGTCATCGGCTGGGACCTCATGCTCGAGTACGGGCTCGCGACGTCGGCGGTCTCGGTCGGCTGGTCGGGCTATCTGCAATCGCTGCTGGCCGGCTTCGGCTTGAAACTGCCCGTCGCGCTCACGGCCGCGCCCGGCACGGTGCCCGGCGCCTCCACGCTGTTCAATCTGCCCGCCTTCCTCGTCATGATGATCATCACGACGCTGCTCTCCGTAGGCGTGCGCGAATCGACGCGCGTCAATAACTTGATGGTCGCGATCAAGGTCACGGTCGTGCTCGCCGTGATCGCCGTCGGCGCCTTTCACGTCGAGCCGGCCAACTGGCACCCGTTCATGGCGAACGGCTGGCACGGCGTGTTCGGCGCGGCGGCCGTCATGTTCTTCGCGTTCATCGGCTTCGATTCGGTCTCGTCGGCAGCCGAGGAAGTGAAGAATCCGAAGCGTGACTTGCCGATCGGCATCATCGCCTCGCTCTCCGTTTGCGCGGTGCTCTACGTTGCCGTCGCGGCCGTCGTGACGGGTATCGTGCCGTCGGCGCAGTTCGCGAGCATCTCGCATCCGGTCTCATACGCGCTGCAGGTGGCCGGGCAGAATTGGGTGGCCGGCTTCATCGATCTCGGCGCCGTGCTCGGCATGCTGACGGTCATTCTCGTCATGAGCTATGGCCAGACCCGCATCATCTTCGCGATGTCGCGCGACGGGCTGCTGCCGAAGAAGCTTTCGAGCGTGCATCCGCGCTTCGCGACGCCGTTCACGACGACGTGGCTCGTCGGGCTCTTCTTCGGCTTCATCGGCGCGCTCGTGCCGCTCGACGTGCTCGCCGAGCTCATCAACATCGGCACGCTCGCGGCGTTTTCGATGGTCTCGATCGCCGTGCTCATCATGCGGCGCACGCACCCGCATCTGCCGCGCGCGTTCCGCTGCCCCGGTGTTCCCGTTGTGCCGGTCCTGGCCGTCGCCGCATGCGTCTTCCTGATGGTCAACCTGCAGGCCATTACCTGGATCGCTTTCCTCGTCTGGCTCGTGATCGGCATGACGGTCTACTTCGGCTATTCGCGTCGCCGCTCGCTGCTCGCCGTCCATTCGCGCTGAGCGTTTCTGCCCACGTCTTCAGCCCCTTTTTGGGCGCGCCGCCCGCGGCGGCGCGTCGCGCTGGCGTCTTGTCATCCCAGGTTCATAATGAATGTTGGCCGGCGATCTGTCGCATCGGCAGTCGTCGGTCGTCCTTCAAAGTGGGAGACAACGCAATGGAATTGACGCAAAGCTATACGCTGCCCGTGCCACCGCAACGTGCGTGGGAAGCGCTGACCGATGCCGAAGTCCTGCGCACCGCGATCCCCGGTTGCGAGCAGATACGCGCGGATGGCGAAGACGCCTTCACGTTCGCGGTCAATCTGTCCGTCGATGGGGTCCGAGCGCGCTTCTCGGGACACCTCCGCATGCTCGACACCGATCCGCCGCACACCTGCACACTACGCTTCGAAAGCGATGCGGGCAGTGAGGCCGGCGCCGTCGGCAATGCGCGCGTCCATCTCGACGCCGACGGGGACGCGTCGACGACACTGTCCTATCAGGCCGAGAGCCAGGCGAACGGCTCCGCGGGGGGCCTGCGTAAGCTCGCCGACGAGTTCGGCAAGCGCTTTGCCGCTTGTGTGGCGGGTGACGGCTTCGGCGTCGTCGGCGATGCGCCGCTGCCGTCCGACCCTTCGGTACAGCATGCGGCCGTTGCCGAATCGGCTCCCGCCGGAAAGGGAGCGAAGTGCTGGAAAGCGTGGACGACCGGCTCGTAATTGTCGGGCGGCCGGGCTTTTCGAGCGCCGGCCGGTTCCGTAACCTTTCTGATCTTTGGGGCGGGAGCGCCGCCCTTCTCGCCCATCACTCCGCCGAAGGCAGCAATGGATACGAAATCGGGCCGACCGGCTCCGATCGCGCGTCGGCCTCGGCCGGCGCCGGGCCATCGGCGGCCCCGCTCTCGAGCCGGTAGAGCCAGGCCAGCAGCTCCGCTACCGCCTGATAGAGCTCGGGCGGAATCTTCGCGTCGAGGTCGACCTGCATCAGCAGCGAGACCATCTCGGGCGCCCGATGCACGTAGAGCCCCGACTCCTGTGCTCGCTGAATGATCATCTCGGCAAAAAGGCCGTAGCCCTTCGCCACCACACGCGGCGCGCTGCCTTCGCCCTTGCCGTCGTAGGCAAGCGCCGCGGCGCTTCGGCGTCGCGGGCGGCTCACGTGCCGCTCCATTCGAATGGATCGTCGAAGAGGCCCTCGAGCGGCGACGGCGGCCCGCGCCGCCCTTCGCCCGCACCGGATGCCGTGACAGCGTCCGGCGCGACGGCCGCATCGTGCGCCTGCGCGTCGGCGGCGGCCGCCGCCGCGCGCGCGTAGGCCGATGTCGCCGCCTGCGCCGCATCGGCCGTCGCGGCGGAATCGGCTCCGCCGACTTCGCGAATCGTCAGCCCCGTCAGTTCGATGCCGGCCGCGCGCAGCCGGCGGCCGAACGCCTCGCCGCCCGTGGCGAGCCGGGCCGCCCCGGCCGGACTCGCCTGCACGCGAACGACGAGGCTCGTCCCCTTCAGGACGAGATCCGCATCGACGGTCCCGAGCGTCGGCAAGGCGAGCGTCAGGCGCGTGCGCCAGGCCTGCTCGTCCGGGGCCTCTTGCTCGCCGGGGCCTCGATAACGGTCGGGCTCGGGCTCGATCGTCCAGTCGAGCTTCGTGCCCGGCCAGACTTCGCCGGTCCAGCGGAATTGCTCGGTCGCCAGCAGATCGAGTTGCTGGCGCACGAGCGGAATCGTCGCCGGATGAATCGATGCGGCGACCGACGCGGGCGCGCCGCCGAAGGGGTCGCCGGACACGCCGAGCGCGCTCGCCGAGCGGGCCGATGCGCCGGCTGAGCCGGTCGCCGCGGAGCGCAAGCTGTCGGCCGCGTTGCCGAAGGCCGTCGCCGCGCCCGGCTGTCCTGGAAATGGGCGCGCGCCGGCATAGGCCGAAGCGGACATGCGCGGATCTCCAGGCAGCATCGGCGATGCGGACGGCTGCGAACCCGTCGCGTGCTGCAGCAAGGCAGTGGCCAGCGCGGCGCCGTCTCGGAGGACGCCTGCCGCCGATGCGAAGGCCGATGACGCCGGCGACGCACCGAAGAACGCGTCCGAGCCGTCAGCGCCGGCGGAGGCCGTCTGCTCCCAATCGAACGAAAGCTGGGCGGCCGCCGCGGCGAGCCGGGTCTGCGGTTCGTCGGCGAGCAGCTCGGCCGGATAGTTGCCCGAGAGCCACTGTGCAAGATGCGATTCGTAAAAGAGGCCCGTCTCGGCCACCGTCTTTTCGAGCGCGGCCGCGAGGGCTTCGACGGGAAGCGCCGCGGCCAATGTCGCGGCCGTGGCCGCCGAGCTCGCCGAGGCGGCCGCCCCGCCCGACATCGCGGTGCCGCCCGATGCGCTCGCCGCGGCGGCGCCCGCGCCCAAAGGCCCCGCGCCGGCGGCCGGTTGCGCGTCGATCGCGGGCGGCGCCGGCCAGATCGGTGCCTCGCCGAGTACAGGCTGCGTAGCATCGCCGCCGAAGCGCGAGATGGCGTCGAGCGTCAGCGCGACTTCGGACAAGATCGCTTGCGCCGAGGCAGGCGGCGGCGCGTCGGCAATCGGTATCGCACCGCCGATCGGCGCGGTGCTCGTATCGGTGGCTTCGGCGGAAGCGCCCGTTTGCGTGGTGGCCGTGCGTGCGCCGGCGCCGACGTTCTCGATGAGGGCGTCGAGGCGGCTCGTCAGCATGGAGCCTAGCGTCGAGTCGATTCCGGACATGCTCGGGCCTCGTGTGCCGCGTCACCTGCGTGCGTAGGGGGTGACGGCTGGCGGCGTCTGATACGGCGCGGCTATCCCGCGCGGAACAACCCCTTCAACACGTGAGCCGGACGCGGCGCCGAAAAAAAAACCTGCAGGCGCGCCATGCTCGGGTTGGCGAGATCGCGAATGGCGGCATCGTCGGCGAGGATCTGGCGGATGAGGTCGTACTTGCGCAGCCGTTCACTCTCGTTGAGCGAAACGTCCGCGTCGATCGCGCAAAGCGCGTCGACGAGCACCCGATACTCGTCCTGCAGCTCGGTGAGCTCGTCCCACAGCGACTTGCGCGCCGCCGTCAGCATGCGTGCTGAAATGGCCGCAATCGCCTCGTAGCGGGCGAAATAGTCAGCTTTGGCGTTCATCGTTGTGCGTCCGGCGCTCCCTGCGCTGCTCTTTTTGCCGCTTGATCGCCGATGCCGATCCAGGCTTCCTCCAACGTCGCGAGCAGCCGATCGACTTCGATGAGGATCGCCTCGCTTTGCTCCAGGTTGGCGTCGAGCAGGCGGCGAACCATGTAGTTGTAAAGCGCGTCGAGCCGCAGTGCGAGGTCGCCGCCCACGTCCTTCTTCAACGATGCCTGCAGGCCGCCGGCGATGATGTTCATGGCCTTGCTGATCGCTTCACCGCGCGGGCCGATATTGCCTTGCTGAAGATGCATGCGAGCCTGCGCGATCGCCTGGCGCGCACCCTGGTAAAGCATGAGGATCAGCCGATGCGGATCCGCGCCCATCACCCCTGTCTCGACGCCGACGCGCGCGTAAGCGCTTGCTCCAGCGTTGCCTTGGGAAAACATCGGCGCTTCTCCTTCTTCTTCAATGGTTCGCAGTGGTGAACGCCAGGCGCGACCGGCCCGCCGCGGCGCGCGCACGCCGCAGGCCGAGCATGGGGCCGCGCCAGCCCCGGACACGCCTCGCCCGGCATGCCTCGCTTATAAGGCGGTTATCGGATCGCGAAAGGAAAGCTTTAGTCGTATTAACACGCAATTTCGGCGAAAAGCCTTTCAAAAAATGCCGTTTTGAAAGCTGCATTTAATCTTCTGATGAAATGAAACGCGCGCCGAAGAGAGCCGCCTTTCGGCACTCCCTACGGTGGGAAAGTCATCATGGGGCGGCTGCCGTCAGCGAGCCGCCGAGCGGGAGCCTGGGCGGCAACGCGCGATCAGATCGACATCTGCATGATCTCGTTGTAAGCCGTGACGAGCCGGTTGCGGACCTGCAGGCCGAACTGGAAGCCGATGCCGGCCTTTTGCATGTCGACCATCACGTCGTTGAGCGAAACGTTGGAGGCGCCGACTTCGAAGGCCTTCCACTCGTTGTCGGCCTTTTTTTGGTCGGTGCTGATCTTGTCGAGCGAGCTCTTGAGCGCGGCGGCGAAGCTGCCGGCATTGGCCGCGCCCGCCTGCTCGCCGAGCGCGGACGCCTTCGAGCCGCCGGCGGCCTCGGCCGCCATCGCCTGCATCTGCTGCAGCGCGGATGTGAGCGGGTTGACTGGCACTGTCATCGTTTCTCCCTCTGCTCTGTTGTCCGGGCCCGGCGCTTTGGCCGCCTCGCCCATTCATGCATAACCGTGATAGCGGTGATGGATGACAAGCATAGCAATGCCGCCTTTCCCAAACTTGCGAAACTGGGGGGTAAACCCGGTTCTATTCGACTGATGGCTTGTCAGCCCGGCATGGATAATCCCCCTCGTGAAAGTGTCTGCCCGTGCCGGCTTGGCCTACGTTTCACGTAGTCCTGCACGCGCACCGGACGGACACCCCCGCATCCCGGAGAACCCCGACGCATGGATTCGCAGGCCAACTCTTTGATCAACCCCGACGCCCGCATGGGCCTCGCGGCCGGCGCGCAGCCGGGCGCGCCGGCCGCGGGCGCCGTGGCAGGCGCCGGCGGCGCGGGGGCGGCCGATTTCGGCGGCTTCGCCCAGCGCCTGTCGTCGCTCTCGCAAGTGCGCGGCAACCCGCGCGCGGCGCTGATCGTCGCCGTGGCCGTATTCGTCGCCGTCGTGGCCGCCCTCGTCCTCTGGAGCCGTGCACCCGACTACCGCGTTCTCTACAGCAACCTGTCGGATCAGGACGGCGGCGCGATCATTACCGCGCTGCAGCAGGCCAATGTTCCTTACAAGCTATCCGAGAACGGCTCCGCGATTCTCGTGCCGTCCGATCAGGTAGCCGAAGTGCGCATGCGGCTCGCCTCGCAAGGGCTGCCGAAGAGCGGCTCCGTCGGCATGGAGCTGATGGACAACGAGCGTTTCGGCATCAGTCAGTTCGCCGAGCAGATCAACTACCAGCGCGCGCTCGAAGGCGAGCTCGAGCGGACGATCGAGTCGATCTCCGTGGTCCGCCGCGCGCGCGTGCACCTCGCGATTCCGAAGCCGACGGTCTTCGTGCGCGAGAAGGAAGCGCCGACGGCGTCGGTGCTCGTCAACCTCTTTCCGGGCCGCGCGCTCGACGAAGGACAGGTCGCCGCGATCACGCACATGGTGGCGTCGAGCGTGCCCGACCTGCCGTTCAAGAACGTGACCGTCATCGATCAGGACGGCAACCTGCTCACGCAGCCGGCGACGGGCTCGGGCCTCGATGCTAGTCAGCTCAAGTACGTGCAGCAGGTCGAGCGCAACACGCAGCGCCGCATCGATGCGATCCTCGCGCCGCTCTTCGGCGCCGGCAACGCCCACTCGCAGGTCAGCGCCGATATCGACTTCGCGCAAAGCGAGCAGACGGCCGAGAGCTACGGCCCGAACGGCAACCCGCAGCAGGCGGCAATCCGCAGCCAGCAGACGAGCTCGTCGACGGAGATGGGGCAGACGGGCGCCTCGGGCGTGCCGGGCGCGCTGTCGAACACGCCGCCGCAGCCGGCCTCGGCGCCGATCGTCGCGGCCAGCGGGACCAGCGCGACGACGGCCGCGACGACGCCGATCAGCGAGCATAAGGACGCGACGACGAACTACGAGCTCGACAAGCGCGTCTCGCATACGGAGCAGCCGATGGGCGGGATCCGCCGGATCTCGGCGGCGGTCGTCATCAACTATCAGCGCGTCGTCGATGCCAAGGGTCACGTGACGATGCAGCCGCTCGCCGCGGATCAGCTCGCCAAGGTCGAGCAGCTCGTGAAGGACGCGATGGGCTACGACGCGAAGCGCGGCGACTCGGTCAACATCGTCAACAGCGCATTCGAGACCGAGGTCGATCCGCTCGCGAACCTGCCGTGGTGGCGCCAGCCCGACGTGATCTCGCTCGCGATGCAGGCGGCCAAATGGATCGGCATCGGCATCGTCGCCCTCGTCCTCTATTTCATGATGGTCCGGCCGGTGCTGCGCCGCGCCTTCCCGCCGCCGCAGGCGGCGACCGAGGCGGCGCGCCCGAACGTCGGCTCGCCCGACGAGCCCGTGCTGCTCGACGGCTCGCCGGCCAACGCTTCGCCCGTCACGACGGCGCTCGAGCACGACAACGACAGAGAGATCAATCTGCTCGCGTTCGAGAGCGAGAAGCAGAAATTCGAGCGGAACCTCGATTACGCGCGCACGATCGCGCGCCAGGATCCAAAGATCGTAGCCACCGTCGTCAAGAATTGGGTGTCCGATGAGCGCTGAAGGGGTCACCAAGAGCGCGCTGCTGCTGATGTCGCTCGGCGAGGAGGAAGCGGCGCAGGTGTTCAAGTTCCTCGGGCCGCGCGAGGTGCAGAAGATCGGCGCGGCGATGGCCGCGCTCAAGAACGTGACGCGCGAAGAGGTCGAGAACGTGTTGCAGGACTTCGTCAAAGAGGCGGAGCAGCACACGGCGATGTCGCTCGATTCGAGCGAGTACATCCGCTCGGTTCTGACGAAGGCGCTCGGCGAGGACAAGGCCGGCGCGCTCATCGACCGCATTCTGCAAGGCGGCGACACGAGCGGCATCGAAGGCCTCAAGTGGATGGATTCGCCGGCCGTCGCCGAGCTCATCAAGAACGAGCATCCGCAGATCATCGCGACGATCCTCGTTCACCTCGATCGCGATCAGGCTTCCGAAATCGTCGCCTGCTTCACCGACCGGCTGCGCAACGACGTGCTGCTCCGGATCGCGACGCTCGACGGTATTCAGCCGGCCGCGCTGCGCGAGCTCGACGACGTGCTGACGGGCCTGCTCTCGGGCAGCGACAACCTGAAACGCAGCCCGATGGGCGGCGTGCGCACGGCGGCGGAAATCCTCAACTTCATGACGAGCTCCCACGAAGAGACGGTGCTCGAGAACATCAAGCAATACGACGCCGAGCTCGCGCAAAAGATCATCGACCAGATGTTCGTCTTTGAAAACCTGCTCGACCTCGAAGACCGTGCGATCCAGCTCCTGCTCAAGGAAGTCGAGTCGGAGGCGCTCATCATCTCGCTGAAGGGCGCGCAGCCCGCGCTGCGGCAGAAGTTCCTCTCGAACATGTCGCAGCGTGCGGCCGAATTGCTCGCCGAAGACCTCGACGCACGCGGACCGGTGCGCGTGTCCGAAGTCGAGACGCAGCAGCGGCGCATCCTCCAGATCGTGCGCAATCTCGCCGAGAGCGGCCAGATCGTGATCGGCGGAAAGGCGGAAGATGCCTATGTCTGATTCGCGCGGCTCGGACAAAGGACAGCTCTCGGCGTACCAGCGCTGGGAGATGGCCTCGTTCGATCCGCCGCCGCGGCCCGACCCGGCCGCCGAAAGCGCGCTCGAGGCGGAGCTGCAGCGGCTGCGCGAAGCGGCACACGAGCAAGGCTTCGCCTCGGGACACGTCGCCGGTCAGGCGCTCGGCTATCAGGCCGGCTTCGACCAGGGCCACGCCCAAGGCTTCGAAAAAGGCCGGCAAGAAGCACTCGCCGAGGCCGCGCGGATCAGCGCGCTCGCAGGCGTTTTCAAGTCGGCGCTCGAGGGCGTGCAAAGCGAGCTCGCCGAATCGCTCGTCGCGCTCGCGCTCGACATCGCTCAACAAGTCGTCCGCCAGCACATCGCGCACGACCCGGCGGCGCTCGTCGCCTGCGCGCGCGAGGTGCTCGCCGCCGAGCCGGCCCTCACTGGCTCGCCGCAACTGATTGTCCATCCGGCCGATCTGCCGGTCGTCGAAGCCTATCTGAAAGAGGAGCTCGAATCGCTCGGCTGGCAGGTGCGCACCGACCCGGCCATCGAGCGCGGCGGCTGCCGCGCGCAAGCCGCGAGCGGCGAGATCGACGCGAGCGTCGCCACACGCTGGGAGCGCGTGGCGGGCGCGCTCGGCAAGGTGAGCCAGTGGTGACGGCCCGAACCGCCGCGCCCTCGTTGCGCATGCCGCTTTCCGCTCCCGATCCGGCGCTCGCCGGCAACCCGCATCTCGCCGCCTGGCGCGCGCGGCTCAACGCGGCCGGCGAGCGCAACGCGCTCGCGCGCCCGCTCTCGTCGTGCGGGCGGCTCACACGCGCCGCGGGCCTCGTGCTCGAAGCCGTCGGCTTGCGCCTCGGCGTCGGCGCCGAATGCATGATCGAGCTGCCGCCCGGCAGCTCGCTGCCCATGGCCGAGGCCGAAGTGGTCGGCTTCGCCGCCGACCGGCTATTCCTGATGCCGACGACCGAAGTCGCCGGCCTCTTGCCCGGCGCGCGCGTCTTTCCGCGCGAGAGCGCACCCGTCGCCGATCCGCTCGCCGGCGCCAAGCGCCTGCCGGTCGGCTGGGGCATGCTCGGGCGCGTCGTCGATGCGTCGGGACGGCCGCTCGACGGCTTCGGCGAGCTCGAGGCCGGCGCCGATGCGCCGCTCTCCTCGCCTTCGATCAATCCGCTCCAGCGCGAGCCGATCCAGCAAGTGCTCGACGTCGGCGTGCGCGCGATCAACGCGCTGCTGACGGTCGGGCGCGGCCAGCGCATGGGCCTCTTCGCGGGCTCGGGCGTCGGCAAATCCGTGCTGCTCGGCACCATGGCGCGCTATACGAGCGCCGAGGTCATCGTGATCGGTCTCATCGGCGAGCGCGGGCGCGAAGTGAAGGAGTTCATCGAGCAGATCCTCGGCAGCGACGGCCTGGCGCGCTCGGTCGTCGTCGCGGCCCCCGCCGATGTCTCCCCCCTCTTGCGGATGCAGGGTGCCGCTTACGCGACCTCGCTCGCCGAATACTTCCGCGATCAGGGCAAGCATGTGCTGCTGCTGATGGATTCGCTCACGCGCTACGCGATGGCCCAGCGCGAAATCGCGCTCGCGATCGGCGAGCCACCCGCGACGAAGGGGTATCCGCCTTCGGTGTTCGCCAAGCTGCCGGCGCTCGTCGAGCGCACGGGCAACGGCCCGGCGGGCGGCGGCTCGATCACGGCGTTCTACACGGTGCTGACCGAAGGCGACGATCAGCAGGATCCGATCGCCGACGCGGCCCGCGCGATTCTCGACGGCCATATCGTGCTTTCGCGCGCGCTCGCGGAGTCGGGGCACTATCCGGCGATCGACATCGAGGCGTCGATCAGCCGCGCGATGACGGCGCTCATCGACGACCGACATCTCGAGCGCGTGCGCATGTTCAAGCAATTGCTCTCGCGCTACCAGCGCAACCGCGATCTGATCAACGTCGGAGCGTATTCGAGCGGGCGCGACGCGCTGCTCGACCGTGCAATCGCGCTCTACCCGCGAATGGAAGCGTTCCTGCAGCAAGGCTATCGCGAATGTGCGCCGTTCGCGCCGAGCCTCGAATTGCTCGGCGCGTTGTTCGAATAACGAGGAAGACCCAGGAGTCCGGCGATGACAAAGGATTTTCCGATCAAGACGCTGATCGATCTGGCCCAGGACGATGTCGACGCGGCCGCGCGGCAGCTCGGCCGTGTCCAGCGCGAGCGGGCCGATATCGAAGCGCAGCTCGAAGCGCTGATCCGTTATCGCGATGAATACCACGCGAGCTTTTCGACGGCGGCGCAATCGGGCATGCCGGCCGGCAACTGGCGCAACTTCCAGGCGTTCATCGACACGCTCGACGGCGCCATCGAGCAACAGCGGCGCCTGCTCGCGGCAGCCACCTCGCGCGTCGAGGCGGCCAAGCCCGAGTGGCAGCGTCAGAAGCGCAAGCTGGGTTCGTACGAGGTGCTGGCCGCGCGCGGCGAAGCCGCCGAAGCGCGCGTCACCGCGCGGCGTGAGCAGCGCGAAGCGGACGAGCATGCCGCGAAAATGCTGCGCATGGAGCGCCGCGATCAGCTGAACTGACTTTCAGAGGACTTTTCCCATGTCGCTCTTTTCTTTCCTCGGTTCGCTCACGGGCGTCGGCGCCGGCACGCCGGCGAGCGCGGCCGATGGCTCGGCGAGCTCGAGCGCGTCGGCCGGCACGTCGTTCGCGCAAACCTTGCAGCAAAGCATCGACGCTCAGCAGCAGGCCGCGGCGCAACCGCCAAGCAGCGGGTCGAGCAACGCCGGTTCCGGCGCTTCGTCGGATGCCTCGTCGTCCACGCAGGCCGCATCGAGCAGCTCGAGCAGCGCTAGCAGTTCAAGCAACGCGGGCAGCGCGAACGCATCGAGCAGTGCGAGCGATAACTCGAGCACGGCCAGCACGAGCCCCAGCGACGGCTCCGCATCGGCGCAAGGCTCGACTCAGGCGAGCGGCGACGGCGCGAACGGCGCAAGCGGCACCGGCAAGGGAACGAACGGCAAATCGAGCGACGGGCAGACGAGCGCCGCGCAAAACGCCAATACGGACGCGGCAAGCCAAGCCGCGGCGGCGGCCGCGGCAGCCGCCGCGCAAGCCCAGGCGCAGGCACAGGCCGCGAATGCCGCCGGGCAAGGCAGCACGCAGACGGACACCAGCGCCACGTCGAGCGCCGACGACGGCGACCCCGCTCTCGCCGGCGTGACGGCGACGGGCATCGCCAAGCCGGCAAGCACGACGCCGAAGTCGGTGCGCGACGCGATCGAAGCCGCGCTCGCCGCGCAGATGGGCACGCAGGCCACCGCGGCCGGCATGGCCGCCGCGTCGAGCGGATCGTCGGCAGCGAGCACGGGCACGCATATACTCGGCGGCAGCGGCGGCTCGACGACGGGCATCGGCGCTTCCCCGCTGGCCTCGAAGGCGCTCGCCTCGCTCACGGGCCAAGGCAAGAATGCCAACGGCGCGCCGGCGATGGGCACGCCGGAAGCCGCGAAGACAGTGCAAGGCGCGATGGTCTCGCAGGACGGCACGGCTGCTTCGACGGCCGCGCAGGCACTGGCGGCGAGCGGCGGCGATTCGCAGGACGCCGCGGCGCTTAAGGGCGTCGCCGACGCGGCCCATGCCGCATTGACGGACGCACAGACGGCGCAGGCCGCGCAGGCGGCACAGACCGCCCAGGCATCGAGCGCGGCCGGCGCGACGACGACGGCCAGCGCGGCAGCGAGCGCCGCCTCGCTTGCGCCGACCGTCGGCACGGACGACTGGGAAGACGCGTTCTCCCAGAAGGTCGTCTTCCTCTCGAACGCGCATCAGCAAAGCGCCGAGCTCACGCTCAACCCGCCCGACCTCGGCCCGCTGCAGGTCGTGCTGCAAGTGGCGGACAACCATGCGCACGCGCTCTTCGTCTCGCAGCACCAGCAAGTGCGCGAAGCCGTCGAAGCGGCGTTGCCGAAGCTGCGCGACGCGCTCGAATCGGGCGGGTTGAGCCTGGGCAGCGCAAGCGTCAGCGACGGCTCCGCGCGCCAGGCGAACCAGCAATATCAATCGGGCGGCGGTGGCCGGAACGGCTCGCGGCGCGCGGGCGCCGACGATGCGATCGACGGCACCGTCACCACGACGAGCACGCTACCCACGCGCCGCACGACGGGCTTGGTCGACACGTTCGCTTGAACGATCGACGAGCCTCTGGGCGTGTCGCCGCTTAGACAATCAGCATGAGCGACGCGTCCTGAACGCACGCGTTCGCGTCGTCCCCTCGGAGAAAAACCCATGCGGGGGTGCCGGCGGCGGCCGACGTCAGCGTGGGCGCGGTTCGCCCGGCCGCGCCAAACGGACGAGATGGCGTCGAATCTCCCTTCTTTTCGGCTTATCGTTGGCGCCCCGTTTGGCCAACAATCCATCCTACCGCTCACACGCAACGCATTTTCATGGCCTCCACGACCGCAGCCACTCAGCAGAACGCCGCCCAGCCCGCTACGACGGGCAAGGTCAAGCGCATCGTGCTGATCCTCCTGATCGCTCTCGTCGCGGCCGGCGCGGCTGCGGGCGGCATGTACTTCTTTTTGTCGAAGAGCGCCCCGGGCAAGCCGGCGGCGCCGCCTCCGCCCGCGCCGCCGGTCTTCTTCGCGCTCGAGCCGATGACGGTGAACCTGCTCTCCGACGACGGCCAGCACTACCTGCGCGTAGGCCTGACGCTCAAGCTCGCCGACGAAAAGATGCAAGCGCGCCTGACGGAGCATATGCCCGAGCTGCGCAGCCGGATTCTGCTCGACCTGTCGAACAAGCACCCCGAGGATCTCTCGACGCTCGACGGCAAGCGCGCGCTCGCGAAAGAATTGCAGTCGCTCGTGGAGCAACCGACCGATGCGGGCGCGCCGCCAGTGCAGGTCGAGGAAGTGCTGTTCACGGAATTCGTCGTCCAGTAGCGGCGTCCGCGCCCGGGTGGATGACGTGACACACCGGGCACCAACCGACGCCACCTGAGCGATCTCATCAAACGAGGGACGAACAAGCGCGATGGGCCACGAAGAGTTCATGTCCCAAGAGGAAGTCGATGCACTCCTCAAGGGCGTTACGGGCGAGTCCGACTCCGCTGCCGAGCATGGCGAGAAATCGGGCGTACGTCCCTACAACATCGCCACGCAGGAGCGCATCGTCCGCGGCCGGATGCCCGGCCTCGAGATCATCAACGAGCGTTTCGCTCGTCTCATGCGCATCGGCATCTTCAACTTCATGCGCCGCACGGCGGAAATCTCCGTCGGGCCGGTGAAGGTGCAGAAATACAGCGAGTTCACGCGCAATCTGCCGATTCCGACGAACCTGAATCTCGTGCACGTGAAGCCGTTGCGCGGCACGTCGCTGTTCGTGTTCGATCCTAACCTCGTCTTCTTCGTCGTCGACAATCTGTTCGGCGGCGACGGGCGCTTTCATACGCGCGTCGAGGGCCGCGACTTCACGGCCACCGAGCAGCGCATCATCGGCAAGCTGCTGAACCTCGTCTTCGAGCATTACACGACGGCCTGGAAGAGCGTGCGGCCGCTGCAGTTCGAGTTCGTACGCTCGGAGATGCATACACAGTTCGCGAACGTCGCGACGCCGAACGAAATCGTCATCGTCACGCAGTTCTCGATCGAGTTCGGGCCGACGGGCGGCACGCTCCATATCTGCATGCCGTACTCGATGATCGAGCCGATTCGCGACGTGCTCTCCTCGCCGATCCAGGGCGAAGCGCTCGAAGTCGACCGGCGCTGGGTGCGCGTGCTGTCGCAGCAGGTGCAGGCGGCCGAAGTGGAGCTGACGGCCGAGCTCGCCGCCATCGACGTGACGTTCGAGGACATCCTCAACATGCGAGCCGGCGACGTGCTGCCGATCAACATCCCCGAGCACATCGTGGCGAAAGTCGATGGCGTGCCCGTCATGGAATGCGGCTACGGAATTTTCAATGGTCAATACGCGCTGCGCGTGCAAAAGATGATCAGCGCGGCCGATACGATGAAGGAAGCTGGATATGAGTGACCTCAACGCCACGCCCAACGAAGGCACCCACGCGGTCGAAGCCCAGATGGCCGCCGCGATGGAAGCCCAGGCCGCCGCCGCGGCCAGCGACGAAACGAGCCTCGACGACTGGGCGAGCGCGCTCGCCGAGCAGAACTCGAACGAGGCGCCGACGGCCGCGGCCGGCGTGTTCCAGCCGCTCTCGAAGGTCGCGCCGACGTCGACGCGCAACGACATCGACATGATCCTCGACATCCCGGTCCAGATGACCGTGGAGCTCGGCCGCACGAAGATCGCGATCCGCAATCTGCTGCAGCTCGCACAGGGTTCCGTCGTCGAGCTCGACGGGCTCGCCGGCGAGCCGATGGATGTGCTCGTGAACGGCTGCCTCATCGCGCAGGGCGAAGTCGTCGTCGTCAACGACAAGTTCGGTATCCGGCTCACCGACATCATCACGCCGTCCGAACGCATCCGGAAGCTGAACCGATGATCGAAGTGCTGCGCCGGCCCGCGGCCGGCGCGCTGGCCGCGTTGTTAGCGTTGTTCGCGCTGCCCGGCAGTGCGCTCGCCGCCGACATGAACGCCGTCAATCACGCCGCAAGCATCGCGTCGGCCGTCGGGGCCGGCACCGCTGCGCCGTCGCTCGGCATCGGCGCCGTTCTCCAGACGCTCTTCGGCCTCGCCGCCGTCGTGGCCCTCGTGCTCGCCTGCGCATGGGTCGCGCGCCGTACCGGCTTCGCGCCGGGTGCGCGCGGCCATATCGTGAGGACGATCGGCGGCGTCTCGCTCGGCGGCAAGGAACGCGTGGCCGTCGTCGAGATCGGCGACACCTGGCTCGTGCTCGGCGCCGCGCCCGGCAACGTGCGATTGCTCCACACGCTGCCGGCCGGCTCGAAAGATGTCGCGCATGCCGCGGGCGGCGGCTTGGGCTCGGGCGGGCCCGACGGCGGGCATCCCGCATCCCCCACCTCATTCAGCTCGCGCTTTCGCGCCGCGCTCGCGGCCGAGGCGAAGAAGCGCTTTTTCCTGCCCTCGGGCGGAGGCAAGTAAATGTCGTTGTGCTCGACCGCGCGGGCGGCGCGGCTCGCGCGAGCCGCATCGTCCGTCACTTTCGCGCTGATCGCGCTGACGCTTACGCTCGCGCCCATCTCCTCGTTCGCGCAGGCCGCCGGCCTGCCGGCCCTCACCGCGACACCGGGCGCGAACGGCGGCACGACTTATTCGCTGACCGTGCAGACGATGCTCGTGTTGACGATGCTGTCGTTCCTGCCGGCGATGGTACTGATGATGACGAGTTTCACGCGCATCGTGATTGTGCTCTCGCTGCTGCGGCAGGCGCTCGGCACGGCGACGACGCCGCCGAACCAGGTACTCGTCGGCCTCGCCCTCTTTCTCACGCTGTTCGTGATGTCGCCGGTCCTCGACAAGGCGTACAACGACGGCTACAAGCCCTTCTCGGAGGGCACGGTTTCGATGGACGTGGCCGTGCAGCGCGGCGTGGCGCCTTTCAAGACATTCATGCTGCGCCAGACTCGCGAATCGGACCTCGCGCTCTTCGCGCGGATCTCGCACGCCCCGCCGATGCAAGGGCCCGAGGATGTGCCGCTTTCGCTGCTCGTGCCGGCGTTCGTCACGAGCGAGCTGAAGACGGGCTTTCAGATCGGCTTCACGATCTTCATCCCGTTTCTGATCATCGACATGGTCGTGGCGAGCGTGCTGATGTCGATGGGGATGATGATGGTCTCGCCGGTCACGATCTCGCTGCCGTTCAAGCTGATGCTGTTCGTCCTCGTCGACGGATGGCAGCTTTTGATCGGCTCGCTCGCTCAGAGCTTCGCCTCATAAATGTCCAGCAGGAGTCGCAGGGAATGACGCCGGAATCCGTCCTCACGCTCGCGCATCGGGCGATGTACGTCGCGCTGCTCATCACCGCGCCGCCGCTCGTCATCTCGCTCGTCGTGGGGCTGCTCGTGAGCTTCTTTCAGGCCGCGACGCAGATCAACGAGGCGACGCTGACGTTCATTCCGAAGCTCGTCGCCGTGGCGCTCACGCTCGTCATCGCCGGGCCTTGGATGCTCTCGATCGTGCTCGACTACATGCGCCAGGTGCTGACGAGCATTCCTTCGATGGCAGGGTAGGCCGGCGCCGCTCCTCTCCCCTTCTCCTCGCCAACGGACCGATGTTCACCGTCACCTATGCGCAGTTGAACGTCTGGATGACGGCGTTCCTCTGGCCGTTCGCGCGCATCGCGGCCGTGATCGGGACGGCGCCCGTCGTCAGTCAGTCGTCGGTGCCCGCGCGCGTCAAGATTGGTCTCGCGGCGTTCCTGACGCTCGTCGTCTCGCCGACGCTCGCGCCGCTGCCACAGGCGACGGTCTTCTCGGCCACCGGCATCTGGATTCTCGTCAATCAGTTCGTGATCGGCGCGGCGCTCGGGCTCACGATGCAGCTCGCGTTCGCGGCCGTCGAGCAGGCGGGCACGCTGATCGGCCTGCAGATGGGGCTCGGGTTTGCGACGTTTTTCGATCCGACCTCGAACGCCTCGGCCGAAGTCGTCGCGCGCTACATGAGCACGATTGCGATGCTCGCGTTCCTCGCGCTCGACGGCCACCTGCAACTGATCACGTCGCTCGCCGCCTCGTTCCAGACGATACCGGTCAGCGCCGACATGCTCGGCCGAGGCGGCTTCAACGCGCTCGTCCAATGGGGCGGCGCCGTGTTCTCGGCGGGGCTGCTGCTCGCGCTGCCCGTCGTCGTCGCGCTTTTGATCGCAAACCTCGCGCTCGGCGTGCTCAACCGCGCCGCGCCGCAGATCGGCATCTTTCAGGTGGGCTTTTCGGTGACGCTGCTCGCGGGCCTGCTGCTCTTGCAACTGATGCTGCCGAACATGATCCCGTTTTTCGCCAGGCTGTTTGATCTCGGCACCGAGGCGATGGGGCGCGTCGCGGCGGGGATGCGTTGAAGCGTTAAAAAAAGCCCCTCGCTCAGCGAGGGGCCTGCCTCATGTTGGCACGCCAGGGTTAGCCCGGCGTGTATCGACGTGCGGTCACAGATATTGGAACAGCGACATCCCTTGCGTCTTGACGAAGCTTTGCTGAGCCGCCTGCAGCGACGTTTGCTGGAGCTCGTACTGACTGATGACCGCCGTCATGTCGATATCGGTCACGCTCGAGAGATTGCTTTGCGTCTGCACCGAGTTGGTCTGCGTCACGGTCTGCAACGCGTTGAGCTGCTGCTCTCGGCCACCGACGGATGCTTGCACGACGGTGATGGCCGACAGCGAGTTCTGAAAGCGCACCGTCCCCGTCGACAGCGCGTTCGCGAGCGTGGCACCGGCCGCCGCGCTGCCGCTCGTCGGCGTCTGCAGGGCCGAGATGATGGAGTCGATCGTCGTGAACAGACTGCTGTTTTGCGAAGCCGTGGACGGCGTCACCGTGAACGTGTCGCTGGGGTTCGGGTTGCCCGAAAGCGTCACCGACATGCCGGTGCCGAGCGAGATGCTTGAACCGGCGGTGTAGGTGAACGGCCCCGTCGTCGTCGTGCCTCCGGTCGGCGACGTGTCCGCGATCGAGTAAGTCGGTGCCGCCGACGTGCCGCCGATCGTGATCGTGAAGCTGTCGCTGTTCGAAGTGGCGGTCGGATCGGTGATGACAGGTTGCTGCGTGATCGTGCCGTTGCCCGTGTTCGACGTCGAGCTCGCCGCAACGGGAGACGTGCCGAGGCCCGGGACCGACAGGAACACGTTCGCTCCGCTGTCGTTCGTCGCGATCGTCGTCGTATTGGCCACCTGCACTTCGCGCACGCCGCTGTCGCCGAGGTACGTCACGCCGCCCGACGCATTGTTCGTGAACGGCGCCGTCTTCGACTGAAAACCCGAGAAGACGTAGCTGCCGTTGCTGTCGCTCGTGTTCGCAAGCGAGAGAAGCTGGCTGCGATAGCCTTCCATCGTCTTCGCGATCGCCGAGCGCTGCGAGTCCGTGAGCGACCCGTCGCCCGCCTGCGTGATCAGCGACTTGACGCTCGCCATGACGCCCGTCACGCTCTGGAGCGTCTTGTCCTCGAGCTGCAGCGACGAAAGCGCCGCGTTCTGATTGGTCGTGTACTGCGTGAGCGTCTCCGACGTCAGGGTGAGCTGCACCGCCTGCGCGGCGCCGACCGGATTGTCAGCCGGCGTCAGCAGCGACTTTCCGGTCGAAATCTGCTGATAGAGGTCGTTCAGCTCGCTTTGCTGGTTGTCCATCGACTGGACGCTCTGGTTGTAAAACTGTGCGGTCGAGATACGCATGGCCTGGACCCTTTACTGGATGGCGCCGATGAGAGTCTGGAACATCGACTCGGCGGTCTGGATCACTTTACTGTTCGCCTGATAGAGCTGCTGGTACTTGAGCAGATTCGAGGCTTCTTCGTCGAGGTTCACGCCCGACACCGACTGTTGAGCCGACTGGATCTGCGAAACGAGCGCCGATTGCGCCGTATTCGCCGATTTGAGCTGGCTCGCGGAGTTGCCGATGTTGTTGATGTAGTTGGCGTAGGCACCCGTCAGCGTCGTGCTGTTCGAGAACACGGTGCTCGAGACGAGGTTCGATATCGTCAACGCATTGCGGCCGTCGTCCGTGCCCGTGTTCTTGGCGATCGTGAACGTGTCGCCGTTCGCCGGCGTCCCGCTGATCGTGAAGCTGACGCCGTTGACCGTGATCGTATCGCCCGAGTTGTAGGTGATGCTCGTGGTGCCCGCGCTCTGCGCGGTACCGTTGACCGATATTGTGGACGTCGAGGGAAAACCGCTGAGCGTCCCCGAACCCGAGTTGTAAGTCAGCGTCATGCTCGAGACGCTATAGCCCGCCGCTACCGAGCCCTGCGTGACCGTCGCCGTTCCCGTGTTGGTGCTCGAGGCCGAGACGAGCACCGGCGACGAGGCGGCGATCGCCGACGCGTTCGTCGTCGCGAGGGCGAAGCTGTTGAGCGCGCCGCGTGTCGGCTGGATCGTGAATGAGTCGCCGGCACTCATCGAGCCCGACGGCATCGTGAGAACCAGGCCGCCAATCGTCGTGCCGGGGCTGCCTGTCGCGATGGACGTTGCGGTGCCGACAACCGAACCCGTCGTCGTATCGGTCAGCGTGTAGGTGCCGCTCGCGAATGAAAGCGAGTAGTCGTCGGTCGTCGGCGACGATGCGTTGGCGAGCGAAACCGAAAGCGTCGCGTTGCCGGTGTTGTTCAGATTCGCATAGACCGTCGGCGAGGCCACGGTAAAGAGGTTGCCGCCCGCGCTGCCGGATAGATCGATGCCGAGTGCGTTTTGGGCATTGACCTGCGCAGCAAAGCTCGTCGCGATCGCGCCCAGCTGCGACTCGGCGGGATCGAGCGTCTGGCTGCGGAAGGCCAGCAGGCCGCCGACCGTACCGCCCGACAGCGTGCTGTCGGACAGGTATTGCGTCGAACCGGAGGCCGACGTCGCGCCGTGCAAGCCTTTATAAGTCACCGCCAGCTCGCTCGGATCGCCCGACGATACCGACGTTCCGAGATCGAAGCTCGAATTGGCGACGACGAGCGGCTGGCCGCTCGAGAGAAAGACGCTATAGCCGTCCGAATTCTGCACAACCGAGGCACCGACTTGCTGAGAGAGCTGCGAAACGAGCTGGTCGCGCTGATCCATCAGCTGGTTCGGTGGCTGGCCTTGCGAGCTCGCGTTCTTGATCTGCACGTTGAGCTGCGCGATTTGCTGCGTATAGCTGTTGATCTGGTTGACCGACTCCGTGAGCTGCTGATTGACGCTTTGGCGCAACTGATCGTACTGCTGGCCCGCGGCATTGAGCTGCGTCGCGAGCGTTTGTGCGTCGCTGATCGCCGTCTGGCGATTGGCAAGATTGCTCGGCGCGTTCGCGACGTTCTGCAACCCGGTGAAATAGGCCGAAATCGCCGCCGATATGCCGGCCGTCGGACTGCCTACGAGATTGTTGAGCTGCGACGCCATCGAATAGTTGGCCGACAGCGCGCTTCCCGTCGAATTAGCGTTATTGAGCTCGGTGCTGAGGTACTGGCTGTAGTTGCGCTGGACCGTGACCGTCGTCACGCCGCTGCCGAAATAGCCCGAACCCGTGTACTGTCCCGCCGACTCGGCGTAGACATTGGTCTCGACCGTATAGCCCGCCGTCGACGCGTTGCTGATGTTGTTGCCCGCCGTCGTCAAGCCCCACTGGGCGGCCGAGAGGCCCGACAAGCCGATGCCGAAGATATCGCTGCTTGACATGCTTCATCCTGGAGGGCGGCCGGCATACGTGCCGCCGCCTGTTGAGAGAGTGCCAACAGATGTATATCGGCCGTCGGTAAGAAAATTTAAGGGCGACAGCGCATTTCGTCGTATTACGCCCTCGGCGCCGGCTAAGCCCTGACGAGCGAGCGCCGCTTCATTTCGAGCTGCGTGATGATCCGCTGCAGCGTGTTCTCGGCGCTGCCGGGCAGCGAAAGGAAGCGCATGCCGAGCTGGAAGCGCTTGAGGCCGTTGGGCAGCTCCGTCGAGCGCATCGAGACGAGTTCGAGGTCGACGGAAAGCGTGCCGTGGCCGGAAAGATTGACCTCGACGTCGGGCAGCGTGACACCCATCGGCAGCTCCCTGACCCGCTCGTCCGTCGTGCGCAGGCCGATGCCGCCAAGCGAAAGATCGTGAATCTCGAAGCGAAACGAGTCGCCCTCGGGCAGCGTGCCGCGGCAAAAGTATGGATCGAGCACGGGCGCGTCGACGCGGAAGTACTCGCGCCGCTGCATGTAGAAGAGCACCTCGGGGAACGCCGCCTCGAATGCGGGAAGCCCCTCGAAGCGCGTTTCCGTCGGCGTGGCCGTCGAAAACTCGACGCGCACGCCTTCGGGCGAGGCACGGAACGTGAGCGCCGGCGAGGCGAGCGCACCGCGGTTCTGCTCGGGCAGCGCACCCCAATCGAACAGGAACGTGCGGGCGCGCACGTCGACTTCGAGAATGCGCGTCACGAACTGGCCGCCCTTGTACTGGACGGTCAGGAAGTCTCCCCGGTTGGCGAGGTTGCGCAACTGCACGCCGATCTCGAGCGGGTTGCGCCGGCCGAAATCGAACTCGGGCTCCGCGGCGTGCGGAGCGGCATCCGAAGTCGAGTCGTTCGCCTGATTGGTATCCATGGTCTTGCCGTATGCGTAGTAACGCGCTGCCCCGAAGGCGCCGGCGCGCATGCTTTCGAATGCTTTACAGCGATCCGAACAGGGACTATCTGATTAGCGGCATCAAACGTGCAAAGTTTAGTAGCCCTACAGAAAATTTTTTATAGTTTGACTGATTTTTCTGTTTTTTGGGTGCAATCGTGACAACGAGGGCCCCGTCGCACTCGATATCGCGCAGCGCGTTGCGTGAGTTTTTCCCGTTTTTTATCGCTCGGTCAAACCATCTGCTGCATGATCGAAATCAGCTTTCGCGCATAGTGCGGATCGGTCGCATAGCCGGCCCGCTGCATCCCGCGCGCGAAGCTCGCCGCGTCATGCGAGTTGTTGACGACGGAGGCGTAGCGCGGATTGTTGCGCAGCATCTTCGCGTAGTCGGTCATCGCATCGGCATAGGAATCATAGGCGCGGAATTTCTCGACGACCTTTTGCGGTTTGCCGTTCACATACTCGGTCGTGACGGCCGTGACCGTCTTGCCGGTCCAGTCCTTCGTCGCCTTGATGCCGAAGACGTTGTGGCTCAGCGTGCCGTTCGCATTCTTGATCTCACCCTTGCCCCAGCCCGATTCGAGCGCGGCCTGGCCGATGATGAAGCGCGCCGGAATGCCCGTCGCCGCGCTCGCCGCCTGCGCCGGCGCGGCCATTTTCTCGACGAACGCATCGACTTTCGGCGACTCGCCGTTGCCGCGCAACGGCGGCGTCAGCGCGCTCGCCGCCGAGTAGCCCGAGCCGTTCGCGAGCGCCCCGTTCGCCGCCGAGTTCGAATAGGCGCGCGCAAGCGCGTTGAGCATGGCCGTGTTGCCGGCATCTCCGCCACTAGCGTTGCCGCCGCCCGTCAACGCGCCGAGCATGCCGGCCGCGCCACCGCCCGCGCTCGTATTGCTGCCGGCAAGCCCCGCGTTGCGCGACAGTTGCGAGATGAGCGCATTGGCCACGCCGACGCCTTTGGACGACATCGACTGCGCAAGCTGCTCGTCGAGCATCGAGGTCAGTTGCTTGCCGTCTTGCGAATCGAGCGGTCCGTCGCTCGGCGTCGCCTCGCGCATGCTCTTGAGCATCATCTGCAAGAACACGGCGTCGAACTGCTTGGCGACGGTCTTCAGGCTCTGCTGCGGCGAGGCGCCCGCCTGCGCGCGCAGGCTGTCGAAGCCCTGCAAATCGAGCGCGAAGCGCTGCGTCAAGTCGACGTTGGCGTTCGGTAGATTGGAGTCCATCTGCGTCTCCGTAAGCCGCGCATCAAATGATTTCGAGGTCCGCGCGCAGCGCGCCGGCGGCCTTCATTGCCTGCAGGATCGACATCAGGTCGGCCGGCGTGGCGCCGAGCGCGTTCAGCGCCTTCACGACGTCGGCGAGATTCGCGCCCGCCGTGACGTACTTGAGCGCCCCGTTGTCCTGCTTCAACTGGATCTGCGATTGCGGCGTCGCCACGGTCGTTCCGTTCGAGAACGGGCCCGGCTGGCTGACGGCCGTCGTCGTGTTCACGACGACCGACAGATTGCCGTGCGCGACGGCGCAGTTTTGCAGCGTCACCATCTGGTTCATGACGATCGAGCCGGTGCGCGAGTTCAGGATCACCTTGGCCGCGGCTTGGGCCGGTTTGACGTCGATGTTCTCGAGCTCGGCGACGAACGCCACCTGCTGGGTCGGGTCGACCGGCGCGCGCAACTGGATCGTGCGGCCGTCGAGCGCCGTGGCCGTGTCGCCGCCGAACCGGCTGTTGACCGCCGACACGATGCGCTGCGCCGTGTCGTAGTCCATGTCGTTCAGCTCCATCTGCATCGTGCCGCCCGCCTGCGCGACTTGCGTGGGCACCGCGCGCTCGACGATGGCGCCCGCCGGAATCCGGCCCGACGCGAGCTGATTGACCTGCACGCGGCTGCCGTTGGCCCGCGCGCCTGCGCCGCCCACGGCCACGTTGCCCTGCGAGAGCGCGTAGACCTGACCGTCGGCACCCTTCAACGGCGTGAGCAGCAGCGTGCCGCCGCGCAGGCTGCTCGCGTTGCCGAGCGAGGAGACCGTCACGTCGATCGCTTCGCCGGGGCGCGCGAAAGGCGGCAGCGTCGCGGTCACCATCACTGCCGCGACGTTCTTCAGCTGCATGTTCGAGATACTGCTCGGCGCGGTATTGTTGCCACCGTTCACGCTGCCGCTTTGCAGCGAAATGCCGAGGTTCGCGAGCATGTTCGCGAGCGTTTGCGTCGTGAACGGCGTTTGCGAAGTCTGGTCGCCCGTGCCGTCGAGGCCGACGACGAGACCGTAGCCGATGAGCGGGTTGTCGCGCACGCCCTGGATCGAGACGAGGTCCTTCAGGCGTTCGGCGTGCGCGGCGTCGGCGCCGGCAAAAACGCCGCAAGCGACGGTGGCGGCGGCAAGCGTCAGTACGGCGATACGGTGCAACACTGCGTGTACGCGTCGGGCGAAGTCCGTCTTCATGATCACCACGGCGCTATGTTGAGGAAGAAACGCTGGAGCCAGCCCATCGTCTCGGCTTCGTTGATGTAGCCCTTCGCCGAATATTCGATCTTGGCGTCGGCCACCTGCGTCGAATAGACCGTGTTCTCGCCGGTGACCGTATTCGGATTCACCACGCCCGAGAACCGAACGAACTCGTTGCCTTGATTGATGAGCATCTGCTTCTCGCCGCTCACGACGAGATTGCCGTTCGGCAGCACGTTGGTGACGGTCACGGTGATCGTGCCGCTGAACGTATTCGACGCGTTCGCGCCGCCCGTGCCCGAGAACGTGTTGGTCCCCGTGCCCGAGCCGTTCAGGTGGCTGAAGAGACCAGGCAATACGCCCGTGGGCCCCGTTGCCGAGAATCCCGTCGAGCCGTTCCGATTCGCGGACGCGCCCGACGTCTTCGTCGCGTTGATGTTTTCCTGAATGACGATCGTCAGGATGTCGCCGACGTTGCGCGGCCGCTGATCTTCGAAAAGCGGATGGCCGGCGAAGCCGGGGTTGTAGATCGAGCCCGGCGGCTGAAGCTGCGGCGGCACGGGCGGCGTGGCCGTCATCGGCTGCTGCGTGATCGGCTGCCGGTGCTCGATCTGGGCGCAACCGGCCAGCGTGCCCGCGAGCATGCCGGCCAGCGCGCCCGCATGAACCAGCGAGAGCGCCGCGCGCAGCGTGCGCATGCGAAACGGAATGGGGCTCGTTTGCGACATCTTTTTCTACCGCCTGATCTTCGACGACGACGACACGGCCGACCCTTACACCGACATCTGACTGAGGGTCTGCAGCATCTGGTCCGAAGTCTGAACGGCCTTGCTGTTGATTTCGTACGCGCGCTGCGTCTCGATCATGTTGACGAGCTCCTGCACGACGTTCACGTTCGACGCCTCCAGGTAGCCTTGCTGCACCATGCCCGCGCCGTTCAGGCCCGGCGTCGTCACGTTCGGCGTGCCCGACGAGGCCGTCTCGGAAAAGAGGTTCTGGCCTTTCGACTCGAGGCCGGCCGGGTTGATGAACGTGGCGAGCTGCAGGGTGCCGACGTTCTGCGTGTTCGTGGAGCCGGCCACCGTAATGCTGACGACGCCGTCAGTGCCGATCGTGAGCGACGTGGCGTTGTTCGGGATCGTGATCGCCGGAATGAGCTGATAGCCGCTCGCCGTGACGAGCTGTCCCTGCGCGTTCTTCTGGAACCCGCCGTCGCGCGTATAGGCCGTGGTGCCGTCAGGCATCTGCACCTGGAAGAAGCCGTTGCCGTTGATGGCGACGTCGGTCGAGTTGCCGGTCTGCTGCAGGTTGCCCTGCGTGTAAAGACGCTCGGTCGCCACTTGCTCGACGCCGGTGCCGACCTGGCTGCCCGACGGCAGCTCGGTTTGCTGCGTCGAGTTCGCACCGGGCTGGCGCAGCGTCTGATAGATCAGATCCTGGAACACGGCGCGCGAGCCCTTGAACCCGTTCGTGCTGACGTTCGACAGGTTGTTCGAGATCACGTCCATCTGGGCCTGCTGGGCGTTCATGCCCGTGGCGGCGATATAGAGCGAGCGGTTCACGGTAAAACTTCTCCTGGTAGATCGATCGGCTCACACGAGGTGCGCGGATCAGCTGAACTGCAGCAGTTGGTTGGCCGACTGGTCGTTCTGGTCGGCGGTCTGAAGCAGCTTCGTCTGCATCTGGAACTGCCGCGCATTCGTGATCATTGCGACCATCGCCGCAACCGAGTTCACGTTGCTGCCTTCGAGCGCGCCCGAGGCCACCTGCACCGTCGGGTCCGCATCCGCGGGCTGGCCGTCGGCCGTGCGGAAGAGCCCGTCGTTGCCGCGCTGAAGCGTGGCCGGATCGGGATTCACGAGCTTCAACTGATCGATGGTGGCGATCGCCGTGGGCGGGTTGCCCGGGATCAGCGCCGAGACGGTGCCGTCCTTGCCGATCGTCACATCGGCGCCGGGCGGGACCGAAATCGGGCCGCCGGTGCCGATCACCTGCAGGTTGTTCGCGGTGACGAGCTGACCGTTCTGATCGACATGCAGATTGCCCGCGCGCGTGTACGCTTCATTGCCGTCGGGCGTCTGCACCGAGAGCCAGCCCGGGCCCTCGATGGCGACGTCGAGCGGGTTGCCCGTCTGCGAAATCGGACCCGGCGAGAAGTCGGCACCCGGCGTCGACGAGAGCACGAACGTGCGCGTCGTGTCGGTGTTGATTGTCGTGCCGTCGCCGAACGCGAGCGGCGCGTCGCGAAATGCCGCGAGCTGTGCCCGGAAACCCGTCGTCGACGCGTTCGCGAGATTGTTGGCGACGACGTCCTGCTGCTCGAGCGCCTGGCTCGCGCCCGTCATCGCCGTGTAGATCAATCGGTCCATTCGCTCAACTCCCCGCGATATCGATCGAAGCGTCAGCCGTTACAGGTTGATGAGCGTCTGATCGACGGTCTGCTGCGTCTTGATCGTCTGCGCGTTCGCCTGGTAGTTGCGTTGCGCCGTGATCAGGTCGACGAGCTGCGTCGTCAGATCGACGTTCGATTGCTCGACCGCGCCGCCCGTCAGCGTGCCGTGGTTCGTGCTGCCCGGGGCCGACACCTGCGCCACGCCCGAAGCCGATGTCTCCTGGAATTCGTTGCCGCCGAGGTTCAGGAGCCCGTTCGGGTTCGCGAAGTTTGCGAGCACGATCTGGCCGAGCGTCTGGGTCTTGCCGTTCGAGTAGTTGCCGGTGATCGTGCCGTCGGAGCCGATCGTGAAGTTCGAGAGCTGGCCGCTCGCATAGCCGTCCTGAGCGAGATTGTTGACGCCGTCCGTGCTGCCGTATTGCGTCGTGCCCGACATGTTCAGCGTGATCGATTGCGGCGTCGAGCTGCCGTCGGCGTTCGCGATCGACATCGTCAGTTGGCCGTTGGACGGCGTCGCCAATGCTCCCGAGCTGCTGAAGGTCACCGTGCCGAGGCTGCTTACCGCACCCGAGGTGCCGCCGTAGACCTGCCACGTGTTCGCCGCCGTCTTGACGAAGTACATGTCGACCTGCTGCGAGCCGCCGAGCGAGTCGTAGACCTGAACCGACGTCGAGTAGTTGTAGCTCGTCTTGTCCGTCGCCGAAAATGTCGTCGTGGTCGGGATCGTGTCCTGCGAGTCGAGGTTCAGCTGCGCCGTGATGGTTTGCGTCGCCACGGGTGCGATGTTCGCCGTCTGGACCTGGATCGGAACCGTCTGTGCCGTGTTGACGACGCCGCCCGAGCTTGCCGAATAGCCCTGCAGCTTCAGCCCTTGCGCGTTCGTGATGTAGCCGTTCTTGTCGAGCTGGAATACGCCGTTGCGCGAGTACTCGAGCGAGCCGTTGTTCGACATTTGGAAAAAGCCCTGGCCGTTGATGGCGACGTTGAGCGCCGTGCCCGTCGTGTTGATCGTGCCCTGCGCGAAATCCTGCTGGACGTTAGCGAGCTGCGTGCCGATACCGATCTGGTTGTTGACCGACGTGGCGATTGTGTTCGCGTAGACGTCGGCGAATTCGGCCGTGCTTTGCTTGAAGCCGATCGTGTTCGCGTTAGCGATGTTGTTGCCGATCACATCGAGGTCGCTCGACGATGCGGCCAAGCCGCTCAAACCTTGCTGGTAGCCCATTGCTGGTCCTTGTCCGGTTAGTCCTGAATTTGATTAAAGGATCGCCGCGACGCTCGTCGCATCGACTGTCGAGCCATCCGAGAGCCGCAGGCCCGTCGTGCCCGAGCTTTGCTGGATGACGGAGAGCACCTGCTCGCCGGAAAGCGTAGTGACGCTGCTGGTTTTTCCGCCGACCGTCGCCGCGGCCGAAATCGTGTAGGTGCCGTCGCTGAGTGTCTTGCCCGACGAATCGGTCGGCGTCCACGAGACGGGAATAGTGCCTGCCGATTGCGCACCGAGGTCGATCGTGTTGACGAGGTTGCCCGAGGAATCCTTGATCGTGACTTGCACGTCGGTTGCGGCCGAGGTGAGCTCGACACCGAAGCCCGGCGACTTGCCGCTCGAGACAATCGCCGAAGTGCCCGGCACGAGCACGTTCTGGCCGATGAGCAGCGACGACTGCGCGTTCTGTCCTGCCTGCAGTTGCGAGGCCAGCGAGGTGAGCGTCGTGTTCAACTGGCTGATGCCCGACACCGTGTTGATCTGGGCAAGCTGCGAAGTCATCTGCGAGCTGTCCATCGGATTCGTCGGGTCCTGGTTCTGCAGCTGCGTGACGAGCAGCTTCAGGAACGTGGTCTGCAGATCGGTCGCGGACGATGAGCCCGTCGACGATGACGAGCTCGTCGTCGAAGACGACGACGTCGACGTCGTGCCGTTCATCGTATTGAGCAACTGCTGCGAGACGCTGCTCGCGCTGGAAGTGCTGGAAGTGGAGCTCAACAGGTCTCTCCTTACGAGCCGATCGTCAGGGTTTTCAGCATCAGATTCTTGGCGGTGTTCAGCGTCTCGACGTTGGCCTGATACGAGCGCGAGGCCGAGATCATGTTCACCATTTCCTGCACCGGGTCGACGTTTGGCATCGTCACGTAGCCGTTGGCGTCGGCCGCCGGGTTGCTCGGGTCGTAAGTCGTCTTCATCGGCGTCGGATCGTCGATGACGTTCGTCACCTCGACGCCGCCCACCTGCTGGCCCGAGCTCGTGGCCCCGCCGCCGATCGGCTTCACCGCGAAGACGACCTGCTTCGCGCGGTAAGGCTGACCATCGGGGCCGGTCGTGCTGTCGGCGTTCGCGAGGTTCGACGCGGTGACGTTGAGCCGTTCGGATTGGGCCGACAGCGCCGAACCCGCGACGGTGAAGATGTTCATCAATGACATGGCGGCATAGCCTCCTTGCGGCCTTTGGTATTAACCCCGTAGCGTTTTATCGAATTCATCGGTCGCTTATCGTTCATCGTTCCAGGCGCGCGTCGGCGTCAGCCGCCCGACGTGATCGCCGCGAGCATTCCCTTGATCTGCTGCGAGACGACCGTGAGCCCCGCTTCGTAGTGCAGCGAGTTGTCGGCGAACTGCACGCGCTCGGCGTCGAGATCGACGGTGTTGCCGTCGAGGGCGGGCTGCCTCGGAATGCGGTAGGCAAGCTGGCCGTAGCTCCCGCTCTCGCCGCCGACCGGGATCAGCTTCGCGTTGCCCGACATATGGCCGGCCTCGGTGGCCGCCATCGACATGCTCACCGTCACGCCGGCCGGCTGCGCCATCGGCAGCGGCGCCGCGTTCGAGGTACCGGCCATCGTCGCCGCGCTCGTGCTGCCCGACGCGCCAGCCTTCTTCAGCGCGCCGGCGAGGGACGACGAGAAATCGACGTCGCGCGCCTTGTAGCCCGGCGTGTCCGCGTTCGCGATGTTCGACGACAGCAATTCCTGCCGATAGGCGCGCACATCGAGCGCCTCGCGGTTGAAAGCGAAATTGGCATCGAGTTGATCCAGCATCGAGCGTTCTCCGTTGCCAGCCAGGCTTGGCTTCGACTCGCGGCGCGAGACGAGTGACGGTTGACGGCTCCCGGGCGACAACAGGCGTACGGCATGCGCGCGCCGGGAAGGCTTTTTCACATGGGCTGCATGTTAGGGGCGAGGCGCAAGCCGCAATCGGACGAATAACCGGGGAAGCAGCCCTCTATTCAACGTTTGCGCCAATCGACGGACTCCTAGAATGCCGTTGCAGTCATGGGGTCTGTGTGCTCAGGCGATGCGATGCAGCGTGCAGGGCGAGCTGCAATGAGCGCGGGGCCCGTCCGATGGAGAAACTGAACCGATGTCGCCGCTGTCGCCGACCTGTCCGCTTGAGGCCGCTTGCCCGCCCCGATGCCGCGCGCGTTCCGGCGTGCGCGCATGGATGCGCGCGGCCGTGGGTGCGTTCGCGGCCTGCGCGCTGTCGATGGGGGCCGCTCACGCGCAGCATGTGAGCGGCGGACAGATCTATATTCCCGGTCCCGGTGAGACGGGTGCCTCGGCGGCGAATACGGTATCTGCCGCGAATGCGGGGGCCGTCGCGGGCGCCAATGCCAACGCAGCAAGCGGGATGATCGTCATCCCGGGGCCCGGCGAACACGCAAGCCAGCCCGTGCCCGTGACTGAAACGCCGGCCGCTAGCGTCGGGTTGCGGCGCGAAACGATGAATCAGGGTGATCAGCGTGTCATGCCTGTCATCGTCACGTCATCCGCGCGTGCCGCTCGGGCGCCGCAGCCGATCGTCGTGGATCGGCCGGCCAGCGCGAATGACGCCGGCATCAGCATCGATCCGCTCGCTGCGCGCGGCGAGCCGCCTCGCCTCGGGCCGAACTCGGGCCCGAGCGCGGGCACCGGCGCGCTGACGCGGGTGTCGATGAAAGCCGTTCCGCCCGCCCCCGCGCCTTCGATGCCGGCCTCGCCCTCGCCCGCTCAAGCGCCGGCGCTTGCACCGGCGACGCCTGCGGCCGCACTTGTGCCGGCGCAAGGCGCGTCTGCACCAACCGGCCAACAGGACGGCGAATCGATCCGCCGTGTCGCGCAGACTTACCTCGAACAGCAGACGGTCGGCTTGCCCGGCAAGGTCACCGTCACGGTCGCGCCCGCATTTGCGCGCGGGCTTGCCGCCTGCACCACTATGGTGCCGTTCACGCCGCCCGGCGCGCGCCTCTGGGGCCGCACGACCGTCGGCGTGCGCTGCGCGGGCGAGCGGCCGTGGACGCTGTACCTGCAGGCGCGCGTCTCGCTCGAGGCGACCTACTACCTGGCCGCTCGCCAGATCGAGCCGGGCAGCGTGCTGACGGTGGCGGACCTCACCACACGCGAGGGCGACTTGTCGAACCTGCCGCGCGAGATCGTCACCGATCCGTCGCAGGCGGTCGGCGCCGTCGCGCTCTCGCGCATCAGCGCCGGCATGCCGCTGCGGCAGGACATGCTGCGCAGTGCCACGTCGGTCACGATCGGGCAGACCGTGCGCGTCGTCGCCGTCGGCCCGGGATTCACGATTTCGTCGGAAGGCAGCGTGATGAACAACGCGTCGCCCGGCCAGCAAGTGCGCGTCAAGACGCCCGGGGGGCAGATCATCTCGGGCATAGTCAAGGATGGGTCGACGGTCGAAATCCAGATGTGAAGCGGAGATTCGGGCGGTCCTAACTGTGGCGGGACAAGGGCGAGCCTGGCCTGACGACGACTGAAAGGTGATTCGAAAGTGGATGAATGCCGGCGAAAGGATCGGCAGCGGATGGGGAAAAGGCGGAAACAGGACGGGCAAAGGGGTGGCGGGTTGCGCTAAAGTTTCGGTAAGGAGCGCCGATATCACACTCAAATCGAGATCCTCGGGAAGCCAATCGTGAAAGTCGATTCATCCACCAGTTCCAGCCTGTCGTCGACGAAAGGCGGCGTGCAGGGCACGCGCCAGGGCGGCGCGGCAGGCGGCACGGGCGCCGCGAACGCCGGTGCGGCTTATACGCCGGCGACGAGCGGCGAGTCGGGCGGCGACGCCAACGTCAGCTTGTCGGGGCTGTCGTCGCAGCTGCACTCGCTTGCGACGTCGGGCGCCGCGGATATCGACGTAGCACAAGTCGAGTCGATCAAGCAGGCCATCAAGGACGGCACGCTGACGATCGACACCGGAAAGATCGCGGACGGGATCCTGGAAACCGCTCGCAATCTGCTGCAAGCAACTCAATCGTCGGGCGGCTGACGCGCGAGCGTCGGTCTTGCCGGGAAAGTCCCTGGGGGATTTCCGTTGGTCGTCCCTGAAGGGACTCCCTTCGGTCACCCCTGAAGGGACTCCCTTCGGTCACCCCTGAAGGGATTTCCTTCGGTCACCCCCACGGGGACTTCCTGCGGTCGTCCCTAAAGGGATTTCGTTCGGTCACCCCTGAAGGGACTCCCTTCGGTCGCACACGATTGGATTGATTTGATCGATCGGGCGCATGCGCTCGTGTTTTGGCGAAACCGATGAAAGACGTCCTACTCAACACCCTCATCGAAGAACATGCGACGCTCGAAGCGTTCGCGTCGCTTCTGGCATACGAGCAAAAGGCCCTCGCCGAGGTGTCGCCGCTCGAGAAGTTGCCTCCGATCATCGAAAAGAAAACCGAACTGACCGAAAAGCTGGCCTCGCTCGAGAAGCAGCGAGACGGGCAGTTGCGCCAAATGGGTTTGCCAGCCGGCTGGAAAGGGATGGAGCTCGCGGGTGCCGACGATGCGCGCGTGGCCAACCAGTGGAAGCTGCTGCAGGGCGTGGTTCAGCGCGCGCGTCACGCGAATTTGACCAACGGCATGATGATCCGCGTGCGAATGAACTACAACGACAAAGCGCTTGCCGTCTTGCGCGGCGCAACGTCCACGCGCGGTGGCGCCGCCAATGTGTACGGGCCGGATGGCCGGATGGCGGCGGTTTAGGCGTTCCGCGTCCCGTTGTGGCCTCGCGGCGACGCCCTGCCTCTAAATTTTCTCGCCGATCGCGAGGCAGGCTTGCTGTTTCAACAATGACGGAACAACCAGCAACAAGGCCGCTTGGATAAGCGGCCCATTCGTTACGACGTTCACCTAGCCAAGCATAGCGAACCTCAATCCACCCCCGCCCAAGCCATTTCGCGCAACCGCGTGCGCAGCCGCGCCACCGCTTGGCTATGCAACTGGCAAACCCGCGATTCGCTGACCTCCATCACCGCACCGATCTCGCGCAGGTTCATCCCGCGCTCGTAATAGAGCGACATCAAGAGCTTCTCCCGCTCCGGCAGCTTCTCGATCGCCTCGACAAGCGCCGCGCGCAGGCTCTCGTCGAGCAGCGCCGACAGGGGATCCGTATGATCGACGCAATACCGATCGAGAAACGGCTCGTCGTCGGCCGACCGATCGAAGTCCTCGTAATAGATGAGCTGCGAACCATGCAGATCCTGCAGCATCGTCTGATACGAATCGAGCGGCATTTTCAAATGGTCGGCGATCTCCGTCTCGCTCGCCGAGCGCCCGAGCTTCTGCTCGACCTGATGCACGGCCGATTCCACTTCGCGAGACGTCTTGCGCAGGCTGCGCGGCAGCCAGTCGTTGTTGCGCAGCTCATCGAGCATCGCGCCGCGGATCCGCTGGCTCGCATACGTCTCGAACTGCGCGCCTTGATCTTCCTTATAGCGGCTCGCCGCATCGAGCAGACCGATCATGCCGGCCTGAATCAGATCGTCGAGATCGACGCTCGCCGGCATCTTCGCCACGAGCTGCAGTCCGAGCCGTCTCACGAGCGGCGCGTACTGCGTCAGCACATCCGTCTGGGACATTTTCCCTTGAGCGTTGTACATCGAGGGCCCCCTTTTCTCCTTGTCCCCTACGTGTTACGCATGCTGGCGCGCGGATGGCGCGTCGGCGAGCGCCGAGGCCGGCATCCCCGTGCCGACGAGCGCACCCTCGCGCGGCGAAAGCGCCGCGCGCATCGGCCAATAAAGCATTTCGGCCGCAACGTGCCGGTAATCGCGCGCGGCCGGCGCCGACGGAAACGCATCGACGACACAGCGCTCGAGCTCGAGCGCATGCTCCATCAGCGGGTCCGACGCCACGCAACCGGCATTTGCGATCGAAACGGTCAGATAACGCCCCGCTACCTCAGCGAGGTTCTCGAACGTGGTATGCGCATCGGCCAAGCTCGATACGTGATTGATGAGCACGCGAAACTGCCCGATCGCATGCTCGTAGTGCAAACGTTTCATGCAGGCATACGCCTCGGTGATCGCCTGCGCGGCCACACGCGTGACGATGATGACGTCATGCGCCTGCGCGCCGAGGAGTGACAGCGCGCCCTTGCGATCGAGCCGCGCATCGATGAGCACGACGTCGGCCGGCCCCGAGAGCATGACGCCGAGCTGCGCCGCGCTGTAGCCCGCGCAGTTCTCGCGCGAGGCTGCCAGCACGGAAAAGCCGAGCTCATGACGCGGCGCGGCCTCCTCGATACCGATTTCGCCCTGCAGCAGGGCGCGCAGACTGCCCGCGCCATGCACGCCGCCCACCATCGTCGAGACGGAGTTCGCGCCAAGGCATTCGTCGATCACGAGCACGTCCTTGCCGATACCCGAGAGCGCGGCCGCGAGGTTGACGACCGTCGACGTGCAGCCGACGCCGATCGGCCCACCCGTCACCGCAACGACGCGCGAGCCGCTCCTCGCGAGCAGCCTGCGCAAACCTTCGGCTTGGTCGGTGACGTGCTTATCCAAAGCGAACCTCGTGCAGCTCGGCAGTCGAACGGGTCGAGAGCGCCGACAGCAAGGCGGGAATGTCGTCGTCGTGCGGAACGAACGGCGAGCCGTCGCGCGGAATGCAAAAGGCGCTCTTGATCAGGAATTTTTTCGTGGCGACGTAGAGGTTTTCGGGCACTTTCTGCCCCGTCGACACGTAATGGACAGGCAGCTTGTAACGGATCACCGTGTCGAGCACGCCGCCGAGGTTCGTGGCTTCGTCGAGCTTCGTGAGAATGCAACCCGCGAGCTCGGGTTGGCCGTCCGCGCTCTGGTAGGCCTGGACGACTTCGTTGAGCGTATCGCCATGACTCGTCGCATTGAGCAGCAAGAGGCGTTGCACGGGCTGCCCCGCGCCGCAGAGCATCGCGATCTGATCGGAGACGGTCCGATCGCGCTGGCTCATGCCAATCGTATCGATGAGCACGATATGTTTGTTGCGCAGCTCGGCCAGCGCGAGCTGAAGGTCGGCCGCGTCCTTCACCGCATGGACGGACACGCCGAGTATCTTGCCGAAGATGCGGAGCTGTTCGTGGCCGCCGATCCGGTAGCTGTCGGTCGTGAGCAGCGCCACCTTGCTTGCGCCGAAGCGCATCACGCAGCGCGCCGCGAGCTTGGCCGTCGTCGTGGTCTTGCCGACGCCCGTCGGCCCCATCAACGCGAACACCCCGCCGCGCTCCATCAGTTCGTCTTCGTTCTCGAGCACCGGCAAGTTGGCCGCGAGCACCGATTGAATCCAGTCCATGCCGGCGTCGACGCTCTCGACGGCGGGCAGGTTGTCGATAACCATTCTCACGAGCTGCGCCGAGAAGCCGGCCGCGAAGAGCTGCTTCGTCAGCGTGCCCTGGACGGGGCTGCGGCGCTGCCGGTCACCCCAGAGCAGCCCGGCGAACTGCTCTTCCATCATTCCGCGCAGCGAGGAAAGCTCGCTCATCACGGTGCTGCTGACGACTTCCTCGATGCGCGCACGGACCGCGTCGGCCACGGCGGCGGCACCGTCGGACGTGCCGGCGCCATCGGCGCCGCGCGCCTTCGTCGATGCGGCAACCCCTTCAAAAGCCGGTGCAATGCGCGGAATCACGCGGCGCGCGGCGGCTTCGGCCGCCTCTTGCGCCCAGTCCGGCACTTCCGCGGAAGCCAGCTCCTCGGGCGACAGGATCTTGCCCGGCGCGCCGAGCCCCTTCGCCGCAGCCGCTGACGGTGTCAACGCGTGCGACCTCGTCGGGCTGGCCGTGTGCGCCGCACGCTGCTGCGCAGCGATGCGATGAGCGTGCTCGATGAGCCACGGATGCGATTCGACCATCGTCGGCGACGATTCGGGCGTACGCGACGCCGACGAACCGGCCGCGGCCGCGCCGTTCGCCGCTCCCGGCGAGGCGGAATGCGTGGCTCCAGGACTCGTGGCTCCGGCTTTCGCCGCAGCCGTATGCAACGGCTTCATTTCGACGCGCGGCTCGCGCGACGCAAGTTTGCCGGTTGGCGCGGCGGGAGCGGCCGCGGCCGCGGTCAACGCACCGACATCGGAAATCGCGGCGGGCGCGAACGTCTCGACCGGCTTACCCTCCGCGTTCGTCGCTCCGACTTCCGCGCTTGCGCCGAACACGGCCGAGAACACGTCCGGCATGCCGTTCGCGTAGGGGTTGGCCGGCATCATGCCAGGCATGGGAGCGGGCTGCGAAGTCTGGGACATCGACGCCGAAAGCATCGGGTACCCCGCCGCGGCATGCGCGCCAAGCGAGACATGCGCGCCGTCGGCGTCCTGCCCAGCTTGCAGGCGGCTGGCGGCGCCCGCGCCGTAGGAACCCGCGGCGCCTTGGCCATTTGCATTCGCGTTAGCGTTATTGCCGGCCCCGTCACCGGCACCCGGCGCGATGGCGGCGAGATCCGTATCGGCGAGCGCGACGATTTCCACGCTGCCGTCATCGTTGGTCCGGTTCGAAAGCACGACTGCGTCGGCGCCCAGCGCCTCGCGTACGAGGCGCAGCGCGTCGCGACTCGTCGCGCCGATGAATTTGCGGATATTCAAGCTAGACCCCCGATGAGGTTAACGACTTTGATCGTGCGTGTCTCCGGCACTTCGGCATACGAGAGCACTTTCAATTGCGGCAGGCTGCGGCGCAAAAAGCGCGCGAGCATCGCGCGCAGCGCGTGCTGGACGAGCAGCACGGGCGGCAGCCCGGTGTTTTGTTGACGCACGATCGCGCGTTGCGTCTCCGCGAGAAGCGTATGGGCGAGCCCCGGCTCGAGACCTGGGTTCGCGCCCGTCGAAAGGGCCTGCGAGAGCACGCGCTCGAGATTCGCGTCGAGCCCCATGACCTGCATCTCCCCGCTGCCCGGGTACCACTGCTGCGTGATCGCGCGCCCGAGCGCCAGGCGCACGGCGGCCGTGAGATCGTGCGCGTCCGACAGCTTGCCGGCCTGCTCGGCGAACGCTTCGAGGATCGTGCGCATGTCGCGGATCGGCACGCCTTCCTCGAGCAGGCTTTGCAGCACCTTTTGCAGCGTCGCAAGCGAGAACGTCTTCGGCACGAGGTCTTCGACGAGCGTCGGCGCATCTTTGCCGATGCGCGTGAGCAGTGCCTGAACTTCCTGCCGGCCCAGCAGCTCGGACGCATGCTGAACGACGAGATGGTTCAGGTGCGTGGCGACGACCGTGCTCGCATCGACGACCGTATAGCCGTACACCTGTGCCTGCTCGCGCAAGTTCGTGTCGATCCAGATCGCGGGCAGGCCGAAGGCCGGGTCTTTCGTCGGCGCGCCCGGCAGCGCGGCCGTGACTTGCCCCGGATTGATCGCGAGCCATTGACCCGGATACGCCTCACCGGTGCCGACTTCGACGCCCTTGAGCGTGATCCGATAACCGTTCGGACGCAGCTCGAGGTTGTCGCGAATATGAATGACGGGCGGCAGGAACCCGATCTCCTGCGCGAACTTCTTGCGGATGCTCTTGATGCGCTTGAGTAACTCGCCGTCGGCATTCTTGTCGACGACCGGGATGAGCCGGTAGCCGACCTCGAGGCCGAGCGTATCGATCATCGTCACGTCGTCCCAGCTCGCCTCGTTGTTCTCGACGGGCGCCGCGGCCGGTGCCGATTCGACGAGCACGGCGCTCGCCTTGGCGGCTTCGGCGCGCTTCTTGAGGTGGCGTCCAAGCTGGATCAAGCCCGCGCCGAGCACCAAGAACGCGAAGTGCGGCATGCCCGGAATGAGGCCCAGCAAACCGATGATGGCGCCCGTGATCAGCAGCACGCGCGGGTTCGTGAAAAGCTGGCCCGTGAGCTGCGTGCCGATGTCCTCGTCGGTGGCGACACGCGAAACGATGACGCCGGCCGCCGTCGAGATCACGAGCGACGGAATCTGCGCAACGAGGCCATCGCCGATCGTCAGCAGCGTATAGGTCTTGCCGGCCGAGGCGAAGTCCATGCCGTGCTGAGCGACGCCGACGATGAGCCCGCCCACCACGTTGACGACCATGATGATGAGGCCCGCCACCGCGTCGCCGCGCACGAACTTCGAGGCGCCGTCCATCGCGCCGTAGAACTCGGCTTCCTGCGCGACGGCCTGGCGGCGCTTGCGCGCGCCTTCCTCGTTGATAAGGCCGGCGTTGAGGTCGGCGTCGATCGCCATCTGCTTGCCCGGCATCGCGTCGAGCGTGAAGCGCGCGGCCACTTCGGCGATACGTCCCGCGCCTTTGGTGATCACCATGAAGTTGATGATCATGAGGATTGCAAAGACGACGATGCCGACCGCGAAGTTGCCGCCGACAAGGAAGTGGCCGAACGATTCGATGACGCGGCCCGCTGCGGCCGGTCCCGTGTGCCCTTCGAGCAGCACGATCCGCGTCGACGCGACGTTGAGCGAGAGACGCAGCAGCGTCGAGAACAGCAGCACGCTCGGGAACGCCGCGAAATCGAGCGGCTTCATCGTGTACATGCTGACGAGCAGCACCATCACCGAGAGCGCGATGTTGAACGTGAAGAGCAGATCGAGCAGGAACGGCGGCAACGGCAGGATCATCATGCCGAGGATCATGCAGATCAGGACCGGCCCTGCCACCTTGCGCAGATTGGCCTGGGCCAGCATCTGCGGGCCCTTGCCGAAGAGGGTTTGCACGCGCGCGTTCATGCCGACGCTCCGGTGCCGGCGTCTCGCCCCGCTGCGCGGCTCGCGCGCGTCGTCCCGGGAGCCAGTGCCTCTTCCTCTTCTTGGATTGCGTCCTCGTCCGTGACAGGTCCCTTGTCGAGATCGGCGGGGACCTCGAGCTCGGTCGGCGCGGCCGGCACATCGCCGCCGTCGCGGCGGAAACGGCGCAGCTGGTAGACCCAGGCGAGCACTTCGGCCACGGCGTTGTAAAGCGTGCCCGGAATCTCGTGATTGAGGTCGACGTTGTGATAGAGCGCACGCGCGAGCGGCGGCGCTTCGAGCAGCGGGATGTTGTGCTCGTCGGCGAGTTCGCGGATGCGGGCCGCGACGAGGTTGACGCCTTTGGCGATGACTTTCGGCGCGCGCATCTCGCCGTCCGCGTACTGGAGCGCGACGGCGTAATGCGTCGGGTTCGTCACGACGACGTCGGCCTTCGGCACGGCCGCCATCATGCGGCGGCGGGCCATCGCGCGCTGCTGCTGGCGAATACGGCCCTTCACGTGCGGATCGCCTTCGTTCTCGCGGTGCTCGCGCTTCACTTCTTCCTTCGTCATCCGCAGCTTCTTGTGGAACGACCAGAGTTGGTACGGCACATCCATCGCCGCGATGACGAACATGCCGGCGACGGTCGTTCCGCAGCAGACGGCGACGAGCGAGAGGCTATGGCCGATCGCCTTGAGCATGGGCTCGGAGGGCAGCGCGAGGATTTCGGTTTTGTGGTGCAGGACGGCGAGTACGGCGATGATGCCGACGACGAGCGTCTTCGCGATCGACATGCCGAGCTGGATGGGGCCATTGATCGAGAAGATGCGGGCGATGCCGGCGATGGGGGAAAGCCGCTCGGGCTTGAACTGCAAGACGTTGCTCGAGAGCAGCCAGCCGCCGAGCGCCATCGGCGCGAGGAGCGCGGCGAGCGCGGTCAGGGCGAGCACGGGCGCGACGGCGATGGCCCCTTCGCGGCCGGCCGTGCCGGCGCCGATCAGCATGCGGTTTGTGTCGACGACGTAGGCGTGGTTGAACGTGAACGCGCCGCGCATCATGGCCTGCAGATGCAGGCCGATCGGGCCCGAGAGCGCCCATACGCCGAAGAATCCGGCTGAAAGCAATGCAAACGAGGCGAGCTCGCGCGAGCGGGCGACCTGCCCCTCCTCGCGCGCCTTCTCGAGGCGCCGGGGAGTGGCTGATTCGGTTTTCTCGAGGTCGCTATCCTCTGCCACCAGGCTTTCTCCGCTCTTCGCGCGGCGCAATGCCGCTTTTCACTGACACGGATTATTCCCGCTGGCGTCAATCGACGATCGGCGGATAAGGGCGGGGAAAGGGGTGTAATTCGCTTGATGGTAGGGGGCTGAAAGGCCGCAGCTGACGCTGTTTGATCCTGTCCGACAGGCCGGAGTTGGCGCCGCACCGAATTCTGTAGCCGCTGAAAAAGCGTGGCGGGCAGCACGGCTGTAATTCGACAGAAAGGGGGCGGACGGCAGTCCGAATGCGCCGCCCAATGCCACGCGGACCAAGGGAAGCGCTTCGTGGGCGGCGATATCACCCGCCCGCCACGAAGCGATAGGAAAGGAAAGGTATCGACCTTCGGCTAATACGCCACGAACGGCGATTGGCTACCCGTTCCTGCCGTGGCTGTGTCGTAGCCGAAGTAGACAGTCTTGCCGTAGAAGAATGGGAGGCCGAAGTCCATCACGTTGGAGAGGCCCAATGTGCCGGCCAGATCGTTGAACGCATAGTTGCTGGTACTCAACGCGCTTTCCTTGGCGATGGTCATCGTCACAGTAGCGGACGCCGTCGAACCGGATTTGTTTGAAACCGTCACACTGCGCGTCGTCGTCGAGGTCGGACAATACCAACTGCCGCCGGAACATTGCGCAAGCGTGCTGTCGTCGAAGAAATAGCCGTTTGAGCCAGAATCGAAGAATCCGAAAGTCGAAGCGCTCGTCGATGAAAGCACGGTGCTGTTCACGTTGCCCGCTGAATCCGTTCCGAACTTTTGCGACGCTGAGTATGTGTTGTTCGACTGCGTGCCGATACCGAATGTCAACGTACCGGTGGCCGAGACCACGCCGGATGTATCGATCGATGGCATCGTCAAAACAATGCCGTTGTTATCGGACGTGAACTTCGCGACCGGATTGGCAACCTGGCTCGTCAATGCCATCGCCGTTTGGCTGCATGTGCTGCTTCCGCAGCTGTAATACGTGCCATTGTTCGCGGTGCTCACGCAGCTCGGACAATCATATGGCGCCACGCCGATACCGAGAATACCGTTCGCACCAATTGCGCTCGCCGTGTTCTCGGAACTGCCGGTCGATTGCGATGAGCAGCTAGACGGCGCCGAAATGGTCGAGTCCATATCACCGAGGATTCCAATCGGAATGTTGCTCGCCGTTTCGCCGGCGATCTTTACGTCGGCCTTGCGCACCGAGCCCCACGTATAGCCGTCCGCGAATACGGTGCACTCGGCAATCGTATTTCCGCTGCTGTCCGTCTCCGCCGACAGGCTGCCAAGCACCGTCGAAGCAGCCGTATTTACGAGCCGCAAGCCGTACGACATGGTGTCGACTTGAATGTTGTCGATGGTCTGGCAGGTCGAAGTCCCGGGGGCACAGACGGTCACGCTCACCGTCGGAATATTGGGCGTGCGTGTCGAGGTCACCGTGCTTTTGGCGACCGTGACGGTCACTTGATTGCTCACCGTACTTGATGAGCTGGAACTACTGGAACTACTCGAGCTGCTAGTACCGCCGGAACCGCTGGACCCGCCCCCGCCGCACCCGGTGAGCAATGCCGTCGCAATGACGACGCATACTGCGCAGAAACTGCGCAGAAATCTGTTTGTTGATCGCACTATGATCTCTCCGCTCGTCGTCGATCGCTTATTGGATATCGCTGGCTGCTACGCCGCTCGGCAATGCGCTCGGCAGATAGGCTTGGCCCACGAAAGAACCCATGTGCCCGCCCACATGCACAACGAGACCCGACTGTTCGACATTCGTTGGCCCGCGGCCGCCGCCTCGCTGCTCCCGCTGCGCAGCGACTGCGCTCTGCACTTGCGGAAAGTAGCTGCCGAGCAGCGTCGAGAGGTCGGGCATCTGAGCGCCTTGCCACGCGATGCCGAACACGGTGCCGTCCGATCCGATGTATTCGCGAATGACGGTGCCCGTTTCGAGCGTGGTCTGCTTGACCGTATAGGTGCTCGTAGACGTCGTGGAAGATGAAGTTGACGAGGCCGCATGGGCCACTGTCGACATCCTATCGACGGTCGCCCCTGATGGCGTTTGCATAGGTTCGCCGCCGAGCGCTGCGTGAGCGGGGGACGTGACCGCGAGCAACGCACAAGCCGCAACCACAGCCGGCAACGTGCCCTGAATCGAACGAATGAACATGAGAAAGACTCTCCCTCGATTTGCTGTTATGTCGCTAAATCTCGATTTTCGGTCTTGTAAACTACATTACGCGGCAATCGTTTGCCACCGATGATTCACTCCGTAACACGCATGCGTCGCATCGTGCAAAGTTCATCGAGTCGCAACGACAATACGGGCGGGACCATCAAAGCCCGCCCGTTTCAAAATCGAAACAAACTGCGAAATCGCCGCCGAAATCGTCAGAACCCGAGACTCGCGAGCAGATCGTCGACCTGCTGCTGATCCTGCACGACGTCCGCCTTGCCTTGCGGATTGATCTGCGGTCCGTTGAGAAGCCCATCGTCATCGCTGCTGGTGCTGAACGAAGTGCCGGGCTCGGCCGCGAGCGCGGCGGCGTTCTGCGCGAACTGCTCGCGCCGCTCGGGCGCGATGTTCTCGATCAGCACGGAAAGCAGCTGCTGCTCGATCGAGTAGACGACGTCCATGATCTTCTTGATGACCTGCCCGGTCAGGTCCTGAAAATCCTGCGCCATCATGATTTCGAGCAACTGCGCATTCGTCGCGCTCGTCGCTTCCGACACTCCCCCCAGAAACGTCCGCGTCTCGGAGAGCAGCGCGCGCACCTCCTCGCGTTCGATTGGCGCGTCGTACCACTGCTCCCAGCGGCTATCGAGCGATTTCGCGTCGCTTTGCATCTGCTCCTGCATCGGCTTTGCGATTTCAATCGCACCGAGCACACGCTGAGCAGCCTGCTCGGTCATATTGGCGACATAGTTGAGGCGCTGGCGCGCGTCGGTCACCGTCTGCGCCGCGTGCTCGACCTGCTTGTCGAGCCCGAGCTCGAGGATCGAATCGCGCAGCGTGCGCGTGAGCTGACCGATGCGTGCGAGGATGCGATCGGTCGTCAGATCGGCGAGATCGGCGCCTTCGCTGAGGAGGTTTGTCGACTGGTCCACTTCAGCTCCCGGTCTTGCCCAACTTCTCGAGAATCTTCGTGAGCTTCTCGTCGAGCGTGGCGGCCGTAAAGGGCTTCACGACGTAGCCGCTCGCGCCGGCCTGCGCCGCCGCGATGATGTTTTCCTTCTTCGACTCGGCCGTCACCATCAGCACCGGCAGATGTTGAAGCGAAGCGTCGGCGCGAATCTCCTTCAGCATCGCGAGGCCGTCGAGATTCGGCATGTTCCAGTCCGAAATCACGAAGTCGTAGCCGCCGCCGCGCAGGCGCGACAGGCCGGCCGCGCCGTCCTCGGCTTCGTCGACGTTCGAATAGCCGAGCTCCTTCAGCAGGTTGCGGACGATCCGTCGCATCGTCGGAAAGTCGTCCACCACCAGGATTTTCATGCTCTTGTCCATCTCGTTCCCTTAGTTCCCAATTTCGCCCGCACGAAAGCCGCCGCGTCGAGCCTCGCACCCGTCTCTCCCGTCAGGTGCCAGGCCGTCGGCCGAAGCTACACGCGCTGTACCCGATCGCCCATCGCCGCCAGACGCGCCATCACGCGGCGGCTCATTTCCGACAAAGGCGCAATCTCCTCGGCCGCGCCGAGCGCGATCGCCTCGCGCGGCATGCCGAAGACGATGCAGCTCGCTTCATCTTGCGCGAGAGTGTATGCGCCCGCATTTCGCATGTCTAACATTCCCGCCGCGCCGTCGCGCCCCATGCCCGTCAGAATCACGCCGACCGCGTTCTTGCCCGCGTGCTGCGCGGCGGACCGGAACAGCACGTCGACCGACGGCCGATGCCGGTTCACGGGCGGATCGTCCGACAGGTGCGCGATATAGTTCGCCCCGCTTCTCGCCAACAGCAGATGCGCATGGCCCGGCGCGATATAAGCATGGCCCGGCAGCACGCGCTCGCCATGCTCCGCTTCCTTCACGGTGATGCGGCACAACCCGTTCAGGCGCTGCGCGAACGATTTGGTGAAGCCCGGCGGCATGTGCTGCGCGATCATGACGGCCGGCGCGTCGGGGGGCAGCGGCTCGAGCAGCTCGCGGATCGCCTCCGTGCCGCCCGTCGAGGCGCCGACGATGACGAGCTTCTCCGTACTGACGAGCGGATTGTTCAGCATCGGCGCCTGCGCGCCCGGCGCTGCGCCGCCAGCGCGGGCCGGCTGCGCCTGGCGCACGCGCGCACGCGAAGCGGCGCGAATCTTGTCCGCGAGCTTTTCCGAATACTCGAGCATGCCGTCGCGGATGCCGACCTTCGGCTTCGTCACGAAATCGACGGCGCCAAGCTCGAGCGCGCGCAGCGTGATCTCGGAGCCGCGCTCAGTCAGCGACGACACCATGACCACGGGCATCGGCCGCAAGCGCATCAGCTTCTCGAGAAAATCGAGCCCGTCCATGCGCGGCATTTCGACGTCGAGCGTCAGCACGTCGGGGTTGTGCTGCTTGATGAGCTCGCGTGCGACGAGCGGATCCGGCGCCGTGGCGACGACCGTCATGTCCGGCTGACCGTTGATGATCTCCGTCATGAGGCTTCTGATGAGCGCCGAATCGTCGACACACAAAACCTTGATTTTCTGCACAGCGCTCAGGCCTCCTCTACCGTCTTAGGGCTGTTGCTATTCCCGCCGCCGCGCACGCCGCCCACCGCGCCGAAGAGCTCGATGCGCGGCTTGGCCGGCGCCGCCGCCGTTGCCGCTCCCGCGAACTCGGCGCGCGGTTTCGCGGCACCCGGCGTGGCGTGAGACGTGAACAGCTCGGCATGTTCTTTCGCTCGGGCGCGCGCGTGGCGCGCCGCGCGCGCTTCGGCCACCTGCTTCGCGAGTTCCTGCTCGCGCTCGGCGACGCTCGGCTCCTGTTGCAGCCGCAGCTTCTTGACCATCGCCTGGCCCGTCGCCGGCATGAATGCGACCTTGCGCGGATGCACGCCCTGCAGGTCTTCAGCGATGATGCGGATCTTCTCGAGCGCGAGATAGCGGCGCGCGAACTCGGCGTTGCGATCGCCGATGTTGATGGTCGTCATGCCGGCGAGCACCGCCGCGCCGCCGAACACCTTCGCCTCGAAGCGCTCGCGCCGGCCGCCCATCTTGATGAGCTCGTTGATCAGCACTTCCATCGCGTAAGCGCCGTAGCGCATCGATTCGGACGCGGCCTGCGTCGGCTCGCCGTCGTCGGGCAGCATGAAGTGGTTCATGCCGCCGATACCGGCCGTGCGGTCGTGGATGCAGGCCGCCACGCACGAGCCGAGCACGGTCACGAGCACCATGTCGTCGCCCGTCGTATAGAACTCGTTCGGCAGCAGCTTCACGCCACGGCGATTGAAGTGGTTGTCGAAGTAATGATTGGTCGCGATCGGCAGGCTGCTCATACCTCGGCCTCCTGCCCGCGTCTTGCCGCGCTGCCGCCCGCCGCCGCGCGTCCCGTCGCCTGCGCGCGCGCGCCCGCTCCCGTATCGCGCGTGAGCTCGTAGACGGTCTGCCCGCGCAGCCGGAATGCCTGCGTCACATAGGTGAAGTTCTCCGAGTGACCGGCGAAGAGCAGCCCGCCCGGCTTCACGAGCGGCTCGAAGCGCGCGAGCACTTGCGACTGCGTCGGCTTGTCGAAGTAGATCATTACGTTGCGGCAGAAAATCGCGTCGAACTGAGTGCGCAATCCATAATCGGTGTCGGTCAAATTCAATTGCTGAAAGCGGATCATCGCACGCAGCTCGGGCCGCACCTTCACGAGGCCCGCATGCGGGCCGGTGCCCTTCAGGAAAAAACGCTTGAGGCGCTCCGTCGAAAGCGGCTTTACTTGGTCGAGCGAGTAGACGCCCGCCTCGCCCTTCGCGAGCACCTGTGTGTCGAGATCCGTCGCGAGGATCGTCGCCTGGCGCGCGGCCGAATCGCCGAGCGCCTCGACGAGCGTCATCGCGATCGAATAGGGCTCCTCGCCCGTCGAGGCCGCCGAGCACCAGATCGAGACCGGCTGCTGACGGCGCTTGACGAACTCGGCCAGTATCGGAAAGTGATGCGCCTCGCGAAAAAACGCCGTGAGGTTCGTCGTCAGCGCATTCGTGAAGGCTTCCCACTCGGCCGCGTCCTGCTCGGACTCGAGCAGATCGAGATAGCGCCGAAAGCTGTCGAGCCCGCGCGCGCGCAGGCGCCGCGCGAGGCGGCTGTACGCCATGTCGCGCTTATGGTCGGACAGCGAAATGCCCGCGCGCCGATAGATGAGTTCGCGAATGCGCGCGAAGTCCGCCGCCGTAAACTCGAAATCGCGATCGCCAAAGCCGGCGCGCTCGGCGAGGCCGGGGCCGCTTGGCTCGACCCCATCGGGCCGCTCGGATGCGCGCGCTATCGTCATGGTCCTACTCTTTTCGTTCCGTCACTTCGTCGCTTCGTGTCTTCGTCGGGGCGGTCAGGCCATCTTCTTCGGCTGCGTCTTCGTCTTCGTCTTCGTGCTCAGAACGTTTCCCAGTCATCGTCGGAGGACTTGCTCGTCGACACGGCTGCGGCCATGGCCGGCGCCGGCTTCGCGGGCTGGGCGACGCTCGGCTTGGCGGGCTTCGTCGGCAACGGCCGCGCGGCCGTCGAGGCGGTGCTCGCCGTTGCCGGCGGCGTCGCGTCGGACTCGTGATGCGAGTGCGCGGCTTGTGCGCTGGCCTGCGCAACGTTTGCCTTCGGCGCCGTCGAATCGTGCGATGCGTTGGCGGCCGATACAGCCGAATGCGTTGCGCGCGACGACGCGGCGGAGGCAGGACGCGACGCGGTGCGGGCGGGTTTCGCAGACGGCAGTGCCGGCTTGCGCGATACCGTGGCCGTCTGGGCCGCCGGCGACGCCGGCGCCGCATGCGACATCGAAGCCCTACCGCCACCGCTGGCGGGCGCATTCCCATTGCCGTTGACGCGCCAGTGGCTCACCTCGGCCTTCAGTTGCCGCGTCTGCTCTTCGAGCGAGGCCGCCGCGGCGGCCGCCTGCTCGACGAGCGCCGCGTTTTGCTGCGTCACGTCGTCCATCTGCACGAGCGCGCGATTGACGCCTTCGATGCCCGTCGACTGTTCTTCCGACGCCGCGCTGATCTCACCCATGATGTCGGTCACGCGGCGCACGGCCTGAACGATTTCCTCCATCGTCGAGCCCGCGCGGCCGACGAGCTCGGAGCCGCTCGCCACCTTGTCGGCCGAATCGCCGATGAGGCCCTTGATCTCCTTGGCCGCCGCCGCGCTGCGCTGCGCGAGGCCGCGCACTTCGCCCGCCACGACCGCGAAGCCGCGGCCCTGCTCGCCCGCGCGCGCCGCTTCGACGGCTGCGTTGAGCGCGAGAATGTTCGTCTGGAACGCGATGCCTTCGATGACACCGATAATGTCGACGACCTTGTTCGAACTCGTCGCGATGTCCTGCATCGTCGTGACGACCTGGCTCACGACCTCGCCGCCGCGCATCGCGATATCGGACGCGTTGACGGCGAGCTGGCTCGCCTGCCGCGCGTTCTCGGCATTCTGGCGCACGGTGCCCGTGAGCTGATCCATGCTCGAGGCCGTCTGCTGTAGCGAAGACGCCTGTTCTTCGGTGCGCTGCGAGAGATCGGTGTTGCCCATCGAGATCTCGTGCGCGCCGACGTCGATCGACTCGGCGCCGCTCGCCACCGCCTTCACCATCGCCGTGATGCTGTCCTGCATCTTCCTGATGCCGGCGAAAAGGCGGCCGACCTCGTTCTTGCTCGTCACGTCGACGGGGCGCGTGAGGTCGCCTTCGGCAATGCGCTCGAAGTGCTCGATCGCATCGTCGAGCGGCTTGACGATGAGGCCGCGCAGCGCCAGGCGAATGACGACGATGAGTACGATCGCGAACACACCGATCCCGACGATGAGCGACTTCATCAGCGATATCTGGGATTCCGCCTCCGCGCGCATTTGCTCGACATGCTGCTGGCGCGCCTTCACGACACTGCTCGCCGTCTGGCCGAAGGCGACGAACATCGGGCTGATCTTCATATTGGCGATCGCCTGGTAGCCGGCCAGATCTCCCGCGCGCAGGGCGGCGAACTCGGGCTCGACGCCGTCATGCATGAGCGTGGCATAGCGCGTCGAGAGTTCGGACAGAAGCGCGGAATCGAGCCCCGCCTTCGGCGCGTTCTGGAACGCCTGCCACGCTTCACCCGCCTTTCCGTAAAGCTCCTGGGCCCGATCGAGTACCTTCTTCGCCTCGTCGGCGTTGTTCGCTTCGGTCAGCGCGCGAAATCGGTCGAGCGCGATTCGAGAGCGCAGCAAATCGGCGCCCGTATCGTCGAGCGAATGAATCGCGGGCAAATCGTCGAGCGCAAGCGCGTCGAGCGTGCGGCCCGCTCCCGAGAGCGCGGTGAGCGCGAGCGCGCCGACGGCGAGCGTCAGCGCCAGGAACACCGCACCCATCGCCGTGAGCGTCGTGCGAATCGACCAGTTGTGCAGCATTTCTCGAATCTCCGTGTCTTGCTGGCGAACGCGGCACCGGCCGCGCCCGGCGATATGACGGGCGCGACGCGTGTGTTTATCCGGCGAACGAGTCCATCAGCGCCATTTCCTTGCTGGTCATCAGCTTCTCGATGTCCATCAGGATCAGCATGCGGCCGTCGACGGTGCCGAGACCGGTCAGGTACTCGGCCGTCAGCGTCGCGCCGAACTCGGGCGCGGGCATGATCTGGTCGGGCGTCAGCGTCAGAACGTCCGAGACGCCGTCCACGACCATGCCGACGACGCGATGCGCGACGTTGAGGATGATCACGACCGTTTGATGGTCGTATTCGACGCGGCCCAAATGAAACTTGATGCGCATATCGACGATCGGCACGATGATGCCGCGCAGATTGATGACGCCCTTGATGAACTCGGGCGCATTGGCGATGCGCGTCACGCTGTCGTAGCCGCGGATTTCCTGCACTTTCAGGATGTCGATGCCGTACTCTTCGGCGCCGAGCGTGAAGACGAGGAATTCCTGTCCGTTCGCGTCGGCCTGCTGCGCGTCGCGGCGTCCGCCGGCGACGAGCGCGTTGTTCGTATTGCTGACTTGGAGTTCTGCCACGTTAGCCCCCACCACGGTTGGGAATTACTAAAAGCTCATTGCGCCATGCGAGGCGCGAGAATCGCGGATCAACGCCGCCACGTCGACGATCAGGGCGACGCTGCCGTCGCCGAGAATCGTCGCCGCCGAAATGCCGTGCACCTTGCGGTAGTTCGTTTCGAGGTTCTTCACGACGACCTGCTGCTGACCGACGAGCTCGTCGATCAACATCGCGAAGCGGCGGCCCTCGGTCTGCATGATCGTGACGATGCCTTGCGTCGGATCGGTGCGCGCGCCTTCGACCGAGAAGATCTCGTGCAGCGCGACCACGGGCAGATATTCGCCGCGCACGCGCACGACGCGCTCGCCGTTCGCGACCGTGTAGATATCGTCGGCCGACGGCTGCAGCGACTCCATCACGAAGTTGAGCGGCAGGATGAAGATTTCGTTGCCGACTTTGACCGACATGCCGTCGAGGATCGCGAGCGTGAGCGGCAGGACGATGCGCGTCGTCGTGCCCTTGCCTGCCTGCGATGCGATCTCGACATGTCCGCCCATCGACTGAATGTTGCGCTTGACGACGTCCATCCCGACGCCGCGGCCCGAGACGTCGGTCACCTGGTCCGCCGTCGAGAAGCCCGGCATGAAGATGAGGTTCCAGACTTCCTCGTCCGTCATCGAGTCGCTGACCTGCATCCCCTGCTTGGCCGCCTTCGCGAGAATCTTGTCGCGGCGCAGGCCGGCCCCGTCGTCGCTGACTTCGATGACGATGTTGCCGCCGTGATGCGCCGCCGACAGAACCAATTGCCCCGTCGGATCCTTGCCCGCGGCGCGGCGCGCCTCGACTGTCTCGATGCCATGGTCGAGGCTGTTGCGCACGAGGTGCGTGAGGGGATCGATGATTCGCTCGATGAGACTCTTGTCGAGCTCGGTCGCCTGGCCGAACGTGACGAGCTCCACTTCCTTGCCGAGCTTCGCGGCGAGGTCGCGCACGAGGCGCGGGAAGCGGCTGAAGACGTAGTCCATCGGCATCATGCGGATCGACATCACCGCTTCTTGCAGATCGCGCGCATTGCGCTCGAGCTGCGCCATGCCGTTGAAGAGTCGATCGTGCAGTGCCGGGTCGAACGTGCTCGTCGTCTCGGCCAGCATCGCCTGCGTGATGACGAGCTCGCCGACGAGGTTGATCAGTTGGTCGACCTTCTCCACGCCCACGCGGATCGAGCCGCCCTCGCTCGTCGCCGCGGCGGCGGCCGGGCGCGCCTTGCGCTCGTCGGCGCTCGCGGAGGAAGCGGACGAAGGCGAAGAAGCCGATGAAGTTGACGATGAAGCAGCCGACGGTGCGGTAGCCGGCACTGTCGGCTTCGGCTGGGATTGTGCGTCAGGCTGCGCGTCCGGTTGAGCGGCCCGGGCCGGGGCCGGCATCGTCGCGGGTGCGGGCGCAGGTGCGGGCACGGCTTGCGGCGCCGCGGTCGCGGAGGCTGAAGCCGATGCAACGTCCGGCTGCGCCGAGGCTGCGGCTCCCGCGACATCCGCCGAGGCCTCCCCTTGCGCGCCCGGCGCCGTGCCGCGCCCGATCACGATCTGGCTTTCGTCGATCACGAAGCACAGCACGGCGGTGATGTCGTCGGTCGGCACGTCGGTCTCGAGGTAGACGATCAAGTCGCCGCCGCTCTTCGCCTGTTCGACGATGTGGCCCAGGTTGCCCAGTTCTTCGATGAGCAGCGCCTGGTCCTTCTCCCCCACCCCCCGTAGCGTCACTTTCAGGTGAGGTCCTGCATCCGTTGAAGCCGGGCCCGCCTGCGCCGCATCCGGCACGACAGCGTTTGCGGTGCCGTGCGTCGCATCGATCGCCTGGTCGACGACATGATCGGGCGCCATGCCTTCGGCCGCGCCGCCGGCGGCGCTCGCTTGCACCGCGGGTGCGGGCACCGGCGCCGGAGCCGACGCGACCGCCGCCGCGGGGGCGGCCGCCGGGGCCGAAGCTTGCGCCGGCTCGCCATCGCGCAAGCGCTCGAGCTTGGCGCAAATCGCGGCGGCTGCCGCGGCGTCGGGTTCGGCGCTGGCGCGATAGGCGGCGAGCTGATCGGTGAGCACGTCCTTCGTTTCGAGGAACGTGTCGATCATGTCCTTGCGCAACGTCAGCTCGTTGTTGCGGGCGCGATCGAGCAGCGATTCGAGAATGTGCGTCGTTTCAGTAAGCGCCGCGAAGCCGAACGTCGCCGCGCCGCCCTTGATCGAGTGGGCCGCGCGGAAAATGGCCGCGAGGTCCTCCGGATCGGGCGTGCCGACGTCGAGATTCAGCAGCAACTGCTCCATCTCGCCGAGCAGTTCGTCCGCCTCGTCGAAGAACGTCTGATAAAACTGTGTGATGTCGAGTGTCATGCGTCAGTCACCGCGAAGAATCATGAGGGCAGCGCCGCGATCAATTCGGTCAGCGTGTCGAGATCGAGCGGCTTGGCGATCCAGCCCGTCGCGCCGGCCGCGCGCGCCGCGTCCTTGAACGCATCGCCGTCCTCCGTCGTCAGCACGAAGATCGGCGTGGCCTCGTAGGCCGGCTGCGAGCGCAGCGCGGCAATCACATCGAGGCCGCTTCTCCTCGGCATGTACTGATCGGTCAGCACGAGATCGAACGGATGCGGGTGCGCGAGCGCGCTCGCGAGCCCCTCGTCGCCGTCGGCCGCCACGGTCACCTCGTAGCCCGCCTCGCGCAGCGTCGCGGCGAGGATTTCACGCATCGCGGCCGAGTCGTCGATCGCCAAAATGTCCCTGATCATGAGTGCCTCACTGCTTGCCCGTCGATCCGGCCTGCTCGCCCGGCGCCTTCAGAAGCGGGGGCTGCATCTTCTGCGCGAACGAAGTCGCGCCGGCGGCGTCGTTGGACAGCGTCGTTGTTGTACTGTCGTCGCGCATCACCGCTTCCTCGGATTTACGGTTAAGCACGATGATGCTGATGCGGCGATTCTCCGGATCGAGCGGATCCGCCTTGTTGAGGTTTTGTGTCGACGCGAGGCCGAGCACGCGCAGGACCTTGCCTTCGTCCATGCCGCCTTCGACGAGCTCGCGCCGCGACGCGTTCGCGCGGTCGGCCGAGAGCTCCCAGTTGGTATATCCGCGACCGTTGCCGGCATAGGGCACGGCATCGGTGTGGCCTTGCACGACGATATGATTCGGCACGTCGTTCAACGTCTTGCCGATCGCCCGCAGGATGTCGCGCATGTAGGGCTCGACGTCGTCGCTCGCCGTGGCGAACATTGGCCGCTTTTGCGTGTCGACGATCTCGATGCGCAGGCCCTGCAGCGTCGAATCGATGCGGATCTGCTGCTTGAACTGCCGGAGGATCGGGTTCGCCTCGATCGCAGCCATCAGCTTCACCTGCAGATCGTGCAGGCGCTCCTGCTCGCGCCGCTCGAGGGAGCCCTTGAGCGGATCGACCGCTTGGTCGTCGTTCTGCGCGGTCGTATGCGTCGCCTTGTCGGTCGAGCCCTCGGTGCGGCGCGTGACGCCGGCCGCATCGGTCGAGATGTCGCGGCCGCCGCCCTTCAGAATGCTCGACGAATCAGCGCTGCGATCGCCGCCGAAGAGCGCCGCCTTCAGCGGCTGCTGAAAGTATTCCGCAATGCCCTTGAGCTGGATCGGCGTCGCGGCCGACAGCAGCCACATCAGCAGAAAGAACGCCATCATCGCGGTCATGAAGTCCGCATAGGCGAGCTTCCATGCGCCGCCGTGGTGCCCCTTCCTTGCGGGCGCCACGCGCTTGACGACGATCGCTTTGTCCTTGCCCTTGCTCATCCGCGCGCTTCCTCGAGTCGTGCTTTGCCGCTTGCCAGGTTGGTTCGCCGTCCGCCCTTACTTCGCCTTCACGCGGCGCACGTGCTCTTCGAGCTCGGCGAACGACGGGCGTTCGGTCGAGAAGAGCACCTTGCGGCCGAACTCGACGGCGATCGCCGGCGCATAGCCGTTCAAGCTCGCGAGGATCGTGACCTTGATGCACTGAAACATCTTCGTGGACTCGGCCACGCGCTGCTCGGCGAGGCTCGAGAGCGGGCCGATGAGCCCGTACGAAAGCAAAATGCCGAGGAACGTGCCGACGAGTGCCTGCGCGATCATCGCGCCGAGCACCGCGGGCGGCTTGTCAGCCGACGCCATCGTATGGACGACGCCCATCACCGCGGCGACGATGCCGAAAGCCGGCATTGCGTCGCCCGTGCGCATCAGCGCGTGCGCGGGCCCCTCGCCTTCGGCGTGATGCGTTTCGATTTCCTCGTCCATGAGGCTTTCGATCTCGAAAGCGTTCATGTTGCCGCCCACCATGAGCCGCAGGTAGTCGGTCAGGAACTCGACGATATGCTTGTCCGCGAGGATCTTCGGATATTGCGTGAAGATAGGGCTCTTCTCGGGGTCGTCGATATCAGCCTCGAGCGTGAGCGTGCCCTCCTTGCGCGCCTTTGCAAGCAAAACGTAAAGAAGCGCCATCAGCTCCATGTACACGTCCTTCGTGTACTTCGAGCCCTTGAACAGCGTCGGCAGCAGCTTGACCGTCGCCTTGATCGTCTTGAGCCCATTGCCGAGGATGAACGCCCCGAGCCCGGCGCCCATAATCATGAGCGCCTCCTCCGGCTGCACGAGCGCGCCCAGATGTCCGCCCGCCAGCGCATAGCCGCCGAAGACGGACAGCACAGTCACGAGTGTTCCCACGAAAATCAGCACTGCCGGGTCCTCACAATGGTCGGCGGAGACCGCCGTTGATCAGGTTTACGGCAGGCGGGCCGAAACTTTGAGGACGAATGCGCGTAAACGGCTGTATTGCGGCGGTAGCAGTCCACCGCGGGAACCGGGACGTGCGTCGACACGCAAAGCTTCCGTCGAAGCGGGTAAATCATGCCGAAAGGCGGCCGGACGCTCAGGCCGCCTCGGCCAGGCTGGTCACGGCCGTCTTGGCGGCGGACTTTTTGGTTTTGCCGGCTCGCGAAGGCGGCTGGCAGAGCCCGCAGACGAAACCGTTCTGTGGATCGTGCGCATGCGCGACGAATTGACCTTTGCAACGCACGCAAGCGGTCATCTGGAGCATGCCCGACTCGAAAAAACGCACGAGGGTCCAGGCACGCGTGAGCGAAAGAAGCGGCTCGTCGCCATGCAAGGCCGCATGCTCGAGATAGAGCCGGTAACTTTTGACGATGCTCTGAATCGTTTCACAGCGGCCATGCAGCGCCATGAACCGGTAAATATTGTAGAAAAGCGAGGAATGGATGTTCGGCTGCCAGGTCATGAACCAGTCCGTGGAAAACGGCAGCATGCCCTTCGGCGGCGAGACGCCTTTCAATTCCTTATAAAGCTTGATGAGCCTGTCGCGCGAGAGGCTGGTTTCAGCCTCGAGCAACTGCAATCGCGCGCCGAGTTCGATCAGCTCGATCGCCAGCGTGATTTCCTTGACTTCGAGTACTACGCTCTTCGTTGCCATATCAGCCTCCCGTCCCCAAGGGGACTTCCTTCCGGGCCCCGGTTCCGCCCCGGGGGAGGCTGAAGCCCCCTCGCGACCTGCAGGTGCGCCGCAGGCGCGCCCAGGAAGTCTCCGTGTGGGAGGGGGCAGCGAACGATAGTGAGCGTGGGGGTCGTCTCATTCTCATTCCAGCTTGAGCTCGCGCGGTCAGCCGATCGTTTCGGCCGGCTGGCCCGCCATCAGGATGGCCGAATGCGAATGCGAGAGCGCCGACGATTTGCCTTTATCGGCCAGCGTCGAAAGCACGGCGTGATCGTCGAAGCGGAAGCGGCATAAAAGCTGGTTCGAGGCGGCGAGCTTCACCGTCTGCGCGAGCGTGAGGTTTGCCAGCACGTCGGCAAGCTGGTCCGAGATGCCCATGCGGAACATCCCCATTGCCCGGTCCTCGCGCAGCAGTCGTTGGGCAAGCAGCAAATACGACAGATTGACGTCTTTGATCTCGCTGAGCGTTTCGCTGGTTGCGTCCATGATTTCCCCCGTTCGATGCCACACAACTCCGATGCGGTGCTCGGTCATTCGGAAACGTTTGCCCGAAGCGGCGAAAACGCCGCGCACAAGCCGACCCTTCTTGGGCCTGGCGCAATTGTGTCAAATTGTAAAAAGACTGGAAATCGGAAGAAGAACCGCGGGGCGTATCGGAACTATCTGGAAAACATGTACGAATTATTCCTACATCGGGCCGCGTTCTTGCTCTCTCGGAGACGGGCAACTGCGTGCGAACCCGCGCCGGGCGGGGCACTGCGGGGGAAATCCATGGCGCGATGGGCGGCGGGAGCCAAGCCAATTATAGGGAGAGCGGTCGCTGCTTTGCAATAAATGCTTGCGCCCGCGCGACCCCGAGCAGACCTTGCGCGCGCCTTGCGAACAGCTCGCGCAGCGTCGGCGCGCCCGCTCGCGCCCCCGCTGTTTCGGGCTGTAACAAGGGTTAAGGGTTTGAAAATGCGCTAATCAACAGCGCGTCCGCTCCCGATAATGACAACCAAGGACCTTATGCGGCGCAGCAGCGAAAAACGGCGCCGCTCTTTTTAAGCAAGGAGATTCCCGTATGCGAATCGCTCAAATCGCGCCGCTTTACGAGGCCGTTCCCCCGAAGTTCTATGGCGGTACCGAGCGCGTCGTGTCGTACCTGACCGAAGCGCTCGTCGAGCTCGGCCACGACGTGACGCTGTTTGCGAGCGGCGACTCGGTGACTTCGGCTACGCTCGAAGCGGCGTGGCCGCGAGCCCTGCGGCTTGACCCCTCGATTCGCGATCCCCTCGCGCCGCACATGCTGCTGCTTGAGCAAGTGCGACGTCTCGCGTCCGACTTCGACGTGCTGCATTTCCATCTCGACTACCTGCCGTTCAGCCTTTTCGCGAACGCCGGAACGCCGTTCGTGACGACGCTGCACGGGCGGCTCGACCTGCCCGAGCTGCAGCCCGTCTTCAACACGTTCACGGACGCACCGGTCATTTCGATATCGCAGTCGCAGCGCACACCGTTGCCGCAGGCCAATTGGCTCGGCACCGTCTACCATGGGCTGCCCTCGGGACTGCTCACTCCGCGCACGCAGGAGGAGCCCGAGTATCTGGCGTTCCTCGGTCGCATTTGCCCGGAAAAGCGCGTCGATACCGCGATTCGCATCGCGGCCATGAGCGGGTTGCCGCTCAAGATCGCCGCAAAAGTCGACAAGGTCGACCGCGAGTACTTCAAAACGGAGATCGAACCGCTACTCGGCGAAGCCCATGTCGAGTTCATCGGCGAGATCGACGAGACGCAAAAGCCCGAATTCCTCTCGCGCGCGAAAGCGTTGCTGTTCCCTATCGACTGGTGCGAGCCGTTCGGGCTCGTCATGATCGAAGCGATGGCCTGCGGCACGCCCGTTGTCGCGTTCAACCGCGGCTCGGTGCCCGAAGTGATCGACCACGGCGTGACCGGGTACGTCGTCGAAGACACGCATAGCGCTGTTGCCGCCGTACAGCGACTCGACGAGCTCTCGCGCGAAGAAATCCGCGCTCAGTTCGAGCGGCGCTTCACCGCGCAGGCGATGGCGCGCGCCTATGTCGAGAAGTACGAAACGCTGATCGAGCGCACCGCTCGGCGCCCCGCGCTGCGCAGCGTCGCGGCGGGTTGATGTGATGTGCGACGGTCGTTGCGCGGCGCCAGTGGCGGCTCGCAAGCAGGCCTTCGGCGGCGCGCATCACAGCCCACTCACTCTTTGATGAGATAGCGGTCGCGGTTCTTGCCTTGCATCCAGCCCGGCACCCGGCCGCGGCCGCTCCACGTCGCCCCCGTCTTCGGATCCCGGTACTTCGCCGGCAGCGGTGCTTTCTGAACGCTGCCTTTGCGGGGACGACCACGACGAGGCGCTTCCGCGAAACCGAGGTCACGCGCGGACAGACCGAATTCGGCGATTTTTTGTTGAATGTCGGCGATGACGTCGGCAAGCTCGGCACGCCTTACTTCGTCTGCCTGCGCCTGCAGCTTCGCAATCTGTGCCTTGAGTTCTGCGTATTGGGACATCGTGGTCTCCCTGGATAAAAGAACAATGCGTGCCCGGAGGTTAGTCGGAACGCGCAAAGCTGGCAATGCTCAATTCACCTGGGTTTACCAGGCAATCATATGATAATTCTCGAGCCCGCGCCTACCGTGGGTAATGCCACATTAACGCAATGAAATATTTCCGTTCGTGACGCATTCAGGGAATTCACTAATTCGCTTGAGCGTTGCGCGAGTCGCTGCGTAATGCCGGATGGCTCGAAGCCGATGCAAGTCGAATGCATCGAATTCCCCCGCCGTAGAGAGCATGGGCGAGCTTGCAGTCGACTGAGCCGCCCAATGAGGCCGGCGCGGCTATCAGGAAGTCAATTCGTCGGTGATCGAAAAGAGCTTGCGAAGCTGATGCGCGACCCCGGCTTCGAAGTTGTTGCCGATGCGCGGCACTCGCGGCAGCCGCGCCATCAGTTGTGGATTCGCGTTGTTCATCATGAAAGGGTGGCCGGCCGTCTCGAGCAGATCGATGTCGTTCATGTTGTCGCCGAAAGCGACGCAGTTCGCATTGTCCGCGCCGAGGCGCGCCAATACGAATTGCAGCGCCCGGCCTTTCGAAACATCGGCGCTCATGACTTCCAGACAGTCGGGCAGCGAATAAGTCACGTAAAGCGTTTCGCCGAATTCACGCTCGAGATTCGCCGCCACGTACGCAAGGTCGTCGGGCTCGCCGATATAGAGCACTTTGGCAATATCGTCCCCGTCATGCTCGAGCGGATCGACGATTTCATAGCGAAATCCGGAGTCTCGATGGAACGCGAGCAAATGCGGGGCATCGCGATCGATGAGCCAGGCGTCATCGGCAAAAAGATTGACGATGACGCGCCGATGCTCTCCCGCGATCTCGGGACGCACGAGCTTTCGCACGGTCGCGGCCGGAAGATTGAGCCCGTGAATCAGCGTGTCGTCGGGCGCATGCACGCGCGCGCCGTTCGATGTGATGAGGTACGGACGGATCCCGAGCACGTCGCGAATGCCCGCGACGTCGCAGTAGTGGCGACCCGTCGCGATGACGAAATGGATCCCTTCTTCGGCCAGCCGCCGCACCGTCGCCACCGTGAAAGGATCGAGCTGATGCTCGCTGTTGAGCAACGTCCCATCGAGATCGGTAGCGATGACTTGATACATGGCTTCAGGACAAACGGGCCGAAACGGCGAGGCCGCCATTTTAACGTGGCGAGTGCGTTTGGTCCGGCGGCCGCGCGCCGGCCGCTCGCCGCGCGAGCTCGAGCGCGCCATGTGCGGAATCGGCGCGCGGCGCGACGAGCCGGTTGCTATGAGAGCTCGGAACGTGCGCGCGCAACGGCTCCCCTAGGCCGCCGCAAAGCGCTACGGGCAGCCTCGCGGCGGGATCCAGGGCGTCGATCAGCCGGGCGATGTCGCGTCCCGCCTCGGCGAGCAGCCGCATCGCAAGCGGATGCGTTCGATGCGCGAGCACAATGGGCGCGAGACTCGCATAGGCGGCTTGATTCGCGGCGCAGAGCCAGACGACGAGGCTATCGCGGTCATGCGCGCCCGTTTGCGCGAGCAGCGCATCAGAAAACGCATCAGCCGGGGCCCGGCCGTCCAGCACTTGCTGCGCATGCACGATCGCGCGCAAGCCGAGCCATGCACCGCTTGCCTCGTCTCCTGACGGGAAGCCATAGCCGCCGGCGATTCGGCAACTGCCGTCTTCAGCGAGCACGGCCGCGATGCTGCCCGTGCCGAGCGCGACGATGACGCCTGCCGATCCACCATGCGCGCCGAGCAAGGTCGTGTAGGCATCGCTCTCCACGGCGAGCGCGGCGAGCCGCGGCGCTTGGGCCTTGAATGCGGCGAGCCATTCGCGATTGTTGACGCCCGCGAGCCCGCCGCCGAGTGCGCAGCGCGACCATTCGAGCTCCAACGCCGCGCGCTCGAAGGCCTGCATGACGGCCGTGCTAATTGCTGCCCACGCACGATCGGCGCCTAGCGCGAGCGCCGACGCGCCGCCCGTGGCTTGGGCGAGCTCATTGCCGCTCGCTGCGTCCGCCAGTACGACACGCGTACCGCTGCCGCCGCCGTCAACACCGACGAGGAACTGTGCTGCTCGCGCTGCTTCTTCGATACTCATAGACGTGCTCGATGTCGCTCTATATCCAGTCTGATTGGACGTTTGTCCCGCATCGGTCGCGGCACGCATCGCGTCTTTCGATTGCGCTTCGCGGACGGCACCGATGAGCAAGCGTATCCGCTTCGCGGTTCGCCGCCAATCTCCCATTCGGCCAAGTTGCCGCGCACCGCGGATCCGTTATTCTTCTTGCCCAGGCACGGCGAAACCGATCCGAATCGCGCCGGCGCCAACGCAAAACGAGGAGCCTCCGAATGACCGAGCGCTGCAATTGGGTAAGAACACCGGCCGACGAGCAGTATCACGACACCGAATGGGGCGTCCCGTCTCGCGACGACCGGCATCTTTTTGAAATGCTCGTGCTCGAAGGCGCGCAAGCGGGGCTCTCATGGTCGACGATCCTCGGCAAGCGCGAAGGGTATCGCCGCGCATTTGCCGATTTCGATGTCGAAGCCGTCGCCCGCTATACGGAAGCGGATATCGAGCGGCTGATGAGCGATGCCAGCATCGTGCGAAATCGTGCCAAGCTCGAGGCCGCCGTCGCCAACGCGCGCGCTGTATTGCGCATCCAGGCGGAGCACGGCTCGCTCGCGAACTTCGTTTGGTCTTTCGTCGATGGGGAGCCGATTCAGAACGACTGGGCGCTGTACAAGGAGCACGCGCCCGCTTCGACGCCCCTATCGGACGGGCTGAGCAAGGCGCTCAAGGGGTACGGCTGCAAGTTCGTCGGCTCGACGATCTGCTATGCGTTCATGCAGGCCGTCGGCATGGTCAACGATCACCAGACGAGTTGCGCCTGGCGAGCACGGTGCGCCAAGCTGGCCAAAGCGAAGCCCAGCAGAAAGAAGTCGGCGTGACACAAGTCGGCGTGACACAAGCCGGCATAACCAACGCCGATATCAGCAAAGCCTGAACAACCCAAAACCAAAGCGAGCAGATCCGTGACCCAAGCCGCTGGACCGCGGCTCGTGCCGGCAACCTCTGCAAACGCCGTTGCCCTCACAAAATCCGTCGCGCAAAACAAAACGGCGGCGCGGCTCCATTCCGGAGCGCACCGCCATCTGTCTGAAGCCTCCGCATGCGAGCCATGCCCGACATGCGGCAACGCTCGCTCAGTGGAGCTTTTTCGGCAGCATCTGGCTGCGCAGGCGCTTGTGCAAGCGCTTGACCGCGGCGGCCTTCTTGCGCTTGCGCACGGCCGTCGGCTTTTCATAGGTCTGGCGCTCGCGCAGCTCGGCGATCAGTCCGTTCTTTTCGATGGCGCGGCGAAAGCGGCGAATCGCCACCTCGAACGGCTCGTTTTCCTTCAGCAAAATCGTCGTCATCTATTTTCCAGGTACGTTCAAGTGCGTGGGGCGGCATGACGGGCACGCGCCGCTTCCGCCGGCGCGGCGGTTCCCTTCGCAGGATCCCATTAGGGTTCCCTTGCAGGCCGCGCCCCCATGCCCCGCACCTTTGGGAAAACCCGCTCGGTCGGCGTCGAGACACGGACGAAACGGTGGATGGTATCAGAACTCGGGAGCGATTGCTAGCCCGCCGTGATTTCCGCCGGAGCTGTCCGCAATGATGACCGAATGATGACGAGAATGGCGCAGGCCTCGCGCCGACGGTTCGCCCGTCCCAGGGCTGGAGTAAGCGCCCGTAATCGGCCCGCGGCAAGAGCGCCTGCGCGCCGCTCATCACACCGTCGCGACGGCCTATCCGACCGGCGCGAAATGCATTCGTCAGCTATTTCGTTCAATCCTTCCCTAAAGTTTCTTCCCGCCCTCGCCGACAACCAGGACAGGCGGGCAGCGCCAATCGTGGAAGCGCGACGCCGAACCCGTACGGCCTTGTTTTCTGGACGTTTTCACACGAGGAAAGAAATGCTCAACATCAACACAAATATCCTGTCGCTGCAGACGCAGACGAACCTGTCGGGCACGCAAAGCGCCCTGTCGCAAGCCATCAACCGTCTGTCGTCGGGCAACCGCATCAACACGGCTGCCGACGACGCCGCCGGTCTCGCGATCGCCACGCAGCAAACCGCGTCGATCAACGCGCTGAACCAAGGCGTGATGAACGCCAACAACGGTATCTCGATGGTTCAAACGGCGAACGGCGCCCTCTCGTCGATCGTCTCGAACCTGCAGCGTATCCGCCAGCTGGCGGTCGAATCGGGCGACGGCTCGCTCGGCACGGCAGCGCAAGCTGACCTGCAGACGGAAGTCGGCACGCGTCTCGGAGAAATCAACCGCGTCGAACAGCAAACGTCGTTCAACGGTCAAACGCTGCTCGGCGGCGGCCTCGGCTCGAGCGGCAGCGTGAGCTTCCAGGTCGGCGCGAGCGCAAACCAGACGATCACGGCGGACTTCGGCACGACCACGTGGAACGCGGGTGGCCTCGGCGTCTCGTCCGTGGACGTCAGCACGACGTCGGGTGCGCAAAACGCCATCACCGCGATCGATGCCGCGCTGACGCAAATCTCGACGTTCCAGGCGACGCTCGGTGCAACGCAGAACACGTTCCAGGCCGCGATCACGAACACGCAAACGGAATCGACGAACCTGACGGCTTCGGAATCGCAGATCGTCGGCGCCGACTTCGCGCAAGAAACGGCGAACCTGTCGAAGGCTCAAGTGCTGCAGCAAGCCGGTATCTCGGTGCTCGCACAAGCCAACTCGCTGCCGCAACAAGTGCTGAAGCTCCTGCAGTAAGCTACGCACTTCGCGTGACGAACCGAGGTTCGGTTCGTCACGGCGCGGCAGGCGCCAGCAGCGATTAAACTCCTGTCGCACCATCGTCGGCCGATCACCGGGAGGCATGCCTCCCGTTGTGCATTGAGCATCGGCTGACTCGAAGCAAGGACTGACTCAACCCTAAAGACAACGGAAGCGTGTGGAGAGCATGACATGAGCACTATCACGACGACGGGCGTCAACGGCACTTCGAACAGCGAGAGCACACTGCTCCAGCAAGCGGCGCAATCGATTCTGTCCGGCCTGACGAACTCGACACTCGACGTAAGCTCGCTCGTCTCCTCGCTCGTGACCGCAAAGACCGCCGGGCAGCAGCAGACGATCACGAACGCCATTTCGAGCGACAACACGATGCTCTCGGCGCTCGGCAGCATGCAGTCGGCGCTGTCATCCGTGTTGAACGCGCTGGCCGGTCAAACGTCGACGGCCGGCCAGGCTGGCAGCCTCGTCGATGGCACCATCTTCCAGTCGCTCAGCGCGACGTTGAGCGGCAGTGGCATCACGGCCTCGACGACGACGGGCGCAGCCGCGGGCACCTACTCGATCAACGTCACGCAGATCGCAACGGCTAACCAGATTTCATCGAAGGCTTATGCGAGCGGTGCCACGCTCGGCACGGGCACGCTGACGATCGGCGTGGGCAGCGGCTCGATGTCGATCACGCTCGACTCGACGAACAACACGCTGCAGGGCGTCGCCAATGCAATCAACAATTCGTCGAGCAACCCGGGCGTGACGGCTGCCGTCGTCACCGGCACGGACGGCCAGCACCTCGTGCTCACGTCGACGCAAACGGGCGCCGCGAACACCGTCACGGTATCGGGCGGCGCCGGCGTCGATTCGGGCATGGCGACGGCTAACTTCACGCAAGTCACCACGGCTCAAGACGCGAAGCTGACGATCAGCGGCACCTCGATCGATAGCGCGAGCAACACGATCACGAATGCGCTGACGGGCGTCAACCTGGCGCTCACGAGTGCATCCGTCGGCACGACGCAGACGCTGACCATCGCCCAGAACACGACGGCAATCTCGAATCAGATTCAAAGCTTCGTGACGGCGTACAACCAGTGGATTTCGACCGAGACGTCGCTCTCCTCGTTCAACGCAAGCGCGGCACAGGGCTCGCAAGCCGGACCGCTGCTCGGCGACGCCATGCTGAACTCCGCCGTGAACGGCATATCGTCGATCATGAGCAGCGGCATCACGGTGGGGGGCACGACATACGATCTCGCGCAGATTGGCATCAACCTCAATCACGACGGCACGCTCTCGCTCGATACGTCGAAGCTCAATTCGACGCTCGCGACGTCGCCTTCCACGGTCTCGGCGATCTTCAACGGCACGAACGGCTTCGGCGAGCAGTTGAACGCCTTCATCAGTTCGTACACCGATTCGGCGACGGGCCAGATCACGCAGCGCGAGTCGTCGCTCAATTCCGACCTGGCGGCGCAATCGCAGGCGCAAACGTCACTCACGGCCTGGGAGCAGACGCTAACCGCGCAGTATCAGGCCCAGTTCACGCAGTTGAATACGCTGATGGCGCAGACGACGAACGAAACGAGCTACCTGAACCGGCTCTTCGGCGGCGGCGGCCTCTCGGGCTCGCTCAACAGCAAGTAACGCGAAGGACCGAACGAGATGTCTCAGGAAGCGCTTGCTCGCGCGTACGAACTCAGCCGGACCATCGTTGCCGCCCTCGAGGCGGGCGACTGGCAGATTGCGGCCGACGTTTCCAAGGAGCGCGCTCCGCTCCTGATGTCGCTTGACGCCGGTCAGAGCGAAGAGAACCTCGCGATGATCCGGGAAATTCAAGCGATGAACGCCGTGATCATCGAGAAGGCGCGCGAAGCACGCGACATGTGCTCCTCGCGCTTTTCGGAGGCGCGGCGCGGCATCGAAGCGGCCCGCCTCTATCGGAAAACACAGAGGCTACGCTAAGGCACTAGGCAGCGGATTCGTAAGCCCGCCACATTGCCGCGAAGGCATCCTCCAGCGTGCGGGCAAAGCGAGGAGCGTCGGTAAGGGAAGACGCGAGCACGCGCGCTCGCAGCGTGCCGGTCAGTGCGGCGAGTGCTCGCCGGTCCTGCGCGAACCCGATTGCCTTCGCGACGTAATCGTCCTCGTCAGCGGCAATCCAATCGTCGAGCCCCGCGCTTCTCACCACGCTCTCGCACAGGTGGCCCAGGAATCGGTCACCGCGCTTGCACAGCACGGGCACGCCCATCCATAAGCTCTCGGCGGTCGTCGTGCCGCCCGGATACGGAAACGGACTCAGGGTGAGATCGACGCGATTGTAGGCGGCCAGATACTCGGCACGCGGCGAAGGCCCCTCCAGGACCAGTCGTTCCGCGCCGATCCCGAGCGCGGCAAAGCGCGCGCGCGCCGCCTCGCGCTCGGCCTCATTGCCGAATTGGAATGCCTTGAGGAAGAGCTTCGAGCCCGAAACACGGGAAAGAATCTTCGCCCAAACGGCCGCAACACGATCATTCACTTTCGAAAAATCGCCCAGATAGCCGAAGGTCGGCGCCGCGTCCGCTTCCCGGCGCGATGCGTCGATCTCGACAGGCGGCTCGGGCGGCGTAAAACAGAGATAGCCGTGCGGAAGACGCCATGGGCGCTCGACGAAATGGCCCGCCTCGTCGGGCGGCAACACCCATTCGTCGCCGAGGACATAGTCGATCGCCGCCAGGCCCGTCGACGCAAAATAGCCGATCCAACTCGCCTGCACCGGGGCGGGTTTCCATGCGAAGACGGGAAGCCGGTTGCTGTCGGTGTGTCCTGACAGATCGAGGAGCACCTGAATGCCGTCGTCGTGTATCGCGCGCGCCGCCTGCTCATCGTTCAGCCCGACCAGCGTACGCCAGACGGCAAAATGCGGCTTGATTCGCGCAGTCAGCGCATCCTCGATGGGTCGAGTCGAATAAGCGTAAAGCCGCACTCGCGCGGGATTCACATGCGCGAGCACGCCTTCAAGGAAATAGCCGACCGGATGCGATCGCAAATCCCCCGAGACGAAGCCGACGCGCAACGGTGCACCGGGTGTCGCATCGATGGACCACGCTGCGTATGGCCGAACCGTTTCGCATGCGATGCGACCGAAGGTCAGCGCCTCTCGCAGATAGACTTCGGGCGTCACATTCTCCGCGAAGCTCAACGAAAACAGCAGATTGCTCCACGCTTCGGCCCATGATGGGCGCAACGCAAGGGCCTGCCTGAAATACGCGATGCCCTCGTCAGGCTTTCCCATCTCGCGGTTGACGATGCCAAGATTGAGCGGAACCTGTGCCTCCTCAGGCATCAGGCGTTGCGCTCGACGGTAGCACTCCGCGGCCTCGACGAGCTTGCCTTGCGTTCTCAGTGCATTGCCGAGATTGTTGTGCGCCTCGCCAAACTCGGGGTTCAGCGCGATCGCCTTGCGGCAATGCTCGGCGGCCATCTGCGGCTCGCCCAGTTCGCGCAGTACGTTGCCGAGGTTGCTGTGCGCCTCGGCGAAATCCGCGTTCAGGGCAACGGCCGTCCGAAAGCTCGCCGCGGCAGCAGCCGGCAGCCGCATCCGGTGAAGCACGCTCCCTAGATTGTTGTGCGCGCGAAAGCTCTGCGGATCGAGCGCGATAGCCTGCTGATGACTTTCCGCGGCCGCCGTGAGCTTGCCCCAGCCGAAGAGTGCGGAGCCGAGATTGTCGAAGTAGATGGCCTGCTCGCTGATTTCGATGGCGCGGCAGATGAGGTCGAACGCTTCTGCGTACTGCTGCCGCTGGATCGCGATCACGCCGAGCAGGTGCAGCGCGTCGCTATGACGGGGAATCACCGCAAGCGTGCGCTCGTAAAGCGCGCGCGCCTCGTCGAGCCGGCCGGCGCGATGATGGGCAACGCCAGCCTCGAACAATTGCGCAACGCTTCCGTGTTCTATCGTGAAATCGCTCATCGGCTCGTTTCCATGGCATGTTCGAGGCGCGCCTCCCACATCTGCTCGAAGGCGCGCGCAAGGTGAACCGCGAAGCGCGGCGCATCGCAAAGCGGCGAGCGTACCACTCGCTCGCGCAAGCCCGCGCGCAGTGCGGCGAGCGCCGGCAAATCGCCGGCAAAGGCGACGGCACGCGCTTCGTAATCGCCGTCATCAGTCGCGATCCATTCGGGCAGACCGACCGTTTGCAGGATCATCTCGCCGAGATGCGAGAGGAACCGATTGCCGCGCCGGCCGAGCACCGGTACGCCCATCCAGAGACCTTCGACGCTCGTCGTCCCGCCTGGATAGGGAAACGGGTCGAGGGCGAAGTCGACGCGATGATAGGTCGCGAAATACTCGTCGCGCGAAGAAGGGCCTTCGAGGATCAAACGCTCCGCCCCGATCCCCTGCGCGGCGAATCGCGCAAGCGTCTCGTCGCGAATCATTGCTTCGCTCAACTGGTGATTCTTGAGCAGCAAACGCGAGTCCGGCAGCGCACGCAGCACGCGCGACCAGACCGCAATCACGCCGTCGTTGAGCTTCTTGTGATTGTTGAAGCAGCCGAGTGTCAGGTATCCGTTCTTCGACGCGGGCAGCGGCGAAACCGGCGCCACGTCGCTGGGCAGCGTAAAGCACAGATAGCAATCGGGCAGCCGCCATATCCGCTCGACGTATTGCCCTTCCTCGCCTGGCGGCACAACGTGCCGGTCCGCCAGCACGTAGTCGATTTCGGCGAGGCCCGTCGTTGCGAAGTAGCCGAGCCAGCTCACCTGGACCGGCGCGGGGCGCCAGGCGAACATCGGCAGACGGTTGCGCCCCGTGTGGCCGGCGAGGTCGACGAGAATATCGATGCGGTCATCATGGATGTGCTCGGCCAGCGCTGCATCGTCCGTGTCGGCGACATGGCGCCACGTCGCAAAGCGCGGCTTGATGCGCGCCGTCAGCTCGTCGTTTTGCAATCCGTTCGAGTATGCGATTGGCTCGATCCGTGTGCGGTCGAGCTGCGCGAGCACGCACTCGAAGAAATAGCCGACAGGGTGCTTTCGGAAATCGGCCGAAACGAAACCGACCTTCAGCGGTCGTCTCTCGCGCGGATGCGGTGCACTCGGCCCCAAGCGCGCGTTCGGCTCGCCCGGATACATGGCTTCGAGCGCCGGCCACTGCGTATAGGGCCGCGCGCGTGCCGCCATCCGCTCGCCGAAGTAACGCGCATCGGCAAGATGGGTCTGAGGCGACCAGTTCGCGATGTACGATTGTCCGAACAGCACGCAAGTGTGCGATTCGCCGAAGTCCGGGTCAATCGCGAGCGCATTGCGATGAGCCTGTAGCGCCGCGTCGAACTGATTCAGATCGGCGAGGATCGCTCCGAGGTTGTTGTGAAACGACGGCGAGTCGCCGCCGCGCAACTCGATCGCGCGCCGGGCGAACTCGACGGCGCGCGTCGGCATGCCGACCCGACGTAACGCGTTCGCGAGGTTGTGGTAAGGATCCGCGAATTCCGGCTTGAGCGCGATGGCCTGCTCGTAGAACGGCACAGCCTGGTCAGGGCGGCCCGCATTGTTGAGCGCATTGCCGAGCGTATTGTGCGCTTCAGCCGAAGTCGGCTCGAGCTCGACGACGCGTCGATACGCCTCGATGGCGCCGTTTATATCGCCGCGGCGCAGAAGCAGCGTCGCGAGACTATCGTGCGCGGCGGCGAGATTCGGCGCGCAGGCAATGCTCGCCCGGTACGAGGCCACTGCCGCCTCCAGCTCGCCCTGCGCTTTGCGCACGTGGCCGAGATTCAGATGCGCCTCGGCGAATGACGGCTTTGACGAGATCGCCTTGCCGTAGCTTTCGGCCGCGGCGGCGAGCTCGCCCAAGTCTTTCAGCGCATTGCCGAGGTTGTTGTAAGCCTCCGCATAGCCCGGACGCAGCTCGATCGCATGCGCGCAGCTTTCGAGTGCGGCTCGGGGTTCGCCCTTTTCACGCAGTGCGTTGCCGAGATTGTTGTGCGCCTCGGCGTAGTCGACCTTGAGAGACACCGCTTGGCGATACGCATCGATCGCCTCGGGCAGCCGCCCTGCCTCCCGCAACGCATTGCCGAAATTGTTGTGGTAAATCGGATTCGGATGAATCGCGATCGATTCGCGCATCAGCACGAGTCCCGCGTCGTGTTGCTTGATCTGGCAGGCCAGCAGTCCCATGAAATGGAGTGCGTCGGCATGCTTGGGCGCAATTGCAAGAATCCGCGAATACAGCGCCTTGGCGTCGACGAGGCGTCCCGCCTGGTGATGGGCCAGTGCCTCGTTCAAAAGATGCGCGACGTCTTGTGGACCGCTTCCGGCACCGCGCGCGCTTTGTTGCTGTGCATTGATTCGCGACTTCATCGAACCCGCTCCGATGGCGGAATACCAGGGCCCGCTGCCGATGTTCTCGAGAGTTCGCCGATGCGCTCGCGCCACATTCCCTCGAACGCCGCTTCCAGATGGCGCGCGAAACGCCTCGCATCGCAGAGAGGCGACGCGATCAATTCCGCGCGAAGCCTTTGGCGCAATTCGGCCAACGCATCGCGATCGTTCGCGAATGCGATGGCTTTCGCCACGTACTCATCGTCGTCTTCGGCAATCCAGTCCTCGAGCCCTGCCGAGTGCAGCATGCTCGCGCAGATGTTCGAGAGAAAGCGATCGCCGCGGCGGCACAGCACGGGTACGCCCATCCAGAGCCCCTCGACACTCGTCGTCCCACCCGGATAGGGAAACGGACTCAATGCGATGTCGATGTGACGATAGGCCTCGAAGTACGCCTTGCGTGGCGAAGCCCCTTCGAGGACAAGGCGATCGGCCTCGATGCCGACGGCCGCAAATCGCGAGAGCGTCGACTGGCGCGCGCTCTCTTCGCCGAGCTGCTTCGCCTTCAGAAAGAGCCGCGAGTCCGGCACCGCATGGAGGATCCGCGCCCAGACGGCAACGACGCCGTCGTTCATCTTCATCAAGTGGTTGAAACAACCGAACGTGACATGGCCATGCGCAAGCATCGGCAGCTCGCCGACGGCTACATCGTCGTAGTCGGGCGGCGTGAAGCACAGATAGCTGTCGGGCAACCGACAAATTCTTTCGGTGTACTGATCATCGCAACCGGGCGGCAATACGTGCGGATCGCCGACAATGTAATCGATCGATGCGAGGCCAGTCGTCGCGAAATAGCCGAGCCAAGTCGCCTGTACAGGCGCAGGGCGCCACGCGAAGAGCGGCAGGCGATTGAAATTTGCGTGACCGGAGAGATCGACGAGTATGTCGATTCGGTCGTCGGAAATGCGGCGCGCGGCGAGCTCGTCGGAAAGCCCGGCGAGATTCGTCCACTCGGCGAAACGCGGCTTCATGCGCGCAGTCAGGAAATCTTCGAAACGCCGCGTCGGATAGGCGACAAACTCGATACGCCGTCGGTCGATATGTTCGAGGATGCTTTCGAGGAAGAAGCCGGTCGGATGGACCTTGAGATCGCCCGAAACGAGCCCGACGCGCAGCGGCCCCGCGCGCTCGGGCGTGAGCGGCACGCGCCAGTCGGTGCGCGGCTGGACCGTTGTCTCGACGGCGCGACCGAACGCCATCGCATCGGCCAGATACTCCGCCTGATTGAGGTTTTCGCGGTAGGCAACGATGAAGAGCAGATTGCTGCGTATCTCGAAGCGGTACGGTGACAGCTCGATCGCGCGACGATAGTGAGCGATCGCGGCGTCGAGCTCGCCTAAATCGACGAGCGCATTGGCCAGATTGTTATGAGCCTCCGCATAGTCGGGCTGAAGCCGGATCACGCTCTTGAAGCATTCGACGGCCGCGGCCAATTGACCGCTTTCGCGCAACAGGTTGCCAAGGTTGTTTTGCGCGGGCACGTAGTCCGGCTTGAGCACGATCGCCTGGCAAAAGCTCTCGATCGCAGCGGCCTTCATGCCGCGCGCGGCAAGTACGTTGCCGAGGTTGCCGTAGAAGACTTCGTTTTCGCGGTGAGAAAGCGCCCGCATGATCAGGTCCATCGCCCGGGGATAGTCTCCCTGGTGATAAGCGACGAGACCTAGCAAATGCAGGGCGTCGGGGTGATCGGGGTCTACCGCGAGAATCTGCTCGTAGATGGCTGCTGCTTCCGCAAAGCGACCGGCTTGCTGATGAGCTAGACCGGTTTCGATGGGCGCGGGAGCGGTGGGCACGGGGTCATGCGCGGGTATCGATGCCGAAGCAGGCGTCGAGAGAGCGCTCGGTGCGGGACGAACGCCGACCGCCGGCGGTGGCACGAACCGAATGCTCGCCTCCTCTTTCGGCGACGGACGCAAAGAAACGACGCCCTCGGCGTTGGCACCGAATGCATCGATCGTTTCGATGCAGAGCCGTTTTTGGGCCTCGTTTCCGTCACTCGCCATACTTACGCAAATAGCGATCGTAGCCGGCGCGCCATGCAGCGGAACCGAATGCGCCGCCGCTCTCGTGCACGACGCTAATCGGCCAGGTGCCCATGCGCAGCCCTTTTGATTCTGCCTGGCGACAGAAATCCACGTCATAGAAATGGAACGCGAACTGCTCATCGAACCGCACGCCGGCTCGCATTAGTCGCTCGCTGTCCGCGATCAGCATCAGCCCGTCGAGCAACTTGCATTCGACACCAGCGGGACCAAAACGCGAAACCTGGCTCGGAAAGCCGTTGCCGTGGCCCACGGAACCGCTCAAGAAAGCGGCGTCGTCCCACTTGAAATCCGGCGTGCCGAATGCCCAGGCCGGCTGCCGCGGCAAGCGGCGCCGATTGCCGGCGAGGCCCACGAGGTCGAAGTGCTGCAGTGCCTCCCGAACACGCTCGGCCCAGAAAAAATCGACGATCGAAACATCGTCATGCAGGAAGACAAGGATGGCCGGATGAGAGGCCGATTGCTCGATGGCAGCGTTGTAGAGCGTCGGCAGTCCGGTGGAGTTGTTGGCGTAGAGCAATAACTCCGGCGGCTGCTCGTATCGATGCGCCAACAAAGAACGGCCGAGCGCCGTGTCGCTCATGAAGCGCTCCTGCGCAACGCGCGTCGCGCAGACCAGCCGCACCGGCTTGGCCGTCACGGACGTCGGACGGTCCGCGTGTCTCGGTGCGATCGCGGCCGCTGCGTGCGCATTCGGCGAGGCCCCCAATGCGGTTTGCGATGCCCGGGCAGCTACTGCGGCACGGGCAGCGGCGTAGTCCGATCGAAAGCGTTCCGTATCGAATAGCTCGGGGGCTGCGGCAGTAGCAAACTCACCGAGATTGTCGAGCAGCCGAGCGAGTTCCGGAAAATCGCCCTTCCGCGCTGAGTAGATTCGCTGCAGGCGCGCCGCTGCATCGGCAAGAGCCGCTCCGGTGAGGCGCCCGGATGCGGCTTCGCCACGCACGAAGAGCTCCCATTCATAAATGGCCGCGCTCTCGTACGTCCGTTGCCGACGCGCTGGCTCGCTCGCATCGCGACGCGACATGCTCCAGTACCCGCCGACGGCGATGAGCGGCGCGCGTTCCGCGAGGTTCAGGTACATCCCCACGTCGCCGAGTCCGTCGAGCTTGAAACCACGATAAGAAAAGACATCGTCGGCGCTGGCTCGTTCCCGGTCGATCATGACATTGGACGTCTCGCCGATGAAGTTGCGCAACTCGCCGACCATTTCCCTCACGAGCAAATCACGGCCGACAAGGCCCAGTTCGTTCACCTTCATGAGCGATCGGGGCGTGTCGACGACCGAGTCGTTGGCGTCGACGAAGACCCGCCCGTGAAAAGCGAGCGCCGAATCCGGTGCGCGGCTGAACGCATCGACGAGCCGCTCCACCGACTCGGGCATCAGCATGTCAGAATCGCCGAGCCATTTCACGTAGCGACCGCTCGCGCGTGCCCACAGCGCTTCTTCGTTGCGAAGGGCCTCGCCCGGGCCATGATGGAAATAGCTGATGCGAGCATCGTCGAGGCGTTCGACGATCGGCTGCAACGCCGCATCGGGCGTATCGTCGCCGACGAGAATTTCGACGTCACCGAACGTCTGGCGCTGGGCGCTCATCAGCGCGCGGCCAAGATAGTCGGCTCTGCGCGCCGGAATCAGAATGCTGACGGTTGCCATGAGGCGGTTTATTCCTTGGAACTAATGGGTCGAGAGTAACTGCGCCAGAGCCTCAACGCTGCATGCAGACAATCGAGAAAATACAGACTTGTCGCCCGCCGGCGGCGACCTCCATTTCCTTGAATTTGATCGCCTGTAGCCCGCTCGAGCGCGGAACGCCGATCCGTGCGGCTCGAGTGCGAAGCGCTGCATTCGCGGATAGCGCGCGGCTCGTTAGGCCGCACTCGGTTGCACAACAGCGTTGCGAGCCTTTACGACCTCTTTTGCGTATGTGAGATTTGCCTGGAATTTCTCCGAACTGAATAAATTTCTCGGCAGCTCATCCGTCAGGTCGGACAGGCCCTCAATGAACCGCTGAAGTTCGGGAAAACGCGCAACGTAGCAGGAGTACGTATGTTCGAGATATTGCCTCGCCATGAGGATTTCGTTGAGCGACAAATTTCCGTCTGCCGCCTCACCGCGCAGGAACACTTCCCATTCGATGAGCCCCATCGAGAAGATAGGGCTGCCATCCGCCGACTCCTGCGCGCCGTGTCTTCTGAAAGCACCCAGATACCCCCCCACTGCCGCTATCGGACCCTGTTGGGCCACCGCGAGGTAAGCGCAAACGTCTCCCAGAAACCCGGGGACATAACCCTTGTATTGGCGCAGCTCGGCGGCGTGGATGCGATCCTTGTCCAGCATGATGCAGCTTGGCTCTCCGATGAAGTTGTTCATCCGGGGGACCATGGTGCGGACGATGAAGCTTCGGTCTATCAGCCCCGCATGACCGTCCTGCAGAAGTCGCTGCGGCGCGAGCAAAACCGCACCGCTTGCATCGATCACCGCGCGTTCGTGGAACGCCATCACAGCCTGCGGATAAAGCCGGAGTGCTTGCACGAGCGAATCAACCGATGTTGGCATCAGGACGTCATCATAGAACAGCCATTTCACGTACTTTCCGTTCGCCTTGTCCCACAAGGCGGCTGCATTCTGGCCGCCATTGTCGAAGCCGTGGTGGAAGTACTTCAACTTCGGACTGCCGAACGCGCTCACAATGTGTTCGAGCGCCCCGTTTGGCGTGTTGTCGCCTACCAGAATCTCGATGTCCTGAAAGGTCTGCGCAAGCGCGCTCGCAATCGCCTCACTGAGAAATTCCGAACGGTGCGCGGGGATAAGAATACTGACGGTGGTCACTGAGCTAGCCTCCGGGCGGTCGCGAGTGGCGCGGCCAAGGTTGCGCAGCGGCGCGTTATGCTGCGACGGCTCTGCGGGCCGAAAACGCGTGGAAACCGCCCACGTCGTTGACTAAATCGACGAGCGCATCGTGAGTGAGCCAGTCACCGTTGTTATCGCTTCTGTACGAGAAACCGTCCGGCATCGCGCGGCCGACCTTGACGGCGTGCCGCTCAGAGCGGCGATCGTCGAACTCCGGCACGATCACAAAATGCGTGCCCATGTCATAGGTGTGCCGCCCCTCGTCCTCGCTGATCAAAACCTCATGCAGCTTCTCACCCGGACGGATGCCAACAACTCGCGCCTCCGGGGATCCAGGAAAGGCTTTGACGAGATCCATCATTTTGGTGCTTGGGATTTTCGGTACGAAGATCTCGCCAGGCTCGGCATGCTCGATTGCACGCAAGACCAGGTCGACGCCTCCGCCGAGATCGATGAGGAAACGCGTCATGCGCGTGTCGGTGACCGGCAGCGTGGTTTCGCCGCGTCGGATCAGATCCGACCAGAAAGGAATGACGCTGCCGCGACTTCCGGTGACATTTCCGTAACGGACCACACTGAAACCGATGTCGCGATAGCGGGTATAGGTATTGGCCGCTACCAACAACTTTTCCATTGCGAGCTTCGTTGCGCCGTACAGATTGGAAGGGCTGACGGCCTTGTCCGTCGAAACTCCGATTATTCGCTTCACGTTACGATCGAGCGCCGCCTCGATGATGTTCTGGGCTCCGATGATGTTTGTCTTAACCGCTTCCATCGGGTTTGCTTCGAGTGCGGGCACTTGCTTTAGCGCAGCTGCATGCACCACGATATCGATGCCGTTGAACGCGCGCAGCAATCGCTCCCGGTCGCGAATGTCACCGATAAAATAGCGCACAGGAAAGCGGCTCGGCGGGAAAAGCTGTGCCATTTCGAACTGCTTGAACTCGTCTCGACTGAAAACCACGATCTCGCGCGGCTCATACTCCTTGAGAAGGCGCGCGACAAATGCGCGGCCGAACGTGCCGGTGCCTCCGGTGACCAGGATGGACTTATTGTTCAGGTATGCAGAGGGCTTCATAGGGTCTCGCTGCTTTTTTCTCGGTGGTTGCGTCCGCGGTTACCACGTTTCCGTGCCATGCCTTGCCTTGCCTTGCCTTGCGGGAGGTAGATCGTCGGCGCCCGGCCGGGTCCGGGCAGCCCCGTTTCTCACGGCTACCAGTTTACGTGGCGCGGGCTACATCAAAATCCCGAGAAAAAGCCACTTTCCCCGCTATTTCAGGCGTGTGCATCGCTCGAGCAGGCCTTTTCGCGAAACGGTCGCGCCGGGGGATGCGGAGGTCATTCGGATACCGCGGCCGTCGATCGATGTTCTCGGGTAGACCGTCGCTCACGAGGCGCCGAGCGCTTTCTCGGTGATGGGTTCACCTCGCTCGAAGCTCACCGGCGACGGCCGTCCCAGCAGGCTGTCCAGATGCTTGGGCGCAAGGCCGAAGCCAGGCCGGATGCTGCGAACGTTCTCGGCGGTGAAAAGCTCGCCAGCGGCAATAGGCTTCACCGCATAGAGCGAGCGGCGGAACTGTACGTTCCCTTGCTCGCTGCTTTTCCGCGCATAGCTCACGCTGCCGAGCGCTTCCCACGCGGTGCGGGCGTCACGCACGAGCGCCGTTAGCTGAGCCGGCTCGAGCGAGAAGCTGTCGTCCGGGCCGCCGCCACTACGGTCGAGCGTGAAATGCTTCTCGATCAGCGCTGCGCCTAGTGCGACCGCACTAATCGCCGTTATATTATCGAGCGTGTGATCCGATAGGCCCGTCACAACATCAAAGCGCGCCATCATGTCGGACATCGTGCGCAGGTTATAGTCGCTCGCCGGCGCTGGGTACCCACTCACACAACGCAGGATCGCGACTTCCTTGCATCCCCCGCAGTACGCGGCATCGATTGCCTCGGCTATCTCCTCGGCGCTTGCCATGCCTGTTGAAATGATCATCGGCTTGCCCGTGCGAGCGACGTAGCGGATCAGCGGTAGATCGACCGCCTCGAACGAGGCAATTTTGTAGGCTGGCGCATTGAGATCCTCGAGCAAGTCGACGGCCGTCGTGTCGAACGGCGAACTGAAGATCGTGATGCCTTGCGCGCGCGCCCTCTCGAACAGCGGTTTATGCCACTCCCATGGGGTATGGGCATTTTCGTAGAGCCGATACAGCGACGTCCCGGCCCACAGCCCGCTGCTTATTTGGAATTCGGGGCGGTCACTGTCTAGCGTGATCGTATCGGCTCGATAGGTCTGCAGTTTCACGGCATCCGCACCTGCCGCGCGCGCCGCCTCGATAAGCTTGAACGCGTTGTCGAGACTGCCGTTGTGATTGGCCGACATCTCGGCGATGATGTACGGCGGATATTCGCGGCCAATCGCGCGGCCCGCGATTCGCATCTTCGGCGAAGCGTTAGAACTCATGGGGTTTCTCCGAGAAATGCTGGGGCACGCTTGTCGGTAGCGCGGTCCCGCCGCCAAGCCGCGCGCGCCAGGCTGAAAACGTGGACGTCCTGCGCTGTGTTGCCATCACGATGGTGCGCGCCGAGAATCTGCTCGAGCTCGAATCCGAGCTTGCGATGGAAGCGAAGCGAAGCCTCGTTCGACGCCAGCACCTCACCTATCAGTCGGTTCAGCTTCAGGAGCTCGAATGCGTGTGCCAGCGCGACCCGACCAAGTCGGATACCGATGCCTTTCGGCGCTCCCGGGCGCACGTAGAAGCCCCAGTGCGCTTCGCCGATCATCGTATCGATGTGAGTGAAGTTGACGACGCCCATCGGTTCACCGTCCGCCATGAAGACACACGTACATCTCGACCGGTCTCGCTGGAGACGTTCGAACCACGCCGCGTGTTCGGCCCAATCGATCTCGCGGCTCGTGTACATGACGGCACGTACTTCGGGTGTATTTCGCCAGGCGAGAACCTGCTCGAGGTCGGCTTCTCGAAGTAAGCGCAAGCTGTCGCCACTATCGCTGCGCGTTGCCCTGCTCATAGGGCCTCCGGCTTGCCAAGCATGCGTCGCACCACACGTTGCACGCCGAGGCCGTCGACTGCCTGCATGAGCCGCTCGCGGCGCGCGAGCGCTGCCGGCGAAGCCGGATCGAGCGTGAGCAGCGCCCTGCGGTACGTTTCGGGCGTGGTGTCGCGCGCATCGCCCAGACTGTCGAACCAGCCCTGCTCGCCTAGGTATCGTGCAATGGCCGTCTGATTGTGGGCGATCGAGACGACAGCCGCATTGACGCCTAGGCAAAAACGCTCCCAGTTGCTGGTTCCCGATGCGCCGAACGCATAGTCCGCACCCGCCATCAGTTCGGCCATCGCAGGAACGTAACCGTGAACGGTCACTCCGGGCCGCCTGCATTGCTCGTGAAGTGATCGACGCGGGTGACGAGCGCCGATCACTACATCGGCGACGAAGCGCGCCGCTTCATTACCGGACCACGCGTCGAGAAACTTGCCGGTTTCGTCTGTCGCGTCGACGCCGCCGAAGAACACCAGCAAGCGAGGCTTTCCCTCGATAACGTGAAGCTTGGCTCTCTTGCGCAGTGCTGCGAATTCCGGCCGCAACAGCGCATACCGCGCACCTAGCAGCCGCTCGCATCCCGGTCCCGTTCGTGAATGGTAGCGTTGCTGCGAATGCTCGACTAGGTTCTGATCGAGCAGAAGATCTGCGTCGTGATCCCGGTCAGCGAGGTCGTCGATGACGAAGAGCCGGTCAGCAAATTTCCTCACAGGCTCATGCCAGCGAGCGTCGAGCGCGTAGTGGTCGATTACGAGCCAATCGACACCTCCGATGGATTCAAGCACTCGCGCGGTGTCGGCAAGATCCCTGTGCCAATCGCAACCGAGCAACACGGCGTGAGGTGGCTCGCCGGATGCGACATGCTCGCTGCGCGTCACGCCGACATCGCCTCGAAGGGAGTGGACGCGATAGCCTCGCGCTTCGATCAACGCATCGAGATTGCCGTCGTGGGCGCGAGTGATGAACTGTGGTTCGGCTCCCTCGGCACGCAGGCCATCGGCGAGGGCAAGACAACGCATGATATGGCCGCTGCCGATGCTGATCGACGCGTCAGCACGAATCGCGATGCGAATCCCGGCCGCGGTTCTCGACGCACCGGCACCCCGCGTTGCGCGTGGCGTGCTCACACGGAATCCCCAGCTCCGGCGCCTATCGACGTACTACGTGTACCCGATGGCATAAGAACCGCCCATAGCGCATCGATGATCTGATCCTGTTCGGTCTCCTTGAGCGTCGCGAATAACGGCAAGCTGATTGCCTCCCGATAGTACTGTTCGGACGCAGGGAAATCACCATACCTGAATCCGAGCTTTCGATAGTACGGATGAATGTGAACGGGGATGTAGTGGAGGTTCACGCCGATTCCGGCCTCGCGCAGCGCTTCGAACACTTCTCGATGCGTGCAACCTGAGACAGTCCGATGCTCGTCGAGTACAAGGCGAATAACGTAGAGATGCAAGCTCGAATAGCCCTCGTCGAGCCGGGTCGGCGTTCTGACGGGAAGTCCGTCGAGGAGGCGATCGTAGCGGCGCGCGAGGTCATGCCGACGCTCAACGTAGGCGTCGAGGCGCTCGAGCTGGCTCGCACCAAGCGCAGCCTGCAATTCGGTCATTCGGTAGTTGTAGCCGAGTTCAATCTGCTCGTAGTACCAGGGGCCGTGACTTGGCTCGCTCATCGCTCCCTGATCGCGCGTGATGCCATGGCTGCGGAGCATCGCCATGCGCTGTGCGAGCGTCGCGTCGTTGGTAACCGCGACACCACCTTCCGCCGTCGTCACGATCTTGACGGGATGGAAGCTGAACACCGTAATGTCTGCATAGTCCCCGCAGCCGACGGGCTTGCCGCGATAGCGGGCGCCTACTGCGTGCGAGGCGTCCTCGATTATCCTGAAGCCGTATTCGTCCGCGAGCGCCCGGATTTCGGCCATGTCGCACGGGTGGCCGCAAAGATCGACGGGTACGACGACCTTCGGCAGCGCGGCCTGCTCGCGGGCACGTTCCAGCTTGATTCGTAACGCCTGCGGACTCATGTTGCAGGTAGCAGGATCGATATCAACGAAATCCACGGACGCACCGCAGTACAGACCGCAATTCGCAGAGGCGACAAAAGTAACGGGCGTAGTCCAAAGCCGGTCACCCGGGCCGAGACCGAGCGCGAGACAGGCGATATGGAGCGCCGAGGTCGCGCTGTTGACGGCGACCGCATATTGCGCGCCCGTATACGCGCTAATCGCGTTTTCGAAACGCGGCACGGCAGGTCCTTGGGTCAGGAACGGCGAGCGCAGTACTTCCGTGACAGCATCGATATCGGCGGCCGTGACGTCCTGGCGTCCATATGGGATCACTGACTACTCCTTTTCATTGCCGGTCGCTGCAGGCTGATGAGCGATTTGCGTCAGCCCGGGCTGCGAGTGGACGCATTTGCGAATCGCCGGAGGTTCTGTTGAATCTCTTCCTTCGGCAGGAAGGGATACATGTCCTCGAGGGCAGGCGATTCCATCTTTCCATCTGCTGTGCGGCGTGACATCAGACGCGGCGAACGTGGCTGGCTCGGCGAGACATTGAGTTCGCAGATCGTCGGCCCCGGTTCGGCGAGGCAGGCCTCCAGCCTTGCGTCCAGTTCATCGTGATTTTCGATGCGGCAATAATTGAGGCCATAGGCCGCCGCAAGACTCTCGAAGCGCGGATTGCCGACGCCCGAACTCGAGTCCGCACCGACGAGGTGACCCGCGAAGTGATTCGTCTGGGTCGCGCGGATCGATTGGTAGCCGTCATTGTTGAGCACGAAAATCTTGATGTTGAGCCGGTTCAGGCCGACTGTCATCAGTTCCTGAATGTTGAACTGGATACTGCCGTCACCCGTCACAAGGATCGTGCGGGAGCCCCGGACACACCGCCGCGCGACTGCCGCACCAACCGCCGCAGGCAAGTCCCACCCCATCGCACCGTAGTTGATATTCGTGTATACGCGCTGGCCCAGCTTGACCTTGAACGCCTGAATCACCGATGCAGCGTCGAGCGCGTTACCCGTCAGCACGAAATCGTCAGCGCGCAAGTGGTCCGACAGGCGATCGACGAACAGATAGCTGTTCACGTACTCCCGGTCAGCACGCTGTTCGGGTGTCACGGTTGGGTAGCGCCGCTTCCATTCAGCACAAGCGGCAGGCCAGTCGGGATCGACGTCCAATCTCCGGTTCGCGCACGCTTCGAGCAACGCACGGATAAAGCTGCCTGCGTCGGCCGTGACGCCCACGTCAGGCGTAGGCCGCATCTTACGGATCTCGTCGACGTCGGCATTGACTACGATCTTGGTCGAATTCGGTGAAAACGAGTCCGTGTTGAAGCCTATGTTGGTAACCGACATGCTAGCGCCAATCGTCAGCAGCAGATCGCAGGTCTGGACCACAAAGTTGGCGTGGCGTTGTCCGCCCGGGCCAAAGCGTCCCGCAAATAGCGGATGGTCGTCACCAATGATATCGAGGCCGCCCAGCGTCGTGAGCACCGGGATGCCTAGCCGATCGACCAGAGTAAGAGCCTCTTTTTCAGCCCCTGCGTAGTGAATCCCGTTGCCGAATACGATCGCAGGCCGCGATGCTTTGCACAGCAAGTCGACAACACGTCGCAGATCTTCTTCACTGGGCGCGACGCCTGCTACCCGAGCAAGTTTTTGCGGCGCGGGCAGGTTCACCGGCGCGCCCTGCACATCGAGCGGGACATTAATCCAAACAGGGCCCGGTCGGCCGCTCGATGCAATAGAGAATGCCTTGTCGAGTTCCGTCCCAATGGCCGACGGGTCCATGACGGTCACAGCATACTTAGTGACCGGTCGCACCATGTCGATGATATTGATCTCTTGCGGCCCCATCTGCCGAACGCACGAATAATCGGCAATTAGCTCGCGTCGGACCTGCCCTGAAATGACGATGACCGGCACCGAATCGACCCAGGCGCCGGCAATGGCCGATAGGGCGTTGGTACTGCCCGGACCAGTCGTCACAAGGCAGACACCAGGGCGTCCGGTCGCGCGCGCGTATGATTCCGCTGCAATTGCGCACGCCTGCTCGTGATAGTTGCAGACGTAACGAATCGACTCGCTGCGGCCAAGCGAATCGACCAGATGCATAATCCCGCCGCCGGTAACCGTAAAAATCGCGTCCGTGCCCTGGCACGCGAGGTAGTCCATAACGTAGTCAGAAAGTTTCATGAGCGTTTCACGGGTTCGGAGGGGGCAACGGACGCAAAGCACAAGACTTCGCGTGATCCGGCACACCTTCACAGGTGGCCCAATGGGCAGTACGACGGATCGCGACGTCGAGTGGCGTGAGCACCTCTAGTCCGAGGCGCGTCCGGGCGAGATCCACGTCAGGCACGAACATTTCGGGCGGGCGACCGGTGGGCGCACCGGCGACCACCACCGGGTGCTCGCGGACCGGCAATGCCGCCGCGACTTCGTGAGCGATCCGCCGCGCTAAATCGCCAATCGACATCGGCCTGTCTGACCCGACGTTGAAAATTTCGCCATGCTGGCCGCGCAACAAGATGGTCCAGAGCCAGAGAGCCATGTCCGCGCCATAGAGGTAGGAGCGCATCGGCGTACCGTCGCCCTTGATCAGGATGGGCTTGCCCGCAAGTGCGTCGCGGATGAAGTTGGCCACGGCAAATCCCGAGTCGAATGGCTGGTACGGGCCGATAAATGAAAAGCAACGCGCCACAACGGCGGTGAATCCTTGGGCGGTGCCGGAGGCCATCGCGAGAAATTCCGCTGCAGCTTTGCCTAAGGCGTAGGCTCCCGCCAAATCCCCTCGCACTCCGGCCAGCGGGTCGGTTTCTCTGAGCGGCCGGCCAAAGTCATGGCCGCGCCCGTAAACCGCCCCCGAACTGATCAAGAGAAAACGTTGAACCGCCTCACGATCGCAGAGGTCGAGCACATGGCGCGTGCCGGTCACGCTTGCATCGAACGCGGCTAGCGGGGGCGGGTTGTCAAGCGCGACATTGGTTTCGGTGGCGGCATGAATCACGTGGGTGTAATTGCCGTCGCGGCGATCATCCGTTCCGTGCGGCTTGCCAACGTATCCTGCGCTCCGCGGCAGGTCGCCACTACGAATATCGCCGCGCACGAGGCCAACGGCCGGATTAGCCGCGAGATGAGGAGCGACTGCAGTGAGCCGCTCCGGGCGGCGAGCGACAATGTCGATTCGAAGTTCGATGCCAAATCGCGAGCGTGCCCAGAGCGCCGTCTCAAGCAGCCAGCAACCAACGAAACCCGTACCCCCCGTTATCAGCACATATGCACCGTCCAGTAGGCGCCACAGCGGTTCGCTGTCGCGCAGGACAGGCGCGACGTCATCCGTAAGCGGGCTGGAGTATTGGCGCCTCGTCATTGCGCATCAACCTTCCGTCAGAATGTGACACCGAGAAACTGCTCGATCGCGAGCGCCGAATAGTCGAGCATGGACTCGTCGAGTCCAGGATAGACACCGATCCAGAAGGTCCGATGCATCACCACTTCGGTCTGAGTCAATGCGGACGCGACGCGATAGTTTCGGCCCCTCATGTAGGGTTGCTTGAGCAAATTGCCACCGAAAAGCAAGCGGGTGCCGACCTTTTTCTGGTCGAGATACATCAGTAGATCGGCGCGCGTCACCGGTGCATTCTCGCGCAACGTGATGGGAAAACCGAACCACGACGGATTGCTGCCAGGCGTGGGTTCGGGCAAAACCAGAAACTCCTCGGCATTCTCGAGACGCTCGCGAAGGAACGCGAAATTGCGCCGTCTGCGCTCGATGAAGCCTTGCAGTCGGTCAAGCTGCGCCAGTCCGCATGCAGCCTGCATATCGGTGATCTTGAGGTTGTAGCCCAGATGCGAATAGGTGTATTTATGATCGTAGCCGGCGGGTAGCTCGCCGAGCTTCTGGCAAAAGCGCTTGCCGCAGGTATTGTCCCGCCCCGGCTGGCAGTAGCAGTCACGCCCCCAATCGCGAAACGAGTCAACGATGGCCTTCAATTGAGGGTCACGCGTAAGAACAGCACCGCCCTCTCCCATCGTGATGTGATGCGCTGGATAAAAGCTCAACGTGGCGATATCACCGAATGTTCCGACGCGCCGGCCATCGTACGTCGCACCAAGAGCGTCGCAACAGTCTTCGATGAGCCAAAGTCCGTATTTCCTGCAAAGATCGGTGACTACATTCAGGTTGTACGGATTGCCCAGCGTATGGGCGAGCATGATCGCCTTCGTCTTCGAGGAAATCGCCGCCTCGATGAGTGATGAATCGACGTTGTAGGTTGGGATATCCACGTCGACGAACACCGGCACCGCGCCAAATTGCAGGATGGGATTCACCGTGGTGGGAAACCCGGCCGCGACACCGATCACTTCATCGCCGGGGCGTATCGCGCGGTCGCCGAGACGAGGAGAGGTTAACGCGGAGAATGCCAGCAAATTCGCCGACGAGCCCGAGTTGACCGTAGACACATACGGGACGCCGGTCACGCGTGCCAATTCGGCCTCGAATTGCTCGTTGAAACGACCCGTAGTAAGCCAGCCGTCGAGCGAGGCCTCGACCATGTTCTTGAGCTCGCTCGCGCCGATGACCTTGCCCGCCGGGGCAATCGGGCTGTCGCCAGGCACGAACGGCTTGGGCGCGCAACTGAGCTGCGCATATCGATCCACCAATTCGAGGATTTCGCGCCGCAGCGCGTGTTGTTCGTTCGTCAAGTTCACTTCTCGCGTCGGTCTGATTGGCGGATGTATTGTTCGAGTTGTCGCTCCGAGAGGGCACGCAAATCATCACGCTCGAGGTAGCCGCGATACCAGCGCGCCGTAAGTGCGAGCGTGGTCTCGAAGTCGAGGCAGGGCCGCCACGCCAGGCGCGCACGAGCCTTCGCAGTGTCAAGCTTCAGCAACGTCGCTTCATGCGGCCCCGGCCCGCAGGCGTCAAAGCGGATATCCGCAGGACGGTGTTCACCGCACAGCGAGGCAAAGATTTCGACTACATCGCGCACCGAACGCGCACTTTGTTCATCGGGACCGAAGTTCCAGGCTTCCGCAACTTCCGTCTGGCCGCGCCAGGCGCGCTCTGCGATTTCTAGGTATCCGCGCAACGGTTCGAGGACGAACTGCCACGGGCGCACGGCCTCGGGGTTGCGGATATCCAGACTGCTGCCTCTCTCGATCGCACGGACGAAGTCAGGCAATAGCCGGTCTCGAGCGAAATCCCCGCCGCCGCATACATTCCCGGCCCTCGCGGTCGCGACGATAGGACCTTGTCCGAAAAACGATGAGCGGTACGCGTGGGCCACCAGTTCCGCAGCCGCCTTGCTCGCGCTGTAGGGGTCGCGTCCGCCAAGTGCGTCGGTTTCCCGGTATCCCCAGACCCATTCTTCGTTCCTGTAGCACTTGTCGGTCGTCACGACGATCACGGCTCGCACGGACGGCATCGAGCGCACCGCTTCGAGCAGACGAACGGTGCCCATGACATTCGTGGCAAACGTCTCGACCGGATGCGCATAGCTGTCGCGAACAAGAGGCTGGGCAGCCAGATGAAAAACGATTTCGGGCTCGGCGGTGCGAACCGCTTTGGCCAATTGTTCGGCATCGTTGATGTCGGCGATGATCGAGTGCAGATGCCGACTGACGCCCGCGAGGTCATACAGGCAGGGTGTCGTCGGTGGCGGAAGGGCGTAGCCTGTCGTCCGGGCGCCGTACAAGCCGAGCCAAAGCGCGAGCCAACTCCCCTTGAACCCCGTGTGCCCCGTGACGAAGACGCGTCTGTCGCGCCAGAACGACGTAGCGCTCATGTCCAGCACTTCCACGGTGCGGACCCGCTGCTCCAAAGTGTGTCCAGCATCGTTTTGTCGCGCAGCGTGTCCATAGGCTGCCAGAAGCCATGGTGAAAGTACGAGCGTAGCTGACCTTCGCGGGTGAGGCGCTCGATCGGCTCCTGCTCCCACAGCGTGTCGTCGCCGTCGATGTAGTCGAGAACCCGCGGATTGAGCACGAAAAATCCTGCATTGACCCAGCCGCCATCGCCCTGCGGTTTTTCCTTGAAGGAGACCACTTGCTCACCGTCGAGATGGAGGGCACCAAATCGGCCGGGAGGTTGCGCAGCCGTAACAGTAGCGTCGCAACCATGCCCGCGGTGATAGTCAATGAGCGAAGAAATGTCGATATCGCCAATACCGTCGCCATAGGTCATGCAGAAGTCATCGCGATTGAGATACGGACGAATGCGCTTCAGACGCCCCCCGGTCATCGTCTTCTCGCCGGTGTCGACCACCGTGACCCTCCAGGGCTCAGCGGTGTGATGATGGACGTCAAACGCGCCGCGTGCGATGTCGAACGTAACGTCCGCGTTATGCATCATGTAATTGGCGAAATATTCCTTGATCAGGTAGCCCTTATAGCCGGCGCAAACAATGAATTCGTGGATACCGTGCGCTGCATAGACCTTCATGATGTGCCAGAGTACCGGCTTGCCGCCGACCTCGACGAGCGGCTTCGGCTTTGCCGTCGTCTCCTCCATTAGCCTCGTCCCAAGCCCGCCCGCCAGAATCACCGCTTTCACGAGCCACCTTCGCCATTCCAGTTTCGATCTCGCGATTCTATGAGGGGGCGGCGCGCCGGTATTCATCGATCAGCGCCCCGATTGGGCCTCAATTCCGGCGTATCGGCAGCGCGATACAGTGAAGGTTGATTGTTCTATTCGTGACCGGATCGAAGGTCCGGCCTGAGTGCCCCCCTCTCACGTGGCAGATGAGATCGAGTGGCGAATCGCCGTCAGTCCAGGGCGCGAGCCCCCTTTTGCTCCCCCGCCTCCTGCGCCAACACCGCATCCCGCTTGGCCAATAAATGCGCGCGCAGAATGGCGCCCATCCGCTTCCCATCCCGGGCCTCGAGCGCCCGAATCATTTCCTCATGATCATGAATCGCGCTGTCCCACTTCGCCGTCGAAAAGTTCGACCGGAAGCGTAGCGCCTGCAACCGCCGATTCATCGATACATACACCTGCCGAAGCGCCGTATTGCGCGCCGCCTCGTTGATCCGATCATGAATGGCCTGATTGCGCGCGTAGTACCCCGAAAGATCGTTCTGCTCACGACAAGCAAGCATTTCGTAATGAAGCGCCTTGATGGCTGCAAGCTCCGCGGCCGTGATCCGCTCGCAAGCGAGCTCACCCGAAAACGCCTCCAGACCGCTCATCAGCTCGAACATTTCCCGAATCTCGCCCTCGGACATCCTCGATACCGAGGCGCCGCGATTCGGTGAGATATCGACGAGCCCCTCGGCCGCGAGCACCTTCAGCGCCTCGCGCAGTGGCGTGCGTGAAATACCGAGCCGCTCGCAGAGCTCGCGCTCGTTGAGCTTCATCCCCGGCGCGAGCACGCCTTCGACGATGAAGGTCCGAAGATGCTCGACCACCATGTCGTGGAGACGCTGACGCTCGACTTTCGGCAACAAGGGCACCACGACCTTGCCGCGCGGCGTGTCCGCCTCTTGCATACATTACTCCGCGATTACTTTGATCCCGATTTTACGCACCGGCCGGTACGGGCACGCTGGCAGGGATTTCCCTAGGTCACACATCGCTTTCCTTCCCCTCAATCGTAGGCTAAAGTTTTTTGCATGCAAAATTCAAAGGATCTTGCACCATGCTGAAGCTCGACTTCCATCCCGCGGGCCGCCACTTCTTGCAGATTCCCGGTCCGAGCCCGGTCCCGGACCGTATCCTGCGGGCGATGAGCTACCCGACGATCGACCATCGCGGGCCGGAGTTCGGCGCTCTAGGGCTGAAAGTCCTGGAAGGCATCAAGAAGATCTTCAAGACGACGCAGCCCGTGGTGATCTATCCAGCCTCGGGCACAGGGGCGTGGGAAGCGGCGCTTTGCAACACGCTCTCCCCTGGCGACGCGGTGCTGATGTACGAAACCGGCCACTTCGCGACGCTATGGAAGAAGATGGCTGAAAACCTCGGATTGAAGCCGGAGTTTCTCGGGCTGCCTGGCATCGAGGGTTGGCGTCGAGGCGTGCAGGCCGACATGATCGAAGCGCGGCTGAAAGGCGACGCGGCGCACGCGATCAAGGCGGTCTGCGTGGTGCACAACGAGACGTCGACGGGGGTGACCTCCGACATCGCGGCCGTGCGGCGCGCCATCGACGCGGCGAAGCACCCGGCGCTTTTGCTCGTCGATACGATCTCGGGCCTCGCATCGGCCGACTATCGCCACGACGAATGGGGCGTGGACGTAACCGTGTCCGGCTCGCAAAAAGGATTGATGCTGCCGCCCGGCATCAGCTTCAACGCCGTATCGAAGAAAGCGCTCGAAGCGAGCCGCACCGCAAAGCTGCCGCGTGCGTTCTGGGGCTGGTCCGAAATCATCGAAATGAACCAGCAGGGGTATTGGCCTTACACGCCGAACACGAACCTGCTCTACGGGCTGTCGGAGTCGCTCGACATGATCCTCGAGGAGGGGCTCGAGAACGTCTTCGCGCGCCATCAGCGGCTCGCGGCGGCATGCCGCGCGGCCGTCACCGCGTGGGGGCTCGATATCCAGTGCGCCGATCCGGCTGTCTATTCGCCCGTGCTGACCGGCGTCGTGATGCCCGAGGGCGTCGATGCGGACGCCGTGCGCAAGCTCATCTACGAGCACTTCGACATGTCGCTCGGCACAGGGCTCGGCAAGGTCAAGGGCCGCATGTTCCGCATCGGCCATCTCGGCGAATGCAACGATCTCACGCTGATGGCCACGCTTTCCGGTTGCGAAATGGGCTTGCAATTGGCCGGCGTGAAGCTCGCCGGCAGCGGCTTGGCCGCGGCGATGGATTACCTCGTGAAGCATGTCGCGAAGCCTAAGCTGAAGGTCGCGGCGTAATCGTCATGTCCATCATCGAGCTGGCCCTCGCCTGACTCAACCGATCGCGATATCGATGCGTAAAGATCATTCGCCGGGACTCGTCCAACCGATCCGACTGATGCCCGCCTCCGCGCGCGCCGCGTTGACGCCGCTCGCGGCTCGGCTCACCAAAGAACTGCGGGGCGATGTCCTGTTCGACCGCGCCTCGCGCGGCCGCTATGCGACCGACGCGTCGATCTATCAGATCATGCCGATCGGCGTGGTCGTGCCGAAGGACCAGGCAGACCTGCGCCTGGCGCTCGAAATCGCGCGCGACAGCAAGGCCGCCGTGCTCGCGCGCGGCGCCGGAACCAGCCAGTGCGGTCAAGCGGTCGGCGAAGCGCTCGTCGTCGATACGAGCAAATGGCTCAACCGGATCGTCGATTTCGACAAAGACGCGCGCACCGTCACCGTCGAGCCCGGCATCGTGCTCGACCATCTTAACGCGTGGCTCAAGCCCTCCGGACTCTGGTTTCCCGTCGATGTTTCGACGGGCGCGCAATGCACGATCGGCGGCATGGCCGGCAACAACTCATGCGGCTCCCGCTCCATCGAGTACGGCATCATGGTGCACAACGTCGAAGCGATTGACGCGGTGCTGGCCAATGGTGACGAGACGCGCTTCGCCGCGCTCTCGAAGATGTCGAACGATGCACGCACGCGCGAGCTGATCGCAGGGGTGCGCCGCATCGCCGAGCGCGAGCGCGACGAGTTGCGCGAGCGCATGCCGAAAGTGCTACGGCGTGTGGCGGGCTACAACCTCGATCTTTTTGACTGCCAGAACCCGCTGCCCTACACCCGCGACGGCGAGCCGAATCTCGTGAATCTGCTCGTCGGCTCGGAAGGCACCCTTGCGTTCAGCCGGCAGCTCACGCTGAAACTGGCTCCGCTGCCCACGCACAAAGTACTCGGCGTCGTGAATTTCCCGACGTTCTACGCGGCGATGGACATGACGCAGCACATCGTGAAGCTTGGGCCGTCGGCCGTTGAGCTCGTCGACCGCACGATGATCGACCTGTCGATGTCGAACGCCGCGTTCCGCCCCGTCATCGAAAAAGCGTTGAAGGGTTCGCCGCAAGCCATCCTTCTCGTGGAGTTCGCCGGCGATGACAAAGCCGTGCAGCTGACGAAGCTCGCGCGCCTCGTCGAGTTGATGGGCGATCTCGGCCTGCCGGGCTCGGTCGTTGAGATGCCCGACGCCGCGCAGCAAAAGGCACTGTGGGAAGTCCGCAAGGCCGGGCTCAACATCATGATGAGCATGAAGGGCGACGGCAAGCCCGTCTCGTTCATCGAAGACTGCGCCGTCCCGCTCGAAAATCTGGCCGAGTACACGCGCCGGCTGACCGAAGTCTTCCATAAGCACGGCACCGAAGGCACCTGGTATGCGCATGCGAGTGTCGGCACGCTGCACGTGCGGCCGATTCTCGACATGCGTCGCGACGGCGCGAACAAGATGCGCGCGATCGCCGAAGAAGCCGCCGCGATGGTGCGCGAGTACAAGGGCGCGTATTCGGGCGAGCACGGCGACGGGCTGTGCCGTGGCGAGTGGGTGGCCTGGCAATATGGGCCGCGCATCAACGCGGCGTTCCGCGAGATCAAGGCGCTCTTCGATCCCGAGAACCGGATGAGTCCGAACCGGATCGTCGATCCGCCGCGCATGGACGATCCCGTCAACTTTCGCTTTTCGCCGAGCTATCGCGAACGCGCATGGCAGCCGCGGCTCGACTGGTCGCGCTGGAACGTCACGCGCGATCCGCTCACGGGCGACGAAGGTCCGGCCGGCTCAGGCGGCGACGCGACCGGCGGCCTCGCGAAAGCCGTCGAAATGTGCAACAACAACGGCCATTGCCGCAAGTTCGACGCGGGCACGATGTGCCCGAGCTACCGCGTGACGCGCGATGAGCAGCATCTGACGCGCGGCCGCGCGAACACGCTAAGGCTCGCGCTCTCGGGCCAACTCGCGGACGATGGGCGCAACGCGCTCGCGAGCCGCGACGTGAAGGAAGTGCTGGACCTCTGTGTCTCGTGCAAAGGCTGCAAGCGCGACTGCCCGACCGGCGTCGATATGGCACGACTCAAGATCGAGGCGCGTGCCGCATGGAATGCGGAGCACGGCACGACGCTGCGCGACCGGCTAGTCGCGTTCCTGCCGCGCTATGCGCCGCTCGCGAGCCGCGCGCCCGCGCTCCTCGCCGCGATTGAGAAAGCGCCGGCATTCGCGCGCGCCGTCAAGCGGCGGCTGGGCCTCGCTCCGATGCGGGCGTTCCCTCGCTTCACTCGCCCATTCCTTTCGTCTGCAGTCCTAAGCAATCGGCCGGTAAGCCGCGGCAAAGAGGTGTTGCTCTTCGTCGACACGTTCAACAACTATATGGAGCCCGGCAATGCGCGGGCCGCGCGGCGTGTGCTCGAGGCGGCCGGCTATACGGTGCACTTCAACACGAGAGACGGCGAGCGCCCGCTTTGCTGCGGGCGGACCTTCCTTTCAGCGGGGCGTGTGGACGAGGCCAAGGCTGAAGCGCGACGCACGCTCGACGCGCTCATGCCCTACATCGATCGGGGCATGCCGATCGTCGGTCTCGAACCGTCTTGCCTGCTGACGGTGCGCGACGAGTTCCTCGCTTACGGCTTCGGCGACGTGGCGAAGCGTCTTGCCGCCGCCTCGTTTCTCTTCGAGGAGTTCCTCGTACGCGAAAAGGCCGCGCAGCGCCTCACGCTCGATCTGAAGCCGCTCTCGCATGCGAAAGCGTTCGTTCACGGCCACTGCCACCAGAAAGCGTTCGATGCATTGCGTCCTGTCGAGGTCGTGCTCGGTTGGATTCCCCGGCTCGAAGTCACGACGATCGAATCGTCCTGTTGCGGAATGGCCGGCAGCTTCGGCTATGAGGCCGAGCATTACCAAACATCGATGGCAATGGCCGAGCTGTCGCTGTTGCCGGCCGTGCGTGAAGCGGGCGATGCGCTCGTCGTCGCCGATGGCACGAGTTGTCGTCATCAAATCGCCGACGGAGCGCAAAGAGAGGCACTGCATGTGGCGCGCGTCCTGGCGCAGGCGTTGCGGGACGATTGAACCAATGCCCGCACGGCGACGAGCGGAGCGAAAGAAGTAGTAAGCAGTCGTAGTCGAATTCGGCAGTTCGAATTGAAGCTCATGAACGCAGCACTATTTAGCAAGGAGACCATGATGTTTCGTCGTGCCACGATGCGAGTGCTCTTGCTTCTATGCGTGATGTACTTCATCACGTACGTCGATCGTGTGAACGTCAGCACGGCGGCGAGCGCGTTCGGTCCGGAGATGCGCCTCTCGCATACGCAGATCGGCCTCGTGTTTTCCGCGTTCGCCTATCCGTATCTCGTGTTCCAGATCATCGGCGGCTGGGTGGGCGACCGGTTCGGCCCGCGCCGCACGCTCGCCCTGTGCGGCATCATCTGGGCGGGCGCCACGGTGCTGACCGGGCTCGCGGGCGGCCTCGCCTCGATGCTGGTCGCGCGCTTGCTGCTTGGTCTTGGCGAAGGGGCGACGTTCCCGACCGCCACGCGCGCGATGTCGAACTGGATGCCGCCCGAGAAGCGCGGGATGGCGCAGGGCATCACGCACGCGGCGTCGCGCATCGGCAATGCCGTCGCGCCGCCGGTCATCGGCTGGCTTATGGTCGCGACGAACTGGCGCGGCGCGTTCATCATCACCGGCATCTTGAGCTTCCTCTGGGCGGTCGTCTGGATCTGGTATTTCCGCGACAATCCACGCGAGCATCCGCGCATCACCGAAGACGAATGCGCCGCGTTGCCGACCTACTCGGGCGCGAAGGATCGGCCAGCGACGCCGTGGCGGCGTCTCTTCGCCCGTATGGCGCCCGTCACTGCCGTCTACTTCTGCTACGGCTGGGTGCTCTGGCTCTTCCTGAGCTGGATTCCGCAGTACTTCCTGCACAACTATCACATGCAGCTCACGAAGTCGGCGCTCTTCGCCTCGGGCGTCTTTTTCGCCGGCGTGCTCGGCGATTGGCTCGGCGGCTCGCTCACCGACGCGATCCTCAAGAAGAGCGGCAACGTGCGCATGGCGCGCAATTTGATGGTCGGCATCTGCATGTTCCTCACCCTGCTCTCGCTCGCGCCGATCATGTTCGTGTCCGATCTGTCGATCACGCTCGCCGCGTGTTGCCTGAGCGCGGGGTTCTTCTTCAACGAGATGACGATCGGGCCGATGTGGGCAGTGCCGATGGACATCGCGCCGAAGCACTCCGGAATTGCGAGCGGCGTCATGAACACCGGCTCGGCGCTTGCGGCGATCGTGAGCCCCGTCGTGGGCGGCTTCCTCATCGACCGCACCGGGAACTGGAATCTGCCGTTCATCATTTCGATGGCATTGATGGCGCTCGGCATCGTCCTTTCGTTCACGATGCAGCCCAATCGGACGCTCGATGTCGAGGAGCGCGACGTTAAAGCCGAAGGGGTGCGCAAGCTCGTGTAATCGTAGGAAATTCCTTAACTCGGTTAAGTTTTTCCTGAATCTGCCGTAATTCATGAGGCACTGTTTCCTGCCGGGGCCACTGAGAGATTACGGGAGATAACCGATGTTGAAGAAGCTGTCGATTCGCGCATGCTTGACGGCGTTAGTCGCTTTTTTTGCGGTCGTTTTGCTGATCGGGGCCGCAGCGGGATTGCTCTCGCTGCGCGCGAGCAACGAGTCGCTACAGCAGATGTACACGATCGATACCCCCGCCGTCGCCGATCTGGAGGGCAGCGCGGGGCAGCTGCTGCGCCTGCGGCTTGCCCTTGCGACTTACGCGTCTTTAACCGATTTGAACGATCAGAAGGGCGCCGAAGCGGTTCTGACGCGATTCGATAAGTACTTGCAGTTGTCGAACAAGCTGCTTGCTCACTATGTGAGCATCGCGGGCGACGACGATAATGTGCAGCGTCTTTTGCAGGACATGAAGGACAAGCGCGATGCGCTCCTGCATGACGGCGTCGAGCCTGCAATGGCCGCGCTGAAAGCGGGAGACCGCAATACGTTCCTGGAACTGCAGTCGCATAAGCTGCCCTTTCTCTATAACGGCTACGAAAAGGCGATGCAGGCGCTCGAACGCCTGCATGTCGACAGCGGCGAGCAACGCTACCGCGAGGCGCATGCGCGCTTTCATTTCGTGAGCGCCGCGGTGGCTGTCGGCATCGGGCTTGCGCTCGTGTTGTCCTGGTTCGCGCGCGCGATATTGATGCGCGCGATCGTGCATCCGGTCGATGCCACGATTGAGCAGTTCGATCGTATCGCGCGCGGCGACCTGACGGGCCGCATCGCAGCCGAAAGCGACAACGAGGTCGGCAAGCTCGCCTCGGCGCTTGGGACGATGCAAGAAGCGCTGATCGGCACAGTCGACGTCGTGCGACAGGGGACGCAGGCGATCGATACGGGCGTGAGCGAGATCGCGGCCGGCAACGCCGATCTCTCTCAGCGCACCGAAGAGCAAGCCGCATCGTTGCAGGAGACGGCGGCCAGCATGGAGCAACTGACTTCGACGGTGAAGCAGACCGCCGACAACGCGAAGCATGCGAGCGAGCTCGCGCAAGGCGCTTCGAGCCTCGCCACGCAGGGCGGCGAGCTCAACCGCAAGGTCGTCGATACGATGCAGGCGATCGTCGGCGATTCGCACAAGATTGCGGACATCGTCGGCGTGATCGAGGGCATCGCGTTCCAGACGAATATCCTCGCATTGAACGCGGCCGTCGAAGCCGCGCGTGCCGGCGAGCAAGGGCGCGGCTTCGCCGTCGTCGCGAGCGAGGTCCGTTCGCTCGCGCAGCGCAGCGCCGCGGCGGCCAAGGAAATCAAGACGTTGATCGACGAGTCGACCGGGCGGATCACGACGGGCGCGCAGCTCGTCGAGCGCTCCGGGTCGACGATGGGCGAAATCGTCGGCGCCATTACGCGCGTGAGCTCGATCATGAGCGAAATCGCGTCGGCGGCGATCGAGCAAAGCACGGGGATCGATCAGGTCAATCGGGCCGTGTCGCAGATGGACGAGGTGACCCAGCAGAACGCCGCGCTCGTGGAGCAGGCGGCCGCCGCGGCGAGTTCGCTCGAGGATCAGGCTCGGCGGCTGTCGGCGGCGGTTGCGATATTCAGGACTGCTTGAGTTCGGACGTCTCCTCGCCGCTCGCTTTGCCGGAGCAAAATCGCGGCGATTCCCCTGGCGCCGCAGTGCTTGAAATAGCGCCGAAACGGCCGATTCGCGTCGCCTAGAATGAAAGACGCGCGGACCGTTGCCGTGCACCCGCGCGGCAGCGCTCGCGCGGAAGTCCCGACACGTCGAATCGTAAGGGGAATCGTCATGGCGACTTATATCGTGCTTGCGCAGTTCACTGATCAGGGTATCCGCACCATCAAAAACAGCCCGCAACGGGCTAGCCAAGTAGCGGAATTGGCGAAGGGCTTTGGCTGCGAAATGAAGGAAGTCTTCTGGACGCTCGGCCAGTACGACGTCGTGGCAGTTATCGATGCTCCCGATGATGAGAGCTTCACGACCTTCGGCCTGGCTATGTGCTCCGCCGGTAACGTGCGTACGCAGTCTTTGCGCGCGTTCACGAAGAACGAACTGGCGTCGATGATCGGCAAGCTGCCTTGATCGATGAGCTTGGTGATGACAGTTGACGCGTGAGCGTCCCGGGGCGGGAGAAGCCGCTCCCGCCTCCCTGTGCGGTTTGCGGACGATGGGAGCGGCGTCTGATTTTTCCATGGGGATTGACAACCGCGCGATCGAGCCGATGCACAATGCTCCCGGCCGCCCATTCCGGGCGCGAACACTGAGTGCTCGGACATCGAAAGATGGAAGAAGGAAAACTGGACGTCGCCATGATCGAGGCAAACATTGCCAAGATGATGGCCGAGACGATGAAGTTGGTTGACGAAGGCGCGAAGCTTCGCGCCGAAACGGCAAAGCTGCAGCGCGACGTGCGCTGGTATCCGGTGATATGGGCGACGGCGTTTGTGGGCGCCGTGCTCGGTGTGGCCGAGTTGCTGCGGTGATGTACTAGTACTAGCTCGCCAGCGAAACGGAGGGCGATCACGCCAAAAGACCCAGGGTCAACTCAAGCACAATGCGCAAACCGAATTCAGCCGCTACTAATAGCCTGCTGGCTGGCGTCCTGGCACTATTCGACGTTGCGCCATTCATCCTCTTGCTGCCGGCGCCGCGTGAGGATCTATACACCGGCGGCGGATTGATACTGCTGCTTCTCTGCAGCATTGCCATCGCATCGCTGGCGAACAAGTTAAGAGGCAAGCAGCTTCGCATACTGTTCGCGATCCTTTCTGGCGCCGCTGCAATAAACGTCCTCACAACCGTATTATTGCGCAGCTTGCCTTCGCCGCTCCTCGATCACCTTGTCTTAGGCGTACTGGGCGCACGATTCGGTCTCGACGGAGAATCTGCATATGACGCCGCCGGCTACGAGGTATGGTGCGAGATTTGGTTAGGTCTCGCGCTAGTCGGGGGCGTGATTGCAATCGACGACCAGCCGCATGCTTCGCGCCAAGGCTTAACCGCCCCGATCGAACAGCGCCGCGCCACCGGAGGCGCCGAAACGGATGGGCCTCCAGTGGGCATTTGTCCTATCTTTCGTCTCAAGTCGACGCGCGCCGTAGCTCGATCTACATACTCACTTCCACGACGTATCCTCAACATTGTTGGGGATACAAAAAAACATTGGCGCTCTTCATTTTTTGGGGATACAATAAATAGTGAGAATAACCTTTGATCGAGCCAAGCGCGATGCGACGTTCCAGGACCGCGGACTCGCCTTTGAAGACACCGCAACAGTTTTCGAAGGCAACACGCTCGATATGGTCGATGACCGTTTCGACTACGGTGAAGAGCGGATCGTTACTGTCGGGCGCTTGGGGGGCCGCATGGTTATCGTGGTATGGACACAACGGGGCGACGCTCGCCACGTTATTTCGATGAGGAAGGCAAATGAACGCGAGGAAAAGCGCTTTGCAGAGCGACTTGGCGAAGGCTGACGCCCGCGGCGTCAAGCCGGCAGACTATGAGGAAATTCCAGAGCTCGGCGATGAATTCTTCGAGCAGGCAGACGAGCACCTCGCCGGCGTACTCGTGAAACGCGGGCGCGGTCGCCCACCCGGCGCTAAGAAAGCGCAGATGAATCTGCGCATCGATCTTGACATCATCGAAGCCTACAAGTCGCAGGGAGAAGGCTGGCAGACGCGGATGAATCAAGCATTGCGTGAGTGGGCACAGTCGCATGGCATGATGCGTTGAGCAGGCCATCGGGCATGCCCGTTACATTCTGAGCTTCTCACGCGCCAGGGAGGCGGTCTCTTAGTGCGTAGGTCGAGTGTTCGAGTCACCACACGCCACCAAGGAATTCTTAATGTGCGCACTCGCTCGGCATGTTGCCTACGAATTCGGAATTTCAGGTAATTGGGCTGTTCGCAATCATCGAAATGTTGATTACACATGACCCGAAACTGGAATATCGCGGAGACTCGATCAATCATCAAACGCAGCAAAGCTACCGCGTCTGATGCGCAGATTCCGCAGGCCGACCTTGGAGGATGGGAAACGATGAAGATGGTGCAGCGCTATCGCCCAGTTCCTCGCTCGAGACATGAGCTAGATGACGCTCAATCACCTCCTTATCCCACCCGAGATATTCCCGGATCGGAGTACGGGCCGTCGCACGGAAACCATGACCAGTAATTTGCTCTTTGGTGCCGTAGCCCAGCGTACGCAGCGCACTGTTGATCGTGTTCTAGCTCATGTAGCGCGTCGCCTCGGAGCGCTTGGCTACACGACGAAAAATTGGCCCCTTCAGCTTGATGTTTTTTCCATCTCGCATGTAGCGATAAACCCAGACCTTACGAGTCGGACGAACGCGAAGGTATAACCCATCGCCATCCGCCAAAAAGTATTCTTTCGTCCGGTGCTCCGCGTTCTTGACCTGCAAGTCGGTGAGCTGTCCCATGATCTTGTACCCAACAAGGCACAATCGAGGAGCAACCATTTTGCGTACAACTTGAGGGACATGCAAACGGCGGATTTCCCGGGAATTCTCTGGCGTTTCCCGGACGCAAATTTCCTGCAACGCCTTATCCGGCAAGGCTTCTCAGGACTGGACTTCAGGGGATTTCTGCGGAAAACTAGATGGCGCGCCCGGCTGGGATCGAACCAGCAACCCCTGCCTTCGGAGGGCAGTACTCTATCCATTGAGCTACGGGCGCTTCAATGCGAAGGCGCCGCGGCCGGTGGGGCGCAGCGCCAAGCAAGACAAAGAGAATACCTTGTTTCGCGTGACGCGTCCACCTTCCCCGCCCGCGATCCGCCCCCGAATACCGGGCAACGCCCGCCCTGCCTCGCTCCGCGCCCGCAAACAACCGCCCCAACCGCGGAAACCCACGGCAAACCATTGCGGGTAAACGCGCCCCACACCATCCGACCGCCATCTCGCCGACGCCAAAACCTTCCGTCTATAATCGTCCGTGGTCGATGGAATGAAGTAAGTCGTTGCCGTAGTCGTCGTTGCCGTCACGCTGTACCGCTCACGAACAAATATTCACCGGGAGACGAGACAAGCATGAGCGAAGCACCACACGGAGCCCCGATCAAAACGCCGGGCCAGCTGATTGCGGCGGTCGTCGCCGCGTTCGCGATCCCGATCGTGATCATCTGGCTGCTGGCCTACAACGTCAACGAGACGGTACGCACGGGCGCCGGCACGGACGAGCTCGCCGATGCCGCCGTCGCGAAGCGCATCGCCCCGATCGCGCAGGTCACGGTTCGCGATGCCAATGCGCCGCACGTCTATAAGACAGGCGAGGAAGTCTTCAAGTCCGTTTGCGTCACCTGCCATGGCACCGGCGCCGCGGGAGCGCCGAAGTTCGGCAACAGCGCGGACTGGGCGCCGCGCATCGCGCAAGGCTATGACACGTTGCTGCACACGGCATTGACGGGCAAGGGCGCGATGCCGCCGCGCGGCGGTACGTCGCCCGACGACTACAGCGACTACGAGATCGCCCGCGCTGTCGTCTACATGGCGGATCACGGCGGGGCGAATTTCCCCGAGCCGGCCGCACCGGCGCAGGGCGCAAGCGCAACGGCGACGGCCCAAGCCGCCTCTGGAGCATCGGGCGCCTCCGCGCAATCCCCAGCCGAAGCCAGCGCCCAAGCGGCAGGTCAGCAAGCCGCCGCCGCAATGGCCGCGCTCAACTCGGCATCCAAGGCCGAACCCGCATCGGCTCCCGCCACGACCACCGCGAGCGCCGACGCGAACCAGGCCGGCAAGGCTCTCTACCAGCAGGTTTGCCAGGCCTGCCACGCGGCCGGCGTGCTCGGCGCGCCGAAGTTCGGCAACAAAGCCGATTGGGCGCCGCGCCTCAAGGACCCGATGGACACGATCTACAACTACGCGCTGCACGGCAAGGGCAACATGCCCCCGAAAGGCGGATCGCAGGCGTCGGATGCCGACGTGAAAGCCGCCGTCGACTATATGGTCAGCGCGGCGAAATAATTAGCACCGCCAATATTCAGGAGTTCTGACGTTCAGGACTTCTGAAGCAACGCCTTGAGGCTGGCGAGCCGATCCTTCGGCGTCATCGGCGCCTCCTCGGGCGTGGGCTGCGGCGCCTCGTCGAGCCCCATCTCGGCGATGAAGCGCGAAGGCTCGCAAACCACCGTCTCTCTCGCACGCTTGCGCTTCTTGCACCAGTTCAGATGCAGGCTGCGCTGCGCCCGCGTGATCGCCACATACATCAGGCGCCGTTCTTCCTCGATGCGCGCATCGTCGATCGGCTCGTCGTCCGCGCCGCCGCGGTGCGGCATGATGCCCTCCTCGACCCCCACGAGAAACACATGCGGGTACTCGAGCCCCTTCGATGCATGAACGGTCGACAGGCGCACCGCATCGGGATCCTCGTCCTTGCCGTCGAGCATCGACATCAGCGCTACCGTCTGAATGAGCGCCAGCAGGTTCTTGCCCTCGTCGGCCAGCCCGTCGGCGTTGTCGTAGCCCGTCGCTTCGCCATCTTCGGCCTCTTCGCGCTCGGGCTTGGTCCCCTTGCGCTTGAGCCACTCCAGAAACTCGAGGACGTTCTGCCACTTTGACTGCGCCTGCCGCTCGTCGAACGTGTCGTAAAGGTAGGCCTCGTAATGGATGGCCTCCATCAAATCGTCGATCAGTGTCGTCGCCGCATCCTTCGTCGCCCGCTCGCCGATGCGCTGAATGAAATCGCAAAACACGCGCAGCGGCTCGACTTGTCGCGCCGACAGGCGCGCTTCGATGCCGCCCATATAGACGGCCTCGAAGAGTGACACCTTCGCCTGTCCCGCGAACGAGCCGAGCGCTTCGAGGGTGGTGTTGCCGATGCCGCGCCGCGGCGTCGTCACGGCGCGAATGAACGCGGGATCGTCGTCGGGGTTGGCGATGAGGCGCAAATAGGCGCAGATGTCCTTGATCTCGGCCTTATCGAAGAACGATTGGCCACCCGAAAGCACATAGGGGATGCGCTCGCGCCGCAATACCTGCTCGAAGATCCGCGCCTGAAAATTGCCGCGATAAAGGATCGCATAGTCGCGAAACTGCGCGCGTCGCTCGAACTTGTGCGCGGAGAGTCGAAACACGACCGATTCGGCCTCGTGCTCTTCGTCGTTGCAGCCGGTCACGGTGATCGAGTCGCCCATTCCGTGCTCGGACCACAGCTTCTTCTCGAACAGCTTCGGATTGTTGGCGATGACGTTGTTCGCGGCCGTGAGGATGCGCACCGTCGAGCGGTAGTTCTGCTCGAGTTTGATGACGTGAAGCTTCGGGAAATCCTTGCCGAGCTGGGCGAGGTTTTCGAGGGTCGCGCCGCGCCAGCCGTAAATCGCCTGATCGTCGTCGCCCACCGCCGTGAATGCCGCGCGCGGCCCTGCCAGCAGCTTCAGCAATTCGTATTGGCACGCGTTCGTGTCCTGATACTCGTCGATGAGCAAATAGCGCAGCTTGTTTTGCCACCGGTCGCGTACCGCCTCGTTTTGCGCGAAAAGCTCGCTGGGCAGCCGGATCAGGTCGTCGAAATCGACGGCCTGATAAGCGTGCAGCGTCGCGACATAATTGCGGTAGACGATCGCAGCTTGATGTTCGTCTTCGTTCGATGCGCTGGCGAGCGCCGCCTCGGGATCGATGAGGCCATTCTTCCAAAGCGAGATGATCGACTGGACTTTACGGATGAATCCCTTATCGGTCGAGCCGACCTGCTCCTGGATCATCGCGAAGCAATCGTCGGAATCCATGATCGAGAACTGCGGCTTGAGACCCAGATGCTCGGCTTCCTGCCGCAAAATCTGCACGCCGAGCGAGTGGAACGTGCAGACCGTCAACTGGTTCACAGGCACTTTGCGCCCTTCTTTGCCGGGCGCCGTCAGCGTCTTGCCTTCGAGCAACTTGCCGACACGCTCGCGCATCTCGGCCGCCGCCTTGTTCGTGAACGTCACGGCGGCGATATGGCGCGGCTCGAAGCCTTTTTGCTCGATGAGATAGGCGATCTTCTGCGTGATGACGCGCGTCTTCCCGCTGCCTGCGCCGGCAAGCACGAGACACGGGCCGTCGAAGTAGCGAACCGCCTCGCTTTGGGCGGCATTCATTGCTGCGGACATCTTCGTGGTGGAGTTGGCGAGTGGGCGCTTCAGCGCTTATTCGAGCCAGATGGAAAGCTGAGGGCGAGTGCGCGATGTTAACACGAACCCATTGCGGCTCCAGCCGCCAATGAAGGTAAGCGCTCCGGCTACCGCTTCCCTTCTTTCACCTCGTGCCAAAATGCCGACTTCGCGCACGACTAGCCTTGCGGGGCTGCGAGGCGCCAACCCGCTTGAAAGCTTTCGGAAAGCCCAGATGACTTCATCGCTGAAAATCGGCTTGATGGGATACGGTTTCGCCGGCGCGACGTTCCACGCACCTGTCATCGAGCATTGCGGCAATGCGGCGGACGATCCGCGCGAACCCATCGCACGCATCGTCGCGATTGCGACGAGCAAGCCGGAACAAGCGCTGGCCGACTATCCGCAGGCGAAGACGGTCCCCGATCTCGAAGCGCTGCTCGCGCTCGACGAAATCGAATGCGTCGTCATCGCCACGCCTAACGATACGCACTTCGAGATGGCGGCAAAGGCGCTCGAGGCCGGCAAGCATGTCGTCGTGGACAAGCCTGTCACGCTGCGCGCAGCCGACGCGGTCGCCCTCGCCCGGCTCGCGCGCGATCGAGGCCTCGTCTTCGCGCCGTTCCACAATCGGCGCTGGGACGGCGATTTCCTTACCGTGCGCGAGCTCATCGACAGCGAGGCGCTCGGCCGCATCGTCCATTTCGAGTCGCACTTCGATCGCTTTCGTCCGCAGATCCGCCAACGCTGGCGCGAGGAAGCATCGCGCGGCGGCGGGCTGCTCTTCGATCTCGGCCCCCATCTGATCGATCAGGCGCTCGCGCTGTTCGGGGCGCCCGAGACGGTCTACGCGAGCGTGAAGACACATCGCGATCATGCGACGGCCCCTGACTACGTCCACCTGCTGCTCGGCTATGCTGATAAGGAAGTCGTGCTCCATGCGAGCGCGCTGTCCGCACTCGAGCCCCCGCGCTTCGCGATCCACGGCACGCTCGGCAGCTACGTGAAGAGAGGCCTCGATACGCAAGAGGACCAGTTGAAGGCCGGCCTGCGCCCGGGCGATGCGGGCTTCGGCGGCGGCAACGCGGCCGGCACGCTGCGGGTGATCTCGGACGGTCAGGAAACCGAGCGTCCGCTACCCACGAAGGATGGCGCCTATGTCGACTTCTATCGAGCGCTCGCGTCGTCGATCCGGCACAGCACGCCGTTTCCGGTCACGCCGCAGGATGCCGTCGACGTCATGACGATCATCGAGCTGGCCGAGCGCAGCGCACGCGAGGGCCGACGCCTGTCGTTCGCTCGCGAAACCGCCTGAAAGCGCGCGACGAAAGGCGAGGCCCACGGGCTGAAGACTCCGTTACAACTTTCGCGATCGCGATGTCATCGCGGCGATCACTTCAGCCGTTTTCTGCGATGTCGCCTGAGATGCGACATCGCAACATCGCGCTGCGCGCGGGCATTGCAACGCTAACCACACCGTGAACGACAACGCCAATACAAGGAGAATGGGAATGCCACAGACGATCCGAGCGCTCGCGTGCGCCGCATTGATTTCATCGTTGGCGGCCTGCGTGGTGACTCCGCCGCCGCAGCGAGTGAGCGCCCCGCCCCCTGCGCGGCCGAATCCGCGCGAGGCCGCCTTGCAACGCTTCGATCAGATCACCGATCGTATCGACAATCTGAGCCGGCGCATCGACTGGCACGTCAACCAGGGCTACTATCCGCCGCCGCAGGGAGGCGCACTGCATCACCGGCTCGATGTCATTCGTCAGGAAGCGCACGACATGGCGACTCAGCACGGCGGCGGATTGTCGGGAGACGAGCAGCACGTGCTGAATCAGGAACTCGACGGCGCCGCGCGGGCCATCGGCGAATGATCCAAGCCACCGCGATCGCTTGTCCCAACGTCGGCCGGGGGTCTTCCAATCGTTAGGACTCCCGACCTATCACGAGCTACGCGGCGCACGCCGCCCGGCGCGCCCCGTGGCACGCGCCGGTGGACGTCCAGCCTCACATCTGCGCGCCGATCATCCACGGCACGAATTCTTCGTTGCCGACGCCGAGCGCCTCGCTCTTGCTTTTCTTGCCGGACGCCACGTCGATGATCATCCGGAAAATCTCCCGGCCTTTTTCCTCGACGGTCGTAGCGCCATCCATGATGTCGCCGCAGTTGATGTCCATGTCATCGAGCATGCGCGTGTACATCCGCGTGTTCGTCGCCAGTTTGATCGATGGTGCGGGCTTCGCGCCGAAGCACGAGCCACGGCCCGTCGTGAACAGCACGAGATTGGCGCCGCTCGCGATCTGCCCCGTCGCGCCCATCGGATCGTAGCCGGGCGCATCCATGAATACGAGGCCTTTCGTGTCGATCGGCTCGGCATAGCGATAAACGCCCATGAGCGGCGTCGAGCCGCTTTTCGCCACCGCGCCGAGCGACTTTTCGAGAATCGTCGTCAAGCCGCCCGCCTTGTTGCCCGGCGTCGGATTGTTATCGATGCTGCCCTTCTCTCTTTCAGCGTACGACTCCCACCAATGGATCCGCTCGACGATCTTTTGCCCGACTTCGGGCGTGATCGCGCGACGCGTGAGCAAATGCTCGGCCCCGTAAATCTCCGGTGTCTCGCTCAGTATCGCGGTCCCTCCGTGTTGCACGAGCAGATCGACGGCCGCACCGAGCGCGGGATTCGCCGTAATCCCGGAGTAGCCGTCCGAGCCGCCGCATTGAAGCGCGATATTCAAATGCGACACGGGCAGCGGCTCGCGCACGGCACGATTCGCGATCGGCAGCATCTTTTCGATGGCCGCGATGGCCGCGTCCACGGTCTTCTGTGTGCCGCCCTGCTCCTGGATGACGAGCGGAACCATCGTATCGGCGGGCTCGACGCCCTCGGCGATGAACATCGCGCCCATCTGGTTCGCTTCGCATCCGAGCCCGATGACGAGCACGCCCGCGAAGTTCGGATGACGGATGTATCCGCCGAGCGTGCGGCGCAATTGCTGAATGCCTTCGCCGTTGTGGTCGATGCAGCAACCGAAGCTGTGCGTGATCGGCACGATCCCGTCGACGTTGGGATAGGCGGCGAGTGCGCCGGGCACGGCGAAATGCTGAGCGACGAGCTTCGTTACCGTCGCCGAACAATTGACGGTGCTGACGACTCCGATGTAATTGCGCGTCGCCACGCGGCCGTCGGCACGGCGAAAGCCCTCGAACGTCAGTGCCTGCGTCGCGCGCGGTACGCCCTCTACGTTCGAGCCGAACGCATAGTCGCGCGCGAAATCGCCGATCGCCAGATTGTGCGTGTGAACGTGTGTGCCCGGCTCGATGGCTTGCGTCGCGAAGCCGATGATTTGCCCGTATCGCCGCACGGGCTCGCCAGCTTCGAGCGATCGCAGCGCCACCTTGTGCGCCGCGGGGATGTCGTCGACCACCCGCAGACCGTCGAGCTCGTCGAGCACCGTTCCCGCCGCGATCGCCGCGCGAGCGATCGCTACGTCGTCGCTCGCGTGCAGCTTGATGACCTGTAAAGTAGAATCCGCCATGCTCTCCTCCTTGTCGTGAGCGGGATTCGTGCGCGGCCCCGGCTGCCCTCGCAACAGCGAGCGGCCGCTTCGGCCCCGAGCCGCAGGCCGCGCATCGTCCACGCTCATCGTGGTTTTCTTGCGCGCCCCGCGCAAATTGGTCCGGCCAGATTCGGCAAAAGAGCGGTATGAGTCTTCACAGACAGTCGATGAGCGTGCTCGAGCAAACGATCGGGCACCTCGAACGGAAAGTGCGCGAAGGCGAGTGGCGCGCCGCGATGCGTCTGCCCTCGGAACGAACGTTGGCCGAGTCCCTCGGCGTTTCGCGCTCGACCGTGCGCGAAGCGATTCAGCGGCTCGTCAGCGCGGGTTTGCTCGAAACGAAACCCGGCAGCGGCATCTACCTGCTGCAGAGGCAGCGGCCGGCCCTGAGCGCGCCGTGGGTTCAGTTGCTCGACAGCCAGCCGCCGATGCGCACCGAAACGCTCGAATTTCGCCTCGTCTTCGAATGTGCGGCGGCGCGCTTCGCGGCCCAGCGCTCGACGGACGACGAGCTCGAGCACCTTGCGGCCATCCTGTCGCGCATGCGCGCCGCCGTCGCCGCCCAGGACGTCGATACGGAGGCGGGGACGGATGCCGAGTTCCATACGGTACTGACGGCAGCCGCGCACAACCGGATGCTCGAGCAGTTCTATGCAAGCGTCATCACGATGCTGCGCGAGCACATCACCGCCAATACGTTCGATGCCACCGTCAACAATGCGAACGCGGCGGCTCAGGCGGCGATGCGGCTCGCGCAGCACGAATCGATCTACTTCGCCGTTCGCAACCGCAATCCCGACGCCGCGCAACAGGCGATGTTCGCGCATATCGATTTCGTGGGGCGGCAGTTCGAGCCCGACTTTCACGGCTGACTTTCGGGCAGAAAAGCGGCTGACGCCGTGTCGATTCCGCCCCGGGTCGTTCGTCGTAGGGATGGGGACAGCGCCATGCCCGCCGTGCCGCGGTACGCGCATCCGGTTCTGCCCCATTTACCGTCGATCCGAAGGAGGCAAATTCATGAGCCATTCCGAAGCATCCGCGCAGGCATTGAAACCGGCGTTCCTGCTTGCGCAGTCAAAACTTCGTTTTCCCAACGAAAGTGCGGAATACCGCAAGGCGCGCAATGCCCTGCTCGCTGAAGAGATCGAATTGCGCCGCCATATCGAGCGCGTCGCGGCAAAGCGCCGTGCATTGCCGCTGGGCGGAGTCGTGCCGCAGGACTACCGCTTCGAGGGCGAGCAAGGCCCTGCCGCGCTCTCGCAAATGTTCGGCAAGCATGACACGCTCGTCACCTACAACTGGATGTTCGGCCCCAAACGCCAGCGTCCGTGCCCGATGTGCACGTCGCTGCTCGGCGCCCTCGACGGCGAAATGCTCGACATCCTTCAGCGTGTCGCATTCGCCGTGATCGCGCGCTCGCCGATCGAGCGCCTCACCGCTTTCAAGCAGGAGCGCGGCTGGCGGTATCTGCGGCTCTACTCGTCGGGAGGGAACACATTCAACGTCGACTACGCGCACGAGGATCCCGAATCGGGAGACAACCCGGCGTTCAACGTTTTCGTGCGCAGGAACGGCCGCATTCATCACTTCTGGGCCGGCGAGATGGGGCCTGAGACGGCCGACCCCGGCCAGGATCCGCGTGGCGCGCCCGATCTCCAGCCGATCTGGACGATCCTCGACATGACGCCCGAGGGCCGCGGCACCGACTGGTACCCGAAGCTCGAATATCCTTCGGACGACTAACGACTCCACCGGACCGATCAACCGACGAACCGTCGGGGCGGCCTCTTTGCGTGCGATGCCATTCCCGTTTGAGCGGCTGACGAACGGCTGACATCGCACGACAATCGTCGTGCAATGCGCGACGAAGGCCCGGGAGGCCGAATCATCGCGCGCTCGTTACGAATCGAATCGAGGGGTCACCGCCGCGCCTGCGTCGCCATCCTGAGCGCCAGCCCGGCGAGCACCGTACCCATCAGCCAACGCTGTACGACGAGCCACGCGGGGCGCCCCGAAAAGAACGACGCGATTGAACCGGCCATGATCGCCACGGCGGAATTGACGGCAAGGCTCGCGACGATCTGCATGCTACCCAGCGTCATCGACTGCGCGAGCACGCTGCCATGCGGATCGATGAACTGCGGCAGCAGCGACAGATAGAGCATCGCGATCTTCGGATTGAGCAGATTGGTGAAGAACCCCATCACGAAGAGCTTGCGCGGACTGTCGGGCGGCAGCGCGCGCACCTGGAACGGCGATCGGCCGCCCGGCTTGAGGGCCTGCCATGCGAGGTAGGCGAGATAGAGCGCACCGCCGAAGCGCAATGCGTCATAAGCGAGCGGCACGGCGAAAAGCAAGGCGGTGATGCCGAATGCCGTCGCCAACATGTAGAACAGAAATCCGAGCGCCACGCCGCCCAACGAGATCATGCCGGCGGTGCGGCCTTGGCAGATCGAGCGCGAGACCAGATACATCATGTTGGGGCCGGGCGTCAGCGCCATGCCGAGCGCGACGAGGCCAAACGCGAGCAGTGAACTGGATGTGGGCATTTCGTGAGCTCCCTCGACGCGAGGCGTATGGACCGGCCCATTATTTCACGGTTCGACCCTCGGCATGCCGCAACGGCTCCGCGGCTTCGATGCGCGCCTCGATCGCGGCGATGATGCCGTCGGCCCATCCGCGCAGCGCCCTCGTCCATGCGACTGTCGCCATCGAGCGAGCCATGATCTCGTAGACGCGAGCGCGCGGCACCTTCGAAGGCTTGGCGGGATCGAGCCAGTTTTCGTTATTGACGAGCAATTGCAGCGTCTCGAGACCGATGAAGATGGGCCAGAGACACGCGAGCCGCAAGCGGATGGACCACGCGGAAATGGCGAACGTATAGTCGAGCGCCGCGCGGTAGTGTTCGAGAGCGACGCCTACTAGCTCGAGCATGAGCGGTCGCGCACGCGCGCAAGCACCGGGCAGTTTCAGATCTTCGGGCGTGATCGCGTAGCGGCTCAGCATCGTCGTCGGCAGATAGCAGCGGCCGATGCGCAGGTCCTTTGCGCAATCGCGGAGCACGTTCGTCAATTGCAGCGCCTTGCCGAATCGCACCCCGCGCTCGATCGCCAGCGCCGGATCGCCCGCGAGCGAGCGCGGCGCATAAGCGTACGTCATCTTCGTCCAAAACTCGCCGACACACCCCGCAACGAGGTAGGTGTAGCGATCGAGTTCGGCCGGTTCGGCAAGCGCGGCGAGGCAGCCCGAGCGCTCGTCCGGAAACGTGCGCAAATCGAACTCCATCCCGCTCGTCAGCGTCATCACGACACCGCGCACCGCTTCGCGGTCCGATTCTTTCAATTGAGCGAGGATATGCAACGCGGGCTCGAGCGATTCCAGCAGGACCTTCTCATCGGATTGCGTTTGCCGCGCCGCGACTTCGCCGGCAAGACGCCGGGCGAATGCGCCGTCATCCGATGCGCCGTTCACTTGCTCGCGCAGTTCGTGCAGCAGCGCCAACCGTTGCGCCGGCTCGATCAACGACGTATCGGCGATCGTATCCGCTGCTCGCGCAAGCAAATAGGCGAGACCGACAGGCTCGCGCATGCCCTTGGGCAGTACGCGCAGCGTCAGGTAGAAGGAACGCGAAACGCCTTTCAATAACGGGCCGAGCAGGAACGCCCGGTCGGAATTACGCATGGATCAATTCGCCTCGTGTCGAGTGGATGCGGTGCTGCCGAATTGTATCCGGGAGCGCGCGAGCGCCAACCCCGAGAGACTTGCGGCCATGCTCACACGGTAAACTGTGCCCATGACCGCCTTGGCCGATATCGTCCTCGTCCTTCACGCACTCGTCGTTTCGTTCATCGTCGGCGGCTTCGCGGCGATATGGGCCGGCGCGGCGCTAGGTTGGCAATGGGTGCGCAACCCGGTTTTCCGGCTTTTGCACCTAGGCGCGATCGGTATCGTCGCACTCCTCGCCGTCGCCGACATCCCCTGTCCGCTGACCGTGCTCGAGACGTGGCTGCGTCACGGCGCGACGTCGAACCAAGGTTTCATCGAGTACTGGCTGCAACGCCTGATTTATTACGACTTTCCGCCTTGGGTCTTCACTGTGGCCTATTCACTGTTTGCGTTGCTCGTTCTCTGCACGTGGCGCTTCGTTCCGCCGCGCAGGCATCATTGAGCCTCGCGAGGCCACGCTCGGCCGATCACTGCTCACTGGCGGCCTCGAGCATCTTGGCCGCCTTGCGTCTGGCCGCATCGGCCTCTTGCGGGCGACCGGTGCGACTATAGAGTTGCGCGAGGTTGTTCAAAGCGCGCGCGAAATCCTTGCGATGCGATGAGGGATCCGCTCTCGATAGCGAATCGTAAAGCGCGATCGATCGGTGGAACGCATCCTCGGCCTCGCGCGGTCGATGGGTCCGGCTGTATAGGACACCTAAATTGTTGAACGTGCGCGCTTCGTCGGGCCGATAGTCGGTTGGCGCGCGGCCGCGCAGCCTTCGATAGATTCGCAGCGCCTCGACGTAAGTCTGTTGGGCCTCGGCCGCGCGGCCTTGCGCCCGATACAGCGCGCCCAGATTCGACAACGTGCGTGCGACGTCGCCGCCATTCAACACGAAGCTTTCGCGCGCGAGCTGACGTCGTATTTGCAACGCTTCGCGATAGGCCTGGTAGGCGTCGTCCCGCTTGCCCATGTCGCTGTCGAGATTGCCCAGATTGTTCAGCGTCCGCGCGAGTACCGGGCGGTAGGCCGCAGGGTTCTCGCTCACGAGCCGGCGATCGATTGCGAGCGCCTCACCGTAAGCGCCGTTGGCCTCGTCGTTGCGATGCATCATCTGGTAAAGCACGCCGAGGTCGTTGAGCGTCGCGGCAACGTCGGGTTCGTAAGCGCTCTTGTCGTGTTGCGCCAGCGCGCGATCGAGCGTGAGTGCTTCGCCATAGACTTCGAGCGCGTCTTCAGGCCGGTCCGAATCGCGATAGAGCATGCCGAGATCGGCAAATGCGGCGGCGACGGATGGACCGAATGCGAGGGGGTCGCCGCGCGCGAGTCCCCAGAAGATCCCGAGGGCGCGAAGGTAAGCCATCTCCGCATCCTTCCTCAACTGCAGCGCCGCGTAAAGACCGCCAAGCTTCAAAAAAAGCCGCCCCATGCGCGGACGCCATACGGTGGGCCGATCCTGCGCGAGCGACTCATAGCGGACGAGCAGCAACTCGTAAATCGGCTCTGCCTGCTCGAATAGGCGGAGCTCATCGAGCATGTCCGCGTAAGTCTCCGACAGCTCGATATCGTCGGGCTTCAGCGCGTGAGCCGCCTTGGCATAACCGAGCGCGCGCTCGGGGGAGAACCTGAGCCATTCGACGATGGATGCCTCGTGCCGGCGCGCCGCCGCGAGCGCGGAGGGGACCTGGGCCTCGCGCAGCTGTCCCGCGAGAAGCTTGGCGGCGGCGCCAAGTTCCAGATGGCCGACCGCACGGTCGACATCGAGCTCGGTCGGATCGGACGTTCGCGTCACCGATGTCTCGTGGAGCAGCTTTCGATACCGCGTGCTCCATTGCTGCGCCACCGCAACGAAATCGACGTCGGGATGGCTTTGCGCCATCGCCGCGAGCGCGGCCAGCACCGGCGCGGCATTCTCGAGCGCTTCCTCGCGCACCGCGGCAAGCATGATGTTGGCCGCGCGCGCGAGCGCGGCACGCTGATTGCTCGCCAGTCCGGCACGCTGAGCGGCTCGATTTGGCTCTTCGACGAGGCGCTCGACGACAGCTGCCGGCAAGCCGCAGTGGGCGCGCATGACGAGGCCTCGCTCCACGTCGCGTTCGGAAAACGCCGGGGAGCAATGACTCGTGGATGCGTCGGGTGCGGAAGCTTCGGGCGCGGCACCGGCATGGCACGACGACGCGACGGCCGAAGCGATCGCGATACTCGCGATCCGGGCGCGCATTCGTCTTTCTCTCATGGTGTCCCCGCCGCAATTGGCCGGCTTTGGAAACGATGTTACACGGCAAGGGTGGGGAAGTCCCCAACGGAAAGCGCGTTCGGGGTACCGCGTGAGCTTTCGTATGTTAAGTAGCGAACATCCGCGCGCCATCCTTCATTGATCTTTCGTGTGACGAGGCACATATATTGGGGATGGCTTCATCCCCGAGGGCCTATGCAGAGGGAAGCGACGAAGCAGGCACAGCCGTTGCGATGCCCACGCTGCGCAACGGCGTTGGCGGCGACCAGCGCAAACTGCCCGCGATGCGGGCAGCCCGTGCTGTTGCGGTTCGACGCTGGGCTTGCGATCCCGGACGATTCGCATTCGCCTGCGGCGACGCGCGAACGGCCGGGTCTCCCTGTGCTTCATCGGACGGCACGGCCACCCGCGCGAACGCGCACGGCGCTGCCGCGACGCCTCGCTCCCGCCGATGCGAACGGCGCTCGACGCTGGGGCGTTTCGGCCAGCGTAGCTGTGATTCTTTTCGGCTTTGCCGCCGGATTCGGCAGCTATGTGGCCATCACCGAACACGAGAATGCGCAGGAGATGTGGCGCACTGTCGAGGGCCGGTATGCCGAGGAAGCAAGCCGCGATACCCGCAAACCCGAAACCGACGAAGCGCGGGACGACTCGGCTTTGCCCCGCCCGGCGAGAAGCTCGGACTCGCTCGTCGCGCTGCTGCAGCAGCAGATCGAGAACGCACGCACGGACGATGCAAGCGATGCGACGCGGCTGGGCGATCCTAAGCACCCAAACCGTTCCACCGCGCAGCAACGCCGGGCGCCGCCAAGCGCGCCGGTCCCCGCGCAGCCCCAGACGTCGCCGACGGCAAACTTGAAGCCTCTGCCCACCGCAGGTGCGCCAGGCACGACCGAGGCGCCGCCCAAGCCGCCTGCCCGCGACTCAGCGGTAGTGCAAGCGCCAAAGCCTTTGGCGCGCGAACTCGCACTCGCGCAGACGCCTAAGCCCGCGGCGAGTGCGCCCGCACCGGCGCATACGCCGAAGCCCACGGCGAACGCGCCCGCACTGCCGCAAGCCCCGAAGCCCGCGGCGCAGCAACCGATACTGGCTGAAACAACCCAGCCTGCGGCACGTGAGCCTCTTCCTGCGCAGACCTCGAAGCCTGCGGCACACGAGCCCGTGCTGACCCAAACACCCAAGCCTGCGGCGAACAACCCGGCACCGGCGCAAACGCCGGCACAGCCTCTGCACGATCACGAACTGGCGCAAGCGCCGAAGCCCTCAGCGCATGAGCCGGCACCGCCCCAAACGCCAGCGCCTGCGCGAGCACCGGTGCCGACGCGAGCGCCGCCCACTAGCCTCGCAGTCGGGAACGAACCGAAGCCCGCACCCAGCAAGCAAACTCAGCAGTCCGAAGCGATCGCAGCCGCCGAGGCAGCAATTACAGCGAAACCGCCGGCGATCGCCAGCGCCCCATCAACGGCGATCATAGCGGCGATGGAAGCGCCCACTTCGCCGCATTCATCTTCAATACTTGCCAATGAGCGAACCGGCGAGCCAGCCAGTGCTCAGCCCACGGCGCCGCTCTCGACTCCTGCGCAACCGACATCTCGGACGCCTCCACGCGCTCAACATAGATCGCCGCCTTCGGCGCACGCCAAGCCTCGGTCGACAGCCACGGCTCATTCCCCATCAAGTGAGCGACCGCTCACTTCGCCAATGGCTCAGACGCAGACAGAAGCTTCACCGACGGTGACCCAAGAGCCGGCGATCGCGCGCGACGGCGAGCCGGGACCCGGGTCGACGACGTCGGCAAAGCCAGACGAGACCGCAAAGGCAATGGCGGCACCTGCACCAACACGCGCCGCCTCGGAGAGCTGCAACAGCGAAGATAGTTCGGCCTGCGAAACAATTGCCTCGGCCGCTGCCAATTCACAAAGCGCACAAAGCGAGCCGCGCAGCGAGGATGAAACAGCGAGAAGTTCGACCGGATCGGTCGAACAGGATGCTCGCGACGACGACGCGTCGCCTTCGCGCCCCGCCGCCAGCAAGCCGAGCGTGAGAAAGCGCCCTGTCGAACACGCGGCGTCGGCCGCGCCGCGGCATCCTGTCCGGCGGACGCACCGTCGCACGCTAGCTGTAGCTGAGACGCCGTCGCCGCGGGCATCTCAGCAATCTGATACACCGTTTTTCACGACGCTAAGGCCGCGGTGGCTGTTCCAAATGCCGACTGCCGAGCGACGGCGCGCACAGTTGTCGCAAATGCAGGTCGAGCTTTATCGAGGGCATTGATAGACAATGGGCAGATCGCCCGACGAGCTCACTGCCCGCGCGTCGCTCGCCCTTGCTCCCGAATCTGCTCGAGCGTCGCATTGGGCGTGCTGACTTCCTGCGGCACGCGAATCTCGATCAGTGCGGGGAGCCCGCTTTCGATCGCGCGCTCGAATGCCGGCAAAAAGTCTGCAGTCCTCTCCACCGTCTCGCCATGCGCGCCGAACGAACGCGCGAACGCCGCGAAATCGGGGTTCGTCAGCCCCGTGCCGTGCGGCCTACCCGGATAGTGGCGCTCCTGGTGCATGCGGATCGTGCCGTAGTGCCCATTGTTGACGACGATGAAAATGGCATTGAGTCCATACTGCATCGCCGTTGCAAGCTCCTGCCCCGCCATCATGAAGCAGCCGTCGCCGGCAAAGGCCACGGCAATGCGCTCTGGGTGGCAAACCTTCGCGGCAAGCGCGGCGGGCACGCCGTAACCCATTGCGCCGCTCGTCGGTGCGAGCTGCGTTTTGAACCGCCGATAGGCGAAGTGGCGGTGCAGCCAGATCGCATAGTTGCCGGCGCCGTTCGTCACGATCGCGTCGTCCGGCAACCGCTTGCGCAATTGCGCCATGATCTCGCCGAGCTGAACGTCGCCGAGCATCGGTCGCGGACGGCGCCATTCCAGGTATTCGCGATGCGCCTCCTCGGCGCTGCCCGCCCAGGCGGGCGTCGCGCGCGGATCGAGCGCGGCCAGCGCGGCCGTGAACTCGGGCATGCCCGACACGATCGGTAGGTCGGCCGCATAGACGCGCCCCAGCTCATCGGCGCCCTGATGGACGTGCACGAGCGTCTGTTTTGTCTTGGGAATATCGAGCAAGGTGTAACCGCCCGTGGTCGCCTCGCCCAGACGCGGCCCGATCACCAACAACAGATCGGCCTCACGGATCCGTTTCGCGAGCGCGGGATTGATGCCTAGCCCCACGTCGCCCGCATAGTTCGGATGGTCGTTGTCGAGCGTGTCCTGATAGCGGAACGCGCAGCCGACAGGCAACTGCCAACGTTCGGCAAAACCGCGCAAATCGGCGCATGCCTGCTCGTTCCACCCGCTGCCGCCGACGATCGCCATCGGCTTCTTGGCCGCTTCGAGCAGCTCGCGCAGTGACTCGATCTGCGTGGGCGCCGGGGCTGCCGCCACGCGCCGATACCGCGGCGCGGCGGGCACGGCGGGGCACGGGTCCGAGAGCATATCTTCCGGCAGCGCGAGAACGACGGGCCCCGGACGTCCTGAGCAGGCTGTGTGAAACGCGTGGCTTAGGTATTCGGGAATGCGGCGCGCGTCGTCGATCTGGGCGACCCACTTCGCCATCTGCCCGAACATGCGGCGATAGTCGATCTCCTGAAACGCTTCGCGATCGAGATGCTCGCGCGCGCATTGGCCGATGAAGAGAATCATCGGCGTGGAATCCTGAAACGCCGTATGCACGCCGATCGAGGCATGCGTGGCGCCCGGGCCGCGCGTGACGAACGCGATGCCGGGCCGGCCGGTCAGCTTGCCTGTCGCCTCGGCCATGTTGGCCGCCGCCGCCTCATGGCGGCAGACGACGGTCTGAATGCGCTCGCTCACGTCGTAAAGCGAATCGAGCACGGCGAGAAAACTCTCGCCCGGCACGCAGAAAACACGATCGGCGCCGTGCGTGAGCAAGGCATCGACGAGGAGACGCGCTCCCGTCACGGCGGCGGTATCGGCGGCGTTCGGCATGATGCGGTGACCTCCTGAATGAATTGGGTAGCTTGAGTCTTCAACACTCGACGATATTGACGGCCAGCCCGCCGCGCGACGTCTCCTTGTACTTCGTCTTCATATCGGCTCCCGTCTCGCGCATCGTCTTGATGACCGAATCGAGCGAAACGTAGTGGCTGCCGTCGCCGCGCAGCGCCATGCGCGCGGCATTGACGGCCTTTACCGATGCCATCGCATTGCGCTCGATGCATGGAATCTGCACCATCCCGCCGACCGGATCGCAAGTGAGCCCGAGGTTGTGCTCCATGCCGATCTCGGCCGCATTCTCGACTTGCTTGGGACTACCGCCCATGACGGCGGCGAGCGCGCCCGCCGCCATCGAGCACGCGACGCCGACTTCGCCCTGGCAGCCGACCTCGGCGCCCGAGATCGACGCATTGAGCTTGTAGAGAATGCCGATCGCGGCGGCCGTCATGAGGAAGTCGATGACGCCCTGCTCGTTCGCGCCCGCGACGAAGCGCGTGTAGTAATGCAGCACGGCGGGAATGATGCCGGCCGCGCCGTTTGTCGGCGCTGTCACGACACGCCCGCCCGCGGCGTTCTCCTCGTTGACGGCGATCGCGTAGAGGTTGATCCAGTCGACCATCGAAAGCGGATCGCGCAAGCTCTGCTCGGGACTCGCCGTCAGTGCCCGATACAGCTGCGGTGCGCGGCGCTTGACCTGAAACGGCCCGGGCAATGTACCGTCCGCATCGGGATTGCCGATACCGCAGCCGCGCGCGACACAAGACTGCATGACGTCCCAGATCTTCAGCAGGCCGGCGCGCGTCTCTTCGTCCGTATGCCAGGCGCGCTCGTTTTCCCACATCAATTGCGCGATCGTCTTGCCCGTCGACGCGCAAAGCCCGAGCAGCTCGTTACCGGTGCGAAACGGGTGGGCGAGCTCATCGACAGCCGACAGCACCTTGGTATTCGGCGCACCTGCCGTCACCACGAAGCCGCCGCCAACCGAAAGGTACGTGCCCTCGCGCAGCGTCTCGCCGGCCGCGTCGAGCGCACGCAGCTTCAGGCCGTTCGGATGCTCGGGCAAAGCCTGGCGATAGAACGCGATGGCCTCTTTCGGCACGAAGTCGATCTCGTGCTTGCCAATGAGGGCAAGACGCCTCGACTTGCCGACCGCTTCGATCCGCGCGCCGATCGTATCGGGATCGACTGTATCGGGCGCATCGCCCATGAGGCCGAGCATGACGCCGCGATCCGTGCCATGGCCCTTGCCTGTCGCCCCGAGCGAGCCGTAGAGCTCGACCTTGACCGAAGCCGTCGATTCGAGCTGCCCGTCGCGTTCGAGCCCCTGCACGAAAAGGAGCGCGGCCCGCATCGGCCCGACGGTATGCGAGCTGGAAGGGCCGATACCGATTTTGAAGAGATCGAAAACGCTGACTGCCATTTACTGCTCCGGAAAACTGCCGTTTCGAATCAAAAATTCAAAGGCGCAAAGCACAGGGCGGAACCATCGAGCCACGCTCGCTCAGCGCGCCGCCAACGGCAAGCAGACGGCGAGCCACGCCGGAGGCTGCGGCTGCAAGCGCTGCGCAACGGGCGCGTAGCGTCCCGACAACCGCGCCGCGAGATGAAAGAGCTCAGCCGCGTCTTTCGGATCCCATTGCCCCGAGAAACCCGGCACGCCGGCTTCGCGCCGCTTGGCGTCGAACGGAACGCGTGAGCCGACGAATTCTTCATGCGTCTTCTCGCCGAGCGCATAAGGCACGAGCCAATTCAGTGCCAGCGCGAGCGAAGCACCGTTCTTGCCTCGCTCCATCAGCCAATTCCGGTTATGTCGGCGCGCGGCCAAGGCGGCGTACACGAGCGGTTCGAGATCGTAGGCGACGTAGTGAAGCGCATCGCGCTCGGTAAAATCGAACGTCGTTCCATCAGATGAGACGTTGTTCGTGATCTGCTCGACGAAGAGACGCTGAGCAGCGTTGATGAGCTTGCGATCGTCGAGCGTGAAGGCCGCCATCGCCACGAGCTTGACGCGATGACTCTCCCAGTTGTTACGGTAGGTGTCGGCAAGAGGACGCGGCTGCGCATCGATTCGTGCGACATAGCCGTTCGCGAGCGCCGCGATGAATGCGCCCGTGGCGTTGCGCGTCTTGACGGGCAACGCGCTTGCCGTCAAGTCGTACGCGAGGATCATCGCGCCGAAATGCGTTTCGTCGATCGGATCGTAGCTCGGGCGATAAGTGGTAACCCATGCGCTGAGGAAACGATCGACGAGCCTCAGGTAACGTTCGTCGCCCGTCGCGCGCCAGACGAGGGCCGCGTCGCGCATCAGATCGAGATCTTGCTCGGCCTCGACACTTTCGTCGTAGATGCCTTCATGCGGCAGCGTGCCTTCGGTGTGCAATCGTGCTAGCGGTTTCGGCGCGTCGTTGAGCCGAGTCGCGACGCGCTTCATCAGCGTTGCGACGGCGGGCGCAGCATTCGCCCGTTCGCTCGTCTGCAGCGCCGGCGCCGCGCAGAAGTTCATCGCCGCACGTGCCCCGCTGGCCGGGGCCGCCGCGGCCACGCAAGCCAGGAACCAGAGCCAGAGCCAGAGCGATGCGCGTTTGCTCGATTCCCATCGGGCCGGCTCCCCGGGTTGGCCCACCATACGCGTCGTCGTCGGCACCTGTCGCACCATGCGTCGCTCCTTCTCTAGCTTGATCGCGGTGACAGATGTTAGCCGGTATTGGGGGCGCGTAACGTATAAAAAAGCAACATACGACCATTGCGCCCGATTCACGCGAAGTGAACCGGGCGCGGCAGACAACAGACACCCGGCAAGACCGTCACGCGTAATCGGCAACGGGCACGCAAGAGCAGAAGAGATTGCGGTCGCCATAAGCGTTGTCCGCGCGGCCGACGGGCGGCCAGTATTTCTTCGCGACGAGCGACGGCAGCGGGTAAGCCGCCGTTTCGCGCGAATATGCATGCTTCCATTCGTTCGCCGTCACGGCGGCTGCCGTATGCGGCGCATGCTTGAGCGGATTGTCCTCGCGATCGGCGCGGCCCTCTTCGACGGCGCGGATCTCCTCGCGGATCGCGATCATCGCTTCGATGAAGCGATCGAGTTCCTCCTTCGATTCGGACTCGGTCGGCTCGACCATCAGCGTGCCCGGCACCGGGAAGCTCATCGTCGGCGCATGAAAGCCGAAATCGGCGAGGCGCTTCGCCACGTCGTCGACCGTAATGCCGCTCGTGTCCTTGATCGCGCGCAAATCGAGAATGCATTCGTGCGCGACGAGGCCGCCGGCACCCGAGTACAGCACCGGGTAGTGGGCGCTCAGCTTCTTCGCGACGTAATTCGCGTTGAGGATGGCCACCTCGGTCGCCGCCGTCAGATTCTTGGCGCCCATCATCGCGATGTACATCCACGAGATCGGCAGAATCGACGCCGAACCATAAGGCGCCGCCGAGACCGCTCCGATGCCGCTTTCCGAGCGGCGATAGCCGGTGGACGTCTGATTCGGCAGGAACTGCGCGAGATGCGGGCCTACCGCTACCGGACCGACGCCCGGGCCGCCACCGCCGTGCGGAATGCAGAACGTCTTGTGCAAATTGAGGTGCGAGACGTCGCCGCCGAATTGCCCCGGAGCCGTGAGACCGACCATCGCGTTCATGTTCGCGCCGTCGACGTAAACCTGTCCGCCATGGGCATGAACGATTTCGCAGATTTCGCGTACGTTCTGCTCGAACACCCCGTGCGTCGAGGGGTACGTGATCATGATCGCCGCAAGCTGGGCCGCATGCTCGGCGGCCTTCGCTTTCAGATCGTCGATATCGACATTGCCTTCTTCATCGCATGCCACGACGACGACCTTCATGCCGGCCATATGCGCCGACGCCGGGTTCGTGCCGTGCGCCGAAGCCGGGATCAGGCAGACGTCGCGGTGACCTTCGCCGCGCGAATCGTGATAGGCGCGAATGATCAGCAGTCCTGCATATTCGCCTTGCGAGCCCGCATTCGGTTGCAGCGAAACCGCCGCGTAGCCGGTCGCGGCGACGAGCATCTGTTCGAGCTGATCAATCATCTCGCGATAGCCGGCCGTTTGCGCGGCCGGGGCGAACGGATGAATGCGGCTGAACTCGGGCCATGTGACAGGCAGCATCTCCGAAGTCGCGTTGAGCTTCATCGTGCACGAGCCGAGCGGGATCATCGAACGGTCGAGCGCGAGATCCTTGTCCGCGAGGCTGCGCAGATAGCGCAACATTTCGGTCTCCGAATGATGCCGGTTGAAGACGTGATGCGTGAGGTAAGCGCTCGTGCGCACAAGCGCTTCAGGCAGCGGCGCCGCTTCGCCCTCGCCGGCCCGCCCGCCCTGGCTTCCCTCTGCCGAGGCACGGAAAAGCGCCGCGTCGAGCGCATCGATATGCGGCACGTCGATCGCGCCGGCCGCGTTCGCGAAGACCATGAGCAGATCCGCGAGATCCGCACGCGTCGTCGTTTCGTCGATGGATACCCCGACACGCGAATCGCCGATGCGGCGCAGGTTGATGCACGAACGCTGCGCCGCCTCATGGACCAGCGCGGTGCGCGCGCCCGTTTCGATCGTCAGCGTATCGAAGAACGTATCGTTGACGATCGAGTAACCGAGTTGCCTGACGCCGGCCGCAAAAAGCGCGGCGATCCGGTGCACGCGCTGCGCGATCGTCCTGAGACCGTGCGGGCCATGATAGACCGCATACATGCTCGCCATGATGGCGAGCAGCGCCTGCGCCGTGCAGACGTTCGACGTCGCCTTTTCGCGGCGGATATGCTGCTCGCGTGTTTGCAGCGCGAGGCGCAGGGCCGGATTTCCTTGCGCGTCGACGGTCACGCCGACGAGCCGTCCCGGCATTTGTCGCTTGAATTCGTCGCGCACGGCGAGATAGGCTGCGTGCGGCCCGCCAAAGCCGACGGGCACGCCGAAGCGCTGCGAGTTGCCGACGGCCACGTCGGCGCCCCACTCACCCGGCGGCGTCAAAAGCGTCAAGGCGAGCAGATCGGCCGCGACGACGACGTGCCCGCCGGCCGCATGAATCTGCTCGGTGAGCGAACGGTAATCGCGCACATGGCCGTCTACGCCCGGATATTGCAGCAGCACGCCGAATGCGTTCGATTGAGCCGCGGCATCCGCAGGACCGACCCGCACCTCGATGCCGACCGGCCGCGCACGCGTGCGCACGACCTCGATCGTTTGCGGCAGCACATCATCGGCAACATAGAAAACGTTGGACTTCGGCTTCCCGACGCGCTGCAGCAGCGTCATCGCCTCCGCGGCGGCCGTCGCCTCGTCGAGCAGCGAGGCATTCGCGATCGCGAGCCCCGTCAGATCCGTCACCATCTGCTGGAAGTTCAGCAGCGCCTCAAGGCGACCTTGCGAGATTTCGGGCTGATAGGGCGTATAGGCCGTGTACCAAGCCGGATTCTCGAGCACGTTGCGCAAGATGACCGTTGGCGTATGCGTGTTGTAGTAGCCCTGGCCAATATAGGAGCGAAACACCTGGTTCCTGCTCGCGAGCTCGCGCAGCGCCGCGAGCGCCTCCGCCTCGCTCTTGGGCTCGGCGAACGGGCCGAGCGGCAGCGGCTCGGTGCGGCGGATCGCCGGCGGAATGACCGCATCGACGAGCGCGGCCCGCGACGCGAATCCGAGCGCGTCCAGCATCTTCTGCTGATCGACAGCGTCCGGGCCGATGTGCCGCTCGGCGAAGGCGTCATGCACTTCGAGCGCGGCAAGCGAAACGGGGGTGCGATTCATCAGGCGATCCGGGTGTTCGAGCTTCATGTTGGCAGGCTTTCAGCTTAGTGCGCGCGGCGGCCTTTTCGAGGAGCCGTTTCCGACCAGCGCGGAACGGAAACGAACGAGACGTAAAAGGCAATGCGCCGCGCGGGCAGTGGCAAGGAAATTCAGTCGATCAGTTTCGAGTACGCGGCAGCGTCGAGCAGCTTGTCGGTCGAGGCGCCGGGAGCGAGCTTGATCTTGAAGAGCCAGCTCGCGTAAGCGTCGTTGTTGACGGCATCGGGCGTATCGAGAATCGACTCGTTGACTTCGACGATCTCACCCGAGACGGGCGAATAGATATCGGAGGCGGCCTTCACCGATTCGACGACGCCGACCGCGTCGCCAACCGTCACCGTCTTGCCGACTTCCGGCAGTTCGAGAAAGACGATGTCGCCGAGCGTGCTTTGCGCGTGATCGGTAATACCCACCGTCAGCGTGCCGTCGGCTTCGGTGCGCAACCACTCGTGTTCGTCGGTGTACTTGAGATCGGCCGGAACGTTGCTCATCGGATGCTCCTGAGAATGGAAGAAATACGTCGGTAAAACAAACGCTTGACGCGCGCTTCGAGCGGCGTCGGCCCTCAAGCGACGAGCACCTTGCCGTTGCGCACGAACGGCAGTTTTACCACGCTTGCGTTGAACGTTTTGTCGCGGATCTCAACTTGCACCGTGTCGCCCGGCTGCACTTCCTTCGGCACGCGCGCGAACGCGATCGATTCCTGCATCGTCGGCGAAAACGTGCCGCTCGTGATGTCGCCCTCGCCGGCCGCCGTCAGCACCTTCTGATGCGCGCGCAGCACGCCGCCCGCCTTGCCGTTTTCCTTGCGCAAAACGAGCCCGACGAACGCGCGCCGCGAGCCGGCCGTTTCGAGCGCTGAGCGGCCGACGAACTCGCGCGGAGCCGACAGATCGACCGTCCACGCCAGCCCGGCGTCGAGCGGCGAGATCGATTCGTCCATGTCCTGCCCGTAAAGATTCATGCCCGCCTCGAGGCGCAGCGTATCGCGGGCGCCGAGGCCGCACGGCCGCACGCCTTGCTCGTGCAACGCCTGCCAGAACGCTTCGACCTGCGCGGCCGGCACGATGATCTCGAAGCCGTCCTCGCCCGTATAGCCGGTGCGCGCGACCGTCAGATCGCCGAATGGCGTCGCGAAGACGCGCGCCGCATTGAAGGGCTTGAGCGCCTCCGTTGCCTGCTGCACGGCCGGCACCGCTTGCCATACCTTTGCGCGGGCATGTGGCCCTTGAACGGCGACGATCGCCAGATCGCGCCGCGGCGCGATGGTGAGCGCAAAGCCGCGTTCGGCGTTGAGGCGATTAAACCAGGCGATGTCTTTGTCGGCCGTGCCGGCGTTGACGACGACGCGGAAAAAATCGTCGGCGAAGTAATAGACGATCAAATCGTCGATGACGCCGCCGTTGTCATTCAGCAGACAAGAATAAAGGGCGCGGCCAGGCGTTTGCAGCTTGGCGACGTTGTTGGCGAGCGCGAATTCGAAAAACGCGCGGGCGCGGGGGCCGGTGAAATCGACGACGCACATGTGCGAGACGTCGAACATGCCCGCGTCGCCACGCACCGCCTGATGCTCTTCGATCTGCGAGCCGTAGTTGACGGGCATGTCCCAGCCGCCGAAATCGACCATGCGTGCGCCGAGCGCGCGATGGGTGGCGTGAAGGGGGGTGCGTTTCAAATCGGTCATCGGGGCCTCGGCGCTTACGGTATCGCGAAAACAAAAAAGGGCCATGCCGATCACACTGCGCGCCAATCCGATGGGTGGCGGCGGCAAATCATGCATGCCCCCTCTGTCCTCGGTACCTGAGAGATTGCGCTGCCGCGAACGATCGAATTCTTTCGTTCGCGATTGAACGCGCGCCCCTTCGGTGGGCAGCCTGCCTGGGCCCTTGCTTCGCTTCGCGCATACGGCGCGGTGGCTTGCGATGGGCCGCCTCGACCGGTTGGGGCCGACGGGCTACTGCCGCTCTCCAGAGTGCGAAACGCCGCGAGCAATACGGAGCGTTTCGACGCGGTCGGTCCTTTTGCCTGAGAGTTTGTGGGTGTGCCCCTTCGGCGGCGTCGCAGGCGGACAAAAATCCGTCGCGGACGCGCTCTCCCGACGCGTGGCCGCAATTTACGCGACGGTGGGGGGCTTGTCAAACGAGAGGAGGCGCGGACGCTCGCAGACGCGAGAAAACAGGCTGGACGAAGCCAGCCTGTTCAAAGTGTGTCTTTACTTCGTTCTTCTGCTCCGCTTTGGCTTACTTCCCGGCCGTCGCCTCGCACTTCTTCACGAACGAGGCCTTCGCGGCGCCCGCGAGCGGTTTGCCGTTCGAACCGACGGCCTTCGATTCGCAGCTGGCCTTCGCTTCGGTCTTCATGCACTTCTTCAAGAATGAATTCTTGGCTGCGCCGGCCAGCGGCTTGCCGTTCTTGTCGACGGCCTTCGCCTCGCAGCTCGAGCCCGACATGGCCGTGTTGCCCGACGTGGCGGCGGGTGCCGATGCCGACGTTTGCGCATGGGCCATCCCTGCCATGAACAGACCGGCGATTGCTACCGCGATAAATCGTTTGAACATGACCAACCCCTCCTTAGTGGCGTGAAGCGAGGCGCTTCACATGCCCATAACGAGGGGCGGGGCACTCCGGTTGACGACGATCGCGATCAAGACCGCGGCAGCCTGCTCCGTCACCGCGTTGCACGCCGAAGAACAGGCCGCCGATCGCTCAAATTCGCAGATTCGTCCTGGCGAGCTCCATGACTTCGTCGCCGCGACCATTGATGATGGCCTTCAGCATGTAAAGGCTGAACCCTCTCGCCTGCTCGAACTTGATCGCGGGCGGAACCGCCAGCTCCTGCTTGGCCGTCACCACGTCGACCAACACCGGCCCGTCGTGCGAAAACGCGCGCCGCAGGGCGCCCTCGAGTTCCTCGGATTGCTCGACGCGCAGACCAAGTACCCCCATCGCGTTAGCCATCGCCGCAAAGTCGGGATTCGTCAGATCCGTACCGGTATCGAGGTAGCCGCTCGCCTTCATCTCCATTGCGACGAACCCGAGCGTCGAGTTGTCATAGACGATCACCTTCACGGGCAAGCCGAGCTGAACGAGCGAGATGAAATCGCCCATGAGCATCGAGAAGCCGCCATCGCCGGAAAGCGAAATGACCTGCCGCCCCGGAAATGCGGCTTGCGCGCCGAGCGCTTGCGGCATCGCGTTGGCCATCGATCCGTGGTTGAACGAGCCCAGCAGCCGGCGCTTGCCATTCATTTCCAGATAGCGCGCCGCCCAGACAGTGGGGGTTCCGACATCGGCGGTAAAAATCGTGTCTTCATCCGCCAACTCGCTCACGAGGCGTGTCAGGTACTGCGGATGGATCGGCCGGCCCGCGGGCGATGGGTGAGCCAGATCGTCGAGCCCCTGACGCGCATCGGCGTAGTGCTTGAGCGCCGCACCGATAAAGCGCCGATCGGCCCTGCGCTGCAGTCTCGGCAGCAATGCGTCGATCGTCTCAGCGACGCCTCCCACGATACCGAGCTCGAGTTGCGCACGGCGCCCCAGCGCGTCGGGATTGATATCGATCTGGACGATCTTGGCATTGCCCGGATAGAAATGTCGATAAGGGAAGTCGGTACCGAGCATGACGAGCACGTCGCAGTTGAGCATCGCCTGGTAGCCGGAACTGAACCCGATGAGCCCCGTCATCCCCACATCGAACGGGTTGTTCCATTCCACGTGCTCCTTGCCGCGCAGCGCATGCACGATCGGCGCGCCGAGCTTGTCCGCCAGCGCGACGACCTGATCGTGCGCGCCTGCGCAGCCGCTGCCGCAAAGCAGCGTGATCGCCTCGTGGGCATCGAGCAAGCTCGCAAGGCGAATCAACTCGGCGTCGTCGGGCACGACACTGGCGGGAAGCGGCGGTGTCCAGCGCGTGCCCACCGATGCGGCCTCCTGCAGGGCGACGTCACCGGGGAGCACGATGACGGCGACGCCTCGCTTGGCGATCGCCGTGCGCATCGCGCGATGCAGAACGTGCGGCATCTGCGCGGCATTCGTCACGAGCTCGACGAAGTGGCTGCATTCCTTGAACAGCTCTTGCGGATGCGTTTCCTGAAAATAGTTGAGGCCGATCTCCGACGACGGGATGTGTGCCGCGATCGCTAGCAGCGGCACATGATTGCGATGCGCGTCAAAGAGCCCATTAATCAGGTGAAGATTGCCCGGACCGCAACTGCCCGCGCAAACAGCGAGCTGGCCCGTGACGGCCGCGTCGGCACCGGCCGCGAACGCGGCAACTTCTTCGTGTCGCACGTGCATCCACTCGATCGTCTTCATGCGACGCAACGCATCAGAGAGACCATTGAGGCTATCGCCCGTCACGCCCCAAATACGTTTGACGCCAGCTTGCTCGAGCGTTTTCGCCAGTTGCTCCGCTACGGTGATGTTGGCCATCGGATGCTCCTTGGTAGTGTCGGGTTTGACTGCCAGGAATAGGTCGGTCAGCGCAAACTCAAACCAATGATAGGAGGTTGTCGTCGGAGCCGTCGGTAAAGTGCGCACGCTCGACGCAGCGCGGCGCGGGCGTTGGCGCGCCCCCTACCTGGCGCCTAAGAAGCGCCCGTGACAGAAGCGTGTCAGCGCGCTCATCAGTGTCTCGATGCCGAAGCTTTTTCACGCTTTTACCAGCGGTTACATTGCTTACCGCAACTAATGTCGATCGGCGGCGGTCAATTGCGGCGGTAAACGAACAAGGCCTCACAAAGGAGGCCGAATAACGCCGGCTTCGTCGACTTTCACGACGTGCTTCTGCGTGCCACCAAACGCAAACACCCGCGAACCTTCGCATTGCGCGCGGCACCTGGGGCAAAATGCCTTGCCATCCATCGATCACAGGGAGAATCCATGCAACGCCGTCGATTCATTACGATGACCAGCGCCGCACTTGCGTCGGCAGGACTGTCCCTGACCGGTTGCACGACGACACCGATCTCGTCGGGCTCCTCCGCCGAGGCAAACGCCGGGAAACGGCAATCGATCGACGCGGATGTCAACGAAACGCTCGCGCGTCTTTACAACACGGTTCATGGCTCGCGCGAACTCGTCCAGCAGGCGCGTGGGGTCCTCGTGTTCCCATCGGTCATCTCGGCCGGCTTCTGGTTTGGCGGCCAGTACGGCCAGGGCGCGCTGCGCGTCGGAGAAGAGACGCGGGGCTACTACAGCATCGCGGCGGCATCGTTCGGGCTGCAGATCGGCGCGCAATCCAAAGCCATCATCATGCTGTTCATGACGCAGGAAGCGCTCGACAAGTTCGTACGAAGCCAGGGCTGGGCGGCCGGCGTCGACGCGACCGTCGCGGTCGTGAAGGTCGGAGCGAACGGCAACATCGATACGTCGACGGCGATGAATCCCGTCGAGGCCTTCGTGCTGACGAACGCGGGACTCATGGCGGGCGTGTCGCTCGAAGGGACGAAGATTTCGCGCCTGCTGATCTGAATCGGCGATCGTCCGGTCGCTCAAACCTTCAGGTCGGGTAATTCGTAGCTCGTGCTGCGGCCGCCCGCAGCTGACCTTCGCAACGCCCCATGTGAAACGAGCCCGCTGATGTCGCGCAGCGCGGTATCCGGAGAGCATTTCGCGATCGAGGCCAACTTGCTGCTCGTCAACTTGCCATCGAACCCATCGAGCAGGCGATTCAGCAATTTGATTTGCCGCTCGTTCATCGGCGTGCCAGCGAAGCGTTGCCAGAAGCGCGCCTTGGCCAATACTGAATCGAGCACGTGGTGCGCCTCGTCTACGGCGCGGTGCACCGTCGCGAGAAACCAGCTCAACCATTCCGTGACATCGAGCGCGCCTTTCTGCGTGCGCTCGAGGATGTCGTAATAGGCCTTTCTTCCCTTTTGAATCTGCGCCGATACGCTGTAAAAGCGCTGTGGACTGTCGTCTGCTCGCGCTAGCAAGAGATCGCCGATGGCTCGTGCGATTCGGCCGTTGCCGTCGTCGAACGGATGCAGAGTGACAAACCACAGATGGCCCAGACCCGCTTTGACGAGCGGGTGCTCATCTGTTTCACCGTTAATCCATTCCAGAAAGTGTCTCGTTTCCGCTTCGAGACGATGCGCCGGTGGCGCTTCGAAATGCACGCGCTGCCGGCCGATCGGCCCCGATACCCGCCCTCTGGAATCATCGCGCCAAGCGCCGACGCTGATACGCGACATGCCCGAATAGCCGGTCGGGAAGAGCGCGGCGTGCCAGCCGAAGAGACGCTCACGCGTGACGGCAAGCTCGCAACGCAGCGTGGCATCGAGGATCATTTCGACGACACCATCGACGTGACGGTCAACGGGTGCCAATGCGCCGATGTCCACGCCCAAGTGCCTGGCAATCGAAGAGCGCACCGATTCGACGTTCAGTTGCTCACCTTCGATTTCGCTCGTCTTGACGACGTCATCCGTCAGCGCGACCAAGCTCGCCTGGTCGCGCAACGACATGCCGATGTCAGCCAGTCGGCCCAACAGCAGGCCTTGCGCACGGCCCACGTCGGTAAGCGAGCCGGCTAGGGCAGCGAGGTCGTACCGCCACCTCGGCCACTCGGGCGATTCCCAGACGTAGGCATAATCTCCGCTTTTCATGCGGAGATTATCGGTCGTATTCGCCGCGGCGGCAAGACGCGAAACCTTCGAAAAGATCGACAGCAGGGTTTTAAGGTGTTGTCACGATACGGGCAGGCATGCGTCGGTCCGACGTCCTTCTGCACGCCGTTCTTAGGTAGCTAGTGCGCCGCTTTCAAGCAATGAGCCGGCTCACGGATCACCGACGTCAACATGACAAATTTGAAATCATCGCGTCAGTGTCCAGACAGCAGCTACCGACTACGATGATCACAAGTGAGCGAGCTTTAGCAGGTATCGAGAAGTGGCCTTCCACACGATTCGCGAGTGAGTTCACGGAGCAGCACAGTTAGAAAAGTGTAGTGGTTTCAAGCGTCATCGAGCTTGGGCATTTTTGCCCGTCAATCTTGATATTTAATAAGGAGTCCTAATCATGTCGAAGATTCTTGCTGGTCTCATCGTCGCCGTCGCTGCCGTTGCCGCCCCGACTCTGAGCTTCGCCCAATCGAATGGCCCGGTCACACGCGCACAGGTCCGTGCCGACCTCATTCAGGTCGAGCGGGCTGGCTACAACCCGGGACTTGCCGACGACGCCAACTACCCGGCCGACATCGAAGCTGCGGAAGCGAAAATCGCCGCTCAACGCCCGAACCAGTCGGCACGGCAAGACGCGCCACAACCGGCAACTCAAGATGTCGGCGGTACCACGCAAAGCAGCCCCGCCTCGTCGGGTGCGCCAGTGCGCATCGCGGTAGACACCGCGTGTATCGGCCCCGCGACGTTTTGCGATCCGTACTTCGGCAAGTAATGCTGACGGGTGCGTGCGGATCCTGTGCAGCCGCTCTGGCACAGGATTGCGCCTCACATATCGCGGCGCCCTGTATCGGCTATAGCCGCCGTGCACCCGAACCAGCGGTTTCCGATCCGCGGCGAGCGGTGCCGATTGATATGTCGCGCGACCTAATCCCGTCTGAAAAATATATTTGACGTCTGACGGGTGCTCTCGCACTATTCACACCTCAAAGCGCACGCCATGCCCGCCGCGAGCCGACGCGCAGGCTGTCGACGTGCCGCCAACCCCGCAACGCCCACCGGCTCACCCGGGAGCGACTCCGTTTCGATCAAGCAATACCCAAGGAATACAGATGCCCGACTATCGATCACGCACTTCGACGCATGGCCGCAACATGGCCGGCGCCCGCGCCCTGTGGCGCGCCACCGGAATGAAAGACGGCGATTTCGGCAAGCCCATCATCGCCGTGGTGAACTCGTTCACCCAGTTCGTGCCGGGTCATGTGCATTTGCGCGATCTCGGGGCGCTGGTTGCCAAGGAAATCGAAGCGGCAGGCGGAGTCGCCAAGGAATTCAACACCATCGCAGTGGACGACGGCATCGCCATGGGTCACGGCGGCATGCTTTATTCGCTGCCTTCGCGCGAGCTGATCGCCGATTCGGTCGAGTACATGGTGAACGCGCATTGCGCTGACGCGATGGTCTGCATTTCCAATTGCGACAAGATCACACCGGGCATGCTGATGGCCGCAATGCGCCTCAACATTCCGGTGGTGTTCGTATCGGGCGGTCCGATGGAAGCGGGCAAGGTCACATCGCCGACGAGTGGCCAGGTCATCGCGAAGATCGACCTTATCGACGCGATGATCAAGGCCGCCGATCCGAAAGTCAGCGATGCCGAAGTGGCTGAAGTGGAGCGCAGCGCTTGCCCGACATGCGGCTCCTGTTCGGGCATGTTCACGGCGAACTCGATGAATTGCCTGACCGAGGCGATCGGCCTTGCGTTGCCCGGCAACGGCACGCTCGTCGCCACGCACGCATGGCGCAAGGGCCTCTTCGAACGGGCTGGCCGCCTCGTCGTCGACCTCTGCCGTCGCTACTATCAAGAAGAAGACACCTCCGTGCTGCCACGAAGCATCGCCACCAAGCAGGCATTCGAAAATGCCATGGCGCTGGACGTGGCAATGGGCGGCTCGACCAATACCGTGCTGCATCTGCTGGCAGCCGCACAGGAAGCCGGTGTCGATTTCACGATGTCCGACATCGACCGCATATCGCGCAAAGTGCCATGCCTTTGCAAGGCGGCACCCGCGACCGATAAGTACCATATTGAAGACGTGCATCGTGCCGGCGGCATTCTGGGCATCCTCGGCGAGCTGGCAAGGGCCGATCTCATCGATCTGTCTTGCGGTAACGTGCACAGCGGCACGCTTGGCGAAGCGATTGCCAAGTGGGACATCGCCGGCGGCGCGGGCGAGCAGGCGCAGAGATTCTTCCGCGCGGCTCCCGGCGGAATCCCGACGACCGTCGCGTTCAGCCAGGAAGCGACGTTCGCGTCGCTCGATACCGATCGCAAAACCGGCTGCATTCGCAGCAAGGCGCACGCATATTCGCAAGACGGCGGCCTCGCGGTGCTCTACGGCAACCTCGCCGAGAAGGGCTGCATCGTCAAGACAGCGGGTGTCGACGAATCGCAATGGGTCTTCTCGGGGCGCGCCCGCGTCTTCGAAAGCCAGGACGAGGCTGTCGAAGCCATTCTGGGCGACAAGGTCGTACCCGGCGACGTTGTCGTGATCCGTTACGAAGGACCGAAAGGCGGCCCCGGTATGCAGGAAATGCTGTATCCCACGTCGTATTTGAAGTCGAAGGGCCTCGGCAAGAGCTGCGCGCTCTTTACCGACGGTCGTTTCTCCGGCGGCTCGTCAGGGCTCGTGATTGGGCATGCATCGCCCGAAGCGGCCGAGGGTGGCACGATCGGTCTCGTGGAAGATGGCGATGTCATCGAAATCGACATCCCTAAGCGCAAGATCCACTTGGCAGTGCGGGACGACGAACTGGCGAGCCGCCGGCAAGCGATGGAAGCGCGCGGCGACAAAGCGTGGATGCCGACGGATCGCGAACGCGTGGTGTCGCAAGCGCTGCAGGCCTACGCGGCGCTGGCCACTTCGGCCGACCGCGGCGCGGTGCGCGATATCTCGCAACTGAAGCGCAAGTGATGTAGCACGGCTCCATCGCAGTCACGCGATCGGGGCCGCGAGTATGGCGAGCGCCGGTGCCGGTCATCGCCGCGCTGATCGCAAGTGCGCCGATCAGCGCCAACCGCCTACCCTGTGCAACGACTCCATAGTCGCCATCGCATCGACGCTGCTCTGTCTTTTTGCGATACGCAGCTAGCGTAGCTCGTACGTTGCAATCAGTGGCGCCAGCGCAATTTCTGGCACCTCCCAATCCGGCACAGCCTCGCGCATGCAGTCCCGGCGGAACACCAGCTTATTTTTCAGGTCGGGTCGAAACTCCTCGAGCGCGGCAATCCACTCCTGCTCGATTCTCACGGACCATTTCGCGGCAAAAAGTCCCGCGGTGGCCAAACTCATCAATGCATCCGCCATGGCGATCGGATAGAGAACGCAGGCGTCCAACAGCGCTGTGTAACGTGCGTTACCTGCCATCAGTAGTCCAATCCCAATTCACGCGCGTTATCCGCCATGCGCTCCAGTGCAGATATTTGCTTCTCGCGCATCTTCTTGGCATAGGCCACCAAGTCGTCGAAGCCAATCCGTCTGTGCGTACCCACCATCCGATGTGGAAGCCTCCCTGCTTCAATTTCCTTGATCACAAACGGTCGCGATACGTTCAGAAAATGCGCAGCCTCGACGGTCGTGAATTCTCGTTTGGTCGGGATGAGGGTAATGGGCCGGCCTTCGCTCATGGCTCCGAGCAGTTGCCCAATGAGCTTCAATGCGGCGGGTGGCACCTGGACGGATGGATGTTCACCCTTGTCGGTAGTGAGAGTGATGGCCGCCGCCCGCGAATGGTCGAGCGCTTCCATGATGCAACGCTGTGCAACACGCGCCATTTCGAGTTCCGCATCTGTAAGCGGTGGCGGAGTCACTTCGTGAAGTCGATCTACAGTAGGCATATACGTCCCCTTTTTGTTGCGGAGATGCGAGGTATGCCTTGCTCCTTGTTGGGCAAGGAGAGTAGGCGGATATCTGCATTAAATGCAACGACTGCATTATATGCAACCGCCGCGTATTCCGCTAGGCAGCGGCGCGAACCCCGTCATCTGCCTGCGAGCGCGCTGAGCGTTCCGGAGCGCGGCCATTTCGGCCGACCGCGGCGCGGTGCGCGATATTTCGCAACTGAAGCGGAAGTGATGTAGCACGGCTCCATCGCAGTCACGCGATCGGGGCCGCGAGTATGCCTCCGGTGCCGGTCATCGCCGCCGCTGATCGACGAAAGCGCCGATCAGCGTCAACCGTCTACTCTGGGCGCTTACGTCAAAGCCTTTTTCCCTCAGTGTCATCGGAGTTCAATGTAGTTTGGCTTTAAAGAAGCCGAGCACCTTCTCATCGAATTGCTCGTGAAAGGCAACGCGATCGAATCCCTTCGCGTCGACGCATAGCGCGGGCGCATCCTTCGTCAATTCCGTAGGGCAAGGTGCGAGGAAAGCGAAATGCGCCGCGCCGGGGACAACGTGGAATTCAGGGCTTTGGGGGAGCGCGTGGGCAAGCGCCGGCATGGTTTCGGGCAGCACGCCGTCTCCACCGAACTGGGAAGCCCAGAGCTGGATCGGCGCTTTCACGTCTTTCAGGCTAGCCGATGTCGGAAACTCGTCGAGCGGGTCCGCCAGCACATACGCTTTGATCCGCGCATCATGCGCCAAGGGTCCCGCTGGAATCTCTTTGCGCTCGATTTGTTGGCAAATAGGGAGCTTAGGGTCCGGGCATGGAACGTTGGCGTCCAGGAAGTCCGGGTTACCGCCAGCCAGTACCAGCCCGGTGTACCCGCCACGCGAAAAGCCGAAGAAGCCTATCGTTTCGGGATCGATCTTCGCAGCGTCCGGCGACCTGTCCAACATGTAATCGATGAGACGCGTAATGTCGGTCGGACGCTCGACGAATACGGATATGTCGGCCTGACGGCTGGTATCGGAGAACGAATCGCCTGGATGATTGATCGCCGCCACGACAAAGCCGGCGTCGGCAAGCCTCTCGGCAATATCGTGGTGATTAAGGAACGATCCGGTGTGACCGTGTGAAATCACGATCAACGGCAACCTTGCGCCGACGGTCGGACAGTCGGGTCTTCCTGACAGGACGTACGGACCGATCGGTATTTCCCGTGCCGCAGCCGCGCATGGCGTCCACACTATCGCCCTCAATGCTGGGCCGTTGGCGTCGGGCGGAATGTTCACGAGCTTTATTCCCGCAGCCTGTGAGATCGTCGTCGATAAGCAGAACAGCGCAATGGATATGAGTTTTCTCATGATGTTGTTTTTCTTAACGAAGCGGGCCGTCAGTGATCGAGCGCGCGAGCCGGAAATGCCCGTGGCAGCGGGATGATAGCGCGAAGCCATGACTATAAGAGCGCCAGACTGGTAAGCGCCCAACCGCATCAACGAATTGGACGCCGTGCTAATCGGCCGCGATTCGTCTACCTGTTCGACGTTGCACCCGCTCTCGCCCGGTCGGACGCGTGGGTGCGGTCGGCGCGAACCGCGGCCGTCACTTCTGCGCCGAGCAGGAAGACGACTGAAGAGAAGTACAGCCACATCATCAGAACGGCGAGTGATCCCGCAGCGCCGAAAGTGGTCGCTGTGCCCGCATGCGAGAGGTAAAGCGCGAACAGATGCCGGCCGACCGTGAAAAGTACGGCGGCGATGAACGCGCCGATTGCTGCGTGACCGTAGCGTATCCGGGTATCGGGCAGCCATTTGATCAGCGCGGCGAGCGCTACCGTGAGAATCGCGAGTGTGACGGCGGACTGGAGAATCGCGGCAATGATGACGACCGGACTGTCGCCGAAGATGGCGCGCGCGGCGATCTGAATTGCCGTATCGAGCACCAGTGATACAACGAGCAGGAATCCCAGGCCGAGCACCAGCGCGAACGACATCAGCCGCGCGCGCAGCAACAGCGCGAACCCTTTGATGCCGGGCGGCGACTCGGTGTCGAACACCGCATCGAGTGCGGTATTGAGCGAAGTGAAAGTGGCGGATGCGCCAACGATCAGCAAGACGATCGATGCCAGCGTCGCGAAGCCTCCGCCGGCCGAGTGATGCGCGTGCGTGACGATGTCCTGCATGGCACGCGCCGCGTCACTGCCGACGACGTTCTTGATCTCCGAGAACAACTGACCGCGCGCCGCTGCCTCGCCGAAGAACCAGCCGGCAACGGCGAGCACCAGGAGCAGCGTCGGCGCCAGCGAAAACGCGGAGTAAAAGGCGATGCCCGCGCCCATCATCGTGCATCGGTCCGACGAAAAGCCCTTGGCCGCGCTTATCGCGAGGCGAACAGGTTTCATGTTCAGCGCGCGCGTCCCGAACCGTTGCAGGCCAACTCCCGACATCGCGGATCTCCGTCCGAATACGCCGTGCGCATCGGGTAATGCCATACGAGCAATCGCTATGCCGCGCTGCCTAACCGACAAGTGGCGCCCCTGCTGCCCCGCCGACAAGCGGCGCCGTGCTGACCCACCGACAAGCGGCGCCGCGCTGCGTCTATGGGAAGGAGGCGATTACCGGCATGTGCGTTGCTGCGCGCTCGGATATCTCACCCACAATGGCGGAATCGAATGGAGACCATGCTCCTGTCCTCGCTACGCCCGACGCAGATGACGGTCGGCTTCGCCTACGTCGAAGTCAAATCGATCATCACACAAAGGCATGGGGGAACTGCGCTCGAGCCGTTCTTGCGCGATCACGCCATTCGCGTCGTCCGCGGCCCCGAAGGCACTTACATCGTCGATCACCACCATTGGGCGTTTGCGTGGCATCGGCTCGGCATTGTCGAGGCGCCCGTACGCGTGCAAAAAGACTATCGCGACATAGACAGCAACGACTTCTGGGCATTGATGCGCAAACATGGATGGCTGCACCTGTTCGATGAGCGCGGGCAGAGATGCGAACTCGAGGCACTGCCGAACTCGCTCGACGGCATGCAGGACGATCCCTACCACAGCCTCGCGGCCTTGGCGCGCCGCGCCGGCGCATACCGCAAGCCGAAGCGGGCCTACATATCGTTCGTGTGGGCGAACTACATGCGCGATCGTGTCAAGATCGATTCGGACACTCCCGGCGCGTTCAGCCTCGCGCTGCTCGAGGCGATGCGCGTCGCGCGCGAAGAGAACGCCGCCGACCTGCCCGGGTACATCGGACCCAAGTAACGCGCCGAGGTTGCCACTGGACGGTCGTCCCGGATGGCCATCTGAATAGGAGTCCACGGACGGTACCAGGACGCTGGCCCCGGCGCGCATTGCATGGGCGGTGGGCGCCGTGCGCCGTCTCGCCGTCTCTCTCACGGCATGGCCCTTGCGCAAGCGTCGTCGCCATTACTACCGGGGATGAATATGACCGCGGATAAGCGGCTGCGCGAGCTGCGCAGGGCGATGCGCGAGCGATTCGGCATCGCACGCCTGCGCGAAGGCCAGGAGGAGATCATCCGTAGTGTGCTCGCGCGTTGCGACACGCTCGCGACGATGCCGTCGGGCGCCGGCAAATCGCTGTGCTACCAGTTGCCGGCGTTGCATCTCGAAGGCATGACGCTCGTCGTGTCGCCGCTGATCTCGCTGATGAAGGATCAAGCGGACAAGCTGCGGGCCATTGGCCTCGAGCCTCTGCTCGTCAACAGCACGCTGAAACGCAAGGATGAAAAGGCCGTTCTCGATGCGTTACGAGAAGGCCGCAAACGCATCGTGTTCGTGACGCCCGAGCGGCTCGCGCAGCCCGCTTTCGTCGATATTCTCGCGGGCTGCACCCGGCGTCCCGTGGAGCTAGTGGTGGTGGATGAGGCTCACTGTGTCTCGAAGTGGGGCCACGATTTTCGTCCGGCATTCCTCGGCATCGCTCATGCGGTCGAGGCCATCGGCGCACCGCCCGTTCTTGCGCTTACCGCAACCGCCACGCGCGAGGTCATCGCGGATATCGTGCACTCGCTGCGGCTCCGTGAACCGACAATCGTACGCACCGGCACGTACAGACCGAACCTACGGTATCGCGTCGTGCACACGGGTGCTGGGCATGGCCGTCGCGAAGCGGCCCGAGCGCTCGCGCTGAAGCAGCAACAGCTGCTCGATTTGATCGGCGAACTGAAGGGCGCGGGGATCGTCTATGTCGCGACGTTGCGCGACGTGCAACGCGTACGTGCGTGGCTTGCCGCGGCCGGAGAAAGCGTGGCGCACTATCATGGCCGCTTGCCGGCGAACGAGCGCCGCGAGGAGCAAGACCGGTTCATGAACGGGCACTCACGTCTCATCGTCGCGACGAATGCCTTCGGCATGGGCATCGATAAACCCGATGTGCGATTCGTCATTCACTATCAAGTGCCGGGCAACCTCGATGCGTACTACCAAGAGACCGGACGAGCCGGGCGCGACGGTGAGCCGGCGGATTGCGTACTTCTGTTCGATCTCAACGATCGCCGTATTCAGCAGTTCTTTCTGGCTGGGCGATATCCGGACACAGGGCAGGTGCTGCAGGTATTCGATGCGATTGCGGGCGGAATAGCAGAGGCGCACGACGAACGGCAGTCGCGGTCCGACGCATCCGGCCGGACGCCGGTGTCCGCGAAAGCGCTCGCGAGCATGCTGCCGGACCTGGCGGCAGGCAAAGTGGATGTTGCGCTCGCCATGTTGGTTGACGCGCGGATCGTTCAGCGGGATCGGCAGCATCGTTACCGGCTGCGCAAAGCGGCAGCGACGGCTGAACTGCGAGATGCGGTGCCCCTTGCCGCGGAACAGTTTCAACGCATGCGCGAACGCGACCACAAGGCGTTGCAGCAGATGATCGACTATGCGCAGAGCGGGCGTTGCCGGTGGCGGCTGATGTTGGACTACTACGAGGAAGACGCCACAATTGAACGTTGCGGCACCTGCGACAATTGCATGCATCCGCCGCATGTGGAGCCGCTGCCGGAGCCCCGTTCAGCCGTGGCGATCGCGCACCGGCGCATGGAGCGCATGACCGAGGAGCGGCATGGATGGACACGCGGGGAAAGCGTCCGGGTCGCTCGCTTTGGCATCGGCGAAGTGGTCATGTCGACCGACGAGCAAGTGGCGATACGATTCCCCGATGGGAGCGTGCGCACCTTCGTTGGCGATCGCGTGCAGCGTGCGCCGCCACCCGCGTCGCAAGACGGCGATGCTGGCGCCGCGCAAGGAAGCGCCGTCGTGTAACCGTTATCGCGCATCCGCAACATCCGGATTGCGTTTGAAGCGCGTCGCGGTGTCGAGCCTCTACAAACGCGACGGGATCTCGGCAGCAAAATAGTCAGTCACCAGACGCACGCGCGGAGGCACAAAACGGCGCGTCGGCCAGACGATGCTGACATCGCGTGCGTCCCGAATGAAATCATCCAGTACAGTCATGACGTCGGGATGCTTGAGTTCGTCGACTAGGGAGAGCTTTGTGAAGAGACCGATGCCCACTCCCGCGAGCACGGCCGATCGTAGTGTCTCGACACTATTCGACGACAAGTTGCCTCGCACCGGGACACTGAACTTGCCGCGAGGCCCGTGAAATGGCCAGTGCGCTGATTCCAGCAACCCGCCATAGACCAGGCAATTGTGATTGACCAGTTCCGAGGGATCTTTCGGAATGCCGTGCTGCTCGAAATAACGACGCGATCCGACACAGATCAACGGAGTGCTGGCAATTCGCTTCACTATCGAATCCGGTTCGTTGACAACACCCACCCGGATCGCGAGATCGATCCGGTCATCCACCATATCGCGCGCGAAATCGGACAACACAAGATCGACCTGAAGACCGGGATGGCGGGCGAGCAGTTCAGGGATGAGCGGAAGCACGTGCAGGCGGCCGAATGTCGCGGCAGCGGCGATACGAACAAGGCCGCAGCAATTCTGCGTGCTGCTGCTCAGTTCGCTGTCGGCCGCCTCGATTTCCTCAAACAGCGGCTTGGTTCGCTCGTAATAGTTCCGTCCCTGATCCGTCAGTGTCACGCTGCGCGTGCTCCGGTTGAACAGCAGCACCCCCAGACGCTTTTCCAGCGCGCCGATCGCCTTGCTGATGGCGGATTGTGACTCGCCGGTTCTCCGCGCCGCAGCGGAAAATCCCCCCGCTTCGACAACGGCGATGAAGGCGCTCAATTCATGAAATCGGTCCATTGCGCTTCTCCTCCGCGATATATTCCCGTGGCGAATAAATTCTATGACAATCGCGACGATTATCATTTTTCTGGGTCGAAATTACGATGCCTGTTCCATCCATGAAGAGACAGAGGATTTCATGTCCACGCTCGCAGGTAAGGTCGCCGTCATCAGCGGCGGCACAACAGGTATCGGTTTGGCCATTGCACAACGATTCGTTGCCGAAGGCGCTTACGTTTTTATCTTCGGCCGTCGGCAGGCCCAGCTCGATGAGGCGGCCAAGTTGATCGAACGCAACGTCACTGCGATCCAGGCTGACGCCGCGGATCTCGATGACCTCGATCGCGTCGCAGCGGCGGTCAAGGCCGAAAAAGGTATCGTCGACATCATCGTGTCGAACGCGGGCTATACGGAGCAGGCCACGATCGACGCCATCACGCCGGAGCATTTCGACAAGGCGTTCAATCTGATGGCGCGCGGTCCGGTGTTTCTTGTGCAGAAGCTGCTGCCGATGATGACGGGTGGTGGGTCAATCATCCTGGTGTCGTCGGCCATGCACCTCATGGGGATTCCGGGCCATACCGCCTACGCAGCGACCAAGGCCGCGTTGCGGTCCTATACCCGCACCTGGGCCGCAGAATTCAGGGATCGCGGCATTCGCGTCAACATGCTCAGCCCTGGTGTCACCGACACGCCGATTCTCGATGCTCAGTCGGCGCCGCGCGAGCATCTGATCGATATGTACAAGAGCATGGTCCCGCTTGGCCGGCTTGCACGGGCCGAGGAGATGGGGAATGCAGCGCTCTTCCTGGCTTCCGAGCAGAGTTCCTATATGACGGGCGCGGATTTAATGAATGATGGGGGGATTGGGCAGGTGTGAGGCCCGATGCTACTCGCCTCTTCGAACTGCCTCTGGGTAGCCGTAGAGCTCTTCTCGAAACCAAGAAAATGGACCCATAAATTTCTCAACATATGGGTCCGTTTTTCTCAGATTATGCGTTCATCTACCGTAGGGCACCACAGTTAATGCAACGGCGCATGTCGAAAAATCAAAGACTACGCCAAGCCGCGCCATAGAAGTCTTGTCGAATATCGCAGAGTGCCTTGCGACTGGCCTAATTTCGCGCCAAAGCAGTAGCAGCTTTCTCCGACCCCAATTAGGAACCTCTTGTGGGATGAAGCACCAAGACAAAAAGCGACACGAGTGGCCGTCGAACGCGAAGAGATCTTCGCGGGTAGGCGGCCCCGCTCGCGATATCCGCGTGGAGCCCCGCCATGAAACCGGGCCGAATAGGCGCCGCCTGCGGCGCCCTCTTCACTGTGCTCGTACGTCCCGAATCAACGCTATCGCTCATTGGCGGCCTGCCAATTCGTCCGCCGACGGACCTGGCAGCAAACCGCCTGCGGACGGATCCAGACTATCGACCATTGCGGTCAATTTTTGAAAAAAGCTCGGTATAGCCGTGCTCTCGAGATAGATCGAAATAGCCTTTTCTTCTGGCCGATATCACTGCGTACCTATAGTCCGTGGGCGGGAGCACATTATAGAGAAATCCAAAACACTGCAACTCAACGCCAACGAATATATTTTCTGCAACCGATTTTTCGCGATTCGCTTCTATTAAAGCAGACAAAGCTCGGCGGCCATGTATCATCTGCAAAAAGCAAAGATAGACAATGTCAATTATATCAGCCCGGACCTGAAAAACATGATACCCCTCGCTTGCCCAAAGGCCGATAACACCGGTCGCGTCGCGAGCCGCTTTCATGAATGTATAGAAGGAGGCAATATTTCCAACGATTTCAGGACCGAGAGGGCCTAGACCGTCAACTGTTTTCTCAAAAACCGTAAAGTAATTCTCCTTTCTGGAAACATCCCCAAACCCAGTCGGACTCCACCTCCCAGTGCCTGTTTGTAGGTATAACCCAATAAAGGCACCGATTATGTTTCCAGCCGCAAACACTCTACCGATGCTAACAACTTCGCCTGCAAATAGATCCACCGCACTCAATCGCTTATTGGCCAATTCGTAACTTTGACGTATCAGAGTAACAAAAACTCCTAACCCAGTTGCTCCGACAACCGAATGCAAAAAATCGTTTTGCACGCCAGCCACTATCGCACTAGCGATTACAATTAATAAGAGTACAAGATATGAACCGAAAAGTATCAGAATGTCTTTGGTGTGCCGAGAGGCAATTCTCGCACTTGCAATCAACTGCGTCAATGTGACAATTATGTCAACACCCTTAAGACGGCGAGATGCATCGGCATTTTTTTGTTCACCGATTTTTCCTGGGGGCGAACGGCCGCCGTTTCGTACCTCGGTGGCTTGTTCGTAGGGTGTCGCGTAGCTATTTGAATCCTGCTTTCTGGCTATTAGAGCTTTTAGTTTTTCACTCAGTTGCTCGGACAGCAAATAATCGGCGTCATTCACTTGAACCTCCCGGAGACGCGCAAGGCGATTCGAGCGATGCGCAGCGCAAGCCCTATTTCCATGGACTGATTTCGAAGCGCAACTGAGCGTCCAAGTTGACCGGGTGGCCGCTCGTTACCTGAATGGTTGTGCGGAATTGGGTGGAGTTGACCGGAGTGAGCGCGAGGTTGCGCTGCACAGGTGGCGCGGTTGATCCTGGAGAATCACTTTCCCACCAGTATCTCGCGGTCCATGGCGAAACGTCGGTTGTGAGCTCGATGATCGCGGCGCCACTGAAAATCTTACTGCCTTCATATTGGCCGTCCGAGGCGTCAGCCCCATTGACCTGAAAATCAGGCATCAGGACGTTGAGCGCGAGGCGATACGCAACCGTCGGATCGCTTGGATTTTTCTTGCCCCAGTCCGCCATGAACACGGTGGACAGCAGCTTAGATACTGCAGGCTTTGGTCTGCCGGGCAGACGCAATTCTTTGTGCTCGAAGACGGCTGCGGAGTCTTCCACGGCGACACGGCGCGTGAGATACCATGACTTGTTGCGCAGTGAGACAAGTACCTCGACGGGGTATGCGGCATCCAACCTGTTCAGCGCGTCGGCATCGGCAAGGCAGCCCGGCGGCAACGTCACGTCGTTCACGTCGAGCCAGACGTCCACTCGATAGTTGCCGAAGAGAAAGCGCTGAAGGTTCTGGTAGCCCTCCTCGCTGTTCACGATGCCAAAAAAGCCGGAATGGCTGCGGAAGGCAAAGGCCTTGGCGCACGGCTCAACAGTGCCCGAGTTATCGAAGCCGGCGAGATCGGCGTTCTGTATCTTGACCAGCCCGTCGCTGCCTTTGCCGACAAACGTCCTCGACAGACCGAACGCGACCTCGTAGTCCTGCCGGTTGGTCCCAATTAGTGTGAAGATCCTCCTTGCGGCAAGGCATCCCTCCGGCATCCATGCAACGGATCTTGTCGCTAGGTACCGCTGAACGAGATCGAGGTACTTGGACATCCTGTCGCGGTTAAACGTGTCGATCTCATGTGGAGTTAGGAAGGAAGGAACGTTTGTCCCCAGTATGTCGATCCCGTTGTGCGGAGTCGCATAGGTGAATAGCTTCAGCACCTTCTTATATAGGCTTTTCGGGTCGACCGCACGATTCTGCAGAAAGGTGCGGGCAACGAGACCGCCCATGGAATGGGCGACGAGATAGCACCTGAAGTCGTCCCGCGTCGCGTATCCGTTGGGTCCGATTTCGATGAGGCCTTGCATGTGCTCGATCAAAACCGCAAGGTCTTCCGCGAACTTCGTGATGGGAGGGGTCTGGCCGTCGCCGAGCAGCGCCGAAGCCTGATCGTAGTAGTGGTGAACGACAATGGAGCGCCGGGGAATCTGCGTGTTGTAGCCAGCGGTGGCCAGGTCAGTACCCTGCGTGATGACGTTCGCGTAGTGATGATCGGAGATGAGCCGCATGAGCGGCGATTCGAACACAAATCGCGCGGGAGGTGTTGGAAGCGGCCGCGCCCGAAAGACCGTTGACCCGACGTTGAAGCCGCAAAACGGATCGGCTGTCGTTTCATCGATATCCGATTGATTCATCGCGAAACCACGGATGTATATGATCGGGTGGTAGGAGTCAGGATCCGCAGTGAAATGCGCCATTCGTGTCCTCCGAGCCGACAGCCTTTCGCTTTACAGAAGGCAGGTTTTCAGCGAGCAAGGAGCATTGCGACGCAGGTCGCATCGGCATGCTCGCCCGACGATATCTGACGTAATCGCCCTAAGCGCTTTTCAGGCTTCCTGCAGGATTTCCCGTCGATCAACAACCGCGCATGCCATACCCGCGCCGAACAGGGCGCGCAACAGCTAATGTGGCAGCGTCGACTACGTGCTTGCCCCACACAACCTGCCCATGATCCCACCAGTCCCCTTTTCCGCCACGGCAGCACTGAGCCGTTTCAGTCACCTAAGAGCAGTTTTTCCGGCGCACGCGCCAGGCGTTTTTAAATCAAAATGCCGCGAGCATCGAACACGAACGATTTCGCGAATGCACAGATGAATGACATGCGGATGATGCGTGATGGCTCACGATGTGCCGAATGCTTCCTTTACTCTCTCCGCCTCAAGCTTGATACTGATATAGATCCATTGCGAGAGCAGCGACGGACAAAAACAAGGTTGCATCTGCCTCGGAGTTTGGAGACCACATGAGAGCCAAGTAAATCGCCGCATCGCCAAGTCTTCCGACGCGCGTAGAGCTTCTGCCGTCGTTGTTTAAAATCGCCTCCCAGTTCCGGCCGAGACTCACGTAAATGCCGTGTTTAGTTCACTTCGAACTCTGCTTCCTTCACCGCTGTCCCCTTCCAACATTGTAATGCGCACCGCCGAAAATCAGTAGTCCGCCTGGAACAATCGCGAGCACCTTACACGACGCGGTTCTGAACACCAAACGAGGCTGGCGCCGCGACTTAAGTATGCTGACCAAGAGTCAATCGCACATCGGAGGGAACATGGTCGCAACAGATAGCCTCATCGTCGGAGAGTTCTACTGGGTCAACTGCGGATGCTCCTACCGCTTTCCAGGAATTGGTTTGAAAGGACTTTGCTAGAAGCCGGTCGGCCCTACCGAAGGTGGCAGGTCAACATCGCGCAGGCAGCGGCGCCGAGGTACGCGCACCTGTTGGAATCGATCGAGTTCGCAGGTAGTTCACCGGTATGTCACGATGCAAGAATGTCCGATAAATCGATACTGGCGACCTATCCTTGAGGCTGACATGCTCTAATGCAGTGGCTTTCCGGGGCTCGAAAAGCAAGGCGCTAGCAAAGCTAACCAATTTGCTTCGAGTGTGATTAGTCGAACGCTTCATTGCAGTGCACATTCGTGTGGCGGATTGAGTCGCATGATGCGTAGAAACTGTAGTCGTCGCCGGCTGTCTTGGTTTTCTTGCTATCGTACTCCTGCCAAAGTTGGGACGCCGGAGCCGAAGGAGAGCCGATTCGTCGTTTTGCTCGGCAATGTCACTAAAGCGGTTATCCCGATCTTGTTGATTTGGTCACTTTTCGTCGTCGCGATGAACATGAAGGCTCGCACATTGGTTGAGCCGATTTTTGTCCCAAAGGAGCTCGTCGATATCGGCCTAACCGACGTTGCGGCGCAAAGGGCATTGGTCACCAAGCTCCAACAGGTTGTCAGCGACGCACGCGAGACGATGCCAGGCGACATCAAAGACCAGGTGCAGGCTGACGAGCCGGAGCCGGTGGTCGACGTGCCGGGCACGGGCATTTCGCTGCAGAGCATAATCCAATATACAAAGCAGTCGATTCACTTTGGCGACGTGACTATCCGCAGCTCGTTGATAAAGGACAAGACGGGCTACAAGGTACATGTCTATATCACGGACCCTTCCTCGGATGTGGACGACGAAACGACTCCCGCGGTGGAAACACCGCTCGGCGCACTTTCGGCTGCAGCCCTTGTTGTTATGAAAAAACACAATAAATTCATCTATGCTTCCGCTCTTGCGACACGCGACAGAAAAGAGTGTTACAAGTCAAGCAAATGCGGTTACGAGGAGACGACGAGTGCTTTCCACGAAGTTTTAAAGGACGATGCGTATGTCCGTTACCATAAATGGAGCTGGCTTGCTCTTTCAAAGATCGATGAAGATCAACACAATTATGCTGGCGAAGTAACGAAATCTCTATTGGCGGTCCGCCAAGACAGAACATTATTCTGGGCGTATTACAATTGGGGGATAGGACTCAGCGAGCAGGGATGCGACAAACAGGCTCTACAAGCATTCCAACAGGCTCTGAGCTACCGACCGAGGTCCGATTTCGCAAATAACGCGGCGGGCAGACAAGCACTCATTCTGGCCACGGAAGCAGACGGTGTTGACCGGCACGGACGGAAACGGTACCTCGACCTTGCATCCAGTTATTTAATGATCGCAACGGAAATCAATCCAACGTACTCGGAAGCATATGTGAATCTTGCGAAAGTGTTTATGAAACTGGGCGACGAGCCAGATGCGACAGATGCTTTCGATGCGGTCCTTCTTGCAGACTCGCCGCAGGTGCGGCGCGCAGATTACTTTGAGAACAAGGCAAATTTGACGATTGGGAGTGGGCTCAAGCCGCGACATTCGCTTCTGAACTCGATGGTCAATGCCTTGAAAGATGCGCACGTCGACGATCCCATGTGCAGCAATGACCAGCTGGCTGGTTCGATTCTAGAGTCGAAGGGCTGCTTGTCTCCCGAGGAGAAGCAGTTCGAAAGCGAAGCGGGAACGCAGCTCGCGAATGCACGAAAGGCGCGACTGAACGCCACGGGCGGCGCACCGGATTGCGAGCGCCAAAGCATCGACGCGAACGTTGGAGAAGCCGCTCCCAAACTTCTTGCTCCTGTTTACTGAGCCGATCGTATCTCACGAACGGCTATTCAGATTAGCGCCCGTGCCACCTCCTGTCGCAGCGCGGCGCGAGGCAAGAGGGATGGTACTTGCTGGACCGCGGCATCAGTCCAGTGATATAGGCGCGCTTGTCTTGCGATTACCCATGTGAAAGATAACTCCTCATAGGCCGACTCCTCAAATTCCTCTGGTGTGAAGACGTGGATGTCCAACGGGTGCAACACATCAAATAGAAGCCGCCTCGCGGCTCGCACCCGGGCATCCGAACGCTCACAGCCGTTGAGGATTAGAAAGAGATCAAGGTCGCTTAGCTCACTGGCAGATCCGATCGCATAGGACCCGAAGGTCCCGACGACGAGCGGCGCATACGCGTCTGCGACGCGTCGCGAGATTCGCATGATGTCATTCTCAGTCAGCATGACTTAGCCTATCGAGTAATTTGCTACCAACAGAATGTCCTCAATCTTTGATGGGTCGAGTCGCGTCTGTCCAGCGACCGTGATCGCTAGTCCCGGCGACACGCTCGCGGCTGGCACGGTCAGCACCAACGTCTGCGGAGCCGCGAGCGAAGGCGCGAGCGTCGCGGTCGCCGTGAGTGCAGCAATCGCATCGCCGGTAGACGTCTGTCCCGGTGCTGGCGCCAGAGACAGCGCGGAAGACGTTCCGCCGGACGGACCAAAATTGGCAGCGATGGTGTTGCCTGCCGCCGGAACCGAGAGAACGACATAGAACGTGATCGCGTCGATTTTTACGCTGCCGAGATTGGAGAACGGGAAGACCGCGGCCGTCATTGGCAGGGTCAGCAATTCCTGCGTGGCGGTGGTGTCAAGGGGATTGAAGAAGGTGTAGAAGGCGTCGCCGAAGGTGCTTCTCGTGCTGATGAGGATCGATCGTGCAGTCTGCGGCTTCAACGCAGCACGGACGTTCTGAGCGGCAGTCAGATCGCCTCCTCCGCGAGCCGAAAACCGGATGTGAATAACGACGTCGGTAATCGTCGCGAAGTCGAAGTTGTTATCGCGAGGATCAAGCACAAGATTGAAGGTGCTGATGACGCCTTGCCCTTCGAATGGCCGCCAGCGCTCCTCATTCAAATTGTCCTCAAAGAGGCCGGGATCGTTCTGACCGCTGCTGGTCGCAATGACTACCGTGCCTTCTGGTCCTATGGGTGAAACGATCACCGACGGGTCGTTCGGCGCGGTGGTCGCTTTCTGCGATTTGTATGAGGCGTCGGGCGGCTTTGTCCGGACCATAGCGCTCGTAAGGCTCAGCGTGGCATTTACGCCGGTGTACGGCCCGGTCACGCACGGAATAGTTAGCGCCACCGCGCGAAACCGTCGGAAGTACTGGCCCGGATGATCGTACTCGAACGCTGCTTCGTCGAGTGTGATCTGACAGGAGCCGGTTTCTCGAAGCATCACGAGCGCGGTTGGGTTCGTGATTGCCAGCGATATGTTTTTCGTCAGCTCAAGCTCTCGGCTATTTTCCGCAAGATACTGCGACTCCATGCGACGCAGGTCAAACAGGAGGCTGTCTCCCGCCGTGAGTCCGCTGTGCTGGCTGTTCCAATAGCCGAACTCGATGAAGCTATCATGGTTGCCCAGCTCATACTGGAACGCGTTCTCTGCCTGCAGCGCAAGTGAGAACGCGAGTTGGTAGGCCTGCGCGTAGACTGTGGTGAGCTGACTGATCATCCAGTTGTACAGTTGCGCGTTTGTATATTTGTTCGTGAGGAAGTCGCTCAACGCCTGGGCGTTGGAGATCTGCGCGTTCTGAATCGAAATTTCCTTGTTTGCGATGTCGAGGCGATCAGTCGCTGCTGCAATTTGACTGCCGAGCTGCGTCAATTCCGCTGAGGCCAGCTGCGCTTGCAAGTTCCAGTCGTCCATGCGACGTTGATAGCTGCCCATCGTGCTGGCGATCATTCCCGCCTGTGACAGGAGGCCGCCGATCCCCCGGGCAACGCCGGCCTGTGAAGCAACTGCACCCGCGATATTCTCGCCACCGAAACTCATGGAGACGTTCGGGCTGCCGCCGAAGCCGGCGATGCCAATCGAAAAGCTCGGGATGAGATGCGCTTCCCCTGATGCCATGTCGAGGATTACCCCTAAGCCGTTGGCAATGAGCGCATATCCCTGCAAGGCGATCGCTGCCGTCTCGTAGCCATTCATGAACGCGATGCTCGAGTAGAACTTATAGCGGATCTGTACCACTGCTTGCTGGTTCTGAAGCGCCGAAATTTGATCTTGAGCCTCGGTTGCTTGGAGGTTCTTGACGTCGAGCATTCGCGTCTGGATGTCGAGCTCCTGGTTTGCACGCAGGGTCTCCAGCGTCTCAGCGTCCTGTTTCTCTAGCGCCGACAGGATCAGAGCGCCATAGTTGCGAACGTCATTCGTCAGCTCGATCGCTTTTTGCAAGTATGTTGAAAAGCGGTAGATTGGTGCCGCCTGGGTCGCGCCGGAGACTCCCTCTCCTCCTTGCGCCGCTTCGATCAGTTGGAGCGGATTGAGCGGAGGTGCGTACAAGGCCGGCGGCTGCGCGACACCGCGAATGTTCAAACAATGGCGAATGTTATAGAGACGCGTCGCGACCTTTTCCCAGTAAGCGAGAAGCTGTTCGTTTGGTGGAATGCAGAAAAGCAGCGTGTTCCCCAAGGCGGGAAACTGTGGGGGTGATGCCGTGTCGGCGGTGCCCTGCACAATCGCCGATGGCGGTTCCGGTGCAACCACGAGATTCTCGACTGGCACGAGCACGTTAGAGAACGCGTCGATGTCCTTGAGCGCGGCGTACGTAACCGGCTCTGAGTTCGACTGGCTGTTCGGCGCCCGCACCGCGTCAGGCTTGGGACCAAGAATCATATCCGCGACGATGTAAAGCTGCTCGGCCTGACTCACGTTTTCCACGGTGTACTGCGTGCCTCCGTAATACCAGTCGCCCCAACCCAACAATACGTCGAGCATCCTCATCACTGTGGCCTTGCCGTAGGCCGAAATGCGCAGGCTGGCAATGGCATGCGGATCGAAGGGATCTTGTATCCAGTTCTGGATCGCAGCCGTGGTTGCGGGATCACTGATGCCTTGCTGCGAGTCGGCAGCTAGCTTCGAAAGTAGCGTCTGGATCTGCTGGCTGATCCAGTCCGCGGAATTCATGGCGTTGAAGGGCGCCATCTGCCAGAAACGCTGTGGCGACGGTCCCCCGCTGTTGTCGGTGGGGTTAAAGATGTACTCCAGCCATGTCAGCGCATCCTTGAACTGCCGGTTCCGCAGGAGCAGCGACGCCATGAACATTGGGATATGGTAGAAGACCTCCCAGTTGTAGAGCGAATACGCACCGGAGGATCCCGGTGCGAAGTCAAGCGACGTCTCGCCGGGGTCGGGTGCGCCAGACGTGCCCGGGTACGGCGCCGCGACCGGCGGTTGCGGCTTATAGAGCGCATTGAAATCGAAACTGGGCGCCCAGCCTCGCACGGCCTGTGGGTTCAACTGAAGGTTGCGGGACATCAGTTGGGAGATGCCGCCAATCTCCAGCTCGCGCAGGAATGTCCTCGCATAGGGATGATAGAAAGTTTCAAAGACGTAGCGCGTCTGCCACTGGCCCACGTAATTGAGACTGAACAGCTCCTGGGGCGAGCTCGAAACCGTGAAGTACTCGGGCACGACGAGGTAGGTCCGAGTGCGATCGGCGACGAAGAAGGGATCCGCGGAGTCAAACACTGGCTCCTGTACCGGGATTATGATGCGAGGGTCAGCGATCGTTCCTAAGAGCTCGACGCTCGTGGCCGGCGCTTTGTAGCCGTTGAGCCATAGGACATTCAATGGGACGACCTGCCCGGATGTGTTCTGCGTGTAGTCACCGTAAACCAAATCCTGACCGGACGTACCGTATTGCAATGGGGTGGCCAAGCTGCCCCACATGGTCTGGGTCGCAACGAAAGCGTACGTCGGCTCTTGACTAGGATCGATGTACTGCTGGCGTGGAAGAAGCGCCGGCACCTCCGTCACAGTAAGCCTTGATTCCGGAAGGGGAAGCGTCGCCTTGGCGACGATCGTCGACATGCCTGATGTATCAATCACGCGCAGCGCCCCTCCATCCATCGCTGAACCGATTGCTTCATCGACGGCGAACGCCACATCGATTGCCTGCAGCATCACGACGAGGTAGACCTGTATTTGCAGGTTAAACGAGCTGTCCTCGGATGCCCGGAAAGAAAATGCGATTGGAGGATCCTCCGAATTGAAGTAGAGCTTCTCGCCAATGGTCCGCTTGGCCTGCCATTGCCCGGCGCTGAACTCGCTCATCGCGAACTGAACCGCCCAGAACTTTTTGGGGGCCGAAGAGCGACCGCCACCACCGCTGGACGGTACCGTTTGATCGGTCTGTTTTTCGGATATCTGCTTGAAAATGGGCCACACCAGGTGGAGCCGCCGATCCCAGATGACGGGGATAAGATGGTCCGACGCAATATCGAGGTTGAGCAACTGCCATGCGCTCCAGCTGCCGGTTCCTGAAGTATGTGACGTGCGCGTGCGGTAATACCATTGCGCTGGCGCCGCCTTCGTGCGCGCAAAAACGTGCAGCACCGTCGATCCATCCGCCTTGGTCTCGTTGTAGTGAGCGGCCACATGCAGCCGGGCGACTCCAAGCAGCTTTCGCAGATAGTTCTCCGTCGCTGCTTCAGCAGTGTCCGCTGTGTAGCTGCTCTGCTGCATGTCGTTCTTGAGATCCGTAAAAAACGACGATGCGTCTTTGCGCAGCTCAGGGAGCACATAGTTCTCAGGGTAAAGAAATACTTCCCGATTCGCCTGCCACAGCCGGTACTGCTTCCTCCACGACCACTCGTTCCACGCCGCATTCGACATGTCGATCGTCACATTGCTCGAGAAGAAAAAGAGATTCAGGAAGCACTGCTGTACAAATTGCTGGATAGCCAGCGAGGCCTGGAGTAGCCGAGTCATGAGAGCGCACGCCGACATCTCCGGATCGATAAGGTAGTAGTTGAAGATATCGTCGGCCGTCAGGAAGAGCGGCGCAGACGTCGCGGCTCCGGGACCGAGCAGATAGGCAACCAGCGCATCGCGACGGCTCGTGCGGAGCGCATCCTCAACCGGCTGAATGGCGGCGAACCACGCGCTCTGTGCGTATTGCGCTTGCAGCGCTCCCCTTGCAGCTGCTGCAGTGTCGGCCGTAGCCGTATCTGACGACAACTGAACCAGCGTCGGACCACTCATGCCGTAGCGCGCCGCCACGTCCAGAGCAGCAGCGATTGCCGCGATCATGGCAACATCGGCAAGCGACCCGGGTTGGCTGCCGGCGGTCAAACTTGGGTTTTTGGCGCCAAGCGCGTTCGCAATGGATGCGACGTCGCCAACACTGGCGTTTAGCGCTACTGCCAAGCCCGGCACGTTGGCAACGCCACCGCCAGCCCATGCACCGTTTCCCGCCGAGCCGTTCAGCGTGAAAGAGGATGTGCCGGTTACAGTGATGGTGAATGTTCCGTTCGCAGCCGTATTCCCGGTCACATGTGAGATCACCACTTGGATACCCGTCTGCAGACCGTGGGCTGATGCCGTGATGATCGCAATCGGCGAGGCATTAGATGCTGCCGTGATACTGAGCGACGGTCCAGCAATTGCCGTTGCCAGATCTGGCGGCAGCGGATTTGGGGGAAGCCAACTGCCGAGGACGTCGACCATCTTAGGCGCGCGAGCTGGCTGCCGCTGATTGAGCTTGAGCAAACGGAGGAGAGCCTCAAATTCGTCGTAGGGGCTATCGTCCCGCGACGTGATCGGCAGTTCACTTGGATCAAGCCAATTGAATACAGCAGCGTTTTGGATCACGAACGTGAATGTCGTTTCGGTCGGCTTTAGCGCCGCGAACAGCGCGGCCGACTTGGCAATGGACGTGAAGGCCCGGATCAATGCCGGAAACTGCGATGGGTCGACCGAAGGCGTCTGAGCCACGAGCAGCGCGATCGTCTTGGAGTCGAGCGGCAGAACGCCCGTTTGCGCAAGCACCGGCGAGACAACATTCGCGCTTGTTCCGGTTGCCGCCGCAAGAGTTGTGATAAAGATCGTCTGAATTGCCGTCGCGTCGTAGGTCGGGACATTGATAACGCCCCCGCTTGTCCAATTTCCGCTTCCGACGGAGCCATTCAAAGTGAACGAGGTTGGGTTCGTGACCGTGATCGTGAATGTGCCGTTTGCGGCCGTGTTGCCCAGCGCACCGATGATCGTCAGTTGGGTGCCCGTCTTTAGGCCATGGGCCTTCGCCGTCGTGATCGTGATGGGCGTCGCGTTCGAGGCACCCGTGATTGCAATCGTCGTGGCTCCCGGCAGCTTAGCGATCGCGTCACGGATTGCTTGCAGTACCGTGGTTCCTTGAAGGGATGTAAATGTCAGTGAGCTCTGATTCGAGGATTGGGCTCGGAGCAGATAGTCGAGATCGCGGACAGCAATCCCGGTGGCCTGAAGCACTGCTAAACGCCGCAAAAATTCGAGCGTGTCCGCTGGCGCTCCGCCGAAGGGTTTTCCTTTGGTGAGCTGGACCCACAATATAAGACTAGGAATATCGAGCGCGAGGGCATTGGCCAGCCGCTGGTACCGCAGCAATACGTTGAGCGTGTCGAGCGATAGGGTTTTCGAGGCGCCTGTGAACGCTAGGATCGCCGAAATGTCGTCAGCACTCAAAGCCAGCGCGCTCGCGATTGCGTTCTGTTCCGCGGTCGGCGTTGTCGGCGGCGTGTTGAAGATTGGGTTTCCTGAAAGCAGACCGGTCGCGATGCCGTCGCTTGTCCAAGGCCCGTTGCCCGCCGACCCGTCTAGGGTGAACGACGTCGGGCCCGTGACTGTGATGGTGAATGTTCCATTGGCCGCAGTATTACCAAGCGCTCCGACGATCGACACCCGTTGGCCCTTCTTGTAGCGGTGCGGCAGTGCGGTCGTAATCGAAATCGGCGATGTATTCGACGCGCCGGCAATCTTGTTTTGACCGACCGGCGAGAAAATGGAGCTCCAGCTTGCTAGGACGGCCGGATTGCGGAAGACCTCGCTATACGTAGACGGAACAATCGTATCTTCATCACCGAGATGGTTTATTACATCACGGGTCTGGAGCGGCATCCAGAACGTGAGTACTTCCTGAAACGCCAGCTTGAGCCGTTTCTGTACGCTCATCGCGCCCTCGAGGAACACAATGAAACTGTCATCGAGCTTTCCGGCCGCAGCCGCTTCCAACGCCCAGTCTAGTTCCCACATTGGGAGCCCGCTAGCATTCCAAAGGCGGAGGAATCGGTTCGCACGGCTGAGGACATCAGCCGTGAGACCAGTGAACGCCATTGCATCGGTGTCCGACTCGACAATCTGCACGCCGCCTGTTGTCGTCGTACCAAGCTTCAACGTCACGCTCGATTGCGTGACCCAGATCGTCTCAAGGAGCTGGTAGAGTTGCTGCAGCGACAGACCCGCACGATTGAGCAGCAGCGGGACTTTCGAGAGGGCCGCCACCCAGTCGACAGGGTTCGGGACGTACGGCGTGCGCGTCTTAGGATCGATGACGTTGGCGGGATGTTGAGCGAATCCCCACCATTCCCAGGCCTGGTGCATATCAGTGCCATTGATAACCTTCTGCATCGCCGGATTGATACCAAGGCTAGCAGCAGCGATGCTCGGCGCGAGCACAGCTGAAATGGGACTGCCGGCGAACAATGACAGGATCGCGGCCCGTGTGCTTCCGAGCGCGGCAACATACGCGGTCGTCTGAGCGAACGGGAGGTCGAACGGTAGCGATATCGGGAATACCGTCTTCGCCGTCAGATCGTACGCGATCTGCGATATCTGCTGGGGTAGCGCACGGCGCTCCGAAGATGTGCCGATGGTTTCGATAAGCGTCACCGGCGTCGCCGGTGGCGTGATTGCTCCCTCGAGCAGCTCGTTGACCAGATCGATGTAAGGCAGTGTGATGTTCGTGTTGTTGCAGTTCAGTGCGAGGTACTGAATATCAGGTCGCCGCAGGAACAAGGCATCGCGCGCGTTACTCACACCACCGCCGTTCCCGCTGAATCCTTTTAGGTATTGCAGAAGATCGACTAGATAGGCCGCCGGGCTGTAGACTGACTGGCAGTCGTCGCACTGAAAATAGTCAAGTGACCCGAACAGCGCCTGCAGATCCGGGAAGCCGGAAAGCAGCTTGGGATCGGGCACAGCCGATTGCATCGATGCTGGGCCGAGACCGTTGAACTGTAAGTTATAGCGGCCGAACGCCATGAGCGCCGTCGCGTAAGTCATCTGGGCGCGCGCGTAGGCCATCTTTGCGAATGAGGCGCTCCCAAGTCTCTGCGTCATCTCGGCCAGGAATGGTCTGCGGCCTTTGAAATATACGCTTTGCGCCGATGTGTATCCAGCTGAGTGCAACGCCTCCACCGACGCGTAATCCGGCGAAATTCGGTAGAGTCGTTGCGCCGCTTTCAACGAGCCAAGAGCGTCGGCTGAGACGCTTACTTTGTTGGTTGCGATGTATCGATCGATGTTGCTATGCCTGATGTTGAAAGTCGAGTTCGCTGTTGCTGTCAGAAACTCGATCAGCTCTGGCTTCGCCTTGAATGACGATGCAGCGGATTTGGTCAACCCACCGGCGAATGCGACGGATGGATACCGGCGGGCAAAGCGCGCGGTGAGTGCCTTAGCGAATCGAGCGATTCGCTGTTGTGCGGTGTCGGCCGGCAGCACCTGCGAGATGCTGGTCGCATCCGGATCGAGCTCGGTAATGCGCGCGATCCAGTCATTCTCGTCGAGGAGCGCTAACTGTTGCACGCCAGCGAGCGTCTTCTGCGATAGGCGGTTCAACGTGTCCTTGACGAGCGGCAGATTCCCGGTTAACAGCTCGCCAAGGCTGAGCGTCGTTTCTAGTGTGGCGAGCTCGTCTGCGGGCAGACTCTTATCGGTGCGAAGCGCCTTCCATGTTGGACCGAGCTGACCGCCGTTCGACGCGTAGGCGGTTACGAACGCCGTCTTAACCGAGTCCGTCACATTCCCAGCAGCAAGAAGATCACCCAAAGGCGTCTTGCCACGGATGTATGGCGTCTTAGCTACCTGCAGGGTACGCAATGCGTCGATGCGGTTCAGCTCATCGCCTTGAACGGCGGCGTACGAAGCGGATAAGACGTTAGCTGCGATCGCCGTGGTGAGCACCTGTTCGAGCGAGGCCCGTGAGTGAGCCAACACACCATTCATCACTTGAGCGATGAACGTTGCATCAATGCCAGAGTCGGGCAGCGCGCCAAGCGCCGAGTTGAGGGATGCCGGAACACCTTGGTAGAAGAGCCCGAACAGCGTAAGCACCCGGCAAAGGCGCCTTGAAGCGCAGGAGTTCTGACGCGAGCATCGTGCCCATTAACAACTTTAATGGACAGGTGTACACGATGGAAGAACTGGCAGCGAATCCCGAAGTCGCGGTGCAG